>CAXXNO010000006.1:0-343128 GCA_963663235.2 Dehalococcoidia bacterium
AGTGTCAAGTGGTCTATCGCGCTAGTGCCACGAACGCCTAGATTAGGGGCGATGCCACGACGCAAGGCAGGCAGGCTCTTGGACTCGGAGAAGACGATCCTCGCAGCGCTGGCGGAGTCGCCCCGTCACGGCTGGGCGCTTGCCGAGGCTCTAGGCCAGCCGAGACGTACTATCTTCGGGGCCTTGCAACGGCTCGACAGTAAGGGCCTCCTGTCGGGTCGATGGGATACGACGACGGCTCCTCCTCGCAGGGTCTACAAACTCACAAGCGCCGGCCGCCGCGCCTTGCCTCCGGCCGATCCCCCCGACGCCCCCTAGACCTCGATCCGATGCCCGCGATCGGCCCCTGGTGGCCCTACGCTGCCCCTCAGCCGCTTTTACGTCAGAACAGGAGTTCCAAAGAGCCTCGATCCGGCTGATCCAATAGGCCTGAGGCGCGAGGCACCCCCGGTTCCCGCGACGCTATCTATTGGCTAGGGGCCCCTGGCGGAAATTCCTTAGACACTCCGTAAAGCGCCGGCTCTGATCAGGTGCTCACGTTCCTCGGGGCGCGACGGCGTAGCTTACGGCGCGGGCTGCTCCCACGTCGCGGCGGCGGTCAGGCGGATGAAGAAGGCGTCGCCATTGTTGAGCGTGGCGAACGTATTGCCGACGGGGGCGGCGCGGCTTCAGACGCCATCCGACGTGGTCTCGCCGCCCAACTCCACCTTCCAGCGCGTGCAGTCGGTGGTGAGACACGGAAGAACGATAGTCCCCGGCACCTCGGTGATGATCATGAAGGCCGACGCATTGGGGATCAGCGTCTCCTCCCGGAGGAGGGGCGGCAGATCGGTGCTGATCCCGACCCACCGTCGCGCCTGGTTGAGGAAAGTGAAGATCCGGACGTTCTCCGCGAATCGGTCCAGCAGGTCGGTGTTCGTCACCGTATCCCCGCAGTTCGCGACGAAATTCAGGCCGCTGAGGAAATCGAAACTCAAACTGTCATCGACCACGGGGGTCGGGAGGAATCCCGCGGAACCATCTCCGCCGACGGGGATCTCCATGGTGAAGCTCTCGCTGGCGGACACGAACACCGCCGTCCCGAACCGGAGAGTGAAGTTCTGCCGGATGGAGCGGGGCAGTCCCGGATCCGCTACGTCGAAGCGCCGCTCCAGCGAGACCAGGACGCACACCCGTCGCAACTGCGGGTACTGATCGAACAGTTGGTCCGTGGTCATCTCCGCGCCGCAAAAGCCGAGCGGGCTGAGACCTGCAGGAATCTGCACCTCAACCGGCGCGTCGCCGGACACGACTTCGTCGGCCACGGGCTGGAGAAAGCCGCCGAGATCCCCGGCCGTCGTGCGGACGAGGACGAACACCCGGCCGGCATCCAGCGCCGCGCGCGAGAGGTCGCCCGATTCAAAGCCGTCGCTGAAGATTGCGTTCGGCCCTTCGCACGACTCGCCCTCGGCTTCCCGAGGGGCAATCGGGTCGCAGGGGAGTGCGACCACCAACCGACCACCGTCCTCCGGGTCCCCCTCGTAGATTTCGGTGGCGGTGACGGCCTCGCGCGGACCTTGCACGTCGAAGGCGAGCTCGACGAACACGTCGAAGAAGCGGAGAGAGACGTCCCCGACATCCTCACCGCCGAACCGGAGCGTCACGTCGCCGCTCCCCGTGGCGTTGCTCCCCGGCAGCGGGCCGACCGCCACGAACCACTCCGCGGAGTTCAACTCCGGGAAACCCAAGGCGATTCCCCCCACGGAGATCGGTTCCCCACCCTCCGCCTCCGCGCCCGAGCGCGCGAGGGTGAGGCCGAGCCCCAGGCTCAGCCCGACCACTACGAGGACTGTGACCGAGATCAGTCGCATCGGGGACATGCCGCGCCTCCGTTTCACAGGGAACGGAGGCTAGGCGCGTGGCCCGCGAGCGTCAACGCGGGAACTGCGTTACGGCGCCGGCTGCTCCCAGGTGGCAGGGCCGGTCAGGCGGATGAAGAAGGCATCGCCGTTGGCGAGCGTGGCCATCGAGTTCGCGCCCCGCGCGGAGCGGCTACACGCGCCGGACTGATTCGGTCGCACAGCATCATCGGACGGTCGTACCGAGGTGGAGATCACGGCGCGCATGGTGGCGCCAGGCTCGCGCATCTTCCCGATCGCGCATTGCTGCGCTATGGCAGGGAGCGCGTAGACTCGGGGCGATGTCACGGCGTAAGGCTGGCGCAATATTGGACTCCGAGATGGTGATTCTCCAAGCGCTCGCAGCGTCCCCGTCGCATGGATTCGCACTCACGAAGACGCTGGGACGGCCCGGCCGGGCGATTTTCGACGCGCTCCACCGCCTAGAGGATTGGGGCCTGCTCTCCGGCCGCTGGGACGCTTCGACCTACCCTCCGAGGCGCACCTACAAGCTCACGCCCGCCGGGAAACGCGCCTTGGCCCCGACCGATCCCCCCGACGCCTCCTCGATCGGCGCTAGGCGGGCAGCACGATCTCCTGCGCCGCCTCCGAGACGATCCACAGCACGGCGCCCTGGCTGAGGGCGAAGTTGGTGATGCCCAGCACGGGAATGAACGAGGTCCAGCTGACGGCGGCCGGGTCGAAGAGCCAGGCGATTTTGACCGTGCCGAAGACATCCGCCGCCTGCGCCGCCCCGAACGCCCAGAAGAGGAACTGGCCACCGGCATTGAGGGTGAGGACGTCCGGGGCCGGCGGCTCCTCTTCTACCACCTCCTCCACCTCGTCCACCGGCTCCTCTTCCGCTTCCTCCTCGACGATCTCGACGAACAACACCGTCGTCAGGTGCGGCAACGACGCCTCCACCACCACCGGCGGGCCCAACGACACCACCGTCACCGCGATGACCTCCCCGTTCACGACCACCGCGCCGCTCGCCGCGTCGAACCCCGCCGGCAGCTCAAACTGCACCGTCACCGGCGTCGTGCCGCCGACGTCGGTCCCGTTTTGGTCCGAGATATTGATCTCCACCCCGAACGCCATCGTGCCCGCCGGCAGCCCGGCCTCCGCCAGCGCGTCCGCCACGGCCTGGGCGGAGGCGTCCCCCATGCTCACGATGATGTCCGTGGTGCCCGCCGGCAGGTCATCGACGTCGATCGTCACCGTCGTCCCCGCCCCGTCCGTCACGTTGACCACGGTCATCTCGTTGTCCGTGGTGCTCTCCGTGGCCAGATTGATGGTCGCGCGGCCGGTGGTCGGGTCCACCGTGTTCGTCCCCGTGGCCGGGTCGAACGTGCCTTCGTCCACGGGCTCCATCCCGTTCCCGTCGTCCGGCGGGACGAATTCCCCGATCGCGCAGGCGGCCGACGTCCCGGTCTCGCCGCCGGTCCCCAACCCCGCGCCGGCGGTGTCGGTGGCGGTGACCGTGAAGGCGCCGGGGCCGACGAAGGTCACTTGAAGCACCAGCAGCCCGGCCGCGAAGTTGGCGGTCTTGCCGCCGCCGGCGCCGAGCGCCCCCGTGGAGGTGATCTGCGCGGTGTTGCCGGCGCCGGTGAAGTTGGGGCCGCCGTTGGTGCCGTTGACGGTGTTGTTGAACTGGTCCCGCGCCGTGAGCGAGACGTCCGCCGGGGTGCCGGCCACGTTGCCGAAGCACGCCAGCGTCACCAGGAAGTTGGCCAGCGCCCCGTTCGCCTCCGTCAGCGTGCCGAAGTTGGTTCCGCCCGAGCCATCGGCGGCGTTGGTGGTCACGATGCCCGGCAGCGCGCCGGTGGTACCGGCGTCCGTCCGTGCGCCGGTAGATCTGGCTGCCGGCGAGCGGCGTGCCCACGGTGGGCCGCACGGCGATCGCCGGCCCCGCGCCCACGATCATCGTGTCGAGCACGCCCGCCGCGGCGTCGGTCGAATAGGTGATGGTGATCTTCGTGGCGGTGAGGACCACGGCCAGCGCCGTGATGTCGTCCCCGCTTGCGGCGTTGATGCTCGGTTGCTGCGCGGCGTTGAACTCGTACCCGGCGGGGACCGTCAGGATGATCGTCGCTCCAGCCTTGTTCACACCAAAATCGCCATTTGCTGTTTCCGTCAGGGTGATTGGGCCAAGGTCGGTGTAGGCCCGGTGCCGCCGACGCCGGCGGTGTCGGCGGAGAGGCCCATCCCGCCCGTCGCGGGTGTCACGGCAATGGCCCCGGAGGCCGCCGCCGGTGGATGACCGACGATTGCGGCGGCTGCGATCAGCAGCAGGGCCGCAAGCGCCCCAAAACCCAGCAGACGATGACGGATGAGGTGATGCACGGGACCCTCCTCAACGCGACCCCGAGGTTCGAAGCCGCCGCCAGTCTCTCATACGCGTCGCAGCCCGTCGCTCTCGATCCGCTGCCCCAGATCACCCGCGAATGCCCGCAGGCTGGCGCTCAGCGGCTTTGGGACTCGAACGGGTGTTCTACTAGGGGCCACGATCCGGCCCCTCCAGAGAGGGCTGTGGCGCGAGGCGGTGTCCCGGTCGAGATCGCTATCTACTGTCGAGGGGCCCCTGGCGTCGGATTTCTGATCACCCTCTAAAGGGCGGCCCGCCGCTCTACCAGGCTGCGATCAGTCGCTCGTGCCCACTCCCACCGTGGACATGTCCACGCTCCATCCCAATCGATAGGCAAGGTAGACTGATTCTATGAGCGGCACGTCCCGCCCCGATACCGATCGCGTGCAGGTGCTCTCCCGTCTCGCCTTCAACAATGGCAACGTGGCTAAGACCGCCAGAGAGACGCACGTCCCCCGTACTACGGTGATCCGCTGGCGGGATCAGGCCAATGAGGACGCTGGGCAGGACGTTGGGGCGATCCCTGCGCTTGGGACGCCTAATGCAGAAGGGGTTCAGGGCAATGGGAGTGGTGGTTCACACACGGCGAACGTGGACACCTTAAAAGGGAAATCGTGGGACGCGATCCGCATCGAAGCAGGCCAGGAGTTCCTCGGCCTTGCGCGGCAAGCCCAGACGATGCTGCAACGCGAGCTCACTGCCATTGAGGCGGAAGGCGAGCGTCTCCCCGCCTCACTGCTCAAGTCCGTGGCAGTCGTGTTCGGGATCAGCGCGCAACGGGCTGGCGACCTGCTGAAGGACCCCGAACAGCTCGCGCCCTTGGTGGATGCGCGGCAGGTCTTCGCGGGGCTCAGCACGGACGACCTCAGGGAGTTAGCACGAGATAGTCGTGCGGCGCGGGGCGCAGGAGAGACCATTGAGGTCGAAGCCACCCCACCACCGTCTAACAGTTCCACCACGCCCAGCCCGATGCCACCCGTCACGTCTCCGCGACAGATCCCTAGCCGCGTCCCCCGTCAGCGCCCCCAGCCAGCACCAACCGTTCCCTCGCTCTTTCCATCGTCGTAGCACGACGACCCCACGCGTACCCCTCACCTACCTCCATCCCCGCGCGCAATACCCCGTCTGACCCGCCGCACGCGGCAAGCACGCAAGCCGGGGCGGAGGTGCCTCAACCCTCCGCCTCCATCCGTCTGCGGCGGTCCGACATCGATTCGCCGTCGTGACTCCAGTACACGGGGCCCTGGACCCCCCCGGATCCGTGGACCCAGTCCCCGAGGTGCTCGCGTGTCCGGAGAACGGCGCTGGCGGCCGCGGACAGCGACAGCTCCTTGTCCTCAAAGACGACGGTGCGACGGGATTTGACGACGCAGGTGATGTCCGGAGCATCGTAAAACTGGAGCGTCGTGCCCGGTGCAATCGCCACCATTTCGAAGTTGAACGCTTCTCGTCGGCTGCGTGCTTTGCTCAACGCCTCCTGAGCATCGGAGTCTTCCACGATATCGGCCCCCGGGGTAACGTCTCGTCCGCCGGTCAATTCCATCGCTGCCAGTACACGCTCGGGCGAGACCTCGAAGAATTCGCGTGTCCGGCGGGTTCGGTGGTCCGCGAAAACCGCGTGAAGTTGACGCTCTACCTGCTCGGGATTTTCGACTTCGACGGCATACTCACGGATGAAAGGCACCGGCAAATTCGTGCCGTCCAGGGACTTGAGCCGCTGCTCTAGGTCGGCCGTCGTACCAATCTTCACGTAATCCGGCATAGCCGGATTCGACAGGCAGTACACGATGCCCGGCATTCAGTTCCCCTTTCTGGATTGCGGACGTGCAAGCTAACAGATGACTGCCGCGGCCGGAGAGCGAGGGTCGAACCCCACGCGCGCGAGGCAGTCCCGGACCCAAACACTCCGCAGGAAGCGTGTCGCCATAAATGCGCGCGTGCGTAGTGGTCCCTCGCGCGGCGCGCGTCGGGCGTTTCGGTCGGCAATCGCTGCTCACGTATCGCAGCGCCCTACTTTTTAGTAGGGGGATACAGAGGGTATGGAAGGTGGTATGTACCCCCGATACCCCCTAGCACCCCTCACCTATCTACAGCACCACGCGCAATATGGCATCTTACCTAGATAGCTTCGGCAGGGCAGGCCGACGTCACTCCATGCCTGCCAATGGGCCCGTGTTGACCAGCCCGACACCGTCCGCCACGCCTCAGCGAGAGCCCTTTGACCGAGCCCCAGGTCATCGCCCCCAGCCGGCCCCCCCACGTCGTAGCGCAACACCAAAGTGAGAAGCACTCTCACTTTCCCAGGCGCGGCCCTCGGTGTTCGGCCCGTACTTCTACTGATAGTGCTGACCCTGTGCCTGTCAGTTAGCCTGTCAAATGCTCATGGCAACAGTGCGTGATCGCGGGCTCAATCTGGTGAATGTGGTCCCCCCGGCAGGAATCGAACCTGCGCACATGGTTTAGGAAACCACTGCTCTATCCGCTGAGCTACGGGGGGATACCGAGGCGGCAGCGAAGGCGTGCCCCTTCGAGGATAGGCGCTACGGCCGCACCTCGTAATAGGAGTTGAAGCGGTGCGGCAGGTCGATCCGGCGGAAGCGGGTAAAGCCCGCGGCGGCGACCAGATCCCGCATGACCGGCTCCGGCAGGCCGAGTGTGCCGAGCCCGGCTCCATCCGGCTCGGAGAGCCCGGACGACAAACAACCGAGAACCGATAGCGCGTACGATAGCGCGGCGTAGCGTTTCCGTTTCAAGTTTTCCTCAAAGCTCGCTCCTGCAACGACATCGGCGATGAACCAGGTGCCGTTCGGTTTCAACGCGGCACGGATCGCCGCCGCCGCTCGATCCGGGTGCGACATGTCGTGGAGACAGTCCAGCGTGAGGGCAAGATCAACGCTGCCGTCCTGCGGTGGCGCCTGTCGGGCGACGTCGTGAAACGCGACGTTCGCCGTGCCCGACTCCCGATGATGCCCCTCAGCGAGTGCCAGCATTTGCTTAGAGATGTCGTAGCCGTCAAACCTGGAGCGTGGAAACGCTCTCGCCATCTCGATCAGCGCGATGCCCGACCCGCAGCCGAGATCGATGACGGATGCCCCGGCCTGTAGCTTTTCCACGACACCGTCCAGCGCAGGTAAGGCGACCGGTACCAACACAGTGCGATGCCAGTTTCGCAGCGTGTTGTGGGTGCAGGCTGCGGCCTCCGGCCCGCGATCGTCCCAGGTAAGGCCGATTCCCGTGCGGAACGCTTCCTCCAGCCGGTCGACCAGCCCGATCCGATGCGGCAGGGCATCGAAAAGGCCGCCCATGAACTCCAGGCCGTCTTCGTCGGCGAGCAGGGTGGTGCTCTCCGGCGAAAGCTCGAAACGGCCGTTACCGCGGTAGTCGACGATGTCCGCGGCGGTCTGGCCCTGCAGCCACTCCCGAACCCAGCGCTCGTGTAGCCCCGTGCGCCGTGCGAGCTCGTCGCTGGTGACTAGCCCGGCCCCCGTGAGGGCCTGGTAGAGGCCCAAACGCAACCCCAGGCAGACCATCGCTCCGACGTGGGCGCCGATCGCGAGGCCCCCAATGACCTTCGTCTTCTCTTTCAGGCGCTCGGCGTCCACCGGCGGGCTCGGAAGGCTCATCCTCATCCCCTCTCGCTGGTTGCCAGTCTACCCGCCTGGCTGGTGCGATAATGCACAGCGCCCAGTGAGGATGACGGCTCGTCGGCGGATTCTGCCGGGGCGCGGGAAGGACGACTACGCGATGCAGATCGGGCTTGGCATGCACACCCACGGCCTCGGGAGTCGCGACGATCAAGACTACCGTCATCAGCCCATTCCCGCCGCGCAGATGAAGCCGCTGGAGATCGCGCGGCTCGCGGAGGAGCACGATTTCCACTCGCTCTGGTTCGGTGACCACATCGCGATGCCGCCGGCGTCGCCGGATTCAGTGGCGCCTCTCTATGCAGCGCGCAAGGGCGGAGCCGCAAAGGGTACTCGACACTACGCAGGACGCCCCGAGCTGTTGGACGGGGCTATCGTGATGGGCGCCGTTGCTGCCACGACGAGCCGCATCAAGATGGCCTCGGGCGTGCTGATTGCGCCTTACCGTCATCCGCTCAGCGATGCACGCCAGTTCGGAACAATCGACAATCTCTCTCACGGACGCCTGATCATGGGGGTGGGTGTTGGCTGGATGAAGGAGGAGTTCGAGGCGCTGGGCCGGCCGTTTGCATCGCGGTCGGAGATGACTGCCGAGTGCATCGAGATCTACAAGCGCGCCTGGACCCAAGACGCGGTGACATTCCACGGGCGCTTCTTCGACTTCGAGAGCCTGACGATGGATCCGAAACCGGTGCAACAGCCACGGCCTCCGATCGTTCTCGGCGGTGTGACCAGAGCGGGAGCACGACTGGCCGCCCGCTCCTGTGACGGTCTCTATCCAATCTTTCTGCAACCCCACGCCGACCCGCACGACTACGATTACCTCTTGGACGAAATCCGGCGCGAGGCGGAAGGGCTTGGCCGGGATCTCGCGGGCTTCGCCCTGATGGGAATCGTCACCGCTCGGATCACGGACTCCGACGACGAGGAGGCGACGCGGGACCCGCGGCGCGTGTGCGGCGGCACGGCCGAGCAGATCCTCGCGGACCTCCAGCGCTTTGCCGACGCCGGATACTCCCTGGTGGTCATTCGCCCGGTCTGCCCCTCGGGGCAGATGGCGGAGTTGCGCGATCAGATCCAACGGCTGGGCGATGAGGTGCTACCGGCGGCGGCGGGGATCACGATCGCCGGTGAATGGAAGAACGGCCTCTGAGCGGCGACGGACAACGGAAGGCCCCGCGCGAGGCGGGGCCGGAATCTCTGGTGGAGATAGGGGGATTCGAACCCCCGACCTCAGCGTTGCGAACGCTGCGCTCTCCCAATTGAGCTATATCCCCGGGATGGCGTGCAGGCGAAGCGCCTCCAATTCGAGGCTACAAACGCGCCGGAACCAGTGTCAATCGAGGGCGGACTCAGGGTCCAGTCCCTCCGGCAGGTCGACCACGATCGCCTTGGCGGCGATATCGACTTCTCGCACTACGTCAGTGATTGCCGGGACCAGGAGATCGCGCTTGCCGGGCCGCTTCACCACGTAGACGTCGTTCGCGCCAGGGTGCAGCACCTCCAGAACCGCTCCTAGATCGTCACCCTCTGCGGTCCGGACCGCACAGCCGACGATCTCATCGACGAGGTACTCCCCCGTTTGGAATGCAGGGCGCTCGGTCTCCGGCACTTCCAGCAATTCGCCCCGCATTGGCTCCGCCGCCTCGATGCTCTCGATGCCCTCCAGGCGGAGATAGACGCGACCCTTCTGCCAGCGGCTGGCCACTACAGTGCGGGGCGCGCCGTCGAGATACAGGCGGGCCCCGGCCTCGAATCGCTTGGGGAAGTCCGTCAGCGGCTCAACCTTGAGATCGCCGTGGAGGCTCCAAGGCCGCTCGACCCGGCCTACAGCGCGAAAGCCCGCCCGCGGCTCAACTATCCAGCGGCGCCGCGCGTTGCGCAGCGGCATTAGCGCACCTCGAGGGCCGTGTGTTCGTCGCGGTGTGACCCGGCAACCTTCAAGATCGTGCGCATGGCGTTAGCGATGCGGCCCTCTTTGCCGATCACGCGGCCCATGTCGCTCTCATCGACTTGGAGTGTGATTACGACGCGGTCGCCGCGACGATGCTCCTCCACGATCACTGCCTCGGGATGCTCGACGACCGACATGGCGATGTATTCGATCAGGTTGCGCAGCATGATCTACTCGGCGCGTTCGGCGGCGGCGGTGGCGGCCTCAGCGGGCACACCCCCTGCGTCGCTGGCCGCGGGTTCGTCGGCAGCGGGGGCGCTGGCTGCGGGGGCGCTGGCTGCGGCGGGCGCGCTCCCATCGGCGGCGACGCTCTCTTCGGCGGCTTTCGCCGCCGCCGCTTGCTTCTTGGCCAGTGTTTTCTTACTCATCGGCTTGGTCACGGGCGGCGCCATCAGTCCCTTGGCCGCCAGCAGGCGGTGGACCGTCTCTGTCGGCTGCGCGCCCTTGCTGAGCCAGTGCAGTATCCGCTCGCTCTTGATCTCGACGGTGGCGGGGTCGGTCAGCGGGTCGTAATACCCCAGGCGCTCCACGAAGCCACCGTCCCGCGGAGCCGTATGCTCGGCCACCACGATGCGGTACGCGGGCCGCTTCTTTCGTCCCGTCCGTGTGAGCCGCAATTTCAGCACCGGCGCTTCCTCTCGTCCGTCGTCAACTCAGAGTCTCGCGCGGCCGTCACTATCGGAGGCCGGGTAGGGCCAGCGTGGGCGCGCGGCCGCTGGCGACGGCCTTCATGATCTTCTTGGTTTCCTTGTATTGATTCAATAACTGGTTGACGTCTTGGATCGTTGTGCCGCTGCCTCGGGCGATCCGCCGCCGCCGGCTGGCGTTGAGGATCTCGGGCCGGCGGCGCTCGTCTACTGTCATCGAGGAGATGATGGCCTCGACCTTGGTGAGGAAGCCGTCATCCAGGTCCTCCAAGTCCACATTGGCCTTAAGTTTTCCCATGCCGGGGATCATCCCCAGGACCTGGCTCATGGGGCCCAGGCGCCGCACGTTCTGGAGTTGCTCCTGGAAGTCGTCCAGGCCGAAGGTGCCGTCCTGCATGCGCTTGCGCAGCGACTTGCTGTCCTGATCACCGAACTCCTCTTTGGCCTTCTCGACGAGCGTGAGCATGTCGCCCATGCCAAGGATGCGGGCCGCAAGCCGATCAGGGTGGCAGACTTCGAGAGCGTCGGCCTTCTCGCCCACGCCGAGGAACTTGATGGGCGCCCCGGTCACCGTGCGGACGGAGAGCGCAGCGCCGCCACGTGCGTCGCCGTCCATCTTGGTCAGGATCAGGCCGGTGATGCCAACGGCTTCGTGGAACGCCTTGGCGGAGTTGACCGCGTCCTGGCCGGCCATGGCGTCCAGCACCAGCAGAGCTTCATCGGGCTCGAAGCGTGCTTTCAGGTCGGCGATCTCCGCCATCATCTCGTCGTCGACGTGCAAGCGCCCGGCCGTGTCCACGATCACGATCGACGCGCCGATCTTGCGCGCCGCCTTGAGGCCGCGCTCCAGGATCGCCGCCGGCGCGACCTCGGCGTCTTCGGCGTGAACGGCCACGTCGATCTGCTGTCCGAGTTGCTGCAGCTGCTCGATGGCGGCGGGTCGGTAGACATCGGCGGCGACGAGCAGCGGCTTGTCGCCCTGCTTGCGCAACCGCAAGGCGAGCTTGGCGGCGGTCGTCGTCTTGCCGCTGCCCTGGAGCCCCAGCAGCATGATCAGCGTGGGCGGCGATTTGGCCCGAGCCAGTGTGGGCGAGTCGCCACCGAGGATGCGGATCAGCTCCTGGTTGACGATGCCGATGATCTGCTGCACGGGGGTGATGCTCTTCACCACCTCCTCGCCGTGGGCTCGCTCGCGCACGGCGCCGATGAAGTCGCGAACGACCTTGTAGTGGACGTCGGCCTCCAGGAGCGCCAGGCGCACCTCCCGCAGGGCCTCGTCGAGATCGCTCTCTGTAACGGTGCCGTGCTTGCCGAGGCGCGTGAATACGCCTTGGAGCTTCTCTGTCAGAATCTCAAACATCGGGTCCAGTGTAGGGGCTGAGCGTCACACGCAAGTGAGGATCGCCTACAGCCCCCGCTCGGCCATGAGCGCGCAGAGATCGCCCACGCGCAGGCTGTAGGCCCACTCGTTGTCGTACCAGGCCAGCGCCTTGACCAGCGTGCCCTCCATCACCATGGTGCTGGGCGCGTCCACGATGGCGCTGGCGGGATGGCCTTTGAAATCGACGCTGACCAGCGGCTCCTCCTCGTAGGCCAGGATGCCGTAGAGCGGCGATTCCCGCTCGCTGGCGGCCCGCCTGAAGGCCTCGTTCACCTCCTCGGCCGAGGTCGGCCGCGCGGCATTGATCGTGAGGTCCACGATCGAGACGGTGCTGATGGGCACACGGTAGGCCATACCGTTCAGCTTCCCTTGAAGCTGTGGCAGCACCAGCGCCACGGCTTTGGCCGCGCCCGTCGTGGTGGGGATGATGTTCATCGCTGCCGCCCGCGCTCGTCGTAAGTCCGTGTGCACGGTATCCAGCATCACCTGGTCGTTGGTGTAGGCGTGGATCGTCGACATAATGCCCGATTTGATACCGACGGTTTCGTCCAGCACGCGCGCCACCGGCGCGAGGCAGTTGGTGGTGCAAGAGGCGTTGGAAAGGACGTGATGCTTGGCTGGGTCGTAACGGTCATCGTTGACGCCGAGGACCACGGTCAGGTCTTCGCCTTTGGCAGGGGCTGAGATGATGACCTTCTTGGGGCCGTGGTTGAGGTGCCCGCGCGCCCGGTCGGCATTTGTGAACAGGCCCGTTGATTCGATGATGATCTCAGCGCCGTAGTCGCCCCACGGGATCTGGGCCGGGTCGCGCTCGGCCAGCACGGCGATGCGCCGGCCATCCACGATGAGCGCGTCGTCGGCCGCCTCGACCTCACCGGGATAGCGTCCGTAGTTGGTGTCGTACTTGAACAAGTGGACGTTGGTTTCGGTGTCCGTCAGGTCGTTGATGGCCACGACATCCAGATCGTCGCGGTGGTGGTCCAAGATCCCCTTGAGCACCTGTCGCCCGATTCTGCCGAAGCCGTTGATCCCGATCGTGGTCGCCATGCACTTGCTCCTCACCTACGTTAGACGGTCTCCGGCCTACCCTTAGAGCAGCAACCGCCGGGGCGCGCCACCGGGCTGGCGCCGGAAATTCTCGATCAACAGCCGCTGCCGGCCGTCTTTCTGCACCCACTCACTGCGGCAGCGGTCGCGGCCGCCCCGGAGCGCTTCCGCCTGGCGCGCCAGTCGATGGTAGCGCTCCCGATCGGCGCTCTCCACCAGGAACAGGTCGCGGCCGATCGCGAAGCGCAGCTGGCGCTCCTGGATGACTGTCTGCCAACCGAAGAGCAACTGGGCCCAGCCCAAGTGAAACGCTTGGTCGCCCCAGTGAATCGCGATTCGTTGCCGGTTGGACTCCGAGGCGATCAATAGCAGCGATGCGCCAAAGTGCGGGCGAGCGAGTTCCGCCGCCGCGCGGTACGCACCCTCCAACTCGGGAGCCATGGCTAACTGCTGGCCGGCCATGTACTGGCCCATGCCCACGTCCGTCGCGGAATAGTCGCGCTCAGACTTGAGGGCCTCCCTCAGCCACGCTTGGTATTCGTGCTGCTCTTCCCCGACCACGGCTTGTTCCGCCGCCAGCCACTCCAGTGACGCTCGGACCAGCGGCGGGCAGATTCCGTACGCACCCCACGCCGTGGCGCGGAGCAACTCCAGGCCGGTGCTGTACACGCGCGACCAAAACAGCAGCGCCGCCGCGTAGCGATGGTTCCGCAGACGGCTTCCGGTGCTGGCCGTGACGATCCGGTGCTGCAAGCTGAGCGCCTCCAGCAGCCAGGCGATGTCGTCCTGCAACGCGAACGCGGACTGGCGAAAGGCGTCGCGAACCTGCGCCGGTTGTGTGTCGTCCGGTTTTGGAAGGGTGGGGCCGTCGGGCGGGACGGAGAGAGGAGCCACACGTTGGGGCGGCGCTTCCGGCTCGCTGGTCGTTGGATCTTGCTCCGCAGACGTCACGGCAACGTTCTCCGCGATACGCGCCCGAGCGCGTCGAGGATCGGCTCCTCCGCGAGCCAGGCCCGAAAGTCGGCGTTTTGCCGCAGTTCAGGAATCGTGTCGAGGATGACCTGGGCATGCACCATGTCGTGCTTGCTCCAGCCTTGGAGCCAGAGACGAAGCGGGATCCAACCGGCCCCGCGTCGTGCATCGCCTGGGAAGTAGATCTTCCGTGTCAGAACCTCCGCCGTCAGCGCTATCAGGAGCGCCGCCGTTTGTTCCCGAAGGCTCACCATCTCAGCCAAGAGCGACTCGACGCCGCGCCCTGCGCGTTGCCGCACCGCGCTCTCGTTCCAAGCGTCCGGGTCGAATGAAGCGTCGATCGAGGGGACCAGCTGGGCAGCGGCCGGCGCCCTGCCGGTCGCTGCCGTCACGTACCAGACGGCAACGAGATCGTAGGCCGCGAGATGGGCGATGGAATTCGCAACAGTCCAATGGCTGTTGCGGAGTGGCCGTCGGAGTTGCTCCGGCGCGCAGGCCCGAGCAAGCGCCGTGAACATGGCGCGATTGGCCTCCAGCTCGTCGAGCGTCGCCGCGACGACGGCGTCCACTGAGGACTCCCTAGCGAGCGGTCTGTGGAATGGCGCTGCGCCCTGCATAGATTGCCTCGCCACCCAGTTCCTCTTCGATGCGGAGGAGCCGGTTGTACTTGGCGACCCGCTCCGAGCGGGCAGGCGCGCCGCACTTGATCAGGCCTGCGTTCGTTGCCACGGCTAAGTCGGCTATCGTTGTGTCTTCGCTTTCGCCGGAGCGGTGGCTGATGATCACGGTCCAGCCGGCGCGCTGGGCCATGGTGATGGCTTCGAGCGTTTCGGTGAGCGTGCCGATCTGATTTGGCTTGATCAGGATGCTCGTGGCGGCGCGCTCCGTGATCGCGCGGGCCAGCCGGGTACGGTTGGTGACCAAGAGATCGTCCCCCACGGTCTGGGCGCGCGCGCCGATGGCGGCGGTCAGTTCCGTCCAGCCGCTCCAGTCGTCTTCGGCGAGGCCATCTTCGATGGACACGATCGGGTAGCGATCGACCCATTCCGTCCACAGGCGGATCAACTCGGCGGTGGTGAGGCGGCGTCCCTCTTTGGCGAGGGCGTAGAGCCCGTCGCTGTAGATCTCGGAAGTGGCGGGGTCCAAGGCCAGGACGATGTCGTCGCCAGGGCGGTAGCCGGCCTGCTCCACGGCGGTCAGAATCACTTCAATCGCTGCCTCGTTGCTCGGGAGCGAAGGGGCGAAGCCGCCCTCGTCACCCACGGTGGTGGTCAGGCCTTTCTCGCGCAGCACCATCTTCAGTGCGTGGTAGACCTCCGCGATGACCCGCACGGCCTCCCGAAACGTGGGAACCCCAACCGGCAGAATCATGAACTCCTGGAAGTCGGCGCCGTCGACGGCGTGCTTTCCGCCATTGATCACGTTCGCCATCGGCACGGGGAGCGTGCGGGCCATCGGACCGCCGAGATAGCGGTAGAGCGGCAGCGCGCCTTCCGCGGCGGCGGCGTGCGCGCACGCAAGCGAGGCGCCCAGGATCGCGTTGGCCCCCAGACGATGCTTATCCGGCGTGCCGTCGAGCTCGATCAGGGCTGCGTCGATCCGCGCTTGCTCGGAGGCATCCTCACCCAGCAACGCTTCGCGGATCTCGTCGTTGACGGCGGCGACCGCCGCCTGGACACCGCGTCCCGCATACCGTGCCGGATCGCCGTCGCGCCGCTCGACTGCTTCGTGAGTGCCTGTGCTGGCCCCGGAGGGGACAATCGCGTGGCCGCTGACGCCGTCAAAGAGCGTGACTTCAACTTCTACGGTCGGATGGCCGCGCGAATCGAGGACTTCGCGTCCCTCCACGGCGATGATCTCCATCGCGCAACCTTTCGGCTACAGTCCGCGAAAACGAGGGTCGCTCCATGCTAGGAGCGACCCAGTACAGGAACAACGGCGGCGAGACGCTTATCGGGCGCGGGGATGTGCCTTGTCATATACCTCACGGACGTGGGCGTCGGTGAGGTGCGTGTAGACCTGGGTCGAGGAGATGTTGGCGTGACCAAGCATCTCCTGGACGTTACGCAGTGGCGCACCGCCGCGCAGCATATGCGTTGCGAAGGAGTGCCGCAGCGTGTGGGGGGTGACGTCGCTGGAGATGTTGGCCGCCCTCGCGTAGTTCTTGAGGAGCAACCAAAAGCCCTGCCGCGTGAGCCGCTCCCCTCGCCGGTTGATGAATAGCGCGTGCTCCTTACGTGAGCGCACGTGTTCCGGCCGTGCTTCTTCTAGGAAGACGCGCAGGGCAACGACGGCCTGCTCGTGGATGGGAATCAGCCGCTCCCTGCTTCCCTTGCCGACGCAGCGCACCGTGGCGCGATTGTTGTGCAACTCGATCGAGTCCAGATTCAACGCCACTAGTTCACTCACCCGCATGCCGGTGGCGTAGAGCAGCTCCAGCATCGCTTTGTCGCGCCGCGCCTCGGGCGTGGAGCGCTTGGCTGGCTGTTCCAGCAGCTCGTCGACCTCGCGCACGGACAGCGCTTTGGGAAGCGACTTCCCCACCCGCGGTGACGCCAACGTCTCGGTGGGATCGGTGGGCACGACGCCTTCGGCGGTGAGGTAATTGAAGAAACTCTTCACCGCCGCGACTTTGCGGGCCACCGTGGCGTCCGCGTAGGCCTTGGCGCGCAGGCGGCCGATGTAGTTCTGCAACAGGCCGGCGTCGACCGCGCCCCAGGATGTGGCGTCGCCGTTGGTACAGACCTCGTGCACGTAGCTTCCAAATTGCTGGAGGTCGTTGCGATAGGCGGAGATCGTATTGGCGGCCGCGCCCTTCTCGACCGACATGAAGCTCAGGAACTGGTGAACGTCGTTCTCCATCGGCGGAGTACCTCGACTGGACTCGGTAGGCGGAGTGGCTGCTGGCGGGATAATAGTCAGCCGTCTCTCTCAACCTCAAGGCAGTGTGCACTGCCTGTCCACGCTTTCCCCGCCAAATCCGAAATCGGACGGGATAGCTGTCGATGGGGCCGAAATGCCGGGAGACAACCGATACATCGCTTGCCGCGCGCATTCGACTTTGGCTGCGGGGCCTTCGCCGCCTCCTCACGGGGAAGTGCATGCCCGTCTACGGGGCCTGGCCGGTCGGCGGAACATAATCGATTAGAGATAATATGACAAGCGCCCGCACCGCAATCCAGCGCCGGACTGCGCGACCGTCGTGCTCAGAGCCGCGCCTTGATGATCTCCGCTAATCGGCGAGTCATTCCTGCCGTCGCCGCGATCTCGTCGGTTTCCGCGTCCCGGATCGCCTTCACGCTCCCGAACTCGCGCAACAGCGCCTTCTTCCGCTTCGGGCCGACGCCAGGGACCCTATCCAGTGGACTGACCATCCCGCTCTTCTTGCGGAGACCGCGGTGATACGTGATGGCGAATCGGTGCGCCTCGTCTCGCACGCGCTGTAGGAGGTACAGCCCTTGAGATCGTCGGTCCAGCAGGATTGGCTCGCCCATGTCCGCGACGAACAGTTCCTCTTCTCGTTTTGCCAACCCGGCGACCGGGATCTCGGGCAGCCCCAGGTCGCGGAGCACGTCGAGCGCAGTGGAGAGTTGCCCCTTGCCGCCGTCGACCAGCACCAAATCCGGCTGCGCGCTCCAGCCGTGTTCCGCCTCCTCCGCGTCGCTTGGATCGGCCTTGGGCTCCGCCGAGCGGGCCTCCGCCAAGCGCCGAAAGCGCCGGCGGAGGACCTCTGCCATTGACGCGAAGTCGTCCGGGCCCTTAACGGTCTTGATCTTGAAGCGCCGGTATTCACTGGTCTGCGGCGCGCCCTCGCTGAACACCACCATGCTGGCGACGCTGTTCACACCCTGAGTGTTCGAGATGTCATAACATTCGATACGGTGAGGGGGGGCTGGGAGGTTCAGCGCCTCTTGGATCTCGTCCAGGGCGGCGGACGTCTTGCCCCGATCCGCCAGCCACTTGATCCGCAGCATCTGGAGCGCCTCTCCGGCATTGTCGTCTGCCATGGCCACCAGACGACGCTTCTCGCCTCGCGCCGGTACGCGCATCTCCACGGCCCGTCCCTGCTTCTCGCTGAGCCATCGCTCCAGGAGCGGCGCCTCTTCGGTGGGATGGGGTAGCAGGATCAGGCCGGGGATTTGCGACGCGCTCTCGTAGAACTGCTTGAGGAACGAGCTGAGCACGTGGCCGGGTGCTACCTCGCTGGTCCCGGCGAGAGCGAAGTGATCGCGACCGATCATCTTGGTCCCCCGCACGAAGAGCACCTGGACGACGGCATCATTGCCGTCTTGGGCAAGCCCGAAGACGTCGACGTCCGCGGCCTCGGTGGTCGCGGTGACCTGCGCTTCGGTGACCTTGCGCACGGCCCCCAGTTGGTCGCGGATCCGCGAGGCGCGCTCGAACTCCAAGTTCTCGGCCGCCGCCTTCATCTGCGTCGTGAGTTGCTGCACCACGGCGTCGGTCCGGCCCTCCAGGAAGAGGATCACCTGGTCGATCACCGCTCGGTACTCCTCGGGGGCGCAGTACGAGGTGCACGGCGCGATGCAGCGGTGGATGTAGTAATCGAGGCAGGGACGAGGATCGGTGCCGGTAATCGTCTTCGTGCACGAGCGCCAGGGGAAGAGCTTCTTCACCAGGTCCAGCGTGGTGCGGACGGAGCCGGCGCTGGCGTAGGGACCGAAGTAGCGAGCGCCGTCGTTCTCCACCCGGCGGGTGATGAAGACCCGCGGCCACGGTTCGTGCACGTCCACCTTGAGGTAGGGGTAGTGTTTGTCGTCCTTGAGGCGCACGTTGTAGAACGGCTGGTGCCGTTTCACGAGCGTCGCCTCTAGGTGCAGCGCCTCCTGCTCGGTGTTTGTCGTGATGTACTCGAAGTCGGTAACGTTCGATACGAGATTGCGCGTCTTTCCTTCCAGCGAGTGGGGGGAGCCGAAGTACGACCGCACGCGCGCGCGGAGGTTGGCGGCCTTGCCGACGTAGATCACCTCACCGCGGGCGTTCCGGAACAGGTAGACGCCTGGCTTCTCCGGCAAGGCGCGCACTTGGGCGACCAAATCGGTCGTGATCACACCTCAAGGGTAGCAACTACGTCGCGTGATCCGCTTGTGCTCGCGCCGTTGCGGCTGCCGCAAGCGACCGCTATCGTTCCGGCGAACTCACGTCAGACGAGGGGGCCCGGCGTGCAAAAGACGGCCACAATCTTGGGATTGGTTGTTACCGGCCTCTTGCTCGGCGTCGGCCTGACGGCGGGTCAGGGGCCTGGCGGCACCTTCACACCCACGGGCGGCCTGGGGACAGGGCGCTGGCTGGCCACGGCGACGGCGCTGCCGGAGGGTGAGGTGCTGATCGCCGGGGGCATTGTGGATGATGGGTCCGCCGTCGCCTCCGCGGAGCGCTACGACCCGGCGACCGGCGCCTTCACGCCGGCCGCCGACATGAGCACGACCCGAAACGACCACCGCGCCATCGCGCTCCTGGATGGGACCGTCCTGATCACCGGCGGCGCCAAATTCGGCGGCGGAGGCGGGACGCTGGCCTCGACCGAGATCTACGATCCGGCGCGTGATGCCTTCACCCCCGGGCCACTTATGGCGACGCCCCGTCTTGCCCACTCGTTGACGCTCTTGCCCGACGGAACCGTCCTCGTGGTCGGCGGCCTTTCCGCCGGTGCTGGCTTCTACGTCGGCTTGGCCGAACGGTATGACCCTGCGGCCGCCGACTTCATGCCGGCCGGTGAGCTGGCCACGGCGCGAGTCGGCCACACGGCCACACTGCTGGTCGATGGCACAGTGCTGATCGCTGGAGGGCTCGGAGACGACGGTTTTCTGACCTCGGCCGAGCGCTACGACCCAGCCACCGCCTCGTTCACATCGACGGACCGCCTGCAAGTGGCTCGACTCGGTCATACGGCCACCGTGCTCGGCGATGGGCAGGTCCTGATGGTCGGGGGCGACGCGGCCAACGGCGGCCGGTTGGCCTCGGCCGAGCGCTACGACCCAGCCACGGGAACCTTCGCGTCTGTTGGAAGTTTGAGCACGGGTCGTAGCGGCCACACGGTGACGCTGCTGCCCAACGGCACGGTGCTGGTGGCCGGCGGCTTCGATTCCGACGGCAACGAGCTGGCCTCCGCAGAGCTGTACGATCCGACGACAGGCGCCTTCTCCGCTGTCGATGGCCTGGGCACGGCTCGCGGTAACCATATCGCGACCCTGCTCCAGGACGGCACAGTCTTGATCGCGGGAGGGCTGGGCGCGGGGTTCGTGGCCCTGGCATCGACGGAGATCTACACGGCAGGGCCTGAGGGCGCCGTCCTCTCGCTGCGCGCGGGTGGCCAGTTCGTCTTCTGGGATCTGGGCCCGGCGACGGCGGCGGAGGTGTTCGGCTCGGTCAAGATCGCCTGGCTCTTCGACCAGGATTCCGCGACGTGGACCGCGTTCGTTCCAGCTCTCGGAAGCGCGAACTTCCCGCTTGGGAATGGCGTGGTGCTCTGGGTCGTCTCTGAGACGGTGCAGGAGATTGTCGTCGGCTAGGTGGGCTCCCCGGCGCGGGAGGGACCCGCACGGCGGCGTCGAAAAGAGATGGCGCGCTCGGCGGGATTCGAACCCACGACCTCTGCCTCCGCAGGGCAGCGCTCTAATCCACTGAGCTACGAGCGCGCGCGCCCATCCGTTGGTGCCGAAGGGGAGATTTGAACTCCCACGCCCTTACGGGCACTACGCCCTGAACGTAGCGCGTCTGCCAATTCCGCCACTTCGGCGTGACCGTACGTCTGGTGGGCGATGGAGGACTTGAACCTCCGACCTTCCGGATGTGAACCGGACGCTCTGGCCGACTGAGCTAATCGCCCCCGCTCTCCACTTGGGACCGTTGGTAGCAGCGGCAGGATTCGAACCTGCGACATGAGGCTTATGAGTCCCCTGCTCTACCACTGAGCTACGCTGCCGTATCCTTGGGCAGCGACCGAAGGCGATGCTAACAACCACGACTTTCGCCGGTCAAACAGCCAATGCCCTGGCCGCTCTGTGGGGACCACCGTCCGATCCAAATTATACCCTGCGGGCGTAACTCAAGCAGACGGCTGCGATGAATAGAACGCTGGCCTTTTTTCGCGGTTTCGAATTAACACTGCTGAAGCGCCCCGACAGCCGGCGCGGCGCGCTGCTGCGGCTGGCCGTCGTGGGCGCGGTTGTTGTCGCGGGCATTGCCCCCTTCCTCCTGACGAGCGTTGCGCAGGACGTCCGCGAGATCGCGGGAGTCCGCTTTCTGGAGTACCTAGATGAACTAGAGGAGGTCCGCGCGCGGATCAATCTGCTTGAAGAGGACCCGAACACGGGGCCGTCTGAACTGCAAGCGTTGCGCGTCCGCGAGGCGGAACTCGAAGAGTTGACCACGCTGGGTTACCTCCCCCGGGACGGTGACTCGCCCCGCGAGGGCAGGCTTGCGCCCGATTTCCGCCTGTTGGACCTAGAAGGCCATCCGTTCCGGCTGAGCGATGTCGGCGGGCCCGCCGTCGTGAACTTTTGGGCCTCCTGGTGCCCCTTCTGCATCGACGAGATGCCGGACTTTCAGCGTATCCAAGAAATGGTGGGCGACCAGGTCACGATCATTGGCATCAACCGCGCCGATTCGCTCCTGACCGCCCGGCGCTTCGCCGATGAGACCGGCGCCCGCTACACCCTGTTGCTGGACCCCGAGGACGACCTCGGCGGCGGCGGCGGCCCCTACCGCGTGATCGGCATGCCGACGACCTTCTACGTGGCGGCGGATGGGCGCATCACGGAAGTCGCCATTGGCTTCCAGACCATCGAGTCGATCTCGGAGGCGGTCGGCCGGCTGTTAGGCGAAGAGATCCCCGTCCACGAGCCAACCGACACCGGTTTCGAAGCGCGGGTGACGAAGTTCATCGCATCGCAGCGGGCCAATCACGCGGTCGCTGGCGAGCTGTTTGCCCGTTTCGCCGCCAATCCGCAGGTGGTATCGGACATCGTCTGGCAGCGCAATGTGGTCGGGCAGGCGCGGGCCTGGGTCGTGAACCTCCAGCAGCTGCAGGCCATCTCGCCGACCGAGTCCCTGGCAGCGCTCCATGCTCAGGTTGTTGATGCGATGCTGATCCTGGACACAGCGGCGGCGTTGCTCGAGATCGGCGTGGACACCGCCGACGCTGAGCAGATCGGTCGCGGCATCGACATCTTCCAGGCAGGCGTCCCGGCGTTCGACGAAGCCGCCGCTGACCTGACCGAATCGCTTGCGCTGGACTGACCGACATTCCCGCGCCCGCTTGACCCCCCCAAGCGTCGCTTCCTAGGCTCGAATCGCAGCGGAGTGGACCACAGATCGCGGGCGATTAGCTCAGTTGGCGAGAGCATCCGGTTTACACCCGGAAGGTCGGAGGTTCGAGTCCCCCATCGCCCACCAGTCTCCGTCCCGCGCGGCAGAGGGCAGATTGACACCATCTGATCTACGCTCCTAGCCTCGACGCGAAAGCGCTGAAGCGGCAAAGCGGTCCATTGCTGTGTGAGGAGCGTTCATGAGCAGCACGCTGGCGGAGTGGCTGGGGACCACGTACCGTAAGGCCATCGCGAAGAGCCCCGAACGGCGCAAGGCGTTTCTTCGTACCAGCGGCGAGCCGATCGTACCCGTATCGGCCCTGCCCAACAGCGATGGTGACCCCGCCGACCTCGGATTCCCGGGCGAGTATCCCTTCACCCGTGGCATCCAGCCGAGCATGTACCGGGGCCGCCTCTGGACTATGCGCCAGTACGCGGGCCAGGAGGACGCGGAGGCCAGCAACCGGCGCTACCGCTTCCTGCTTGAGCAAGGACAGACCGGCCTCTCCGTGGCGTTCGATCTGCCTACCCAGATTGGCTACGACTCGGATCACTCGAAGGCAGCCGGCGAGGTTGGAAAGGTCGGCGTGGCCATCGATTCCATCGAGGACATGCGCGACTTGTTTCGCGATATCCCTCTGGACCAGGTGACGACGTCGATGACGATCAACGCCACAGCGTCCATCTTGCTGGCGCTCTACCTTGCCGTGGGCGAAGAACAGGGTGTCGCCCGCGCCGATCTAGGCGGCACCATCCAGAACGATATCCTCAAGGAGTACGTCGCCCGCGGAACGTATATCTACCCGCCGACGCCCTCCTTGCGGCTGATCACCGACACCCTCGACTTTTGCGCACGAGAGGTACCGCGCTGGAACAGCATCTCCATCAGCGGCTATCACATGCGGGAGGCGGGGTGCACGGCCGCCCAGGAGGTCGGCTTCACCCTGGCGAACGCCGTTGCCTATGCTGAAGCAGCGCTCGCTGCTGGCCAGGAGTTCGATCGCTTCGGCCAGCAACTGTCCTTCTTCTTCGCTTGTCACTCCAACTTCCTAGAGGAGGTGGCCAAATTCCGCGCTGCCCGCCGTCTCTGGGCGCGGATCGCGGTGCAGCGCTTCAAGGCGACGAATGACCGGGCCAAGATGCTGCGCTTCCATACGCAGACCGGCGGCGTGACCCTCACGGCGCAGCAGCCGGACAACAACGTGGTGCGCACGACCTTGCAGGCGCTGGCTGCGGTCTTGGGGGGCACGCAATCGCTTCATACCAACTCGCTCGACGAGGCGCTCGGGTTGCCCAGTGAGCACGCGGTGGAGATCGCGCTGCGCACGCAGCAGATTCTCGCCTACGAGAGCGGCATCGCCGACGTGATCGATCCGCTGGGCGGTTCGTACGCGGTCGAGGAGCTCACCGACGAAATCGAAGAAGAGGCGCGCGGGTACATCGACAAGATCGATGCCTTGGGCGGCGCCGTCGCGGCGATCGAGGCTGGCTACCCGCAACGCGAGATCACGGAAGCCGCCTACCGGCTCCAAATGGAGTTCGAGAAAGAGACGGACGCGGCGCGCAGCCGGAGCGCGCCGGCCGGCGCGGAAGGGCGTGTCGTCGTGGGGGTGAATCGCTTTGTTAGCGAGAGCCCACTGGGGGTGGACGTCGTGCGCGTCGACCCAGCGGTGGGCGCCCGCCAGGCGGAGAAGCTCCAGCGGCTACGGGACGGCCGCGACCCCGTAGCCGCGCGGGCCGCCGCCGACCGCATCCAGCAGGCGGCCGCCACAGATGAGAACTTGATGCCCTTGATCATCGAGGCTGTCAAAGCGCAGGTCACGCTCGGCGAGATCTCGGACGGACTCCGGGCCGTCTGGGGCGAACAGCGCGAGGCGGTCGTCGTCTGAGCGGCACCGGCGTTCCATCTCCACGGAGGAAAAGAGGATAGCAATGGCCCTAAACGTGAACCGGATTCACCATATCGGGATTCTCTTGCACGACGCGGAATCGGCGCTTCCGCTCTACCGCGACACCTTGGGGATGCCGGTGGTGAAGGACGAGATCCTCGAGGACCAAGGCGTCCGTGGCATCGTGCTCGACGCCGGCGACGGCGCGATTGAGCTCTTGGAGCCGATCCGAGACGACACCGGCGCCGCTCGCTTCTTGAAGGAGCGCGGCGAGGATATCCACCACGTTTGCTTCGAGACCGACGATGTCGCCGCGGAGTTGCAGAGGGCGAAAGCGCTTGGCATGCAATTAATCGACGAGACGCCGCGTCACGGGCTGGCGGGCATGGTGGGGTTCATCCATCCACGCTCAAGCCACGGCGTGCTCGTGGAGCTTGCCCAGCCCACCGAGGAACGTGAGTCCGCGCCGGTCACCGCTGACCCGAACCGCCCGTTCGGCATTTCTGGAATCGATCACGTGGGCATCGCCGTCCGCGACATCCATGCCGGCGCGGAGCACTTCAGCGAGAAATTCAACATGCCGGTCTTCAAGGAGTGGGGTCCTGAGGAAGAGACTGGCCTGGAGTCGATTAGTGTGGCTATCGGCGCCGGCTACCTGGAGATCGTCACGTCGCACGACCCGACTGATGCGAATGTTTACGTCGAGCGATTTCTGCGCCAGCACGGAGACGGCATCGCCATGATGTCGCTCAAGGTGCGCAATTTCCCCGCCGCGCTCGAGTCCATCGGCGCCAGCGGCTATTCACTGACCGAGCCGGTCTACTACCCGCACAAGATGGTGCTGGGCCGTCCCCTGATGCACATCCCCCGAAAGCAGGCGAGCGGTGTGCGCCTTCAGCTCTTGGCGGAAAGCCCCGTCGAGTTGAAGAGCTAGGGCGGTCGCCCGCGGCCGTCTCGCGCGCTTCCGCGCGGTACGCTACTGTCGGCAGCGCGCTCCACGGGAAGGGCAGGGAATGCCCGAACGCAACATCCGGGTGCTGATCGCCAAGCCGGGCCTCGACGGACACGATCGCGGGGCCAAAGTGGTCGCCCGCGCCCTGCGCGACGCGGGCATGGAAGTGATCTACACCGGGATCCGTCAGACGGCAGAGATGATCGCAGAGGCTGCACTTCAAGAGGATGTCGACGTGGTGGGCCTGAGCATCCTCTCCGGCGCGCATCTGGAGTTGTTTCCCGCGGTGATGCAAGCGTGTCGCGATCGCGGGGTCACGCCGGACAAGACACTCTTTTTCTGCGGGGGCATCATCCCCGATGAGGATCTCCCCCGGATGCGCGAGATCGGCTTCAAGGCGATATTCGGCCCGGGAGCGAACACGAACGATATCGTCGCCTTCGTGCGCGAACATGTGACGGCGCCCGTCTAATCGATGCCGGAACCCGGCGATGATCTCCAGGCGCGCTTCCTTCAGGGCGACCGGCGTGCGCTCGCCCGTCTCATCACCGATGTGGAGAACGGTACCGAGCGCGGCCGCACAGCGTTGCGAGCACTCTACGCCCGCACCGGTCAGGCTCGGACGATTGGCATCACTGGTCCGCCGGGATCAGGCAAGAGCACTCTGACGAACGAGTTGGCTAAGGCGTACCGGCGGCGCGGCCGCACGGTGGGCATCGTGGCCGTCGACCCGTCGAGTCCGTATACCCAGGGCGCAATCCTCGGCGACCGCGTGCGAATGCAGGAGTTGACCGCGGATCCGGAGATCTTCGTGCGCAGCCTCGCTAGCCGGGGCACCCTGGGCGGTCTCTCCGGCGCGACGATGGATGTGATCGCCCTGCTCGATGCCTTCGGCAAGGACGTGATCCTGATCGAAACCGTCGGCGCGGGGCAGGATGAGGTGGAGATCGCGGGGGCCGCACAGAGCACTGTGCTCGTGAACACCCCTGGCGCCGGCGATGATATCCAGACGATGAAGGCGGGGATCATGGAGATCGCCGATGTTCTGGCGGTCAACAAGGCCGACTTGCCAGGCGCGGATGTCCTGATCAGCCAACTGCGCGCGTTGCTTTCCCTGCTGCCAACTCGGGGCTGGAAGCCGCCGATCGTGCGTTTGATCGCGACGGACGGCTCGGGCATCGAGGATCTGCTGGACGCCTGTGAGGGGCACTACGCGTTCTTGCAGGAGAACGGGCGCCTGGCCGAGGCCGACCGCCAGCGCACCCGGCACCAGTTGCTGGCGCTGACCCGCGCCCACCTCCTTGCCGGCCTCCTGAATGACACCGGTGGCGCGGAGCGGCTTGATGCACTGGTCGACGCGATCGTGGCCCGACAGATCGACCCGCATACGGCGGCCGAGCGCTGGATCGCTCAGGAGGCGCACACCTGACCCGGCGCCGGCTTCCGCTGGTACGCTGTGGTCGCCATGAAGGTCCAGCGCCTGCGCGTCACGTTCGCCCGCGATGAGGAGCAGAAATACATCACGCACCTCGATCTGATGCGGGCATGGGAACGAGTGCTTGAGCGCGCTCGAGTTCCGGTGGCGTTGTCCAAGGGCTTCTCCCCGCGACCGCGCATCGCCCTGGCGGCTCCGCTCGCCGTGGGCGTGACGTCCGACTGTGAGGTGTTGGACGTGTTTCTGTCCGAGCGGATGCCGCTCGCGCGATTTATTGTGGACATTCAGGCCCAACTCCCCAACGGCATCCGGCTCATTGACGTGACGGAGGCACCGCTAGGCATGCCGTCTCTCCAATCGCTGCTACAGGCGGCGGTGTACGTCGTCGAGGTGACTGATCCGCGCCCAATCGAACAATTGCAGCGTGCCCTCGATGAGGTGCTAGCCCGCGACGAGCTCCCCTGGGAGCACCGCCGCGGCGACGATGTGCGGCGCTACGACCTCCGCGCTCTGATCTTCGATATCCGTGTTTGCCGCTCACCGCAAGGAACGGTCCAGCTCACCATGCGCTTGCGCGCCGACGAGCAGGGCTCCGGACGCCCTGAGCAGGTGACGGCCGCGCTCGGCATCACCGAGCGACCGCTTCGCATCCACCGGTCCCGTCTGGAGATTCAGCAGCCGTCCCTCGCCCTGGCCGCCCACCGGGCTGCGGGTCGCCTGGCCGATTGACATCGTGGCGCGCCTCATCTTGGTCCGCCACGCTGAGTCGGTCTCCAATCGCGAGCGACGCGCTCTCGGCCGCGGGGATCCGCCGCTCACAGAGGTTGGCCTGGGCCAAACGCTGGCTTTGCGCGCCGCGTTGCGGGACGAGACGCTCCACTGTGTTCTCTCCAGCCCCTTGCGGCGGGCTTACCACACGGCGGAGGCGATCGCCGCGGAACACGGCCTCGAGGTGCAGGCCGAGGAGGGACTGACGGAGCTGGACATTGGCGAGATGGAGGGGCTGTCCTACGCCGAGGCACAGGAGCGATACCCGCAGCTTCTGGCGGCTTGGCGGGGGGAGACGGGCGCGACGGTCAGGATGCCCGGCGGTGAGACACTGGCCGAAGTGCAGGAGCGCGCCTGGGCCGTAGTGGAACCGATTCTCGCGGCTGTCGGAAATGAGAGCACGGTGGTGGTCACGCATAACTGGGTGCTCCGCGCCATCATCTGTCGAGCGCAAGCGATCGATCTGAAGGAGTTCCACCGCTATGAAGTCGGCCTCGCGTCACGGACGGTGCTGGACTACGTGAACGGTCGTGGCGTCCTGAGCGTCTTCAATGATGCCCGCCACTTGGATGATGCGCCCTCCTAGCGGCGCGCTGTGGTAGCGTGCCTACGGTGGCGGTGCGGGAGGCCCGGTGGCCGACGCTCCCCCTGGTTCGGCACAGTCAGCAGCACGCCCCGATCCTGCGCCCGTCGGCCGCGCCCGGCCATCGTCCCTTCGATTACTCCTCTTCTGCGCGGTGCTGACGTTCGTGGGCTATGTTGTCTTCAACGCCGTTGGCGGCTTGGTGGACGCCGGGCGGCTGGACGCGAGCGTCGTCGCCGTGCGAGAAGAGATCGACGATCTCAAGTGGCAGGCGGAGCAACTCGCTGTGCTGGCCGCCTATCTGGACTCGGATGAATACGTGGAGCGCGTGGCACGCGAAGATCTCGGCCTGGTCCGCCCCGGCGAAGAGGCGTTCGCGGTCGAAGCGCCGCGTCGGCCGGGCTTGCCCATCCTCCGCACGCCTTGGTGGGCGAATCTCCTGCCGGCTCCGACCGACGTGTCATCAGAGTAGGTGTGAGCTGTGACGGGCGCCGCCGCCCGTCGTGTGCGCCCGATTCTCCACCGCATTGAGCGCTCTACGCTCGCGGCGCTTGAGACCACGCAGCCATGTCGCCTGTTGGTGGCGCTCTCCGGCGGCGCGGATTCGTCGGCGGCGCTCATCGCGCTGACTGAGCGCGCCGCTCGCCACGGCTGGCGCGTCGAGGCAGCCTACCTCGATCACGGCATCGCTCCGCCTGCGGTGCGCTCCGGCTTCCGTCACACTGTCGAGGCCGTGACGGATCGCTTCGGGGTTCCTTTGCACACCGGCGCTGCCGACGTCCTGGCGCGCGCGGCCGCGAGCCGATTGGGGGTAGAGGAGGCGGCTCGGCGTGAGCGCTACGCGTTTCTGGCGCGGACGGCCCGCGCTATCGATGTTGCCGCGGTAGTGACTGGACACACCAGCACGGATCAGGCTGAGACCGTACTGCTGCACCTGATTCGCGGCAGTGGGCTGGATGGACTCGGCGGCATGCGCGTGCGCGCCCCTCTTCCTACCGCGGAGGCGGATGGGGCGCCGCCTCTGATCCGACCGCTGCTTTCAGTCTCCCGCTCGGAGACAGAGACGGTCTGCCGTGCGTTTGGCGTCGCGCCGGCTGACGACCCGGCCAACGGCGAACAGGCCTTCACGCGCAACCGAATCCGCCACGAGGTCGTGCCCCTTCTCCGGGAACTGAACCCGCAGGTGGAGGAAGCCTTGCGGCGCTTGGCCGATACCGCTCAGGCTGATGCCGACGCCCTCGATCAGGCCACCGCGAGAGCGGTGGCAGAGCTCACGCAGCGCGCGCGGCCTGGGCCGTTGGGAGTCAGCCGGCACGCACTGCTCCGGCAACCGCCCGCCGTCCGCCGGCGGGTCGTGCGCGCCTTGGCGCATTCGGCGGGGGCGCCCACGCTTTCCTATGAACGGACCGGGGCGCTGGTGGGGCTCCTCAACGATGGGGGTGGAGAGGTCGAGCTGGGCGGTGGGGTCACAGCCGAGGCTCGCCGCGATCGGCTCACGTTCCGTTTCAGTCGCGCCAACACGGGCAATGACAACGTTCTGAACCGCTTAGGTGATATCCCACCTCTGCAGGAGGCGCGGCCCTCTGCAAGCGCGGCAAACCGTGCGAGTGTCAGTTCGATTGACGCCTCCTGGTGAGGGTGATATCTTGTGGGCTCGCGCGGTAGAGTAAGCCCGCACCGCGGCAGCTGCGGCTGTCTGGATGGTGCGGGAAGCTGGATCGCCGGCGGCACCTTAACAACTGGAGAGCGGAAGCACATGTGCTTGGGCGGACTCTTCGCCCCTGGCGTTGGCGTTTTGCCAGTTGCTGGGGAAATGTGTGAGCAATACCTGTTCCGGAAACGGCGCAGGCAGCTTCAACGGAGAGTTTGATCCTGGCTCAGGATAAACGCTGGCGGCGTGCCTTACGCATGCAAGTCGAACGAAGCTCTTTCCTTCGGGAAGGATGACTGAGTGGCAAACGGGTGAGTAACGCGTAGGGGATCTACCTCCAGGAGGGGAACAACCCGCCGAAAGGCGGGCTAATACCGCATACGTCCACCGGATCGGCCCGGTGGAGAAAGCTCCGGCGCCTGGAGAGGACCCTGCGTCCGATTAGCTTGTTGGTGAGGTAACGGCTCACCAAGGCAACCATCGGTAGCTGGTCTGAGAGGATGGTCAGCCACACTGGGACTGAGATACGGCCCAGACTCCTACGGGAGGCAGCAGCGAGGAATCTTGCGCAATGGGCGAAAGCCTGACGCAGCAACGCCGCGTGGGTGAAGAAGGCCTTCGGGTTGTAAAACCCTTTTGCCGGGGAAGAAGCTCTGACGGTACCCGGCGAAGAAGCCACGGCTAACTACGTGCCAGCAGCCGCGGTAATACGTAGGTGGCAAGCGTTATCCGGATTTACTGGGCGTAAAGCGCGCGCAGGCGGTCCGGTCAGTCCGTCGTGAAATCTCCCGGCTCAACCGGGAGGGGCCGATGGATACTGCCGGACTTGAGGGGCGTAGAGGCGAGTGGAATTCCCGGTGTAGTGGTGAAATGCGTAGATATCGGGAGGAACACCAGTGGCGAAAGCGGCTCGCTGGGCGCCACCTGACGCTGAGGCGCGAAAGCGTGGGGAGCGAACCGGATTAGATACCCGGGTAGTCCACGCCGTAAACGATGGATGCTAGACGTGGGGGGTATCGACCCCCCCTGTGTCGTCGCTAACGCATTAAGCATCCCGCCTGGGGAGTACGGCCGCAAGGCTAAAACTCAAAGGAATTGACGGGGGCCCGCACAAGCAGCGGAGCGTGTGGTTCAATTCGATGCAACGCGAAGAACCTTACCTGGGCTTGACATGCCGTGGACCGCGCTCGAAAGAGCGTTTCCCTTCGGGGCCGCGGTGCAGATGCTGCACGGCTGTCGTCAGCTCGTGCCGTGAGGTGTTGGGTTAAGTCCCACAACGAGCGCAACCCTTGTCGCTAGTTGTACTTCTCTAGCGAGACTGCTGCGAACAACGCAGAGGAAGGCGGGGATGACGTCAAGTCAGCGTGGCTCTTACGCCCAGGGCGACACACACGCTACAATGGCCGGTACAACGGGTTGCCACGTCGCAAGGCGGCGCTAATCTCTTAAAACCGGTCTCAGTTCGGATTGCAGGCTGAAACTCGCCTGCATGAAGTCGGAGTTGCTAGTAAACGCAGGTCAGCCATACTGCGTTGAATACGTTCTCGGGCCTTGTACACACCGCCCGTCACATCATGGGAGTGGGCAACACTTGAAGTCGTCGCGCCAACCGCAAGGGGGCAGGCGCCGAAGGTGGGGCCCGCGACTGGGATGAAGTCGTAACAAGGTAGCCGTAGCGGAAGCTGCGGCTGGATCACCTCCTTTCTAGGGAGTACCACCCCGGAGGAGCATTGCTCTTCGTCCGGAACTCCTAGGTCGATGGCAAGCCGGCCGGACCGTTTGTGGTCTCGTGCCGGTCCAAGGGGTTCGCCCAGCGTATGTGTCTTCCGCTCTCCAGCGGTTCAGGTGCCCCGGCTTCCGGCCGCGCCAGAGATGACTCTTCGCCGCGTGGTTGTGCGAGGGCCATTAGCTCAGCTGGTTAGAGCGCAGTCCTGATAAGACTGAGGTCCCTGGTTCGAGTCCAGGATGGCCCACCATCGTGGACCAGTCTGGGGCCGTAGCTCAGTCGGGAGAGCGCCGCCTTTGCAAGGCGGAGGTCAGGGGTTCGAAGCCCCTCGGCTCCACCATGATGGTGGTCCCGCATGCAGATTTGGTGATAAGAGTGAGGTGCTGGTGATTAGAGCGCGGTGGAACCACTCGTTCCCATCCCGAACACGGAAGTGAAACGCCGCAGCGCTGACGATACTTGGGGGGCAACCCCTTGTGGAAAATAGGCCATCGCCAGTACCGCTCTTCATGGCCCGTCGCAAGACGGGCCTCTCCATTTCCGCTTCCTCTCGCTGCCGTGCTACCCTCCGGCTCATGCCCGCAGCGTTGCCGTCCATCCGTTCCTCCCTTCCGCTGACGGATCGGGTGGCGTATCTGAACTCCGGCTGGTCGGGCCCTCTACCGACCCCGGTGCGCCAAGCGATGGAGCGCGAGCTGCGCCGCGATGCGGACGAGGGTGCCACTGTCCGCACGGTTCTGCAGGCTCGGCGGGAGCTTGACATTGGGCTGCGGTCACAGATCGCGGCCGCCGTACACGCCGACGCGGACGAAATCGCGCTGACGCGGAACACGACCGAGGGCATGAACATCGTGTTTAATGGCGTCTCCTGGCAGCCGGGAGACGTGGTGGTCAGCACCACCGTGGAACATAGCTCCGGGTTGGTGCCGTGTTACTTCTTGCGGGACCGCCATGGCGTGGAATTGCGCTTCGTGAAAACGGACGCCTCCGATGCGCAGGCGGACATGATTGCCAAGTTCGAGGCCGCTGTCACTCCCGGCACACGCTTGGTGGTCCTGAGTCATATCTCGTACGCAACCGGCCAGATCTTCCCCTTGGCTGAGATTCAGCGCCTTGTGCATCGAGCCGGGGCGCGCGTACTTGTGGATGGCGCTCAAGGCTTGGGTCACCTGCCCCTGAACTTTCATGCCGATGATGTGGACTACTACGCGATGGCGGGGCACAAATGGCTCCTGGGGCCGAGCGGCCAGGGGGCTCTGTTCGTGCGCCGTGATCTAATCACCGAGCTTGAGCCGATGGCGGTCGCCTACGGGGCGGCGCAGTCCATCGACTATCGTGGCGGCGGCTTTTCACCCAGGCGTGATGCCATCGCTAAATTCGAGCTCACGTCGTCGAGTGCGGCGCTGCAAGCCGGCATGGCGGCCGCTCTCCACTTGTACCAGACAGCCGGTCCGGAGGCAGTGTGGCAGCGAATCCGCGCCTTGGCAGGCTACGCGGCGCGGCAGGTGACCGCCAGCGAGGGTCTCACCCTGGCGAGTCCTGCCGATCCGGCGGAGCAGAGCGGCCTGGTGACCTTCACCGCCAAGGGCCTGCCAGCGGACCACGTGAGCGAATATCTGGAAACGGCGGCTGGGGTGGTGGCGCGCTCGGTTAGCGAAGTTGATGCCGTCCGTCTTTCGACTCACTACTTCAACACGGAAGCCGAGATTGACCACGCTGTCGCGGCCGCCGCGCGCGTGGTCAAGGGCGCCGTCTAGGCATCCGTTTAGCCTGCGATGAGCGGTCCAGGCGCTTGGCCGCCTGTGGGAATGGTGTGATACGATTGCTGCCGATTGTCAGAGGGCGTATGGAGCGTTGGTCGTGTTTGAATGGTGGCGGCTCCTCTGGGAGCGGATCGCTTGGTGACTGAGCCGAACCCCCAAGAGCTGTCCATGGAGCAACTCCTCGCCGCCGAGGAGTCCACCATCGCCCAGCTAAGCCGGGGCGATGTCGTGGATGGTGCGGTGGTCGGGATCAATCCGGACGCGCTGATCGTTGATGTCGGGGCGAAATCCGAGGGTGTGGTGCCGGCGAACGAAATGCAGTCGCTCACCACCGATCAGCGCGCTGCCTTGAGCGTTGGTGATTCGCTGCTGGTGTACGTGCTGCAGCCGGAAGCGGAAGACGGCCAGGTGATGCTGTCAGTCGACCGTGCCCGGGGTGAGCAAGGTTGGCGTGTTCTCCATGGGCGCTACGAGGCCGGCGACATTTTCGAGGCCACCGTCAGCGGTTTTAACAAGGGCGGTTTGCTGGTGAACGTGGAGGGTGTGAATGCCTTCGTGCCGATGAGCCAGGTGGTGGGCGCCACACCGGACCGCGGCCAGGAGGGCGGCGGCCTGGCGGATTACGTTGGTCGCACCCTGCGTCTCAAAGTGATCGAGATGAATCGCCGCCGCAACCGGGTCATCCTGTCAGAGCGAGCAGCCTTGCAGGAATGGCGAGCGGAGCAGAAGGACCGTCTGCTAGAGGAGTTGCGTGAAGGAGAGATCCGACAAGGCACCATTACGAGCATTCGAAATTTTGGTGTCTTCGTGGATCTGGGCGGCGCCGACGGGCTCGTGCACCTCTCCGAGCTCTCCTGGGATCGGGACGTCAACCCCGAGGAACTCTTCAAGGTCGGCGATAGCGTTAGCGTGTACGTCATGAAGATCGACCAGGAGAGCAAGAAGATCGGTCTTTCCATGCGGCGCGCCCGGCCGGAGGAGTGGGATGGCGTGGTGGCTGAGTACGAGGTTGGGCAGGTTGTGCCCGCCGAAATCACCAAGCTTGTGACGTTCGGCGCGTTCGCGCGGCTGGAAGGGCCGGTTGAGGGGCTGATCCACGTCTCGGAGCTCGTAGAACGACGCATCGCTCACCCGAAAGAAGTCGTCGCGGAGGGGGACATCGTGCCGGTCAAGATCGTGCGAATCGAGCGCGACAGGCACCGGCTCGGCCTCAGCCTCCATCAAGCGCGGCCCGACGCGGAGCGCGCGGGCTGGGTGTTCGACGACAACGGTGGGATCCGAGCGCTCGCTGCGGATGTCGCCGAGAAATATGGCATCGAGCAACCGACTATCGAGGCGCCAAGTGCGCCCGCGCCCGGTGTCGAGGCGCCCCCCGCCCCGGAGCCGGAACCCGCCACGGCGATGGAAGCGGCGCTGCAGCGCGCGGGACTTTCCGAAGATGATCTCCGCTCCAGCGACGAGAGCTAAGCGCAAAACCCACCGGTTGCATACGAATCTCCCCGGCCACCGCGGGTCGTTAACGTAATTAGAAGGGCCGGGAAGATTAGGGGCCTGACGGGCCACCTGTGGGACCTCTCCGGGGGTCGGGCAGGTTGGTTCTTCCTGGACGCTCTTTCCAAACGCGTGATACCCTTGATCTGAGGCTGAATAGCTGACATGGCAGATCGATTCGACAAGTTCACGGAGCGGGCTCGCCGCGTGTTGACGCTGGCGCAGGAAGAAGCGCAGCGATTTAACCATAACTACATCGGCACGGAGCACCTCCTCCTTGGACTCGTCCGAGAAGGCGATGGAATCGCCGCCAAGGTGCTGGCAAACCTCGGTGTAGAGTTGAGCAAGGTTCGCTCGGCCGTCGAGTTCATCATCGGGCGTGGGGATCGCGCCGTCCTCGGCGAGATCGGTCTGACCCCGCGGGCCAAGAAGGTGATCGAGCTCTCCGTGGACGAGGCTCGCCGTCTCAACCACCATTACATCGGGACCGAGCACCTCCTGCTGGGCTTGGTCCGCGAAGGCGAAGGTATCGCCGCTGGGGTGCTGGAAAGCCTGGGCGTCAATCTCGAACGGGTGCGAGCGGAGACGACGCGCGTGCTCTCCCAGACCACACCGCAGACCGCTGCGGCATCGGGCGCCCGCCAAGCGACCCGCACGCCGACCATCGACCAGTTGGGCATCGACCTCACGGCCGCTGCGCGCGGTGAGAGTCTGGACCCCGTGATCGGGCGTGAGAAAGAGATTCAGCGCGTCATCCAGATCCTTTCCCGGCGCACCAAGAACAATCCAGTGCTCATCGGTGAGCCGGGCGTTGGTAAGACGGCGGTGGCGGAAGCACTGGCGCAACGGATCGTGGCCGGCGACGTGCCGGAGACCCTCCAGGGTAAGCGACTGCTGACCCTCGACATCGGATCCCTTGTGGCCGGCACGAAGTACCGAGGTGAGTTTGAGGAACGGCTCAAGAAGGTCATTGAAGAGATCAAGAATGCCGGCAACTGCATCCTCTTCATTGACGAATTGCACATGCTGGTGGGGGCAGGCGCGGCAGAAGGCGCCGTGGACGCGGCCAACATCCTGAAGCCGTCACTCGCTCGGGGCGAATTACAGACCATCGGTGCGACCACACTGGATGACTATCGCAAACACGTCGAACGCGACGCGGCACTGGAGCGGCGTTTCCAGACCGTGATGGTAGAAGAACCATCGACGGACGAGACCGTCGAAATTCTGCGCGGCATCAAGCACAAATACGAGGAGCACCACAGACTCGAGATTCTCGATGATGCGCTCGTCGCGGCGGTGGAGTTGGCGGCGCGCTACATCCCGGATCGAGCGCTGCCGGATAAGGCCATCGACTTGATGGATGAATCTGCCTCGCGGGTCCGCATCCGGCAATCGTTTACGCCACCGGGCTTGAAGGAAGCCCTGGTTGGGCTGGAGGGGCTACGGAAAGAGAAGGACGCGGCCATCAGCTCTCAGCAGTACGAGTACGCCGCTGAATTGCGCGATCGGGAGCTCAAACTGCAAGGGCGGATCTCCGAGTTGGAGCAAGAGCTGGAATCGACGCAGCCCAGCGAGACGGTGCACGTCACAACAGAAGACATCGCCGATGTGGTCTCCATGTGGACCGGCATCCCGCTCGCGCAGATCGCGCAGGAAGAATCGCAGCGGCTTCTAAAAATGGAGGAGGCGCTGCACGGCCGTGTGGTGGGCCAGGACGAGCCGGTCCGCGCGCTGGCCAAGGCGGTGCGCCGGGCTCGCGCAGGCCTCAAGGATCCCAAGCGCCCCATCGGCGTCTTCATGTTCTTGGGCCCCACCGGCGTGGGAAAGACCGAGTTGGCGCGCGCCCTAGCGCAATTCATGTTTGGCTTCGACGACAACATGATCAAGCTGGATATGTCCGAATTCATGGAGCGGCACAGCGTGGCGCGGTTGGTCGGCGCTCCGCCTGGCTACGTGGGTTATGAGGACGGCGGGCAACTCACCGACACCGTGCGCCGGAAGTCGTACTGTTTGATCCTGCTCGATGAGATCGAAAAGGCTCACCCGGAGGTCTTCAACATGCTCCTCCAGGTGTTCGACGACGGGTACCTGACAGATGCCAAAGGCCGGCGGGTTGACTTCCGCAACACCGTCTTGATCATGACCTCCAACGTGGGCTCAGACCTCATCCGCCAAGAGACGCAAGTCGGCTTCGCGATCAACAGCGAGGATGCCAAGACTGACCAGCAACGCTACGAGCGGATGAAGGAGAAGGTCCTGAAGGAGATGAAGCGGATCTTCCGGCCGGAGTTCCTCAACCGCATCGACGCGAAAGTGGTGTTCCATCCGCTTAGCAAGCCGCAAATCCGCGAGATCGTGGACATGATGCTGCGCGATATCGAGAAGCAGGTGCTGCTCAAGGGCTTTAACCTGGAGGTCAGCACGCAGGCGCGCGACTGGCTGGGCGAGCGCGGCTACGATCCGGAATTCGGCGCGCGACCGTTGCGCCGCGTGATCCAGGAGCGGCTAGAGGACTCCCTCTCCGAGGCCTTGCTTCGCGGAGAGTTCCATCCCGGCGATATCGTTCGGGTCGATGTCGGTATGGAGGCGGTCGAAGACGGGCGCAGCGAAGAGACGCTCGTCTACGAGCGGATACCGGCGGAGCCGAGCGACAGCGCCGCCGAGGAGCCTGTCGTCGCAACTGGTTGACCCTTCGGGAGATCATTCCCGGCAGCAAGAAAGCGCGCTCCGTCGAGCGCGCTTTCTTGCATCTCGCTTCGGTCTCGGGTCCGCCCTAACGCTCGTTCTGGCGCAGCAACACACTCTGGACGATCCCCAGCGCGACGAACAAAACGAAGAGCGACGAATTGCCCACGCTGAGAAATGGCAGCGGCAGGCCGGTGACGGGCAATAAGCGGATATTCACTGCCACCGCGATGAAGACCTGGAACGCGATCATGCCAGTGATCCCCGCTACCATCAGCTGGCCCAAGGTGTCCGGTGCGCGCAGGATCGCGCGCAAGCCCCGCATCACCAGGAGTAAGACGAGCGCGAACAGGGCGATCGCGCCGACGAACCCGAACTCCTCGCCGAGAACGCTGAAGATGAAGTCCGTCTGCTGCGTCTGCAGGAAATCGAGTTGCGTCTGCGCTCCCTCCGTCAGGCCCTTCCCGAGCAAGCCGCCGGAACCGACCGATGTCTCCGCCTGCAGCACGTTGAACGCCACGCCGAGCGGGTCGTCACTAGGGTCGATGAATATCTTGATCCGGTCGCGCTGATAGTCGCTGAAACCGGCCACCATCCCGAATGGAATGAGCGCTGCCAGTACGGCGCCGAGGATCACGAAATTGCGCAGGCGGGCGCCCCCGAGCGCCGCCATCACCACCCAGATCAGCAAGAACATGATGGCGCCACCCAGGTCGGGCTCAATCAGGACGAGCGCCGCCGGCGCAGCGGCCAAGCCGAGCGATGCGACGAACGTCCGAGCCTCGTGCATGCGGTTCCGGTGGTCGGCCATGAACTTCGCGAGGCCGATGATCGTCAGCAACTTCGCGATTTCCGAAGCCTGCACGACCATGAAGCCGAGATCGAACCAGCGACTCGCGGCGAAGCGGTCGGATCCAAGAAAGAGGACGGCCGCCAGCAGCAGGATCCCGACGATGTAGGCCACCCCCCCGAAGGTGTCCAGCACCCGGTAGTTGGTCCGGGCCACGAGCAGCATGGCCAACGTGCCGACGCCCGCGACTGCGATATGCCGGATGACGGGCTCAGTAACTACAATACCGATGGCGCCGCGCGGAAGAGCAGCGCTGTAGATCAGCAGTGCCCCGTACCCAGTAAGCGCTAAGACAACGACCAAGAGTACGGGATCAAAGTGACGCCAGCTGTAGGCGTTCATGGCCCGCTGTCCGCATCGAGGTCCACGAAGCGGTCGCCCTCCAGTGCGGCCCGCTGTGGCGGTGCGGGGTGGTCGGGATCGATCGAGCCGCTGAGTTCCGCCCACGCCTTCAGGATCAGCCCGCCCGTCTCCGCGCTCAGAAAGCCGGCACCCAACTGGTGAAATACCACGACCGCCACCTGCGGCTTTTCGTACGGTGCAAAACCAAGGAACCAGCCGTGAGTGGGGAACAGGTCGCGGAACGTGGGCTCTTTGCCGAACTCCGCCGTTCCTGTCTTGCCGGCAATCTGCATTTCGGAAAAGTAGGCGTTGCCGGAGGTTCCGGCCAGCACGGATCGAGCCATCCCTTCCCGGACCAGCGCCAGGTTCTCGGGCTCGACATCAAGCTGCCGGCGGACCCGAGGGCCGATCGTTCGGAGCACGTTGCCGTCCGTATCCAGCACTGCCCGGACGACGTGAGGCTGCAGCAGATTGCCGCCATTGGCGATTGCCGCGGTCGCCATCACCATCTGGAGCGGCGTGACCGCCACGAATCCCTGTCCGATGCCCAGGTTGTAGGAATCGCCTTGCCCCCAGCCTTCACCGAATGTCCTGACCTTCCAATCGGCATCAGGGATAAAACCGCTCGCCTCGCCGACCAAGTCGATCTGGCTCAATTCATTCAGGCCGAAGAGGTTCCCCCACTTGGAGAGTCCCTCGATCCCAAGGCCCTCGAAGTCCTGCTGCCCGCCGATGACCCCCGCGCGAGTGAGCTTCTCCTGCTCTTCCTGCTGCTCGGGCGTCAGCAGTTCGTCGGCCACGGGCCGGCGGAAAGGGGAACCGCCGGCGAGGTACCAGAAATAGACGTTGCTTGATTCGGCCAGGCCCGTGACGAAGTCGAAGTCCCCGGCCGTGGTGTCGCGGAACACGTAGGTGATGCGCGGATCGAGGACGTTTTGCACTCCGATGGCGCCGAGAGAGCGGATGCGCTGGTCGGGGTCGATGATTTCGTCTTGGAGAGCACCGGTGCCAGTGATCACCTTGAAAATGGATCCGGGCGGAAATTGATCGGCGATGGCGTGGTTGACGAGCGGGCGGGCTTCATTTTCGAAGATGGCGGAAAGCTGCGCCTCGTCGACGCGCTGAGAGAAGATGTTGTTGTCGTAGTTGGGTAGGGAGACCATGGCCAGAATCTCTCCGGTGTGGACATCCACCACCACGGCGGCCGCGAAGAGCGAGCCGCCCATGCCTTCTCGTAATAGGATCTCCACCTCGGTTTGCAGCTGCGGATCGATGGTCAGCACCAATCCTTGGCCCGGCGTTGGAGGTTCTGCAGCCAGCGTCCGCACGGCGCGCCCGCTGGCGTTCACCTCTACCTCCTCTCTCCCGGGAACGCCGCGCAACACATCCTCGTAGGCAGCTTCGACGCCCGTCTGTCCGATCCGATCGGCGAGGCGGTACCGGTCCGCGCGCAACTCCTCGAACTCTTCCACGGTGATGGGGCCGATGTGGCCCAGTACCTGGGAGAAGAGCGGACCGAGCAGGTAGTGGCGCTTGGATATCGATTCCACCCGCATTCCGGGCACAGAACCCTGGAGGGTGCCGATCTCAAAGACCAAGTCGGCATCGATGTCCGCTGCCAGCACGATGGGCTGGAAGGGGTCGATGCTGCGATGCCTCTCAAGGATCTGCGTCTCGATCTCGAAGGCGGGGATGTCCAGTAGCGGCGATAGTGCTTCGGCTACCTCGTGGACGCGATCCGGCGGAACGTCTGCCGCCACCACCGTGACGGCGAACCCCGGTACGTTTTCGGCGAGGAGCGTGCCATCTCTCGCGTAGATCAGCCCCCGTTCTGCGGGCGTGTCGATCAAGCGCAACCGGTTGGTGGCGGCGCGAATCTCGAACTCTTCGTGCCGGAAGATCTGGAGCCGCATCAACTGAATCGTGAGGATGCCGAACAGCACCAGGATTACCGTGCCCAGCAGCAAGACCTTGAGCCCAAGCCTCTCCTCGTCCCCAGCCGGCGAGGTCATGATGACGGGACGCTGCCTATCGCCCAGGAGGCGCATCAGACGCTTACCGCCGGTTTCGCCCGCGGCGTCGGCAGGCGGATCAAGAGGTACACCGGGACCGCCACGACCAGGTTGACCAGCACGGTTGGCAGCAGCACGTCGGTGGTCACCGCGAACCAGTCGATCGCGCTGCCCCCAATCTCAAGCACAAGGGCGATCACCACGAAGTGCGCCACTGTCGCCGCAACCACGAGAGCGAGCGCCCCGCCGAACTCGCTCTGAACGCCCAGGGGGCGCCGCAGGGTAGCCAGCATGATCACTGGCAGGAAAGCCGCGACGGAGGTCGCGAGCCCCTGGAACGAGAGCAGCCCCATCCAGATACCGGCCAGCGGAACCAGCCCAAACCCCTCGTCCTGGCCACGGACGACGACCCAGCAGCAAAGCACGATAAGGATCAGGTTTGTCCCTACACCCAACAACTGGAATGCTGGTACGGCCGATGTCTGCAGTAACGTGAGCGCCAGTAAGCCGATCGCGTATACGATCCACCTCATGGTGCCCCGTCCTCCGACTGCGCCGGTTCCTCTTCATCATTCGGACGACCGGGCTCAGGGATCGGTTCCGCGGTAAACGTAACCTGCACCAAGACGGACTCCAGTCGGTCCAGGGGTGCAAGGGGTCGGAGGCGGACCCGCTTAAAGACTTCTTGTGCGGATCCCTCGGCCGCCGCGACCGTCCCGACCGGGATCCCCTTTGGAAGGAGCCCTCCCAGGCCAGAGGTGAGGAACGCCTGGCCCGGCTGGACATCCAGGGCTTGTGGGATGAACTCCACCCGCAGATTGCCCCGGGTGTCACCCGTGATGATCCCCTCGGTCCGGCTGAGCTGATGCAGCCCGCGGATACTGCTGTCGGGGTCCGTGATGAGCCGGACGAAGGCCAGATTCGCCCGTGCTTCAATCACCACTCCCACGAGACTGCCGCCGACGGCGAGTACCGGCATCCCCTCCTCGACGCCGTCACTGACGCCTCGGTCGATCCCGATGATGTCTCGCAGCCCCGTCAGGTCCCGCGTGATGATCTCCGCCTCCACGAAGATCTCGCCTTGCTGCGCGCGCTGCACGTCCAGCAGCGCCTCTCGACCGCGCACCTGGATCTGCTCTTCGCGCAGCCGTGTCACCTCAGCCTCCAATTGCTCGACGCGGTTCCGCAGCGCCCGGTTCTCGTCGTCCACGGCGTCAAAATCGTCGATGTTGCCAATGAGATTGGCGACCGGTTCGGCGGCGTGGCGCAATGCGCGCTGCACGGGGCTGAAGACGGTGAGCGCCGCATCCTCCAGCGGCGCGGCCGCGCCGGTGACGGCCAAGGCTGTCAGGATGCCGATGAGGAGGATCATCCCCATCAACCATTGGCCTAACCTGGAGTTCAGCGCGGCCATGGAGCTTGCTTACCGGCGCTCCCGCACCGACGCGGTCTCGGCGCGCACCTTCGAGAGTATGGTCGCCTCTTCCAACACCTCGGCACATCCGCGCACCACACAGGTCGTCGGGTCGTCCACCAGGTAGACTGGGAACTTCGTCTCCTGCGAGATGCGGCGGTCCAAGCCGGCCAAGAGGGCGCCACCTCCGGCTAGCCCGATCCCCTGGTTCATCAGATCCGCGACCAACTCCGGTGGCGTCGTCTCAATCGTTTGCCGCACCGCATCCACGATCGCGCGCACGGAGCCGCTGAGCGCATCGCGTAGCTCGACGGTGCTGATCTCGACACTTTTCGGTAGCCCGCTGGCCAGATCCCGCCCCGCAGCACGACCGGCCGCTCCCGCTCCAGCGGGAACGCTGAACCGGCCTCGATCTTCGTCTGCTCAGCCGTTTGGGATCCGATGGCCATATTGTGTACGTGCCGCGCGTAAGCAATCAGATCCTCGTCAATCTCGTCTCCGGCGACTCGAATGGACGTGCTTACTACGATACCGCCCAGGGCAAATACGGCCACCTCAGTCGTCCCGCCGCCGATGTCTACGATCATCGATCCGGTCGCGCCTCCGATCGGCAGGCCTGCGCCAATCGCGGCGGCTACTGGCTCTTCGATCAGCAGCGCCTCGCGGGCGCCGCTGCTAATCGTAGCGTCGTAGATGGCGCGCTTCTCGACTTCGGTGACGCCGCTGGGCATGCCTACGACGACCCGGGGGCGTGGCACCCCGATGCTGTGATGCTCGTGCACCGCCCGAATGAAGTACTGGAGCATCCGTTCTGTGACGTCGAAGTCACTGATAACCCCGTCCTTTAAAGGGCGTACGGCGACCACATTGGCTGGGGTACGGCCGACCATCCGCTTGGCATCCAGGCCGATGGCCAGGATCGTGCGGGTATTCCGATCGATCGCGACCACGGACGGTTCCGCCAGGAGGATGCCTCGTCCGCGCACCGCGACGAGGGTATTCGCGGTACCCAGGTCGATCGCGATGTCGTGCGAGAACTGCCCGAAAAGCCAATTCAGAGGGTTCAGCATGATCCCTCAGGGGACGAAACGGCCCGGAGCGGAAGGCCGCGACCGGGCCGGTCTCTGACCGCAGATTTTGCCTGTGCCACTATATCCGGCGACGGGGCCTGAGGGCAGCGAGAATGCTGCCCGATGCGAGGGGCCGAGAAGGGGCTGGGTCGAGCCGGTGCTCTCGCAGGAGCGCCAGCAAGCGCGCCTCGTCCCAGATAGGGATGTCGAGCTCCTGGGCGCGCTGGAGCTTACTCCCCGGCGCCTCGCCCACGATCAGTGCCGTGGTCTTTTTGCTCACGCCGCCCCCTACGGAGCCACCGAGCCGTTTCAGCGCTGCTTCCGCCTGATTGCGGGTCAGCGCCTCCAGCCGCCCGGTGACGATGAATTGCCCCCCCGCTAGCGGTCCCTCTCGGGCGCCGCCACCGATCTCCTCCAGACGAATGCCTGCTCGTCGCAGTTTTCGGATGACCGCACGGTTCCGCTTCCCGGCGAACCACGTCACGACGCTGTCCGCGATGACGGGTCCGATGCCGTCGATCGCGGCGAGCTCCTCCCGACGGGCGGTAGCAATCGCGTCGATGTGACCGAAGTGCTGGGCCAGGATCGCCGCCACCTCCGAGCCGATGTGCCGGATCCCTAGCGCGAAGATCACGGCGGCGAGGGGGCGCTCCTTGCTGGCCTCGATAGAGGCCAGCAACTTGTCGACCTTTTTCTCCTTGTATCCCCTGAGCGAGAGCAACGCCTTGCGACTCTTGCGCAGCCGGTAGAGGTCGGCGGCATCTGTGATGAGTTCATTCTCCAGCAGGTCCGCGATCGTCTCCTCTCCCAGGCCATCGATGTCCATCGCCGCGCGGTTAACGAAGTGCTCCAGCTGCCGTTGAACCTGGGCCGGACAGGTCGGGTTGACGCAGTAGGCCATCGCCTCACCTTCGGGCCGAACGACGGGCGTGTGGCAAGCGGGGCACCGCTTGGGCATTCGCCAGCGACGTCTCCGTGGTGGGCGGCGGCTGAGAATGGGCCCGACGACTTGCGGGATCACTTCGCCGGCTCGGCGCACAACGACGGTATCGCCCTCGCGGATGTCCTTGCGGCGGATGTCATCCTCGTTGTGGAGAGTGGCGAGCTTGACTGTGGCGCCGCCGACGTGCACCGGCTCCAGAATCGCATAGGGGTTCAGGCTGCCGGTTCGACCGACGTTCACACCGATTCGCGTCAACAGTGTGGTTGCCTCGGAAGGGGGAAACTTGAATGCGATTGCCCAGCGCGGCTCTCGGCCTATGATCCCCAATTGTCTCTGGATGGCGAACTCATTGACCTTGACTACGACCCCATCCATGTCGAAGGGAAGGCTGTCTCGCCGCGGGATCCAGGCCTCACAGGCGACGATGGTCTCCTCCAATCCGAGGTGCCGGTCTGCATCGGGCGTAGTGGGAAAGCCCATCTCGCGCAGCCAGGCCATCGTCTCCCACTGTGTCGATGGGGCTGTACCGGCTGCCCAACCGAGTTGATAGATAGCGAGAGCGAGCGGCCGAACGGCCGTGACGTTGGGATCAAGCTGACGCAGGGCGCCCGCGGCGGCGTTGCGGGGGTTAGCGAAGAGCGGCTCGCCGCGCTGGGCCCGCTCGGTGTTCATCTCCTCGAAGCGCGCCTTGGGTATGTAAACCTCACCGCGGACCTCGAACTGGGCGGGGGACGGGCCCCGTAACCGCAGCGGAGCGGAGGCGATAGTGCGAACATTGGGCGTCACGTCTTCGCCACGACGTCCGTCGCCTCGGGTGCCGGCCTGCGCCAGGACACCGTTCTCGTAAACTAGCGCGATGGCGAGGCCATCGATCTTCGGTTCGGTGACCAGTGCGAAATCGGTGCGATCGGCGAGCGACGCCGCACGGCGATGCCAATTGCGCAACTCGTCGCCGTCGAACGCATTGCCAAGGCTGAGGAGCGGCTCCCGGTGCTCCACGATGCCGAAGGCTTCCTGCGGCGGCGCGCCAACGCGCTGCGTGGGGCTTTCCGGGGTGACGAACTCTGGGTGGGTCTCTTCCAACTCCTTGAGTTCCTGGAACAAGGTGTCCCATTCGGCATCGGTGATCTCCGGATCGTCCAGGACGTAGTAGTGGTAGTTGTGGTAGCGGATCTGCTCCCGCAGCTCTTCCATGCGAGAGCGGGCGTCGAAGTGCTCCTTCTCCGTCGTGGGCGATCGCGTGATTTCGCTGGCCGACTTCGCGGTCATGCGTGCAGTATAGAAGCGCTTCTACGAAACCGATGCCGCGGATCGCGTGTTACGCTGACCATTCGATGGGCATCTCCGATCCGCGATCAGTCATCGTGCTGGACTATGGGGCGGGCAACCTGCGCTCGGTCGTGCGCGCTGTGGAGCGCGTTGGCTTCCGCGCAGAAGTCACCAGCAGCCCCGGCCGGCTGGCTGCTGCTCGCGTCGTAGTTCTTCCCGGCGTCGGTGCGGCTGCCGATACGATGCGCAACCTCAAGCGCTGCGGGCTTGTCGAACCGCTGAAGGAGTACCTGGCGGCGAACCACCCCTTCCTTGGCGTCTGTATGGGCCTCGAGGCGCTGATGACGGTCTCGCAGGAGGGGGGCGAGCACCGCTGTTTGGATGCGTTGCCCGGCCAGGTCGTGCGCCTGCCGGCTGGGCAGAAGGTCCCACACATGGGCTGGAACGCGGTCCGATTCAGCCAGCCCAGCGTGGCGCTGGACGGAATTCCGCAGGGTGCCTACTTCTACTTCGTCCACTCCTACTACTGCGTCGTCGAAGAAGCCCAGTGTGTGGTCGCGACCACCGACTACGGAGTGACCATTCCCGCGGTGGTTGAGCGGGGCAACCTCGTGGCCACGCAGTTCCACCCGGAGAAGAGTGGGGTTTACGGCCTGCGGCTCTATCGCAACGTCCTGACGCGAGCGTTCTTGGTCGGATCGGCTTCAGAGAGCGGCGGGGGAGATGCGCGATGCAAGTAATCCCCGCCGTCGATATCCGCGGTGGCCGCGTCGTGCGGCTCCGACAGGGCGACTACGGGACTGAAACCGTCTTCGATGTGGATCCGGTCGCCGCTGCCCGGCGCTGGCTTGCGGCCGGCGCGGAGCGTCTCCACGTGGTGGACTTGGACGGCGCGCGCGGCGGCACGCCCGCGAACTTCGCCGCCGTGACAGAAATCGCGGCACTCGGCACATCAACGCAGGTCGGAGGTGGGATCCGATCGGCGGAGACAGCGGCGCGGTACCTGGACGCGGGTTTGGACCGGATCGTGCTCGGCACGGCCGCCGTGCGTGACATTGCCTTGGTGAAGGTGCTCTGCCGCGATCACGGTGAAGCCATCGTGCTATCGATCGACGCTCGCGCTGGTCTGGTGGCGACCGATGGCTGGACTAAGACGTCGACTATTCCGGCCGAGGAACTCGCCGGCATGCTGGTGGATTCAGGTGCGCGACGGTTCGTCTATACGGATATCGCGCGTGACGGCACACTTACAGAGCCGAACTACGACGCCCTGCGGCGCTTCGTGGCGGCGGTGGACCGGCCCGTGATCGCTTCGGGTGGCGTAGCCACCGTTGAGCAGATCCCGCTGCTGGCGCTGACTGACGTGGAGGGGGTCATCGTAGGACGCGCGCTGTACGACGGACGGATCGACCTGATGGCTGCGATGATGGTGGCCGTTCAATGTTGACCAAACGGGTCATCGCCTGCTTCGATGTGGACCGCGGCCGCGTGGTCAAGGGGATCTCGTTCGTTGACCTCCGCGACGCCGGCGATCCTGTCGAGATGGCGGAAGTTTACGACCGAGAGGGAGTAGACGAGCTGATCTTTCTCGACATCACCGCCTCGTACGAAGAGCGCGAGACGGTGGTCGAGATGGTCAGGCGCACGGCGGACCGGATCTTTATCCCGTTCACAGTCGGCGGCGGGATCCGCAGCACCGATGATATGCGGCGTATGTTAGAAGCCGGGGCTGATAAGATCGCCATCAACTCGGCCGCCGCAGCGGACCCAAGCTTGGTGAGCGCAGGCGCGGCGCGATTCGGCAGCCAGTGCATCGTGGTCGCCGTCGATGCTAAAAGGCGGCCGGACGGGAGCTTTGAAGTCTACACGCACGGTGGCCGGCGACCGACCGGTCGGGACGTCGTGGCCTGGGCCGTGGAGGTGGCGGATCGTGGCGCGGGCGAGATCCTCCTCACCTCGATGGATACCGACGGCCATCAGTCGGGCTACGATCTGCCGATGTTGCGAGCCGTCGTCCAGGCAGTCTCGATTCCGGTTATTGCAAGCGGCGGCGCTGGTACGGCACGACATATGATCGACGCGATCGTTCAAGGTCAGGCGGACGCCGTTCTGGCCGCGAGCATCTTCCACTTTGGCACTTGTCGTGTCAGCGATGTTAAGCAGGAGATGGCGGCTGCCGGTCTCCCCATGCGATTGGAGCGCCCGACGTACGACGATCTTGAACCGCCTGCGCAGGACCTGACATCGGCGCTGCCTCCGCTGAAGTACGACGCGAACGGCCTGATTGCGGCGATCGTACAAAACGACACCACCGATGAGATTTTGATGCTCGGCTATATGGACGAAGAGGCATTGCGCCGCACGCTGGCTACTCGCCTCGTGACGTTCTGGAGCCGCAGCAGGGAAGAGTACTGGACGAAAGGGGAGAGCAGCGGCAACGTACTGCGTCTCAAATCGATTCGAAAGGATTGCGACGCCGACGCCCTGCTCGTTCGCTCCGAGCCCGCCGGCCCGACTTGCCACACCGGCGAGATCTCCTGCTTTCACCGCGGGCTGGCCGACGACTAGGCGGCCGTCAGCCGCTGGCCGCCACCTCTGGCTCGACGGTTCCTACTTCGGGCGCCGCCTCTGCGGCGAGCGCCTGCTCCATGGCGCTCACGGCGATGGCGATCTGCGCGTCGTCGGGCTCGCGTGTCGTCAGCGACTGCAGCCACAGGTTGGGTGCAAAGATCCAGCCGACGGCCCGCTTGTGCCGATAGAAGCCGCCAAGCCGGATCACTTCGTATGCGATCGCCGCAATGACCGGAACCAAGACGATACGGCTTGTGATGCGCCACCACATGGGTGGCGTGCCGACCGCCGTGAAGACAAGAATCGCGACAACGGCGACGACGAGCAGGAACGATGTGCCGCAGCGGGGGTGCGCCCGGCTGAAGGGCCGGATGTTTTCGATGGACAGTTCGCGACCGGCTTCCCAGGCGGCGATCGTTTTGTGCTCCGCGCCGTGATACGCGAAGATCCGCCGCATCTCTGCCATCCGGCCAATGAGCCAGAGGTAGCCCAGCAGCAGCGCGAGGCGCAGCACACCTTCCAGGACGACCGCTAGAATGTCCGGCTCGATGCGGCTCTCCAGCCAGCGGGCCAGGAACACCGGACCGAGAAAGAACACCCCGATGGCCATGGCGAAGGCGATGAAGATTATTAGGCCGCCGAGGAAGCCGGCCCCCGCCTCTTCATCCGCCTCGTCCTCCGCGAGCGCCACGTTGTTCGAAAACAGAATGGCCCAAGTGCCCAGGTGGAGCGTCTCCGCGAGCGCGATCACGCCACGGATCAACGGCAGGCGGGGTGCGCGGCCGGTGTAGCCAGCGTTGAGGGTCTTGCTGCGTGTGGCCAAGCTACCGTCCGGTCGCCGGCAGACGACGGTCGCGTGCCGGGGACCGCGGATCATGACTCCTTCGAGTACAGCTTGGCCACCGTAGCCGTGTCGTCGAGGCTTAGCCTGTTGCCGCAGACTCATGCACTCAGCATAGGGCGAGGGACGGGCGTCGGGGAGAGATGGGCGAGGAGGGGCCCGGCTATTCGCTCTGTTCGCTCTCCTCGATGCCGTAGCGCCGCCTAAATCGCTCTACACGGCCGGCGGTGTCCACGATGCGCTGCTCGCCCGTGAAGAACGGGTGACAGACGCTGCAGATCTCGATGCGCATTTCGGGCTTTGTCGCGCGCGTCTCCCAGCGATTTCCACAGCCGCAGATGATGACGGCGGGTCCGTATTCTGGGTGCGTATCGGCTTTCATCGCGATCCTGTTCCGCCGCCTATACCTTGACCGGTTCGGGGTTAACGCTGACCTGCTTGCGCCGCCCCTTGGCGTATGGGTCGAATTTCACATAACCATCGGCGAGTGCGTAGAGAGTGTGGTCGCGTCCGACGGCCACGTTCCGGCCGGCATGAATGCGGGTGCCTCGCTGCCGCACGATGATTCCGCCTGTGCGCACGCGTTGGCCGTCGTAGAGTTTGACCCCCAGCCGCTTGGATTGGCTGTCGCGTCCGTTCTTGCTCGAGCCAACGCCTTTCTTGTGGGCCATCGTTAGTCCTCCGTCGATTTCTTCGCGGCCCGTCGGCGGGTCGCGGGAGCTCGTCGGGATCCGTCCGCCGGCGTTGCTTTTTTCGCGGACGTCGACTTCTTGCGGGCCGAGGTCCCACTCCGCTTCTTCGCCGCGGCTTTCGTCGCCGGCGTCGACTTCGGCTTGCTCGATCGTGGCGCGGCGGCCTTAGTGGCCGCTTTCCGTGCCCGACGCGGCTTGGGCGTCTCCTCAACGGCCTCAGGCACCTCTACTGCCTCCGGCCGCTCGGGTGGTGCCTCCTCCGTAACCCTCTCGGGCGCTGCGGCCGTTTCTGTCGTCGCGCTGGCGCTCTCGACATCCGTCTGCGTGGGCTCCGCTTTCTCACGCTCCCGTCTGCGGCGACGCTTGGCGATGCCCGGCCCCATAATCTCCTTGATAGCGAGAACGGTGCGCAGCTGCCGGTGCCCCCGCAGGCGGCGATAGCGGATCTTGGACTTGTATTTGAACACTCGGATCTTGCGGTCGCGTTCTTGGCCGGCGATCTCCGCGACTACTGTCGCCTTGGCAACGCCGGGCGTTCCGACTGTGACGCCCGCGTCGCCGGCCAGTAACAGGACGTCGGTCAACTCGACGGTGTCGCCGACAGCGCCTGGCAGTCGCTCGACGCGGAGTTGCTGGCCTGGCTCGACACGATATTGCTTACCGCCGGTGCGGATCACCGCGTACATGCTGACTCCCGAGCGCCGGATGGGTGCGCTTCTTGCTCACCGTATGGCTGTGGCTTGCGGCCGGTCAAGCAAGACGGCGACCAACGGCATCGCCCGCCGCAGGGCGCAGCCGGTCAGTCACCAAGCTTAATGTTGGCGTGGCCACCCCAGGCCAGCCCAGGTTTGGGGGGCATGACCGGCTCCGGCCGCCGGTCGCCGGAGGGCGGAGCCGGTGTCGTGGGCTCCTCGGGCTCCGGCTCGTTCAGGTCAGGCGGCGGAGTCCCGGGCTCCCAGGCAAAGATCCGCTTTAGCTCGTCGCCCTCGATGGTTTCGTGCTCCCTAAGCCGCTGCGCCAGAAGGTCGAGCTTTTCCCGGTTCGCCGCGAGGAGCGAGCGCGAGCGGTCGCGTGCCCGGTCGATGAGCTCGCGCACTTCGTCGTCGATCATCTCGGCCACCCGCTCGGAGTAGTCGCGCTGCTCGCTGATTTCGCGCCCCAGGAAGACCAGGGACTCGCGTCTGCCGAAGGTCCGCGGCCCCAACTTTTCGCTCATGCCCCACTGCGTCACCATGTTGCGCGCGACCTGGGTGACCTTGCTGAGGTCATCGCTGGCGCCGGTCGTCATTTCGCCGAAGACCAGCTCTTCGGACTGGTGACCGCCGAGCGCGGACGCTAGGAAGCCCTCGTAGTAGGAGCGTGCGGCCATTCGATGTTCGTTCTCGGGCAGATAGCGCGTGTATCCGCCGGCCATGCCGCGCGGCACGATGGTGATCTTGTGTACCGGGTCGTGGCCTGGGATCAAGGTGGCCACAAGGGCGTGTCCGGCCTCGTGATAGGCGACGATCTCTTTCTCGCGTGGGGTGATCACTCGGCTCTTGCGCTCGGGACCCGCAATCACGCGATCGACCGCCTCTTCCAGCTCGGCCCTGCCGATCTTCTTCTTATTGCGCCGGGCCGCCAAGATGGCCGCCTCGTTTAGGAGGTTCGCCAGATCGGCGCCGGAGAAACCGGGTGTTTCCTTGGCGAGCACGTCGAGTTTGGAATCGGTGGCCAGCGGCTTGCCCTTGGCATGCACGTGCAAGATCGCCTCGCGCCCCCTCACGTCCGGCGCGTCCAGAACGACCTGGCGGTCGAAGCGACCCGGACGCAGGAGTGCGGGATCGAGGATGTCGGGGCGGTTGGTGGCGGCAATGACGATGACGTTGGTGTTGGTATCGAAGCCGTCCATCTCCACCAAGATTTGGTTGAGGGTTTGCTCCCGCTCGTCATGGCTGCCGCCCAGCCCGCTTCCCCGCTGACGGCCGACGGCGTCGATCTCGTCTACGAAAACGATGCAGGGCGCGTTGCGCTTCGCTTGCTCAAAGAGGTCGCGCACGCGGCTGGCGCCCACGCCCACGAACATCTCGACAAACTCCGAGCCGCTGATGCTGAAGAATGGCACGCCTGCTTCGCCTGCGACTGCGCGCGACAGCAAAGTTTTACCGGTTCCGGGCGGGCCGACCAGCAAGACGCCTCGCGGAATACGAGCACCCAAGACCGCGAACTTCTCCGGGAACTTGAGGAATTCCACCACTTCCTGCAGTTCGTCCTTGGCCTCGTCCACGCCGGCGATATCATTGAACGTCGCAGTGGGGCGGTTCGCCGTAATCATCCGCGCCTTGCTCTTTCCGAACGACATCGCCTGGCTGTTCGAACCCTGTGCCTGGCGCAGCATGAAAATCAGGATCGCGCCAATGATGATCAGCGGGAGGAAATTGAAGAGGAGTCCCAGGATGCTGCCAAGGCCGCCGCCTTTGACCTCCGTGTTTGGGAACTCGGCGGTGGAGACAGCCACCTCTTCGCGGTGGAGGAACTCGAAGAAGTCGATATCTGCAGGAAGCCGGCTCTTGAACGACTCCCCGGCGCTGACAGGTGGATTGTTTTTGTAGAAGAGCTTGACCGTCGATCCATCGACCTCGATCCGCTCGATCTTGGCCTGGTCGTTCTGTAGGCGCCCAATCAGGCTCCCCGACCCCCCGAGGACGGGGATGCTCTCCGAGCCGGCGCCACGAGGGAACAAGCTCACCACGGCGACGATCAGGATCACCAGAATGAGCAGATAGACGAAGGAGTTCCGGGCCCAACGCGAACGCCGCACGGCCTGTTCCCTTCTCTCGCAAAGCGGTATGGAGCGAGCAGCGCCTTGGCTGCTTCAGCCCTCTAACGATGCTCGCACCCCGTACCGGATCCAATATACCAGCCGGGCGTCCCGCTGAGAGGGTCGGTCGCCCCCCGCTTGGGAGGCGATGTCCAGGCGGCCTCCCTGACAGAGTCCAGCCCCGCGGCTACAGTGTCCGACAGGACGAAAGGGCGCGTCCGAGGCAGACTGGCCCCGCCGCGCTGGGCGGAGGATGCGGAGCGTTGACCGGCCTCAAGCCCAGCCGACGGATGGAGGCGGCGCTGTGGCGCGCCGGTTTCAGGGCCGTCGCCGGTGTCGATGAGGTCGGCCGTGGCGCACTCGCTGGTCCTCTGGTGGCTGGCGCCGTGATCCTGGGGCCGGGGGGTCTGACTGCCGGCCTCACCGGTCTGCGCGACAGCAAACAACTGACGCCAGCGCAACGCTCCGCACTCGTCCCGGCGATCACGTCAGGCGCACTGGCCTGGGGCCTTGGCTTGGCCGCTGCTACCGAGGTCGACTCGTTGGGGGTCGCGTACGCCACCCGCCTGGCTATGCGGCGCGCGCTTGCGGCCTGCGCCATCGAACCCGATTTTGCGCTAGTGGACGGTAACGACCGCCAGCCGTTTCCCTGTCCCCATCGATCGATCATCGGCGGGGACGGCCGCGTGACCAGCATTGCCGCGGCGTCCGTGCTTGCCAAGGTGTTCCGGGATGATTGGATGCTGTCCCTGGACGAGGAGTTCTCAGTGTACGGCTTTGCATCCAACAAGGGCTATGGCACGCCGGTGCACCTGGGCGCACTCGGGCGCTGCGGCCCCTGTCCGCAGCATCGCTACTCGTTCGCGCCCGTGCGCGCCGCGGGCGGTGGCGGCCCGACCCGCCAGGTGGCGGCTTCCCGCGTGCGGTGAGCGACCGACGTCGCGCGCTGGGGGCGATCGGTGAGCAGGTGGCGGCTCAACATCTCGAATCCAAGGGTTACACGATTGTTGACCGCAACGTGCGCGGGGGCCACGGGGAGATCGATATCGTGGCCCGCTCGCCGGACGGCGTGTTGGCCTTTGTGGAGGTGCGAACCCGGTCCGTGCCGGGCGGTCTCGCCGCCGCGGCGGAATCGCTGACGCCGTCCAAGCGGCGACGGATGGCCGAACTTGCCGCAGCCTACCTGGCGGAACGGGCGCCCGATGCCTCTGCGCGCATCGACGTGGTGACCATTGCGGTGGCTGGAGATGGCCGGATCGTCGCCATCGAGCACATCGAGAATGCGGTCGAGAATTGACCAGTCCTGCACGTTGAGCGTGGTTCGCTCGGCGCGAATTCGTACTCGGCGCAGCCTTCCACCATCGTGCTGTGCCCGTCTACGAATATCGCTGTTCTACATGAACCAGGCTGCTGGTGATCTTCGAATGCCGCCGATTGGCGGATCTGCAGGAGTCGCCGCCATGTCCGGCGTGCGATTCGCGCCGGATCCAGCCACTGATTTCATGGTTCGCCTTTGCGAGAGGCGCAGAGCCAGACGAGGCTGACGCCTTCGCGGATATTGATTCCGACGATCCCGAAGGGCTGCAGGGGTACGCTAAACGCCTGACCGCTGCGACTGGACACCGGTATCGGCCGTGCTTCCATAAGGTCCTCGGAGACGACGGGTTGGACGAGGCGGACGATGGTTACAATTCTAGTACGGAACTCAGTCAGGACCTCGATTTGGTCGGCAGTGAGTTTCAGCGGGGTAGGCATGCCGGTTTACGAATATCGCTGCACCGACTGTCGCGAGATCACGAGCGTGTTCCGGCGATCGATCGCTGCGACCGAGACGGTTGCTTGTGAACATTGCGGCGGCACCCGAACGGAGCGCGCCATCTCGCGCTTCGCGACGCCGAAGACGGAGCAGCAGGCGCTGGAACAGTACGGCACGCCACAGCTCGGGGCCGGCCCGGACGCCTATCGCGATCCCCGGCAGATCGGCCGTTGGGTGGAACAGCGCTTCGATGAGATGGGGGTTGAGATGCCGGCGCAGACGCGCACGATGATCGATGCCGCTCGTGAGGGCGATCTCCCCGATCCCGTCCGGAATCTCTGACGGCGCCGGCGATGGCGGGGCAGGACACCGGCAATATCTCTCTTGATGAGATCCTGGCGACCATCCGCGAGGACTTGGAGACGAAACACCGAGCTCGTGAGGCGGCGCTGGCGACGTGCCGCGAGGTAATCCGGCAGGCCTCGCTCTGCATCCGGGCCGTCCACCGACACGAGTTCGATCGCGCGGCAGCGATGCTGGAAGAGACGCACCAACGGACGCGCGCGGCGCAAGAGTTGCTCGTCGATCACCCTGAGATCTACCATGCTGGATTTCTCCACGACGCCGTTAAGGAGTACGCCGAAGCCGCCCTCACCCTTGCGTTGGTGACCGGGAGGCCACTGCCTACACCGGCCGAGCTTGATGTCTCGAGCGCGGCGTACCTGCACGGACTTGCCGAAGCCGCGGGCGAACTGCGCCGGTACGTTCTGGACTCCTTGCGCGATGCCGATCGCACTCGACCAGAGGAGTTGCTGGTCGCAATGGACGAAATCTACGCAGCGCTGGTCACGGTCGACTTCCCTGAGGCGATCACGCACGGTCTGCGCCGGAGCACGGACATGGTTCGTGGCGTCACGGAGCGGACCCGCGGCGATCTCACCGTGGCAGCGCTGCAGCGGCAGCTCCACAGAGAGATCGTCGAGTTGCGCGCACGCCTGGAGCAGCACGGGTCAGGGACGTAACGCGGCCAACGCTTGGCCGGTTGATCGTGGCGATCCGCTCTCGTAGATTAGCGGCCGTGCTGCTGCGGGGACTCTTGGCGGCGGGTGCGAGTCCGTCGTCTGCGTATCTGTCTCCGATGGAGGCCCGATGGAGATCTTGGTCGTTGCCATTGTTGGTGGCGTTGTGGCGCTGGCGTTCGCCGTGCTACGCGCGCGTCACGTACTCGCGCTGCCCGAGGGCGATGAGCAGATGGTTGCAATCGCTCGCGCGATCCAGGAAGGCGCAGCCGCGTTTTTGCGCCGTGAGTATACGTTTCTGGCGCTGTTTGTGGCGGGTATGTTCGTCGTGCTGCTGCTCTTCATCGATGTCGATGTGCTCGATAAGTTCGACAACAATCCCGACGTGCCGGAGATGGCGATCAGCTACCTGATTGGGGCCCTGCTCTCCGCCGCCGCCGGCTACCTGGGGATGAAGATCGCGGTACGCGCCAACGTGCGGACCGCGCACCAGGCGCGGACCAGCCTCAACGCGGCCCTGCGTGTGGCCTTCAACTCCGGCACCGTGATGGGCATGACGGTCGTCGGACTGGGAATACTTGGCATCGCCATCCTGTACATGATCTGGGAGGATCCACGGCCCCTCACGGGCTTCGCGTTCGGCGCTTCATCCATCGCCCTCTTCGCCCGCGTCGGCGGCGGCATTTTCACCAAGGCGGCTGACGTTGGCGCCGATCTCGTCGGCAAGGTGGAAGCAGGCATTCCCGAGGACGATCCCCGCAATCCCGCCACTATCGCCGACAACGTAGGCGACAACGTGGGCGATGTGGCCGGCATGGGCGCCGATCTCTTCGAGTCGTACGTGGGATCGATCGTCGCGACGATCTCACTGGCTGCATTGGCCGTCGCCGGTGCTGCGGTCACCACCGTGGGGGCCAAAGCGGTCTTCCCCTCCGCCGCCGCCTTCGACTCCGATGCCTTCGTCCTGCCGATTCTGGTGGCCGCGATCGGCATCTTCGCCGCGGTAATCGGCAGCTTCCTGGTCCGCACGGGCGAGCGGGCGGACCAGGGACGCTTGCTCTGGGCGCTGCGGGGGGGGGTATTCGGCGCCAGCGGACTGGTGCTGCTGGGAGCCGGGATCGCGATCGCCGTGATGGGGCTGGATCGCGACCTCTTCCTCGTAATCCTTGTCGGCGTGCTTGCGGGTCAGATCATCGGCACCGTGACGGAGGTCTTCACTTCGACAGAGGGGTTGGTGATTGGGCCGCTGCGCTTCCGCCCCACATTGACGCTTTCGCGACAGGCGGAGGCGGGAACCGGGCCGGTGATCATCGGCGGCATCAGCCTGGGCATGCTCTCCACGGCCATTCCGATGCTGACTATCGTGCTCGCTATCTGGCTGACGCATGAGTTGGCCGGACTGTACGGTATCGCGCTGGCCGCAGTGGGGATGCTCGCACCGCTCGGCGTCACCCTTGCGACGGACGCTTACGGCCCGGTTGCCGATAACGCCGGCGGCATCGCCGAGCAGGCGCACCTGCCGCCTGAGGTTCGCCGGCGCACGGATGCACTGGACCAGTTGGGCAACACGACGGCCGCGTCGGGTAAAGGCTTCGCCATCGGCTCGGCGACGCTGACGGCGCTGGCGCTCCTGGCTACCTACTCCATTACGACAAATGTCAGCGAGTTCAACCTCTTGGACTTCAAGGTCATGATCGGCATTCTCATTGGCGCGCTGATGCCGTTCCTCTTCAGCGCCCTCAGCATGGGTGCCGTCGGTCGCGCCGCCATGGCCATGGTGGAAGAGGTCCGCCGGCAGTTCCGCGAGCATCCCGGCATCATGGATGGCACGGAGCAACCGGATTACCGCCGCGCTGTGGAGATCTCGACGAACGGCGCCCTCCGCGAGATGGTCGCGCCTGGACTGCTCGCGGTGGCGGTCCCGATATTCGTAGGCGCTGTCATCGGTGCGGAGTCGCTTGGCGGCTTGCTGATTGGGTCGATCGCCACGGGCTCCCTCCTGGCGATCATGATGGCCAACGCCGGCGGCGCCTGGGACAACGCGAAGAAATACATCGAGGAGGGGCACTATGGTGGCAAGGGCTCGGATCCGCACAAGGCGGCGGTTGTGGGCGATACCGTCGGTGACCCCTTCAAGGACACATCTGGCCCGTCCCTGAATATCCTCCTGAAGCTCATGGCGATTGTGGCTGTGGTGTTCGGACCCCTCTTCTTGTAGGCGGCGTCCCAGATTCGGGTCGCTCCGCCTATGCGATCTCCCTCCGGCTGTCGATAACTGAGTTGTGGGTGCCGCTGCGATCGGCTCGATCCGTCGGCCCCACGAAAGGATCGGCGAGTGATGACGCTCCCTGATGTGGCGCCGCCCGTCGAGCGGGCCGTTGAACCGCTGCGGGCGGGCCTGCCCGAGCTCGTGTGCGCCCTCTCGCACGCCCTGGACGCCGCTGAAGGCCGCGAACCGGGCCATGCGCTGCGCGTGGCCTACGTCTGCCAGCAGCTGACGAGCGAGCTCGGCCTCGATCGCGGGCACCGGCGGGCGGCGCTGTTCGCTGGGCTGCTGCACGATATCGGCGTGCCCGCGGTTACGCCTTCCCTAGTCGATGTCCCGCATCTGGACGAGGAGTCCCTCTTCGCCTTCGCTCCGACGAATGGCGTGGAGCTAGCAGACGTGGCGCCCGCTCATCGAGGCATCGCCGCGCAGGCGTTACGAGCACATCCGACGGCCTCCGCGGACTTTCTCGGCCGCTCTTGGTTTCCGGAAGCCACGATGCCCGCCGTGCGCGGTCATCACGAAAACTGGGATGGCAGTGGCTACCCGGATGGGTTGGCCGGCGATGCGATCCCTATCCTGGCTCGTGTTCTCCGCGCCGCTGACCTCTTCGAGAGCGTGGTGGCGAGCGAGGGCAACCCGCTGAGTGCCCGCGCAGGGGTCACCGCTGCGGCGCGGGCTTGGTCGGGCCGAGAGATCCAGCCGGAGATCGGCGCTGCGTTGGCATGCATCGCGCGCGATGACCACTTCTGGTTGGCTTTCCACGACGAACGCATCGACGCGGCGCTGACAGCGATGGCGCCAACGAACGGGCTGCGGCCGAGCGGCAAGTTGCTGGCCGGGTTCAGTGAGGCGGTCGCGACGCTCGTCGACGCCAGAGCCAGACATGAGCCGGGCCGGGCGATGCAAGTGGCCACCCTGGTGCGTGCGATGGCGGAGGCGGTGGAGATATCACCCCAGGAGGTCGCTCGACTCGGATTGGCGACTCTCTGGGCGGACATTGGGGTGATGGCCGTGCCCAGCCGCATCCTTGGCAAGCCGGACCTGCTCACCGTTGACGAGATGCAACGGATGCGTGCTCACCCTGGCGTCTCCGGCGAGATCGTCGCCCGGATTCCTGCACTGGCGGAGGCTGCGCCGTGGCTGGCAGCGCACCACGAACGACCAGACGGCAGGGGCTACCCGCGGATGTTGAGTGATCCGGAGATCCCGTCGGAAGCCCGTATCCTCGCCTTGGCGGATGCGTACGGCGCCATGACCACCCGCCGCCCCTACCGCGAGGCGTTGACCAGCCCGGATGCTCTCGCGGTGCTCCGGGCTGGCGCCGGGACCCAGTGGGATCCGTTCCTGGCGCGGGTCCTGGCGAACGTGCTGGAGGCGCAAGCCAGCTAGACCTGCTCGGCGCGATCGACCGATTGCACCCGAGGGTTGCCCGCCCCGCCGTACCTCGAATGGCTCCCGCGTGATCCCCACGGAGCTGAGGAGCGGGAGCGCAGGGACGGGGACGATATCTGTGTGAGCCTCGGTCTTGGCGCGGACGACCGCGACTACTTCATCTACGCGCTCGTCCTCTCCGCCGGACAACAGCGTGGCGTTCTGGCGGCGGAGGAATCCCCCGAGCTGCCCCGATCGTCACGGAGATTGCCGCCTGAACGCGCGCGTCCACCAGTCGCTCGGAGTCAGCGCCGTCGCTGACCATCACGATCAGCTTCACGGCTCGTTAGGATTTGGGGGCTCGTTGCGCCGCTGGAGCCGTACTCGCAACGAAGCGTCGGTATCCGCTGCGGCCAAGCCCGCGATCGTCGAGCTCAGGATCACCCCGAGCAGAAAGCCGATGAGGAAGCGCACGCCAGGCTCCGTCCGCCTTTCCTCGCACCGTACTCAGGCGATTCAAAGGGGTCAATCGAGTTGCGCTGAACGATGCGGCCAAGCGTTCGGAGCCTGATTGCCCGCCCCTCCGGCCGCTGATAGCGTGACGGCACTCCGACCTTTGTCAGCGGATGGCGGGAGGGCACGAGGTGACTGCAGAGACCGCGGTGACCATGGAGACGATCGTCTCACTGGCCAAGCGCCGTGGCTTCATCTTCCCGAGCAGTGAGATCTACGGTGGCTTCGCTTCCACGTGGGACTACGGGCCGACGGGCGTCGAGTTGAAGCGCAACATTCGCGATGAGTGGTGGCGCAGCATGGTCCGCGAGCGTGACGACATGGTCGGCCTCGACTCGGCGATCCTCATGGCCCCGCGCATCTGGGAGACGAGCGGCCATGTGGCGAGTTTCAGCGACCCACTGGTCGATTGTCGCGCTTGCAACCAGCGCTTTCGCGCCGATGATCTTGAGGGTGATGTCTGCCCAAACTGCGGCGCTACAGGAGGTTTCACCGAAGCGCGCCAGTTCAACCTCATGTTCAGCACGCACGTTGGCCCGGTCGAGGATGAAACCACGCTTGCGTATCTGCGCCCCGAGACGGCTCAGGGGATCTTCGTGAATTTCGAGAACGTGCTCACATCCACGCGTCGGCGGCTGCCGTTCGGGATCGCACAGCAAGGGAAGGCGTTTCGCAATGAGGTCACGCCGGGGAACTTCATCTTTCGCACGCGCGAGTTTGAGCAAATGGAGATCGAGTACTTCGTGCTGCCGAAGGATGCGGATGAGTGGTACCGGCGCTGGATCGATATTCGCGAGCGCTGGTACGTTGATCTAGGCATCGATCCCGAGAGTCTGCGCCGCCATGTCCACCCGCCGGAGGATCTCTCGCACTATTCCGCGGGGACGACGGATCTCCAGTACCGTTTCCCCTTCGGCTGGGCGGAGTTGGAGGGCATCGCGAACCGCACGGACTTCGACCTCAAGGCGCACGCCGCGGCGTCTGGACAGCGGCTCGCCTACTTCGATCCAGAGAGCGAGCAGCAGGTCGTGCCGTATGTGATCGAACCGTCCGCAGGAGTGGATCGGGCGCTGCTGGCATTCCTTGCCGACGCCTACACCGTCGAGCCCGACGAAAAGGGGGACGCGCGGGTTGTTCTCAAGCTTCACACGCGCCTGGCGCCGGTGAAAGTCGCCGTGCTCCCCCTCAGCCGCAAGGAGCCTCTGGCTCAAATGGCCCGTGAGGTCTGGGCCTTGGTGCGTTCGGACTGGAGCAGCCAGTACGACGATGCGCAAAGTATCGGACGCCGCTACCGGCGGCAGGACGAGATCGGCACGCCGTTCTGCGTGACGATCGATTTCGACTCCCTGGAGGACCACGCTGTGACCATCCGCGAGCGCGACACGCAAGCCCAAGTGCGAGTACCGACGCAGGAATTGGTCGCGGCGCTCCGGGAGCGGATCGACGGCTGACGGCAGGCATCGAGGCTTTGATGGCGCGATCGTTGCGGTTGGTGCATACCTCCGACATCCACCTGGATGCGTACCGCGGCAGCGGGGAGTCGGTCTGGGAGGAACGGCGCATCCTCATTCGGGAGTCGTTCCAACGGGTCATTGCACTCACGCGGACGGTGGGCGCCGACGCGTTGCTCGTTGTCGGCGATGTGTTCGACTCCAACCGCGTAGACCACGAGACGGCGGAATGGTTCCTGGATCAGTGCGCAACGCTCGCGCCGACGCCGGTCATCGCCATCAATGGCAACCACGACGCGCTCGGCGACGGCTCCGTCTATGACCGGCACGACGTACGTCGGGTCGAGAATCTGTACTTCCTGCTTGAGCCGGCCGGCTCGCTGTTGGTTCTCGAAGAGTTGGACCTGGTCTGCTGGGGTCGTGGCTATCACGACACCGATTGGGAGTATCGGCCGCTGGCTGGCTTGCCGGAGCGGATGGATGGGCGCTGGCACGTGGCGCTGGCACACGGGCACCTGTTCTCCGGCCCCAGCGATGCGCACCGCTCAATGCTCATCGAACCAGAGGAGATTGCGGCCAGCGGCTGGGACTACATCGCACTGGGCCATTGGGAGCGGCACTATGCCGTCAGCCAGGCACCGGTGGCGGCGGCCTACTCGGGCGCGCCTATGCCCCTATCGCTGCGCAGCGAAAGCGGTGGAGGCGTGCTGGTCGTGGATTGCGAGTCGGGGCGGGGAGTGCGCTGGCGACGCATATCGATCGACGGGCGGCCGCAGCCGGCTGAGGGCCCGTCAGATGGTCTGAGCGAAGAGCGGCGCTAGGGCGCGATCTCAGCCACCTTGGCTCGCTGGGCGGCCTTGTCCTCATACCAGAGGGCGTTGATCTCGGTATATGCGGCCCACTCGTCGGGCACGTCATCCTCCGCGAAGATGGCGGTTACGGGACAGGCCGGCTCGCAGGCACCACAGTCGATGCATTCGTCCGGGTGAATATAGAGAATCCGGTCGTCGTCGCCGTCGAAGTGGATGCAGTCCACCGGGCACACCTCGACGCAGGACTGGTCCTTGACGTCAATGCAGGGCTCAGTGATGACGTAGGTCATTGCCGCGCCTTCCTCCCTCGCTCCCCGTCCGTCCCAGCAGGACCCGGGCGGGCTTGAGCAGCGTACTCCGTCCCCTCTTATATCGTCTGTCCTGTGCCAAGGCAACCACTGACAGTCGTCCGTGACAGCAGTTATCGGTGAGTGGTGTTTTCGACCTCGCCCTCTCGTTATCGGATCCAGGCGCGTGAGGCTGGCTGGCGTCGAAGAAGGCCCGGAAACGCCCCCCAGCGCTCTGGGACAGGCTTATACAGGGCGGCCTGCCCCATGCTCGCGATGCGGTGCTTGAGGCTGGTGCGTAGTCCCTCGCAGCGGCCTGGTGAAGTCTGGACGGCTCGGGCATCTTGACGTACGCGGGTGTGCGCCGCGCCGGCTAGCGTGCGGCCACCCGGCGCGCCGTGGCGCCGCGCCGGCCTTTCTCGCCGTGCCGCCCGTCGCCGCCGGCCGCGCCTCGGCGTTTGGCCCGCCGGCGGCCGTTGCCCGCGATCGGATCCGGAGGTGTGCCGTGTTCAGCGATCTTGGCGCGCAGGAAGCGACCTGTGTGGCCCTCCGTTTGAGCCGCGATCTCCTCCGGCGTTCCGGTTGCGACAAGCCGGCCGCCGTGGTCTCCGCCCCCTGGGCCGAGATCGATGATGTAGTCGGCGTTCTTGATCACGTCCAGGTGGTGCTCGATCACGACAACCGTGTTGCCGCCGTCGACCAGCGCTTGCAGCACTCTCAGCAGCGCAGCGATGTCGTGGAAGGAGAGGCCCGTAGTGGGCTCGTCGAGGAGGTAGAGCGTCCGGCCCGTGCTCCGCTTGGAGAGCTCGGTGCTGAGCTTCACGCGCTGGGCCTCGCCGCCGGACAGGGTTGTGGCCGGCTGTCCCAGCTTGATGTAGCCGAGCCCCACCGCCTGGATGGTGTTCATCTTGCGACGCACGGACGGGATGGCGGCGAAGAACTCCGCCGCCTCGTCCACCGTCATGTCCAGGACATCGGCGATGGTTTTGCCCTTGTAGTGGATCTCGAGCGCTTCGCGGTTGTAGCGTTTTCCCCGGCAGACCTCACAGGGGACCGTCACGTCGGGGAGGAACTGCATCTCGATCGTGTTGTAGCCGTCGCCTTGACACGCCTCGCAGCGTCCTCCCTTCACATTGAACGAGAAGCGCCCGGGCTTGTAGCCGCGCATCCGCGCCTCCGGAACCGACGCGAACAACTCGCGGATGGGTGTGAACGTGCCCGTGTAGGTGGCTGGGTTGGATCGCGGCGTGCGGCCGATGGGCGACTGGTCGATGTCGATGATTTTATCGATGTGCTCTAAGCCTTCGATCTTGCGCACTTTCCCGGGCCGAACCTTCGCTTGGTGCAAGTATTGCGCCGTCTTGCGGTACAGGATCTCCTCTACCAGCGTGCTTTTGCCCGAGCCGCTGACGCCGGTGACGCAGATGAACGTAGCCAGGGGAAAGGCGACGTCGATGTTGCGCAGGTTGTGCTGTTCAGCGCCGCGCACCCAGATGTTTTGACCGTTGCCGGGCCGACGTGAGGCGGGCAAATCGATCTCTTTGCGCCGGGCGAGGTATGCGCCTGTGAGCGAAGTGGGGTGAGCGATGATCTCGGTGGGGGTCCCCTCCGCGACCACCTCTCCCCCGTGCTCGCCGGCGCCGGGCCCCATGTCGATGAGGTGATCGGCGGCGCGCATCGTCGCTTCGTCGTGCTCGACAATCAGCATCGTGTTGCCGAGGTCGCGCAGTCGCTTGAGCGTGCTGATCAGGCGTGCGTCGTCCAAGGGGTGGAGGCCGATCGAGGGCTCGTCACAGACGTAGAGCACGCCCATGAGCGATGAGCCAATCTGCGTGGCCAGACGGATCCGCTGCGCCTCGCCGCCGCTGAGCGATCCGGCCGCGCGATCAAGCGTCAGGTATTCGAGTCCTACGTCGACGAGGAAGGTCACGCGAACGTGGATCTCCTTGAGAATCTGCTGCGCGATGGTTTGCTCCCGCTCCGTGAGAGGGGCATCGGGCCCGGCCATGCGCTCCGACCAGCGGTGCGCCTCCGCCACCGACTTGCGGGTCACGTCCACGATGCTCAAGTCGTCTACTCGGACGGCCAGCGACTCCGGCCGCAGGCGTGCGCCCTGGCAATCGGGGCAGGGCACGGCCGCCATGTATCGCTCGATCTCGCCGCGTACCCAGTCCGAGTCGGTTTCCTGGTGGCGACGCGTGAGGTTCGCGACCACGCCCTCGTAGGTGGTTTCGTAACGATGGGAGCGCCCGGACTGGCTTCGGTAGCGCACCACGATCGGCTCCTCGCTGCCGAAGAGCACCACCTGGAGCGCTTTCTTGGACAACTCTTCGATGGGTGTCCCGGTGTCGAAGCCGTAGACCTCGCCCACGGCTTCGAGAAGGCGCGCGTACCAAGCGGTGGTGGTGGACGCTCGCGCCCACGGCTCGATGGCCCCGTCGACGATGGACAGCACGGGGTTGGGGATGACCAGGCGCGGATCCACCTCCATTTTCACGCCCAGGCCGGTGCACGTCGTGCAGGCACCGTGCGGGCTATTGAAGGAGAAATTCCGGGGCGCGAGTTCCCCGATCGAGTAGCCGTCATCCGGGCAGGCGAGCGCCTCGGCGTAGATCCGGTCCCTATCTTCGCCGGTCACGGCCACGTGCATCGTGCCGCCGCCGAGCTTGAGCGCCTGCTCTACGCTGTCGGCCAGCCGCCCCGCGAGGGCGGCGCGCTCTTCGGGCTCGTCCTCCGCTGAGATCGCGACCCGATCCACCACGACATCAATGCTGTGGCGGCGGCTCTTGGCCATCTTGATGGGCTCGTCGAGAGAACGCACCTCTCCGTCGACGCGCACGCGCACGAAGCCGCCCTTGCGGGCGTCCTCCAAGACCTGCGCATGCTCGCCCTTGCGGTCCTTGACCACCGGCGCCAGGATTATCAATCGACTGTCGGCTGGGATCTCCAGGATGGCGTCCACGATCTGCTGGACGGTCTGCTGCGTAACGGGCTTGCCGCAAACGGGACAATGCGGGCGTCCGGCGCGAGCGAACAGCAGGCGCAGGTAGTCGTAGATCTCGGTCACTGTCCCCACAGTCGAGCGGGGGTTGTGGCTGCGCGACTTCTGATCGATCGAGATGGCCGGAGAGAGGCCTTCGATGTAGTCGACATCGGGCTTTTCCATCTGCCCCAGGAATTGGCGCGCGTAGGCCGAGAGTGACTCGACATAGCGACGCTGCCCCTCGGCGTAGATGGTATCGAAGGCCAGCGACGACTTCCCGGAGCCGGAGATGCCCGTGATCACCACGAGCTTGTCTCGTGGGAGAGTGACGTCGATGTTCTTGAGGTTGTGCTCTCTCGCTCCGCGGACGACGATGCGGTCTAGCGGCACGGACCTCGGGCTCCTCGGGTGTGGCGCGGGCGGCTTGGGGCGCTCTCTCCTGGGTCGAGTGTAGCATCGGGCGTCCGCATCAGCCGTTTTCCAGGCTTGCCGGCGCGAAGCGGCCGGATGGCGGGGCAAGACGAGGTGGCGATTATCTCCGTCCGGACGTTCGCGGCGCTCGCCGCGGTGCTCGCCCTGGCGATGGCGACGCCCGTAGAGTCGTCGGAGCCGGCCGGAGCGGGGGAGCCGGGGGCGGCGCTGCTCTCCCTGCTCAATCCCGGCGGCTCGACCCGCGTCGCCACCGTGCGCTCCGGCGGTGAACCGGGCGGCGGGGATCTCGTGGATACGCTCGCCGTCCCTGCGCTCGACACCGTCACGCTGGAGGTGCTGGTCCCCGCCGAGCCCACCGAGTTCAACGTCACCTGCTCAGGCTGCCACAGCGTGGTGTTCGCAGTCGCCGCGGGACAGCGGATCATCGTCATCCTGGCCGGCGACGGCGATCCGCCGCCCTTCCGCAGCGACCTGGTGGTCGCGAACGAGAGCGCGGTTCGCCATGTGGGAGCGCTGCGCACGGGCGCACGGTCGGGCACGGGGCGTGCGCTGTTGCGCTTCGATTTGGCTCCGGGCGAGGCAGTGTCGGTGGGGCTGCGCCTGCCCGCGGATCGCCTGCTGGACCTCAATCTGGCCTGCCCGGCGTGCGCGCCACAGGCCGCTCGCATCGGCAACGGCGTCGACCTCGAGATGGTCATCCGATAAGCCCCCAGCCGTATACTCGCGGCGTGAGCCGGCCTGCTGCGAAGGAACCGTCGACGGACAAGAAGCTCGTCATTCTGGACGGGCATGGCATCATCTACCGCGCCTATTTCGCCGTGCGGGAGCCGCTCATCGTGCAGCGGAGCGGCGAGACGGTGACAGCGGTTTACGGTTTCACGAACACGCTGCTGCGGGTGATCGACGAGCTCAAGCCCACGCATGTGGCGGTGGCAATGGACACCCCCGGCCCCACGTTCCGCCACGAGCGCGATGCGACGTACAAGGCGCATCGCGCTGAAGCCCCTGAGGATCTGGGTCCTCAGATCGAGCGCACGCGCGACGTCATCGAGGCGTTCAGTATCCCCATCTATGAGGCTCCCGGCTTTGAGGCGGACGATGTGCTGGCGACGCTGGCCGACCAAGGCACGGAAGCCGGCGTCGAGACATGGATCGCCACGCTGGATAGCGACCTGCTGCAGCTGGTGCGCCCCGGCGTCAGCGTGTTCATGTATCGCCCCTACCAGCGTGACACTGTTCTCTACGACAGCGCCGAGCGCGTTCGCGATCGCTACGGTGTCGATCCGCTGCAACTGATCGACCTCAAAGGCTTGAAAGGGGATGCGTCCGACAATATCTCTGGCGTGCGTGGCATTGGCGAGAAGACCGCCGTGAAGTTGATTAAGGCGTTCGGTTCGGTCGAGCAGGTCTACGAGCGCCTGGATGAAGTCGCGCCGGAGCGGGTGCGGAAGGCGTTGGTGGAGGGTCGAGAGGCGGCGTTCCACTCCAAGGAGATGGTGACGATCCGCCACGACGCGCCGGTCACCCTGGACGTGGACGGTTGCGCCATCCATGCGTACGACCGAGATCGCTTGCTGAAGCTCTTCCTGGAGCTGGAGTTTCGCAGCCTCATCGATCGCTTGCCGGAGTCCGCCATGGAACCGGCGGTCGGCGCACGCCAGGAACCAGAGGAGACCGACTACGCGGTGCTGCGCTCGTCCGAGGCGCTCAAGGCGTGGCTGGAAAATGCACGGAAGGCGCCGCTTCTGGCCGTGGACCTGGAGACATCCAGCCAGGACACCCTGCGCGCGCGCATAGCGGGCTACTCGCTCTCCGTTGCTCCCGCGCAAGCCGTCTACGTGCCGGTGGAGCACGCCGACGACGGCGAACCGCAGCTCGACCCCGAGGAGGCGCGGATGATCCTGCAGCCCGTGCTGGAGGACCCGTCGATCCCCAAGGTGCTGCACAACGCCAAGTTCGACATGAAAGTGCTTGCTCGCCACGGCGTGAAGCTGGGCGGCCTCCAAGACGACACGATGATCGCCGCCTATCTCTTGGGCGAAGCGGCGCTGGGACTGAAGACGCTGGCATTGGAGCGCTTGGGCGTCGAGATGACGCCGATCACCGATCTGATCGGCACCGGCAAAGATCAGCGCACGATGTGCGATGTGCCCGCCCGCGATGCGGCCGCGTATGCCTGCGCCGACGCCGACATGACGCTGCGGCTGCAGGCCTACTACGCGGAGCGCTTCATGCAGGAGCCGCAACTGCATCAACTCTACCGCTCGCTGGAGATACCGCTGGTCCAGGTACTGGTCGAGATGGAACTGCGCGGCGTCGCGCTGGACGCGGACGCTCTGCGCGATATGGCCGTCGACCTGGAGAGCGCTATCGGGCGCAGCGAGCAGTCGATCTACGAATCGATTGGGCATGAGTTCAACATCGCTTCGCCCAAGCAACTGGGCAGCGTGCTGTATGAGGAGCTGCAATTGCCCAAGGGCCGTAAAGTGGCTCATGGGTACAGCACCGACGCTCGCACGCTGGAGCGGCTGGCCGGCGTCCATCCGGTGGTTGAGCAGATCCTCCAGTACCGTGAGCTGACCAAGCTCAAGTCGACCTACGTCGCCACGCTGCCCTGTCTGGTCAACTCGGAGACCGGCCGGATTCACACAGATTACAAGCAGACCGTGGCAGCCACGGGCCGCCTTTCCTCGGAAAATCCCAACCTGCAGAACATCCCGGTGCGGACGGAGCTGGGGCGTGAAATCCGTCGCGCCTTCGTGGCGCGCGACGGCGAGGCGATGCGTTTTCTCAGCGCCGATTACTCCCAGATCGAGCTGCGCGTGCTGGCTCATCTTTCCGGCGATCCGGGATTGATCGAGGCCTTTCGCCGCAACGAGGATATCCACGCCGCCACCGCTGCCGGAGCGTACGGCGTCGAGCCCGGCGACGTAGACGACGAGATGCGCCGCGTGGCCAAGATGATGAACTTCGGCGTGATCTACGGATTGACGGACTTCGGCCTGGCTCAGCGATCGGGCATGGAGCGCAAGCAGGCGCAGGAGTTCATCGATGGCTACTTCGCTCGCTTCGCTAAGGTGCGCGACTGGATCGAGGCGATCAAGGCGTCGACGCGTGAGCGCGGCTATGCCGAGACGCTGCTGGGCCGTCGGCGCAATATCCCGGAGATCCGGTCACCGAACTTCCAGGCGCGTGCGGCCGCGGAGCGCGTGGCAGTGAATATGCCGGTTCAGGGCACCGCCGCCGACGTCATCAAGAGCGCCATGCTGCAAGTCAACGAAGCCTTGAACGAGCGCGAGATCGAGTGCCGCATGCTTCTCCAGGTGCACGACGAGCTGATCTTCGAATTACCCGAGCGTGAGGCGCCGGAAGTAGCGGCGCTGCTGGAGGCCGTGATGCCGAGCGCGATCGAGATGGTGGCGCCGCTGCAGATCGATCTCAAGCTCGGCCCTAACTGGGGAGACATGACGCGCTACATTCCCGCGTGAGCGTTCGGCCTCAGAGTCCACCCGTGGTAGTGTGAGCCGGCCATGTTCAGAAGTTTTGGCAACACCTGGAAACTCATCAAGATCTCCTGGCAGGTCCTGCGAAAGGACAAAGAGCTGATCTTGTTCCCGATCATGTCCGGGATCGGATTGGCGATCGTCGCTGGAGTGACCGTGGCGATCTTCGCCGCCAACGGAGCGCTCGACCGCATCGACGCGGAAGAGGGCGAATCGGGGCTCACGGGCGTCGACGCGGCAATCGGGGTCATCGGCCTGTTCGTCGGGTTCTTCATCATCAACTACTTCAACGCGGCGCTGATCGGCGCCGCCCGGGTCCGCCTCAAGGGCGGCGACCCCAACATCTGGACCGGATTCGCCGCGGTCAACAAACACATCCCGGCGGTGGCCGGCTGGGCCGTGATCTCGGTCATCGTGTTCCTCGTCCTGCAGTACCTCCGCAGTCGGCGCGGCGGGTTCATCTACAACATCGTGATCGGCTTGGTCGGGGCCGTCTGGGCGTATATGACGTTCTTTGTGATCCCGGTGCTGATCGTGGAGGGCGTCGGGCCGATCGAGGCGATCAAGCGTTCCTCCGCCTTATTCAAGCGGACCTGGGGCGAGCAATTGGTGGGCAACTTCGGCTTCGGGATTCTCTATATCGTGGTCGGTCTGATCGTGGCGATCCCGATCGGCATCGCGTTCGCCATCTCGCCCATTGTCGGGTTCATCGTCGCGGTGCCTCTGGCCGGATTGGCCATCGCCGCCATTCAGACGATGGAGGGCATCTTCAAGGCGGCCCTGTACGACTACGTGGCTGAGGGGGTGACACCGGAGCTCTTCCCGGAGGACACCCTGCGCGACGCCTACGCCCCCGGGCCCACCGCCTACCGCGGCATGTAGGCCCATCACCGTCTAGGGAAGCCCAGGCCGCCCCATCGGGCGGCTTTTTGTCCCCCCGGGGGAAATTCGATCTCGGGCCATTTCGCCCCCTGCTCCAGATAGAGCGGTGGCCGATTTGGGTGTGGGGTGACAGAAACCGGCAGGGTTCCGCCACGTTTCCGCCAGGTTCCGCCAGGTTCTTGCACGGTGGCGGCAGGTTCTCGCCTCAGCGTCGTTGGGCGGCCGTGCGGCGGCGGAAAGGTCGCGGCGGGGCACGATAGAGGGGGATGTCGAGGAGAGGCTGTGGAAGATTCCCTCATGAGCGTATTATAGTACGCGATACGCGGAGTCACAATGAGCCTGTGAGGCAGTCGGAGGAAGATGATTTACATAAGGAATGGCTCAGGCTGGCCGGGGAAAGGGAAAGGGAGTCGGAGGCAGCACGGGTGTGGGGCGGTCCGCGCACGGGGAGCGGTGGCGGTTCTGGACGCGATGCCAGTGGGCTGCACTGGACCCGGGGGCGCTGGAGGAGCAGCGCGGGAGGGGTGCGGAGAGCGCGTAGAGCCGTAACCCTCAACAGGAGGCTCGGTGGGTGGCGTCCGTCGCGGCGACGGCGAGGCGAGGCGGTAGTTGGTCAGGGTGAAGGCGGGAGGCGGCGTGATGCTAGGCCGCTGGCCAGTACATGAACCCCGTCTGCACGACGGTGCGGTCAAAGACGTCGAAAGAACTCGCTTCCCAGTAAATGTCGAAGCCCGAAGCGCCGTCCCCCTCGATCTCGCCACCCGAGTACAACCATGGAATGGGGCGGTGCTCGTCAGCTGGGCCAAGAGCGTCCCAAGTTCCTGCAATGAACGGCGAGCCAAGACCCGCAGAGGTGGGGAGAGGCGGCGCCGGCGGGATGCCGGGTGCGCGATCGCGCACCGGGGCTATCCATACTCGAATCTTTATCGACCGCGCAGGCCCCGGGCCGACGTTCCGAAGAGCCGCCCGAACCCGGTACAGGCCGGCGAAGGAGAAGTCTTCCTCCGTGCGCTGTTGCGCTGGCTGGAGATCGAGCCGAACGACAGGCATGAGGCTGTCCAGCCGCGTCCGCCGCTGCTCGCGCACGCTCAGCCAGGCAAACCACCCCGCCAGCCCAGCAAGGAGAGCGAGGGCGTAGGCGGACCAGGCGCTGAGGGCATCGAGGGAACGATCGCTGATCCCTGCCGGATCTTCCCAGAAGGACAGCAGACTCAAGACCAGCAGTGTCACGCCAGTGCCCACGCCGATAGGCGCGATAACGATGAACAAGCGGTGATTGACGAGTCGGCCCAACACGAGCGAAGTGTACGACTACTCCGCCGATGGATCCGTCGTAGGGATCGAGTTCATCAACGTCAGCGGCGTTGGTGACCTCGCGACTTCCGTCGTCCGCGCCGCCGTTTAGGCGAAGGCGGCTGAAGTGGAGCGCGCTCATCAAAGAAGCCAGAGAAGAGTGGGATTACTTCATCACGGACGAAATGATGCATTGTGAGCAGACCACTGGGGCTGATGACCTCGTTCTCGACCGCGATACCAACGAGGGCCCCGATGCTTACTGTGTATTCCTCATCCGCTGGGGCGAGATCGAGCCTAAGTATATCGCCGTCTTTGACGTACCCCGCGAGCCAGACTTCACTCCCGGTGCTGCTCCGAATGTGGACACGACCGGCGACATAGTTGAATGTCCGGTGCTTGTCTCGATTGGCGAGTTGATTGATCAGCCAGAGATAGTAGAGCTCAGACCAGTCCGTGCGGTGGTACGGCTGAAGGCACTCGATCAGATCCCATGCCTCGACTGGGACGCTCTGCAACGCATCCGGCGCTCGCTCGGGGTAACGCTTCTCATTGAGGACGATAGGAAACGCGGTCCGAATGCTGATCCGATCTTCGCCGCAGACGAGCAGCGCCAACTGATAGGCCAAGTGGTCGAGGCTAGCCCTGATATTAGTGACAGCGTCGCCGAACACTGATCCGACGTGGTCGGGCGCGGGGCGCACCTGAAACCGGAGGAGGAAGTAGCCCGGTCTCTGTGGGTCGCGTTCTTGCGAGGCGCCATATGGCTCAGTCCCCTTCCAGGCGTCGTACTCCCGTTCGAAGTCACGGATATGTTCCTCAGCCCGCTGGAGTTTGAGGAGTGGGCCGTCCAGTGGATGAGGCATGAGGTATCCTCACTCGTGAGGGACGCCTTGGCTGCGAGGCTTGTGGGGAGAGGGACGATCGGGCAACTCGACCTCCATGCACAGCGACTCCTGCGTTACGATCTGGAGGAACGCACGCCACGCTTGCGCTTCCCGCGCGCCCGGCCGGCGGCCTGGCGGACCTTCTGCACCTTCCACGTCTTGACGCTGTTGGCGCTCAGCAGGAGCGGCGACCCGGCCCCGTTCGTCGCCGCTAGCAGGTAGTGCGTCAGTTTGACTAGAGAGAGTTCATATACGTCTGAAAAGCCGCCCACGAAATCGTCTTACCATTTCCACGTTTCGTCCGGCCCTTGCACCATATGAGCTGCGTCTTGGTAACGACCAGATCACCAAGAAACTCGCCTTGGGGATTCCTGATCTCCAACTCGATACCACGGTTCTTGAGTTCCATATCGACGTTGAGGCTCTTGATCGTCACCTGCATCAGACAACTCCGATCCAGCGGTGGGGCTTGGCACGATCCCTCTGTATTCTGACGGGCAGTCTACTCGTCTTCGGAGCGTGTCGTTGCCTGGACTTAGAAAACTACTCCTCGCCGAAGAAGCGCCGCCGTGCCGTCTCGTCGAGCGTCGCATCCGGGCCACTGACGAGAACATCGAGCCGGCGGGTGCGGTCTTTCGCCTGCAGCGGAAGGGCTCTCGCGCGGCGGGCCGCCGCTTCCGGGCCGGTCCGCAGAAATAGGTCCGTGAACCAGCCCTCGTACGTGTGAAGGACCCCGTAGTAACGGTCGTGCGCCGCCGCGTAGGCGTGCCCGGCCGCCTCCCAGTCCGGGCTGCTCAGCAACTGATCCCGCAGGACGCGGACGTCGCGGAGCGCCAGCGACAAGCCCTGGCCGTGCGACGGATCGCTGGCCGCGGCAGCGTCACCGATCACGGCGACGCCATCTCGGTACGGATGGTCGACCCAGAAAGGGGCGCCTTCAAAGGTCGCGAGAGGACCGAGCACTTCGAGCCCGGCGTAGAACTCCGCTGGCATCCCCGCCTCGATCGAACGGGCGATAAAGGCCGGCATGTCGCTCGGTCCGCTCAAGCGATGTTCCCACTGGGTGGTGCTGACGAAGTAGGCGCGGACGCGGCCGTGACCCTGCGGGAAGAGGATCGCGATGTGGCCAGCGTCGGGGTTGACGGCCAAGTGCACGGCGTCGTCGGGCGCAGGACAGTTTCCCACCAAGACGCCGGCGATCAGCGTCGCGTCCGGGTCCCGATGCACCACGAATCCGGCCTGCGTCCGCGAGGCGGAACGCCGCCCGTCGGCGATGACGACGAGGCGGGCCGCCAGCGCGTCGATACGGCCATCTTGCTCAACATCGAGTGTCGGACGCAGCCCCGGCCGGACGCTCAGCACCCGCGCGCCGCGGCGGACCTCCGCACCCGCCTCTCGCGCCGCCGCCAGGACGGTTTCCTGCATCGCCGGGTGGAAGAAGCCAAGCCCCGGCGTGTGCTTCGGAGTCGTCGCGATGAGGTCGCGATGGCCGGCGCGGTCCCCGCTTCGATAGGTGTCGAACCAACGGTGCTCGTGTCCGCACCTCGCCAGAAGCGGCGCCAGGAGGCCGAGGTCGCCCGCTTCGGCGGCGCCCCAAGGCATCAGCCCTTCCCCGCGCACCCGATCCTTGAACTCCGTCTCGCGCTCCAGCACCAGCACTCGGACGCCGTTCTCCGCCATCGTTTTGGCGAGGGCTGCGCCGCCCAGACCGCCGCCGACGGTGATGATGTCGTAGTCCGGCAGTGCCAACGCGACCCTCCTTGCGCCGGCTCAACCGCTCGGCAGCCAAGGGCGCGAGGATCATACTGGGGCTCTGGACCGATAGGATCGCCGCATGCCCGAGCTCCCCGAAGTCGAAACGATCCGCCGCGATCTAGCGCCGCGAGTCGCCGGTCGCACGATCACCTCGCTCACGGTCATGCCGGGCGCCAAACGGATGCTGGTCGGCGTGCCGACGAGGCGGGTGCGAGCCCGCCTCGTCGATCGACGGATCGAAGGCATCGAGCGCCGGGGCAAGTACCTGCTCTTCCAGCTGGATTCGGGATCGGTTTGGGTGATGCATCTGCGGATGACCGGCACGCTGCGCCATCGGTCGACCGGTGGCGAGCCGGATCCCTTCCAGCGGATCGTCGTGACCCTGGATGACGGCTCCGAGTTGCGCTTCACCGACGTCCGCAAGTTCGGCACCTTCGAGGTACTGGAGAGCGCAGAGGAAGTGACGTGCAAGTTAGGCATCGAGCCGCTCACGCAGGCGTTCACCGAGGAAGCGCTCTGGTCCGCGCTGCACGGACGAAAGGCGCCGCTGAAATCGACGCTGCTGGATCAGCGCCGGATCGCCGGCCTGGGCAATATCTACGTCGATGAGGCGCTCTTCCTGGCTCGGCTCCACCCCGCCGTGCCCGCCGGATCGCTCCGACCGGCCGAGCGCAGGGCCCTGCATGCCGCCATCGAGGAAGTGATTCGAGAGGGAATCGCGCACCGCGGCGCCTCCTTCCGCGACTACACCGACGCCGAAGGGAAGGACGGCAGGCAGCAGTTCTTCGTTCGTGTCTTCCGTCGCACGGACGAACCGTGTGACGTCTGCGGCACGCCGATCCGACGCACGGTCATCGGAGGGCGCGCGTCGCACTGGTGCCCGCGCTGTCAACCGGCGCGCCAGACATCGCGCCGCGTCCCGCGCAAGCGGGCGAGAAGGAGCGCGTCCATCGACGGGACCGATGGCGTAGATTGCAGGCGTAAGGAGCGTCGCCGATGACCTCGGATGCCGCCAAGGCTCGCTCGGTCGCGGACGGTGGGGCCGACGATCGCCATCCCCAGGCGGCCTTTGCGAATTACTTGACGACGCTGGAGCCTGCGTTCCTGGAGAATTATTCGCGCTTCGGCGCTCGATCGCAGCGCGTGGTGGCGGAGGCGCTGCTGCGCGAGTTGGTCCTGGCCCCGCCCGACGACCGGAAGATTCTGGGCATGCGCATCGTCGAGGAGTACCTGGACGCCGTCGGCGGGATCATGGCGCTCCACGCGGCGTTCCTCCGGCGTGACCGGGCACCGCTCCTGGCGACGTTCCTGGCCCACCGGCTCAACGTCGGTTCCATTGCCGCCTTCAGCGCGCAGGTGGCCGAGCGTCTCCCTGAGCACATCCTGCGCGACCTGGGACTCCCTACCGGCGACGACGTGGAAGCGTTGCGTCCCGAGGTCTCGAAAACGGAATACCGGCAGTTGCGGGCAGCCGTTGAATCCGTTCCGCAAGGGTTGACCCGCGCCGCCCGTGCCGAACAGAGCGTGTTGCTGCAATTGGCGGAAGGGTTGCGCAAGTCGAGCACCCTCACGAATACGCTCGACTGGCTGCCGGACCGATCGATGGCCCCCGACCAAGTCGCGTTAATGGTCCTGGAGGAGAAGCGCTACCGACTGGCGACCCATTCCCTGACGATCAACGAACAACAGTTGGAGCAATTCGTCCTGGCGATCGGCACTATCAGCCAAGCCGAGCGTGACATGTGCTGGCTCTCCCTTCGCGCCCACGACTCCTGACCCTTGTCTGACCCGACCGTTGCCTCCACACTGCGCGCCATGCGGAAGTGGGCCGGAGGCGCCCAAAGCGCCGATCCGGGTGAACTGCGTGGCGCCCGGCTGGGTTGCGAGCGAGCTCACCAGCGAGCCCCCGCGCTGGTACGTTGAGCGCTCCGAGCAGCACGCCGCCATGCGACGCTTTGCGCAGCCGGAGGAGGTGGCAGGAGCCGTGGTCTCTCTTCTCTCAGACGCGGCCGGTTACGCGACGGGCTCGGTCATCGACGTGAGGGGCGGGTACGGGATGTGGTCGCTGAATGCATCGCCGCCGGAACAGGGCGGTTGACGCGTGCCGGACGCGATCACCGCCGTCCCGGGGATCAAGGTGGGGCACTGGAGCGACCGGGGCGGCGCGACCGGCTGCACCGTTGTGCTCTGCGAAGATGGGGCCGTGGCCGGCTACTCCTCGCGGGGCGGTGCACCCGGCACCATCGAGACGGACCTGCTCCGGCCCGAGAACGCGATCGCCAAGGTGCATGCCGTCCTCCTCACAGGTGGGAGCGCCTTCGGCCTGGCCGCAGCGGCGGGCGTGCGCGAGGCGCTGGCTGAGCGCGGGGCCGGGCTGCGCCTAGCTTTGGACTTGCCGCCCATCCCCATCGTCACCGGAGCCGTACTGTTCGACCTCCGCATCGGTTCATCGACGGCGCGTCCGACGGCAGAATCCGGCCGGCTGGCGGCGGAGCGGGCGAAGAGCGGCGCGGTGGCGCAGGGCAGCGTGGGTGCGGGGACGGGGTGCACCGTCGCGAAATTGGCGGGGGCGGAGTTCGCGCTCAAGGGCGGGATCGGGACCGCCGCACTGGCCCATCGCTCTGGCTTGGTCGTCGGGGCTCTGACGGCCGTCAACTGCATCGGTGACGTGCACGACCCCGATAGCGGCGCACTCATCGCCGGGCCGCGCGGTCAGCGTCGAGGAGAGTTGCGCTCGGGCGCAGACGTACTGGCGGCGCAGGCGTTCCCGCCGCAGGCAGCCGAGGCCGTCACGAATACCACGATCGCCGTCGTCGCGACGAACGCCCGCCTCGATAAGGCTCAAGCCACGCGACTGGCGCTGATGGCGGAGGACGGCTTCGCGCGGGCGATCCGTCCCGCGCACACGCCCCTCGACGGCGATTGCGTCTTCGCGCTCGCGACGGGCACGCTTGGGGTCAACTTGAACCTGGAACGTCTGACGCTGCTCGGCAGCATGGCGGCTACGGCGCTGGCGGACGCGGTCGTGCGTGGGGTGACGGAATCCACGCGGCTGGCCGGCGTACCGGCCATCCGGAACTGGCGAGCCCCGGCCGGCCACTAGGCGGTCGCTCATCGTGGCGCTCATAGCGGCGCGCACAGCGGCGCTCATAACGGGTCGTTGACAGCCGATCGTCGGGCTGGTTACATTGCCCGCGCAGCCGACCGCGAGCACGGCGGTGAGCAATGCGCGCTATCTCTCGAGGCCGCCGTGATGGCGACCAGTGGCTCCAGGCGTCGCCAGCTCACGCCCGCTCGTATCGCTCGCGGGCGTTTTTTGTGCGCGCCGCCGCGCTGTGAGCAGGCGGCCGGGAGCGTGTCCGAGCCGGGGCGGCGAGTTGCCCCTCGGAGGCGGATGGAAGGAGAGCCCGCATGTCCCGACGTTCCATCCACTCCCTCAAAGCGATGAAGCGCCGCGGCGAGCGCTTTGCGATGGTCACCTGCTACGACTATCCCACCGCCCGCCTTGCCGAAGAGGCGGGGATTCCCGCGCTGTTAGTGGGCGACTCGCTGGGTACGACCGTGCTGGGCTACGAGACGACCGTTCCCGTGACGCTGGACGAGATCCTGCACCACACGAGACCCGTGGTGCGCGCGACCAGCCGGGCAGTCGTGGTGGCGGATCTCCCGTTCGGCACGTACCAGACCGGCCCCGAGGACGCCATCCGCAGCGCCACGCGCCTGCTGCAGGAGGGCGGGGCGACGGCGGTGAAGCTGGAGGGCGGCAGCCACATTGCGCCCACGGTTGAGCGACTGGTCAAAGTGGGCATCCCGGTGATGGGCCATATCGGCTTGACGCCGCAATCGGTCAACCAGCTCGGTGGCCACAAGGTGCAGGGCAAGACCGCCGCGCAGGCCGTCAAGCTTCTGAACGACGCCCTGGCGCTGGAGGCGGCCGGATGTTTCGCGGTTGTTCTGGAGGCGATCCCGGCGCCGGTCGCGGAGATCATCAGCAAGCGGCTGGAGATGCCGACCATCGGCATCGGGGCGGGCCCGCATTGCGACGGCGAGATCCAGGTCCTGCACGACATCCTTGGCTTGCTGGAGGACTTCCGCCCGCGGCACGCGAAGCGCTATGCCGAATTGGGCTTGCGAATTCGTGAAGCGCTCACAGCCTATCGTGACGAGGTCGCCGCCGGCGTGTTTCCCACCATGAGCCACGCCAGTGCCGTCGATGACGAGGCCATGGCCGAGATCGCGAGCCTCGCACGGACGAAGGAGCCGACCACTCCGACCGCCTTCGACTGGTAACGGTGACGCGAGCATGGAAACGTTGGGTACCGTTGCGGCCGTCCGCGCGTGGCACAGAGCGGTACAGGGCGACGTAGGATTTGTCCCCACGATGGGGGCGCTGCACGATGGGCACCTGGCCCTGGTGCATCGCGCGCGGCGCGAAAACGACCAGGTGATCGCCTCCATCTTCGTCAATCCGTTGCAATTCGGCCCCAGCGAAGACGTCGATCGCTATCCGCGCGCTATCGAAGACGACAGCCGTCTGTTACGCGAGAACGGCGTGGACGCACTGTTCCTTCCCCAGGTCCAGGAGATATACCCCGATGGGTTCCGCACCTCGGTGGAGGTCACCGGGCCGCTCACGGCCGTCCTGGAAGGCGCGGCCCGGGCGGGACATTTCGCCGGCGTGACGACCGTCGTCAGCAAACTGCTCTTCATCACACAGCCGACGCGTGCATATTTTGGGATGAAAGACGCCCAGCAGCTCCTCGTCATCGCGAAGTTCGTCCATGACTTGGACATCGCTGTCGAGATCGTTCCCGTTCCAACGGTCCGGGAACGAGACGGCCTGGCGATGAGCAGCCGCAATCGCTACCTGTCGGCTGAAGAGCGCAAGGCGGCGGCTGCCATCTCCCGCGCGCTCGAGGCGGGGCGGGCGCTCTTTGACCAAGGAGAGCGCGACGCGGCCGCGTTGCAGAGCGCAGTACACGAAGTGCTGAACGCCGAACCGTTGCTGCAGACGGAGTACGTGTCCTGCGCCCACCTGCCGACGCTGCGCGAACTCGATCAGATCGACGAGCGGGCGCTGCTATCGCTGGCGGTGCAGTGCGGAGCGGCTCGCCTGATCGATAATCGCTGGCTCGGGGTCCGCGGAGATGCCGTTCCTCTGCATTAGGACGGCGGTCTTGGCACGCCCGGCCGCTTGGCCGATGATGAGAATGTGACCGATCGGCCCCTGATTCTCGTCAGTAACGATGACGGCATCGACGCCGATGGCCTGTGGGCGCTGGCCGAGGCCATGCAGAGCGTGGGCGAGGTATGCGTGGTGGCGCCGGCCTTCGAGCAGTCGGGAATGGGCACGGCCTTCACGCTTCACCGCGAGCTCCAGTCGCAGGAGGCACGGAGCCGCCTGCCCGGCGTAGAGGCCTGGCAAGTGGACGGAACGCCGACGGACGCGGTGATCATCGGCCTGCGCCGGCACGTTCCCCGTCGCGTCAGTCTGGTGGTGTCGGGCGTCAATCCGGGCCCCAACCTGGGCGCGGACGTGATCCACTCGGGAACGGTCGGCGCGGCCATGCAGGGGCACCACCGCGACTTACCGGCCGTGGCCGTATCGTCACTGGGCCGATCCCCGGCGCGGCTCCGGGCGGCCGCGTCGGTTGGCGCAGGGATAGCGGCTTCACTGCTGGCGTCGGGCGAGCGGCTGTTTCTGAACGTCAACGTGCCCGACCGTCCCTCCCCGGAGCTCGGCCAGGCCGTGGTGACGGAACTGGCGCCACGCGGCGTCGCACGCCTAATCGAAGCGGAAACAGCGGAAGGGTTGATCCGGCCTCGACGGGAGTACCAGATGGAGGGAGTCGAAGCGGCCAGTGGGTCGGACGTGTGGGCCATCCTGCAAGGGAAGATCTCGGTCAGCCCGCTGGAGACCGATCTCAGGGCGCGTCCGGAGACCGCCGAGAAGGCACGAACGATCCTGAGCTAGCCGGATCGGCTCGGCGCCGCCCGGGCAGTCCAATGGCAGCGTGATACCATTCCGAACGTCCGTGCGACTGCGGACGGCACCCGAGGAGTAGCGGATGTCTGGTCATTCCAAGTGGTCTCAGATCAAACGCCAGAAAGGCGTGACCGACTCGCGCCGAGGCAAGCTGTTCACGAAGATCGGGCGCGAGATCGAGGCCGCCACGCGCGGCGGCGGCCCACAGGCCAGTGAGAACCCGGTGCTTCGACTGGCCCTCTCCAAGGCCCGACAGGCGAATATGCCCAAGGAGACCATCGAGCGGGCGATCAAACGCGTCACGGCCGGTGGAGGCGGCGCGAGCTGGGAAGAGATCCGCTACGAGGCCTACGGACCCGGCGGTGCGGCCCTGCTCATCGACACGCTTACCAACAACCGCAAACGGACCGTTGCCGAGGTGCGCGCCATCCTCTCGAAGGGGAACGCCAGCATGGGCGAGAACGGTAGCGTGGCTTGGGTCTTCGAGCCCCAGGGCGTGATCGCCATCGACGTGCAAGACGGCGTTGATCCGGACGCGATCGCGCTCCAGGCGATCGACGCCGGCGCGGACGATGTGTCGGTCGACAAGACCCTGATCGAGGTGCTCATGGCCCCGCCTGATCTGGAGGCGGTGCGTGAACGGCTGGAAGCGGAGGGCGTCCCGCTGGCCTCTGCGGAGGTCACGATGCGGCCCACGACTACGGTCCCCCTGGACGGGGAGCAAGCACGATCGCTGCTGCGGCTCCTGGACAGCCTGGAAGAGCTGGACGACGTTCAGCGCGTCCACAGCAACGCGGACGTCCCCGAAGCCGTGATGGTCGAGTCCGAGTCGGCGGCCTGATGCCCACGCCCGCTGGTTGTGTTCTCGGTGTCGATCCCGGACTCCGGGTGACCGGCTGGGCGCTGCTGGACGCGCGCGAGAGCGCTCCGCGCATCGAGTATGGGGTCATCCGGCCGCCGCGCGGCGCCGCCACCGCCGTGCGGCTGCGCGCGATCACCAACGGCCTGCTGGAGGCTATCGACGCCCACGGCCCGAGCGCCGTGGCGGTGGAGCGACCCTTCGTCAAGGAAAATATGCGAACGGCGCTGGCGTTGGGACAAGCGCAGGCCGCGGCGTTGCTTGCCGCCGCCTGGCGCGAGCTCGAGGTTTTTGAATATGCGCCGCGCGAGATCAAGCAGACCGCCGCGGGGGACGGAGGGGCGACGAAGGAAGCGGTCGCCGAGGCGCTTCGCCGCCAGCTGCGCCTGGAGGCGGGCCCACGCCCTCTCGACGCCTCGGACGCGCTGGCAGTGGCCTACTGCCACCTGCTGGCATCGTCCGGCCGTCGCCGCCTCCTGCCGCAGCGATGATCTCCCGGATCCGCGGCCCCGCGCGTCAGTGGAATCCCGCCAGCCAAAGCGTGGAGGTGGAAGTCGGCGGTCTCTGGTACGAAGTGCACCTGCCCGCGTACGGCTGGCGGGCGCTGGAGCATCGACCGGCCGAAGTGGACCTGTTCATCTACTACCACGTTCCGGATCGCAACCCTTCCCCCGTGCTCATCGGCTTCCTGCGACGCACAGAGCGCGAATTCTTCAAAAAGTTCATGCACGTGCGTGGGATGGGCTCGACAAGCGCGCGGCGAGCGTTGGCGACATCGATCTCAACGATCGCGCACTGGATCGAGGCGGAGGATAAACGCGCCCTCTGCCAGTTGCCCGGCGTCGGCACGCGGCAGGCCGATCAGATCATCGCGGAGCTCAAAGGCAAGGTCGTGGAGGAGGCGCTGCTGGTGGACGAGCACTACGCCGCGCTGGCGACGGAACCGCAGCGAGAACGCGGCCGGGCGCTATCCGAAGCGGTTGAGGCGCTGGTCGGGCTCGGCTACCAGCGCAGCGAGGCGAGAGATTGGGTGAACCGCGTGGCCGATGAGACGGTCGAGCCGGAGACGGAGGCCGTACTGCGGGCCGTCTTCCGGGGCATGGCTGAGCGGGACTAGACGCGGATTCCCGGATGGGGATGTGTAGGGTTCGCCAGCCCCTGCTGCGGGCGCCCCCCGACGTATCAGGCCCTGCCGTGACGGATAATCGCCGTGTGGATCTCCCCTGGATCCGACGGGCGATTTTGCGCCACGCTCTCCAGGCTCTGGCCCTGGCGGCGGTCGGGATCGCAGCGGCGCTGGCGGCGCTCCTGGACCTGGGCGTGTGGCTGGCCGCCCGATCAGGCGTCGCCCCGGCCGTGGTCGCCGGAGGGGTGGTGCCGCTGGCCGTCGCGATGGTGCTGCTGGGGGTGGATTCCCTGCGAGAACGGCGGCTCCAGCATCGCTCTCAGCGGAACCTGATTCAGACGAATCGCCGCCTGCGGCAGAGCGCCGCCGATCTGGCACGTTTCGCGACCTTCGATTCTCTCACCGGGCTGTACAACCGGCGGGCTTGGCTGGAGGCGCTGGAACAGGAATGGCGGTGGTCGGAGCGGTACGGAACGGCGCCGGCCGTTGTGATGATCGATCTGGACCGATTCAAGGAAGTCAACGACCGAGGCGGGCACGCCGCCGGTGACGCGGTGCTGCGGGCGTTCGCCGAGTCGCTGGGCGAAACGCTGCGATCATCCGACATCATGGGCCGGCTGGGTGGCGACGAGTTTGCGGTGCTCTTGCCCGAAGCCGACAGCGAGGATGCGCGCGTGGTCGCGGAGAAAATCCGTGCCTGTTTCAGCGCGCGCCGATTGGACTTCGCAGCCGGACCCATTGCGCTGACGCTCTCCGCCGGTATCGCCTGCGGGCGCAGCGAGCAGGTGCGCGAGGCGCAGGATCTTGTCCGGATCGCCGACGAGGCCTTGTATGATGCTAAGGCGGCCGGTCGAAACCGCGTGGTCGTGGCGGCGGATGAGCGTACCGCGCCCCTGCAGATCAGCGCCTGAGTGGACCGGCCGCCCTCGTGGGGCCGTGACCGAAACCTTTCAGACCAGCAGCGAATTCAAGCCGACGGGGGACCAGCCCGCGGCGATCGCCGCGTTGGTCCAGGGAGTCGAGCGGGGAGATCGCGCCCAAACGCTTCTGGGAGTCACCGGCTCCGGGAAGACGTTCACGATGGCGAACGTCATCGCCGCCACGAACCGGCCCGCCCTGGTGCTGGCGCCCAACAAGACGCTGGCTGCGCAGCTGGCCACCGAGTTCAAGGAATTCTTCCCGAACAACTCGGTGGAATACTTTGTCTCCTACTACGACTACTACCAACCGGAGGCGTACATTCCCCGGAGCGACACCTATATCGCCAAGGACGCCGCGATCAACGAAGAGATCGACAAACTCCGCCACTCCGCGACGCGGGCGCTCTTCGAGCGGCGGGACGTAGTCATCGTGGCCTCCGTCTCCTGCATCTATGGCTTGGGCGAGCCGGGAGAGTATCAATCGCTCGTGCTCACGCTGAAGGTCGGCGAGCGAGTGGAGCGGTCGCGTATTCTGCGTCATCTGGTTGACGTGCAGTACCAACGCGATGAGATGACGGTGACCCGCAACAAGTTCCGCATCCGAGGCGACTCACTCACGATCCAGCCCTCGTACGAGGAGTTGGCCGTGCGAGTGGATTTTTGGGATGAGCAAGTGGAGCGGATCGTGGAACTCGATCCGCTCACCGGCGAACTCCTGGCCGAGCGGGACCGGGTGGACATCTATCCGGCCAAGCACTTCGTCACCTCATCGGACCGTCTGGAGGCGTCGCTCGGGGAGATCGAGGCGGAACTGGGCCAGCGCTTGGAAGTGCTGCGGGCCGAACAACGAATCCTGGAAGCGGCCCGGCTGGAGGAGCGTACGCGCTACGACCTGGAGACGCTGCGGGAGACCGGATATTGCGCGGGGATCGAGAACTATTCGCGTCACTTGGCGCGGCGGGCCGCGGGGAGTCCGCCCTGGACGCTGCTGGACTACTTTCCCGATCGCTGGCTCTTGTTCGTCGATGAGAGCCACATGGCGATCCCCCAGGTGCGGGGGATGTATTTCGGCGACGTCAGCCGCAAGCAAACCCTGGTGGACTACGGCTTCCGCCTCCCGTCCGCCATGGACAACCGGCCCCTCAACTTCGACGAGTTCAACGCGCACATCGACCAAGTGATCTTTGTGTCCGCCACTCCCGGCGATTACGAGCGCGACGTCTCGACGCAGGTCGTGGAGCAGGTGATCCGGCCAACGGGGCTCGTGGATCCGATGGTTGAGGTGCGCCCGACCGACGGCCAGATCGACGATTTGGTGGGGGAGGTGCGGAGCCGAGTGGAGCGGGGCGAGCGCGCACTGATCACCACGCTGACCAAGAAGATGGCCGAGGATCTGGCCGACTACATCCGCGAGGTGGGCATCAAGACCCACCACCTGCACAGCGAGCAGGACACCTTCCAGCGCGTGGAAATCCTGCGCGACCTCCGCCTTGGAGTCTTTGACTGCGTTGTCGGGATCAACCTGCTGCGTGAGGGTCTGGACCTGCCGGAAGTCAGCCTGGTCGTCATACTGGACGCCGACAAGGAAGGGTACCTGCGCAACACGAGCTCGTTGGTCCAGACCATCGGCCGGGCAGCCCGCCACGTGAACGGACACGTGATCATGTACGCGGACACGGTAACGGCGTCGATGCGCCGTGCCATCGACGAGACGGATCGTCGCCGCGTCATCCAGACTACCTACAATGAGGCACACGACATCTCTCCGACCAGCATCCACAAAGCGATCCGCGACATTACCGACCAGATACGCGAGGTACGTCAGGTCGCAGAGGCGTCCGCCTCCTATGAGGCCGGCGGCGATGTGAGCCGGGTACCCAAGAGTGAGATCGCTCGTCTGGTGAAAGAGCTGGAGAAGCAGATGAAGCAGGCCGCGAAGGCGTTGGAGTTCGAACGGGCGGCGCTGCTACGCGATCAGATCGTCGAGCTACGCCGCGAGCTGGTGGGCGACGCCGACGCCTTGGCAGAATGGGTCAACACATCGTACGGACGCCGCGGCCGACGGCCGATCACGGGGGGCGAGCCGGCGGTTGGGTCGCAGCGGCCCACTTGACAGACTCCCCAAACGGCCTGAACGTTCTTCCGAGCCGAATGATGGCGGGGGTGACGGTGTTGTGCAGGGACGGCCAAGCGGGTCTGCGCCCGCCGCCGTATGGGTACAGGGTGTCGTGACGGAGCCGGACGGCCCGCAGAAGAGTGCGCCGCCGCGGGTGCCGGAGTGGCTGGCGCCGCAGGCAACGGCGCGAGCCGAGGCGCGGCGAAACGTCTGCGCGTTCTGCGGAGAGGAAGCGCCGCCCGATTCGGCTTTCTGCCCCCGCGACGGACGGGCGCTGAGCGCGGCGCTGGTGCCGGGCGGTGGACGGTCGCTCACCGTCCTGTTCACGGATATCGAAGACTCTGTCCGGCTCAACGAGCGGTTGGGCGATTTGAAATGGGCCGACATCGTGGATGAGCACAACCTGCTCGTGAGGGCTGCGGTCGATCGTTTCGCCGGCTTTGAGGTCAAAATCACGGGTGACGGCTTTCTGGTGGCGTTCGCCGAGCCGGCCAACGCGGCCCACTGTGCTATCACGATCCAGCAGCGGATCACCAGGCACGCCTCCGGCAGAGTGGATTGGCCCGTGCGAGTACGGATCGGGATCCACATGGGCGAGGTGATCGTGCGGCGGGGTGGGGACATCCTGGGGCGGACGGTGAACCTTGCCGAGCGCATCCTGGGGAAGGGCGCCGGCGGTGAGATTTGGGTCTCCGAGCGGGTCTACGCGGACGTGCGAGGTCTCATCGCAGCCGAGCACTGGATCGACCGCGGGATGCGGCGCCTCAGGGGTGTATCGGGCCGGCAACACCTCTATCAGCTGGAGTGGGGAGAGGACGTGCAGCCACCGAGACCTGCCAGCGCCGACGCTGCACGCTCGGTGGTGGCCTAGTCGACGGGGATGCTATGCGCATCGTCGTCGGGCTCCGGCGCTGGGGAAGAGCGAAACAGCCGCAGCACCTTCTCTCGCATGCGCCGCCGCACAGAGCGGCGAAAGTCGCGGATGTTGCGGCTGAGGCTGACTCGGAAGAAGTTCTGGTAGATCCCCATGTCGCGGTACTTGCGGTAGCGATCGCGGAGGAGCTTGGACGTCGGTGTGCCATGCAGGTCATCCAGTTCCTGCCGGATGGCCGCCTGCAAGAACGCCGCTGCGGCGTCGTGATCGCGGTGGGCGCCCCCCTCGGGCTCGCGGACGATCCGATCCATCACGCCGAGATCGAGCGCATCCGCGGCCGTCAAGCGGAGCGCCTCGGCGAGGAGATCGGCGCGGGTGGGGTCGCGGTAGAGCATCGCCGCGGCCCGCTCCGGCGAGGCGACGGAGAAGATGGCGTGCTCCAGCATCAGGATCCGGTCGGCCACGGCGAAGGCCAGAGCCCCTTCGCCGCCCCCCTCGCCGATAATCACGGCCACCACAGGCGTGCGCAGGCGCATCATCGCCGCGAGGTTTTCGGCAATCGCATGCCCAATACCGTGCTCTTCGGCTTCACGACTCGGGCGAGCGCCACGATTATCGATGAGGGTGACCACGGGGATTTTGAATTTCTGCGCCAGCCGCATCGCGCGCAGCGCCTTGCGAAAGCCCGCCGGGTCGATCCAAGGCGGCCCTTGCTCACCCTCCGTGACGCGCTGCTGGCCAATGAGCATCACGGGCTCCCCGTGGATGTCGGCGAAGCCCGTCACGATCCCGGGGGCATCCCCCTGGGCGCGGTCGCCGTGCAAGTCCACGAAGGTCGTGGCTATCCGTCCGATGTAGTCGAGCGCGGAGGGCCGTCGTTCGTGACGCGCCAACTGGACCTCTTGCCAGGGGCTGATCGTGCGAGACGGCCGCCAGGTGAACGGTTGCAGCCCTTTTTTAATCTGGAGGCGCTGGGCGGGCGTGGTGAGATCGATGAGCGAAGCGAGGAGATCCGGCTGCCGCTCCCTGGTCACCACCTGATCGATCAGGCCGTGTTGCAGGTGGGATTCGGCCGTATGGGTGTCGGGTGGCAAGGTTCCGCCCTCGGTCTGTTCGAGGTCGCGCAGAGTGACGAAGCCCATCAATGCGGCGGGCTCGCCCACAATCACGTCGGCGAGGTTTGCGAAGGAAGCGAACACGCCGCCCGTGGAGGGGTTGGCCAGGATCGTGAAGTGGGCCAGTCCCCGTCTACTGTGTTGTTCGGCGGCGGCGGCCGTCTTGCCCATCTGCATCAAGGCCAGCACGCCCTCGCGGACTCGCGTGCCGCTGCTCGTAATCACCGACACCACCGGCAGTTGGTGTCGCGCGGCGTATTCGAAGGCCAGCGTGACGCGCTCGCCAACCACGACCCCCATGCTGCCGCCCAGGAAGCCGAACTCCATGATGATGATGACCGCGGGCCGGCTGCGAATCTCGCAGACGCCCGTGATCAGGGCCTCGCGCAAGCGTGTGCGGCGGAAGGCTTCCCGCAGCCGGTCGCGGTAGTCCCCACCCTCGGGAAAGGACAGTGGATCGATCGAGGTAGTGGATGCATGGATCTCGCGGAAGGTCCCGACGTCCGTGAGGGTCTTGATCCGTTTCCAGGCCGAGATCGCGTGGTGGTAGCCGCAGACCGTGCAGACGCCGAGCGTCGCGTAGCTCTCCATGTCCGCGGTGGCGGCACCGCAGAGCACGCAGGACTCGCGCTCCGCCTCGATCTCCGGCTCTAAGGGTTTGGGGGCGCGCCAGGCGGCAACGAGGTCGGCGAGTGCGCGCATGGCGCCAATCCGCTCGGAGGCTGTTTGCACGGCGTTTTGGGAACCAAGCGCCGCGCCTCTTTCCTCACCATCTTAGGTCAAACGTCGCGGTTGCACGACCCGCGCGGGGTCCGGCCGGAGCCCGCGCGCGCTAGGAGGGCTCGCGTTCGTCCACGCCGGCCAGCACACGGCGGGATTGCCCGCCCTCTGCCGCCCCGATCACGCCCGCCGACTCAAGATCATCAATCAGGCGCGCCGCTCGCGGGTAGCCGATGCGGAGGCGCCGCTGTAGCAGTGACGCGGAGACGCGGGTGTGATCCAAGGCCAAGGTATGCGCGTCGTCGTAGAGGGCGTCGCGGCCGGCGCCATCGCCGTCTCGGGCGCGGCGGGAGCCATCGGAATGCGCGGCTCCGCTCTGCGCCGTCCGCACGGCTTCCTCCAGTTGATGGTCAAGCGTTGGGCGGGGGATCTGTGTGAAGCGGTCTTGGGTCCAGAAGTCGATGACTTGGCGAATCTCGTCGTCGGAGACGTAGCAGCCCTGAACCCGTCGCGGTTGCAGCGAGTCCGTCGCCAGAAAGAGCATGTCGCCGCGGCCGAGGAGCTTCTCGGCGCCGGCGCGGTCCAGGATGACGCGGGAATCGGTCTGCGACGAGGTGGCGTAGGCGATGCGGGTTGGGAAGTTGGCCTTGATCAGGCCGGTCACGACGTCGACCGATGGGCGCTGCGTGGCGATCACGAGGAAGATCCCGGTCGCCCGCGCCAGTTGCGCCAGCCGGACGAGTTGTTGCTCCACCTCCACCGGCGCGGTCATCATCAGGTCGGCCAACTCGTCGATGACCACCACCCAGTAGGGCAGATTCCCTTCCGGGCGATCTTTCTCGTTGTAGACGGTAATGTTGCGGACTTGCTCGCTCTCGAAGCGCCGGTAGCGGCGCTCCATCTCCGTCACGACGACCCCCAGAACACCGACCAATTCGTCCGGTTCCGTGATCACCCGCGAAAAGACAAGATGGGGCACGTCGCCGTAGCCGGTAAGCTCCACGCGCTTGGGGTCCACCAGCACCAACCGCAGTTGTTCTGGAGAGAAATGCATCAGCAAGCTCACGATAAAGGTGTTGATGCCCACGCTTTTTCCGGAGCCGGTTGCGCCGGCGATCAGCAGATGGGGCATCTGCGCGAGGTCCGCGACGACGGGAGCGCCTGTGACGGCGCGACCGAGCGCGATCGCGACGGCGGCGCTACCGGCCACCTTCCTGTACTGCGGCGACTCCAGAACGCCTCGTAGCGAGACCAAGCGAGTCTCTCGGTTCGGCACTTCGATCCCAATCACCGGCTTGCCCGGCACGGGCGCCTCCATGCGGATCGATGGGGCCGCCAGCGCGAGAGCGAGATCGTTGGACAGGCGCGTGATCTTGCTGACGCGAACACGCGTGCGGGAAACTTCCTCTTCGCGCGTCTGGGGTTGGCCGTTGCCATCCATGAGGGGACGGCCGGATTCGTCGCGGAGGGTGACTTTCCGCATCCTGACCTCCCAGCCCGGCTCGATGCCGAAGCGGGTCACGGACGGTCCCTCGTTGATATCCGCTATGCGTGCATCGACGCCGAACGAGGCCAGCGTGTCGACGATGAGTTGCGCCTGGAGGCCGGCCTGGGCGTTTCGACGGGCAGGAGCGTCAGGGCGGAGGAGGTCCAAGGATGGCAACTGCCATCCGTCGGCGCTGCGCCGCCGTTTCCCTGATCGCGCAGAGGCTCGTTTTTCCGTTGTCGATTGCTGCTCTGCTTCATCTGATGCCGGAGCCGCGTCGGTCGCGGCCTGAGGGGGATCCGCCGCCGCCGGTTTGTGGGTGAGCGAAGCGGGCGATGTGGAGCCGGTCGGCTGGTCGGTGTCCGCTGCGATCGCCGGGCGATGCGTCGCCCTGCGATAGCGCTCAGCGATGATGCGCCACAGCCGGCGGAGCGGCGGACGGAGCATCTGGGCGAGGAGCGTCGCAACGGCGAACTGGAAGCGGATGGTGGCCCGCGGCGCGATCAGCATCGACGCCAGGGTCGCGAGGCCGAGCATGACGAAAGCGCCGATCGGCGAAGTGAGTGCATCGCCGAGCTCGCCTCCGACCGTCACACGCCCGAGATCGACGCCGCCGAGGTCCCAATGGGGACGGAAGAGCCCCGCGATCCCGACGGCGAACAGCCCGAGCAGCAAACCGGCCGCCAAACGACGAAGCGCGAGGCTTCCGAGCCGCCAGCGCGCGCCGGCGGCGATCCAGAGGCCGAGGAAGAGCACCAAGCCGATGATCAGGAAGACCCCAACCCCCAACGCTTCGACGAAGGCCTCACGGACCGACGTCACCACGCCGAGCGGCGCGATCACCCAGTTCACGAGTGCGGCGGCGCCGACCACGCAGGCCGCGCCGGCAAGCGGCAGCAGGGGAGGGCGCCAGGACAGTTGGAGGGACCAGGGGGGACGGTACAGCCGCAGCCCCGAGAAGCGGCGGGAGCGGCGTCGAGATGAGCGGCGAACCGCAGCGCGAGGCATGGCGTCGTCACCCCCTATATGGAGCGCCGCTCACCCCGCCATCGTCAAACCTCTACAGCCACCGGCAATACCATAGGGCGTTGTCGCGTTTCGCGGTACAGGAAGGCGGAGATGCTCTTCTTGAGGGAGTCTTGGAGGACGCTCCACTCCACCGGGTGGTCTTCCCCTGACAGCGTGTTGCGCACCCGTTCGACCGTGCGGTCACGGAGCTCGGAATCCTCTTCGACGCCGGCGAAACCGCGGAAGACGACGTCGATTTGGCCCATCACTTTGCCGGTGCGGTGGTCAATGGGCACGACGATGACCACCATTCCCTCCGTCGCGAGGTGGAGCCGGTCGCGGAGGACGGTGTGGTCGACGCCGCCGACCGTCAGGCCGTCGACGTAGACGTACGAGGCCGGCGCGCGGCCGAGCACCTCACTGTCATCGGGCGTCAATTGCAGGATGTCGCCATCCAGCAGGAGGTGACAGTTATCCGGCGGTACGCCCATGGTGACGGCAAGCCGCACGTGCTGAGCCAAGTGTCGATATTCACCATGTACCGGCACGAAGTGTTGGGGCCGCGTGAGGCTCAGCACGGTCTTGAGCTCTTCTTGGGCGGCGTGTCCCCGGACGTGTACGTTCTCGTCGCCGCCGCCCACGTAGCGCACATCGGCGTCCAACTGGAAGAGGTTATTGATCGTGCGGTTGACGGCGGCCTCGTTGCCCGGGATGGGGCTGGAGGAAAGCACGACGGTGTCGCCGGGCTTGATGGTCACGTCGCGGTGGTCGCGCGTCGCCATCAGAGAGAGGGCCGACATCGGTTCTCCCTGGGCGCCCGTGCACACGATCACGACATCGGGATCGTCGAAGCCGCCGAGTTGTCCGATATCGCGGAGCCCTTGTTCGCCGGTGGTGATGTATCCGAACTCACGGGCCATGCGCGAGTTTTGCACCATCGAGCGGCCGGTGACGAAGACCGTGCGGTCCGCGGCCGCGGCGCCGTCGATGATTTGCTGGAGCCGGGCGATCTGAGAAGCGAAGGTGGCGATGATCACGCGTCCCGGGGCGGTGAACATGATCTGCATCAGCGCTTCGCCCACCAATTGCTCCGAGGGCGTGTGGCCGCGATGGTCCGCATAGGTGGAGTCGCTGAGAAGGAGGCGGACTCCTTCCTGTCCGTATGCCGCCAAGCGGCCAAGGTCGGTGGGGACGCTCATCACCGGCGTGTGGTCAATCTTGAAGTCGCCGGTGTGGACGATAAGCCCAGCCGGAGTGCGTAGCGCGAGCCCCAGGGCGTCCGGAATCGAATGGGCCACGGCGAAGTATTCCACCTGGATGCTGCCGAAATCGCTGACGGAGTCGGGAGTGATCGTGATCAGTTCGGCGTCCCGGATGCGGGCCTCGCGCAACTTGACGCTCATCAACCCCTGAGCCAGCCGTGAGGCGTAGACGGGCGCTGGGAGGTCGGGCAGGACGTAGGGCAGCGCACCGATGTGGTCTTCGTGCCCGTGGGTAATGACGTAGGCGCGCAGTTTGTGTCGCCGCTCCTGCAAGTAGGAGACGTCGGGGATGATTAGGTCGACGCCCAGCGCCTCGGCGGGGGGGAACATGATCCCGGCGTCGATCACGATGATGTCTGAGGCGCTCTCCACGACCATCATGTTGCGGCCGATGTCCCCCAGGCCGCCCAGTGGGATGAGGCGCAGGCTGTCGGCGGGGGTGTCGGGCATGGGCGTCCGGACCGTCTAGAGGAGTTGCAGTTGGGAAGCGCTGGGTTGATCAGCGGCGGCGGCGGGCGCGCCGCTGGCAGCGGCCGGGCGCTCGGCGGCGGCGACGATCTCTGGGATGCGGCGGAAATCGTCGCGGAGCACCTGGGCCAGCGACGCCTGGCGGAGCGCAGCCGCTGGGTGATAGACGGGATAGAGGAGGTAGGGATCTACGCGGGTCGCTTGCCCGTGGGTGCGGGAGATGGAGGCGGTGGGCAGGAAGTAGTTCATGGCGAACCGCCCCAGTGTGACGATGAGCTTCGGCCGGACGCCGCTGATCTGCTCGCGCAGGAACGGTTCGCAGCTGGCGATCTCGTTGGGCAGAGGGTCGCGATTGCCCGGTGGACGGCACTTGACCACGTTGGTGACGAAGACGTCGGCGCGAGTGAGCCCGATCCCGTCCAAAAGCTGATCCAGGAGGCGCCCCGCCTGGCCGACAAAAGGGCGGCCCTGCTGGTCCTCGTGGAAGCCGGGCCCTTCCCCGATGAACATGATCTCCGCGTCCGGGTCGCCGTCGCCGGGGACGGTCTGAGTGCGGTCGCGGTGCAGCCCGCAGGCGGTGCAGGGGGCGATGCGCGCATTCAGATCGGCAAGGTCAGCAGGATTCATCGGCGCCTTCCGCACTCGGCGGGGTGGTTCCTCGCGCGTCGCCAGCCCGCCGGTTTCCCGCCGGCTTGCCCAAGGGCGATCGCCCATCTCGGTAAAGACTATCAGGCAACCGCGTCAGCGATGCGCCGCACTATGTCGCCGTTATCCGGGTCAGGTCGCGGTTATGGCTGTTCGACGCCGGCCTTGTGCCGCTCCACGAGCCTGACGAGGACGATGCCCAATGCATACAGACCGATCAGCGGCACTGCCACCGCGGCTTGCGTGATCGGATCGACCGAAGGGGTGATGAAGGCCGCGAGCACGAATGATCCGATAATCGCCCAGCGCCAGGTCCGAATCAGGCGGCCGGAGGTGACCAGACCCATGTAGCCGAGTCCCATGAGGACCAACGGCGTTTCAAACACCACGCCGGTCCAGAACATGAACCGCGTGAGTTTGCTGATGTAGTCGTTGATCCGGATCTCGGCGCGGGCGACGTCGGTCCCGAAGTTGAGGAGAAACTCCAGGGCCGGCGGCCAGGCCACGTAATAGGCGAAGGAGGCGCCACCGGCGAAGGCGACGGTGGCCAGCGCGATGATCGGCAGAATCCAGCGGCGCTCTTGCGATGTGAGCGCGGGATTGAGGTACATGACTGCTTGGTAGAGGATCATCGGCATGGCCCCCGCGATGCCGATGAGCAGCCCGACTTTGATGTACGCCCCGAAGAAGCCCAAGAGCTCGGTGAAGATGGGCTGAAAGTCCGGGTCGGCGTCTCGAGCGGGACCGGTCAGGTATTCGATCACATCCTGGGCGAAGACCAAGGCGACCACGGTCGTGAGCACCAGCGTCAGGGCGGCGATAGTCAGGCGTTGGCGGAGCTCCCGGAGGTGCTCGATAACGCTGACGACCTTATCGCCGCGTTGGAGGGCCTCTATCGCCTCGGGGTCGTCGCCGGCCGGGTCGAGTTGTGTCGCCATCGGCGCTTATGAGGTCGGCGGCCGGCGGTTGATGGAGATCACGTTGCTCGGTCGAGCAACCGGCGCGTCGGCGCGTCGGCGGGCGCGCCGACGCGCTGGAGTCGTCCGAGATGGCGTGGAGGGTTCGGCGGTGGAGCTGGGGGCGGTGGTTGAGCCCGTGGTCGCGGCGGTCGCCTCCGCCTTGGCATCGGCCACCGCCTCATCCGCGTCCGTGCGGGCTTCCTCCACGGCGCTGCGGATGTCCGCGTCCGCTTCCCGCAACTCCTCCTGAAACTCCCGGTTATCTTGTTGCAGCTCGTGCCGGATCTCCAAGTAGTCTTCCTTGGCTTCTTCGAAGTCGACCAGGTACTCATCGCGGAAGTCGCGGGCGTATTCCCGCAACTCGCGGACGGCGCGGCCCATCTGGCTGGCGAGTTGGGGCAGGCGGTGGGGGCCGAAGATGATCGCGGCCAAGAGGAAGACCGCCATGATCTCCATGACCCCGATGCCGAAGATCTCCATGGGCGCAGCGACTCCTTCTGTAACGATACGCCCGCGGCGAGAGGCTCTCAAGGCCTGCGCGAGCGGCCCGGCGGGGAGAAGGCAGTGGCGGGGCGGTGTGGAGCCGGCGGGTCTACTGGTCCGAGACGCCTTTTTGCTTCAGGAAGTTGATGGCGTCGCCCACGGTGGCGAGCCCTTCGGCCTCTTCGTCGGAGATCTCCAGCGAGGGAACTTCCTCTTTGAACTCGTCCTCGAGGGCCATGATCAGTTCGACGAGGTCCAGGGAGTCGGCGCCGAGGTCGTCGATGAACGACGCTTTCGGCGTGATGGCATCGGCGTCGACGCCCAATTGGTTTTCGATGATCGTGCGAACGCGCTCAAGCAAGGCCACGGGGCTCCTCCGTCTCTTGGACTGCCGCTACGGGCACGGCTACCCGTTCGCGGCTGATTGTTCCGAGGACGCCATTGACGAACCGCCGGCCTCCGTCGCTGCCGTAGGTCTTGGCCAGCTCGACAGCCTCGTTAATCACGGCGCCGCTGGGAACGGCGGCATTATTGAACAAGAGTTCGTAGAGCGCAATGCGCAGCGCCGTGCGGTCAACCGGGGAGATCTGCGCTACGGGCCAGGCCGGGGCCGTCTCTTGGATGCAGCGATCAATTTCTTCCCGGTGCGTCTGGGTCTCCGTCACCAGATGCTCCGCGTAGCGCGCCTCTGAGGAGGACAGGGGCTCGTCGGCCTGGCGCCGGGTGAGCACAGCCATGGCTTCCATGAAACCGAAGTCGGCTTCGAAGAGCGTCTGAAAGGCGCGCAGGCGGCCCTTGCGGAAGAGGTTCGCCACGAGATTCCTTTTCGAGACCGCACTGGCTAGCGGTCGGATCCGATCGACCGTGCGTCACTCAAGTTCACGAGAATGGGCTGCACCTGCGGTGCGATCCGTTTGACCAGTCCGGTCAACACCATTCCGGGCCCGAATTCGAGGAAGCGGCGCACCCCATGTTCCACCATGAACTCAACCGAATGCTGCCAGCGAACTGCCTGAGCGACCTGCCGCTTCAGCTCATCGCGGACCGCCTCGACGGAGCGTAGCGCCTCCGCGGTGACGTTGGCGACCAGAGGCACGTCCGGCTCGCGGAGATCTAAGCGGTCGAGTTCGGGGATCATGGCCGTGGCGACCGGCCGCATCAAGGACGAATGAAACGCCGCGCTGACGCGCAGGGGCAGGGCGCGCCGGGCGCCGCGCGCCTTGGCGAGGTCGATGGCGCGGACGACCGCGGAGCGGGATCCACCGATCACGATCTGAGTGGCGGCATTGATGTTGCAGATCTCGGCGCCGGTTTCCCGACAGACGGCCTCCACTTCCTCTTCGTGCAAGCCCATGATGGCGGCCATGGAGCCCGGGTTGGCCCGGCCCGCTTCTTGCATCAGGCGGCCCCTCTCCTGGACCAAGCGGATGCCGTCTTCTAGGTCCAAGGACCCGGCGGCGATCAGGGCCGTGTACTCGCCAAGGCTGTGCCCGGCGACGAAGGCCGGCTCCTGGTGCAGATGGGGATTGACCTGCCTGGCGATGGCCAAGCAGACAATACTGGTAACCAGGATGGCCGGCTGCGCGTTGACGGTCTGGCGCAGGCTGTCTTCGGGGCCCTCAAAGATGATCTGGGAGAGGGGTCGATCCAGGGCCTTGTCGGCGCGTTCAAAGATGCTGCGCGCCTCTGGGTAGGCTTCCCACAGGTCGCGTCCCATGCCGACTTGTTGCGCGCCCTGTCCGGGGAACAGCCAGGCGCAGTCCGAGGCGGCGACTGGGCTCACTCCCCGGCTTCCTCGACCTTGAGGACTGCCCGCCCTCGATAATTGCCGCAGACATAGCAGACGTGGTGCGCCACGGTCAGCGATCGGCAGGTGCTACAGGTGACGACCGTCGCACGGCGCTGACGCAGGTGTTGGCGGCGCAAACGCTGCCGCGTCTTGGCGTATTTCCGTTTCGGCAACGGCGCCATTGGTGGGCTCCTCTTCTCCGCGCGCCCGTCTACTCCAAGTCGCCTCGCAGCGCCTTGAGCGCCTGCCAGCGGCGGTCGTCGCCGGCCTCGCGTTCCTCGCCGCGCTGGGGGGCAGCGCTGGCGACGCCCGGACAGGCCGGACCGCAGAGCGGCCGCATTGGTCGCGTCATCTCGCCATATTGGCGCACAGCTTCCGTGAGGTCGAGGATGCCTCCGACAATCGGGAAACCTTCGCGCTCCTCGGGCACCAGCACTCGCTCCCGTGTGAGCGGCTGATACTCGGGCCAGAACTCCTCGCTGAAAGCGACCTCCAGGCTCACGGGAACGGGCCGCAGGCAATCGCTGCAGCGCTCTGTGATGGTGGCTCGAAGCCGGGTGGTGGCGAGGATCGAGCCGTCGGTTCGGAGGAGGTCCACGTCGCCGCTGAGAGTTGTCGCGTGACCGTAGAAGTCGAAGGGCTCCGCAGCCAGCGCGTAGCGGCGACGGCTCCCAATCGGCTGCTGTAACAGGGTGGAGACGTTGAAGTGCATGCTGCTCCCGCCCGGATTGAGCGCTTGCGGGCGGCGGGTTTCACCGTATCAGAGGGGCACGGAGGGGTCGGATCTTGCGCCAACGAACATCGGTTCGTATGCTCCAGATACCCTAATCGAAGCGGACAAAACGGCGTGATCGACGTCGGTGACCTGTCTTACCTCCAAGAGATCGACCTCCAGCTGGACGTCGTGCAGGATGCACTTCGCGAAGTGGAGGCGCGCTTGGGCGGGAATTCGCTGCTGCCCGCCCTTGAGGCGGAGGCCCAGGCCCAGGCGCAGTTGTTGGACGCGGCTCGTCAGGAGCGCATAAGCGTGGAGACAACGGGCGACGACGCCCGGAGCAAGATTGAGGCCGAGGACGGGAAGCTTTACGGCGGCACCATCAAGGATCCCCGAGAACTCCGAAACCTGCAGGAGGAGATCTTCGCGCTGCGCCGGACGCTCAAGGCGCAGGAGGACGACCTGCTGACGCGTATCGAAGAGGAGGAGGGGGCGGATGTGGCCGGAGCGCACGTGCAAGGGCTGGTGAAGGCTACGACCGTCGCCTGGGAGGCGGAGCAGCAGGAGTTAGAGAAGCGACGCGCGGAGCTGACCACCGAGGCAGCGGGCGTCCAGGCTGAGATCAAGACGCACCGCGCCGAGATCCAGCCGGAGGGGCTCGCTGCCTATGACAGCCAGCGCCGCATCATGCCGGTCGCCATCGCGCGCGTGCAAGGAGGCGCATGCAGCGGCTGTCGGCTGACGCTGCCGATCTACGCCATCAACCGAGCGCGACGCGGGCAGGCTGCGGTGCGGTGTCCGTCCTGCCAGCGGATCCTGTACGTGGCGTAGAGTCACGATGCACGCCGTCGGCTACTTCAGCGAGAGCCGCCCGAGCGAGCAGGCCTGCTCGCTCTCCGACCAAAACGATGCCTTCCTGGACACTTGCAGGCAACAGGGCTATGAGCCTACGGCCTCCTTTCTCGATACCGCTCTCGACGGCGACCGCCCCGGCTTTGAGCAACTCCTCAACTACCTCGGCCGGCCCGACCGCGGCTTCATCGTGGTGGTCGTTATGGCGTTCGCGCACTTGGGGGCGGCACAGATCGAAGCGGCGCGCACGTACTACCAACTGATCGCGCGCGGCGCCAAAGTGGTCAGCATCAAGGAAGGGCCGCTGGATGAGGCGCGATTGCTGGAACTCTGGGCGGCAGCGAGCCCCACGGACGCGATGCGGGAGCGGGTCCGCAATGCCATGCGCCGGCGCGCGGTATCCGGCCAGGTCCTGGGACGTCCCGCGTACGGCTATCGCGTGGGGCCGGACCGACGCCTGGAGTTGGTGGAAGAGGAAGCGGTGGTGGTGCGCCATATTTTCTCGCTGTACTTGCAGGAGGGGCTGGGAGTCCGGCGTATCGCCAAGCGACTCAACGAGGATGGCTTCCAGACCCGTCGCCGGGCCAACTGGAGCATGGTCACCATCCGCGACATCCTGCGCAATCGGGTGTACCTGGGCACCTACGCCCGCTTCGGCGTTCGAGTGCCCGGCAGTCACCCGGCGATCGTGAGCGAGGAGGATTTCCGCAAGGTCCAACAGGGGTTGGAACGCCGTCGCACGGTGGCGGCGCCCGCCACGCGCAGCAATTATCTCCTTTCGGGGCTGGCGCACTGCGATGCCTGCGGGAATCGAATGATCGGCGTTTCACGCCGCCAGCAATGGACCCGTGGCAACGGCGAGACCGTCAAGCAGACCTACCGCTATTACCAGTGCGAATCGAGAACGAATCAGTCGATGTGCGATTACCACACGCGTCGCGCCGACGAGCTGGAGGCGGAGGTGGTGGCGCACGTGACGGGGGCGGAGCCGGGCGCACGGCGGCCGTCGGTCATCAGCGCAGGCAACGCGGACGCCGTGGCGGCGGAGACGGCAACGGCGACGGCGCGCGTCCGTGGACGTCTGCGGCTTCTCGATCGACGCCTCTCCGAGCAACTCACGCGGGCGGCGGCCGGCCAGCTCTCGCGCGATCGGCTCCGCGCGATCGCCGACTCCCTGGTCGCCGAGCACCAGGATGCGGAGGAGGAGTTGCGCGGGCACCACGACCGGGCGTCGCTGCAGGTGTCGGCTATCGCCCGCCGCCAGCATCAAGAGCGGCAGGTGGAGCGCATCCGCGGCGAATGGTCTCGTCTCTCCTTTGCCGCGCGGCAGGCGATGGTGCGCGATCTCGTTGAGAAGGTCGTCGTCAGCGATGACGAGGTCACGACGGTGCTGCGCCCATGACCGCCCTCTCGTGCGGCTAGTCGCTTACGCGGACGGCGCCTCGCGCGGCAACCCGGGGCCGGCCGCCTATGGTGGTGCTCTCTACAGCGAAGCGGGGGTGGAAGTGCGTGCCGTGGCGCGGGCGATCGGTCGCGGGACCAACAACGATGCGGAGTATCAGGCCGCCATCGCGGTGCTCGAAGCGGCGCTGGAGATGCAGGCCACGGAGGTCGAGTTGCGCTTGGACTCGGAGTTGGTGGTGCGGCAAATCACCGGGATCTACCGGGTCCGCAGCGAACGGTTGCGCGGCTACTACGATCGGGTCTTGGCGCTCATAGAGCAACTGGAGCGTTTCCACGTGCATCACATCCCGCGCGAGCAGAACCGCCGCGCCGACGCACTGGCGAACGGGGCGCTGGATGGCCGGCCCGCGAGCGCACCGTAGCGGAGCCGTAGTACGCAGCATTCCATATCGATGAGAATCGACGGCTGACAGGCCGTGCTGTTTACATCTGGACACACTGGTAACTAGGGTTTCGTCTGTCGTCCAATGAAAGGGCGTGCCAACGACTCCGTTGGCAATTGGTTGGCAACGACGTGCCTACGTCCGCGCCGGCAACGCGTCTTACCGCCGCTGGCTTCTCCGACGCGCGTGAATGATCGCCTCTGCCTTCGTCTCTGTGGGCAGCAATCCATCGGTGCTGCAGCGGGGCTCGCGGAGTTCGTCTTCGCTGGCGTCTCCTCGCTTCGGCATGGCCGACGCTACGGTATACTCGCGCTCCCTCAGTTCTGACAGAGTCCTCTGAAGGAGACTCTCATGTCCGCCAGCGTATCTGACATCGAACTGCACGGCCCAGGCGGCGGCGCACGCCGGGGGAACAAGATCGAAGCCAAGGAGTTGTCGGCGACCTTCACGGTGACCGTGGATACCGATGGTTGCTACGCGATCTTCGTCTCCCTCTGGGAAGATGACGACAACTTGCTGTGGTTCTTGAATCCAGACGAGAAGGGCCTGGGATACGAGAAACGCAATCGAATGCCACTGCCTAACGGCGGGCGAGGCCCAGGAGTTCGAGATTGGGGCGACCGCGTCGGAGGACCCCGCCGAACCCCCGGCGCCGGACCCGGACTCCAGCGTCATCCCTCTGGCGCCGATGAAGGGGAATTGGCCCAAGTCGGATGCGGGAGGGGAAATCGAGTTGCGCCTCGAAGTAGAGGTCAAGCTCTGCACGCCGAATTGTGGCAAGGAGTGTGATGACTACAACTACTTTACGGATAGTTTCGGCGATCCAGTCGGCAAGGGAAGCTCGGAGCTGGTGGACATCCCTCTTCCCGGCGGCAAGGAGCCGCATGAAATCATGAAAGAGGCCGTCAAGGCGGCTGCCCCATCGGTCATCGGCGAGTTGATGAAGTCTACCCGTTCGGAAGAAGCGACTGAGGCCGTGTCTGCAGATCTCGCGTGGAGAGAAGGCGTGTCGAAGCAATTGAGGGCCCTCCAGCGAAGCGTCCGGGCGACGGAGGAGCGCATGATCTCGGAGCGCGCGAGAGTGAAGCGCGCTCGCTCCGAACGTCGTAGGCGGAGGCCCCGTGAACGAAGCTAAGTCCGACGAGAGAGCTGCGTAGCCCACGTCGGCCAGGACCAGCGTCTAGATCCGCGCTGACAATGTCCGCAGAGTCGTAGGCCGTGGGGTGTTGCGCTACGACGAGGGGAAGAGGAAAGGGGGGTCGGAGGCCGGCTGGGGGCGCTAGGGCTTCTGGCTTCGACGTGACGGGTGGCATGGGGCTCTCCACGCTGGACCCGTTGCTGGGCCGTGTGCAGGTGCGATTGGTGTGCATCCAGACGTGCCACCCTGTAGAACCGCCGCGCCGACGCCCTGGCGAACGGGGCGCTGGATGGCCGGCCCGCGAGCGCACCGTAGCGGAGCCGTAGTAGGATCAAGACGGGCCAGGTGGCCGGGTGGCTGCGGTCCTTCCGGCAGTGGAAGGGCTGAGGAAAGTCCGAGCTCCACCGAGACGGGGCGCTGGGTAACACCCAGGAGGGGCGACCCTACGGAAAGCGCCACAGAAACATACCGCCCTTCCCGAAGGGGAAGGGCAAGGGTGAAATGGTGCGGTAAGAGCGCACCAGCGGCCGGGCGACCGGCCGGCTGGGCAAGCCCCGCCCGGAGCAAGACCACGTAGGAGGGCTATGGGAGTCTCGGCCCGCCCTCGGGTAGGTCGCTTGAGGCGGCGGGTAACTGTCGTCCTAGATAGATGGCCACCCCCTGTCGCTACGGCGGCGGGGACAGAACTCGGCTTACAGGCCACCTGGCCCACTTCTCTTTCAGGCGAAGGCCGTGCCTAGGGCTGCCGTGGGCCGTGCGTTGCCCGATTTGCTGAATGCGACGCGGGTGCTGGCGGTGCATGGGCGGCCGCCGGCCCAGCCCGCGTCCCAGCTGAGCCAGGACTCGCGCGAGATTGCTCCGGGGGCCTGCTTCGTGGCGGTGCCCGGCTTCCACGTCGACGGGCACGCGTACCTGGAGGAGGCGCTGGCGGCGGGAGCGGCGGCGGTGGTGGTGCAGGCCGATCGCCGGGCGTTGTGGGAGCCGCTCCTCGCGCGACCGCAGATCACAGTGGTCGAGGTTCCCGATACCCGCGCGGCGCTGGCGGACCTGGCCGCGGCCTTCCATGGATTTCCCGCTCGCTCGCTCACCGTGGTCGGCGTCACGGGCACCGACGGCAAGAGCACCACCAGTTATCTCATCTCCTCGATTCTCGAGGCGGCCGGAGGCCGCACCGGAATGATTAGCGGCGTGCAGTTCAAGGTCGGTGGCGAGTGGCGGATGAACGACCTCACCCAGACCAGTCCAGAGGCACCGCTGGTGCAGGCGCTCCTGGCAGAGATGGTCGAGGCTCGTGTGACGCATGCCATCATCGAGTCGACGTCGCACGGGCTGGCGCTCCACCGGCTGGACCACTGCGAGTACGACGTTGCGGTGTTCACCGGTCTGAGCGACGACCATTTGGATTTCCACGAAACGCGTGAGGCGTATATCGCGGCCAAGGCGGGTCTCTTTGCCGCCCTCGATCAGGCGTGCGACAAGGGCGTGCCGAAGCGCGGCGTCGTCAATGCGGACGATCCCCATGCCGGCGCGATGCAGGCGGCCACCCGAGCGTCGCTCATTCGCGTTGCTCTTGACGCGCCGGCGGTGGATGTCACCGCCACCGATCTCATGGAGGGGGCGGACGGCACGGAGTTTCTCTTGGTGACCGACGTGGGAGACGCGCGTGTCGACCTGCCGCTGCCGGGTCGGTTCAACGTGCGCAACGCCCTCGCTGCCGCGGGCGCCGGCCGTGCGCTGGGTGTTGCCCCCGAGGTGATTGCGCGCGGCCTCTCGAGCGTCGGCGGCGTGCCGGGGCGGATGGAGCGGATCGACGGCGGGCAGCCCTTTACCGTCGTCGTCGATGCGGCCGCAACGACTGACGCGTTCCGTGTCGTGCTCGGCTCGATCAAGCCGCTCGTGACCGGGCGCCTGATCGCGGTTTTCGGCTGTGCCGGCGAGCGCGATCCCGGCCGCCGGCCGGGGATGGGCCGCGCCGCGGCGGAATACGCCGATTACACGGTGATCACGAGCGAGAATCCGCGCTCGGAAGAGCCGGGCGCCATCGTGCGGGAGATCGCCGTGGCGATGGAGGGCGCCGGGCGCCGGACAGGCGTCGATTTTGAGGAGGAGCCCGACCGCCGGTCGGCCATCGCGCGGGCTCTGGAGTTGGCCGAAGCGAACGATTACGTCCTGATCGCCGGCAAGGGCGCCGAGCAGTCGCTCATCGTGGGCGACAGCGTGCAGCCCTGGGACGACCGCACCGTCACGCGCGAGTTGCTCGCCCAGCGTGGGTGAGGCGGCACAGGCGGAGCGGCGCAGCGCGGGCGGATGCAGTACTCTCGCCCGAACGAAGAGAGGGAGGCGCATGGACCGGGCTACCTACGAGGAATTGGTCGCGCTGGACACGGCGCATTGGGTGCATCCACTCAATCATCCGGCGTCGCAAACGCAGCCGATTCTGATCGAGAGCGGCGAGGGCATCTACCTCAATAGCGCCGACGGCAAGCGCTACATCGACGGGCTCTCCGGGCTGTGGAACGTTGGGGTGGGGCATGGCCGGACCGAGCTGGCGGAGGCGGCCGCCCAGCAGATGGGCAAGATCGGCTTTAACAGCAATTACGCCGGCTATTCCAACGAGCCGGCGATCCGCCTGGTCAAGCGGCTGGTCGATCTGACATACGACAACATGAGCGCGGTGTTCTTGGCCAACACCGGCTCCGACTGCAACGAGTCCAATTTCAAAGCGGCCCGGTTCTACTGGGAAGTGAAGGGCAAGCCAGGCAAGGACAAGATCATCAGCCGGGCCCAGGGATACCACGGGACCACAATGGCTGCGATGAGCGCGACTGGCATGAACGTCTACTGGGACATGTTCGAGCCGCGCGTCGCGGAGATCACCTCGGCGCAATGTGCCTTCCGCCCGGAATGTGCCATGTGCCGACTGGCCGGCGAGTGCAACGGGTGTCTGGACGCCATCGTGGAGGCGATCGAGCGGGCGGGACCGGACAGCGTGGCCGCGATCATTTCGGAGCCGGTGCAGGGCGCCGGCGGCGTCTACCCGCCGGAGGCGGACTACTTTCCTCGACTGCGCGAGATCTGCGACCGCTACGAGATCTTGTTGATCGCGGACGAGGTCATCACCGGGTTCGGCCGCACGGGGAAATGGTTCGCGCTGGAGCACTGGGGTGTGCAGCCAGACATGATTTCGCTGTCCAAACAGATCACGAGCGGCTACGTGCCTCTGGGCGCCGCCGTCTGGTCCAGAGAGGTCCACGAGACAATCGTCAGCAGCGATCCGAACCGCAAGTTCATGCACGCGTACACCACGAGCGGGCATCCCGTGACCGCCGCCGTCGCGCTGCGAAATCTGCAGATCATCGAAGAGGAGAACCTGGTCCAGAACGCGGCCGAGCGCGGCGCGCAACTCCTCGCGGGCCTGCAATCGATGACGGAACTGCCGTACGTCGGGCACGCCCGCGGGTTGGGGCTGATGTGCGGCATCGAACTGCTGGAGGACCCGGAAGCTGAAACCCGGTTCGACCCGACGCGTGGCCTGGGCGCCAAATTGATAAATGCCATGAAAACACGGGGCCTGATCACCCGCTTCCGCAACGACAACGTGGTGTTCGCCCCGCCCCTGATCATCACTGCCCAGCAGGTGGACGATATTCTGGCGATCGTGCGGGATAGCGTGAAAGAGGTAACAGCCGAGCTCTAGCCATCCGCCCGGCCACGGTCCGTTGCCAAGGCCTCGAGCGGGGTGGTAGCGTGGCTGTAGGAAAGGAGGTGATGCTCGTTGAGACATAGTGGTTTAGATCGAGGAAGTTGGGTCCGGAGCATCGCCCGCCTTCACCTAGAGGTGAGCGCGGGCTAGGCGACAGGCTCAGCAAGGACAACAGCGACGCCCCCACCATCGTGGTGGGGGCGTTTGCTTGTCCGCCGCAGCGCCACCTACCGTTGAGGCCATGAACGCGACGCTCGATGTCGAGGCGATGCGAGCGAGGCTCCGTACCCGCGTGATTGCCCGCCGGTTCATCTACCGCGAGCGGACCGGTTCCACCATGGACGACGCTCGGGAGGCCGCGCTGGCGGGCGCGGCCGCTGGGACGGCGATCTTGGCCGAGGAGCAGAGCGCCGGTCGCGGGACTCACGGTCGCGGCTGGGTGTCACCGCCGGGGCAGAATATCTACTGCACCATCGTGCTGCGGCCCACGGCGCAGAAGGCGCGCCGGCTGAGCATGGTGACGCCTGTGGCCATCGCCACCGCCGTGGAGCAGATGTTGGGTCTCTTCCCACGGATCAAGTGGCCCAACGATCTCCGGCTGAGCGGCAAGAAGTTCGCCGGCATCCTTATCGAGACGGAATGGAGCGGCAGCCGGCCGCTCTACGCGCTGGTCGGCGTTGGCATCAACGTGAACTTCGACCCGGCCGCCTATGAGGCGGCGATCGCGCAGCCGGCGACCAGCCTGGCGCTGGAGCGCGGGAGGCCGATTCAGCGCGAGCCGTTGCTGGCGGCGACGTTCAGCGCCTTCGAACGCGCGTATGAGGGCGCCGAGAGCGATGCTCTTTTCGATGGTTGGCGCGCGCGGCTCGAGACGCTGGGACGGTCCATTGCGGTAAACACGAGCACGGGCGCGCTCGAAGGGGTCGCGGAAGCCGTCGGGGAGGATGGGTCGCTGCTGGTGCGGCGCGCGGACGGCGTGCTTGTCCCGCTCAGCGCCGCCGAGGTGATGGCTGCACCAGGAGACGTGGCGGAGTCGCTGCGGAGCTAGAGCGGGGCCTGGGGTTGCGGTTCGCGGGCCGGCGGCGGGCCCTGCTCCGGCTGTTCCAGGGGCTCGACGATCAGGCAGAGTCCTTCCATCGCCAGCACCCGCACGCGCGTGTCGGCGGGAATCGGGGAACCGACGCTTCGTGCCGTCCAGAGTTCGGAGTCGATGAGCACGGTGCCTTCTGGGGCCAATGGTGTACGCGTTCGGCCCTCGTGCCCAACGAGTCGCTCGGTCAGGCCGGGCTGCCGGTGATGCTCACGGCGGGCGCCCAGGACCACCAGCCATGCACCGATGAGCGTGGCCACGACCCCAACGCCGACTCCAGCCAGCACCCACAGCGACACTTGCTCTGCATCCGGCGCATCCGAAATCAGAAGGATTCCGCCCAAGATCAACGCCACGATGCCGCCGATCCCAAATACACCGAATCCGGCCGCGAATACTTCGGCGAGGAAGAGCACGAATGCGAGCAGAACGAGGACGATGCCGGCCGGGTTCGTGTCCAACGTGCCCAACGAGAAAAAGGCCAGCACCATCGCGATGACGCCAAAAACTCCAGGTGCGATGAGACTGAACCCGCTGAGGATCTCGATAAAGATCGCCAGCCCGCCGAGGCTGAGCAGCAGGAAGGCGATGTTCGGGTCGCTGAGCAGGTCGAGGAAGCTCTCGAAGAACGTCATGTTGGTCTCGACGCGGGGGGCGCCGGCGGTGTGGATGGTGACGAGTTGCTTCCCCGGCGCCAGCTCCACCTCCCGGCCATCGATCTGGGCGAGGAGGTCGTCCAGATCGGTGGCGATGAGGTCGATCACGTTGAGCTCGAGGGCCTCGCTCGACGTGGCCGAGATCGCCTCGCGGACGGCGCGCTCGGCCCAGTCGGCGTTGCGGCCGCGCAGCTCCGCGATCGCGCGGATGTCGGCAGCGGCGTCGTTGGTGATTTTGTCGCCCAGGGCGCCTTCGATGTCCTCACCGCCGCCGCCGATCGGCGTAGCGGCGCCGATCTGCGTGCTGGGGGCCATCGCCGCGATGTGGCCCGCCATCGTGATGAACGTGCCCGCGGAGGCGGCGCGAGCGCCCAGCGGGCTGACAAACACGGCGACGGGGACGGTGGAGGCCTCGATCCGCTGGACGATGTCGTCGGTGGCGCTGATCAGGCCGCCGGGTGTGTCGAGTTGAATCACGGCCACCGTGGCGCGGGTGTCCCCCGCTCGGTCCAAGGCGCGGTCGAGGAAGTCCGCCGTCACAGGGTTGATGTCACCGTCGATGGTGATGACATGGACGGCACCGTCTGGGGCGTCGTCGCCGCCGCAGGCGAACGCGACCAGCCCCAGCAGCAGGAGGAGGCCGGAGAAGCCACGCCGCACGTGACGTGCTGGCGGAAGACGAGATCCCGTCACGCTCGTACCTCCGTCTCGATTATAGGCGAGCGCCGATGCCGTCTCCGGCGACCAGAGTGCCGGGCAATCGTTGGCCGGCGCCTCTCTCTGGATCTGGCCGTTGGATCCGGCCGCCGGCCCGGCGGCCCGTAGGCCCGACGCCCCCAAGTCTGATGGCGAGCATCGCGCTGGCGAAGGTGCAGCCGTCCTCTCGGCGGTGGGCCGAATGACTCATATCGCGTCGAGCAGTCGCGGCCTCAGGCGTCGAGGGATCCAGCGTCGTCAAGTGGCGGACCTGTAGACTGATGCGGGAGTCCGCTGGAGGCGTCAGGCATGCCCCCGTTGGTCACGCACATGGTGGCGGCGCGTCGCGCGGCGGCGCAGGTCGACGGCGGCGCCGGCACCGGCCCCGGCGACTGGGGCGCATACCTGCTGGGCGCCACGTCACCAGACGTCCGTATGTTGACCAAGTGGGATCGGTCGCAGACCCATTTCTTCGACCTGGACAACTTCGAGCACCAAGATAGCGTGGCGCAATTCTTCGCGGCCCAGCCGCAACTGCGCGACGCCGGGGACCTGAATCCAGCGACCCGCGCGTGGGCGTGCGGATTCCTCACGCACCTCATCATGGATGAGCGCTATATCGACGCGATCTATCGTCCGCATTTCGGCGTGCGCTCACCGCTGGGTGGCAGCCAGCGGGCCAACTTGCTGGACCGCATTTTGCAGTACGAGCTGGACCGACGGGAGCGTGAGGACCGCGAAGCGATGAGCGAGATGCGCGCGCAGCTGTGCGCAGCAGGCGCGGCGATCGAATGCGGGCTGATCGACCGGCCGACGTTGCAGCAGTGGCGCGATGTGAGCATCGCCGTGACCGAGAACCCGCCCGACTGGGGGCGCTTCGCCAAGGTCGCGTCGCGGCACTTGCAGCGGGCCGGGATCGAGTCGGAGCCGGAGCTCAACGCTTTCCTCGAACAGGTGCCCCAGTTGCTGGATGAAACGATCGGCAGCGTCGGGATGGCGACCGTAGAAGCGTTCTTCGAAGAAGTAGAGGAGCGCACCGTCGCCTGCTTGCGAGAGTATCTGGGATCTCCATGACGGCGCTCCCTATCGTCCGCGGAGCGGAGGCCGCGCGCCGTTCCGTGCTTTGCCGTCGGCCGCTAGAAGAGATCGCGCTGCCAGCGGCCGTGGCCGCCACGCTGCGACAGGTGTTCGGCCGCGACGTGAGCGCAGAGGAGGCGGTGCGACTAATCATCGACGCGGTCCGCCGGGAGGGGGACCAGGCACTGCGGCGCTTTGCGGTCGCCATCGACGGGCACGCGCCCGACACCTGGGAGACCAGCGAGGAGGAGTTCCGCGCGGCCGCCAAGGAGGTGGACCGCGAAACCATCGGCGCGATCCAGATTGCGGCCGAACGGGTGCGGCACTTCCACGAACGGCAACTTGCGCACGCGGCGAAGTCGTTTTCGGAGGACGGGTTGGGACAGGTAGTGCGGCCCCTCCGCCGGGTGGGCTTGTACGTCCCGGGGACGGCGGTGGTCTATCCGTCGACGGTGCTGCACACGGCGATCCCCGCGGTGGTGGCAGGCGTGGAGGAGGTGTGCATCGCGAGTCCGAGCAGCCCCGGCGGAGCGGGCGTGTCGCCGCTCAAGCTGGTAGCGGCGCAGATCGCCGGGGTTGAGATTGTCTACAAGGTCGGAGGCGCGCAAGCGATCGCGGCGCTGGCCTACGGGACGGAGTCGATACATCGAGTCGATAAGATCTTCGGGCCGGGCAACATATTCGTCACGCTGGCGAAGCGATGGGTGTTCGGCGATGTCGGCATCGAAGCGCTCTATGGACCCACCGAGGCGGTGATCGTGGCGGACGAGAGCGCCGACCCCGAGCTCTGCGCCGCCGACCTGCTGGCTCAGGCCGAGCACGACGAGTTGGCGTGTCCGATCTTGATCACGCCGTCTGAACGGCTTGCGAACGAGGTGGCACGTATCGTTCCTGAGCGTGCAAGCGTGATGGAACGCAGTGAGATCGCCCTGGCGGCGTTCGCAAACCGCGGGGGAATCGTACTGGCCGAAGATCTGGAAACCGCTCTGGCGCTGGCGAACGAGTTTGCACCGGAGCATCTTTCGCTTCAAATTGCGAACGCCGAGGAGCGGGCAGGGTCGATCCGAAACGCCGGCGGACTGTTCGTGGGGGAGGCGTCGGCGGAGGCGCTGGCGGACTACGTGGCCGGCCCGAGCCATGTCATGCCCACCGGGGGAAGCGCGCGTTACGCCTCGCCGTTGAGCGTGGGGGACTTTCTCAAGACCACCACAGTCGTCAACGTGTCCTCGGACCTGCTGCGGGAGGTGGGGCCCGCGGCGGAACGCATGGCTCAGGCGGAGGGACTCGGGGGGCACGCGCGCTCGCTGGAGATACGCCGCAGCGATCGATAGAGTGACGGTCACCTCGCGCGTCGCATCTGCATGGATTGTGCCGAATGACGCCTGATCCGAAGGCTGAGAGATCACCACCCGTGCGACCGGAGCTTGCGGCGCTGCCGGGGTACGAGCCTGTGCAACCGCTGGCCGAACTGGCCCGGGCCTCCGGGCTGGACGAGGCGACGCTCCTCAAGCTGGACGCCAACGAGAACCCTTTCGGCCCGTCGCCGAAGGTTGTCGAGGCACTCGCAGCGTTCGACGGCTATTCCGTCTACCCGGATCCGCTCCAAGTGGACCTACGACGCGCCGTAGCGGACTACGTGGGCGCACCGATGGAGCGGGTCGTGGCAGGCTCGGGCTCGGACGAACTGATCGACCTGTGTTTGCGCTGTCTCGTTAGACCGGGCCAGTCGATCCTGGATTGCCCGCCGACGTTCGGCATGTACCGCTTCAGCGCGGAGGTGGCCGGGATCGCGGTGGTGGAGGTCGAGCGAGGCGACGACTTCGGGATCGACATCGACGGGGTGCGGGCGGCCGTGACGCCCGAGACGGCGCTGATCATCGTAGCGTCGCCTAACAACCCCACGGGCAACGGGCTCCCGGACAGCAACTTGCAGGCACTGCTGGCCATCGGAGTCCCGGTCCTGCTCGACGAGGCATACGCGGAGTTCAGGGGCCGGTCGGCAGTGTCGTGGACCGAGCGGCAGCCGGGGCTGATGGTGCTGCGCACGTTCAGCAAGTGGGCGGGGCTCGCGGGGCTCCGCGTGGGCTTCGGAGTCTTCCCAGAGCACGTGGCAGAGGTGTTGCTGAAGATCAAGCAGCCGTACAACGTCAACGTGGCGGCGGAAGCAGCCGTGCTGGCGTCGCTGGCGGATCGATCGACACTGGATCAGCGGGTCCGTGTGATCGTGCAGGAACGGGACCGGCTACTGGAGCGACTGCGCGACCTGCCGTGGCTCCGGCCCTATCCGTCGGAGGCGAACTTCATCCTTTGTGAGGTTCGCGGAGTGGACGGCTTGGCGTTCAGGGAGGCACTGGGACGACGGGGCGTCTCTGTGCGCTACTTCTCCACCCCGCGTCTGCGCAACTGCGTGCGCATCTCCGTCCCTCGTCCCGATCAGACGGTGGCTCTCCTGGAGCGCTTAGAGCAGGCCGCCGCCGATCTCGGAATCGTCTAGCGCGATTCCCTCCTGCCTGCGACGATGAGTGTGTCGCGAAATTGGGAGTCCCCGGCGGGGGCGGAGCAGGTCATGCGCGAGAGCACCATCCACCGCACCACGCGAGAGACTGAAATCGACGTCGCGCTGAACCTCGACGGATCGGGGCGCTACGAAGTTGAGACCGGGGTCGGGATGCTCGACCACCTGATCGAGCAACTGGCGCGTCACGGCGCCTTCGACCTGACCCTGCGAGCGACGGGAGACCTCGATCGCGACGCGCACCACACGGTGGAGGACGTCGGGCTGACGCTGGGGAAGGCGCTCGACGAAGCGCTCGGCGATCGCGCCGGAATCGCGCGGATGGCAAGCGCGCTCGTGCCGCTCGACGAAGCGCTGGTGCAGGTGGCGGTGGACCTCAGCGGCCGGGCCCACGCGGCTATCGACCTACGATTCCCCGGTGACACGATGGGGCAACTGCCGACGCAACTCGTTAGTCATCTGCTGGAGTCGATCGCGCAGGCGGGCCGGCTGACGCTGCACGTGCGCTCGCTGGCCGGCGAGAACGATCACCACATCGCCGAGGCTGCCTTCAAGGCGCTGGCTCGGGCGCTGCGGGACGCGGTGGCCCTGGATGCTCGCGCGGCGGGCACTGTGCCAAGCACCAAAGGCACGCTTACGACGTAGGCGATTCCGCCACGGCCGCGACCGTGTAGCGGTAGTCCTCGACCTCACCCCCTGGCCCCCTTCGACAAGCTCAGGACAGGCCCTCTCCATCGGCAAGCGATGGAGAGGGGGAAGAGGCGCCGGGCGTTAGGTGCCGCCGGGTTTGGCCTCTTCTGCGGGGTGGACGGTGTAGCGGTAGTCCTCGATCACCGGGTTGGCGAGGAGCTTGTCGCACATGGCGTCGGCTTGGCGCTCGGCCGTGGCCTGATCGGGCGCGTCCAGCCAGATCTCGATGTACTTGCCGGCACGCAGGTCGGTCACACGGTCGAAGCCGAGGTCGGCCAGGCCCATCTTGATCGTCAGCCCTTGCGGGTCGTTGACCGTGCGCTTGAGGGTGACGAAGATGTCGGCTTTGAACTTCATCGCTCTTGCGCCGGAGGGCTGAGCAACTCACGCCCGGTGATCCGTCGGAACGCCTCCCGGTAGCGATGCTGGACGTCGCTCACCACGTCGGGCGGCAACTGCGGCCCTGGAGGTTGCTTGTTCCAGCCGCTGGCCGTGAGCCAGTCGCGCAGCGGCTGCTTGTCGTAGGAGGGTTGGGGCCCGCCCGGCTTGTAGGTGTCCAGATCCCAGAATCGCGACGAATCCGGCGTCATGGCCTCATCGATGAGGATCGGCTCCGGCTCGGCGTCTTCGCCGGGAAGCAGGCCGAACTCGAACTTGGTGTCGGCGATGATGAAGCCGCGCTGCCGGGCTCGCTCTGCGCCGTAGGTGTACAGAGCGAGGGAGCGCAGCTTCACGACATTAGCGATGTGCTCTCCCACAATCGCCTCAGCCTGCTCGTAGGTGATGTTCTCGTCGTGGCCGGTTTCAGCCTTCGTCGAGGGGGTGAAGATTGGCTCGGGCAAGGGGTCGGACTCGCGCAAGCCGGGCGGAAGCGCGATGCCGCAGATTCGGCCCGTCTCCTGATACTCCAGCCAACCGCTGCCCGACAGCGCGCCGCGGACGATGGCCTCCAGCATTACCGGTTCCGCCTTGCGCACCAGCATGGCGCGGCCGATGTACTCCGGACCCAGAGGCACAGGGATGTCCGGGTTCAGCGTGGAGTCGATGACGCGGATCATGTGGTTGGGTACGACCTGCTCCGTCATCGCGAACCAGAAGGCGGACATCTGCGTCAAGACGCGGCCCTTGTCCGGGATTCCGTTGGGCAGCACGACGTCAAAGGCCGAGATCCGGTCCGTGGTGACGATGAGGAGACGGTCGTCAAGGTCGTAGACGTCGCGGACCTTGCCCTGTCGCTTGGGCAAGGGAAGATCGGACTGCAACAAGACGTCCACCGGCCCTCTAGATCCCCAAGCGCTTGAACGTCGCGTCGATGTGGCGGAGGTAGTAATTGGGGTTGAAGCACTCGCGCAGATCATCCTCGGAGATGGCCTGCTGGATCTTGGGGTCGACGAGTATGAGGTCGAAGAAGGGGGTCGTGGTCTTCCAGGCGGTCATGGCGTGCTGCTGGACGATGCCGTAGGCCTCATCCCTGGGCATTCCCGCCTCCACCAAAGCCAGCATCACTCGTTGCGAGTACACCAGCCCGCCCGTGCTCTCCAGATTCTCGCGCATCCGGTCTGGATAGATTGCGAGCCGTTCCATAATCCAGGCGAAGAGGTCCAGCATGTAGTCCAGCAGGATGCAGGCATCGGGGAGGATGATCCGCTCGCTGCTGGAGTGGCTGATGTCACGCTCGTGCCAGAGGGCCACGTTCTCCAACGCGCTAGTGCTGTAGCCGCGCAGCACCCGGGCCAAGCCGCAGATCCGTTCGCATTTCTCCGGGTTGCGCTTGTGGGGCATGGCCGATGAGCCGGTCTGGCCCGGAAGGAATGGCTCCTCCACCTCGCGCACCTCGGTGCGCTGAAGGTGCCGGATCTCCAGCGCGAACTTCTCCAGCGATGCGCCGATCAATGCCAACGTACTCACGAACTGCGCATGCCGGTCGCGCTGGACGATCTGGTTCGAGGCCGCCTCCGGCGTCAGCTCCAACTCCGCGCAGACCCGCTCCTCGACGGAGGGCGGCACGGTCGCGTGCGTGCCCACGGCGCCGCTGAGCTTCCCGACGGCGATCATGCGCTTGGCTTCGGCGAGGCGCGTCTGATGGCGGCGCAGCTCATCGACCCAGACGGCGAGTTTCAGGCCCAGGGTGGTGGGCTCGGCGTGGACGCCGTGCGTTCGCCCCACCATGAGGGTTTGCTTGAAGGCCCGCGCCTGCCCGACCAGCAGCATGTGCAGGTGCGCGAGATCGGCCTCGATCAACGTGGCGGCGTCGCGGAGCTGGAGGGCCGTGGCCGTATCCCACACATCGGACGACGTCAGGCCGTGGTGGACCCAGCGTCCCTCCGGGCCGAGGTGATCGTTGACGGAGCGCAGGAATGCGGTGACGTCATGGTGGGTCTCGGCCTGGTAGCGCTCGACATCCTCAAGCTTGAAGGCGGCCTTGGCGGCGATTGCGTCGGCGTCGGCGCGGGGCACAACGCCTTCCTGCACCCAGGCGCCGACGGCCGCCACCTCCACCTGGAGCCAGAGTTCGTATTTCGCCTGGTCCGACCAGATCGCAGCCATCTCAGGCCGTGAGTAGCGGGGGATCACGCGCGAACCTCCAGCAGGAACCGCCGCGCCCGGAAGGTCATCGGTCTAGGTACTCCTCCCGGACCGGCGAAAAGATGTCAACGGCGATGGAGTCCTCCAGCGCCGTCACCTTGTGTGGCACGCCGCCGGGGATCAACCAAGAATCGCCGGGCTCGAGCTCGCGACGCAACCCGGGCATCTCAAAGAGCAGCCTCCCGGAGACCAAGTAGCCGGTCTGCTCGTGCGGGTGGTCGTGCTCCGGGACCACGCCACCCTTCAGCAGCGTAACTTCGGAGAGCGTTGTGCGGTCGCCGCTGTTCAGCGTGCGGCGCGTGACGCGATCCACCATCTGGACCGCGCGGACGGCATCATGGGCTTGCAGGGTCGCTTTGGCCACAGCATCCTCCAATCAGCCACCGCCGGACTGGCGGCGGCGAAATTGCGCGTAGCGCTCGCGGATCGATTCGTGATGGAGGGCCAAGATCTCCACGGCGAGATAGGCGGCGTTGCGGGCGCCCCATGAGCCGACCGAGACGGTGGCGACCGGGACGCCCGGCGGCATCTGCACCATGCTGAGCAGCGCATCCATGCCGCGGAGGTCACTCGATGAGAGGGGCACGCCGATGACCGGCAGCGGTGAGTGCGACTTCACCGCACCGGGGAGGGCCGCGGCCCCGCCGGCCGCGGCAATGATCACCTCGTAGCCCCGCTCGACCGCCGTGGACGCGAATTCGCGGAGCGCATCCGGTGCGCGGTGCGCGGAGAGCACGTGGGTGCTGTGCTCGACGCCGAAGTCGTCCAGGATCTCGGAGGTTTTTTCCATCACCGCCCGGTCCGACTCGCTGCCCATGAGGATGGCGACCAGCGGCGGCATGATGACGCTCCGGTGGCCCTACAGCTCGCGCAGGGCGATGTCTTGGCGGAAACTCCGGCCCTGGAACTGGATGCGCTCCGCGTTGGCGTAAGCGCGCTCACGGGCCTCGGCCAGGGTCGGAGCTTGGGCGACAACGGTCAAGACACGGCCGCCGTCGGTGATGACTGTGCCGTCCGCATCCTTCTTCGTGCCCGCGTGAAAGACGTTCACATCGGCGTCCACCGAGTCGAGGCCGGCGATCCGCTTGCCGGTCTCGTATTCGCCCGGGTAGCCGCCGCTCGCGAGCACCACGCCAACGGTGGCGTCGTCTCGCCACTCGACGTGTTGCTGGTCCAGGCGGCCATCGACGCACGCATCGAGGACGTCCAGGAGGTCGCTCTTGAGGCGGGGGAGCACCACCTGCGTCTCCGGGTCTCCGAGGCGGCAGTTGAACTCCAGAACCGAGACGGAGCCTTCCGCGACCATCAACCCTGCGTAGAGCACTCCACGGAAGCGGCGACCCCCCTTGCTCAGCGCCGCCACGGCCGGCGCATGCACCGAGGAGAAGATGGCCGGTGCGGCGTTCGCCGGCATGAAGCCGGGCGGGGTGTAGGCGCCCATGCCGCCGGTGTTGGCTCCACGGTCACCGTCCTCCGCGCGCTTGTAGTCGCAGGAGAGCGGCATCGGGGCGATGTGTTCGCCGTCGACGAAGGCCATCGCGCTGGCTTCGAGGCCGCAGAGCCGCTCCTCGATCAGCACGGTTTCCGAGGCGGCGCCGAACCGGCCGCCCAGCATAGCCGCCACGGCCGCGTGCGCCTCCTCCGCCGTCGCCGGGACGACCACGCCCTTTCCAGCCGCGAGCCCGTCGGCTTTGATGACCGGTGGACGGTCAAACGAATCGACATAGGCGTGCGCCTCGGTGGCGATGCAGAACGCGGCGCCGGGCGCGTGCGCCACTCCGGCAGACGTCATCAACGACTTGGCGAAGCGCTTGGACGCTTCGATCTCGGCGGCGGCGCGGCTCGGTCCGAAGGCCGGGATGTCGCGCGCCTCGAGCGCATCGACCAGGCCGGCGGCGAGGGGCACTTCCGGCCCTACGACGACGAGGTCAATGCGATGCGAGATAGCCGCCGAGACGACGGCGCTTTGGTCTTGGACTTGGAGCGGCAGGTTCACTCCGAGGAGTCCGGTGCCGGCGTTGCCGGGAGCGCAGTAGAGCTGCTCCAGCCGGGGGCTTTGCGAGAGCGTCCAGGCGATGGCGTGCTCGCGGCCGCCAGCGCCAATCAGGAGGACCCTCATGGGCGTGCGTCCGTGGCTGCGGCTTCGATCCGCGGCGGGATCTTGCGGAGGTCGCCCTCGATCACGACCGGATCCATGGCGTCCATCTCGCTGGCGTAGGGCATCTCGGGTACATGGTGCATGAGATAGATCGGCAAGCCGAGGATATGGGCGAAGCCCATCTCCAGGAAGGAGTTCCCGCCGATGTAGTGCTCGATCTCCTTGGCCGTCTCGTTGAGGACAAGGATCGCGTCGGACTTTTGAATCTTGCGCCAGTGTTCGCGGATGAGATCGAAGTTGCGCTTCAGCTCCGCGCGTTCGGCGGTGGTGGCCTGCTGGTAGTCGAACTCCTCGACTTCCACCGGCACGAGGACCGTGTGGCCTAGTTTTTCAAGGTCGCGCTGGACCTCTCGGATGCGGCGAGCGAGCGTCATGCTGGCGCAGATGGTGATGATCATGGCGCGGTTCCCCTCGCCCCCTTACTCCCACTCGATGGTGCCGGGGGGCTTGGAGGTAATGTCCAGCACGACGCGATTTACCTGTGGCACCTCATTGACGATCCGGTTGGCGATGCGCGCAAGCACGTCATACGGGAGACGGGCCCAGTCCGCCGTCATTGCGTCCTCGGCGGTGACGGCTCGCAGCGCGACCACGTAGCCGTACGTCCGCACATCGCCCTGGACCCCTACCGAGCGGGTGTCCGTCAAGATTGCAAACGACTGCCAGAGCTCGTTGTACAAGCCGGCGGCCTTGATCTCGTCCATCACGACCCAGTCGGCGCCGCGAAGGATATCGAGCTTCTCACGGGTCACCTCGCCGATGATGCGGATGGCCAGACCCGGCCCTGGGAAAGGCTGGCGGTTCACGATCTCGTCCGGCAGCCCCAGCGCCTGACCGACGCGCCGCACTTCATCCTTGAAGAGGTAGCGCAGCGGCTCGATCAAGCGGAACGCCATCTTCTCCGGCAGCCCTCCGACGTTGTGGTGCGTCTTGATGGTGGCCGTCACGGCCCCATCCGGCCCGCTCTCCACCACGTCCGGATAGGTGGTCCCTTGGACCATGGAGCCGACGGAGCCCAGGTCTCGCGCGACTTCCTCGAACACGGCGATAAACGTCTCACCCACTCGCTTGCGCTTGGTCTCTGGGTCGGTGACGCCCGTGAGCGCTGTGAGGAAACGATCGCCGGCGTCGACGTGACGGAGATCGATCTGAAGGTGCCGGCGGAAAGTGTTGACCACCCGCTCCGGTTCCTCACGGCGCATGAGCCCGTTGTCCACGAAGATGCAGGTCAGTTTTTGGCCCACGGCGCGGTGCACGAGCGCGGCCGCCACCGCCGAATCCACGCCGCCGCTGAGCGCGCAGATCACGCGCTCATCCCCCACCTGGTCCCGGATCAGGCGCAGGCTCTGGTCGATGACGTTGCCCGCAGTCCAGTCACCACGGCACTCACAGACGCCGCGGACGAAGTTCTCCAGCAGGCGTGCGCCGTCGCGGGTGTGTACCACCTCGGGATGAAACTGGAGGCCGTAGATACTCGCGTCGTTGCCGATCACGGCTACGGGCGACGATTCACTGGACGCCAGCGCGCGAAAGCCGGGAGGCAGCTCCGCGATACGGTCGGCGTGGCTCATCCACACGGGTAGCGCATCCGGCAGGCCATCGAACAGGGCGGAATCCGGCTCGCTGCGGTGGATCACCGCATGGCCGAACTCGCGCGCCGGTGCGGGCACCACTCGACCACCCAGTTGATCGACGATGAGTTGCATGCCGTAGCAGATCCCCAACACGGGCAGCCCGCTCTCGTAGATGTAGGCCGGGGCTCGTGGGGCGTTGTCCGCGTAGACGGAAGCGGGACCGCCCGAAAGGATGAAGCCCTTTGGGTTTAGCGCTTCGATTTGGTCCCAGGTCGCGGTATGAGGGACGAGCTCGCAGTAGACATCGAGCTCGCGGATGCGACGAGCGATCAGCATGCTGGTTTGCGAGCCGAAGTCGAGGATGACGATCGTCTCGCGCGCCGGCTGGGGCGGCTCGCCCGGTGCGGGGCGATCGGCCTGCTTGCCGCGGGCACGCTCCAGATACCCGGAGACTTCCAGGTCGTCAGTAGTGCGGATGCGGGGCGCGGGCGTGGTAGTACGGGACTGCGCCAATGCGCCTCTTGCCTCCAGTAGAATGCACGGTATCGCAGGCGTATACTCGGGTCAAGAACACTTGTCCTAACAGGACGATCCGACGTGGCGAGCGTACAGATGCAAGCGGAACCGGAAGCGATTGAGCAAGCAGCGCGAGTGTTGCGGGAGGGCGGCATCGTTGCCGTCCCCACGGACACGCAGTACGGTCTCGCCGCCTTGGCCAGCCACGGCGCCGCTATCATGCGGCTGTTTGCCCTTAAACACCGCTCCGACGACCAAGCGCTACCAATCTTCATCCCGGACCAAAGCTGGCTCGACACCGTTGCCACTCATGTGAGTGAGGATGTGCGGTCTCTTGTCGACACGATCTGGCCGGGCGGCCTCACGCTGGTGTTGCGACGGAACGCAGACTGGCACTCTCTGGCCGTGCCGGGTGAGAGCGTGGCGGTACGTATCCCCGATCACCCGATGGCGCGAGCGCTGCTGACAGCGGTGGCAGAGCCCATCACGGGGACGAGCGCGAACCGTCATGGGCGCCCCGCGGCGGCGACGCCCGAGGCCGTTGTGGAAACGTTCGGCGACGAAGTGGAAATCTTGCCGCCGGGGGACGTGACACCGCGAGGCCAGCCGTCGACTATCCTCGACTGCACGGGTGTCGAGCCGCAGATCGTGCGCGGAGGCATCGTGGGCGAGGAGCAGATCCGAGCCATTCTCGCCGGGGATCCACGGGTCCGGAACGGCGCGTAACGCGCAGGGCGTCGCCGCACGTGGCGCGCCTGGGGCCTAGAGGGGGGCCACGGTGCGCATCGCCATAGGCAGCGACCACGCAGGCTACCCGCTGAAAATGTTCTTGAAGGCATTTCTCGAAGGCGAGGGGTACGACCTCGTCGATTTCGGGACGGACGGCGAAGAGTCCGTCGACTACCCCGATATCGTGATTCCGCTGGCGCGCTCGATTGCCGCAGACGAGGCCGATCTCGGCGTGGTGGTGTGCAGCAATGGCGTGGGCGTGAGTATCACGGCCAACAAAGTAGCGGGCGTCCGTGCCGCGCTGTGTGGCGATCCCTGGAGTGCGCGTCGCTCCCGCGAGCACACCAACGCCAACGTCCTGGCGCTGGGCGCCCATGCGATCGGGTCGCACGTTGCGCTGGAGGTGTTGGGCGCCTTCCTGGAGGGGGAGTTCCAAGGGGGGCGACACGCGCGACGCGTGGCGAAGATCGATGCCCTAGACGCCAGCCGGAGCGAGGGCCACCGAGGGCCGGAACCGATCATTGCATCCGATGTCCAAGCTCACCGTTCGTGACATTGAGGTCCAGGGGAAACGCGCGCTCGTACGGGTCGATTTCAACGTCCCTCTGCAGAATGGCGTCGTGGCAGACGACACTCGTATCCGCGCGTCGATTCCCACCCTTCGCTATCTGCTCGACGCGGGGGCCTCCGTTGTGGTCTGCTCCCATCTGGGCCGGCCGCAGGGACAGGTGCGTGAAGAGTTGCGCATGGCGCCGGTGGGAGCGCGGCTCCAAGAGGTGCTGGAGCGTCCGGTGAAATGTGCGAGCGACTGCGTCGGGCGACCGATTGAGAAGCAAGCCCGCAAACTGGGCCGTGGGGAGTTGCTGCTGCTAGAGAACCTGCGCTTCCGTCCCGAGGAAGAGGCGAACGATCGCGAGTTTGCCTGGAGCCTGGCACAGTTGGGCGACTTCTTCGTGAACGATGCCTTCGGGGCGTCGCACCGAGCGCACGCCTCGACGGAGGGGGTGGCGCACTTCCTCGGTTCGGTGGCCGGGCTACTCTTGGAGGACGAAGTCGAGCGGCTCGGCGCGGTGTTCCGGACCGACGCCGGAACGCGGGCGGTCATCAGCGGCGGCGCGAAGATCAGCGACAAACTGGCGCTCTTGCGCCACCTCGTGGAGCGCATCGACGTTCTGTGTATCGGCGGAGCCATGGCGCATACGTTCCTGCTGGCGCGCGGTGTAGGCATCGGCGCATCGCTGGCGGAGCCGGAACTGGTGGAGGAGGCTGGGGCCGTGCTCGCTGAAGCGGAGCGGCGGGGCTGCGTCGTCGAGCTGCCGATAGACGGCGTGATCGCCCAAGCGCCGGAGGGACCGCCACAGGCCCGGCCGGTGGTCTTCGGAGAGGAGGAGGTCCCGGCGGGCTGGCGGATCCTGGATATCGGCCCGGCGACGATCGAGCGCTTCGCCGATGCGTTGCGCTCCGCGACCGTGGTGGTCTGGAACGGACCGCTGGGCCTCTTCGAGACTCCAGCCTTCGCGGGTGGCACGATGGCGATCGCGCGGCTGATCGCGGAGTTGCCCGCCGAAAGCATCGTCTGTGGCGGGGAGACCGTGCAGGCCGTGCGCCAGGCCGGCGTGGCGGAGCAGATCAGTCACATCAGCACCGGCGGCGGCGCAGCGCTGGAGTTCCTAGAGGGGCGCAGCCTGCCCGGCTTGGCGGTCCTGCCAGATCGTGCGTAGGGGAAGCCGAGTCTGACGGATGGACCTCGATCTCGCTCGCACGCTATCGCGGCCAGCGGAGAGCAAGATCGTCCTGCTGGTGCTGGACGGCCTGGGTGGGTTGCCGCATTCCGATACAGGCCTCACCGAATTGCAGAGCGCCACCAGCCCGAACCTGGACCGTCTGGCCGCAGAGAGTGCGTTGGGATTAACGCAGCCGGTGAGCGTGAGCATCACTCCGGGTTCTGGTCCCGGCCACCTTGCGCTCTTTGGCTATGACCCGCTGCGGTACCAAGTGGGGCGAGGGATGCTGGAGGCAGTAGGCATCGACTTCGACGTGCGCCCGAGCGACATCGCCGCGCGGGGGAATTTCTGCACGATCGCAGCGGATGGCACGATCAGCGACCGCCGGGCTGGACGCATCAGCACCGAGCGATCGGGAGTGCTGGTGGAGCGGCTGCGCGGGATCGACATTGGAGCCGAGATCGAGTTGTTCGTGGAGCCGGTGCGTGAGCATCGGTTTGTGCTGGTCTTGCGTGGCGAAGGCCTGGGCGAATCCCTCAGCGCGACCGATCCTCAACGAACGGGCGTGCCGCCGCTCCGCAGCCGGGCGAGCGACGTAGCAGGCGAGCCAACCTCCGGGGCTGTCAACCGTTTCACAGAGGCGGCGGCCGAACGGCTGGCGGACGCAGCGCCGGCCAACGGAGTGTTGCTCCGGGGCTTCGCCAAGACGCCCGAGTTGCCGCAACTGGCAGACGTCTGGAGCCTGCAAGCGGCGGGCTGCTCGATTTACCCCATGTACCGCGGACTCGCGAAGCTAGCCGGGATGACCGCCATTCCCGCCGGGGAAACGCTTTCGGAACAGATCGCGTCCGTACACGAGCACTGGGACGGTTACGATTTCTTCTTCGTGCACTACAAGTACACCGACTCCGCGGGTGAAGACGGCGATTTCCCCGGGAAGGTGGCCCGGATCGAGGAGGTCGACGCGCAGATCCCGGCGTTGATGGATCTGAATCCGGACGTCCTGATCGTGACGGGCGACCACTCGACGCCGGCAGTGATGGCGGCGCACTCGTGGCATCCGGTGCCGTTCCTGCTGCGGTCGCAGACCGTGCGCCGTCATGCGCAGGCCACGTTTGACGAAGAGTGCTGCGCCCGAGGCTCGTTGGGGGTCTTCCCGGCGCAAGAGGTCCTACCACTGGCCATGGCGCACGCAGGCCGGTTGGCGAAGTACGGGGCCTGAACGGAGTCTCATGCCCGCACGGACCCCAGTGAGCGCCGGAAACTGGAAGATGCACGCCACGAACGCCGAAGCCGACGCGCTCTGCGAAGGGCTGCGCGGGATTGATGCGATCGCAGGCGTGGAAGTGGTGCTGGCGCCGGCTTACCTGCAGCTGGCACGTGTGGCGGATCGCTTCATCGGTTCAGGAGTGGGGATCGCGGGCCAGAACATGCACTTCGAAGAGCAGGGCGCGTTCACGGGCGAGGTCAGTCCACGGCAACTGGCCGAAGTGGCCGACTGGGTGATCATCGGGCACTCGGAACGCCGGCAGTATTTTTGCGAGGACGACCGAAGCGTCAACGCGAAAGTGCGCGCCGCGCAGAGCCACGGTCTGAAGCCGATTCTCTGCGTGGGTGAGCAACGGACAGAGCGGGAAGCCGAGCGCACCGAGGCGGTGTTGCGCCGGCAGCTGCACGACGGACTCGATGGTCTCGAACTTCCTCCGGGCTTCGTGGTCGCTTACGAACCGACGTGGGCGATCGGCACGGGCATCCCCGCGACGGGAGAAGTGGCGCAGCAGGCCAGCGCGTTGATCCGCGACCTGTTGGCGGAACTCCAGAGTCCCGAGATAGCGGAGACGGCGCGCATTCTCTACGGCGGATCGGTGAAAGCGGAAAACATCGCCGAGTTCGTGGCGCAGCCGGATATCGACGGAGCATTGGTCGGGGGTGCGTCTCTAGACGCAGAACAGTTCACCGCGATCACGCGCGCCATTGCCGCCGCCAAGAGCAGTTAGCCTCCGGATCGTTCGCAAGGCCATGGCTGAGGCAGAACCACCGTTGATCGCCGTCGTGGGGCCGACGGCGTCCGGCAAGAGCGTCTGGGGTCTGGCGATCGCCGAGGCGGGTGGCGGCGAGATCATCGGGGCCGATAGCCAGCAGGTGTACCGCGGCCTCGACATCGGCACGGCCAAGCCGAGCGCGGAAGATCGGGCGCGGGTCCGGCACCACCTCATCGACCATGTTGATCCGCGCGAGCGCTACCACCTCGTGCGCTTTTTGCGCGAGGCGCGCGCAGCGATCGCCGACGTTCGTGGGCGGGGCCGCCGGCCCGTGCTAGTGGGGGGCACCGGCCAGTACGTGCGAGCGCTGTTGGAGGGCTGGTCGGCGCCAGAAGTGGAGCCGGACATGACACTGCGTGCGGAGCTGACGGAGCAGGCCGCGCGCCACGGGGCAGCGGCCCTGCACGCCGAACTGACCGCCGTCGATCCTGTGGCGGCAACGCGCATCGACTCCACGAACATCCGTCGCGTGGTCCGCGCCCTGGAGGTGTACCGCAAGACCGGCCGGCCGATCTCTTCCTGGCACGACGAGCGGGCGCCACTGCCCGCAGTGATCGTGGCGCCGCTCCTGGACCGCACCGAGATAGATGTTCGTGTGGAGAAGCGGGTCGAGACGATGTTCGCGCTCGGACTCGTCGAGGAGGTGCGGGCGCTCCTGACCGCCGGCGTGCCGCGAGACGCTCCCGGGCTAGCGGGCATCGGCTATCGGGAGGTCGTGCGACACCTGGCCGGTGAGATGACGCAGGAGGAAACCGTCAAAGCCGTGAAGGCCGCCACCCGGAAATTGGTCCGGCGCCAACTGGCCTGGTTCCGGCTCGACGACCCGCGCATCCAGTGGCTGTCACGGGTCGAGGAGGCGCGGGCGCTCGTGGGAGATCCGTAGCGCCAACCCTGGAGCGACATCGACAATCGTGCTCGGGTCCGTACAATCAGAGGGCGATGCCAATCCCGTTTACCAAAATGGAAGGCGCGGGCAACGATTTCGTGCTGATCGACGCACGAGCCCAGCGGGCGGATTGGGCCCGTTTGGCGCCGCCGATGTGCGACCGCCACTTCGGGATCGGCGCGGACGGCGTGCTGGTGATGGAGAATTCCGAGAAAGCGATCATCCGGATGCGACTGTTCAACGCCGACGGCTCCGAAGCCGAGATGTGCGGGAACGGCCTGCGCTGTGTAGCGAAGTGGGCTATCGAGCGGGGCGGAGCGTCGCCGTCCGACGAGGGGCTGGCGATCGAGACCGGCGCCGGCGTTCTTTCCGCGACGGTCACCGCGCGTGCGGAGGGGACAGGTGCGATCGAACGAGTCCGTCTGGCGATGGGCGCGCCGCGGTTCGCGCCGGCGGAGATCCCCGTCGTGGCGGAGGGTCCCGGGCCCGTCAAAGACTTGCCGATTGCGATCGATGGCAGCGAGATCCGGGTGACGTGTCTGTCCATGGGCAACCCTCACGCGGTGCACATCACGGATAGGCCGGTGGACCAGATCGATTTGGCGCGTCTGGGTCCGCTGATGGAGCGTCACGATCGATTCCCGCAACGGACCAACTTCGAGGTCGTGAACGTCGAGTCGCCGCAGCACTTGCGCGTGCGCGTATGGGAGCGCGGTGTGGGATTGACGCTGGCCTGCGGCTCGGGCGCATCCGCGGCGATTGTCGCCGCACGGCTGCACGGCCTCGCAGGGCAGCGGGCCACCGTGTCGCTGCCGGGTGGCGATCTGGAGCTGGAGTGGGACGCGGAGGGTCCGGTGTACCTGGAAGGGCCGGCAGCCTACGTCTTTGAAGGTGAGTGGAGCATCGATGGTTATTCCTGACAGCTCGAGCTTTGTGCAGGACCGCAGCCCGGGACTGGTCCGCGAATTGCATCGGACGCTCCAGGAAAGCGAGTTGCACTATCGCAATCTCAGCGGCGTCGATTACGAGGCCCTGATCGAGGATCCGACCGTCATCGCCGCACAGACGGAAGAGGGCTACCTACTGGGAGCGCCCTACGGGCGAGAGTTGCGCCTCTACTACCACTTCAACGATCTGCGCGCTGCAGAGGTGTCACTGGGCGCCTTGGTTACGGACCTTGCTGAACTGGCGTCAGAAGAGACAGCCTGCAACACGATGGTGATGGACCACGACCATGGGCACCGCCACATTGTCCACCTCGTCCTTCTGGGCGCCGACTTCGCCGAGCCAGAGCCGTGGTCGCTGATGCGTTGCCGCGACATACGGGAGGCACCGCTGCGAGACGAGGCCGCGAACGCCACGGTGCGGAAGGCGACGGCCGCGGATGCGACGACCGTCATGCAGCTGGACGGGTCGGTCCGAGGCGAGCGATCGATCGCGCCGCCGCTGCCCGCGGGGTTCATCGAAGATGCGCGCTGGCTCGGCCTGGCGGAGATCGAAGGGAAGCCAGCCGGCTACTTGCGGATCGTGGATGCGGAGAAACGAGGGCTTCGGGGCGACCACTTCATCATCGACCCAGACCTCGGAGCGCACGACGCCGGGGGAGCGTTGCTGCGGGCAGCCATCATCCACGGCCGCGAGGACAATCGCCGCGCGCTGACGATCGAGACGCCGGAGGAACAGACGAGCGAGCCGTACTTCGGTCCCTACGGATTCAAGCGGGTTGGAGAGCGGTTGCGCTACCGCCGCCCCGTCGACATCGAAGAGATCCGCCGCGCCCATCGGGACAAGGCTCAGCGCTACTTCAAAGTGGGCAAGATTTGGGGCACGTGGTAAACGGCTTGCACGGCGTCTGCTCGTCCATCCATTCCCCGAGACTGCGCGATCCGGGCTGGTAGCGAAGAGAGGGCGTCATGCAGGTCGCCAAGCGTGTTGAGTCGCTGCCGCCGTACCTGTTCGTCGAGATCAGCAAGAAGATCGCGGCGAAGCGCGCGCAAGGGATCGACGTCATCAGCTTCGGGATCGGCGATCCGGACCGGCCGACGCCGACGCCGATCCTGCAGGCGCTCCACGCCGCCAGCGACGATCCGCAGAACCATCGCTACCCAGAGTCCGACGGATTACCCGAGCTGCGTGCGGCGATCGCAGATTGGTATGCGCAGCGCTTCGGGGTTCGCCTGGACCCGAACGACGAAATCCTGCCGTTGATCGGGGCGAAGGAAGGGATCGCGCATATCGCGCTGTGCTTCGTCGACCCCGGGCAGGTGGCGCTGGTACCGGATCCCGGCTATCCGGTGTACGCCATCGGCACCATGTTTGCGGGAGGCACGTCGCATTTCCTGCCGCTGCGGGAAGAGAACGACTGGCTGCCGGACTTCGCCGCGATTCCCCGGGACGTGCTGGACCGCGCCACGATCCTGTGGCTGAACTATCCCAACAACCCCACCGGCGCCGTGGCGCCGCGGGAATTCTACGACGAGGCGGTCGCGTTCGCGCGGCGTCACAACCTGGTGATCTGCCACGACAACGCCTACAGCGAGGTAGCGTACGACGGCTACCGACCGCCCTCCTTCCTGCAAGCGGAAGGGGCGCGAGAGACAGGGATTGAGTTCCACTCGTTGAGTAAGTCCTACAACATGACGGGTTGGCGGATTGGCATGGCGGTCGGTAATCGAGACATCATCAACGCCCTGATGCGAGTGAAATCCAACATCGATAGCGGCATCCCCCAGGCGATCCAACGGATGGCGATCGCCGCCTTGAGCGGCGATCAAACTGTGATAGCCGAAAGCAACGCGATCTTGCAGAGGCGACGCGATCGAGTAGTGGAGGCGCTGCGCGGCATCGGGCTGCGCGTGCAGATGCCAAAGGCCGGGTTGTACGTGTGGGCGCGGGTTCCCGACGGCTTGAGCAGCGTCGAATTCGCCACACGGCTGCTGGAAGAGCAGGCGGTAGTGGTGACACCCGGCAACGGCTACGGCGAGTCCGGCGAAGGGTACGTGCGACTCTCGCTCACGACGCCGGACGATCAGTTGGAAACCGGCCTGCAGCGCATCGCCCAATGGACCACGGGCTAGGGCCAATCCGGTACTCTGGCACCGAGCGCGGAGGAGAACCCGATCACCCGAGCGACGAAGGACAAACCGCTGCACACCACCGCTCCCCCAGCGGAGCGCGCCATTCTGGTCGCCGTCGACAGCGCCCGAACACAGCACTGGAACGTCAACTCATCGCTCGACGAACTGTCGATGCTGGCGGTCAGCGCCGGCGCGCGGCCGCTAGCCCGCGTGAGCCAACGGCTGAAGCATCCCGACGTGCACTCGTACGTCGGCAAGGGGAAATTGCAGGAGTTGGTACAGCTACGCGAAGAGTTGGGCTACACACTGGCGCTCTTCGACGATGAACTGACACCGGCGCAGCAGCACACATTGGAACGAGCGCTCGCGGTCAAAGTGATCGATCGCACAGCGCTGATCTTGGACATCTTCGCCCAGCGCGCCCATACGCGAGAGGGCGCATTGCAAGTGGCGCTGGCGCAGCACGAGTACCTCTTGCCGCGCCTGGCCGGGCAGTGGTCCCACTTGGAGCGGATGGAAGGCGCGATCGGCGCGCGAGGACCGGGCGAAACGCAGTTGGAGACGGACCGCCGGCTGGTGCGCCAGCAGATCAAGCGCCTCAAGCAGCAGATCGGGCAGGTGCGGCAGCACCGGAGCCAGTACCGTCGCCGGCGGCAGCGGGCCGGCATCGCGGTCGTGGCGCTGGTGGGGTACACGAACGCGGGGAAGAGCACGCTGATGAACGCGCTGACGCGGGCCGGCGTGCGCGCGCACGACCGCATCTTCGAGACGCTGGACCCGGTCACGCGTCGGTGTCCGTTGCCGGACGGCGGCACCGTGCTGTTGACCGACACGGTGGGCTTCATCGAGAAGTTGCCCACGCAGCTGGTGGTGGCGTTCCGCGCCACGCTGGAGGAGTTGGAAGACGCAGACCTGCTGCTGCACGTTGTCGACATCACGCATCCCGACGCGGCGGAGCAGAGCCAGACCGTCGAGAACACGTTGGCCGAGCTGGGGCTGGAGACGCGGCCGCGGTTGACGGTCCTCAACAAGGTCGACCAGGTACAGAGCCCGGCGGGGCGCGCGCCGCAGGAGTTCGCCGACTTGCGGGAGTTCACGGAAGAGGTCACGCGGGAACGGCCCGACGCGGTCCTGCTGTCCGCGGAGAAGCGATGGGGGCTGGAGGAGTTGCGCGAGCGGATCGTGAGCGTGCTGAAGGGGGGCGATACGGCGCCCTCGGAGGAGAGTGACACCGGGGTGAGCGTCGATCCGCTGCGGCAGGTTCGGGTGGTCACGCGGGCGGGCTAAGGCCGGCGGTTCGCTTGAGGCGGAGGGTGGGGAAGAGAAACCTCACCCCCCGGCCCCCTCTCCATCGCAAGCGACGGAGAGGGGGAGTTTTATTCCATCGCGGGCGGAGCGTGGGGGACAGCGCAGCGGGGGTCGCGCGCGGCGGGGGCGTGAACCTCACCCCCCGGCCCCCTCTCCATCGCAAGCGACGGAGAGGGGGAGGAGAGGGGGCGACGGCAGGCTACTTGGCGTCGAGGTCGCGGAGGGCGGGGAAGAGAAACCTCACCCCCTGGCCCCCTCTCCATCCTTCCCAGGAGGGAAGGATGGAGAGGGGGAAGAAGGACGGATCACAGGGCCGCCCCGTTCTCCTTCGACCCTTCGACAAGTTCAGGACAGGCTTCGCTCAGGACGAACGGGGCGGGAGAGGGACCTCACCCTTCCGCTGAACGAAGGGCGCAAGCGCCTCCTGGCCCTCCTTCGACACGGCTCAGGACAGCCCCTCTCCGTTGGAGAACGATGGAGAGGGGGAAGAAGAGGGAGTGATGGAACGCGGCCCGCACTCATGGCAGCGGTTGGCGTTTCAATCGCAGGGAGATCTGGGCTACCCGCTTGCCTAACACGCGGGCCTGGCGGCGGTCGATGTCGCGGACGGCGCCGTGGGCGGTGGCGCCGTAGTAGGATCCCGACTCGCGCATGTCGTCGGACCAGGGCAGGCCGACGATCACCATGCCGTGCGCCATGAGCAGGTGGATGAGCTGCAGGAGCGTCGCTTCGGTGCCGCCGGAGCGGGACCAGCCGGCGGTGAAGCAGGCGCCGACCTTGCCGGCCAGCTCCCCGCTCTCCCAGAGATCGCCGGAGTAGTCCATCCAGTCCTTGAGCCTGCCGGTCATCCCGCTCCAGTTGGGCGAGCCGAGGATCAGGGCGTCGCAGGCGAGGAGGTCGGCGTGCTGGGCCTCTTCCAAGGAGCGTTCCCAGGCGACGGCGCCCTGGATCTCGCGGACGCCGTCGAGGACGGAGGTGGCCAGCTCCTGGGTGAGGCCGCGGCCGTCGTAGAGGACGAGGACCGTGGCGCGGACGTCGGCGGCGGCGGCGGTCATTCGGGGTCCGCGCCGAGGTCGGCGACGAACCAGCCGGCCTGCCCCGGCATCTCCTCAACACCGACCTTCAACCTAAGCAGAGCGTGGGGCGCCTCGGTGGCCAAGGCGCGGATGAGTTGGCCCGCGACGTACTCCGCCAGGCGCTCGGCGGTGGTGTTGTCGATGGGCAAGGGGGCGCAGTCGCGCTTGGGGAGGCGGTAGGGCGGCTCCTGCTTGTAGCGGATCTCGTAGTGGTCGCCGTCGTCGCGGATGGTGAGGACGCGCGAGTGCATCTGGAGCAGAAACTTGTGGTCGAGGGTTTGGCAGACCTCCCGGGCCAAGCGCTTCAAGAGTGAAAAATCGACGACCCAGGACTCGTCGGTGAGCGGCCCCTCGACCTCGACGAAGAGGTCGTAGTTGTGGCCGTGGATGGGCTCGATCTCATCGGCGAAGGTGGCGAAGTGGCCCGCGGCGAAGCGCAGGCGGTTGCGCTCGATGGTGACGCGGTGGGGGCTCAGGGGTCGCCTCCTTTGGCTGCCCGCTCAGGCTAGAGAGGGGTCGGGGGCCGGACAACCTCAGGGGAGGGAGGGGGAACCTCACCCTTCCGCTGTGCGAAGGGCGCAAGCGCCCCCGCCCCTCCTTCGGCACGGCTCAGGACAGGCCCGCTCCATCGCAAGCGATGGAGCGGGGGAGGAGAAGGGAAGGGAAGGGGCGACCTCACCCTTCCGCTGTGCGAAGGGCGCAAGCGCCCCCGGCCCACCTTCGAAACGACTCAGGACAGGCCTTCTCCATCGGCAAGCGGTGGAGAAGGGAAGGGAAGGAGACAGCACTCACCTCTGCCCCCTTCGACTTGCTCGCGGCTCGCTGGGGGGAGGCCCTTCGACTCGCCTGCGGCTCGCTCAGGACAGGAAACTGACGCTGGTGGCGACCTCGGGGCTGGGAGCGGGGTCGTGTGGTTGGGGACGGGTCGACAAATACATCGGATACAGATGTATAAGTATGTGATGATTCGAATGGGAACGGAAAGGTGAGGTGATGTCGATGGCGGACTTGCGGGACCCGGAGCACTGGGAGACCGCAATCGCGCGGGCGGCGGGGCGGATGTTCCTGCTGGCGGCGCTAGTGGACGAGCCCGGCCATGGGTACGGCATTGCGGGGCGGATCCGGGAGATGTGCGACGGCTGCTGTGACCCTTCGGACGCCATGATCTACCCGGGGCTTCATGACTTGGAGGCGGCGGGGCTTATCGCCTGCCAGCGGGAGACAAATGGTGCGCGGGTGCGAAATGTCTGTATGCTCACAGGCAAGGGCCACGAGGCGCTGCACACAGCAGCGCACGCCTGGGCGCGGCATCTGCCGGCGATCGAACGGGTAATCGCAATGGCGGGTGTGCGTGGCTCCGAGGAGGGCGCGGCGTGTTGTGCGGCCGAGAGCGAGATGGCTGGAGCACGCGAAGGAGGACCGAGATGGGCAAGATGACGAAGGTATTCGCCGGCAGCAAGATCAGCCAGCGGTCGCGGGAGCGGTACGGCGAGGACGCGTCCGAGAAATCGGACGAGGAGAAGAAGGCCGAGAAGGAGCGCGACGCCAGCGCGGGCGGCGGGATGACCACGCTGGACATCATGGTGCGCCGGGCCCAAGAGCGGGAGGCGAGAAGCGGGAATTCGGCGGTGGCTAGCACGTTCGCCGACGACGCGGTCAAGGACGCGGTCCGCGACCATCACGGCGCGGAAGCCGGATGGACGCAGTGACCAGCGGCAGCGACGTCCAAGCGACGCTCGAACTGCGGAAGCCGCCGGTGGCGATTGGGTACTTCGCCGAGCCGCCGGCGGGAGTGGCGAAGTACGGCGCGGGGCCGACGCCGGCGGGCTGCGTGTACTGGCAAATCGCGCAAGAAGGAGAGTCGTTCTACACGGAGCCGTCGGACCACTACGGCTGCGCCGTGGGGGCGTACACGCATGGCATCGATCTGCCGACGGCACGGGCGGAGGAGCTGCCCGAGACAATCGCGTTCATGATTGAACAGAAGTACCTGGCGCCGGCGGATGTCGAGTCGATCCCAGTGCTGCCGGAGACGCCACGGTACGTGGCGTACGGACCGGCGGACGCGGGAGCGTTTGAGCCGAGCGTGGTGATGGTGGCGGCGGAGCCGGCGCAGGCGATGCTGCTGTACGAGGCGGCGCTGCGGGCGGGCGCGGGCGCGATGGTGGCGAGCATCGCGGGGCGGCCGGGGTGCGCGATCGAGCCGCTGACGGTGCGATCCGGGAAGGTGACGCTCTCGCTGGGATGCAAGGGGAACCGGACGTTCACGGGGCTGCCGGACGGGGAGCTGTACGTGAGCGTGCCGGGTGAGCAGTGGGCGGCGGTGGCCGCGGCGCTGGGGGAGATCGTCGAGGCGAACCGGTCAATGGGGGAGCACTACCAAGGGAAGCTGGAGGAGGGGCGGGGGTAGGGCCGGGCGCCATTTCGTGGTCGGCGGGGATTTTCTTTTGTGTCTCGTGCGCGCCCCTTGGGGCGACGCGGCTCCAGATGGCGGCCGCGTCGTTTCGGGTTTCGGCTGAGGTGAGGGCGACAGAAAGGGCATCGAGGGCGGGCCGGACAGCCAGGGGCCGGCCAGGGGCCGGACAGCCAGGGGCCGGACAGCCAGGGGCCGGACAGGAAGCGGCGGCCTCTGGACAGGGGTGGGGCTGGTTGTTGCTGGGACGTTGCGGGTGTAGGTCTGTCCCTGGTGACCTGCCCCCGATCGTTGTACCAGTCGTTAAGTGAGTCCGATCGCCGGGACGCGCGTCATGGGACGTTCCCGGGGTTGCTGCGTTTCCGGGGCGGGGGGGCGGGAGCCGAGGGCACGGTGGGGGCGGATCGGGTTGTCCTCCCGCCGCCAGCCCTTGATGAGGATCTGGGCTTCCAGCAGGGTGTCGAAGCGCTCGCGATTGAGGCACGCGTCGCGCAGCTTGCCGTTGAACGATTCCCCAGAGCCGTTCGCCCAAGGCCTGCCCGGTTCGATGAAGCGGGTCGTGCCCCCGACCCGGTGCAGCCAGTCCCGCACCGCGGTGGCGGTGCACGCCGGGCCGTTGGCGGACCGCAGAAACGTCGGCGGCCCGCGCTCGACGAACAGCTGGGCCAACCGCGCCAGGCCGACGTCGCGGCGCCGTCGGCGGGCGACGTCGAGACGCAGGCCCTCGCGGGTGGTCCTCATCCACGAGGGCGAGGATCCGCACCGGGCGCCCATCGGCGGTGCGGTCGAAGACGAAGGCGTCGGACCAGACGTGGGACGGCCGCTCGGCCCGCCGCCGCACCAGCGAGCCGGCCGCGAGCCAGCGGCGGCCCCGTTGGGGGTGCTTCCCGGGGACCCGCCAGCCTTCCTGACGCCAGCGCCGCTCGACCCGCTTGGGGTTCACCCGCCAGCCCGCCTGGCGCAGCCGGGCCGTGATGCGACGGGAGCCGTAGCGGCCGCAGCGGGTGGCCAGCGCGACGCTGCGCGCGATCAGCGCCGGCGCATCCGGGGACGGCCGGGGCACGTCGCGCTGTGTCGCCCGCGCCTGGCCGGTGACCGGGCAGGCCCGCCGCTCCGCCACCGCGTACGGGTCCGTGCGGTAGGATGTCACCCGGCGCCGCTTGGCCGGGCTCAGAAGTTTCCCGCTGCGACGTCCCGCACCATCGCGTTGGCCAGCGCCTGATCGGCCACCACCCGCTTCAGCCGACTGTTCTCGCGCTCCCGTTCTTTCAGCCGCTTGGCCTGGTCGACCCGCAACCCCCCGTCCTCCCGCCGCCAGCGGTAATACGTTGGCTCGGCCGCGCCGAGGCGGCGCGCGACCGGCGCGACCGATTCCCCCTGCGCGAGCACCACCTCCGCCTCCCGCAGGTTGCCGATGATCTCCTCGGCCGCGTACCGCTTGCGTGCCATGCCGACTCCCTTCGCACCGGCCCGAATCCTCGCACAGGATCTGGACCGGTTCTGGGGGGGCAGGTCATCTTCTCCCCCCTCTCCATCGCTTGTCGATGGAGAGGGGGCCAGGGGGTGAGGTTCCATCGCTCGCCGATGGAGAGAGCCTGTCCTGAGCGAGCCGCAGGCGAGTCGAAGGAGGGCCAAGGGGCGCTTGCGCCCTTCGCACAGCGCAAGGGTGAGGTCATCCCTCGCTCCCGTTGACCCCTCCCCACCCCCCACCTAGCCTGACACCGACCCCACGATGGGAGACGCACATGATCAAGACCGCCGCCTTCTTCAAGCGCACGCCCGGCATATCCGTCGAGGCCTTCGCCGACTACTGGCTCAACACCCACGCCGGCATCGTCGTGCGCATGCCCGGCATCCGCCGCTACGTCCAGTCCCACACCCTGCGCTCCGGCTACCGCAAGGGCGAGCCCGTCTACGACGGCGTCGCCGAGCTCTGGTTCGATGACATGGCGGCCGTCCGCGCCATGTCCAACACCCCCGAGTACGCCGCCGTCAAAGCCGACGAGCCCAACTTCATCGACCCCGCCACCATCGACACCATCATCACCGAAGAGCACATCATCAAGGACGGCCCCATCCCGCCCGACGGCGTCAAGAACATCGAGTTCGTCACCCACAAGCCGGACATGCCCATCGACGCCTTCCAGCGCCACTGGCGCGAAGTGCACGGCCCCCTCGGCGCCGCCATCCCCGTCGTCCGCCGCTACGTCCAGAGCCACACCCGACTCGGCATCTACGACAGCGGCCGCACCCCCGCCTACGACGGCCTGGCCATCACCTGGTTCGACGACACCCAGGCCATGCGCGTCTCCGCCACCACCCCCGAGTACGATCGCACCCGCGCCGACGAGTCCAACTTCCTCGCCGGCGAGCTCTCCTTCATCATCACCAAGGAGCACGTCATCGTCGACGACGGCGAACGCTGACGAACCCCCTCGCCCTGAGTTTGTCGACGCATCAACCCCCACCCGCCAGCCCGGGGGCGAGCCCCGGTTCCCAGATCACCGCGATCGCCAAGGCGAAAGCCGCGACCGCGACGCCTCGCCCGAACTGCTCCCCTCGCGACCAATGCTTCTCGACTGCCACCACCGCCGCCAGCCCCACCATGGCCCACAGGTTCATCACGCCGAACGCGGCCATCAACGCCATCAACGACCAGCAACACGCCAGGCAGAACCATCCGTTGTGCGCGCCCGCGCGCAGATCGCGCAGCGCGCCTCGATACGATGCCACTTCGAAGATCTGCCCGATCGGTGAGCGGCAGTGTTGCAAGCATCGGGACTTCAGCGGTGTGAGCTGATAGACGCCGCACGCAGCGAAGATGCCGGCTGCGGCGACCGTGCCGATGGCGGGCGCTGCAGCCGCGGCCTCGCCCGCCGCCCAGGCGATTCCAAACGCGGGTACGCCCGTCGCCCCCCACACCAGCAGGTACCCGATGGCGAAGAGCAGCAGGCGTGGGGTCCGATTCGACACCACCGTCCGCGAGTACATCGACGCAAACGGCGCCGCCGACGGCAGCATCATCGCCGTCATCATCAGCCCCCACATCACCGCAAAGGCGATGAAGTCCATGCCCATGGTGCCCGGCATGACGCCCATGTCGCGCGCCTGATCCACCGTCCACAGCCAGGCCAGCCCCGCGACTAGCAGCAGGGCCAGGACCTGCGGACGCAGCCACCGCCCGCCACGTGTCGAGGAGGTGGCTACGCGCTCCATGAGAAGGGGGCCCAATGCCCGTTCTTGCCGCTGTTGTCCCACTCCATGCCGAACGCTTTCACTCGGGACCGCTCGGCCCTGGCGATCGTCAACGTTGAGTTCGCCTGGTGGAACAGGTACACGCCCGTCACCTTGGAAACCTCGCCACCCGGCGTCTGCGGCGGGACGAAATCCTCGATCTCAATATCGATTGCATCCCCCACTTTGACGCGATGCCGGCGGCCTTCGTTCGTGTACTCGATTCGGGCCTGCTCCACTCCCAGTATCTCGCCGACCAGCGGATGCACCGCTGCCATCGGCCCGCCCAACTGACCCCCGAACACGCGCCCCAGCGCCTCCGCCTGCTCCGAGGAGGCCCCGTCGTCCAGGATCAGCCCCACGCGCCAGTCACCGTCCGCCATCACCTTGGGCGTATCGGCAACGATGACCACGCTGCGGTCGCTCACGTCCACCCTTCCACCTCGCCGGAGTCGACGTGAAACGCGAGCAGGACATGGCACCGCTCGTTGTCGGCGGGCGCCGTCAGCGCTGATGTGGTGCAAGGACACACGACGTCGCAGTTACAGTTCTCGAAGTAACTGCCATCCAGTTTCCACGTCACGGTCTCACCGCCTTTCGTCGGGGTGGAAGGTTATTGATCTCGTTCGAGTGCTGTCAAACGATCCGGATCTCTGGGGCCAGGAGGCGAGGTCACTCCCTTCTCCTCCCCCTCTCCATCCTTCCCACCGGGGAAGGATGGAGAGGGCCTGTCCTGAGCGAGCCGCAGGCGAGTCGAAGAGCCTGTCCTGAGCTTGTCGAAGGGAGGGCCGGACCTGCGGACGCAGCCACAGTCCGCCGCGTACCGAGGAGGCGGCTACGCGCTCCATGAGAAGGGGGCCGAATGTCCGTTCTTCCCGCTGTTGTCCCACTCCATGCCGAACGCCTTCACGCGGGACCGCTCGGCTTTAGCGATCGTCAGAGTCGAGTTCGCCATATGGACCATGCCTGTCAACTTGGAAACCTCGCCTCCGGGCGTCTGCGGCGGTACGAAATCCTCGATCTCGATGTCGATGGCATCCCCCACTTTGATGCGATGCCGGCGGCCTTCGTTTGCGTACTCGATTCGGGCCTGCTCCACTCCCAGCATCTCGCCGACCAACGGATGCACCGCTGCCATCGGCCCGCCCAACTGGCCCCCGAACACGCGCCCGAGCGCCTCCGCCTGCTCCGAGGAGGCGCCGTCGTCCAGGATCAGCCCCACGCGCCAGCCACCGTCCGCCATCACCTTGGGCGTATCGGCAACGATGACCACGGTGCGATCGCTCACGTCCACCCCTTCCACCTCGCCGGCGTCGACGTGAAACGCGAGCAGGACCTGGCACCGCTCGTTGTCGGCGGGCGCCGTCAGCCCCGATGTCACACAGGGACACACCACGTCGCAGTTACAGTTCTCGAAGTAACTGCCATCCAGTTTCCACGTCACGGGCTCACCGCCTTTCGTCGAGGTGGAAGGGTATCGATCTCATTCAAGTGCTGTCAAACGATCCGCATCTCCGGGCACCCGCCCCTACTCCCGCGGCAGCCCCAGCCCTCGCTGCGCGATGATGTTCCGCTGGATCTCGCTCGTCCCCGCCGCGATCGCGTACGTCGTCGTCCCCATGTAGCCCAGCGGCAGCGCCCCGTACAGCGGCGGGTCCGCCGCCGACCCCCGCAGCAGCGCCCCGCCCAACCCCAGCATGTTCGTCCCGAATCCCGTGATCGCGCACGCCAGCTCCGACCCGAACACCTTCGCCATCGACGCCTCTGCGTTCGGCACCTGCCCCTGCGACTGCATCCACCCCACCCGATACGCCAGCAGCCGCGACGCCTCCACTCCAATCCACAACTCCGCCAGTCGTTCCCGCACGATCGCGCGGTTCATCCCGCTCGGCTTCTCGCGTGCGTACCCGATCATCTCCTCCAGGATCCGCTTGCTCCACGCCACCCGCGAGATCCCGCTGCGCTCATAGTCCAGCGTCGTCGCCGCCACGTACCAGCCCCGGTTCTCCTCCCCCACCAGGTTCCGCACTGGTACCCGCACATCCTCCATCCACACCTCGTTGAAGGCGTGCGCCTCCAGCATGTTGATGATCGGCTTCACCGTGATCCCCGGTGAGCGCATGTCCATCAAGAGGTAGGAAATCCCTTTGTGCTTGGGCGCTTCTGGATCGGTGCGAACCAACAGCATGCACCAGTCCGCCCGATGCGCCCCGCTGGTCCAGATCTTCTGGCCGTTCACCACGTAGTCGTCTCCGTCGCGCACCGCCCGCGTCTGCAACGACGCCAGGTCCGACCCGCTCCCCGGCTCCGAGAACCCCTGGCACCAGACCTCATCGCCCGCCGCGATCGCGGGCAGATGCTCCTGCTTCAGCTCTTCGCTCCCCCAGTGCATCAGCGTCGGCCCCGCCATCGACACCGCCATCAGCGTCCCCACGCCCGTCGGCGCCGCGTGGTACCCCGTCTCCTCGTTGTAGATCACCTGCTGCATCACGCTGACCCCGCGGCCCCCGTACTCCTCCGGCCAGTGCATCGTCAGCCAGCCGCGGGCCGCCAGCTTCTTCACGAACCGCCGCGACGCATCCGCGTACTGGGATCCCTCCGTCTCCCGGTCGCTCTGCAGCTGCCAATGATCGGCCGGCAGCTCCTCCCGCAAGAACTCCCGGATCTCCTCCCGGAACGCCTCTTCCTCTGGGGTGAACTTGAACTCAATCGTCATGTTGGACCTCCGTCTCGGCCGCTGCGTCCCTAGGACCACCGAGCCCATAGGCGACGTGCGCTCTCTCGAACAACCGCCTCAGGAGCGGTAGATGTTCGCTGAATTCATTCGTGTGTATTTGGAATCTGACCCTCGCCTTGTCTCTCGAATAGTGCAGAAGCACAAAGCCAACTTCCTCGATCTCCCTCTCGGCCTTCTCTTTGTCGGTCGTCCGAGCGGTCACTTCCAGCCATCTCTTCTTTGGTCTGAACCTCACGAAATGAGCGGGACGATTGTTCACCGTCAGGCCGATGAAGTGTCGGTTGTAACGCAAGGATGCTCCTGGCTCGATCTCGTGCACCAACTCAAGACATCGATCGGTCAGTTTGAGTGTGGCGACACTCCCGAGCTTTTCCCAGTACGCACGATCGGCGGGCTGCTCGGGCTCCTCATCTTCGGTTGGCCCAATCTCAAATTCATCCAAGACCTTCGTGAAGGTCAGAAGGATCTGGCTATCAACCTTCAACGCTTTCATCTGGATCGCGATCAGCGGCACGGTGCGATTGAACAACTGGATCACATTGATGAATCGGCTCGTGATCTCTTCGGCGACGATCACCGCACAGTGGTCGTAGTGCGGGAACCGTCGTCGCTCGACGTCCCAATATTCCAGCGTGCGGATGATGTGGCTCTCGTCAACGGCCCCGAGCATCAGCTCCATTTCGTATCGCCGATTGCCTTCATCGTCGATCAGGAGCAGATCCAGGCGCCCACCACCCGGGATCGGTTTCTCCGTCGCCACCAACCGCAACTCACCCAGCCCGAGGATCTGCGGTTCCTCGGCGATTTGCTCCTGCACCCACTTCTCGTTGAACTGCGTGTGCCCCTTGAGTGAGACGACCTCGTGCTTCGTATAGGTCAGCTGCTCTGGAAACGGCCCGCTCGTCATCCCTACCGACCCTTAAACTCCGGCGCCCGCTTCTCCCGGAACGCCGCCGGCCCCTCTTTCGCGTCCTCCGACGCCCGCGCGATCGTGATCGCCTGCTCCGCCATCTCCAGCGCTTCGTGCATCCCCACCATCTGCGACCGGTACGCTAGCCGCTTCGTCAGCTGGATCGCCACCGCCGCCCCCCGCGCGATCTCCTGCGCGAACTTCATCGTTTCCGGTAGCAGATCCTCGGCCGGGACCACCCGCTGCACGTAGCCCATCGCCAGCGCCTCTTCCGCCTGGAAGATTCGCCCCGTCCACATCAGCTCCAGCGCCCGCGACATGCCCACGATCTTCGGCAGGAAGTAGGCCCCGCCGTCGCCCGGCGTCAGCCCCACCCGCACGTAGCCCATCCCGAACTTCGCCTTGTCCGACGCGATGCGGATGTCCGCCATCGACGCCATATCCATCCCCGCCCCCACCGCCGCCCCGTTCACCGCCGCGATGTACGGCTTCTCCAGGTTCAGCAGCGCCCGCGGCACAGCGTGCACGCTGTGCCGCAGGTTGTTCCGGCCCGCGACCACGCTCTCGCTCCCGCCGTACAGGTCGCCCCCCGCCCGCCCGCTCGACATGTCCCCGCCCGAGCAGAAGCCGCGCCCCGACCCCGTCACTACGATCGCCCGCACGTCCTCGTCCCGCGACGACCGCGCGATCGCGTCCGTCCACAACTCCAGCATCTCGGGGCTGAAGGCGTTCATCTTCTCCGGCTGGTTCAGGGTGATCACCGCGACGTGATCCTCCACCTCGTACAGCAACGGCGCATCCGGCATCCGGCTTCCTCCCTGCCCGGCGACCCACGCAGGCCGCCGCTAGTCCATCTCGATCCCACCGTCGACGTTCAGCGACTGGCCCGTGATGTTGCGCGCGTCGTCCGACGCCAGGAACGCCACGGCCTTGCCGATGTCTTCCGGCGTCTGCTCCCGCCCCAGCCGCGAGAGACCCTGCACCATTTGGTGGAAGAACTTCCGCTCTTCCACCACTTCGGCGCTGGGCTCGCCCTGGTACAACCCTTCCATCTGCCGCCACATGTCGGTCCACAACAGGCCCGGACAGACGGCGTTGACGTTGATGTTACTCCGCGCCAATTCTAGGGCCAGCGCCTGCGTCAGGTTGATAGCCGCCGCCTTCGACGCGCTGTAGTTCGGGAACCGCGACACGCCCTTCCGCCCCGCCACCGAGGCGATGTTGACGATCTTCCCCTCGCCGCGCTCCTGGAAGTGTGGGATCACCGCCCGCGACATGATCCACACGCCCTTGACGTTCACCTCGTAGCACAGGTCCCAGTCCTCGATCTCGATCTCCTCCGGCCGGATGTGCTGGCCGAAGACGCCCGCGTTGTTCACTAGCACGTCGACCCGCCCGTACTCTTCGATCGCCTTCGCGACGCAGCCTTCCGCCGATGCGACGTTCGTCACGTCCAGCTCCACCACCGCTGCCCGCCGCCCCGCGGCTTGCACCGCCGCCACCGTCTCGTCTGCCTGCGACGTGTCGATGTCCCCCACCACGATGTCCGCGCCCTCGTGCGCCAGCGCCACGGCGATGCCCCGCCCGATCCCGCGCGCGCTGCCCGTCACGATCGCGACACTGCCTTCGAGTCGCCCCATGGCCCGCTCCTCTCGCCGCCGGAGGATAGCAGGGCCCGCGAGTCGCAGCGCCCCCTGGGATCCACGAGTCGGCCGATGGAACCAGGCCAATACAAACGGGCCAATGAGAAACGGGCCAATGAGAAACGGGCCAATGAGAAACGGGAAAGTCGCGCGGGCAGTCGCCGCTCTCGGCGCCTGACCCACGCACAGGCCTGGCGTCAGGGGAGGCAGTCCCCGAACACTCGCAGCTCCGCCACGCTGATGAAGTCCGCCGTGCCGCCCGGCGCGCCGATGATCCGGATGCCGTCTCCGCTGATCGGGTCGAATGTCAGGTTGAACGCTTCGTAGGAGACCCCGTTGTCGGCCGCCGGGTAAGCCGGTGTGATCGTCAGCCCTGTCACTTCCACCCAGACGCCGCCCTGACGCACCTCCACCGTCAGCGTGTTGAACCAGCCACCATTGATGAAGTGCAGCCCTTCTTGGAAGAACACCTCGCTCCACTCGTGCGCTGAATCGAACGCGTAGCCGATCCAGCCCTCGCTGGCGGCGTTGACGCCATCGAACGTGTCGTACCCCAGCAGCAGCTCCAGGCTGCCGGCCGGCGGCAGCACGCCGTCGCGGATGACGTTGATGTCCGGGTTCGACACCCCTGTGGGCGCCGTCACCTGCGCGATGATCTCCCCGCCGGTCGCGCTCAGGTCGACCCCGCAGCTGATCGGCGTCAGTGCCTGGGGGAGCGGCAGCGGCGGTGGAGGCGGCGGTGGGAGCGGGGGCGGCTCCTCGCAGTCCCCAAAGACCCGTAGTTCCCCCACCGTGATGAAGTCCGTCGTGCCGCCCGGCGCGCCGATGATCCGGATGCCGTCTCCGCTGATCCGGTCGAACGTCAGGTTGAACGCCTCGTAGGAGACCCCGTTGTCGCTGAACGGGTAGGCCGCAGTCTCCGAAGACCCGCAGCTCCCCCCGGAGATGAAGTCGGCCGACCCCCCGGGCGCGCCGATGATCCGGATCCCATCCCCGGCGTGAGGCGGCGGCGGGGGCAACTCCCCGCAGTCTCCGAAGACCCGCAGCTCGGAGATGAAGTCGGCCGACCCCCCGGGCGCGCCGATGATCCGGATCCCATCCCCGCTGATCGGCTCGAACGCCAGCAGGAACGCTTCGTGACCGTCAAGCCTGTCACCGCCACCCAGACCCCGCCCTGGCGCACCTGCACCGTCAGCGTGTCGAACCATCCCCCGTCGCCAAAGTGCAGCCCTTCTTGGAACAGCACTTCCTCCCACTCGTGCTCCGACCCGAACTCGTACCCGATCCAGTCCTCGCTGGACACGTTGACGCCGTCGAACGTGTCGTAGTTCCGCAGCGGGTCCAAGTTGCCCGTGGGCGGCAGGTCGCCGTCCCGGATCACGCCGATGCCCGGGCTGGACACGCCCGTCGGCGCCGTCACCAACGCGATGATCCCGCCCTCGGTGGTCAGGTCGGTGTCGCAACTCGCTGTCGGCGGCGGCACGATCGGCGGCGGCAAAAGAGGCTCTTCCGGATCGGAAGGCGGATCGGGATCGGGAGGATCGGGAGGATCGGGCGGGCTGTCGCAGTCCCCAAAGACCAGCAACTCCCCCACGGAGATGAAGTCGGCCGACCCCCCGGGCTCGCCGAACAGCCGGATCCCATCCCCGACGATCGGATCGAACGTCAGCACGAACGCTTCGTAGGAGATGAAGCCGTTGTTCTCTGAGTGGTACCGCGGCGTGATTGCGAAGTCGCCGACGTCCACCCAGACCCCGCCCTGGCGCACCTCCACCGTCAGCTTGGTGAACCAGCCGCCGTTGGGGAAATGCTTCCCCTCCTGGAACAGCACCGCCTCCCACGAATACGCCGACGAATAGACGTACCCGATCCAGTCTTCGCCGGATCGATTGCTGCCGTCGAAGGTGTCGTAGTGGCGCGACGCGTCCCGGTTCCCGACCAGCGGCATGTCCCCGTCGCGGATCACTCCCAGGTCGCGGCTTCCGGCGCCCGTCGGGTCCGTCACCCGCGCGATGATGTCCCCGCGGCCGCTGAGATCGCGGCACTCCGGAAGCGCGGGCAGGCGCGGCATCCGGCAGTCCGCGTATACCCACAACTCCGCCACCGAGATGAACGCGGCTGAGCCGCCCGGCCGCCCCACCAGTCGGATGCCGCTGCCGTCGATCGGGTCGAACCGCAGCGTGTAGCGATCGAAGGAGCGGCCGTCGTTGCGAAACGGGTACTCCGGCGTGATCGAGAGCCCCGTCACGTCCACCCAGTCGTCGCCCTGGCGCACCTCCACGATCAGCGATTCGAACCACCCGCCGTTGCCGTAGTGCCGCCCTTCTTGGAAGAGGATCATCTCCCAGGTAGGCGAGAAGTCGAACGCGTAACCGATCCAGTCGAAATCGACACCGTTGACGCCGTCGTACGTGTCGTACTGCCGCAGCGGGTCCGTGCTCCCGGGCGACGGCCGCCTCCCGTCGCGGATCACTTCGATGTCCGGGTTGCCGATCCCCGTCGGCGACATCACTCGCGCGATCGGCTCGCCGCTACGCGTCAGGTGCTCGCACACCCGGCCCTGCTCGGGGGCCGCGTACACCGGCTCCGCCCTCGATAGAACGGCCGCCATGACGAGCGCGAGCCCGATGAGCGCCAGCAGTGGCAGCGCCGGCGGTGGCAGCGCCGGCGCTGCGTCGCCTATCCGTCGCGGAGGACGGCAACGTGCACGCATCCCGTGCAGCGCCCAAGACACGCCTTGTTGCACGCGCATTTCCTAAAACTCGCCGAGGAAACATCGTACCAGCGCGCCGTAGGCCGTCAATCGTCACTCACTCTCGCTGCGTGTTGGCGACTGGCGGACGCGCATCTCCGCGACGAATTACAGGCGATGGTCTGCCGACTTTCGTCGCACGGCCTCGTTAACTTTTCTCAATGCCCGACCCCGTTGTCGACGCACCACCCTCTTGCGCGGCGCAGCCGCGCCAAACGACACCATGACCTCCAACGCCCTACGCCCCCGTCAGCCGCACCCGATCCCCCACCCCGGCGCCGTTGTCGGCGAACCACCCTCCTGCGCGGCGCAGCCGCGCCAAACGACACCGTCACCTCCAACGCCCTACGCCCCGGTCAGCCGCACCCGATCCCCCACCTCGACGCCGTTGTCGACGAACCATCCTTGGTTAACCTCTAACGCCCAGCGATACGCCGCGCCTGGGCTGTGCAGCTCTCTCGTCAACGGCTCCATGTCCTGGATGTCGATGATCACGCCGTCTCGGTCGATGAACGCGATCGACAGCGGCACCAGCGTGTTCTCCATCCAGAACCCGCCCCTCGTGTCCGCCGCGAACAGGAACAGCATCCCCGCGTCCGCCCCCAGCGACTCCCGGAACATCAGCCCCCGCGCCCGCTCCCCCGCCGTGTCCGCCAGCTCGACTCGCACGATCCGCACCGCGCCCGACGCCGTCTCCACCGCCAGCAGCGCCTCGGCCTCGGCCCGCGCGGGCTGCGCCCACGTCACCTCTCGATCGGCTCGCAGCCAGTACGCTTCGCCGGGCTCAAGTTCCTCCAGCGTCGCGAGCGACGGCGCCGCGCGGAACCAGCTCTCCCACCCCTGCGACGCCGCCTCCCAGTGCCACACCGCGTCCACCGCCTCCGCCGCCGCCCCCAGCGCCTCCTCGACCGGCAACCGCTCGCCCGCGTACACCACGTTGTTCCACCCCGCGCGGAGCGTCACGTCGGCCGATTGCGCCTCCGCCTGCGGCGCGAGCAATCCCGCCCCCACGAGCAGGCTCGCCAGCACACCCAGCACCCCAGCCGCCGGCAGATTCATAAGCACAGCCTACGGCAGGCCACCGCCCGCCACCCCCGTTCGCTCTGCCTGCCCTGAGCCTGCCGAAGGGCCAAAGGTGGGGCGGGGGAGTGAGGCCCCTTCTCCCGCCCCGTTCGTCCTGAGCGAAGCCTGTCCTGAGCTTGTCGGAGGGTCGAAGGAGAACGGGGCAGCCCTGTGATCCTTCCCCCTCTTCCCCCTCTTCCCCCTCTTCCCCCTCTTCCCCCTCTCCATCCTTCCCTCCCGGGAAGGATGGAGAGGGCCTGTCCTGAGCGAGCCGCAGGCGAGTCGAAGGGGGCCGCGGTCAGGTCTACCCCCACACCCTCCGCCGCGCACAATTGCCGCTGCCCACCCCCGACGCCCCACTCGCGATGGAATAAAAACCCCCTCGCCATCGCTTGCCGATGGAGAGGGGGCCAGGGGGTGAGGTTTCCCCTTCCCTGCCCTGAGCCTCCCCTGAGCCAGCCGCGGGCGAGTCGAAGGGGGCCGGGACTGAGGTCAGCGCCGGATCAATTCGCCGGCTGGAAGAGCGGGTTTCCGCCCACGACGAACGCCTGCTCTGCCGAGATGTCGGTGGCGTCCGTGTCGTGGAACATGAAGTTCATGCCGTCGGGGCACTCGTCCGCTTCCACGATGCCATCGCCGTTGGTGTCGAAATCGATAGAGCACTCCGGCGTGTCGCCGATGACGTCGAATGCCCCACCGTCGGACTCGCTGGTGTGGAACAACCCCAGCAGATGCCCTGCCTCGTGCCAGGCGGTCGTCGCGTTCTGGGCCAGGGTGAAATCCTCCGCGTTCGCCGTGACGACGACACACGAGGTGCTGCTGTCCTCCAGGACGGTGGCGCCGGGAATCCCGGCCGCGTTGCCGAGCGTCGTGCCGAACGGGTCGTCGGGATCGACCACGCGATCGATGATCACGAAGTGCAGGCTGCGGTCTTGTCCGAACGTGTCCGACATCGCCTGGCAGAGCTGGCGTTGTGACGTGTCGATGCCGTTCGTCGGCAGCTGGAGGTCCCCGAACTCGGCGGTGATTTCCGCGGGCGCATCAATGAAGCGCACGGTCCCGATGCCGAGATCGAAGGGACCGAAAATATCGTCGGCGCGCTCGCGGAAGATCGTTTCGATGTTCGCGCGGCCCGCCTCGTCGGCGACTTCGTCGCTTGAGGTGGCCACCCAGAACGTGACATCCAGGACCTGCGCGGCCCCGGCCGCATCCCCCTTAACGATGGCCTGCGCCGTCGTCGCGACGTCGGCTTCCACCGTGACCGTGTACTCGCCGGGCGTGAGCGCCGCTTCGCCGTTCAACGGCGCCAGGACGGAGCCCTCACCGAAGTTCTGCAGCGGCTCAATGAGCGCATCCAGCAGGGAGCCGCCGTCCGGTCCAGTGACGTCCACGATGGTGACCAAATCGTCGATGCCCGGCGCCTGCGCGACGAAGAGGAACGACGTTTCGCCTTCCTGCACCGTGACGGTCACCGTGCCGCCGCCGGCAGGGATGGCGCCGAGGTCGGCGAAGCGCAGGTCACCGCCGTCCGCTTCTGGCGGCGGCGGTGCTTTCCCGTCCAGGGCGATCTCCTGCGAACCCTCGGAGACGACCCAGAGCACGTCGCCGTCCGACAGTGCAAAGTCCACGACACCAAGGAGGGGGACGAAAGACGTCCAGTTGACGGCCAAGGGGTCGAACAGCCAGGCGATCTTCACCGTGCCGAACACGTCACTGGCGCTGAAGCCGGGACCGAAGGTCCAGAAGAGGAACTGTCCACCGTCGCTAAGAGAGATGGTGTCGCCGGGCTCCTGCGCCTCGACGTCGGATCGGGCAGGCAGGGCCCCGAGGAGGGAGATCGTGAGGATGAGGAGGACGAGGAGTTGGACGGCGCGGGCGCGGCGGATCCTGGGCATGGACGACTCCGTCTGTTGGGCTGGCCTTGAGCGATCGGCGGTCAGTCTAGTAGGGCGGGGCCATCGACAACACCGACGCCGAGCGCACCACCTGTACCGGCCCAGAACGGGCCGCGGTCAGGTCTACCCTCCCGCACCCTCCGCCGCGCACAACTGCCGCTGCGCCGTCCCCCACGCCCCACTCGCGATGGAATAAAACCCCCTCGCCGTCGCTTGCCGATGGAGAGAGCCTGTCCTGAGCGAGCCGCAGGCGAGTCGAAGGGAGCCTGCCGCCCTGAGCCTGTCGAAGGGTCAAAGGTGGGACGGGGGAGTGAGGCCCCCTCTCCCGCCCCGTTCGTCCTGAGCGAAGTCGAAGGAGAACGGGGCAGCCCTGTGATCCTTCCCCCTCTCCTCCCGCTCTCCATCCTTCCCAGGAGGGAAGGATGGAGAGCGCCTGCCAGGAGCGAGCCACAGGCGAGTCGAAGGAGGGCCAGGGGGCGCTTGCGCCCTTCGCACAGCGGAAGGGTGAGGTCTCCCCTCCCCGTCCTGTGCTCATCGAACGGGCCGCGGTCAGGTCTACCCCCCCCCCACCTTCCGCCGCGCACAACTGCCGCTGCGCCGCCCCCCACGCCCCGCTCGCGATGGAATAAAACCCCCTCGCCATCGCTTGCCGATGGAGAGAGCCTGTCCTGAGCGAGCCGCAGGCGAGTCGAAGGAAGGCCAGGGGGCGCTTCCGCCCTTCGCACAGCGGAAGGGTGAGGTCTCCCCTTTCCCTCTCGTTCCTCCCCTCTCCATCCTTCCCAGGAGGGAAGGATGGAGAGGGGGCCAGGGGGTGAGGTTCCCTCGCCTTGCGACGCTCGACTCCCAGCGCTACCTTCCGCCCGCAGTCTCCAGGAGTGCCACCCCATGAAATTTGGCGTCCTCTTCGACTTCCGCAACCCCGCCCCGCCGCTCGGCTCCGGCCGCTCGACCCCGGATCTCTACGCCACCATCCTCGACCAGGTGCAGCAGGCCGAAGACCTCGGCTACGACGACGTCTGGCTCACCGAGCACCACTTCCTCGACGACGGCTACCTCCCCTCTCTCGCTCCGATGGCCGCCGCCATCGCCGCTCGCACTTCGCGCGTCACGATCGGCTTCTTCGTGCTGCTGATGCCCTTCCACCACCCCATCCGCCTCGCCGAAGACCTCGCCGTCGTCGACAACCTCAGCAACGGCCGCCTCCTCTTCGGCCTCGGCGTGGGCTATCGCTACCCGGAGTTCACGGCCTTCGGCATCGACCGCAAGTTCCGCGGCTCCATTACCGATGAAGCCGTCCAGATCATGATCAAGTGCTGGGAGGAAGAGGAGTTCTCCTTCCACGGCAAGCACTTCAACTTCGAGGGCGTCCGCTGCACCCCCAAGCCCGTCCAGAAGCCCCACATCCCCGTCTGGTTCGGCGCGACGCAAGGCGAGGCCCTCAAACGCGCCGCCCGTCTCGGCGACGGCCTCCTCCACACCATCGCCGCCCCCACCGATGCCCCCCTCAAGTTCGCCCAGCACCTCAAGGAGTACGGCAAGGACTGGCGCAACCCCCACGTCCTCTCCATGGCCTTCCTCCACACCACCAACGACCCCCAGTGCGACTGGGACGCCCTCAAGCCCCACGCCCTCTACCACGCCCAGGGCTACGCCACCTGGTACGCCCAGGACGAGAACTGGCAGGAGGGCACCAGCGCCGCCAACTTCGGCGGCGACTACCCCCGCGACTACGCCACCCTCGAGCGCCTTGGCCACTACACCGTCGGCACGCCCGACCAGATCATCGCCAAAGTCAAAGAGGTCTACGCCCAAGCGCCCTTCGAGCGCTTCCTCTTCCCCGCCCTGCTTCCCGGCGCCGATCCCGCCCTCTCCGCCCGCTCCCTGGAGCTCTTCGCCACGGAGTGCATCCCCGCTCTCCGCGACCTCGACGCCAAGTAGCCTTCTTCTCCCCCTCTCCATCGCTTGTGACGGAGAGGGGGCCAGGGGGCGCTTGCGCCCTTCGCACAGCAGAAGGGTGAGGTTTCCTTTACTCCTCCACTCCGTAAACGCTGGCCTCCAGCCGTTCCTCCGACGCATGCCCTACGAACTCCACCCGACTCTCGATCCGCCGCACCCACCGCACGCTGTCGTCCGGCCAGAACCCCTCCGCCGTCAGCGCGTCCAACACCCGCTTGATGCGAAAGTTGTCCAGGTCGCGCGGGTACTGCGTCGGCAGCGCGAACCACCCCGCCTCGATCTCGTACCACTCGTACGACTTCCGCGGCAGCCGGCGCACCAGCTCCGCCTGCACGCACCCGCGCACCTTCTCGTCCCACGGCTGGTTCGCCGCACCCAGCTTCTCCGTGTGCACTCCCGGCACGACGATCCGCAGCACTTCCTCCACGCCGCCCTCACGCCTCCGCGATGCAATCGATCTCGATGTCGAACTCCCACGGCCACGACCCCACCGTCACGAACGTCCGCGCCGGCGGCTGCTCGCCGAAGTACCGCTCGTACACCGCGTTCACCGTCGGGTAGTACGCCGAGTTCGAGATGTACACCGTCGCCTTCACCACCTTCTCCAGCGACGATCCTGCCGCCTCCAGCGCCGCCTTCACGTTCTCCAGCGCCAGCTCCGTCTGCCTCACGATGTCCGCCAGCGGGATCTTCCCCGACGCCGGATCGATCGGCGGCATCCCCGACACGAACACAAAGCCACCCGCCTTCACCACCGGCGACAGCGGCACCTTCGCCGCCTCGATCGCCTCCGACACCCCCGCCACCCGGAACGTCTCCTTCGTCATCGTCCTGCCTTTCTCTTCTCCCGCGCGCGCGACCCCTACGCGATGAACGGCTCCTTGACCCACCCACTCTCGTACGGCGTCATGTAGAAGATCTCGGTCCGTACGTGCCGGAACCGCCAGCGACCGTCCCGCTTCATGTAGTCGTCGTCGTACGTCGCCGCCAGCCACACCGCGCGACCGTCCACCGTCAGCGTCTCGAACGTGTACCAGTGCCCCGTCGCCTCCTCGCCCGAGGCCCCGATCTCGATCGTCGGCCCCATCAGGTAGTGCAGACTGAACGTCACCGACTCCGACACTTGCGCGAAGAACTGCCGGATCGCCTCCTTGCCTTCCATCCGCCCGTGGTAGTTCGCCTCCCACACCGCGTCGTCCGTGAACTGCGCCAGCAGCCCCGCCTGCGGGAACGGCCGCTCGCCCCCGATCCCCGCGTCGATGTACCGCCCGTACCCGTTCTTCAGCGCACAGATCGCCTCGATCTCCTCCAGCCGCCGCACCCGCTCCCTCAGCGTCGCCATCATTCCCTCCTAGCCGAGCACTCCGCGCCGTCACCTACTCGATCGCCTCTAGCTGCGCTCGCTGGCTAGCCCGATCAAGGTAGGATCCCTCTAAAGTTCAACTCGACCAACTCTGCTCCACTCGGAGATCAGATGACCTATCCCAGAGATTTCATTTCACCTTCTAACTTCGACCTTGCATTAACCCGCTTGCTCCGAGGGCAAAACTCCGACTGACCTGCCCCCCCAGAACCGGTCCAGATCCTGTGCGAGGATTCGGGCCGGTGCGAAGGGAGTCGGCATGGCACGCAAGCGGTACGCGGCCGAGGAGATCATCGGCCACCTGCGGGAGGCGGAGGGGGTGCTCGCGCAGGGGGAATCGGTCGCGCCGGTCGCGCGCCGCCTCGGCGTGGCCGAGCCAACGTATTACCGCTGGCGGCGGGAGGACGGGGGGCTGCGGGTCGACCCGGCCAAGCGGCTGAAAGAACGGGAGCGCGAGAACAGTCGGCTGAAGCGGGTGGTGGCCGATCAGGCGCGGGCCAACGCGATGGTGCGGGACGTCGCAGCGGGAAACTTCTGAGCCCGGCCACGCGGCGCCGGGCGACATCCTACCGCACGGACCCGTACGCGGTGGCGGAGCGGCGGGCCTGCCCGGTCACCGGCCAGGCGCGGGCGACCCAGCGCGACGTGCCCCGGCCGTCCCCGGATGCGCCGGCGCTGATCGCGCGCAGCGTCGCGCTGGCCCCCCGCTGCGGCCGCTACGGCTCCCGTCGCATCCCGGCCCGGCTGCGCCAGGCGGGCTGGCGGGTGAACCCCAAGCGGGTCGAGCGGCGCTGGCGTCAGGAAGGCTGGCGGGTCCCCGGGAAGCACCCCCAACGGGGCCGCCGCTGGCTCGCGGCCGGCTCGCGGGTGCGGCGGCGGGCCGAGCGGCCGTCCCACGTCTGGTCCTCCGCCTTCGTCTTCGACCGCACCGCCGAGGGGCGCCCGGTGCGGATCCTCGCCCTCGTGGATGAGGACCACCCGCGAGGGCCTGCGTCTCGACGTCGCCCGCCGACGGCGCCGCGACGACGGCCTGGCGCGGTTGGCCCAGCTGTTCGTCGAGCGCGGGCCGCCGACGTTTCTGCGGTCCGCCAACGGCCCGGCGTGCACCGCCACCGCGGTGCGGGACTGGCTGCACCGGGTCGGGGGCACGACCCGCTTCATCGAACCGGGCAGGCCTTGGGCGAACGGCTCTGGGGAATCGTTCAACGGCAAGCTGCGCGACGCGTGCCTCAATCGCGAGCGCTTCGACACCCTGCTGGAAGCCCAGATCCTCATCGCGGGCTGGCGGCGGGAGGACAACCCGATCCGCCCCCACCGTGCCCTCGGCTCCCGCCCCCCCGCCCCGGAAACGCAGCAACCCCGGGAACGTCCCATGACGCGCGTCCCGGCGATCGGACTCACTTAACGACTGGTACAACGATCGGGGGCAGGTCAAAGAGGGAACCTCACCCTTCCGCTGTGCGAAGGGCGCAAGCGCCCCCTGGCTCTCCTTCGACTCGCCTGCGGCTCGCTCAGGACAGGCCCTCTCCATCGGCGAGCGATGGAACCTCACCCCCTGGCCCCCTCTCCATCGGCAAGCGATGGAGAGGGGGAGGAGACGACTAGTCGTCGGAGACGAGGACGCGGCCGTCGACGACGCGGGTGCGGAAGGTGCGGATGCGCTTGGGATTGAGCCACTTTTCGAGGAAGGGTGGGAGCGGGGGCGCTTTCTGGTCGAGGACGTGCCAGAGACCGCGGGGGAGCCACTTTTTGGTCTCGCCGGTGCGGAGGTCGAACTCGGAGTCGTGCCAGGGGCAGACGATGTTGGAGTGGTCGAGATGGCCCACCGAGAGGGGGGCTGCGAGGTGGGGGCAGCGATCCTGGACGGCGAAGAGTTCACCATCGAGGTTGGCGACGCAGACGCGTTGCCCGTCCACCTCCCCGGCCGTGACGGAGCCGGGCGGCAGGTCGGCCAGGGCGCAGATATCGGCTTCGGGCACCGGGTTTTCCTCGTCGCGGATCGGGGCCTAGGATGGCGGGCGGGCGGCGCTGGGTCAATTATGGCGTCGAAGCGCGTTCGCTGTGGGAGCGTGAGGGAGGTACGCGGCTGTGGATATCAACGAGCTGTTGCCGCCGCGGGTAGCGGTGGTTGAACTGAGCGGGGTGATCGGGCTGCGGTTGCACTCGCGGGAGTTCAACAAGTTGCTGACGGGGGTGCGGGAGAATCGCCGGATCAAGGCGGTAGTGCTGGACATCGACTCGCCGGGCGGGATCGCGCATTCCTCCGAGGACATCTACCTGGCGGCGCAGCAGCTGGGGCAAGCGAAGCCGCTGGTGGCGTCGATCCGGGGGGTAGGCGCGTCGGGGGCGTACATGGTGGCGTGCGCGGCGGAGCGGATATTCGCCATCCCCAGCGCGATCGTGGGGTCGATCGGGGTGATCAGCGCGCGGCCGATGGTGGCGCAGTTGCTGGACAAGGTCGGCGTCGAGATGGTGGTGTCGAAGAGCGGGCGGTTCAAGGACATGGGGTCGTTGTTCCGCGAGCCCACCGAGGAAGAGCGGGCCAAGGAGCAGAAACTTATCGATGCGATCCACGGGCGGTTCCTGGAGATCGTGAGCGCCGGGCGGGCCGAGGTGCCGCCGGAGCGCGTGCGAGAGATGGCCACGGGCGAGGTGTACACGGGGACGCAGGCGCTGGAGGTGGGGCTGATCGACGAAGTGGGCAACCTGGACAACGCCGTGCGTTGGGCGGCGCGTCGCGCGGGGATCCCGGCCAAGACGATCATCGTGCGGCCGCGTCGCGGGCTGGCGCAGATGCTGCTGCAGCGCGGGGCCGAGAGCCTGGTGGACGATATCAGCGCGGCGATGCTGGAGCGGCTCTACGCGGGCGCGCTGGGTGTCCCGCTGCACTGACGGTTTTCTCTCTCCATCCTTCCCAGGAGGGAAGGATGGAGAGACCTCACCCCCTGGCCCCCTCTCCATCGGCAAGCGATGGAGAGGGGGTTTTATTCCATCGCGAGCGAGGCGTGGGGAGCGGCGCGGCGGGGTCGTGCGCGGCGGAGGGTGCGGGCTGCCGCGAGGGTAGGGGAACCTCACCCTTCCGCTGTGCGAAGGGCGCAAGCGCCCCCTGGCGCCCTTCGACTCGCCTGCGGCTCGCTCAGGACAGGCTCTCTCCATCGGCAAGCGATGGAGAGGGGGAGGAGGAGCAGCGTTACTTGGAGACCATGCGGCGATAGCCGCCCTCGAAGAAGAGGAGGGGGTCTGCGCCGGGATCGCATTCGCAGGCCTTGACCTGGCCGATGTAGATGTCGTGGTCGCCGCCGGGGACGATGCTGTGGACGGTGCAGTCCATGTAGGCGATGGCGTCGTCGAGGCGGGGCGCGCCGGTCTCCCCGACGGAGTACTTGATCTCGGCGAACTCCTCGGGCCCGTAGACTCGCTTGCTGCTGGCGAAGTAGGAGGAGAGAGCTTCCTGATCCGCGCGCAGGATATTCACCGTGAAGGCGGGCGTTTCTTGGAGGACCTCCAGCATGTGCGTGTCCTTGTCGACGCAGATCAGGATCAGGGGCGGCTCCAAGGAGACCGAGCTGAAGGCGTTGGCGGTCATGCCGTGGTAGGCAGGGGGGCGCCCCGCCGTCACCACGGTGACCCCGGTGGCGAACTCGCCGCAGACGTCGCGGAAGTATCTGGTGTCGAAGCCCGGCATGGAGCGTCGCCATCCTCTCTGCAAAGCACCGGCGGGTTAGGCTAGCGGGAACCGCCGCCATCGTACAAGGCATCGCGCTCGCTGCCGCCGGCCTCCGAATAGCGCCGTGCTTTGCTACCCTGCGGCGCAGCGAGCAGCAAGAATGGAGCAGCGTATGACGACGGAGCACCTGTTAGTCGAGACCAACAGCGACGGCGTGGCGACGCTGACGCTGAACCGGCCGGAGAGCCTGAACTCACTCAGCATGGAGCTGGAGTTCGGCCTCCGCGACACCATTGCGGCGTTGAGCAAGGACCGGAGCGTGCGCGTGGTGGTGATCACGGGCAGCGGCCGGGCGTTCTGCGCCGGAGGTGACGTCAAGTCGATGGGAGCGGGCGGACCGTGGGACTTGCCGCTCGAAGGGCGGGTCGATCGGCTGAAGCAGCTGCACAAGGTGGGGACGTCGCTGCAAGCGATGCCGCAGCCGACCATCGCGATGGTGAACGGAGTCGCAGCGGGGGCGGGCTGCAACCTGGCTCTGGCCTGCGACCTGCGAATCGCGTCGGAGGGGGCGAAGTTCACGCTGGCGTTTCGCAACGTCGGGCTGGCGGATGACCTGGGCGGGGCGTGGTTCCTGCCGCGACTGGCCGGGGTCAGCAAGGCGCTGGAGTTGTTCTTCACGGGAGAGGTTATCGACGCGGAGGAGGCGCTGCGGATCGGGATGGTGAACCGCGTGGTCCCGGCGGAGCGGCTGACGGCGGAGACGTACGCGCTGGCCGGGCGGCTGGCGCACGGCCCGGCCGAGGCGCTGGCGCTGGTGAAGCGGGAGGTCTACGGGGGGCTGGGGCAATCGCTGCAGGAGCTGCTGGACATTGAGGCCGAGGAGCAGGCGAAGTTGATGGATGCAGCGGACCACTCGGAAGGGATCTCCGCGTTCGTGGAGAAGCGGGAGGCGCGCTTCCAGCGCTAGCCCCGGCGCAGAGCCGTTATCGATGCGAAGATCACAGCGCGCCGCCCCGCCCCGCCGCATTGACGGGGCAGGGCGGGGCGCTGTGAGTGGTGGCGTTGGCCGAGCGGCTAGGGCGCGGCGCCGATTTGCTCCCAATCCAGCGCGTGGTCGCTGACGGTCTGGTTGAAGATGAAGAGGCCACCGAAGCGGTTCGCCGTCGTGAAGGTGCTGAGGAAGAGCGCCTGCCCGCGGCGGAAGATCTCGTACTCCTGCACGGGCGCAGCGAAGCGGAAGGCCGCGCTCACACCGGGCGGCAGGCCGGCCAAGAGGTCGGCGAGGGCGGCATCGCTTGCGCCGGTGTAGCCGACGAAGGTGAAGCCGGGCTCGATCACCACGCCGACGGGGCCAGCCGTGAGGACGTTGGGAAGCGTCACGGTGGCGGTCACGTTGGCGGGGAGACGGATGAAGAGGACGTCGCGCTGGTTGACGGTGACGAACGTGTTCAGGCCGGGGACGCTGACGTCCGGGCGGTGCACGAGCCAGATCTGGGTGCTGGCGCGGAAGTTGAAGACGCTGTCCATGATGGGGCCCACGGCGTCGACGATGTCCTGAACCGGGGTGCCGTTGGGGCCGGTGAAGACGATGGCGTTGAAGCCGCCGACGAGGGTGAAGGTGATGTCCGCGCCGCCGGGCTGCTCTTCCGTTGCATCGACGCCGTCGCAGTCCTGATCGATGCCGTCGCCGACGATCTCCGGGGCGCTGGGGAAGGTGTCGGGGTCGGTGTCATCGCAGTCGGGCGTCCCGCCTGTGGCCTGGCCGGCGGCGAACCCGTCGCCGTCCACGTCGTTTAGGACGCTGCCGTCGCAGTCTTGGTCGATGCCGTCGTAGAGGATCTCGGCGGCGCCGGGGAAGATGTTGGGGTCGGTATCGTCGCAGTCGGTCCCGCCGGCCGCGATGTCATCAAAGCCATCGCCGTCGGCGTCGGCGCCGGAGAACTCGACGGCACCGATGTCGGTCGTGCCGAGGCGGGGAACGCCGCGCTGGTCCGCGGGGGTCGCCCCCACGTCGTCGCCCGCGTCGATGGCGGGGCTGCCTGGGAGCAGTGCGTGCGTGAAGGTGGGGCCGCCGTTGTTGGCCAGCGGGCCGAGGAGGGGGTCGACGCCGGGCAGGTCATCGAGCGCCGTCAGATTGCAGGTGCCGTCGAGATCGATGTTGTTGTTGAGGGAGACGACGGGGCCGACGCAGTCGCCGCCGCTGTTGCCGGCGACGATCGTGTTCTTGAGCGAAATGGGGCCGCCAGCGTGAGCGACCCCCCCGCCCGAGGCGCCGGCGAGGTTGTCCGTGATGGTGGTGTTCGTCAGCGTCGCGCTGGCGGGACCTTCGTTGAGGATGCCGCCACCGACGCCGAGCGTCGTGTTGCCGCTCAGTGTGCTGTTCGTGAGCGTCAATGCTGCGGTTGATCCATTCTCGATCCCGCCGGCCTTGGCGGTGCCCGTGTTTCCGCTGATCGTGGTATCGCTGAGCGTTGCGCTTCCCTCTCTGATGGTGAGGCCGCCGCCGCCCGCCGCCGTGTTCCCGCTCACCGTCGTGCGGGTCACGGTGACCATCGCGCCGGCGCCGGTGCTGCGGAGCCCGCCGCCGTTCCCCCCCCGCTACGTTGGCGGTGATTGCGCTCTCCACGACGGTGAGGGCGCCGACATTTTGATGAACGCCCCCCCCGAAAGCCGCTGCGGTGTTGTTGCCGATCGTACTGAGCGTCAGCGTGACCGAGCCGCCGAGGTTAACGATGCCGCCGCCGCTGGTGCCGGCGATGTTGCCGGTCACGAATGAACTGGTCAGGTCCAGTGTTGCAGCGTTGTTGTTGACGATGCCGCCGCCGAGGCCGTTGGTGGTGTTGTCGCTGACCGTGCTGTCGATCAGCGTGGCCGTTGCGCCGGGGCCGTTCCAGATCCCGCCGCTGTCCAGGTCGCCGAAGTTGGCGGTGACGGTGGTGGCCGGCAGCGTCAAGAGGTTGCGGTTCGCGATTCCTCCGGCCCCGAAGGGGCTGGCGCTGTTGCCGCTGATCGTGCAACCCGTCAAACTCAGCACGCCAGCGTCCATATTGGAGATGCCACCGCCGCCGAAGTTCCCGTTCCCCGCGTTGTTGCTGACGATGCAGGTATCCAAGGTCGCGGCGCCGTCGTTCCAGAGGCCGCCGCCGAAGGCCGCCACATTGTTATCGAGAGTGGTGCCAGAGAGCGTCAGCGTCCCTACATTCCAGAGGCCGCCGCCATCGGTCACCGCTGAGTTGTCGCTGACAATGGAGTCGGAGAGCGTCAAGGTCGCGCCGACGTTGTTGATGATGCCGCCGCCGGGGCCGTTGGTGAGGTTGTTGGAGACGGTGGTGCCCGTCAGCGTGGCCGTAGCGCCGGGGCCGTTCCAGATCCCGCCGGCGTCCGCATTGCCCAAGTTGCTGGTGATGATGCCGGCGGTGATCGTCAACGTGCCGCGGTTGGCGATGGCGCCGGAGCCGGAGGGGGTGGCGGTGTTGCCGTTGAGCGTGCAGCCATTCAGATCCATCACACCGCCGGAGGCGTTGGAGATGGCGGCGGCGCCGAAGGGGCCGGTGGCCAAGTTCCCGGTGAGGGAGCAGGCTGTCAAATTGGCGACGCCGCTGCTGAAGAGGCCGCCACCGGTGGATGCGAAGTTGCTGTCGATGATATCGCCCGTCGAAGTGAGAGAGCCGGCGTTGAAGATGCCGCCGCCCTCATCGCTGGCGACGTTGCCGCTGATGGTGCTAGTCGAGATGGTCGCCGACCCGGCGGGCAGGAAGAAGGGAAAGCCAATGGCGGCGGAGGTCGCGATCGCGCCACCGTTCGTGGCGGTGTTGCCGATCAGGGTGGAGTCGGTCAGCGTCAGGGAGCCGGCCGCGACGTTAATGGCACCGCCAGAGCCGCCGCCGGCGTTGCTGCCTGTGATCGTTACGCCCGAGATGTTGAGGGATTCGCCGACGAGCACGTGGAAGACGCGATCGATGCCGGCGCCGTCGATCGTGGTGGCCGCGAGGCCTGCGCCGATGATGGTGACGGCGCCGCCGCCGCCGGCGATGTCGAGGTCGCCGGTCATGGCGGCGTCCTCGTTGGCCCCGGCGATGGTGAGGGTGAAGGTGCCGGCGATCAGGGTGATGGTGTCATCGCCCGCGAGGGCGTTGGCTTCCATGATCGCGGCGCGCAGCGTGCAGGCAATAAAGCCGCCGGCTGAGCAAATGCCGTCGCCCGGGTTGATGTCCACCGCGTCAGTCCCCGTCGTGACCGTGAAGTTTGCGCCGTGGGCGGTATCCGAGGTGAGTAAGAGCGTGAGCGAGGCGGTGAGCGTCGCTACGACGACGACGATAGCGGCCAAGAAGGAGGCCGCGGGGAGGGGGCGACGGCCCCGGGCGGCAGCGCGGATGAGGTTCAGGGGGCGAGCGTCGAGGTGCATGGGGCGTTCCTCTCGCAAAGGCGCGGCGCGGCTGTGTCGTTGGCGGGGCGTCGCAGGTGAAGTCGAAGGCTACGACGCGAGGGAGGGGGGGCAACGACGCGAGCGGGCGCCGCTTAGGCCGGGAGCGGGCGGAGGGGAAGGTCGAAGACGGTGTCGCCGACGGGGGTGAAGCCGGGTCTCAGCGCTCTCAGCCCACGGCGATGGTCCGCTGCCCCACCGACACGACCCAGAGGAAGTCCCCCGGCGCGAGCGCGAAGTTCACCGTGCCCAGGGGGGGATGAACGCCGTCCAGCTCAGTCCGAAGGGGTCCCACAGCCAGGCGATCTTCACCGTCGCGAACACATCCGCAGCCAGCGCCGTACCGAACTGCCAGAACACGAACTGGCCGCCGTCCCTGAGCATCAACTCACCAACGGGAGGCTCCTCCTCCTCGGGCATCATCTCGTCGTCGGCCTTGCCGAGCAGGTCGCTGCCGTCGCAGTCCTGATCGATGCCGTCGTCCGCCACCTCGGGCGCGCCGGGGAAGATGGTGGGGTCGGTGTCGTCGCAGTCCGTGCCGCCCGCGGCGATGGAGTCGAAGCCGTCGCCGTCGGCGGCCGCGACATCATCGAAGCCGTCGCCGTCTGCGTCCGCGTCCTGGAACTCGACGGCACCGATGTCGGTCAGGCCGACGCGGGGGAGGCCGCGCTGGTCGGTGGGGGGCGCGCCCACGTCGTCGCCGGCGTTGATGGCGGGGCTGCCTGGGAGCAGCGCGTGCGTCTGGGTGGGGCCGCCGTTGGCGGCCAGCAGGCCGAGGAGCGGGTCGGTTGCGGGCAGGTCACCGCCAGCTCCCAGGTTGCAAGTGCCATCGGAATCGATGTTGTTGCCGAGGGAGACGAGGGGGCCGTCGCAGTCATCGGGACCGTTGGCCGCCACGATGGTGTTCTTCAGGGTGGCGCTGTTGCCGCTGTGCCGGATGCCGCCGGCTACAGCGGCGTTGTTGCCGGCGATGGTGCTGTTGACGACCGTTAGCGCGCCGCCGCCGGTGTTGAAGATGCCGCCGACGCCGACCACCGCGGTGTTGCCACTCACCGTGCTGCTGGTGAGCGTCAGCATGCCTCCAGCATTGGAGACGCCGGCGCCGACAACGGCAGCGGTATTGCCGCTCACGGTGCTGTTGGTGAGCGTGGCGATGCCGTCGTCGTTGAAGACGCCGCCACCATCGGAGCCCGCATTGTTGTTGCCGACTGTGCTGTTGGTGAGTGTGGCGATGCCGTCAACGTTCCAGATGCCCCCGCCATCGGAGGGTGTCGCCGTGTTGAAGCCGACCGTGCTGTTGGTGAGCGTCAGCGAGGCAGCGCCGCCGGTGCTGGCGATGCCGCCTCCGGCGTTGGCTGTGTTGTTCGTGACGCTGGTGTCTGTCAGCGTCAACGCGCCGGCGTTGAAGATGCCACCGCCCTCATCGGTGGCGGTGTTTCCGCTGATGGTACTGGCCGCCAGGGCCGCCGACGCGGCGGGCAAGAAGAAGGGGAAACCGGTGGCGGCGGAGATGGCGATTGCGCCGCCGTCCATGGCGGTGTTTCCGCTCAGCGTCGAGCGGGTCAGCGACAGGGAGCCGCCCGCGACGTTAATGGCGCCGCCAGAGCTTCCGGCGGCGTTGCCGTCGACGATGGTGACGCCCGAGATGTTGAGCGTTGCGCTGAAGAGCACGTGGAAGACACGGTCGATGCCGCCGCCGTCGATGACGGCGGGAGAGTCGAGGAAGTCGGCGGTGATGGTGAGGCTGTTGCCGGCGTCGGTGATGTCGAGGTCGCCGGTCATGGCGGCGTTCTCGTTGGCCCCGGCGAGGGTGAGGATGTAGTTACCGGGGGGCAGAGTGATGGTGTCGTCGCCGTCGAGGGCGTTGGCCTCCATGATCGCGGCGCGCAGCGTGCAGCCCGGCAGGCCGGCCGAGCAGATGCCGTCGCCCGGGCTAAAGTCCACCCCGTCAGACCCCGTCGTGACCGTGAAGTTTGCGCCGTGGGCGGTATCCGAGGTGAGCAGGAGGGTGAGCGAGGCCGCGAGCGTCGCCACGACGACGACGATAGCGACCAAGAAGGAGGACGCGGGGAGGGGGCGACGGCGCCGAGCGGCAGTGCGGATGAGGTTCAGCAGGTGAGCGTCGAGGCGCATGGGGGCGCTCCTCTGGAAAGGACGCGGCGGCGTCGCGGGCGAAGTCGGAGGCTATGGGCTGGCTGGTAGGTGGTCAACGGCATGGGCGGGCGCCGCTTAGGCCGGGAGCGGGCGGAGGGGGAGATCGAGGACGGTGAGGAGACCACGGGGGGCGGACGGGACGACGCGAGCAGCGCCGAGAATGGTGGCGGCGGTGGCGTCGTCGCCGAAGACGCCGCCCTCGATGCGAAGGCGCAGGGGCGGGGTGCCGTCGACGTCGATGAGGTCGTAGTCGGCGTCGACGCCGGCGTGGGCCTCGAAGTGGAAGCGCACGCTGCGGCCGTCGGACGTGGCACCGCTGAGGGTCTGGCGGGTGCCGAGCACGGGGCCGATGGGGTCGTCGGGCGGCACGGGCTCGAGCGTTTCGCGCCAGTCGTCGATGCGCCAGTCGAGAGCGGCGGCGATCAAGCGGGCGCTCTCCTGGAGGCCCACGTGGCCGAAGGCGCCGCTCTCGGCGAGGCGGTCGTACTCATCGCGGGGGAGGTTCATGCCCACCTTGCGTTGAAACTGCACGCGGCGGGTTTTGGGGTTCTGCACGCGCTCCACGGTGACCGAGCGGATGGAGTGCGCGGCCTGCGCCAGCATGACCGCCAGCCGGTCCATGACGAAGCCGGGGTTGACGCCCGTGCCGACAAGCGTGCGCTCCGCCGATCGCGCTGTGTCGTGGAGGCGACTGCTGAGCTCCGGGTGGCGGGCGAAGGGGTAGGCGAGCTCCTCACAGGTGGAGACGACGTGGAGGCGGAGTCGCAGGGCCTGATCGAGTTGCGGGGCGACGCGATCGAGGTAGGAGCCGGTCGCGTGGAGGAGGACGGGGGAGGCGGAATCGGGGAGGGCGGCCGCATCAAGCGCTTCGGCTAGGGTGTCGCGCACGGTGATGCCGCCTGTCGCGCCAGAGACGACCTGGGCGAGATCACGGCCGACGATGGAACCGGCGACATCGACTGCGCCCACGAGGCGGAAGGCGGGGTGTGCCTGGGCGGCGAGGAGGATCTTTGCGCCGATGGGGCCGAGGCCCTGTACGAGCGTGGGAATCGGGTCCGGCATGGCCTACTTGAGCGGCGAGAAGTCGGTGGGCTTGAGGAAGCGGTTGGTGATGACGCTCGTGAGCAGACCATCGACCTCGGATTGGGCCTTGGCGCGCTGCCAGTCCGGGTCGGCCAAGAAGGCGGCGAAGGCGCGGTCGCGGTGGGCGGCGTCGTCGAAGACGAGCATGTAGACGAGCTCGTCGCTGCGGCCGCCGACGTGGTTGAGCCAGTAGCCGACTTCGGTGATGCCGTGCTTCTTGAAGAGGGCGGAGGTGTGGTCGCGGAAGCGGGCGAGGAGGGCGTCGAGCTTGCCGGGTGCGGCTTGGTAGATGCGGAGTTCGTAGATCATCGGGATGCGCAGGCCCCTTCCCATGCGGCGTCGAACGGGATGCGTCGTCGAGACGACGAGTCGCCGGGCATGTTAGCGCACGGCGGAGCCAACGGGTGCGGGGGCGTCCGCGTAGGCGTCGCCTTCGGCGAGGGCGTAGGAGGCATCGAGGAGCTGGATGGCGTGGAGGGAGCGGCGGGGCTCACCGTCCGCGTCGTCCGCCGGAGGTGCGCCGAAGAGGCGGAGGCCGGCGTCCAGTTGGACCATGCAGCCCGGGTTGGCGGTGCAGACGAGGTCGGCGCCGGTGGCGTTGACATCGTCCATCTTGGTGCGGAGGAGGCGCCGGGCGAGGTCACGCTGGACCACGGAATAGATGCCGGCGCTGCCACAGCATCGGTCGGGGTTTGCCATCTCCCGCAACTCGAGGCCGGGGATGCGGCGCAGGATCTCGCGCGGCGCGTCCGTGACCTGCTGGGCGTGCACCAAGTGGCAGGAGTCTTGGTAGGTGACCGAGCAGTGAAGCGCGCCCTGGGGCGAGTCGAAGCCGATCTCGACCAGGTACTCGTGCACGTCCTTGACCAGCGCGGCGAAGCGCTCCGCCTTCTCGGCGTAGGCGGCGTCGTTGCGGAGGAGGTGGGCGTACTCCTTCATGTGCGAGCCGCAGCCGGCGGAGTTGATGATGATGGCGTCCGGGTTCAAGGGGAGGAAGCGGTCGATGTCGACGCGGGCGAGACGGCGGGCGGCTTCGGCGTCGCCGCTGTGGGCGTGAAGCGCGCCGCAGCAGACCTGGTCCTTTGGAGCCAGCACCTGCACGCCGTTGCGGGCCAAGACGCGGACCGTGGCGTGATGGGTCTCGCCGAAGGTGAGAGGCATCACGCAGCCGGTGAGCAGGGCGACGCGAGCACGCGGCTGCCCGCGCGGAGCGTAGCGCTCGACATCGGCGGGCATGAAGAAGGGCCGGGTGAAGTCCGGGGAGAGGTCATCCAGGCCGGCGAGCGCAGGGGCGAAGCGCCGCAGCAGGCCGGAGTTGCGGAGCGCGTCGCGGAGGCCGCTGCGCTGGACCACGCGCATACCGATCGCCAGGGCGCGGAGCCGTTCCGGGTAAGGGAACACGCCGTGCATGATGAGGCGCCAGAGGAAGCTCTGCGCGGGTGCGCTTCGATCCTGCTGGAAGAGGTCGGCGCGCGTGCTCTCCATGAGGCGGCCGAAGGGCACGTGCGAAGGGCAAGCGGTCTCGCAAGCGCGACACTGAAGGCAGCGGTCGAAGTGGAGCTGGACGCGGGGGGTGAGGTCGACGCGGCCCTCGTCGAGGGCGCGCATGAGGTAGAGGCGGCCTCGGGGGGACTCGGTCTCGACGCCGAGCTCCAAGTAGGTCGGGCACTCGTTGAGGCAGAAGCCACAGTGGACGCAGAGAGCCAGCTCGCCGCTGTCGGGCTTATCCGGCCCGACGAAGCGGCTGAGCGCCTCGGTTCGGGTCGCATCCATCTTCAGATGCCCCCCACGAAGCGGCCGGGGCTGAGCGTGCGTTTGGGGTCGAACTCGTGCTTGAGGCGGCGCATGATGGCGAGGCCATCACCGGCCGGTCCCCAGACGTCGATCGCCGCCTTTTGCGGAAGCGGCGCCCACTCGACCACCAGGGAGCCGCCCAAGGCCTCGATCCCGTTGCGCGCCGTGTCCACGATGGGGGCGAGGAGCGAGGGCGTGGGGGCAGCGAGGTGGGCGAAGAGCAGGCCAGAGTCGGCGTAGGCCCAGAGGCGCGCCTGGTCCGTGGCGCTGCGGAGAGCGGCCACGGCGTCCGGGAGTCGCGCGGGCAGGACGGCGCAGCGGACCAGCAGCGCGCTTCCCCGCGGCGGCATGGCTTCGAGGTCGGTGACGCTCTGCCAGAACCCAGGCCACGAGGGCTCGGGCTGAACCGTAGCGGCGGCGAGGTCGCGGGCCTGCCCCAGCACCGCCTCTACGGCGCGCTCGACCCCTGCACTGCGCAGGAGGAGGAGCGGGCCCTCCCGGCCGAGTGCGCGCGCGGATTCGGCATCGAGGACAACGACGGCGTGCAGGCCGTCGACGCCGGAGGCGAGGCGCCGGGCCAATCGCAGGGCGTCGTCGAAATCGGAGACGGGCAGGGCCAGAGTCGCGTCCGCGTGCGGCAGGGGACGCAGCTTGAACGTGGCCTCCACGATGCAGCCCAGCGAGCCGAAGGAGCCCGCGAAGAGCTTGCAGAGGTCGTAGCCGCTGACGTTCTTCACCACGCGGCCGCCCGCGTGGATCAGCGTCCCGTCAGCCAAGACGACGGCGCAGCCGATCAGCCAGTCGCGGCCGGTCCCGTACGTCGCGCGGCGGGGGCCCGAGCGGGCGGCGGCCAGCGCGCCGCCGACGGTGGCATCGTCAGCGCGGGGGACATCGAAGGGCACGAACTGGCCGCTCTCGGCGAGCATCGCCTGCAGGCGGCCGAAGCCGACGCCGCTCTGGACGGTGACGGTGAGATCATCGGGGACGTAGTCAAGCACCTGGTCGAGGCGGCGGGTGTCGATGGCGACGTCGTAGCGCTCGGGTGCGGCGCCGATGTCGATGCTGGTGCCGCCGCCGCGCAAGACGACCGCCCGTCCGTTCTCATCGGCCTCGCGCAGGGCGGCCGCGAGCGCCTCCGTGGTGGCGGGATGGACGACGGTCTCAGGAGTGAGGCCGGCCAGCCGGCAGGCGGCGCGCGCGTCAGGGCCGGCCGCGGTCGCATCGCGGGCCGCGGTCGCATCTCTGGCTGCGGCGGCATCGCGGGCCGCGGCGGCGATCGCGTAGACATCGGGAGCGCCAGGGTTAGACATACGCGTCCGAGCCGAAGCGCGCGATGATCTTCTGCGCCTGCGGCCCCGCCTCGCCGCAGCCGTGGCCGGTGGCGAAGATCTTGCAGGGGTTGAAGTTCTCATCGGAGGCGAATGCGCCCTTGAGCTTCATCATGGCGGCGATGTCGTCGTCGCTGAAGATCCAGGGCAGGTAGGAGCGCTTCTCCAGTCCGACGCCGTGCTCGCCGGTGATGGCGCCGCCGGCATCGACGCAGAGGCGCATGATCTCGCCGCCGGCGTCGAGGACGCGTTCGCCCATGCCGGGGATGCGCTCGTCGAAGAGGATGCAGGGGTGAAGGTTGCCGTCGCCGGCGTGGAAGACGTTGGCCACCTGGAGGTCGTAGCGATCGATGATGCGGTAGACCTCGTCCAGGACGTCGGGGAGTTTCGTGCGGGGCACGACGCCATCCAGGATGTAGTAGTTGGGCTGAATGTGGCCGAGGGCGCTGATTGCGCCCTTGCGCCCGGCCCAGAGCTTCTCCCGCTCCGCAGTCTCCGTGGCGACGCGGATCTCGCGGGGCTCGAAGCTGCGGAGAATCTGCTCGACGGTGTCGCCCTCGGCCTCGACCTGGAGCGCGGGGCCGTCGACTTCGACGATCAGGACCGCCTCGGCATCGAGGGGGAAGCCGGTGTGGAGCACGGGCTCGACCGCGGCGATGGTGAGGCGGTCGATCATCTCCAGCGCGGCCGGGATGATGCCCGCCTTGACGATGGCGCTGACGGTGGAGCTGGCCTGGCGCACGGAATCGAAGATGGCCAGGAATGTGCGCACGGCCTGCGGCTCGGGCATCAACCTGACGCGGACCTTGGTCACCACGCCCAGCGTTCCCTCGCTGCCGACGACACAGCCGACCAAGTCGTAGCCGGGGCGCTCGCGGTCGGCGCCGCCGATCCACTGCACTGCGCCGTCCGGCGTGACCACCTCCAGTCCCAGCACGTGGTTGGTGGTAGCGCCGTAGGCCAAGCAGTGCGGGCCGCCGGCGTTTTCCGCGACGTTGCCGCCGATGGTGCAGACCTTCTGACTGCTGGGGTCCGGCATGTAGACCAAGCCGTGCGGGAGAGCAGCGACCGTGAGGTCCATGTTGACGACCCCCGGCTCCACCAAAGCGGTGCGATTCTCCGGATCGATCTCGAGGATGCGGCGCATGCGGTTGAGCGAGAGCAGCACCCCGCCCTTGACCGCCAGCGCGCCGCCGCTCAGACCCGTGCCCGCGCCGCGCGGCGTGATGGGAACGCCGTAGCGGTTGGCGATGCGGATCGTCTCGGCGACCTGGTCTACGCCATCCGGGAAAGCGACCGCGTCCGGGTAGCCGCGGTCGAAGGTGCCGTCGTACTCGTAGACCAGGAGGTCCTCAGGGGCCCAGACGACGGCGTCGTGTCCCAGCGCCTGCTCCAAGTCGCGAACGAGGGGCGTCCGGGTAGGCATCGGTGGTTGATCCCCTTGCATGAGGGTGACGGTCAGGGCGACCGTCGCGACTGGGGGCATGATAGCAACTGTTGAAAGTAGCGCCGCTGCTCATATACTCGCGCGGTGCTCTCGTTTGTGAGCGAGGGCCCTGCGTTCGTCGTTCAACAGGCGTAGGACGAACGGGACGGGACCGTGGGCGCACGGGTCTTCCGAGAGGAATCACCTTGACTGTTATCGCACTCCCCCGAGCAGGCAATTGGCGCGCGCTGATCCCGCCGAAGCAGCCCGTACTCGCGGACCTGGCGCCGGCGTACCCGAACGCGCTGGTGCGGGACGTGGTGCTGATGGTGGCAGCGAGCCTGCTGATGGCGGCGGTGTCGCAGGCGTCGTTCGCCGTGCCGTTCTCCGCGGACCGCACGGGCCAGCTGGTCCCGATCACGGGCCAGACGTTCGGCGTGCTGGTGATCGGGGTGTCGCTGGGGAGCCGGCGGGCGGCAGGGGGCGTCCTGCTCTACCTGGCGTGGGGCTGGGCGAATGCCCCGTTCTTCGCGGGGGGCGGATCGGGGCTCACGGCCCTGTACCTGGGAGCCTCGTCCGGCTACTTGTGGGGATTCGTCGTCGGAGCGTTCGCCGTGGGGTGGCTGTCGGAGCACGGCTTCGACCGGGGGCCGTGGCTGGTGACAGCGATGCTGGTGGGGAACGCGCTGATCTACGTGGGGGGGCTGCCGGTGCTGGCGCTGTGGATCGGCAACAGCGGTCTGGATCTGAGCGTGTGGGACGCGGGTCTCTGGCCGTTCATCCCCGGGGACATGACGAAATTGATTGCGGCGGCGATGGTGGTGCCGCTCGTCTGGACAGCAGTGCGCCGATTCCGGCCCGGCGACTAGCCCCGCCGGGCCGCCTGGGCCGCCTCCTGGATCAACACAAAGGCCCGCTCCACGGTGCGGCGCTTGTTGCCCTCGCGATCGCCGTCCCAGACGTGGCGCTCGGCGACGGAGCGGTCGCCGGGGCCGACGCAGGCGATCCAGACGGTACCGACGGGATGGTCCGTCGATCCGCCGGTGGGGCCGGTGATGCCGGTCTCGGCGAGGGCGATATCGCTCTGGAGGGCGTCGCGGGCGCCGCGGGCCATGGCGAGGGCGGCCTCTTCGCTGACGGAGCCGTGCCGTTCGAGGGTGGCGGCGGGAACGTGGAGGAGCCGCCGCTTGGGCGCGTTGTGATAGGGCGTTGCGCCGCCGAGGAAGACGCGGCTGCAGCCGGGGACATCCGTGAACCAACTGCCGATGAGGCCGCCGGTGTCGGTCTCGGCGAGGGCCAGCGTCAGGCCTCGCGCCGCCAGGAGATCGACGGTGGCGGCGGCGAGATCGTGCGGCACGGGCCGTCGTTACTCGCGGCCCTCGGAGCGGTCGATGCGGAAGACGATCAAGAGCAGGCCGGTCATCAGCACGATAACGGGGCCGAGGAGGATGGCGAAGAGCATCCAGTCTTCGCTCTTCGCGTTCATCAGGCCGCCGCCGCCTTCGTCCGGGGGCGTGTTGGGGCTGACCACCTCACGGGCGACGGGCTCCGCCTCGGCGGCGGCCTCGGCGCCGGGGGTGAAGGCCACAGCGCCGCCGAGCGCGATGGCCGCGAACAGCGCCAGCGCCAGCAGTGAACGAATCAACTGTTGTCTCGATGACGTCCGGCTCATGGGCGCCTCCCCGTGCTGTTGTGCCGCACCGTTCGGTCAGCGTCAAGCCCCCCCGGCGCGGGCGGGATCAGGACCGGTCCTCGGCGATCAACAGAACCGGGCCGTGGAAGCGGCGCACCACCTCGCCGACGCAGCCGCCCAGAGGGGCACGTCGCAGACCGCGGCGGCCGTGTCCAGCCATGGCGATGAGGTCAACCTGGATCTCCGCGGCCAGGCGGAGGATGGTGTCGCCGGGCCGACCGGCGACGACACGGGTGTCGATCTCCAAGGGGTGCGCGTCGTCGCAGCCGGCGAGGAGGCGCGCGCGGAGATCGCTGAGGTACTCGGTGGCCGCCTCGGAGGCTCTGGCGGCGACGCGGGTGGCACCGCCCGCACGGGCCAGCAGCTCCCCCGGAGCCGAGATGCCCGCCGCCTCCGTTATGCGCTCCTCGGCGGTGGGGACGACGGTCAGAAGGGTCAGGCGCGTGTTCGCGCCGCGAGCGACCTCGATGGCGTGCGGCAGGATCGCTTCGGCCGAAGTGCTCATGTTGAGGGGGAGCAGGATGTGGCGGATCATGGCACCTGGATCCAGTTTAGTGCGTTCGCGCAGACAACGGTGATCCGAGCGGCCGTGCCGGTCAGCGCGGGGTGCGGGTGGCCGGCGGCGGCGGCGCTCCGGGGTGGCGCGGCGGCTTCGCGAACGCAATCAAGACGGCGGCGAGCAGGTAGGCGCCCACGAAGGCGAGAAAGGCCAGGTCGTAGGAGCCACGGCTGTCGAACACGACGCCCGCGAGCACCGGCCCGGCGGCGTTGAAGCCGAACTGTACGGGGGCCATTGCCCCGCGGATCGCCCCGACCGACCAGCGGCCGAAGTAGTCGGGGAAGATGACCTGGGTAAGGGGAAGCATCGCCCCGAAGGCCAGGCCGTGCCAGATAGCGAAGAGGTAGGCCATCCAGGCGTTCTCGATGAGGACGAGCCAGCCGATGGCGATCGCGATCACGACCATGCTCGCCGGTAAGGCCGCGCGAACCGGCAGGCGCTGCCGGAGCTCGCCGCCGAAGATGCCGCCGACCACGCCCATGGCGGCCCAGACAGTGATGACGGTGATGGCGGTGGTCTGGCCCAAGCCGTTGTCCTGCAGATGCGGGACGATGCTCAGGTTGACCGCACCGCCGACAAGGAAGATCTGGCTGGTCCCGAACAGGAGCAGCCAGAAAGCGCGGGTGTGCACCGCCTGACGGACGCTCCAGCGCGGGTCGGCGTCGGCAGAATCTGGGACGGCCCCTCCGTCGGCGGGGGGGAGGGGAGCGGGGTCGCCATCGGGCCGGAGGCCCAAGTCCTCGGGGCGGCGTCGCACGAACAGCCAAGGCGGGACCACACCTAGGACCAGCACCAGCACGCCGAGAGCAAGGAAGGCGGCGCGCCAGTCCGCCAGCGACAAGAAGAGGAGCACGATCAGAGGCATCAGCACGCCAGCGCCGCGAACGCCCACCAAGGTGACACCGGTGGCGCGCCCACGATTGCGGATGAACCAATTCGCGATCACCACCGTGATGGCCAAGTTGGTGAGGCCGATCACGACCGCGCGCCCGATGGAGAAGAGCACGTAGAACTGCCAGATCTCTTGCACGGCGCTGAGCAGGAGGAGGCAGATCCCGATCAGCAGGACGGCCACCGTGAGGAAGGCGCGTGCGCCGTGGCGGTCGATGCGGGAGCCGATCAGCGGCGCCAAGACGGCGCCGCACAAGGTTCCGATGGAGAGCGCGACACCGATCTCGGTGCGGCTCCACCCGAAATCCTCCTGGAGCGGGCCGATGAAGACGCCGAGGACGGGATTGAAGAACGCCACCTGGGAGAAGGCGACCAGGGTTACGGCGCCCACGACCCACCAGCCGCGGTAGGTCTCGGAGCGGCGCTGCGTGAAGCGGGTGGGGATGAGCGACCGGCCGGAGCTGCTCGGCATAGACCCTCGACGTGCAGTGGCCCCACCTTAGCCAGAGGCCCTCGCAGCCACCAGGCAGTTGCCGTTGTCAGGAGGAGGCCCGGATAATGGCAACGCAACCCCCACGAGGCTCGCTGGGTCCAACGAGCGCAGCAAGAAAGATCCCGCAATGCGATGCCGGCCGTTGTCGCTGTTTGCCATCGCCGTGGTGGGGGGCGCGTTGATCATGGCGTGCGGCGGCGGAGACGACGAGGGCGAGCAGGCAGAGAGCGATCAAGCGACAGCGCCACTGCAGGACGGGGCAGAGGCTGCGGCGCGCGACGTCGAGAGCGTGTCCGATGCGGGCGTCGTGGAGGCGGACGAGCCAGACGGCACATCGAATCCCCAAGCACAGGAGCCGCCGGAGCCGCCACCGCTGGAGGTTTTCGAGGAGATCGACTTCGACAGCCTCTTCGGTGAAGGCTTGCAGGTCGTGCCACTGGGGAACCTGGAGAGCTACCGGTATACGTTTGCGTTCACGAGCGTGGGTACGGATCCGAGATTCCCGGGGCTGGTCGAGCTCACGATCAACTCGGAGGGTAAATCGGTGGGGGCCCGCCTGCATGCAACGTGCACCGGGTCGCTGTTCGGGCTGGCGATCGACGAAGAGGTGATCATCATCGGAGAGCAGGCCTGGATTCGGAGCGGCTTGAACGGCGGCGGATTCATGATGGGGCGTCCCCGGCTCTGCACGCCCGATCGCACGCCGGCCGGGTTCGGCACCGCCAACCTCCTCGACACGTACGAGCAGCTACCGGGTGAGGGAACAGCGGAGACGGTCAACGGCGTGGACACCGTTCACTTCACGCTGGACGAAACCGCCCTAGCGGAGCTGGGCGGGATCGGTGATGCGTTGGGTGACTTCGACTCGGATGATATCCTCGAGGACCTGATGTTCACGCTCGACGCTTGGCTGGCCGAGGACGGGGGCTGGCTGGTGAAGATCGAGATAGCGGGGGAGAGCAGCAACGCGGAAGGCGGGTTCTTCAGCACCGTCATGTCGTTGGAGGTGTTCGACATAAACTCGGGCGACATCCGAATCGAAGCGCCGTAGGAGGTCGCGATGGCGGGTCCGCTTTTGGGAGTGCGGGTGCTGGACCTGACCTGGGTGCTGGCGGGGCCGTACGCGTCCATGATCCTCTGCGACCTCGGGGCCGACGTCGTGAAGATCGAGCGGCCGCCGGACGGCGACGTGGCGCGGACGACGGGGCCGTTCATCAACAACGAGAGCGCGTACTTCCAGAGCATCAACCGGGGCAAGCGCAGCATGGCGATCGATCTGCGGAGCGAACGGGGCAAGGCGCTGTTCCTCGACCTGGCCGAGCGCGCAGACGTGGTGATGGAGAACTTCAGGCCGGGCGCGATGGAGCGGTTGGGGCTGGGGTACGAGGCGCTCGCGCAGCGGAACCCTCGCCTGATCTATGCGGCGACGTCCGGGTTCGGCTACACAGGGCCGCTGAAGGAGAAGCCGGCGCTGGACATCATCGTGCAGGGGATGGGCGGCGTGATGAGCATCACGGGCTATCCCGACGGGCCGCCGGCGCGGCCGGGGACGTCGATCGGGGACATCAGCGCGGGGCTGTACACAGCCGTGGGAGTGCTGGCGGCGTTGCGCGAGCGTGAGCAGAGCGGGCAGGGGCAGATGGTGGACGTGAGCATGCTGGATTGCCAGATCGCCATCCTGGAGAACGCCGTCGTGCGCTACTTCGCCACAGGCGAAGAGCCGCAGCGGCTGGGGACGCGGCATCCGTCGGCCACGCCGTTTCAAGCGTTCCCGACGGCCGATGGCTGGATCGTGCTGGCGCTGGCGTGGGGGGTGGAGAACCAGTGGGCGCTGTTGTGCTCGGCGCTGGAGCGGGTGGACCTGATCGACGATCCGCGCTTCGACACGTCGTACAAGCGCACGCAGAACCACGCGGAGCTGGAACCGCTGCTGTTCGAGGCGATGCAGAAGAAGAAGAGCGCGGAATGGCTGGCGATCTTCGAGAAGTATGACATGCCATCAGGGCCGTTGAACACGATCGGACAGGCGGTGGAGCAGGAGCAGATCCGGCATCGGGAGATGATCACCGAAGTCGAACACCCAGTGATGGGACGGCTGAAGATGGCGAACTCGCCGCTGAAGCTATCGCGGACGCCGGGCGGCGTGCGCGGGGCGGGGCCCCTTTACGGGCAGGACACCACAGCGGTCCTGCAAGAGTGGCTGGAAATGAGCGAGGCCGGTGTGCAGCAGTTGGTGGAAGACGACGTGGTGCAGACCAAGGGCGGCCCGGACATCGCCGCGTACCTGCGGGCGTAGCCCGTGAGCGAATGGGACGACGCCCGCGCACGGGCAAGCGAGATCTACCAAATCACGACGCCCCTCCCGTTCCGCCTTAACCACGTGCACGCGTACGTGCTGCCGACGGACGAGGGGCTGATCCTGATCGACTCCGGCTTTCCGTCGAAGGAGGGGCGGGAAGGGCTGGCCCGCGGATTGCAGGAACGATTCGGCGGAGTGGAGCGGGTGCGGGCGGTGATCGTGACGCACTACCACTCGGACCACATCGGCCAAGCGGGATGGATCCAGCAACAATCGGGCGCGGCGGTCTACGTGCACGCCCGGGACTGGAGGCCGCTGCCGGATGTCGGGCGCGACGATGCAGCGGACGAGCCGGAGGAGTTCGGCGGGGATCTAGCAGCGCACCTCACGCCGGAGTTGCGCGCCTCCTCGCGGGAGCTGCGCGCGCGGTATCAGGGCAAGATCCTGCCGGTGGAGCGGCCCACGCTCGTCCAGGGCGGCGAGCGGCTGGAGATCGGCGGGAGGCGGTTGGAGCTGGTGTGGACGCCGGGTCACACGCAAGGGCACCTCTGCGTGCGGGAGCTGGACCAGGACATCCTGTTCACCGGCGACCACATGCTGGAGCGGATCACGCCGCACGTGGGGACCTGGAGCGCGGGCGAGGGCAACGCGCTGCATCGCTACGAGGAGTCGCTGGAGCTCGTGGCGCGGCTGAACCCGAAGCTGGCGCTGGGGGCGCATCAAGCCGTCATCGAGCAGCCAGCGGAGCGGGTCCAGGAAATCCGAGCGCACCACCAGAAGCGACGCGAGACAGCGCTGAGCGCAATCCAGGATGAAGGGAAGCCGGCGCTGGAAGTGATGGCGGCGATGTTCGGCGAGCTGGAGGACGCGATGCAGACGTTGCTCGCCGTGTCCGAGACGCACGTGCACCTGGAAGCGCTGATCCTGGAGGAGCGGGCCCGGCGCGAGGACGGCGGCGAGCCACCGCGCTACCACGCCATGCAATGACCGCATGAGCGCATGAGCGCCGCGGAATCCGCCGCAGGCCAAGCCGCCCAGGCCGCGGATCCCAACGAGATCCCCGCCGGGATGCTGTTGCCTCCGCGGCAGAAGGCGCTCGTGATGGTGGGCGTGATGCTGTCGCTGTTCCTGGCAGCGCTGGACTTCACGATCATGGGTGTGGCGATGCCGCGGGTCGTGGCGGACTTCGGGCGACTGGACCTATTCGCCTGGCCGATCACCGCGTACATGCTGGCGTCCACCGTGATCGTGCCGGTGGGGGGCAAGCTGTCCGACGTCTACGGGCGGCGGCCGCTGTTGCTCATCGGCGTGCTGATCTTCCTGCTGGGATCGGTGTTGGCGGGCGCATCGACGAGCATGTTCCAGCTGATCGGATTTCGCGCCGTGCAAGGGATCGGCGGGGGGCTGATCATGGCGAACGCGTTCACCGTGATCGGGGATCTGTTCGCTCCCCAGGAGCGGGGGCGCTGGACGGGGATCATCAGCGGGACGTTCGCCATCGCCAGCGTCGTGGGGCCGCTGCTGGGTGGCACCCTGACGGATCACCTCTCGTGGCGGTGGGTCTTCTTCATCAACATCCCGTTCGGCCTGCTGGCGCTGGCGGTGGTGTACCGCTGGATGCCGTCGTTCCGGCGGGGCCGCGCGGAGGCGGTCGACTATCGAGGAGCGATCGCGCTCATGCTGGCGGTGGGGACGCTGCTGCTGGGGATCTCCTGGGCCGGAAACCAGTACCCGTGGACGGATGTGCACGTGATCCTGCCGCTGACGCTGGCGGCGGTGTTCGGAGTGACGTTCGTAGTGCTGGAGCGAGGAGCCGTGAACGCGGTGCTGCCGCTGGGGCTGTTCCGCAACCGCGTGTTCGCGGTGTCGGTGGGAGTGGGGGCGATCGTGGGCGTGGGGATGTTCGGGGCGATCCAGTTCCTGCCGCTGTTCGTGCAGGGAGCGCAGGGCGCCTCGGCGACGGCCTCGGGCACGGTAACGATGCCGATGATGGGCGGCGTGGTGATCGGGTCGATCACGACGGGGCAGCTGCTGAGCCGCTACGGGCGCTACCGGCTGCTCGCGCTCATTGGGGGCGCGGTCATGGTGTTGGGCGCGGGAGCGCTCTCGACGCTGGACGCGGACTCGTCGAAGTCGCTGACGCGCGGGTACATGGCGCTGCTAGGGCTGGGGATCGGGACGGCGATGCCGCTGTACAACCTGGCGGTGCAGAACACCCTGTCCTACAGGCAGCTGGGGGTGGGGACGGCCTCGCTGCAGTTCTTCCGGCAGTTGGGCGGGACCATCGGCGTGGCGGTGTTCGGGTCGCTGTTGGCGTCGGGGTTTGCGCGGGAGTTGAGCAAAGCGTTTCCCGTCGGGTTCGATGATCTGAAGGAGCGGCCGCAGATCTTGCTGGAGCCGGAGTCGCTGGCGGCGTTCCGGGAATCGGTGGAGGTGGACGCGCCGGGGACATCGACGGTGGTGATCGAGACGGCGCGCGCGGCGCTGGCCTTCTCGATCACGGATCTGTTCTTCATCGCGGCCGTGGCGATGTTGATCGGGCTGGGGGTGGCGTTCTTCCTGCCGCGGATCCGGGAGCGGCGGCGGGAGGAGTTGCTGGCGGAGACGCCGGGCCCTCCGCCGCCGCTCGGCGGCATCGGAGGGCCCGGCTAGCACGTCGCGCGAGGGCGCGTCGAGCCGACGGAGGCGCAAGAGCATGGCTTACAGCGAGAAGCTCGCAGAGCGCGTTCACGCGATCCTGGACGACGAGCCGCGGCTGGTGGAGCGGAAGATGTTCGGCGGGATCGCGTTCATGCTGCGCGGGAATATGTGCTGCGGGGTGGTGGGCGAGGACCTGATGGTGCGCGTGGGGCCGGAGGGGTACGAGGCCGCCCTGGCGCGGCCACAGGCGCGGGAGATGGACTTCACCGGGCGGCCGATGCGGGGCATGGTGTACGTCGCCGCGGCGGGGCTGCAGAGCAAGCGGGCGCTCAAGAGCTGGGTGGATCGGGGAGCGGCGTACGCGCTGTCGTTGCCGGCGAAGTAGGGGAGGGGGAGGCGCTCCGTTCGTGGTTCGACAGGCTCACCACGAACGGAGCGGTGCCTCTCGACGAACGGAGCGTGATTCTACGTGCGGACGTAGGGGAGGGTGGTGCGGCCCATGAGGAACTTGTCGATGCCGTGGGCGGCGGCGCGGCCCTCGGCGATGGCCCAGACGACGAGCGACTGACCGCGGGCCATGTCGCCGGCGGCGAAGACGCCGGGGCGGCTGGTCATCTTCATGCGGTCGACCTTGACGTTGCCGCGCCCATCGAGTTCGAGGCCCAGCTGGCCCACGGGGCCATCGTGGTCGGGATGGAGGAAGCCCATCGCCAGGAGGACCAGGTCGCACTCGACCGTGAATTCGGCCCCCGGCCGTGGCTCCATGGTCATGCGGCCGTTCTCGTCCGTGGCCCAATCCAGCCGCGCGGCGTGGAGCGCCTGCACGCGGCCATCGCCGCCGGAGAAGGCGGTGGTGGAGATCGCGTAGTCGCTCTCGCCGCCCTCCTCGTGGGCGGCGGAGGGGTGGAGGACGCGTGACCACTGGGGCCAGGGGTTGTCCTCGGCGCGATCGAGCGGCGGCTCCGGCAGCAACTCGAACTGCTGGACCGAGAGAGCGCCCTGCCGATGGGCCGTGCCGAGGCAGTCGGCGCCGGTATCGCCGCCGCCGAGGATGATCACGCGTTTGCCCTGGGCGGTGATGCTGGTCTCGGGGTCGACGCAGAGGCCCTCGCCGCGCAGGTTCTGCTGGGGGAGGTACTCCATGGCGAAGTAGACGCCGTCCAGGTCGCGGCCGGGGACGGGGAGGTCCCGTGAGACGGTGGAGCCGCCGCAGAGGCAGAGGGCGTCGTACTTGTCGAGGAGATCCTGGACGGGGAGGTTGTGGCCGACGTGGGCATCCGTCACGAACTGGATGCCTTCTTCGGCCATGATGTCGACGCGCCGCTGGACCAGGGGCTTGGGGAGCTTGAAGTCGGGGATGCCAAGGCGGAGCAGGCCGCCGATGAGCGGATCGCGCTCGTAGACCGTCACCCGGTGGCCGGCGCGATTGAGCTGCTGCGCGGCGGCCAAGCCGGCGGGGCCGGAGCCGACGACGGCCACCGACTTGCCGGTGCGCGACGAGGGCGGCTCGGGCTTGATCCAGCCCTCCGCGAAGCCGCGCTCGGAGATGGCCTTTTCGATGAACTCGATGGTGACGGGGTCATCGTTGATGGCGAGCGTGCAGGAAACCTCGCAGGGGGCGGGACAGATGCGGCCGGTGAACTCGGGGAAGTTGTTGGTGGCGAGGAGCCGGTGGAGCGCGTCTTCCCAGCGGCCGCGATAGACGAGATCGTTCCACTCCGGGATGAGGTTGCCCAGGGGGCAGCCCTGATGGCAGAAGGGCACGCCGCAGTCCATGCATCGAGCGCCCTGTTGCTGGACCTGCTCAAGGGGCCATTTCTCGTAGACCTCGAGGTAGTCGTGGATGCGGTCCTGTACGGGCCGCCTGGACGGGAGCCCCCGCTCGAACTCCATGAAGCCGGTGGTCTTGCCCATCGTCAGGCGGAGGCCGCCGTCTGTTCCCGGCGAGTGGCGCGCTCCTGGAGCACGCGGCGGTAGTCGCGCGGGAAGACCTTGACGAACTTGGGGCGCAGCGTGTCCCAGCGATCGAGGAGGCCTTGGGCGTAGCGGCTGCCGGTGTAGCGGACGTGGGTCGCGACCATGTCGCGGAGGATCTCGCGGTCCTCCGGCTCCGCGACCGACTCCAGGGCCACCATGTCCAGATTGCAGCGGAGGCGGAAGTCACCGGCCTCATCGAGGACGTAGGCGATGCCGCCGCTCATGCCGGCGGCGAAGTTGCGGCCGGTTGGGCCGAGGACGACCACGAAGCCGGCGGTCATGTACTCGCAGCCGTGGTCGCCCACACCCTCCACCACCGCGCGTGCGCCGCTGTTGCGGACGGCGAAGCGCTCTCCGGCGAGGCCGTGGACGTAGATCTCGCCGTCGGTTGCGCCATAGAGCGCGACGTTGCCGATGACGATGTTTTCCTGCGGCACGAAGGTGGCCTCGCGGGGCGGGGTCACGACGATGCGGCCGCCGGAGAGGCCCTTGGCGATGTAGTCATTGGAATCGCCCTCAAGGTTGAAGACGACCCCGCGGGCGAGCCAAGCGCCGAAGGACTGGCCAGCGGAGCCACGGAAGTTGACCTGAATCGTGTCGGGCGGGAGGCCCTCCTCGCCGTAGCGCTTGGAGATCTCCGAGCTGAGGATGCCGCCCACAGCGCGGTTGTGGTTGCGGATGGGGATATCAAACGTGACGGGGCGCTTCTCATCGATGGCGAGGCGCGCTTGTGCGACGAGTTGGTGGTCCAGAGCCTTGTCCAAGCCGTGATCCTGGGGCTCACAGCAGTAGGTGGCGACATCGGGCAGAACGTCGGGTCGGTGCAGGAGAGCCGAGAAGTCCAGGCCCGCGCCTTTCCAGTGGTCGATCGCCTGGCGCGGCTCGAGCCGGTCCACGCGGCCCACCATCTCGTTGACAGTGCGGAAGCCGAGCGCGGCCATGATGGAGCGGAAGTGGTCAGCGACGAAGAGCATGTAGTTGATCACGTACTCCGGCTTGCCGGCAAAGCGGCGGCGGAGCTCGGGGTCCTGCGTCGCGATGCCGACCGAACAAGCGTTGAGATGGCACTTGCGCAGCATGATGCAGCCGAGCGTGACGAGCGGAAGGGTGGCGAAGCCGAACTCCTCCGCGCCCAGCAGACAGGCGATGGCGACATCGCGGCCGGTCTTGAGCTGGCCGTCGGTCTGCACCACGATGCGGCCGCGGAGCCCGTTCATCACGAGGACCTGCTGAGTCTCCGCGACGCCCAACTCCCAGGGCAGCCCCCCGTGCTTGATGGAGGTCTGCGGCGAAGCGCCGGTGCCACCGGAATCGCCGCTGATCAGGACCACATCGCCGTGGCCCTTGGAGACGCCGGCGGCGATGGTGCCAACGCCGACCTCGGAGACGAGCTTGACGTGGATGCGCGCGTCGGGGTTGCTGTTCTTGAGGTCGTGGATCAGCTCGGCCAGGTCTTCGATGGAGTAGATGTCGTGGTGGGGCGGCGGCGAGATCAGCTCGACCCCGGGCATGGAGTGCCGGACGCGGGCGATGGTTTCGTCGACCTTGTAGCCGGGGAGCTGGCCCCCTTCTCCAGGCTTTGCGCCCTGGGCCATCTTGATCTGGAGGTCGGTTGCGTTGATCAGGTAGTTGCTGTTGACGCCGAAGCGGCCGGAGGCGACCTGCTTAACGGCGCTCTTGCGGGAATCGCCGTTGGGGTCCAGGACGTAGCGGGCGGGATCCTCGCCGCCCTCGCCGGTGTTGCTCTTGGCACCGATGCGGTTCATGGCGATGGCGAGCGTCTCGTGCGCCTCTTTGCTGATGGAGCCGAAGGAAGCGGCGCCGGTGGCGAAGCGCTTGACGATCTCGGAGGCGGGCTCCACCTCATCGATGGAGAGCGGGCGGGCGGCCTGCTTGAACTCCAGCAGGCCGCGGATGGTGGCGAGCTGTTCCGCGTCGCGGTCGACCATCTCAGCGAACTGGAGGTAGAGGTCGTAGCGGTTGCGCTGAGCGGCCTCCTGGATCTTGGCGATGGCGTCCGGATGGAGCATGTGGTGCTCGCCATCGCGCCGCCAGTGATAGACGCCGCCCGCGTGGAGATCGAGCGCCTCGGAGATGGCGCGCTCCGGGTAGGCGTGGTCGTGGCGGGCGAGGGCCTCTGTCTCGATCACATCGAGGCCGATGCCGCCGACGCGGGTGGGCGTCTTGGTGAAGTATTCGTCGACGAGTTCCTGGCCGAGCCCGACGGCCTCGAAGATCTGCGCGCCGCGGTAGCAGGAGACCGTGGAGATGCCCATCTTGGACATGACCTTGACGATGCCCTTGTCCACGGCAGCGATGTAGCGCCCCTCGGTGATGGCTTGGTCCACGTCGTCGGGGAGGGCGCCTTGGAGGCGGAGGTCCGCGAGGGTCTCCAAGGCGAGGTAAGGGTTGACGGCTCCCGCGCCGTAGCCGATCAACAGGGCGAAGTGATGCACCTCGCGCGGCTCGCCGGACTCCATGATCAGATCCACGCTGGTGCGACGTCCTTCGCGGATCAGGTGGTGATGGACGGCGGAGAGCGCGAGGAGGCTGGGGATGGGGGCATGGGTGGCGTCGATGCCGCGGTCGGAGAGCACGAGGAGGGTGTAGCCCTGGTCCACGGCGGCGGAGGCGGAGGCGCGGAGGGCGTCCAAGGCGATCTTGAGCGCGCCGGGGCCGGCCTTGGCATCGAAGAGGGTGGGCAAAGTGGCGCAGCGCAGGCCGGGGTGATCCATCTCCTTGATCTGGGCCAGCTGCGCGTTGGTGATCACCGGCTGCTTGATCTTGAGCTGTCGGCAATGCTCCGGCGTCTCGTCGAAGAGGTTGCGGCGCGCGCCCAGCAGCGTCTCTGTGGACGTGACTAACTTCTCCCACTGGGCGTCGAGGGGGGGGTTGCTGACCTGGGCGAAGAGTTGCTTGAAGTAGTTGAAGAGGGACTGCGGCTGGTCCGAGAGCACGGCCAGCGGCGTGTCGTTGCCCATAGAGCCGACGGGCTCCTTGGCGTTGAGCGCCATGGCCGTCACGATCATCGCCAGCTCTTCGCTGGTGTAGCCTTGGGCGCGCTGGCGTTCGCGGAGGGTGGTCAGGTCAGCGGAGGGGATGGAGGCGGGCGGCGGCAGATCGTCGATGTGGAGGCGGTGCTGCCGCAACCAATCGCCGTAGGGCCGGCGCACGCTGAGGTCCGGCTTGAGCTCATCGTCCGGGACGATGCGGCCCTGATCCATGTCGATGAGGAAGACGCGGCCGGGCCGGACGCGGGACTTGAGCAGGATGCGGTCCGGGGGGATATCGAGGACGCCGGTCTCGGAGCCCATGACGACGAGGCCGTCCTTGGTGACCAGATAGCGCAAGGGGCGGAGGCCGTTGCGGTCCAGCACGACGGCGATCTGGTGGCCGTCGGTGGCGGCGATCATGGCGGGGCCGTCCCAGGGCTCCATGAGGGCGGCGTGGTAGTCGTAGAAGTCGCGGGTCTCCTGCGACATCGACGCGTGGTTCTCGAAGGCCTCCGGGATCATCATCATCAAGCAGTGCGGCAGGGGCCGTCCGGTGTGGAGGAGCAGTTCGAGGGTGTTATCGAAGGAGGCGGTATCGCTCTGGCCGGGCTGGGCGATCACGGGGAAGAGCGATTGCATTTCCTCGTCGGTGAAGCGGGGCGAGCGGAGATCCGTCTGTCGCGCGGTCATCCAGTTGATGTTGCCGCGGAGGGTGTTGATCTCGCCGTTGTGTGCGACAAAGCGGTAGGGGTGCGCCAGCCGCCAGGAGCCGAGCGTGTTGGTGCTGAAGCGCGAATGGACGATGGCGAAGGCGCTGACGACGTCGGGCTCGTGCAGGTCTTGGTAGAACGGCTCGACCTGGGTGCTGATCAGCAACCCTTTGTAGATCACGCGGTCCGTGAACATGCTGGGGATGTAGAAGTCCTCGGCGTTCTCGATGCCGGCGTCGTCGACGGCGTTCTCGATGGAGCGTCGGGCGACGTAGAGTAGGCGGTTGAGATCTGCGCCGTCCGCCAGCTGCGGCCCCGCGCCGATGAAGAGATGCTCGATGCGGGGCATCACGCTGCGGGCGCCTGCGCCGATGGCATCGGGGTCGATAGGCACCCGGCGCCAGGCGAGGCAAGTGAGGCCGCGCGCGCGGACCTCGCGCTCGACGATGGCGCGGCAAGCATCGCGCTCCTCGGGATCCTGGGGAAAGAAGACGACGGCGAGGCCGTAGCGGCCGAGCGGGGGCAAGGAGAAGCCGAGCCGCTCCGCCTCGGCGCGAAAGAAGGCGTCCGGCATCTGGATGAGGACGCCGGCGCCGTCGCCGGTCTCGGGGTCCGAGCCGAGAGCGCCCCGATGTTCGAGGTTCTCGACGATCTCGATGGCCTGCTGGATGATGCGGTGCGTTTTTCTGCCGCTTAGGTTTGCCACGACGCCGACGCCGCAGGCGTCGTGCTCGAAGGCGGGGTCGTAGAGGCCCTGCTTAACGAGTCGTCTTGGCGTCATCGCCCCACCCCACTACGCAGCGTGCTAGTGCGATCTTGCGGAGGCGCATCCGGCCCCGGCACGCAGCAACCAGCCCGGATACCTGCTCCCGATCCGAAACGGCGAAAGCCGCTGCGCCCGCAGCGGTTGCGGGAGCATAGCAGCGACCGTCGGAATGTGTGAAGATTTTCTCATACTACTGCTGTTAGTGTCGAGGGGCCTATAGAAAGCCTCTATAACACACGATCCGGCACACCGCCAAGGAGGGGCGGGCCCCGCGGGCAGCGAGCGGAGGGGCCTCTGTAGGGCCTCTGTAGGGCCTCTGTAGGGCCTCTGTAGGGCCTCTGTAGGGCCCTCTACAAGATCTGGGCGGCGCGGAGATCGGCGAGGGCACCCTCGAAGGCGTCGACGGTGGCGTCGATGTCGGTGTCGGTGTGGACGCAGGAAACGAGCGCGCCCATGCCGATCAAGTCGACGCCGCGGTTGAGGAGGCTTCGCCGGAACGGCCAGACGACCGCGGCGGGCGTGGTGGGGACCGTGGCCTGCGGGGCAGCGCCGTCCCAATTCCAGGTGAAGTCATCGATGGGTGGGGGGACATCGCGGCCGAGGACGATATGCAGCATGGAGGCGTCGCCGTAGACGGCACCCGGCACCTCAGCGCGCCGGATGGCGGCGTTGAGATCGCCTGCCAAGCGACGGGCGCGCTCGTTGGCGATGCGGACCGGCTCGCCGGTGGCGACCTCGGCCAGAGTGGCGACGCCGGCCGCGGCGCTCAGGGGGTTGGCGTTGAAGGTGCCGGGATGGCTGACGCGGCCGGTATTACGCTCGTCGCCTTCGCGGATGGCGATCTGGTCGATGAGGTCGGCGCGCCCGACCACGGCCCCGCCGGGCAGACCGCCGGCCAGGACCTTGGCGAGGGTCGTGAGGTCGGGCGTGATTCCGAGACGCTCCTGGAAGCCGCCCGAGGAGGCGCGGAAGCCGGTCACTACCTCGTCGAAGATGAGAATCGTGCCGGTGGCGCGGGTGCGCTCGCGCATGAGCTCCAGAACAGACGGGTCCAAGGGCCCGCCGCCAAAGTGGTAGCCCCCGGGCTCACAGATGGCGGCGGCGATGGTACCGGTGTCGAGGGCGGCGGCGATGGCGTCGGTGTCGTTTTGGTCGACGGTGGTCACGGTGGCCTGCCACTCGGGCGGGAGGCCAGCGGTGCTGAGCAGCCCCGCGGACATCCGCGCACCGCCCGCCGTGACGCTGTCGTTCCAGCCGTGGAAGTGGTGGCGGAGCTTGAGCAAGCCGGTGCGGCCGGTGGCGGCGCGGGCCAAGCGGACGGCCATCATGGTGGCCTCGGTTCCCGAGGCCGTGAAGCGGACTCGCTCCGCGCTGGGAAACAAGGCCTGGACGGCCCGTGCCCAGCGAATCTCCAGATCGTGTGATGCGCCGTAGTGGGTGCCGCGCTCCACCTGGCGCTGCACGGCCTGTACCAACGAGGGGTGCGCGTGGCCCAGCAGCAGCGCCCCGTGGCCCATCACGTAGTCGATGATCTCATTGCCGTCGGCGTCCCACTTGCGCGCGCCGGCGGCGCGGTCGATGTAGGGCCCGAAGGGAGGGAAGTAGCGGACGTCATGGGTGACGCCGCCGGGGAAAAAGGTCTCCGCCTCCTCGTGCAGCTCGGCGGAGCGCGGGTGCAGGGCGGTGTAGCGATCATCGATCGTCGAGGTCATGGGGCCACCTTTCCGCAGGACCGCAGGCGCCGCGGCTCATGGATCGCGTCAAGCCTAGCGGCTGGCGCGGTCCCCCACACGGCCGAAACCCCAGCGAAAGCGGCGGGGTCCGGCGGGGGCGCCAAGCGCGGCGAAACAGGCGGGCTCAGGCGGCGTAGGACATCACCCGCTCCCAGGGACCGAACAGGGCGAAGCCGCCGCAGCGCCCGCAGACCAGCCCCCCCGGCGGGTCTGCGCCACCGGAGCGGCGCTGGGCCGGTCGGGCGCGGGAAGCAGCCGGGTGTGGCCGTCCTTGCGCTGGACGCTTCCCAAGTTGCGTCCACAAGACAGGCAGGTGATCTCGGCGACCTCAGCGGGCATCGTCGCCCTCCCTCCGCGCATGCCGATCACGCCATAGGGCGATTCTTCACGGGTCGCTTAATCTACGCATCAGGTGCGGACCCGGTTTCGCGGCCGGGAAGCGCCGATCCGGCGGCCGGTGGGACCGTAGGGGGAAGGGTTTTCAAGAGGCGGGCGGGGCGGCAGCCTGGCGGACGATCGCCGCCATCTGGTAGGCCAGATCGGAGGTCGCCAAGGAGACGTAGACCTGCCCGCGGCGCCGTTCGACGCGAATCAGATCGGCGTGCTCGATGACGCGGAGGTGGCTGGAGACCGCCGGCGGCGTGATGCCGAGTTGATCGATGAGCTCGCGGCAGGCGTGGGCCGATCGGTCCGCGGCGAGGGTGCGTATGATCTCGTACCGGGCCTCGCTGGAGAGGGCACGGAAGGCGTTGAGCCTGCGCCGGTCGGCTGTAGGTCCTCTGCGATCGTTCATCGATTCACTAATAGGTGAACGTCTGTGCTGCGGTCCATCAAGAGACCGCGTGAACGGACAGGGTGGCCGCGGCGAGGCATCTCGTATGATCGGGCGGCATGGACATCACACGGCGTCAGGCGCTGTTGTTGATCGCGGTCGTCGTGGGCACAATGGCGGCCCTGGTCATCGCGGATCAGATCGTGGAGCGGTACTCACCGTGGGACTTCGACGACTTCGCCGAGTGGATCGACGGGCTGGGGGCGGCCGGGCCGATCCTCTATATCCTCGCGTTCGCGGTCTCGATGGTGATTGCGCCGTTGCCGACGTTCCCAGCGCCGTTCGCGGCGGCGACCGCGTTCGGGAGCGTGGCGGCCTTCTTCTACACCCTGTTGGGGGGGGCGATCGGGGGGGCGCTGTGCTTCTGGATCGCGCGGCGCTGGGGCCGGCCGGCGCTGCAACGCTTCCTGCCCGAGAAGTTCGTGAGGGAGATCGACCGAGTCGCGGACCGGATGGGGCTGCGGGTTCTGTTCTTGCTGCGGCTGTTTCCATTGCTGGGCGCGGACGTCGTTTCGTATGGGGCGGGGCTCACGCCGATCCGCTTTCCGGCCTACCTGGCGATCTCGATCTTGGCGTCGATTCCGGTGTTGCTGTTGATCTCCATCGTTGGGGAAGAGGCGCGGGAAGACCGCATTGTGGCAGGGATCGCGCTGGCGGCGCTGGCCGCCTTCCTGATCCTGCCGCTTCTGTATGTGGTGGTGCGACGTCGACGGCCGCCGCAGGCATCGCCGGCCGGAGCGTCGCCGGCTGCCGCGTCGACCGACCCGCCACAGCGCGCGCGTGACTCCGGAGCGGGGGCGGACGGGGAGGGCGGCTAGCGCCCCTGCCAGACGGGCGCCCGGCCCTCCGCGAAGGCGCGCGGCCCCTCGATGGCGTCCTGCGATTGCCACATCAGGCGCACATTGTGGGAGAGGTGCTCGATGGCGGTGATCAGCGGCATGTCCTGGCCGCGGTAGGCGGCCTCCTTGCTGGCGCGGATGGAGAGCGGGGCGCAGGCGATGATCTCGTCGGCCCAGCGGCGGGCGGCGGGGAGCAGATCGTCCGCGGGGACTAGCTCGTTGACGAGGCCCCAGCGCAACGCCTCCTCGGCCGGCATGTAGCGGGCAGTCAGGATGTAGCCCATGGCGATGCGGGAGGGGATCTGCCGCGGCAGGCGCTGAACGCCGCCGGCGGCGGCCATGAGGCCGACGGTGGGCTCGGGGAGCCCGAGGCGAGCGCCCTCGGCGCAGATGATGATATCGCAGGCAAGGGCCATCTCCAGCCCGAGACCCAGCGCGTAGCCGTGCACGGCCGCGATCATCGGTTTCCAGCACTCGAAGTCGCGGGTGATTGCGCCGCCGCCGCCCTTGAGCAGACCGCTTGCGGAGGTCTCGCCGGTGGCGGCGGTGTGCTTGAGGTCGTTGCCGGCGCTGAAGGCGCGTCCGGCGCCGGTGAGGATGGCGACCCAGGCATCATCGTCGGCCTTGAAGCGGGCCCAGGCGTCGACGAGCTCGGCGGTGGCCGGGGGGTGGATGGCGTTGAGCCGCTCGGGGCGGTTGAAGGTGATGGTGACGACGCGATCGGTCTGGTCGTAGGTGATGAACTCGTAATCCACGGTGGTCCTCCACTCCGGTCGAAATCCAGCGAGACGCCCGCAGTCTGGGCGGAGCGCGTCCGCGCCGTCAACCGAACGAGGGGAGACGGCAGCCGATATGCTGAGCCGGCCGTGGACAGGAATCGAGACCTGGATCGCCTGCCGCCCCTGAGCGTCGAAGAAGAGAGCGCGTACGCGGAAGGCCAGGCGCTGCGCGCGCTGGCCCGCGAGCGGCCGCCGGGCTGGATCGACCGCTGCGTGGAGGCGGCGCTGCAGGGGGCGCATCCCTTCCCGCGCGGCGAAGCACGGATCGCGTTGCAGTTCGCGCCCGCGGAGGCGGTGGTCGCGGCGCTGCTGCCAGCGCTGACGTCGGAAAACCGGCGGCTGCGGCGGCGGGCGATGACGTTGCTGCCGCGGCTGGAGGCCGGCGAGGTGGCGCGGCAGATGGAGCGATGGCTGCCGACGGCGTCGCGGGAGGGGAAACGAGCGGCGTGCGTGGTGCTGGCGGCGCTGGGTGAAGCGGGGTCGGCGCTGCTGCGCGGCCTGCGCGACGATCCGGAGCCGGCGGTGGCGCGTCGGGCCGGGCGGGCGCTCCAGGCGCTGCAGGAGCGGACGTCGTCTGCGACGGCGGGAGAGTTACCGGAGTCGGCGGAGCGCCCGTTCGGGCTGCGGCCGCCCGAGGGATTGCCGCCGCCGCGCCGTCACCCGTTCGCGGTGGCGGCGTTCAACTTCTCCTACGGCGTCAACCTGGGCGTGCTGATCCGCAGCGCCGAGGCGGCGGGGGCGCAGGCCGTGTGGATCGTGGGGCGCGATTTCTACTACCGGCCGTCGACGAAGGGGAGCGACTGGTGGCTGCCGGTGGAGGTGATCCCGAGCCCGCGCGCGTGCATCGAGCGGGCGCGGGAGGAGGGCTACGAGATCGTGGCGGTGCAGCAAGGGGCGGAGGCGCGATCGGTCTACGACGTGGACTGGCCGGAGCGGCCGCTGATCGTGGTGGGGAACGAAGGGGACGGGCTCCCAACGGCGTTCCTGGCGGCAGCCGCACGGCAGATCAGCATCCCAGTGGCCGGGGTGATCGACAGCCTGAACGTGGCCGTGGCGGCGAGCGTGGCGATGTATTTCTACCTGGCCCATGTGGAGAGCCGAAGCGCGAAGTTCTCGACATAAAGATTCGATGGCCGTGTGGCCCATCGAGAGGCCTGGGACACCGTTAAGCCGACGTAAAGCGAGGCCGACCGCGGGTCGATCCGGCCCGATCGAGCAGGCTATGTTAAGTCGCGTGCGACGGGGTCGGATCTCTCGAAGGGCGTTGCTGCACCGCGGGCTAAGCACCTCGCTGGGGGCCGCGGCGCTCGGAATCGGCGTGCCGGTGGCCGCGCGGCGCGCATCGGCGCAGACCTACGTGCCGGGGAGCCAGCAGCCGAGCCTCTACGCAGGGTGGAACGCCGTCCCGTGGCTGGGACCGGCCGTGGCGGCCGAGGAGGCTTTGCGGGACCTCCCCCTGGTTGTCGCGTACCAGCGGGACAACGACGAAGGCACCTGGCGGTCGTACCGGCCGGAGTCGAGCGTCAACGAGCTACGCGAGATCGGCTACACCATGCCGCTCTGGCTGCAGCTCCATCGGGGGGGAGACTGGCAGCAGCAGCCCGAGCCGCCCGGCCTCCCCGACAACGTGCTGCTGCCGGGCGGTTGGTCATTCGTCAGTTGGACCGGCGACGACGTCCCAGTGTGGACAGTGTTCGGCGAGACTACCGCGTCGCCGATCGTGCAGGCGGTGCGATGGAACGCCGCGGAGCAGCGGCACTACGCGTATATCCCTAGTGTCGCGGCCCTGGAAGAGTTCGCCATCCTGCACGGCGGCGACGCGATCTGGCTGAACATCGACGTCCCGGGCCAAACCTGGAACCCCGCGCTCGGACTGGGGATCGATCCCGTGGAGCCGGGAGTGTTCCAGGGGCAAGCGACGTTTTTCTGGTCCGGCCTGCAAGGGCAGACGATGTACTGCGGCGGCTCGTACGATCGCCATGACCCGACGATCGCCGCCACGACCTCGTGGCCGTGCGGGACGCGCCTGCGGATCTGGCGGGGCGAGCGTTCCGTGGACGTGGTGGTGCAGGACCGGGGCGCGCTGGGCCCGTACCACATCGACCTGTCTGAGGCGGCGTTCCAGCGGATCGCGGATCTGGCCGAGGGGCACATCGACGTGCTGATCGAACCGCTGCTCTGAGCCCCCGCGGCGTCCATTCAGTAGACTTCGCGTGACAACTTGAGGCATCCGAGTACTGAGGAGCGCAGCCATGGAGTTCGGCATCCATCTCCCGCAGCTGGGTTGGCGGGCGAACCGCGAGAGCGTCAAAGAGGTCGCGCAGCGCGCGGAGGCGCTGGGCTACGAATCGTGCTGGGTGAGCGACCACATCGCCATACCGGAGAAGATCGAGACGGAATACCCGATGGGCGGAAAGTTTCCCGTGAGTCCCGACCTGCCCTGGCTCGATCCGCTGGGCACGCTGTGCTACGCAGCGGCTTGCACAGAGCGGGTGCGGCTGGGCACGTCCGTGCTGGTGCTGCCGTGGCGGCTGCCCGTGCAGACCGCCAAACTTATCGCCACACTGGACCAGCTCTCGGGGGGACGCACGATCCTCGGCATTGGGGCGGGCTGGATGCCCGAAGAGTTCGCGGCGGTGGGGATGCCGTGGGACCATCGTGGGGCGCGGACCGACGAGCAGCTAGAAGTGTTCGACGCGCTCTTCACCCAAGAGCGGCCCGAGTATCACGGCAAGTACTACGAATTCGAGCGGATCGGCTTCAATCCCAAGCCGTTCACGGGCAACCTGACCATCTGGGTAGGCGGTTTCTCCCCCGGGGCGTACCGGCGGGCGGGGCGGTGGGGGCAGGGGTTTCACGCCGCCTACGGCACGCCCGATCGGGTGGCCGCCCAATGGGCCGAGGTGCGGCGGGAGGCCGAAAAACAGGGACGGGATCCCGATTCGCTGACCCTGAGCACGCGCGTGTGGCTGGGCTACGGGATGGAAGAGCAGAGTGACGGATCGCTGTGGGGCAGCGATGAGCAGATGATCGACCTGCTGGGGCGCTGGGCGGAGATAGGGATGTCGCACGTGGTCATGGACGTGCTCTCGTCAGGGGGGATCCCCGGCCGGATCGAATCGATCGAGCGGTTCGCCAAGGAGGTCCGCCCGAAGCTGGGCTGAGGCCGCGCGGGCCACGCGCGCCCGTGTAATAGGCTGGGCGGAGATGAGCAACGACCCCTTCAGCGAGGGTTCGAACGCCGCGCGCGACCGAATCAGCGGCTGGCTGGATTGGCTGCCACAATCGGAGGCGGCGCATCCGGCCAAGTTGTTGCCGCTGGTATTCCTCACCGTGGGCGGCGTTCTGATCATCATCGGGTCCGTTCTGCCCTGGTTCCAATCGAGCATCCCGATTATCGAGACGATCGATGGCATCGATACCGTCACCGCGACGGCCCACACAAGCGAGCTCGGAGTCGAACGGACAAGCGGCCTTGTGGTCCTGGCGTTCGGCTTCGTCTTCATCGCGTTCGCGACGGCGGTGTGGCGGTTTGGGCTCAAGGACCTCCTGGGGATCATCGCGCCGGCAATCGCCGGGATCCCGCTTGCCATCGCGCTCTTAGAGATCGACCGCGTCAGCGATGATGTCGCGACGCTGGAGAGCGTCGGAATCGGCTTGCCGATCCAGATCGACGCGTCGATTGGTGTGGGGATGTATGTTGCGCCGATCGGCGTGGTTCTGGGGCTGATCGGCGCGGTGCGGATCTTCCTCGCTTCCTACCGACTGCCGAGGCGGCTGGCCGAGCAAGCGCAACGGGACTCCGCGCAAAGCGGGGGACCGGGCCGACGCCGATAGCAGCTGCCCGCCGGCCGGAATGTAAGCCCAGCGTAAGAGGCCGGTAAGCGTTCCGATCATTGCGGAGATCGGGAGATCTGCGCGCGGAAGCGCTCCGTTAGCATTAACGAGAGCCTCTTTCAGGGTCCCGCGGGGGGACCACAGGGCGGGGAGGAGCCTCCGATGCGTACCGCCGTCATTTCCGTGGGGAGCGGGCTGGTCGCGGCCGTTGCGGCCGCCTTTATCGCACTGGCCATCGACGACGGGGGCACGACCGTCATCGAGCAAGCGGCGCCTGCGACCGAGGTGGTGGCCGACAGTCCGTTGGTCAGCAACACCTTGGAGCCGGAGCCGGCCGCGACGGAAGTCCCGGCCGCCCGTGTGGACGATCCGGTCGTCGTGAACGCCTTTGACCCCGTCCAGATCTTCCAGACGGTCGAGGGTTCCGTGGTGAGCGTGCTCACGCCGGAGGGCGGCGGCAGCGGGTTCTTCATCGACGACGCGGGGCACGTGATCACGAACTACCACGTGGTGCAAGGGCACGACGAAGTCAGCATCGTGCTGAGCGACGGCACGAGCGTGACCGGGCGTGTGCTGGGCTTCGACAGCGCGAACGACCTGGCCGTGGTGGAGATCGACGCGACGGGAATGGTAATCACGCCGGTGCGGCTGGGAGACTCCAGCGCGCTGGTGGTCGGCGAGCCGGTTGTGGCGATCGGCAACCCGTTCGGGCTGGAGCGGACGCTGACGACGGGCGTGGTCTCGGCGGTGGGCCGTGTGCGGCCGCCGCTGCTCGATGGCGGCCGCGCGCAGCGGGGGCTGATCCAGACCGACGCCTCGGTGAACCCGGGGAACTCCGGCGGACCGCTGATCAACCAGGCCGGTGAGGTGATCGGGGTCAACGCCAGCGCCCAGAGCCCCATCCGCGGCTCGGTGGGCGTGAACTTCGCCATCCCGATTGCCCTGGTGGAGCGGTTCCTGCCGGACCTGATCGCGGGCGAAGTGATCCAGCACCCGTGGATCGGGATCGCGGGCGCGGCGGCGGACAGCGAGGCGGGCCTGCCAATCGGCGACGTGGTCGCGGACGGCCCGGCGGCGCAAGCGGGGCTGCAAGCGGGAGACCGCATCGTCGCGGTGGCCGGGGTGAACCTGGACAGTTTCGACGCGCTGGCGGAGTTGATCGATCAGCGGTCGGTGGGCGAGACGGTGCCGTTCGCCGTGCAGCGCGGCGCCGAGCGGCTCGACATCGCCGTCACGCTGGCGTCCTGGCCTGCTTGATCAGGCAATGGCGCGCTAGGCTGAGAGCGTGAGAACAGCCGTCATCGCGCTGATCAGCGGAGCGGCCGCGGGGATCGCGGCCGCTTTCATCGCGCTCGCGATCGACGACGGCGGGACCACGACCATCATCCGGGAAGCGCCGCCGGCAGAGGCGACCGTGGAGCCGGCCTCCACCGTGCAGCGGACCGCCGAGATCGGTGAGCCAGCGCCCGCGGAACCGGAGCCGCCCCCCGCCATCGCGACGGCGTTCGATCCGGCGGCGATCTTCAAGCAGATCGGGCCAGCCGTCGTCAGCATCGAGACGCAACAGGGGCTGGTGAGCGGCAGCGGCTTCATCGTGGACGGCGACGGCCACATCGTCACGAACTTCCACGTGGTGCAGGGCAGCAACAGTGTGAGCGTGGTCCTGGACGACGAGACACGCGTGTCCGGGCAGGTGCTGGGATTCGATCGGGCGAACGACCTGGCGGTAGTGGCGATCGATCCGATCGGCGTGGAGCTGCGGCCGGCGCCGCTGGGTGACTCCGATGCGCTGATCGTGGGCGACCCGGTCGTCGCGATCGGCAATCCCTTCGGATTGGAGCGCACCCTGACCACCGGCGTGGTTTCAGCGCTGGGCCGGCTGCGCCCACCGCTCGAGGCCGGCGGGCGGCCGCAACGGGGGCTGATCCAAACCGACGCCGCGATCAACCCCGGGAACTCCGGGGGGCCGCTGATCAACGCGGCCGGCGAAGTGATCGGCGTGAACGCAAGCGCGGAGAGCCCGATCGACGGATCAGTAGGGGTCGGCTTTGCGATCCCATCGAGCATCGTGCAGCGGTTCCTGCCCGAGATGATCGCGGGGGAGGAGATCCTGCACCCCTGGCTGGGGATCAGCAGCGTGGAATCGGACGAGCCAGGACTGTTAATCGAGAGCGTGTTCGCGGACAGCCCCGCGGACGCGGGGGGGCTCCTGCCGGGCGACCGCTTGATCCGCGCGAACGGCGTCGCCATCGAGGGGTTCGAGGACCTGGCGGATCTGCTGGACGATCAGCGGGTGGGCGCCGTGGTGACGGTGGGGGTGGATCGGCAGGGCGAGAGCGTCGCGATCGAGATCACGCTGGCCGCCTGGCCGGGCTAAGAGGGCGGCAGCGCGGTGGTGGCGGCCTGCACCGGCGGCGGATAGCGCTGTTCGGCGAAGAACTCCCACGTGATCCGCGAGATCTCCGCGACCAAGCGCCAGGAGGATTGCTGGTCCAGATTGCGCTGCGTGTAGATGGCGAGGGCGTAGGCAAGCGGCCCGCCGGGTCGCTCGAACTGGACGAGAGCGATGTCGTTGACGGCATCGGCGTTGAGCCAGGCGAGATCGGCGTCGGAGGGGATGATCCAGCCGATCTTGCGACGGAGCCGAACGCCGGGGGGAACGCCGGCGCTGATGCCATAGTCGACCAAGGTCGAATCCATGCGTTCGAGGAAGGCGTGACTGCCTTCGAGATCGAACACGTCGCCGTACCAGAGCGCGGCCAGCGTGTCCGTGGAGTCGAGCGCGGTCGAGAGGTTGCTGTTGGCGATGAAGCCGGGCGCCTGCTCCGTCAGGTAGCCGGGGTGGTGCGAGAGCACGGTGCGGTGGGCGCCGAAAGCCGCCGCCTCCTGGTTGATGGCATCGAAGCCGGCCATCTGAGCGAGGATCTCCGCGGCGAAGTTGGACTGCTCGATGAAGACGCCGTGGAGCAATCGATCCACGATCACGGGATTGAGAGCGCCATCCAAGAGCAAGCGCCAGGCGGCCAGCCCGATCCAAAGCTTGGCCACGCTGCCACTCACGTGGAGGGCCTGCCCGTTGATGTGGATGAGGTCGCCGGTCTGGAGATCTACCACCGCCACGGAGACATCGCCGAGGTGGTCTTGGACGAGATCATCGATTTGTCCACGGAGAGGGAGGAGGTCCGGGGCCTGATCACGATCGACGATGGTGGCGGCGCGCACCAGGAGGGGAGGCTGGGACGTGCGGGCGGCGACAGCATCGGCGAGGCGCGTATCTATCGCTGTGCTCGTCGCGGTTTCCGGTTCGGTTTGCGCTTCGGTTTGGCTAGACGAGAGGTGGACCAGCACGAGCAGCGAGAGCAGCACGGTCGCCGATATAGCGCCGAAGGCGAGCGCAGAGCGGAGCGGCACGGGCCCTTCCCTCATTCCGAAGGAAACGGTACCACGCAGGCTCGGGCATCGCGGGAGGTTAGGCGCGGAAGTCAACCAGCGCGCCGAGCATGGTATCGGCGGCGCTGATCACCCAGAGAGAGGCCTGGGCGGTATAGGTGGCGACTTGAAGATCGATGAGGGCCAAGGAATCGCTGGGAGCATGGTCAAGCGTGGTGGCGTCCGCGACGACGCGAGCGGCGCGCGACATAATCGTGGAGAGGGAGGACATCGACGGACGACTGTACGTGAGGGGCTGAGAGTCGACAAGCACAGCTGATCATCGACCGATTGCTGGGCCGGGGACAAAGCAGGCGCTCAGGTGGAGAGCGTGAACTCCCGCGCGAGCTCCTGGGGCTTCACGACGGTCACGCGCTGGCGGCGCAGATCGATGATGCCGCGCTGCCGCCAGATCTGGAGTTGCTTATTCACGGCGACGCGGCTGGCCCCGATCATGCTGGCGAGGTCCTGCTGACTGATGCGGAGTCCGATCTCCGTACCCGCCTCGGCCGGGACGCCGTGCTGCTCGACCAAGAGCAGCAGGCGGCGCGCCAGGCGGCCCGGCACGTCGAGCATGTAGGCGTCCTGAATGGAGAGGTTGGTCTGGCGCAAGCGGCGTACCAGGACGCCCACGAGGGCGCGGCAGGCGTCCGGGTAGCGCGTGAGGACTTGCTGGAAGTCCTGCCGGCTGAGGCTGAGCATCTCCGTGTCGTCCATGGTGGTGGCGGAGGCCGAGCGGCGATCGTCATCGAGGAGGGACATCTCGCCGAAGACGTCACCGGAGCGGAGGATGGCGAGCAGCACCTCGCGACCGTCGCGAGCCGGCACGAAGATCTTTACCGCGCCCTGGACGACGATGTAGAGCATGGAGCCGACATCGTCGACGTGGAACACGGCGGTGCCAGCGCGGAAGCGGACAGGGCGGAGGCGCCGGGCCAGATCCTGGAGCAACTCCGGCGACATCTCGCGGAAGAGCGGGACGCGCAAGAGCAGGTCGGACTTCCCGCCGGCGGAGCGGGCTTCGCCGGCCGCGTCAGAGAGCATTGGCTGTGCCGATCACCGTGGCGGCCGCCGGACGTCGACGGCCCCCGGCATGCTAATCGTCAGGCTGAGCCGTGGCGAGCGAACGGGGTCAGGCGGCGCGGCGGCGGGATCGCGGGGTGTAGGTGTCGCGCCGCACGGCGGCCACGGCGGGCAGGCGCTGCGTCTGCGCCCAGGATCTGTGGTCGGCGCCGGCCAACAGGCCGCTCCGCCACTGCCAGATGAGCAGGCCCGTCGTGAAGAGCGTTAAGAAGGCAACGAGCACCAGCAAAGCCATAGAATCTCCCCGTCCGGTTGGACACAGCCAGTAGAGGGCACCCCGCCACCACATCGGCCATGTGGAACAGGTGTTCGGAACAAACGGACTATAGAACGACCGTTCTGCCGTTGTCAACGATCGGGAGGCCATGCGCGAGAGTGGAAGCGTTTCAGAAGGAGAAACGCCCAGCCCCAGTGAACAGGCGCTGCGCGAGGCAAACCTGGAGCCGGAGCGGCTGGCGACGCTCATCGCGCTGGGCGAGGGGCTGGCGGCGATCGGGCGGCTGCGGAAGGGCCAGCGGGCGGGCCAGTTCGCCCTGCACAACTTTCTCGTCAGGGCGGCGTACGAGAGCACCGCAGAGGGCGAGCCAGAGGCGTTGGTCATCCTGATGCGAGCCGGGGTCTTTCGACGTCACACCTGGTTCCTGCACGTGCGGGGCCAGGGCGAAGCGCTGGATCTCGTCCTGCCGCGGGCGGTGGAGCAGGGCTGGGAGTGGTGGCGCGACATCGAGGAGGTCCGGGATCGGCTGGCGGACGGGGAGGCGTGGAACGAAGCGGTAGGGCGGCCGTTCGTCGAGGCGCAGCGGGAGCAGCGGCGGCGTCTATCGCAGGCGCGAGTGCAGGTGGGCAAGCGCGCCGAGGGAGCCGGCTGAGCTCAGTCGAACTGGGCGAGGAAGTCGCGCAACAGGTCGACCATGGAGTCCAAGCGCTCAACGGGCATCATATGGCCGCATCCTTCGAGGATCTCCAGTCGTGCGCCGGGGATACGGCGGCTCATGATCACGCTGCCGCCGGGCGGCGTGATGCGGTCCTGCGCCCCCTGGAGGATCAGGGTGGGACAGGAGAGGCCGTCCAGTTCCGCCGTGTAGTTGTAGTCGCTCACGGCGCGACCCCCGGCGGCGTAGGCGAGGGGGTCGTTCTTGAGGCGCTGGGCGTCGTAGGCGTCCAGCGCGGCCTCGTGGGTTTGCTGGAAGTCCTCCGAGAACTGCAGGGCCGGGCGCTTGCCGACGATGGCGGCCATGCCGTCGCTCTCGAGGCGCTCGGCGATCAAGTTCCAGCGCTGCGCCGCCTTGGGGCCGACCTCGCTGGAGGTGTTCATGAGGATCAGAGCGCGGGTGCGATCGGGGTAGTCCAGGGCAAAGCGCTGGGCAACCACGCCGCCCATGGAGAAGCCGAGGACCACGGCGCGCGGAATCGCTAGAGCGTCGAGGAGGCCGGCAAGGTCCCGGGCCCAGACCGCAGGCGTCACGGGGCCGTGAGGCTTGTCGGAGCGCCCGAAGCCGCGGACGTCCCATCGCAGCACGCGGTACCGCGCCTCGAGCGCCGCGGCCGTAGCGTCCCAGTCCTGCAGACGGCCGCCCATGCCGTGGGTCAGCACGAGGTCGGGGCCGTCGCCTCCGATCTCGTAGTTGATCGCGATATCGCCCGTCTGGGTGCGCATGTCGCCGGCTCCGATTCTCCAGATCTCTGCGCGGGCTTTCTTACGGCGTTCTTACGATCGCATCACGCAACCGGGGAAGAGCGCAAACATTCCGCGCCTAACGTCAGTCGTGTCGCAAGTACGACAGGAACAGGAAATGGAAAGAGAGGATAGCAGATGCGAATGCGACAGAGACTGATGATCGGTGTGGTGACGGCGACAGCGTTGGTAGGTGCCACGGCGGGCGTCGTGGCGGCGCAAAGCGCACCCGGGGGAGACGATCCCGGGACGGCGAACGCGCAGCAGCGTCCGTCGCGGAACGGGGCCGGTCCGGCGGCCGCGGCGGCGGAGCTCTTGGGCATTACGCCGGAGGAGTTCATCGAGCAGGTGCGCGCGGGATCGACGCCGGTCGAGATCGCGGCGTCGTTGGGTGTCGATGCGGACACGCTGGTGCAGGGCGTGGTGTCCGCGCTGCTGACGCAGATCAGCGAGGATCTGCCGGGGCGGATCGCCGCGTGGGCAGACGGCGAGCGTCTCGAGGGGCAGCGGTCCGGTCAACACCGCGGGGCTCGCGTCCTGGGGCAGGCGGCCGAATTCATCGGCGTCAGCATCCAGGCCCTGGTGACGGCCTTGCAAGAGGGCCAAACGATCGCGGACGTGGCGGCGGCCAACGGGTCGTCCGGCGACGCGGTGATCGCGGCGGCCGTGGCTGAGGCCGAGGCACGGCTGGCGGAGAAGGTCGCGGCCGGCGAGCTAACGCAGGAAGAGGCCGACGCGCGGCTGGCGGAGATCACCGAACGGGTGACGGAGCGGGTGAACAGCCCCTTCGAGTTCCGCGGCGATGGCCCGCCTCGCGGCGGCGACGGGTTCGCATCGGGGCCGACGCTCTAGCGTCGCGCCTCGTGCGTGCGGGTGGGGCTCGGGGGGAGACCTCTGGGCCTCGTCCGCGTTTCGCCGCTGCGGCCCCAAGAAGGAGCGCTGCTAGTATCGGCGGAAGGTGGACGGGAGCGGCACATGGACTTTCGGTTTTCCAGCGACGACGAGGCGTTCCGCCGGGACCTAGAGGCGTTCTTGGACGTGGAGGTGCCGGCCTCGTGGACCGATGGCGTCGTGGGGATCAATCCCGGGGACGACAATAGAGACTCAGAGTTCGAGTGGCGGTTCATGCGCGGGTTCCAGCGCAAGCTGGTCGACAAGGGCTGGCTGACGCTGGCCTGGCCCAAGGAGCACGGGGGCGCGGGGGCGGGCTATGTGCGCCAGGCGCTGTTCGCGGAAACGATGGCCGCCCGCCGGGCGCCGGTGTACAACCAGGGCCTGGACCGGGTGGGGCCGACGCTCATGCGCTACGGCAGCGCGGAGCAACAAGAGCGGTTCCTGCCGCGCATCGGCAGCGGCGAGATCTTCTTCTGCCAGGGGTTCAGCGAGCCGGGCGCCGGCTCCGACCTGGCCAGCGTGCAGACGCGCGCGGTCCGCGACGGGGACGACTACGTCATCAACGGGCAGAAGATCTGGACGTCGCACGCGCACCGGGCAGAGTGGATGTTCCTACTGACGCGCAGCGACCCGGACGCCCGCAAGCACAAAGGGATCTCCTACTTCCTGGTGGACATGCAGAGCCCGGGGATCACCGTGCGGCCGTTGCTGGACCTATCGGGCCGGCACCACTTCAACGAGGTCTTCTTCGAGGACCTGCGCGTGCCGGCGATCAACCGGGTGGGCGAGGAGAACGAAGGCTGGTACGTGGCCGCGACCACGCTGGACTTCGAGCGCTCAGGCATCGCGCGGGTGGTGGCGGCGATCCGCACGCTGGAAGAGCTCACCGCGTTCGCCAAGCGTCCGGGTCCGGACGGGCGACGGGCGATCGACAACGAGCGGGTGCGACATCGGCTGGCGGAGATGCACATCGAGTTCGCGGTGGGAAGGCTACTGGCCTACCGGGTGGCGTCGATGCTGGACGCGGGGGAGCGCCCGGGCGTGGAGGCGAGCATCAGCAAGCTGTTCGGATCCGAAGTGCAGCAGCGGTTGGCGGGGCTGATCAACATGGTGGGGTTGAGCGGAGCGCTGACGCTGGGGTCGGAGTGGGCGCCGCTGGGCGGGCGTCTGCCGCACGAGTACTTGCTGGCGGTGCAGTTGACGATCGCCGCAGGGACGAGCGAGATCCAGCGCAACATCATCGCGACGCGGGGGCTGGGGCTACCGCGCTAAGTCGTATCGCGGGCGGGGGCGGGGTCAGGAGCTGCCGGCGCGGGCGCGACGGATGAAGGCGTTGCCCAACGCGCCCCAGGTCGTCACGAGAAACGGCACTAGGTAGGTCAACGGAATCTGCCAGGCGAGCGAGCCAGAGAAGTCGCCGTCGATCATGCCAGGCACTTGGTTAATCGTCACGAGGATGGAACCGACCACGGCGGCGGTGGCGAGCGAGCGGCGCAACATGCGGGGATTCCTCAAGGCGCAGAGAGTGCAGCTGAGGACGAAGCCGACGTCGCTGCGCATGCGGAAGGTGAAATGCGCGCCGGGACGGTCCTCCCGGTGGGGGCAGATCCGTGTTGGAGGGGGCGAGGTCTCCGTCATCGCCGCCGGCTACTCGCCGTCGGCGCCGGCCGCGGCGTCGGCATCCCCCACTGCGTCAGCGTCTTCGGGAAGGGAGCGATCTGTGGGGTAATCCTCGTGCTCGGTGTCGAGCCAGGTTTTGTCGAATTGGTGCCCGGACCAGGCGAACTCGAGACTGCGCTCGTCGACGTGGAAATAGGGTCGAGAGATGCCCAGCTGGATGCCGTTGGTGACGTTGACCAGCCAGAAGGGGTCCTCCAGGAAGATCTCCTGCACCTCCAGCGCCAGCGTGCGTCGTTCCTGCAAGTCGAAGGTGCGCTTCATTTTGTCCACACGATCATCGACGTCCGGGTTGGAGTAGCGCCCCCAGTTTTCCGGACCGCCGGTGCGCGCCTGGCGTAGCCAGAGACTGGTGGGGTCGGCCTCGGCCTGCTGAAGGGCGACAGGGCCGAGGCCCATGAATGCCGGCAGCGTTCCAGCGGCCAGCGAATCAAAGATGTCCTGGTAGGAGCGGAAGGAGATCTCCACCGGAAGGTCGAGATTGCGCTGGAGCATGGCCTGGATGGTATCCGCGATACCGGGGAAGAAGCCCTGGAAGAGGTCGGGGATGACCAGGGGGATCGGGGGGAGGAGGTCGGGGCCGCCGGCGGCGTCCACGAGCGCCCGGATCTCGGGGAGGTCCTCCTCCTTGTCGGGGCGGTAGCCGGGCCGGGTGAGGAGGTCATCCTCCGGGATCGCCCAGTCGTCGAGGTACCAGGGCACGGGCCCCGACAAGCGGCCGTCGCCGAAGTAGAGGCGGTCGATCAACTCGAAGCGGTCGATGGCCAAGTGGACGGCGCGAGCGAGGCGGCGGTCGGCGAAGGGGTTGTCCGGGTCATCGCTCAAGAGGAAACCGAGCTGCACGGCCGTCTGGATCGGGCGCTCATGGCGGTTGTCGTCCGGAAACGCCTCGCGCAGAGCCAGCGCGGCGGGGTGGCTGAGCGGGAAGTCGATCAGGTCCACGCTGCCGTTCAAATAGGCGGAGTCGGCAGCGGCGGCAGGCGCTTCGACGAAGCGCCAGCCCTCCGGAAAGGCCGTGTCCGGCTTCCACCAGTTGCTGGAGCGTTTGAGGAGGAGGTCCAGCCCCTGCGTGAAAGAGACCGGAAGATAGGGCCCCGTGCCGCTGTTGAGGTCGACGTTGGTGGGTACATCGCGCCAGGAGTCGCCGAACTCCTCAAGAGCCTCGGGGCTCGTCATCCAGGCCCAGGGGCCGGCGTGGACTGTGCCGAGGTAGGTGGAATCGGGTCCGTCCGTGCGGAGCACTATGGTGCGGTCGCCGGTGACCTCCATTGAGACCGTGCGGGTGTAGTCGGCCTGTCGGAAGAAGAGGAGGTCGGGATTCTCCTGCGCGTCGAGCCCTTCGATCTGGCGCTGGATGTTGAAGCGGATGTCGTCAGCGGTGAAGGAGCGGCCGTCGGTGGGTGACTGGTCCCAGAAGCGGGCCTCGGGCTTCACCTGGAAGATGTAGGTCTCTTCGTCCGGCATCTCCGGCAGGCCGGTCAGATCGCCCTCCATGGAGCCGTCCGAGATGGAATCCCAGCGGACGAGGCGGTTGTACATGAAGCTGTGCCAGAGTTGCGTCTGGGTGAAGCGGCTGCGATGCGGATCCCAGCGGTCGTGGTTCTGCTGATCGGTTTGGGCCGGCAGCGCAGCGATCCCACCGGCCACGGGCGCGGTGGGGGGTTCGCGGCGGGGCTCGGGTTCCGATTGCGCTTGGGCCTCGGCCTGCATGACCGCCTGGGCAACCTGATCGGCGGCCTGCTCGGCGTCGACGGTCTCGTCCTCCGGCGACGCGGGCTCGTCATCGCCGCCACAGCCGACGGCGGCAATCGCCGCCGCGCCGATCCCGGCGGAAGCGGCGGCGCGCAAGAGCACCCGGCGCGGCACGCGTGAATGGCGCCAGGAAGATGCGTGGCTCATGAATCTCTCAGCGCTTTGCCCCGGCCGCGGGTTAGCGTAACCGTCTCCGCGGTAGCGTTCCAGCGCGTGGGGAAGCAGGAGGCCGGGGGTACCGCCAAAATGGGGGGGGAATCGCTATTATGCCTCGGCCCCCGGGAACGGGGCCGGGACGGCCAAGATTAGCAGCGGCGGGAGGGCTCGATGGCACGGAAGCACCTGGAGGGGAAGGTTGCGATCGTCACGGGGGCGGGTCACGGCATCGGCCGGGGGGTGGCGCTGACGTTCGCGCGCGAGGGGGCGAAGGTGGTGGTGAACGACTACGGAGGGCCGCCCAACGAGATTGGGGAGCAGAGCAGCGAGGCGGCCAATGCGGTGGTGGAGGAGATCCGTAAGGGGGGCGGCGAGGCGGTCGCGAATGCGGGCAGCGTGGCGAAGATGTCGACGGGCGAGGCGTTGGTGCAACTGGCGCTGGACAACTTCGGGAAGCTGGACATCGCGGTCTGCTGCGCCGGGATTTTGCGCGAGCGCATGGTGTTTAACATGACGGAGGATGAGTGGGACGACATCGTGGCCGTGCATTTGAAGGGGCACTTCGCCGTGACGAAGTACGCCTCGCAGGTGTTCCGGCAGCAGCGCAGCGGACGGTTGATCTTCATTTCGTCGAATGCGATGTTCGGCAGCCCCGGCCAGCCGAACTACTCGGCGGCGAAAGCGGGGATCTGGGGCTTCATGCGCTCCTGCGCCAACGCGCTGGGCCGCTACAACGTCACCTGCAACGCCATCCTGCCGGCGGCGTCGACGCGGCTGATGGACCGGACGCCGCAGGCGATGCAGCAGATGGAGAAAGCCGGAATCGTATCGTCGGAGGTGAACGTGGGGACACGCCGTGACCCCGTGAGCATCGCGCCGTGGCTGGTGTACCTGGCGTCGGAGGAGGCGCAGGGCGTCACCGGCCAGGCGTTTGGCGTGCGCGGGTACGACGTGGTGCTCTACAGCCACCCGCACGAGAAGTTCCTCCTCCGGAGCGAAGGGGATCAGCCCTGGGACATGGAGCGGCTGTTCGAGCGGGCTGAGCACGAGATGATGCCGCGGCTGGAAGATCCGCTGCTCGGCCGGGCGGCGGACGTAGGGGGCTACGCGACGACCGCCGAGGGCGACGCGCGGCCGGGATTGTAGCGGGCTGCGCATCGACTGGACGCTCTTGGGCGCTGGACGCTCTGGGGAGGCCGCGCCATACTGGCGCTGAGCGATGCGCCGGTGCGTTTCGGCGAACGAACCGGCGCGTGTAGGGAGGCATGACGGTGTCGCTGGCGTCAGATCTGAGGGCAGCGGCGTTCGATCGCAGTCAGCCGATCCCGGTCCAGTTTCTGCTGCTGGCGATGCTGCCGATGATCATCGCCATCGATCGTAGCGTGCCGTTGCCGATCCGGGCCATGGTGGCACTGCCTGCGCTGATCGTGGGCGGGGTTCTCTTCGTTGTGGTGAACGCGATCATGGTGAATCTGGGCGCGGGGAACCAGCACTTGAGCACCAACGAGGGCGGGTTCGAGCAGTTGCTGCTGTGGATCATTGTAGGGGCCGGGCTCGCCATCGGGCTGGGGATGGGCGGATTCATCTATTTCGGGGTGCGGCGCGGCGGCATGGACGCAGCGGGCGACGAGGAAGACGAGGATGCGGGCGGCGAGAGCGGGATGCTGGAGGTCTGATCTTTCGGTGATCGCGCCCAACGGGTGCGGCAAGAGCGGCCGGTCGATCGCGGCGAGACGACTGTCCATCCTCCGTAGCACACGGAATCTTTGTCGGTGATCGCGCCCGACGGGTGCGGTAAGAGCGGCTGGTCGATCGCGGCGAGACGACCGTCCATCCTCCGTAGCACAGGGAATCGTTTCGGTGATCGCGACCAAGGGGTGCGGTAAGAGCAGTTGATCGATCGCGGCGCGAAGACCGTCCGATCTCCGTAGCACACGCCGTCGCACACGGAATCGTCAGGCCGCAGCCGGAGCCGCCTAGGTATCGGGCGGGCGGTTGGGGTTCATATCGCGCGCGAGGGGGGAGCCGGGGACAGCGGCGTCGATGGCGTCGAGGGTCCAGCCGCCCTCGCGGATGAAGGCGGCCTCGACGAGCGGCTCGGCATAAAGGCCGATGCGGCCGCCGCCGACGAAGAAGGTGCGGCCGTTGATGCGGGCGGCGTTGTCCGTGCACAGCCACACGACGAAGGGGGCCACAGTGGCGGGCCGCCAGGCGTCCGCCTTCAGGCCCTCACCGGCGAGGACGATCTCTTCCGGCATAGGGGGGTCGGCGAACTGGCCGGGCCGCTGGCGTAGCTCGCGCATGCGCTCCAGATTCGCTTCGAGGTCCGGGTTCACCGTCATGCGTGTGTTGGCGGCGGGCCGGATGGCGTTGCAGGTCACGCCGTAGCGGCCAAGGTCTTTGGCCACCGTGCGCGTCAGCCCGACGATCGCCTCCTTGGCCGAGGAATAGGCAGCGTGACCCATGGCGCCAAGGCCGGCGGGCGAGGCCGTATTGACGATGCGCCCCGAGCGCTGCGGCCGAAAGATCTGCGAGGCGAACTTGACGCAGCTGAAAGCGCCCTTGAGGTGCACGTCCAGTTGGCGGTCCCACTCTTCCTGCGACACCTTCCAGACCATCTGCTCCCGCAACACCCCGGCGTTGTTCACTAAGATGTCGAGGCGGCCGAAGGAATCGAGGGCCGCCTGGACCAAGTGCTCAGCGCCGTCATGGAGGGCGACGGAGTCGTAATTCGGGACGGCTTCGCCGCCGGCGTCGCGGATGGCCTGCGCCACGACATCGGCGGGGGTGTGGCTCTCGTCGCCGGACGCGCTCCCGCCGATGTCGCTGACGACGACGCGTGCGCCTTCGGCGGCGAGGGCCAGCGCCTCCTCGCGCCCGATGCCACCGCCTGCGCCGGTGACGATAGCCACGCGCCCCTTGAGCCGGTCGCCCACCGCGTCACCTCCACATCGGTGCTGCGCCGCGCCCGCCACCGCTACTCGTCGATCAGTTGCGGGTTCATATCGCGGGCGAGGAAGGAGTTGGGCATGGCGGCGTCGATGGCGTCGACGGTCCAGCCGTCCTCGTGGAACAGCGCCGCCTCCACGATCGGCTCGGTGAAGAGGCCGATCTGATCGCCACCGACAAGGAAGGTGCGGCCGTTGATGTGCTTCGCCTGTTCGGTGCAAAGCCAGACGACCATGGGCGCGACGTTCTCCGCCCGGTAGAGGTCGGCCGAGGGCCCACCGCTCAGGAGCAAGAAAGCTTCCTGCTCGGGCGTGGCGAATTGGCCGGGCTTCTTGCGGAGCTCGGCCATGCGCTCCGAGGCGGCCTTCAACTCCGGATTCAGTGTCATGCGGGTGGCCGCCCGGGGCCGGATGGCGTTGCAGGTGACGTTGTAGCGGCCCAGGTCCTTGGCGACGGTGCGCGTCAACCCGGCGATGCCCTCCTTGGCCGCGCCGTAGGACGCCTGACCCATGCTTCCCAACCCCGCCTCCGAGGAGGTGTTGACGATCCGGCCCCAGCGCTGCTGGCGGAAGATCTGGGAAGCGAAGCGGATGCAGGCGAAGTGCCCCTTGAGGTGCACACCGACCACTCGGTCCCACTCGTCCTCGGGGATGTTGTAGATCATGCGGTCGCGGAGGATGCCGGCGTTGTTGACGAGGATGTCGAGGCGATCGAAGGAGTCGAGCGCGGCCTGGACGATGCGTTCCGCCCCGGCCATGTCGGCGACCGACTCGTAGTTGGCGACCGCGTCACCGCCGGCGTCGCGGATCTCCTGGACCACGGCGTCGGCAGGACCGCTGCCGGCGTCGGCGGCGTCACCGTCCTGGCCGCCTCCGAGGTCGTTGACCACAACCTTTGCGCCCTCGGCCGCGAGGAGCATCGCCTCGCCACGGCCGATGCCGCGACCGGCGCCCGTGACGATAGCCACCCGGCCCTGCAATCGATCGCTCATCAGCGTGCCTCCCTCGACTAGACCAGTCCGCGGGCGCCATTATGGCCGAGGCAGGGCCGGCGGGCCAGGCGGGGGTAAGGCTGGTGGGTCTGGGCTGTACGAGCGGGGCGGCCTTGACAAATTACGTTCAAGTGTGTAAACAATAAGACAGATCTTGGTGGCGGGGTCGAGGAGTGACCCCGCATGGTACACGCGCAGGTTCACCGATTCGACCTCGCAGAGCTTCTGCCCGTCGCGAGCGAGTGCACAGTCCTGAGCCCCAGTGGCACGGTTCTCGGCAAAGGCCGTGTGATCCCGCGCGAGCAGGAGCACACGGAAGAGGCGTACAGCGTGCAGATCGCCGAGGTGACCCCGAAGGGGGTCCTGGAGTCGCTGATGTACGCCGACAGGCCGGAGGTTGCGCTCCGCCTAGACGGGGGAGCGGAACTGGACGTGCGACTGGACCACATCACCGGCGCGCCCAGCCGGCGACGGTTCTTCTGCCACTTGCGTTAGCGGCGGTCGACGGAGCGGGCAGCGCGACCGTAGGATCGGTCGGTGCTGACCGTCGTCACCGGGCAACTTCTCGCGAAGAAACTCCGCAGCCTGCTCACCGTCGTCGGGTTCGGCGTCTGCGTGAACCTATACATCGTGGTGACGACGGTGATGAAGTTCATCTCCGAAGACCTGGACTTGCAAGTGCAGCGGTTCACCGGGCGGCTCATGGTGCAGACACGGTCCGAGCCGGGAGTGACGGGGATCGAATGGCCGCCGATCTCATCGGTGATCCCGAGTGACACTGCGTACGCGATCCTGGAATCGCCGCACGTCGACCGACTGAACTCGTCGCCGGTGTCGTTCGCGGCGCTGGCACCGCCACCGTTTCCGACGGCACCGCCGGAGGCGCTTCTGGTGGGGCTGGAGCGCGGGCGGGAGAATACCTTCCTGGCGAACGCGCCGGCGCTGATGGGGGCGAATCACTTCTCGGGCGACGGGGACCGGAACCAGGTCATCCTGGGCGTGCTATCGGCCCGGTACCTGGCGGGGAAGGCGAGCGCCACCACGCAAGTCGACACGCCCATCGGCGCGATCACGCTGGCGGCGGTGGGCAGCCGGGTGGAGATCCGCGGGCAAGAGTTCACCGTGGCAGGGATCATCGAGCCGGAGACGAACCAACTGCTGCGTTCCTGCGTCGTGATGCCGCTCGATGCGGCGCGGGAGATCCTGGGGCAAACGGAGAGCGTCAGCGCGGCGATCGTCACGCCGAAGCGGGCGTCCGACATCGCGCCGTTGCAGGAGGAGATCGAGCGGCGGCATCCGTCGCTCATGGTGGTGAACGACCAACAGCTGGCCAGGAACGCCGAGGGGCTGCTGGAGCGCACCAACCAGTTCTTCGCGGTGATCCGCTGGACCGCGATCGCCGTGGCAGCGCTGCTGATCACCGTCGTGATGTTCGTGGCCGTGCTGGAGCGCACCAAGGAGCTGGGCACCCTGCGGGCGATCGGCGCACCGGCGTCGGCGATCATGGGCATGATCCTGGCGGAGGCGCTGGCCGTGGCGCTGGCGGGGTCGGCGTTGGGGGTGCCGCTGTCGCGGCTGGTGATCGCGAAGGCGCTGGGGCCGGATGCGGCGGGGATCCGCAACCGCCGGGTCGAGGCGCAATCTGTGGCGCTGCTGACAGCGCTGGGGTTGCTGGCGGCCGTGCTGCCAGCGGCGCGGGCCGTGCGCGTGGACCCCATCGTCGCGCTGCGCTACGAATAGGCCATGGGCAACGGCTGGAAGGCCATTCTCTCGGCGCGAGGGCTGAGCCGCGACTTCCGCGTGGGGGACAGCACCGTTCACGCCCTGCGCGACGCGAACCTCGACGTCAATCCAGGCGACTTCGTCGCGGTGGTGGGGCCGAGCGGCAGCGGGAAATCGACCCTGCTGTACCTGCTGGGGCTCATCGACTCGCCGAGTCGAGGCGAGGTGTTGATCCTGGGCAAACCCGCCCAGCATTTCGGGCGGGAGCGTCGCGCGCAGCAACGGCTGACGTTGCTGGGCTTCGTCTTCCAAACGTTCAACCTGCTCCAAGTCCTCACGGCCCGGCAGAACATCGAGATCGTCCTGCAACTGGCGGGTGTGCCCAAGAAGAAGCGACGGGCGCGCGCGGAAGCGCTGCTGGAGGCGGTGGGGTTGGGCGAGCGGATGGAGCATCGGCCGACGGATCTCTCCGGCGGCGAACGCCAGCGCGTCGCGATCGCCCGAGCGCTGGCGAACGAGCCGGCGGTGCTGCTGGCGGACGAACCCACGGGCAACCTGGATTCGCAGACCGGGCACGAGGTGATGTCGCTGCTGGAGCAGTTGAACCGGGCGGGACAAACGATCGTCATGGTGACGCACAACCTGGCGATGGCGCGTCACGCCCGGCGGCTCTTCGTCATGCGCGACGGGTGGCTGGAGGAGCAGAGTCCGGAAGAGATGCCCGCGGACTGAGCGCGCGGCGGCGTTGACCGGCCGGAAGGGGCGGGCCTAACCTCTGCGGGCTGGAGGGCGTATGCGTATCGCGATCATCGGGCAGGCGGCGTTCGGGGCGGCGGTGTACGAGGGGTTGCGCGCCGACGGGCACACCATCGTCGGGGTGTTCACGGCGCCGGAGGGGGCGCGCCCCGACCCCTTGGCAGAAGCGGCGCGCGGGCATGGAGTGGCGGTGGTGCAGCCGCAGCGCTGGCAACGCAAAGGGGTGGTCGACGAGGGCGTCTTGGAGGCGTACGCCGCCACGCAGCCCGAGCTCAACGTGATGGCGTTCGTGACGCAGATCATTCCCGAGCGGGTACTGGACCACCCGGCGCAGGGCACCATCCAGTACCACCCCAGCCTGTTGCCCAAGCACCGGGGGCGGAGCGCGATCAACCACGCCCTCCTCCAGGGCGACAGCGAGACGGGGATCTCGATCTTCTGGGTCGACGCCGGGATCGACACGGGGCCGATCCTGCTCCAGCGCCGGTGTCCCATTCGTGAGAACGAGACAATCAACAGTCTGTACCGCGAGCAACTGTTCCCCTTGGGGCTGGAGGCGATGCTGGAGGCGGTGCGGCTTGTGGCCGCGTCGGATGCGCCGCGGATGCCGCAGGACGAAGCCCAGGCCACCTACGAGGCGCCCTGGGAGGGCGACATCGCGCGGATCGACTGGAGCCAACCGGCGGCCGTGGTGCACAACTTCATCCGCGGGAGCGACCGTCAGCCGGGTGCGTGGACCACCGCCGAGGAAGAGAAAGTCACGCTCTACGGGTCGTCGCGGGTAGAGGCGGAGGCCGGACCCGCGGGCTCGATCGCCGCCGTCAGCGACGAGGGGGTCGTGGTGCGCTGCGGCGAGAGCGCCGTGCGCGTGGACACGGCGCTCCCGGGCGGCGGGAAACGGATCGCGGCGTCGGAGTGGGCCCGAGCTGCCAGCGTCGCGGCGGGGGCGCAACTCAAGTAACGGCGAGCGTCGCTCCCGGGCGGGCCGGCAGTGATACGCTCAATTCCAGACCCAGGCTTGCAAGGCAGAGCGCCGCCCGCGATCCCGCGCGGCGGATTGGAACGGAACCAAGGCATCATGATCGGCTGGAACGGGGCGAAGACACTCTTCCTCATCGTGCTGCTGAGCGGGGTGCTACTCGTGGTGGGGCAACTGGTGGGGGGATTCGTGGGGCTAGCTGTGTTCGCGGTGATCGCGTTCGCGATGAACATCTTCGCGTTCTGGAAGTCCGACAGCGCCGTACTGAAAATGATGCGGGCGCGCGAAGTGAGCCCGCAAGAAGCGCCGGGGTTGCACCGGATCGTGGAGCGGGCGGCGGATCAGGCGGGGCTGCCCAAGCCCAAGGTCTACGTGATGGACAACCCCGCGCCGAACGCCTTCGCCACAGGCCGCAGCCCAAGTCACGCCGCCGTCGCCGCGACCACCGGGATCATGGGGTTGCTGACCGAGCGGGAGCTGGCCGGGGTGTTCGCCCATGAGCTAGCGCACGTCAAGAATCGCGACACGCTGATCAACACGATCGTGGCGATGCTGGCGACCACGATCATGATCATCGCGATGATCGCTCGCTTCAGTCTGTTCTTCGGCCTCATGTTCGCCGGCGGCGGCCGGGGCGGGCGGGGCGACCTGGGGCAACTGGCGGGCGTGCTGGCCCTGGCGATTTTGGCGCCGCTGGTCGCCACGCTGATCCGGTTCGCGATCTCGCGGGCGCGGGAGTTCAGCGCCGACGAGACCGGCGCGCGAAACTCGCAAGATGCGGAGGCGCTGGCGTCGGCGCTGACGAAGCTGCACATGGCGGCCGAGGGCCAGCCAGAGCGCGCGCGGGCATCGACGGCGACGGCGGCGGCGGCACACCTGTTCATCGTGAACCCGCTGGCCGGGGGCGCGGGCAAGTGGTTCTCCAGCCACCCGCCGCTGGAGCAGCGAGTGGAGCGGCTGCGGAAGATCGGCAAGGAACAGGGGCAGTGGTTCTAGGCCGGGCTCATGCCACGGGCGCCTTGCCGTGGGCGCGCCGTCCGTGGATGTGAAAGTTCTCTTCCCCCACAAAGGTCTTGCCGCAGACCGGGCAGTCGTAGCGCTTGTGCTTGGGGAGCAAGCGCTGGACGTAGTGCTCATCGATGAGGCGATCATCGGTGGGCAAGCCGGCGAGATCGAAGAGTTCGCCGCGTTCCAACCGGCGGCCGCCGTAGATGCAGGGACGGATGGCCCAAGCGCCAGAGGCGGGTCCAGCGTTCATATCGACGAGGCGGCTAGCTGAGAAAGCGGCGCAGGGTGGGGAGCACGTCCGACTCCACCAACGAGGGCGCGTGGCCAATGCCGAGCGCCTCGACGAGATGCGCTTCAGTGATGGTGGTGCGGAGCTGCTCCGCCACTTCGGTTGAGAGGATATCGCTCTTCGCTCCGCGCACGATGATCGTGGGGCACTGCACCAAGCGAGCCGAAGCCCAGAGGTCGACATCCTGGATCATCTGCTGCTCGGTGAGCTGCTGCCGGAAAGCGGGGTCGAACTTCCACGCCAGAGCGCCATTCTGCTGCGGCCGCACGCTGTACTCGACGAAGGTCTGCAAGACGGCATCGTCGTAGTCACTGAGGACGGGGTAGTTATCGCGCCACCAGTGGATGGCGGTCTCCATGGAGGGAAACGTGGCGGGCGAATCGCGGATATAGGAGCGGATCCGATCTTCGCCGACGTGGTTGGCCTCGGGCCCGCTGTCATTGATCACGAGTCGCGTGACCGTGCCGGGCCGGGCGCCGGCGTAGGCCAGCGCGATATCGGCGCCGAGGGCCGTCCCGATCACTGAGACCGACGACACCTGGAGCTCGACGATGAGTTTGTCCAGATCGCGCACGTGAGTGCTGAGGCGATAGTCCTGGTCCGGGGCCCAAGCGGAGTCGCCGTGGCCGCGCAAATCGACCGCGACCAAGTAATGGGAGCCGACGAGCTGGTGGGCCAGCGCATCGTAGTTGTGGGCATTGCCGGTGAGGCCGTGGAGCAAGATGATCGCGGGCTGCTGCGGCGAGCCCCAGGCCAGATAGTGGAGTTGCACTCCCGCCGATGCGAACGCCGAGCGTGGCTCGGCCACGACGGGCTCCAGGCTGGGAGTGGGCTCCAGCTCCTCGGCGACCGGCGCCGCCTCAGGCCAGGGGCGGCGCGGTACCGACACCTCGGGCTGCTGGTGGCGCGTCGCCGCGGATGGCGCGACCTCCGACCAGGGCGCGGGTGGCTCGGCGCTCAGCGAGGGGGCGGGCGGCGGCGGGGCTAGCGGTGGCGCGGGTGGCTCGGCGATCAGCGAGGGGGCAGGCGGCGGGGCCTGGGGCGGCGCGACGTCCGGCAAGGAGGCGGGGTGGGGCTCGGGCGGCGCGGGCTGGAGAGCCTGGGGCGGCGAGGGGGCGGGCTCGGGCGGCGCGGGCTGAAGAGCCTGGGGCGGCGCGACGTCCAGCGAGGGCGCGCGCTCTGGCGGCGTGGGGTGGAAATCCTGGGACGGCGCGGTCTCCAGAGCCCTGGCTGGGAACGTGATCCGTTCGGGAGCGGCGGGCGTCTCGGGGACGGCGGGCTCCGGCGCGGCGCCCGGCTGTTCGTGGGAGCCGGGTGCGGGCGCGGCTCGCGCTGCTCGGATCACATCGCGGCCGAGAACGTCGCTTGGGAAGCGGACGCCCTCCGGTCGCGGGGGCACCGGGTGGGTGATCTGTCCTTCGCGGTAGGGACGACCGGCGGGGGCACGCTGCGTCCATTCCGTGAGTCGCTCACGGGCGCGGGCGGCGACTGCGTCAGTCTCGAGCGCGGGCTCGGTGGGGGACGGGGGGTTCGCGAGGGAGACAGCGCTCCTCGGGGGCTGGGCTGCGCCTGAGGACGTCGCGGTAGGGATCGGGGCGACGGCCGGCCGAGCGCGGAGCGAGAGCAGCACCGCCGCGATCAGAAACGACAACACCGCGCCGGTGGCCGCGATGACGATCAGCAGGATAACGACGATCAAACCTGCTGTGTCGTTGGCGTTGAATGCGATATCCATCGGCTACACCCGCGGCAACTATAGCAATGTCGTACCGAACAGGCCCGTACATCTGGCCCCAGCGCGTCGACCCCGCGTAGAATCCGGTCGCACCCGCCCGCGCAAAGAGGGGAAGGCGTCGATGGCTGAAGCCAGGAACGGCGAGTTTCGCCACCTCTTGGAAGACACCCAGCAGATCGCGCCGCCGGATCTGATCCGGGAAGCGGCGCATGTGCCCGATTGGGCATCGCACTACGCAGCCGCCGACGCCGATCTGGACCGCTATTGGGCCGACGCCGCGCGCGACCTGGAGTGGATCGAGCCGTGGCGAGCGGTGCGCGAGGAGGACGGGCAGAACCACACGCAGTGGTTTGTGGGTGGGAAGTGCAACATCACCCAGAACGTCCTGGACCAACATCTCACGACGAGCCGCCGGACTAAAACGGCGCTGATCTGGGTAGGGGAGGACGGGGAAGAGCGGCGCTTCACGTTTGACGAGCTGGCGCGGCTGGTCAACCGATTCGCCAACGTCCTGCGTGCCAGTGGAGTGCGCAAGGGTGAGCGCGTGTGCATCTACATGCCGCTGACGCCGGAGGGGATAGCGGCGATGCTGGCGTGCGCGCGCATCGGAGCGATCCACTCGGTAGTTTACGCGGGGCTGGCGTCCGTGGCGCTGCGATCGCGGATTGAGGATGCCGGCGCCAGCACGCTGATCGTGGCCGATCGGGGCTACCGGCGGGGCAAGGTGGTAGACCTCAAGGTGATCGCGGATCAGGCGATCACCGGCGAAACGCCGGTGGAGCGGGTGATCGTGCACCGGCGCGATCCGTCGACGCCGCTGCGCGCCGGCGAGATCGATCTACTGCCGGCGCTGGAAGCAGCCGCCGATCAGGCCGAGGCGGAAGTCATGGACGCGGAGGACCCCCTCTTCATCCTGTACACCTCGGGGACGACGGGCCCGCCCAAGGGCGTCGTCTACCCGCACGGCGGCTACGCCGTAGGGACGGCGCACATGACGCGCATCGCCTACGACTTGAAACCGGACACGGTGTACTGGTGCACGAGCGACATCGGCTGGATCGTGGGGCACTCCTGCATCGTGTACGGGCCGTGGATCAACGGCGTGACGCAAGTAGTGCGGGAAGGAGCGCCGGACTATCCGGACCTGGGCGTGGTGTGGTCGATCGTCGAGCGGTACGGCGTGACGACGATGTTCACCGCGCCGACGGCGCTGCGGATGTTCATGCGCTTCGGACCGGAGTATCCGGCGCGGCACAGGCTCGACAGCCTGCGGATCCTGATCTGCGCCGGGGAGCCGCTGAACCCGGAAGCGCAGTTGTGGGCGTACGAGCACCTCATGGAGCGTCGCGGGCCGGTGTGTGATAACTGGTGGCAAACGGAGACGGGCGCGCCCACGCTGGGCACGTTGCCGTCCGACGTCGCCAAGCCTGGCAAGGTGGGGCGGCCCATGCCCGGCGTGCACGCGGCCGTGGTCGATCGCGAAGGGCAGCCCGTGCCGCCGGGGCACGGCGGCTTCCTGGTGCTGTCGAACAGCTGGCCGCACATGATGCAGACGATATGGAACGACGACGCCCGGTACCAAGAGGCGTACGACCTGATCCCCGGCTACTACACCGCGGGCGACGTAGCCACGCAGGACGAAGAAGGCTACATCACGGTGCTGGGCCGGGCCGACGACGTGCTCAACGTGGCAGGGCACCGGATCGGGACAGCGGACGTGGAGAGCGCGCTGGTGGCGCACCCGGCGGTGGGTGAAGCGGGGGTGATCGGGATCCCCGACGCGATCAAAGGGGAAGAGATCAAGGCGTTCGTGATCCTGCGCCAGGGCCACGAGGCGAGCGAGGAACTGCGCAAGGAGCTGGTGGCGCAGGTGCGCAACACGCTGGGGCCCATCGCCACGCCCAAAGAGGTCGAGTTCGTGCCGACGCTGCCCAAGACGCGGAGCGGCAAGATCATGCGTCGGGTGCTGAAGGCGCAGGAGTTGGGCATCGACCCGGGGGACCTGACGACGCTGGAGGAGTGAGCGTCCGAGGAGCGGCGGAGGCGCGACCTCAAAACGTGCAGCCGTTAGTATTGGTGGCGGCCTTGCATCGACGCCGGCGGCCGGCCGTCGATGCGCGAGCGCGGGAGGAGCCGAATCTTGAGCGCGCAGCGTCGCATCGAATTCGGAGTGCAGACGAACCTGCACTACACGACCTACGCCGAGGTCCTGGAGACGTGGCAGACCGTCGAGCGGGAGGGGCTGGATCACGCCTGGACGTACGATCACTTCCTGCCCTGCTTCCGCGATCCGGCCGGGCCGACGCTGGAGGGCTGGACGACGCTCACCGCGCTGATGATGACGGTGCCGCGCATCCGGGCGGGGGTACTGGTGCCGTGCAACATGTTCCGGCACCCCGTGCTCTCGGCGAAGATCGCCACCACGCTGGACCAGATCACGGGCGGCGAGCGGCTGGAGATGGCGATCGGCGCGGGGTGGTGGGAGCCGGAGTTCCGGGCCTACGGCTTCCCGTACCCGCCGCTACCCGAGCGGCTGGACATGATGGACGAAGCGATCCGGGTGATGCAGTCGTTGTGGACGCAAGAGCGGACCACGATCGAGGGGAAGTACTACACGATCACGGACGCGCCGTTCGCGCCCAAGCCAGTGCAAAAGCCGCACCTGCCGCTGTGGATCGGCGGGATGGGGCCGAAGCGCACGATGCGGGCCGTGGCGCGCTACGCCGACGGCTGGAACGTCTGGACGCAGCCGCGCGAGGGCTACGAGATGCTGCTGGGCGCGCTGGAGAAGCAGTGCGAAGAGATCGGGCGGGACCCGGCGACGGTGCGTCGATCGGTGGCGTTCCGGTTCGCGGTGGACAAGGACCCGAAGACGGCGCAGGCGCGGCTCTTCAAGGAAGCGGAGGACGCCGACCAGGAGCTGCCCGAAGGATTCGAGGAGCTGATCAACCTGGCGCTGACGGGGTCGCCCGACGACATCACCGAGCAGCTGTCGTGGTACACGGAGCGAGGCGTCGACCACGTGATCCTGCTGCTGGACGCGCCGTTCCCGCAGGACGAGCTGACGCGGTTCGCGCGCGAGGTGATCCCGGCGGTGCGCGCGGCGGGAATGTAGGCGGAGCAGCGGATGAGCGGTCGGCGGCGCATCGAGTTCGGCATCATGACCAACCTGCACTACACGACCTATGAAGAGGTGCGCGCCATCTGGCAGACGGCGGAGCAGGAAGGGTTGGATCATGCGTGGGCGCCCGATCACCTGCTGCCGGCGTTCTCCGACCTCGGCGGGGCCACCCTGGAGGCGTGGACCACGCTGACGGGACTCGTGCACGAAGTGCCGCGGATCCGCGCGGGGGTTTTGGTGTCGTGTAACCCGTTTCGTCACCCCGCGCTGCTAGCGAAGCAGGCCGTAACGCTGGACGAGATCACCGAGGGCAAACGGCTGGAGGTGGCGATCGGCGCGGGCTGGCTGGAGGTGGAGTTCCGCGCGTACGGCATCCCGTTCCCGCCGCTGCCCGAGCGGCTGGAGACGATGCACGAAGCGCTCCAGGTCTTGCGATCCCTGTGGACGCAGGATCGGACCACGATCCGGAGCGAGCACTACACGATCATCGACGCACCGTTCGCCCCCAAACCGGTGCAGAAACCGTACCCGCCGCTGTGGATCGGCGGGAAGGGGAAGAACCTTACGCTGAGCGCGGTGGCACGCTACGCCGACGGGTGGAACGTGCTGCGACAGCCTCATGAGGAGTACGCGACGTTGGTGGAGGCGCTCGAGCGGCACTGCGAGGAGGCCGGGCGGGACCCGGCGACCGTGCGGCGGTCGGTGGCGATGCGATTTGAGGTCGACCGGAACGTGGCGGCCGCGCGGGCGCGGCTGTGGCGCGAGGCGGAGGAGGCGGGGCAGGAGCCGGCGGAGGTCGAGGAGTTGATCGACATGGCGCTGGCGGGGTCGGCGGAAGAGATCGCGGAGCAGATCGTGTCCGACGCCGAACTGGGCATGGATCATGTGATCCTGCTGATGGACCCACCGTTTCGCCACGAGAAGCTGACCCGCTTCGCGCGCGAGGTGATCCCCGCGGTGCGAGCGGCGGGATTCTAGAGAGCGGGAAAGCATGACGACGGGCGAGATCGACGCCACGACGCCGAAGTCATTGCGGGACAAGTACGCGATCATCGGCGTGGGCGAGACGCCGTTCGTGCGCGGGTCGGGGAAGACGACGCGGGCGCTGGGCACGGAGGCGATTCGCAACGCGATGGCGGACGCGGGGATCGCCGCGAGCGAGATCGACGGGATGCTGTCGTACTCGATCGGGGACTCGACGCTGTCGCCGTTCATCGCGGGGGATCTGGGGATCCAGCCGAACTTCTACACGGACATCATCGGCGGGGGGTCGAGCACGGAGGCGTTGATCGGCATCGCGACGGGGGTGATCGAGGCGGGGATGTGCAAGACGGTGTGCATCTTCCGGGCGATGAACGGCTTCTCGGTGTCGCGCATCGGGGGAACAGGACGGTCGCCGCGCGTGACCAGCGGCGACGCCCTGCACATGGCTCCGTACGGGATGTTCAGCGCAGGGCAGCGCTTCGCGTTCTCGTTCATGCGGCATATGCACGACTACGGAACCACGCCCGAGCAGGTGGCGATGGTCAAAGTGATCCACAGCGAGCACGCATCGAACAACCCCAAGGCGCTTTACAAGCAGCGGCTCACCGTGGACGACGTGCTGAACAGCCGGATGATCCTCAAACCGCTGCACCTGCTGGACTGCTGCGTGGAGACGGACAACGGTACGGCGATCATCGTGACCAGCGTGGAGCGGGCGTACGACACCCGGCACAGGCCGGCGCGAATCCTGAGCGTGGCGGGTCGATCAACGCAGGAACGATCCGACATGCACTTCCAATACGGGCCGATCGCCACCTGGGGCGGGGCGCGACACGGCCGGAAGATCCTGTGGCCGAACGCGGGCGTGGGGCCGGAAGACGTGGACGTGACCGGCGCCTACGACGCCTTCACGTTCACCACCATGTTTGGCATGGAGGGCTGGGGGATCTGCGAGCAGGGCGAAGGCGGCGAATACGTGAGCAGCGGGATCATGCGCCTGGGTGGAGCGCGGCCCAACAACACCAGCGGGGGCCACCTCTGCGAGGGGTACACCCACGGCATGAACTTGGTGATCGAGAACGTGCGGCAGCTGCGCGGCGACGTGGACGACTCCTGTGCGGCCGGGCCGGACGGGCGCCGGGCGCACACGTACGACTACCGCGAGGGCGGCTGCCGGCAGGTCCGAGACGTTGAAGTCACAGCGAACTTCGGCTGGGCGGGTCCGGTGACCGGCTCCGGCCTGGTGCTGCGGAAGGGTTAGTTCTCAATCGAGCGAGGCTGAGGTTGGCCGGAGGCTTACGCGAGAGGATGCGCCCATACCGCATGAGCGTTCGTGCACAGGCAAAAGATCGAGCGGAGATGCTGAGCATCGGTGGTGCGGGATGGTAGAGGTGGACGTATGACGGTTGAGGGCGAATACCTGGGAATGCCGCTGGCGGTCCCGGACAACGACGGCGAGAACCTGGACTACTTCCGCCATTGCGCCGGGCACGACTTTCGTTTGCAGCAGTGCGCGTCGTGCAGGCTGTTGCGCTATCCACCGACGACCGCCTGTCCCTGGTGCCAGAGCGCCGAGGCGGAGTGGACGTCGGTGGAGGGCAAAGGCGAGATCCATTCGTACATGGAGGTTCACCACCCGATCCAACCGGCGTTTCAGGGGCGGACGCCGTACCTGGTGCTGCTGGTGGAGTTGGACAGGCAGAAGGGACAGCCCACAGAGCACGAGGCCCTGCGCGTGGTGGGAAACCTGGTGACGCCTGACGGGGAGCTGGCGGCGGCGGACGAAGTGCGGCGGGTGGGGATTGGCAACCGGATGCGGATGGTGTTCGTGGACGTGGGGGAGGGGTTGTCGTTGCCGCAGTGGACGCTGGACGAATCGGCGAGGCAGCCGAGCGAGCCGTGGCGCTACGCGCAGGAGTAGCGGTGTCGCGGTGAGCGGGCGTGTGCGCCTGCCGTTGTTGCTGCTGCTCGCTCTCGGGATCGTCGCGGCGTCGGCCGGGTGCGGACTGGGCGGGGAGAGAGGCGACATAACGCTGAGCTACGCGGTCGATGAGCGGGTGCCGAGCCTGCCGATCACGGAGCCGCTGGAGCAGCCGATCCCGGTGGGACGCGAGTTCCTGCTGCGCCTGGAGGTGCCCATGCCGCGCGACGAGGAGATGGTGGTGATACGGATATCGAAGCGGGTGGGGGGGAGCTTCTTGCAGAGAGGAGACGTGGAGCGGGCGGTGGAGCCGCCGTGGCGAATAGTGGCGCTGCCGCTGGCGATCACGGAGCCAGGAGAGTGGCTGGTGTCGGTGTTTGCGAGCCAGCGGAAGATCACGGACGTCAAGCTCGAGGTGCGGTGAGGGGCGTGGGACGCTCCGCCGGGTGCTATCGTTGCGGGCGCTTGGAGGCGAGATAAATGCGGCGGATCGTCGAGGTCGCGGGTGATCTGGGGTTGGGGGAAGACGATCTGGAGCAGTACGGGCCGTACAAGGCGAAGCTGACCGAGGCAGCGCTGGAGCGGCTGCGGGAAGCGACGCCCGGACGGCTGGTGCTGGTCACAGGGATGACGCCGACCACCGCGGGCGAAGGGAAGACCACCACCGCGATCGGGCTGACGCAAGGGCTGCGGCTGGGCGGCGCGCGGGCGACGGTGTGCCTGCGAGAGCCATCGGTGGGGCCGGTGATGGGGATCAAGGGCGGGGGGACCGGCGGGGGACAGTCGGAAGTGCTGCCGGCGGACGAGATCAACCTGCACTTCACCGGCGACCTGCACGCCGTGACCACGGCCAACAACCTCCTCTCCGCGACGCTGGACGCATCGATCTTCCACGGCAACGAACACCGCATCGACGTGCGTCGGGTGACGTGGCGTCGCTGCATGGACATGAACGACCGCTCGCTGCGGCACATCGTGGTGGGGCTGGGGGCGCCGGCGGACGGGATTCCGCGGCAGGAGGGCTTCGACATCACCCCAGCGTCAGAGGTGATGGCGATCCTCTCGGTGGCGCAAGACCTAGAGGACCTGCACCGGCGGCTGCGAGAGGTGATCGTCGGGTACACGCGAGAGTGGGAGCCAGTGCGGTGCGGGCAGATCGGCGTCGAGGCGGCGATGACCGTGCTGCTGAAGCACGCGATGCGGCCCAACCTAGTCCAAACGAGCGAAGGCGGCCCGGCTCTGGTGCACGGCGGCCCGTTCGCCAACATCGCGCTGGGGTGCAACAGCATCAGGGCGACGAAGGTCGCGCTGGCGACGTCGGAGGTGGTGGTGACGGAGGCGGGGTTCGGCTCCGACCTGGGGGCGGAGAAGTTCTTCAACGTGGTCTCGCGCTTCGGGCAGTTGCAGCCGGAGGCGGCGGTGATCGTCGCGACGGCGCGGGCGCTGAAGCGGCACGGGGGGCGGCCGGCGAAGGAGCTGGAGGTCGAGGACCTGGGCACGCTCGAGGCGGGGCTGCCCAACCTGGACGCGCACATCGACAACGTGCAGGGGCACGGGGTTACGCCCGTGGTGGCGGTCAACCGCTTCCCCAGCGACAGCGACGCGGAGATCGCAGCCGTGCTGCGGTACTGTGCGGGTCGCAAGGTGCTGGCGGCGGAATCGAGGCCGTTCGAGGGCGGAGAGGGATGTTCGGGGCTAGCCGAAGCGGTCGAAACGGCGCTGGCGAACGGCGGCGCCCGGCTACGCCACCTCTACGAGCCCGAGCAGCCGATCAAGGCGAAGATCGAGCGGGTGGCGCGCGAGGTCTACGGCGCGAGCGGCGTGGTGTACCAAAGCACGGCGGAGACGACGCTGGGGCGGGTGGAGAAGCTGGGCATGGGGTCGATGCCGATCTGCATGGCCAAGACGCAGTACTCGCTATCGGACGACCCGGCGCTGATCGGGCGGCCGGAGGGGCACGAGCTGCACGTGCGCGAGGTACGGCCATCGGCCGGGGCGGGGTTCGTGGTGATCATCGCCGGCGACATCATGACGATGCCGGGGTTGCCGCGGGAGCCGGCGGCGACGCGGTTCAGGGTCGACGGCGGGTAGGAGATCGAGCCGCCGTTCGTGGTTCGACAGGCTCACCACGAACGGCTGAGGGCTCACCCCGAACGGCTGAGGGCTCACCCCGAACGGCTGAGGGCTCACCACGAACGGCTGAGGGCCGACCACGGACGGCTGAGGGTTGGCCACGAACGGCGGACCTCTCAGCCGGGCGGCGGCGGGATCTCGATGCTGTAGCGGGCGGCGGCTTCCGCGAGCTTCGCCGTGTCGGGCGGTCCGGCGTCGCCGGTCTCAGAAGCGAGGAGCTTCACCTCCATGCGCGAGCCCATCATCCAGACGGTCTGGCCCTCGCCGCTCTTGCGAGCGACCAGGTGATCGACGGTCATGCGATCCCCCGCCTTTCGTCTCTAGGCCTTGGCTTCCGTCTCGATCGGGTGATCGACGGCGTCGCCGTACTCGTGCCAGGAAGCGTCGTAGACGCGGACGTCGTCGTAGCCGAGGAGCCGGAGGACAAACAGTCCGTGCGCCGCACGGATGCCGCCCTGTCAATAGGTGCTGACGCGCTTGTCCGGGGTGATACCGAGGCCGGTGAGTTGCTTGCGAATCTCGGCGGGCGGCTTAAGCGTGCGGATCGGGTGGTTGAGGTTGTCCATCCATTCGAGATGGACGGCGGTGGGGATGTGACCGCCGCGCTTGGCGCCGCGGGCGTTGGCGCCCGTCCACTCGCCGTCGGAGCGGACGTCCCAGAGGATCTCGCCCTGGTTGCCGATGCCTGCGGCGACGTCGTCGATGGTGCAGGACCAGTGGTTGTTCTGCGCAGTGGGGGTATAGGTGGTGGGCTTGGGGCGGATGTTTTCGTTGGAGAGAGGGCGCCCGTCTGCGTACCACTGGTCGAGGCCGCCATCGAGGAGCTTGCAGCCGGCGTGGCCGTAGCGGTCCAGCGTCCACCAGAAGCGGGCGGCGAAGACGCCGCCGGATCCGTCGTAGGCGACGATGGTGTCATCGTTGGAGATGCCCATCTTGCCCAGGAGCTCGGCGAACTTGTCGCCCTCGATGCCGAAGATGTCGGTGTCGTTGCCGTCGCCCTTCCAGTAACGGGAGCGGGCGGCGATGGCTTTGGGGATGTGGAGCCGCTGGTAGGCGGGGAGGAGGTCACAATCGACGACGACGAGGTTGGGGTCGTCGAGGTGGCCGGCGAGCCAGTCGGTGTCGACCAGGAGTTCGGGGTGGGCCCAGCCGTTGGCGGTCATCGTTGCGCTCCTCTCGGCGGAGTGGGACGTGCGCTGATCTGACGGGTGGCGCTCCTGCGAACACGCCAACCTGCCCTCCCCTTATAGCCGCAACCAGGCCGGCACGTCATCGTTCCGGGTTCGGCCCCGGCGAGGGAACGCCGCTCGAATCGGCATCGCTCCGGCCCAGCGCCCGGGCAGGACGCCAGCGAAAGCGGCCGAAGGACCGCAGAGGCATCGCTAGGGCTCGGGGATCCAGGCCAAGGCGTCCTCGGAGTGGCCGTTGGAGGGCGGGCAGAAGTGGGGGTCGCCCTCCAACGGCGTATCACAGAGCGGGCACATGGGGCGGCCGGCGGCCACCGTGGCGCCGGTCTGGACGGCGAAGAGCCGGCCCTGGTCGCGCGAGAAGGAAGCGCGAAGGGTGGGCTGCTCCGGGTCGGGGGCCTCGGCGTCGGTGGCGTAGATGGCCAACCGGCGGGCCTTCTCCTCGTAGCCCAGAGCCAAGCGGGCGACGTGGAAATCGAAGGTGGGGTTGAGGGGGAAAACGCCGAGGGGCGGCGCCAGGGGTTTTCGAGGGGGGTCGTCATCGTGGCGGCGCTGGGCCAGCACCCGCTCAACGGCGGCAGCCAAAGCCTGCACCTGCTCCTTTTCGAGCCAGAGTGAGGCGCTGCCAGACTCGGTCACGATGCGGATGCGGAAGGTCCGCTGCCCCGGGGCACCGAGGGCCTCCGTCTCCAGGGAGCGGGTGGGGCCGAGGTCATGCTGAGCGTCGGCCATAGGGGGCAAGTATAGCCGGGGACCGGCCGACGGCCACCGCCGCGCGGCGGGAAGCGACGCAGGCGCCAGCTTGACCGTTTATTGCAAGTGGGGAACAAATGTGCGACGCTAGCGGGTACCGGCCCAACTTACCCGAGGCGGGCCGGCATCCTCCCCTGGCGGGGTTGTCCCGGTTCTTTCTCCGTTTCTACCGGGCGGCCCCGCCTCTTCGTGCGAACGGTAAGCCCGCCGCGACGCCGTCGCAACGGAACGCGCGTCCACATCGCGGTTATTTACTCGCGGTTTACGCGCGGTTTACGGGGGGCGATCGCATCGCAAAGCCTGGTCCCCGGGCCTGATCTACGGTAGGCGGCGAACGATCATCGCAGCGGAGTCCGCATGCCGTCCGCCGTCTCAAGCGCCGAACGCAACCTGGCAGCGCGCGCGCACCTGTACGCGTGGCTCAGCATCTTGCCGCTGCTGGGGCTGTTTCCCACGGTCGGTCTCTACAACCGCTGCAAGGACGGCTCGCCGTGGGTAGCGCAGCAGGCGTTGCAAGCGGTGCTCTTCCAAGTGGTGACGTTCAACGTGCTCCTGGTGGTACTGGCGATCATTGCGCCGATCGCGCTGGTCGCGTGGAGCACGCGCTACAACGGCGACGCGCTGGCGCTGGCAGTGCTGCTGACCGTGTTGCCGTTCTTCGCGCTGCACTACGTGGCACAAGGGGTCAGCGCGGTGCGAGCCGCGCGGGCGATCCGGCGTCGGGAAGAGTTTCGCTATCGAGTGATCGGGCGATTAGTGGGAGCGCCGGTGTCGTCTGATCGCTCGCAAGACGGTGGCGACTGAAGGGTTCAAGAACGAACCGCACTGGAACGATCGCAAGTAAACCCGCGGTAAAAGTGTTCGTGCGACGGTTGACCACATCGGCACCACGAGTGACTCTTAACCATGGTTGTGCCGACCGGACCTACATCGTTCATCTCCCTTTCCCTTGATCACCATGGCGTAGCGACGTCAGGTGACGCCGATCAGGCGAGTGCGACCGCGCCGAAAGGCTCTTGAGATGACGACATTGACCAGCACCCGTCCCACGAAGTGCATCCACCACTGGGTGGTCCGGCCACCGGAAGGGGCCACCAGTTGGGCGAACTGCCGCAAGTGCGGACGGCGGCGGCGCTTCAACAACACGTTTGAGGGACGCGACCGCGCGAACAACTCGGACATCTTCGTCGAAAACACGACCACGTGGCGGCCCAACTGGCGCACGGAGAGCATTGAACCCCGCGCGCGGGAGGCGTACGAAGCCTCCAAGCTCGCGGGGGTCAGCGTCTGACGATCCATCGGCATCACCCGACTTCATTCGTTATCGATCTGAGGGATGGGGGAACGGCGCGTCCGGCGGGCGGCTCCGCATGTTTGCGGGCCGCCCGCCGTCGCTTCTGGCCCGCGTCCGATCGCTCCGCTAGTATCCGCGCATGAATGAAGAGTCAGCCCGTTCCGACCACGAAGTGCGCCATCTTCCGTTTGAAGAGTGGACCGACCTGGATACGCTGATGCATCGGACAGCCGTGACCAGCGGTGACTTCGACTATGTGCTCAGCCCTCTGTGCCCGGAGTGCGGAATGACGCTGGAGTCTTCGTACAGCGACACGGACGCGGGGGAGTCTGTCTTGGAAGCGTTGATCTGCGAGAGCTGCGCCGTGACGTGGCGGCCGTCGTCCGCGGAGGAGTCGTAGGTTTGTAGGGGGTTTGTAGAGGGGTTGTAGAGACGGCCGCCGTGATGCGGGGAGCCGTCGCGGCCCATCGGAAGCACTCATGGTCATCGTGATGAGCACGGACGCCGCCGAGCAAGACGTGCAGCAGGTGCTGGACCGGCTGGGCGAGCACGGCTGCCGCGGTGAGCTCACCGTGGGAGTGGAGCGCACGATCATCACGGTCGTAGGGCCGCGGCCAGCGGCCCTGCAAGAGGAGATCCGCACGCTCCCGCACGTCGAGAGCGTGGTGCTGCTGAGCAAGTCCTACGAGCGCGCCGGCCGGGAGAGCCAGCCCGAGGGCACGGTGGTGGCGATCGGTGAGGCGCGCGTTGGGGACGGCGGCATCGCCATCGTGGCCGGGCCGGGGGCGGTCGAATCGCAGGCCGAGCTGCTGGCGCTGGCCCAGTCGCTGAAGGAGCGTGGCGTCACGCTGCTCCGAGGCGGCGCGATGCGGCCAAGCCAGTCGCCCTACGCCTTCCGCGGCCTGGGAGAAGAGGGGTTGCGCTACCTGGCCGAGGCCGGCGGCGCGAGTGGTCTGGGCGTCGTCAGCGAAGTTCCGAGCGTCGACAACGTGGCGATCGTCGCCGCTTACGTCGACGTGTTGGAGATCGGGCCGTTCAACATGCACAACCACGGACTGCTGGAGGCGGCGGCGGCGACCGGCAAGCCGATCCTGCTGCACCGGGGCCTCTCGGCCACCGTGGACGAGTGGCTGTTGAGCGCGGAGTACGTCCTGAACGCCGGCAACCCGCAGGTCATCCTCTGCGAGTCCGGTATCCGCACATTCGATCCCACCACACCGGCGACGCTGGACGTGAGCGCCGTGCCGGTGTTGAAGGAGCTAACCCACCTACCGGTCATCGTGGATCCGGCGCACAGCGCCGGCCGGGCCGATCTGGTCGCGCCGCTGGCGCTGGCCGCCGTGGCCGCGGGAGCGGACGGGCTGGCGATCCACGTGCACCCGCAGCCGGGGCATGCGCTAGTCGACGGAGCGCAGTCGCTGGGGCCGGAGCCGTACGGGGAGTTGATCACGCGCTTGCGCACGCTGGCCGCCGCGCTGGAGCGTCCTTTGTGCTTCGCCTAGGCTGGAGCCGTCCATCCGCCCTCTTTGGGCAGGATGGACGGTGAACCGGGACCGACCACGGGGAGAGAAGGGTTCCGAATGAGCGTGACCGTACGCATCCCGACGCCGCTCCGTAAGATCACCAAAGAGCAAGACCTGGTCACGGCGAAAGCAGGGCAGTTGGCGGCGGTGATCGATGAGCTGGAACACGCGTACCCGGGACTGGGCGAACGGATCGTGGACGAGCAGGGCGAGATCCGCCGGTTCGTCAACGTGTTCGTGAACGGCGAGGACGTGCGCTTCCTGAACGGTCTGCGCACCACCGTCCAGGCCGGCGACGAGGTCAGCATTGTGCCGGCGGTGGCCGGTGGAGCCGCGCGATGATCCGCGTGGAGCGCGAGGGACGGGTGGTGCTCCTCACGCTGGACCGGCCGGAGCGGCTCAACGCCCTCACGCCCGACATGTTCGACGACCTGACCCGCTTTTGGGAGGAGTTCGAGCAGGATGACGCTGCCCACGTCGCGATCGTGACCGGGGCGGGGCGTGCGTTCTGTTCGGGACGTGATCTGGTGCGCAAGGACGCGCTGGATGACGAGCGAGCGCGAACCGTGTCAGCGGACCCCGATGCTGCTTTTGGGGCAGACCGCACGTCGAAGCCGGTGATCGCGGCGATCAACGGCTGGTGTTTGGCGGGCGGGTTCGCGCTGGCGCTGGCGTGCGACCTGCGGATCATGGCGGAGAATGCCCGCATCGGGAGCCTGGCGCCGCGGCGGGGGCTGGTCTCGGGCAGCGGGCAGGCGCAGCGCGTGGTGCGCTACGTGCCGTTCGCGGCGGGCCTGGAGCTGCTGCTGCGCGGAAACCACATCGACGCCGAGGAGGCGTACCGGATCGGGCTGGTCAACGCGGTGAGGCCGAAGGACGAGGTGCTGCCGACGGCGCACGCCTGGGCCGAAGAGATCGCCTCCAACGCTCCGCTGGCCGTCCGGGCCAACAAGCGAGCGGCCTACGACGGAGGCCTCAACGCGAACGGTGCGTTCGACGCGGGCAGCCGCATCGAACGGCAGTTGTACGACGACGTGCTGCACTCGGAGGACGTGCAAGAGGGAGTGCAGGCGTTCGCCGAGGGGCGGCCGCCGGTCTTTCGGGGGCGCTGAGCGCGAGGGGCGGCCGGCTAGCCGGCTTCCTCCGGCTGCGGGATGAACAGCAGCTGGTCCACGAGGATCGTGTCGAACTCGTCCATCCCGTTGGCATCCATGATCTCCTCGACCGTGACGCCGTAGGTGATGGCGAGGTCGTAGAGCGTGTCGCCCTGCACGACCTGGTAGACGATGTTGTTCTCATCCCCGCGCGGCGCATCCACCACGTCGATGGGGCGGGTGAGGACGGGCTGGGGATTGCTCGGTGTCTCCACGACGATCGGGGCGGAATCCGCCTGGCCCAATTGGGAAGCGGAGACGGTCTCCGCGAGCGGGGGGACCGCGGTGGCATCCGTGGAGGGGGCGGCCGGGGGAGCGACCGGGACCGCGAAGTCCAGCGCCTCGGTCGATTGAGGGGCGATGGACGCGACCGGCGGGGCGTCGTCGCCGTCGCCGCCACCGATGGCACCGCCGATGAAGATCACGAGCGCCAGCAGCCCTGTGAGCCCGGCGATGGCCGCCACGTGAACGGAGCCGGGCATGATCCAGCGACCGTTGGCATCGGGTCCGGGCAGGCCCAGCACGAGCAGGCGGGAGACGCCGCCACCCGTTTTGCCAAACGGCGAGCGGTTGGGCTTGTGGAACGGGGAGGCGCCCTGGGCGGAGACGGAGACGGCGCCGACCATGGCGGCTCCGTCCAGCCACCAGGCCAGCGCTCCGGCGGCGATGCTGAGCATCGCAAAGGCCAGCAACCAAGCGCCCGGGCCGGGCCAGCCCACGCCGAAGATGATGAGGAAGAGGAAGGTCCCGGTGGCGAACAGGGCGGCGGTCTTGGGGTCGAGCCGCATGCTAGGCCCTCCTTGCGAGGGCCCCGCCACCAGTGTGATCACTCTAGCCGATGGGTCTCTGCACGCAAGCACGCAAAGCGACCCAACGACTGGCCTAGAATACGGACGGCGACGAGAGGCGAAGGGAGGGGCCATGCCGATCTTCATCGCGCTGGGGACCGTGACCACGCAAGGGATGCAGAACCTCGATCACCTCGTGGCCCGACACGACGAGGCGGTGAAGCGGGTCAAGGTGCTGGGGGGCCGCGTCTTAAGCTCGTATGCGGTCATGGGGCAGTACGACTTTATCGTCACCCTGGACTGCCCGGACATCGAGACGGCCATGCGGGTGCTGAGCCGCGAGGCGGGCGGGGGCAATATCAAGTACGAGACGATGCCCGCCCTGGCGACGCGTGACTTCGCCCGGCTGTTCCTCCCGGAGTCGGACCTGGCCGACGAGCGTACGGTGCTGCGCATGGGGCGACGGGGGCGGAAGGCCACGAAACGGCCACGCAAGAGCAGCTAGGCGGCCGCCGGCCGGCTCCGCCGTCCCGGGTCCCGGTTGGGCTCCCCTAAGGGTTTTTGCTATGCTTGGCCGCGTCCCGTTGTGTATACCCAAGGCTGGAAACGGTGATTCATACGGCGACCACCCGCCGTCACACGGTCCGGTTCAGCCGCGAGGTGCTGTTGATCGGCGCCGCATACGGCGCCTACCACTTGGTGCGCACCATCTCCGCCGGCAAGGTGGACGACGCGTTTGCGAACGCGAACATCATCGTCCGGATCGAGCAGAGCCTGGGCATCTTCGTGGAGTTGCCGATCCAAGTGGCGATGCTCAGTTACGATGTTCTCGTCCAATTCTTCAGCCTGTGGTACTTCTGGGGGCACTTCCCGCTGCTTATAGGGTTCGCGGTGTGGGCGTACTTCCGGCACGCAAGTGACTATCGCTGGACGCGCAACGCCATCTTCATCGCCGGGGCGCTGGCCCTCATCGGCTACCTGGTCTTTCCGGTTGCGCCGCCGCGGTTGCTGCCGGCGTCCGGTTTCGTGGACACGTTGCGGGGCGTGTTCGTGCTCCAATACAGCGACTCGGCGCTTGTCAACCAGTTCGCCGCGATGCCCAGCATGCACCAAGGGTTCAGCCTGATCATCGGCGTCACGCTGTACAAGATCCTCGGCGGCCGGAAGGGGCTCATGGCCGCGGCGGTGATCCCGGCGCTGATGCTGATCAGCATTGTGGCGACGGGGAATCACTATTTCCTGGACGCGCTCTTGGGCGTTCCCGTCGCGATCGTGGGAATGCTACTGGCGGGCCGGTTGGCGCGGTTCAAGCCTCGGCTGCCGGCGCTTGTGGAGCGATGGCGGCACCCGGGCGACCGTGGATCGGCCGCGCATGCTTGAGCGGATCGGGGCGGCGTCCAGACGCCTGCGTCCCTCCGGCGCAGGCGTAGATTTGGGCGCAGGACGCCGCAGCCTCGGGGCTGGTCGGCTGCAGAAACGGGGACGGTCATGACGGAGGCGCAGGACATGTCCGCCTCGGTGAGCGAGGATCTGGCCGACCTCGCGCTGGACGAGATCGAAGGGCCCCAAGGCCGCCCGCGGACTACGGACGTCTTTGAACGGCTGCGCGACTTCCGCCTGCCGGACCAAGCCCGCGCGGTGGGGCTGTACCCGTTCTTCATCCCCATCGACGTGAACGAGGGCACGGAGGCCGTCATCGATGGGAAGCGCGTGCTCATGCTGGGCTCGAACAACTACCTGGGGCTCACGCGGCATCCGAAAGTGCTGGAGGCCGCCAAAGCGGCGCTGGAGAAGTACGGCCCGTCGATGACGGGGTCGCGCCTATTGAACGGCACGAGCGTGATCCACGAGCAACTCGAGGAGCGCATCGCGAGCTTCCTGGGCCACGAAGCAGCGTTGATCTTCACGACCGGCTACCAGGCCAACCTCTGCGTCATCTCGGCGCTGATCGAGCGCGGGGGCAGCGTGGTCATCGACAAGATGGATCACGCGAGCATCTACGACGCGGCGGCGATGTCGCAGGGGCAATCCGTGCGCTTCCGGCACAACGACCCCGCGCACCTGGAGGAAGTCTTGAGCGGCCTCCCGAAGGACGCGGGCCGACTGGTGGTGGTGGACGGCGTCTACTCGATGGGCGGTGACATTGCGCCGTTACCGGAGATCGTCGACGTGTGCCGCCGTCAGCAGACCCGACTGGTGGTGGACGATGCCCATGCGATCGGCACGATGGGGGAGCGGGGCACGGGCACGCCCAGCCACTTCAACATCCAGGAGGGTGTGGACCTGGTGGTCGGCACGTTCAGCAAGTCGCTGGCGTCGGTGGGGGGATTCTGCACCGGGCCGGGGTACGTGCTGGAACACATCAAGCACTTCGCCCGGCCGATGATTTTCACGGCCTCGCCGCCGCCGGCGTCCGTCGCGGCGGCGATGGCGGCGATCGAGTGCATGGAGGAGGAGCCCTGGCGGGTGGAGCGGGTCAAAGAGATCGGCGGGCGGGTGCGGGCGGCCCTGCGGGAGATGCAGTTCAACATCGGCACGACGGAGACACCCATCATCCCGATCGTCGTCGGCAGCGAGCTGAAGACCGGGATGTTCTGGCGCGACCTGATGGACCACGGCATCTACACCAACGCGGTGATCGTGCCGGCCGTGCCGCGGGGCCAGTCCTCCCTGCGGACCTCATACATGGCAACGCACAGCGACGAACAGATCGACCGGGCGTTGGATCTGTTCGGTGAGCTGGGGCGAAAACACGGCATCATCCCCTAAACCTGCATGCGAGTCCTGCTGACGGGCGCCAGCGGCTTTATCGGCGGACACACAGCGCGCGCGCTGGTGGCCGCGGAGCACGACGTGCGAGCGCTGGTGCGCCCTACGAGCGACCGCGCGGGGCTGGTCGATCTCCCGATTGAGCGGGCGGTGGGCGATCTCAGCGGCGCCGGCCTCGCGGCCGCGTGCAGGGACCGCGAGGCGGTGATCCACGTCGCCGGTCTGACCAAGGCGCGTGACGAAGCCGAGTACCAGCGGATCAATTGCGAGGGCACCGCGCAACTGGCGAGCGCCGCCGCCAGTGCGGGCGTGCGGCGCTTCCTGTACGTCTCCTCGCTGGCGGCGCACGGACCCGTCTCGACGGAGCAGTATCGCGATCCGGGCGAGCCGTGCCGTCCCGTCTCCCCGTACGGCCGCTCCAAAGCCGCCGGCGAAGCGGCCGCGCTGGCGCTGCGTGATCAGATGGCGGTGCAGGTGCTGCGTCCCAGCGTGGTCTACGGACCAGGGGACCGCGGCCTATTGCCATTCTTCCGGATGGCCCGTCTCCGCCTGATCCCGGTGATCGGGCGCGGGGAGAACCGGATTTCCTTCATCTACGCCACCGACCTGGTGGAGGGGATCACGGCCCTGCTGGCGCACGAGCCGGACGGATCGCCGTATTTCCACATCGCGGACGCGGAAGGGCCGTACACGTGGCGGCAGTTGGTGGGGGCGCTCTCCGTAGCGGTAGGACGGTCGGTAGCAGTCGTGCCGGCGCCGGCGCTGGGCTTCAGCGCCGCGGCGGTGCTGATGGAGGGAGTGGCCAAAGTGGTGCGCCGACCGGCGCTCCTCGATCGGGGCAAAGTAGCGGAGATGAAGCAGCGCGCGTGGGCCTGCGACAGCGCCGCGCTGACGGCCACGACCGGCTGGACGCCGCGGACGCCGCTGGCAGCCGGCTTGCGCGACACGGTGGAGTGGTATCGCCAGCACGGCTGGCTGTAGCGATGAGCGCCCGCGATGCCGGCGCATCGGGGGACCGCCCGCTGCTCTCGTTCGACCTGGACGGCGTCCTGGCTGCACCGCCGTTGGGACGCAACCTCACCATGAATCGCCGGCTCGACATGTCGCCGCCGGAGCGTGAGATCGCGCAGCGGCGGCTCTCCGCGTGGGACCGCGTGCTCATGGCGACGTACTACCGCGTGCGCTACAGCGGGCGCGGGCCGATGCCGGGCGCGCTGGACGCCGTCGCCACGGCAGCCGAGCGTCATCGCGTCATTCTGATCAGCGGCCGTGACCGGCGCGGGCGGCTCGCCACCGAGGCGTGGCTCGATCGACACGGCTTCCTCTCGCTGTTCGAGGACGTGCTGTTGAACGACAGCGGGCTGCCGCCCGCGGACTTCAAGTATTTGACGGCGCGCCGCTTGGGCGTGCGTCGCCATGTGGAAGACGATGCGGGAACCGCCGCGCTGCTCGCGCGCGCCGGCATCGCCGTGGACTTGATCGATTGGCCGCGGAATCGCGGGCTGACGCTGCCGCCGGGAGTGACGCGTCGGGCGGATCTGGCGGCGCTGCAACAGGCGATCGCGGCAAAGGCGGAGGCGTAAGCGCTGCGTGTTACGCTCGGCGCATGGCCAAGAAAGAGCGCGCATTCGCCATCCACGCACCCCCCGCGGTGATCTGGAAGACGCTGATGGGCGAGGTGGAGGAGGGCGTGCGCAGCGGTCGCGCGGTGATCGTGCATCAAGAGGCGCCCCGGCGTCTGGTGTTGGAGATCCGCCTGGGCTGGGGGTTGGCGGCCCGCTACACCTATGAGCTCTCGCTGGCGGGCGCGCACACCGAGGTCGCAGGGAGAGTGGACGCGCACGGCGTGCGCAATCGCGTCGCCCGCGTGATCACGCTCGGCCGATCCTCGACGCCGTACATGCTGGCGCTGACCCAAGGCCTGGCCAACCTCAAAGCCGCCGCCGAGGAAACCGCGAGAGAAGCGTGACCGGCGCGCGGCCTGTGTAGCGTTTGACTCGCCGCCGGCGTGAAGCGAACAATGGAAGCCGGAGGGGCGGGGCCGGGACGAGGGGCGACCATGCGGCGAGCGGCTCTCATCGCGGCGCTGGCGTTGCTGCTCGCCGCGACGGCGCTTTCCGCCACGCCCGTCACGCGGGCGCAATCGCTTGCACACGGCGACACTACCGGCGCATTGCGCGATAGCGTCGCGCCCGTGCGGATCAATCGGCCGCTGCAGGGGATCGTGCTGACGTGGGAAGGCGGCCGACTGGTGCGCCTGGCGGGGGCCCACATCGGCACGGGAGAGACGGCGCTGCAGACGGACGCGACGGGGCGCTTCAGCATCCCGGCGTCGATCCGCACGGACCGGCTCAACGTCGTTGCCCCGGGTTACGCCGTGGTCCGTCGGACGACGACGGCCGATTACGCGGTAGTGCTGATGCGCCCGCTGGCCGAGGTACGCGCCATCTATGTCCCCTACGCACAGCTCGATCGCCCGGAAGTCTTGGACTGGGTGCTGGGGCTGGCGCGCAGCCGGGTCATCACCAGTGTGGTCCTGGACATGAAGGATGACAGCGGGCAGGTGCATCCCCTGTTCGCCACGGACCTGGCGCGCCAGGCGGGGAGCGTCAAACCACTGCCCACGGACATCGACGGCTTCCTGCGGGATTTGGACGCGCTCGGCATCTACACGATTGCCCGCGTAGTCACGTTCCGCGACAGCCTCTTTGGGCGCGCGAACCCCGCGGACGCGATCCTCACCCACGGCGGCGAAGTCATGCGGGACATCCAAGGGCTGGTCTGGACGAATCCCTTCAGCGAGACGGCGCGCCGTTACAACGTGGAGATCGCGGCCGAGATCGCCAAGCGGTTCGACGAAGTGCAGTTCGACTACGTGCGCTTCCCCGCCGACGCGGACGTCGCGGTGCGTTCCGCGACCACGAGCGAGGAGCGGTCGGCGATCATCGGGCGGTTCCTGGCGGAGGCGGCGACGGCGATCCACGCGCAGGGCGCTGCGATCGCGGCTGACACCTTTGGGCAAACCACGCTCATCGAGCACGACGACGGAATCGGGCAGGTCCTGGAGTTCATGGCGCCGGAGTTGGACTACTACTCGCCGATGGTCTACCCGAGCACCTGGACCACGGGGTGGTTTGGCTTGCCGTACCCGCCCTCCGACCCATACCGCGTGGTGCTGGAAAGCGTGCGCACCGCCGTGGAGCGAATGTCGACGCTGGGAAACGTCGTCGTGCGACCCTGGCTGCAAGACTTCCACGACTACCAAGAGCAGAGTCTGCCGTACGGTGCTGCGGAGGTGCGGCTCCAGATCGAGGCCGCCGCGGAAGCGGGGGGGCAGGGCTTCATGCTGTGGGACCCCAGCCTGCAGTACCAATTGGGCGTGCTCGCAGAACTCGCCCCATAGCCCAGCCTCGCAGCGACGGCCACAGCGGCGGGTGTAACCTGAGGCCGTGACCACGACCAGCGAACAAACCGAGCGAGAATCGCCGGCGGACGTGCTGGACCGTCTCACCGTGCCCGGCGAGCTGGTCGAAACCCTGCCGGCGGGGCGGGTGCGCTGCGTGGCGTGCGGACATCGCTGCCTGATCCCGCCGGGCGCGCGCGGCGTCTGTCGCGTGCGCTTCAACCGCGAGGGCGAGTTGCGCGTGCCCTCCGGCTACGTGGGGGCGCTGCAAGTGGACCCGGTGGAGAAGAAGCCATTCTTCCACTTTCTGCCCGGCTCCACAGCGCTGTCGTTCGGGATGCTGGGCTGCGACTTCCACTGCGGCTACTGCCAGAACTGGGTCACGTCGCAAGCGCTGCGCGACCCCGCGGCGGAGGGCGGCGCCCAGCCGGTGGAGCCGGCGGAGCTCGTGCGGACGGCGCTGGAGCGGGGCAGCCGCCTAGTCGTGAGCACCTACAACGAGCCGCTGATCACGTCGGAGTGGGCGGTCGCGGTGTTCAAGGAGGCGCGGCGGGCAGGGCTGCGCACGGCCTACGTGTCCAACGGCAACGCGACGGCGGAAGCGCTGGACTATATCGAGCCGTACGTCGATGCGTACAAAGTCGATCTCAAGTCGATGCAGGATCGGAACTACCGGCGGCTGGGCGGCGTGCTGGAGCACGTGCTGTGGACGATCCGTGCGGTCCACGAACGAGCGATGTGGCTGGAAGTGGTCACGCTGCTGGTGCCCGGCTTCAACGACAGCGACGACGAATTGCGCGAGGCGGCCGCGTTCCTGGCCGGAGTGTCGCGCGATATTCCCTGGCACGTCACCGCCTTTCACCCGGACTACAAGATGGTGGACCCCGAGCGCACGCCGACGCGGACGCTGCTCCGCGCCACGGAGATCGGACGGGCGGCAGGGCTGCGCTACGTCTACGCGGGCAACCACCCGGGGATGGTGGGCGAGTGGGAGAACACCCGCTGCCCGGGCTGCGACGCGACGCTGGTGCGCCGGTCCGGGTTCAACGTGCAGGAGCAGCGGCTGGACAGCGGCGGGGTCTGCCCCGACTGCGGCAGCCCGGTCGCCGGCGTCTGGGCCTAGCGCGCTTCCGCGCCGCAGCGGCACGACGAGGGAAACGCAAGCGAGCGGACGAGGCAGCGCCCGCCGCCGGGGTCGCGCAAGCGATCAGCGGCGCCTGAAAGCCCGGATCGTGCGCGTGATCCAGAACACCACCCAGCCCGCCAAGACCAGCGAGGCTATCGTGATGCGGGTGCTGTCGACGATCTGGTGTACTCGGAGCTCGCTCGCGGTCAGTTCCAGCACGGCCACCGGCCGGGCGCGAGCGCCCGCGCCGCCCCCGCCGCCTCCGCCCTCGCCGACGCCCTTGTGGCCGTCGCCGGAGCCGAAGCCGCCTCCGAACCCGTAGCCCGCCGAGACGCTGGCGAGGGGCACGATCAAGCGCCCCTCCTGCTGCTGGATCGGTCCCACCACCGCCGCGGCGTTCGCCATCTCGGTCACGCGAGCGGCCTGGCGCGGGATCTCGTTGAGGTCGAACCTGGATTCGGTCACGCGTGTCTTCCCCACCTATCGATGATCGTGTGGCAAATGGCGGCCGTGAACAGGCCGGCCGCCGCCAAGGCCAGCACGGCGCGACCGGTGATATCGCCCACGGGAACCCATTCCACGCGGCCGTCGGGCCGCCGGACCGTGACCTGGTACGGGCGCAGGAGCCGCAGACCGCCATAGCGGCACTCGCCCAGCAGACCGAGGGCGTCCACCTGGATGGCGCCGACGTCGGTGTGGAGCGGCGGCGCCGGGATGCGGCCGATCCGCGCTTCGCCCATGCCGCCGGGAAGCTTCATCGCGCCAATCAGCCTAGCACGGGTCCTGCGCGTCCCCGGAGGTTGCGAGGCGTTCGATGGTGTAGAGGACGGGGATGAGCACGAGCGCAGCCCATACCCAGCCGCCCAGAACGTCCGAGGGCCAGTGCACGCCGAGCGAGACCGCGGCCCAGGGCTGTAAGAAGACGGCGCCGAGGCCCCAGGTAGCGATGGGCAGGCGCAGCCAGAGCGGGCCAGGGATGCGCCAGCAGAGGTATAGCAGCAGCACCCCGGCGAGCGTGCCGCTCATCACGTGTCCGCTGGGAAAGCTAGACGAGGTGACGGATGCGTGCCGATCTAGCAAGTCCAGCGAGGGGCGGGGGCGGTCGACGGCGAGCTTGAGCAGCGCCTGCAAGGCGAAGGCCGGCAGGATCGCGGCGGAGAGCAGCGCCGCTCGGGGCCGACGGAGCGCGAGCAGCGCCACGACAACGAGGGCCACTATCGCGAGGGAAGCCGGCGTGGAGCCAACATCGCGGAGGAAGCGGCCGAGGTCGCGGCCGGGCACGTCGTTCGCCTGCACCCAGCGGCCCACCGCGACATCGGCAGGGAAATGATCGGCCTGCGCCGCCCAGGCGGACATGGCGATCGCGCCGACGAGGAGGGCGATCCAGACGGCAAGCAGCAGCGTGCCGCTGGCGGGCCGGGGCGGGATCGAGGCCCAGGTTGCGTCAATCGTGGTGCGCAGGGGGCGGCTCCGCTCGGCCGCATCGTAACTTGGTGCGTAACTTGGTGCGTACCTTGGTGCGGGGGGAAGAGCAGGCGCCCGCCCGTGGGGAGCGGACGCATCCGGAGTTCGCGGTACACTGAAAGCGGTCGGAATGGCGCACCTAGCATCCCAACATCTTGGGTTTCGGGATCGACTTTCGCGGCGCGCTCTGCTGCGCGCGGCGGCGCGCGCGGGGGTCGGGGCGACCGCGCTCGCGGTCGCCGGATGCGGGGAGGAAGCGGAACCGCCGGAACTCAGTGAGCCGCCGGACCTGGAGACGCTCCTCCGGGAGGTGCAAGAGCCGATCAGGGCACAGCGGCCGCCGCTGCCGTCGGAGGGGGTCCCGGAGCGGGGGGGGACGTTACGGCTGCACACCGATCTCGACCTGCTGGACTTCTTCGACATCCATCGCTCGCGGTTCCCCACCACCCAGGCATTCTCCGCCCTGCAGCAGAACCGGCTGATCCGCTACGCGGACATCAACGCCGGAATCATGGAGAGCGACCTGGCCGCGCTGCCGGAGATCCCGGAGGCCGATACGTACGTCTTTGAGCTCAAAGAGGGAATCCACTGGTGGGACCGGAACCCCACGAACGGCCGCCCGTTCACCACCGCGGACGTGCGCGCGAACTTCGAACGGCAGATCGCCGGCGTCGACGCAACGGGTGAGCCCGACCCGCTCTTCCAGCGGCAGGCCGCCTTCGCCGAGACCATGACGCTGGACGTGGTTGATGAGCGAACCCTGGTCCTGCAAACCGACGGGCCCAATGCGGCGTTTCTCGGCAGCGTCATCGCGGGGCCGTGGGCGTTCTTTCAAGCGCCGGAAGTGTGGGAGGGGAATGGAGACCGCCTGCGCGACGACCCGCTGCACGCGTCCTTCTACAGCGGCACCGGTCCATTCATCGTGGACCGATTCGTGGAAGGGAGCGCGATCAGCTTCCGGCGCAACGCCGCCTATTTCCGGGAGGAGTTGCCACGGCTGGACGCGATTTCGTACCAGAGTTTGACCGACCCAGCCCGGCAGGAGAGCGCCTACCGCGAGGGGGAACTGGACCTCTGGAGCCCCGCCGACCCCCTGCTGCTGGAGCCGCTGGTGCGCGACCTGCCGGACCAGCGGCTCAGCGACCGCCCACTGCCGTTCGCCATCCAGGCGTCGTTTCTTTTCCGGAGTGGAGTGGGAGACAACCCCTACCGCGACCGCCGCCTGGCGCTGGCCGTGCACCTGGCGCTGAATCGATTCGCCATCGTCGCGGCCACCTACGGCGGATTCGCGCGGCTGAGCGGGCCGCAGCCGTGGTTCGCCGAGGGCTGGGCGATCCCAGAGGAGACCCTGCTGGAACTTCCCGGATACCGCCCGGACAAGAGCGAAGACATCGTGGAAGCGCGCCGCCTGGTGGACGCCGTGGGGCATCGGGAACCCCTGCCGCTGGTGGTGCCGGACGTCTTCGAGGCCACCTTCGCGGGCATCGGAGCGGTCATCCGCCAAAACCTGGAGGTGAACCTGGGGGTCCCGATAGAGATCCGGACAGCGAGCTACGCCCAGATCATCACCGGGCTGCGTGAGGGGACGACGTTCGCCGCCCTGGGCTGGGGCGACGCCATCACGGACGCGGACCCCACGGCGGATCTCCTGCGGACCATGCACAGCGAGGGCGCGGACAACCTGGGAGGGTTTTCGGATCCGACGCTGGATGTGGCCATCGAGCGGATGCGGGCGACGCTCGACCGAGACGAGCGCCAGCAGATCTTTCGGGACGAGGTGCAGCCGCGCTTAAACCGGAGCCCCGCCTGGATCGTCAACGTGGCCAACGGGATCCAGCGCAGCATCAGCCGAGCCGCCATCCATCTCCCCGCCTCCGGCTTCGGCTGGGACCCACACCTGCTGGAGCAGGCGTGGGTGGAAGGCAGCGACCTGGACGAAGGCGCCTGACGGGGGGGACACAGATCGGGGCGGCCCCCCCACTCTTATGGGCAGTTCGCCCGATGCGACGCTCCCGGCCGCGCCTGGACGCTGGCTCCAGGGCAGCGCGGGAAAGGCTCGCCGATGACGAAGCGGAACCCCAGCGACGACGTGGCCCGTCCGGCCGCCGTGCTGCTCTCGATCGACCGTGCGCTGGTCCCAGATCCGACGGTCGAGTCCTTGGTGATCGAAGGCGAGCGCGCGGTGGTGCGGTTCGTCGGAGGCGACGGGAGCGCGTCTCTGGTGCGGCTGACGAGGCAGGGCGGCCGCTGGCAGGTGGCCCGCCGTGGAAGCAGCTTAGTCGGCCGCGGTCATCACGGCGTCGGCCACAGCGCGGCCGAGGCCTTCCTCGAAGATGCTGGGCACGATTCGATCGGGCGTGGGCTCTCGGACAAAGTCCGCGATGGCCTCCGCCGCCGCGATCTTGCGGGCGTCCGTCATCTTCGGGATCCGGCCGTCCAGGAGGCCGCGGAAGATGCCGGGGAAAGCCAGCGCATTGTTGATCTGGTTGGGGAAATCGGAGCGGCCGGTGGCGACGATCGCCGCGCCGGCCTCGGCCGCCAGATCGGGCATGATCTCCGGCACCGGATTGGCCATGGGGAAGACGATCGCATCGCGGTTCATGGTGGCGATCAAGCCGGGTCCGACGAGGTCGGGCCCGCTCAGGCCCAGGAAGAGGTCCGCGCCGGGCAAGACGTCGGCGAGTTGGGGGATGCTGCCATCGGCGTTCAAGCCCCGATCGGTCCACTGGGAGGCCTCCCGCTTGAAGGGATTGATGTCCTCGCGGTCGGGGGTGATCAGGCCCTTGCTATCGAGCAGGTGGATCTCCTGCATGCCGTAGGCGTGGAGAAGCTTGGCCACGGCGATTCCACCCGCTCCCGCGCCCAGGAACACGGTGCGGGTATTGCGCGGCTCGCGGTTGGTGAGTTTGAGGGCGTTGATCACGCCGGCCAGCGCCACCACCGCCGTGCCGTGCTGATCATCGTGCATCACCGGGATGTCGATCTGGTCTTGGAGCTTGCGCTCGACCTCGAAACATCGAGGCGCGGAGATGTCTTCCAGGTTGACGCCACCCAGGGAGGGGGCGATGGCCACCACGGCGGCCACGATCTCGTCGGGGTCGCGCACGGAGAGCGCGATCGCGATGGCGTCGACGCCGCCGAACTCCCGGAAGAGGACGCACTTGCCTTCCATCACGGGTAGTGCCGCGGTCGGGCCGATATCACCGAGGCCCAGGACGGCGCTGCCGTCGGTCACGACGGCGACGAGATTGCCGCGTCCGGTGAGCTCCCAGACCTGCTCCGGGTCGCGGTTGATCTCCATGCAGGGCGCGGCCACGCCGGGCGTGTAGACCACACTGAGATCGTGCTGGTCGGCGACGGCGGGACGGCTGCGGTAATCGATTTTGCCGCGCCAGGCGCGGTGCGCGTCGATGGCTTCCTGGTCAAAGTCCATGTGCTGGGTTCCTCAACAATCGCTCGGTGTGCGCGCCACGGCGAAGCGTTGGATCGCAGGCGGGCCTCATCGTAGCGGGGCAGGGTGGGTACGGCCAACTCGATACTCGCCCGGCGTCGGCGTCTAGAGGACGAAGCCTTCCAGGACTCCGCGGTGAGCGCGGAGGACCAGCGTGTCTTCTTCGCGCCGCTCCACGATCAGGGGTCGCCGACAGACCGTGCAGGGCGTGACCTCCTTGCGTCGCAACGCACCTTTGGGCGGGACGCGCGCCACGGTGGGTTGCTTGCAGTAGGGACAGGTGGTCTCCCAACGGAGGCAGGCCCTGATGATGAGGTCGCCGCCGGGAGCGCGGGAGACGACCAAGTCGTAGCCGCAGTGGGGGCACTGCGTCACGACGCGTTTTGTGCGCCCGTCCGAGGGCGGAAGGCCGACTTCGGTCCGCTTCGTGCATTGCGGGCAGCGGATGGCTTTGGTGTCCACAGCCTCGATCCTATCGCGGGATCCAGGCGCCCGCGGCCACCCAGTCAGGAGGATTTGTGGACTTATCAGGAGGGCGCCGCTTACCCTGCATTACGTGAACCGCCCCAGTCAGCGAATCCGGGCCCCACTCCGTCAACTGCCGGGCGGCACGACGCGCCTGCGCGGCTCGAGCGGCCGGCCGTATCGGCTGGATCGGCCCCTGCTGATGCCCAACCAGGGAAGCCGGTGGCAGCCCCCAGACGCAATCTGGCGGTTCCGCCGCGGCCTGCTCCCGCTGGCCGCGCTGGCCGGCCTGGGCGTAGGGATCTTCCTGCTCGTCGATACCCTGCTGAACGACGGCGGCACCGACGAGAGCGCCGCGGATACGAGCGTCGCAGCGGCGAGTGAAGCGGCGCCGGAAGGGACCGTCGCGGAGGCGTCGGTGGAGGCTTCAGAGACGGCCGCAGCGGCGGCGACCGAGTCGCCCTCTGACGCGCCCCTTGACGGCAGGGCCGCGACCGCGGAGAGCAGCGGGGTGGAAGGGCAACCGGCGATCATTACCCCCGTGGACCTCGACGGGGCGCCGGTGGTCGTCGATCGGGGGCACGCGATGCCGGTTCCATCGGGCGGCCCGCCGGACGCGCTGGCCGACGACGTTCCCTACGACCCTGCCGACAAGACCGTGGCGCTCTCCAGCATTTGGGGTCCGGGCACGGTCCTGGAGCTGACGCGCCTGCCCGGCGGCCCGCTCCTGGACGGCGAAGACGCCGAGCGGCTGATCGGCTCTACCATCCAAGTCGTGGTGGCGGGCACGGGGGAGTTCGCCACGGAGCTCCAGCTCAGCCCGGCGGCGTACCAAATCCTGGCGCTGGTGTTCGAGCCGATCATCGCCGTGCACATCGAGGTGGTGGGTGTGCCGCCACGCTGAGTGGGGCACTGCCAAAGCCTAACCGAAGCGGTAATCAGGCAAACGAAGGGCCGGGTGCAAGACCCGGCCCGTTTCGGCGGCGTGGCGATTGGTTAGATCCGCCGGCGACGTCCGAACGGTAGGCGGAGCTCCTCCCCATAATTGAGGAAGCGCTTGGACATGCCACACTTCGCGCAGATGCCGCGCGAGTACTGCGCGTCGGGTCTGTGTAGTTGCCAGTGGTGGGTGCAGTTGCGTCGGAGCGTGCGGACAGACACTTCCTGGATTGCCGACCTGTGCGCCACGGTGCGGGGGACTCCTTCCTGTGAGCCGAAACGGAGAGAATTCCGGCGTCAACCAGGCAGGGTTCCCGTCTAAATGACAGTCCGCCCCCAGTCCCGCCGCCGACCGGGAGTGTAGTGAACAGAACGGTGTAAATGCAAGGGGATTGACGTAAGGGATCTAGGAGCGGGAGCGCTCAAAGAGCGTGTGGTATTTCTCGCCGCCGGCGAGCGCCTGGCGCAGGTCCTCGCGGTCCAGGCGGAAGAGGTCATCGAGCGCCGCGCGGCAGTCGCTCTCGGCGGCGGGGTCGTCGATGCAGCGCTGGAGGATGCGGTCGAAGAGGCCGACGTCCACAAACGTCTCGACGCGGCCGCCCCAGGGGAGGAAGATGAACGATTCGGGGTCATTGAAACCGGGGCGGAGGTCGCGCAGTTGGCGGATGCGCTCCTGCGGCGTGCGCACGGGCGCCACGACTCGGACATAAGGACCGGAGGCCTCGGAGCGGCGCGCATCGACGAGGAGGCGCTCGGAGAGCCAGGCGAAGCCGACCACCAGCACGTCCGCCTCATCGATGACGCGAAGGGCATCGTCGAGATCAAAGCCGCCGGAGCCCGGCTGCTCAGGTGTCATGGCGTCAGTATAGCGTCGGCCCCGGCCGGTTCGAGGCGGGCGTTTGACCTGAGAGAAGGGCGCTGCCACCATTCCCTCCCGTGAAGCCACCAGTACCCGGTCGCACGCCGGTCTTTGGGTCGCGCGCCATCGCGGCGACGGGTCATCCTACGGCCAGCGCCACGGCGATCGAAGTGCTCGCCGCCGGGGGCAACGCCGTCGACGCCGCGCTGGCTGCATCGGCGGTGCTGTGTGTGGTGATGCCGCACATGACGGGGATGGGCGGCGACGGGTTCGTGCAGGTCGTCGAGCCCGAGGGCGGCGTGCAGGCTTACAACGCCGGCGGCACCGCGGGGAGCGGGGCCGAGCCGGAGCGCTACGGCGAAGGCATCCCCCGGAACGGCCTACGGACCGCCTGTATTCCGGGGCTGCCGGACCTCTGGTCGCTGCTCCACGATCGGCACGGCAGCCGCCCGCTGCCGGAGCTGCTGAGACCGGCGATCAGGCTGGCCGCCGATGGCTTTCCGGTATCGGCGGGGCTGGCGGCGTCGCTGGCGGAGAATCGGGAACGGCTGGCGCTGTCGCGGGAAGCGGCAGCGATATTCCTTCCCAACGGAGCAACACCGCGTGCGGGCCAGCGGCTGCGCCAGCCGCAGCTCGCACGCACGCTGGAAGCGTTCGCGGCGGGCGGGCGCGACGCCTTCTACGGCGGCGGCGTGGGCCGAGCGCTTGCGGGCGCATTCACGCGGGAGGCGGACGGCCTGATCAGCATCGACGATCTCACGGGCCACGAAGCGATCGCGGGCGAGCCGATGGCTGCGGCGTACCGCGATACGCTGGTCTACGAGCAGCCGCCGGTCTCGCAAGGACACATCCTGCTGCAAGAGCTGCTGCTGCTGGCCGGCGCCAACCTGACCGGCATGGGCCACCTCTCCGCGGACGCCATCCATTGGATGGTGGAGGCGAAAAAGCTGGCCTTCGCCGATCGGACCGCCGCAGCCGGCGACCCGCGCTTCATCGACGTCGACTGGGACCAGCTGCTCGCGCCCGAGCGGGCCACCGAGCGGGCCCGAGCAATCGATCCGGAGCGCGCACGGGAGGTAGCGAAAGCCGACAGCAAAGCGGCGGAAACGACGCAGTTCGCCGTCGGTGACGGGGAGGGTCGCGCGATCACGTTCATCCAGAGCGTCTACCACCCGTTCGGCTGCGCGGCGGTGGCCGGGGACACGGGATTGTTGCTCAACAATCGGATGCTGGGCTTCAGCCTGGACCCGAGCCACCCGAACGTCATGGCGCCCGGCAAGCGCACGGTGCACACCCTCAACACGTACACGCTGTTCCGCAAGGGGCGGTTCCTCCTGGCCGGAGGGACACCCGGCGCCGATTTTCAGGTGCAGACGAACCTTCAAATTCTGACGGGCATCATCGATTTCGGGCTGAGCGTGCAAGAGGCCGTGGACGCACCACGATGGGGCCACACGCAGGGGCTGGAGCTCGTCGTCGAGGGGCGCATCGGGGCCGACGTGCGGCGCGAGCTGGCGCGTCGGGGACACGCGGTGCAGATCGCCGACGATTGGGAGCCCAAGCTCGGGTCGGCGCAACTCATTGCGCGGCTTCCCGAGGGCGGCTGGGAGGGCGTCTCCGACCTGAGGCGGGAGGGCGCCGCGATCGGATTCTGACGGGTGGCTTCCGGCGGACGGCTTCCGGCGGACAGCTTCCGGCAGACGGTGTCTGGCGGACGGATCTCAGGCGGGAAGATCCGGGAGGGCGCTCAAGGGAGCGGCCGGTATAATCGCTCGTGGCACGCGGCCAGGCCCGCAGGCCACGGATCGAGGAGTGAGATGCATCGATCGCCAGTCGCGAACTCCAGCGCGACCTTAGACGGGCAGCGGGACCTGTATCGGGAGCTGTTCCGCCAGCAGAGCGATCGGATCTGGAACGCGGACCGGGACGTGGACTGGAGCCTGGGGCCGCAGATCCCGGAGGCGAAGCGGGAAGCGTGGTTGAAGCTGGTCAACGTCTTTTACGGCCTGGAGCTCATGGGGCTGGACACGATCCAGGTGATGATGAGCCGAGCGACCCACCAACTGCACGACCCCAACCTCAACCTGTACCTGGCGGCCCAGTGCCAGGACGAAGCGCGGCACGTCTACGTGTTGGACCGGTACCTGGAGGCGGCGAACGGCCGGGGAATGCTCAGCCGACTGGAACGAGGACTGATTAACCGCTTCGGCACGATGGCCTCGTGGGGCGTCTACCGGGTGGAAAACTGGCTCACGTCCACGCTGTTCAGCGAAAACTTCGCGTCGCTGTTCCTGCAGAAGAGCCGCGAGCAAGGCGACATCGATCCGCTGGCCTCCAACATCTTCGGGCTCATTCTGCGCGACGAAGTGCGCCACGTGAACTTCCTGCACACCGTCCTGCCGACCCTGATCGACAACCTCTCCCCGATGGGCCGGGCCTACGTGTGGCAGAGCCAGTTGCTGCTGGTCGGGGCCGTCAGCATCGGCCTGCGGCGGGCCAAGCCCTACGCGATGGCGGTGGGGATCGATATCGATGACTTCAAGGATACGCTGACCGAGAATCTAGAGGCGCAGTTCCATGACTCCGGCATCGACCAGTTCCTGCGGGCGAGCGCCTACCGCCGGATAATGGACCGCTTCATCTGATTGGCACAGGGCGCCGAGGCCACGGCCTGCGGCCGGAATAGGGAGCGCGGCATGACGGACTTCACGCTCAATGAAGCCGAACGCATGGTGAAACAAGTGACGCACGACTTCGCGGTCCGAGAGATCGTGCCGCGGGCGAGGGAGTACGACGATCGCGAAGAGTACCCCTGGGACGTGGCCCGCAAGGGCGCCGCGATCGGCCTGCACGGCGAGCCATTGGCGGGGGAGGGGATCGAAGAAGGTCTCACCAGCCTGATCATGGGGGAGGAGTTGGCCTGGGGCTGCGGCGGCATGGCGCTGGCGATGCTCGGCGGTGGGCTGGCCGCGACGGCGATCAACCTCATCGGCACGCCCGAGCAGCGAGAGCGGTTCCTGCCGATGGCGCTGCCCTCGGACAGCGAGTTTCGCATCGGCGCGCTGGCGTTGACGGAGTCGGAATCCGGCTCCGACTCCGGCAGCATGAAAACGCGCGCGTGGCGGGACGGCGACGACTACGTGCTGCACGGCTCCAAACGGTTCATCACCGGAGGCGGGATCGCGGACCTGACGGTGGTCTTCGCCACGGAAGATCCGAAGACGGGCTGGAAGGGGGTCTCCGCGTTCGTGGTCCCCAAGGACACGCCCGGGTTGGTGGAGTCCCACGTGTGGAAGAAGATGGGCCTGCGGGCCAGCCACACCGCGGACCTCCTGATAGATGAGGTGCGTATCCCCATGGACCACCGCCTGGGGTCGCCGGACCCCGACTTTCGCAGCGGCGGGCGCGGGGCGCTGGGGACCATGACCGGCACGCGTCCGCAGATCGGCATCATTGCAGTAGGGATCGGCCGGGCGGCGTTCGAGTACGCGGCGACGCACGCAAAGACGCGGATGTCGTTCGGGCAGCCGATCATCGAGCACCAGGGGGTGGGGTTCATGCTGGCGGACATGGACATCGCGCTGGATGCGGCGCGGCTGCTGTGCTGGCGGGCCGGCTGGCTGCTGAGCCGGGGGGAGACACTGAGCTTCGAGGAGGCGAGCAAGGCGAAGTGCTTCGCCACCGACACGGCGATGCAGGTCACCACCGACGCCGTGCAGATCATCGGCGGCAGCGGGTACATGCGCGAGCAGCCCGTTGAGAAGTGGATGCGCGACGCGAAGGTCTTCCAGATCTTCGAAGGGACGAACCAGATCCAGCGGCTGGCGATCAGCCGAAACCTGGCCGAGCGGAAGTTCTAGAGCGGCGGTCGCGGGGAGCGATGGGCCGGCCTTGGGAGCGGATCCGCAGCCAGCGACTGGCCGACTACCACTTCTTCCAGTTGCGGCAGGACACCAACGTCCACCCCGAGCGGCGCTCGGCGCACGACTTCTACATCTTCGAGTTCCCCCACTGGGTGAACATCATCCCGCTCACGGCCGCCAACGAGGTGGTGTTCATCCGCCAGTTCCGACACGGGACGCGCGAGGTAACGCTGGAGGTGCCGGGCGGGATCATCGACGCGGGGGAATCGCCTAAGGAAGCGGCGCTGCGGGAGCTGCGGGAAGAGACCGGCTACAGCGCCGCAGACGCGATAGAGCTGGGGTGGGTGCACCCCAATCCCGCGATCCAGGAGAACCGCTGCTACACGTACCTGGCCGAGAACGTCACGTCAGTCGGTGAGCCGAAGCAGGACGGGACCGAGTCGATTGAGGTTGCGCTGGTGCCACTGGAGGAGGTGGTGGGGCTGTTTGAAGACGGCACGATCACGCACGCGCTGGTAGTGACGGCGTTTCACCTCTACCAGCAGCGGACGGGGCGATCGCTGCCGTGGGGCCGGCGCTAGGAGCGCCAGCGGGTGATATCGAAGTCGTCGGGGACGAGGATGAAGAGGCTTTGACGGGGGCCGCCGACGCCGCGGCTGATGTGCCCCTGGCCGGTCACATCCTCGGCGAACAGGATCTCGCCGGGTCCGAGGCGCCGCTTCGTGCCGTCGCCGGTTTCGATCTCCAAGATGCCGCTCAGGTTGATCACGAACTGCCGCTGGGGCGCGTTGTGGAAGTCCATCTCGAACTCGCCCGGGGTGGCGCGAAAGATCACGCCCTTGGTCTGGACAAGATCCGTGAGGCTGCCCACATCGCCGTCGCGCAGGGGCACGTCGATTTCCTGGAAGTGAGTCCGGTCATCGTCGCCGGTGTAGATGCGGGTCACCTTCATGCCGGTCTCCTTCGCCGCCGTAGCGGCACAACGCCACCTTAGCGGCCGAGCGTCGTCACGTCGTAGTCGTCGGGGACGAGGATAAACAGGCTGTTGCGGGGGCCCTCGATGCCGCGGCTGATGTGCCCCTGCCCAGTGGTGTCCTCCGCGTAAATGATGGTGCCCGGGCCGAGCCGCTTGCGGCTGCCGTCGCCGGTCTCGACCTCCACCACGCCGGTGAGGTTGGCGACGAACTGCTTCCTGGGAGCGTTGTGATAGTCGAGGAAGTAGTCCTCGCCCGTCTCGCGGAAGATGAGGCCCTCCGCGCCCACGATCTCCGAGAGGCGGCCGAGATCGTGGTCGTGGAGGGGAACTTCGATGTCTTCGAGATGGGAGCGGTTGTCATCGCCGGTGTAGATGCGGGTAATCTTCATGCGGTCTCCTTTCGCTGCGGCCTCTCCCGTTGTCAGGCCGGCTCAGTGATCTAGCGGCAAATGGAGCCGCTCCGCAAGGTCCTGCAGATCGCACGCGACCAGGGCCGGCTCCACGCCGGGCGGCAAGGGCCCGCCGCGCCGGTTGACCCAGACGCAGGGGACGCCGAGCCGCAAGGCGGGCTGGACATCGTGGTGGAGGGAGGCGGCGACATGGAGCGTCGCCGCGGGCGCCAGGCCCAGGCGGGCGTGCGCCTCCAGCCAATGCGCGGGCGCCGGCTTGTAGGAGCGGACGTCCTCCGCGGTCACGAGCAAATCGAAGGGCGCGGAGAGAGAGCGGACGCTGGCGCGCAGGGTGGCGGTGGTGACGTTGGAGACGATGGCCAGCGGCTTTCCCAGGCGGCGCAGGCGGCGGAGGAAGCCGGGCGCGTCCGCAAACGGCGGCCAGTCCGGGACGCTCGCGGCAAAAGCGCAGGCTTCAGTGTCGGTCACGGCGACGCCAAACTCTCGCGCGGCTTGCCGGAGGCTGCGCGCCAGCACTTCCTCATAGGGGAGGTAGGGGCCGGCCTCGAGATCTAATTCCAGCGCCTCGCGGCGCTGGAGGAATCGCTCGGCATCGACATCCTGGAGCGCGGGGATGCGCCGGATCGCCGCAGCGATACCGACGTCCCAGTCGATCAACGTGCCGTAGCAGTCGAAGGTGAAGGCCTGAGCCGAGCGGACCAGGCTCACTCCGCCGACCGATCGGCGGGGCGGCCGCGGTAGATCGTCGCGTCGCCGAAACGCTCGCGCAGGCCGGTGACCGCGGCATCGAGCGCGTCGGGCTGAGCGGGCGGGGGGCGGTCAAAGAGGTCCAACTGGCCGGCCGTCTCCGGCTCGATCAAGTTCGAGACGCCCGCGCCCAAGAGGCGGAACTCGCGGCCGGGCGTTAGCTCTGGGTCGAGAAGGGAGAGGGCCTCGGCGGTGATCGTGGATGGGGAATCGGTGGCCTCGACGAGAGTGCGTTGCCGGGTGAAAGTGGTGAAATCGGCGAGGCGCAGCTTGACGTACACCGTGCGGGCGCGGAGATGGGCGCGCTGGAGCTGCCGCGCCACCGAGGCGGCCTGGTCCCGCAGGGCCTGCTCCAGCTCACCGCGGTCGCTCTTGTCCTCGGCGAAGGTGGTCTCCGAAGAGATGGACTTTCGCCGACGGGACACGGTCACAGGGCTGTCGTCGGCGCCGATGGCCAGCCGGTGGAACCACTCGCCACGGACGCCGAAGCGCTCGATCAACCAGGCCAACGGCCGTTGGGCCAGATCGCCGATCGTCTTGACGCCGGCCCGCTGCAATCGCGCGGCCGTCTTCGGCCCCACGCCCCAGAGGTCGCTCACGGGGAGGGGGGCCAAGAACTCGCGCTCGCGGCCGGGGAGCACGATCGTCAGGCCGTCGGGCTTCTCCATGCCCGAGGCGATCTTGGCCACCGACTTGCTCATCGCCACGCCGCAGGAGACGGTCAGATCGGTCTCGCGTCGCACCTCGTCCTTGAGCCAGCGGGCCATCGCGCCGGGATCCTCGCCGCTCTCGACGCGCTGCGTGACGTCGAGGAAGGCTTCATCGAGGGAGAGGGGCTCGACCAACGGGGTCGCGCGACGGAAGATCGCCATCACCTGGCCGCTCACCGCCCGGTAGCGCGGGAATCGCGGCGGCACGACCACGGCCCGCGGGCAGAGGTGGACGGCCGTGCGCATTGGCATGGCGGAGCGGCAACCGAACGCTCTGGCCTCATAGGACGCCGCGGCTACGACGCCGCGCGACCTGGGCGAGCCGCCGACGAGCACGGGCTTGCCGCGCAGGGAGGGGTCATCGCGCTGCTCGACGGAGGCATAGAAGGCGTCCATATCGGCGTGAATCACATAGCGAAGCGAAGCGCTAGCCTGCATGTTGCCTTCCGTGTTGGGCACGGTAACAGCGTCGCGGCCTGCGCTCGGGAAGGCGTGAAGCGACGGGCATTAGGCTACATAACTTACATGCAGATCCTGAAACACTGGAGACGGCGGCGAGCAGCGCAACGGCTCTTCCGCGAAGGCGAGGCGCTGTTAAGAGAGGCGGTGCGCCGCGATGCCGCCGGACGGGCCGAGGGGCCGGCCCCGGCCGCGGAGGCGCTGGGGCGACTCGAAACGGCGGGTAGGGCAGGGTATCCGGACCGGGCGCACATGGACCTACGGCTGGCGGAAACGTTGCTCCTCCTGGGCCGGCCTCAAGACGCGCTGGCGCCGGCGCACCGGGCGGCCGCGGCGCGGCCGTACGACGTCGACAGCCGGATCGTGCACGGAAGGGTGCGGCTGGCGCTCGGCGACCTGCGGGAGGCGGAGCACGAGTACACGTCCGTGCTGGAGGAGTTCGCGGGCGACCCGGACGCGCGGCGCGGGCAGCTGGCGGTCGCGCTGGCGCGGGGGAGCCGGACAGTTGACGGTCAAGAGAGCGAAGAGGAGCTGGAGGCGGCGGCAGACTTGCTCGTTGGCGCGTGGGAGGCGGGGGGCGGCGTGGGCGAGCGTCTGGCGGCGCTGCGGCGCTCCGGGGCAACAGAAGCCGCCGCCGTGGAAGCCGCGCGAGCGCGGCGGGAGTCGCTGCGGAGTGGCGCGATCAAGAGCGCGAAACGCCCATAACCGCGGCCCGGCATAAGGTCGATCCGGGCGCCGGACGCGGACGACCGAGAGATTGGGGAGTCGCTCATGGGCCTGCTCCGACGCTGGAATCGCCGGACATCGACGGCCTCAGGCGAAGACGCCCGTCGGGACATCGACGAGGTCGAGGCCGTGCGGCGGGCGCTGCTGGAGGAATCGAGGCGGATCGGCCGCAGCACGGGGCTGTCGCTGACGATGCTGCTGGAGCACGGCGCGCCGACGCTGCGCGACATCGATCTCTACGCCGTCCTCGCGCATCTTGAGGCCGAGGGCGAGATCACGAACCTGCAGCAGCCGTCGGACGGGAACATGCGGTTCGACCTGACCGAGCGGCCGGGCGCGCAGCGGCGGGACCGGCACGGATAGGCGCTTCTTCCGTTTCGGATAGATTGTCGGGGCGGAGGCCGTCCCCTTTGAGCGAAGAGGGCATCCGATAGTGCGACGATCCGCCTCACGGGGCACCGTGGTCGTCAGCAGGGAGAGGCTCATTCCGCCGCCGGGGCCCGCTGGAGTCCGCGATGGAGGACCCCGCCGGCACGAGCGCAGAGCGGTCGCACAGAGTTTGCCTGCGCGCGGCGCCTGGTACTCGAGCGGACGTCTGCGGCGGCTCACGTCGCAAACGATGGACGGCGCGGGAAGCATCGGCAGGGCGCGAGCGCGTCCCGCCAAAGCAGGGGATGGGCCAAAAGATGATCGCCCTATAAGGGTTATGTATGAAGCCAAGTGGAGCTCGGCCGGGCTGGGGCCGGCTACACACGGCCCGCTGCGGGGCCACGGAGGCCGCCAATCCGCCGCCGACGGTCCCGGCAGAGCGTGAGAGCCCGGAGAGCGAGCCCGCAGCCGCCTCTGTCTTGACGCTGGCCATAGCCCCGCAGGGCGAGGCGAGCGCGGGCCAGACATCGTCTCGGGGCGTACAGAAGGTCTCGGGGCGTACAGAAGGTCTCGGGATACGCAGAGGGTGTCGAGGCGCACAGAAGGCCTCGGGTGCGCAGAAACGGCCCTGCCCGCCCGCGGGGAGGGCCAGGCGTCCAGCCGCGACGCGCCGGAGGCAGGCGGATCACTGAGGTGGTGAGCCGACCCGGCTGCGTCGGCCGACGGGCCTTCGGGAAGGCGGCGACCGAACTTCGCACTATTAGTTATGTCGAGGGACGCCCTACTGCTCGCCGAGGGGCTGATTGAGCCGGACGACGGCGATGGGCCCCGTGACCGTGCGGGCAAAGCGTCGCAGCAAGCCGGCCATCGCGTTGCCGGGGCCGGTGACGATGAATGTGCGGACGCCCGCCGCGTACGCCGTCTGGAGCGCCGGGAGCCAAGCGATGGGGCGACTGTACTGGCCGCGGAACTCGTCGCGCAGCGCGGTGGCGGTGTCGATCACCTGGCCGCGCGCGTTGCCGATCATCGGCGTGAAGGGCTCCCGCACCGAGAGCGCATCGATGAGGGGGCCGGCCAGCGCGTCCGAGTCGCGGAAGAAGCGAGTATGGAAAGCGCCGGCCACCCTGAGCACGACGGCCTTGACGCCGCACGACTCAGCCCGCGCCCGGGCGCGGGCCACGGCCTCCGCGCTGCCTCCGACGACAAACTGATCCTCCGCGTTGTGATTGGCGATGGACGTCTGGCTGAGCGCGGCGATCTCCTCCGCCACCGCGCGGGTCACGCCCGAGAGCGCCAGGAGCGTGTTGGGGGTCGCGTCGCAATCGCGGTCCATGAGCCGCCCCCGCTCGTGGGCGAAGCGGACGCCGTCCTCGAAGGCGAGCGCGCCGCAGAGGACGGCGGCCGAGTTCTGGCCGGACGAGTGCCCCAAGGCGTAGTGAAGGGCAGGGAGATCGGGACGCTGGGTGCGGGCCCGCTCCCAATCGGCTTGGGCCCAGGCGAGCAGCAAAGGCTGGAGGACCGACGGCTTGGAGAGCTGCTCCTCCGAGGCGTGGAGCCCGGCGGCCCACAAGTCGACCCCGATGACGGCCGAGGCGCGATCGAAGACCGCACGGTCCGTGGGGGCGAGATCCGCGATCCCGCCCGGCTTCTGCGATCCCTGTCCGGGGCAGATCAGCGCGACTCGGCCCGGCGACGCGTGCGTCGTGCCCGAGGCCGTGAGCGCCGCCGGTGCGTCGCCGCTCCCCATCCGTCCTCCTACACTGGAACGTACCAGACAGCGTAGAGGGAGCGCTCATGACGGACACCCGGCGACTGCGCGTGGTTCTGGCGGGGATGGTGCTGCTCCTGGCGGGGGCCGGGTTCGCGCTGGGGCTCGGCGTCAAGGGGCTAATCGACGGCGACGAGGACGGCAGGGCGGTTCGCGCCCTGCGCAGCGACGGCCGAGGGGCGGTCGTGGTCGCGGCGGACAGCGGGGGCGCCGAGCGGGGCTCGCGCTTCGGTCTGCTGGACGAGGTGTACGACATCCTCAATCGCGACTTCGTGGAGCCCGAGCGGGTCAACGTCACGGATCTGCGGCGCGCCGCCATCGACGGCGCGGTCGCTTCGCTGAACGACCCCCACTCCGTGTACATCGATGCGGAGACGTTCCGGCTGAGCAGCGAGGACATCAGCGGGGCGTTCGAGGGGATCGGCGCGACCGTCGACCAACAGGCGGACGAGATCTTCATCACCGGCACCTTCCGCGACTCGCCGGCGGAGCAGGCGGGGATCCGCGCGGGCGATGTGATCCTGGCGGTCGACGGCGAATCGACGGAGGGCTGGACGGTGCAGACAGCGGTGGCGCGCATCCGCGGCCCCGAGGGCACGATTGTCGAGTTGCTCGTCCGTCACCGCACCGACCAAGAGGAGACGATCCCGGTCACGCGAGGCCGCATCATCATCCCGAGCGTGCAGGCGATCGAGATCCAGGATCGGGCCGGGCAGCCGGTGACGGACCTGGGGTACGTGGCGATCTTCCAGTTCACCGAGAACACGCGAGGCGAACTGGTGCCGATCCTGGAGGGGATCCAGGCCGCGGGGTTCACGGGCCTGATCGTCGACCTGCGGGGCAACGGGGGCGGCCTGCTGACCGCCACCGTGGTGACAACGGGTGAGTTCCTGGACGGCGGGCTGGTGCTCACGCAGGTCGAGCGAGACGGCAGCGAGGAGGCCTACAGCGACACGGCCGGCGGGGCGGCCCTGGGCATCCCGATGGTGGTGCTGGTGGACGGCGGATCCGCCTCCGGCTCGGAAGTCATGGCGGCGGCGCTGCGCGATCACGGCCGGGCCGTGGTGATCGGGGAGCAGACGCTGGGCAAGGGCACGGTCAGCATCCCACGCCAGCTCTCCGACGGCAGCGTGCTGTACGTCAGCACGGCGCGCTGGCTTTCGCCCAACGGCGACCTGATCGAGGGAGTGGGACTCATCCCCGACTTCATCATCACCCCGAGTGACGAGGACTTTGAGGCGCGCCGCGACGTGCAACTGTTCGCGGCGATCGAGTTCCTGCGCACGGGGACGATCGACTCAAGCTTGACCACGCCAGCGGAGGGCGGCGCGGGAGCCTAATCGCCGGACGCCGGTCGCGTCGACACGCTGGGCTAGACTGACGGCGTGAGCAAACGGGCGCGCAAGCGGACGGCGAAAAAGGGCCCGGCCCCGCGCACAGACGGCGCGGAGGCGAACTTCCAGACGATCGCCCGCAACCGCCGCGCCAGTTACGACTACGACATCAGCGAGCGCTACGAAGCGGGCCTGGCCCTTGAGGGCAGCGAGATCAAGTCGATCCGGCAGGGCAAGGCGAGCATCGCCGAGGCTTACGTGCGGCCGCGTCAGAGGGAGCTGTGGCTGGTCGGCGCGACCATCGCGCGTTACGACGCGGCCAGTCGCTTCGGCCACGAGCCTACGCGGGATCGCAAGCTGCTGCTGCATCGTCGCGAAGTGCGCGAGATCGAAGAGGCGTTCGAGCGGAGCGGGCTCACGGTGATCCCGATCCACCTCTACATCAAGCGGGGGCTGGCCAAGTTGGAGATCGGGGTGGGCCGGGGGCGGAGCAAGGGCGACAAGCGGCAGACGATGGCGAAGCGCGAAGCGGAGCGCCAGATGCGGGCGGCGGTGCGCCGGTAGCGGCGGTATACTCGAAGGTGAAAGGGGGACGAAAGGGCTCGACAGCGATTCGTTGACCGGTTTTGCGCGCCGAGGCGCCGCACCCTCGTAAAACAGCGGCAAACCTTTAACTGGCGAAAAAGAACTCGCCCTCGCTGCCTAACTAAGGCATCGACGTCCCCCGCCGTCTCAGCCGGACGGATGGTGGAGGGGCGACACTCAGTCCGGCTGCTCGACTCCTGAGGTCGGGAAGGGGTCGCTAAGCCAACTCCGACTGGTCCCCGAGCCAGCCCGCCGGGAGGCGGACCCGGGGACGAGAACAAAACCCGGCTACGCGCGTAGCAGAGGCCGGCGGTCGATCGACTGGACGGGGAGTTCAATTCTCCCCCGTCTCCACCAACTCCAACAGCGACGGCCGAGTCCGTGGGGCTCGGCCGTTGTTATTGGTGGTGTGACAGCGACGCTCCCGGGGAGGCCGATGGGGGGCGTGGGGCCGGCACGGACAAGCGCAGGAAGGGAGGCCTATGCACGGCGCGGTGCGCAGCGCCCCGCCGCCACCCGTCGTCCAAGCGCCGGCCGTGGCTGCTCTGGCCACAATGCGCGCACCACGATCCGTGGGCGGCCGCGTCACGATCACCGCGAGGAAAAAAGATGCGATAGTGCGATGCGATAGTGCGGTACGTCCTCATGGACGGATATTGGAGGGTGATCATGTTGCGCGTCCGGTTTTCCCCTGCCCGCCGATCGTGGCCGTTGGCAGCATTACTACTCGCCGCAGCGGCCGGCATGCTGATCAGCGGTCCGCCGGTGGCTGCCTCCGGGGGCGTCGTCGTAACGCCTGCGCCGGGCGGAGGAGCGATCTCGGCTGATGGGACCGGCGGAGCGGGCGTCGGCTTCATACCTGGACACGGAGAGCACGACGGGCCGGGGCCGGACGACGGGGACGAGATGGAGCCGGCGGACGAAGGCACGTTCGATCCGGCCACGGGGACGAACACGGTGGACCCGACCACCGGCCACGCGACCATCAACCTGGACACGGAGAGCACGACGCATAACGGGACGACCGTCGTCAACGTGACGGATGGGACCGGCACCACCGTCGTGGCCGACGTGGCGGACCTGCCGGCGGGCACCACCGACATCACGGTGAGCGTGGCGGACCCCTCCGACCAGGCCGTGGCGGACGCCCTGGCGGCTGCGGGGCTACCGGCGGGCACGATGGCGTTCGGCGTGGAGATCGATATCTCGGACCAGAACGGGACCAATATCGGCGGCACGACGCCGGTGACGGTGCAGTTCGAGTTGCCGGCCGGATTCGATCCGGCCACCAGCGCGGTGGTCTGGGACGGGGAGATCATCCCGGTGACCGTGGTGTCGCTGGGCCCGCCGGTGGTGGTGCAGGCGTCGTTGCCGCACCTGACGATCGTGTTGTTCGTCGAGATCGTCGAGGAGGAAGTGGAAGAGGAGCCGATGGACGAGGTGGACGAGGTGGTAGAAGAGGAGCCGCCGGCCCCGGCCCCGGAGGTCCTCAGCCTCAATGCCGGCGGCCAGTTCCTCTTCTGGGCGTTCGGGGCGGCGCAGGCGGCGGATGTCTTCGGCACGGTCAAGATCGCCTGGCTGTTCGACTCGACTACGATCAACTGGACCTCGTTCATTCCCGTGCTCGGCATCACCAACTTCGCCCTCAGCGAGGGCGCCGTGCTGTGGATCGTCACGGACGCGGCGCTGGAGATCGTTCTGCCTGCCTAGCGGAGATCGAAGTCCCGCGCGGGCTGGCGCTCGCTGATCGCGCTGCGACAGCCGGATCGAAGACTCGCCAGTCCTGGCCGCTTGCAGAGTGCTTAGGGATTCTCCGCGAGGGGCCCCCTCCCACTATGCAGGGCCACCAGTTCCGGGACTGCCTCGCGCCGTTACCTCTCTGTGCGACGGTCGAATTTACGGCTACTCCGGCCGGAGCGGCGCGACCGGGCCGCCGATGGGGGGCGTGGGGCCGGCGGCGGGGAGGTAGCGGCCGTAGCCGGGGTCTTGCTCCAGGCGGCCGTCGTTGAGGAGGACTTGGCCGCGGAGCAGGGTCATCCAAGGGCGGCCAATTTGCGCCCAGCCCTCGTAGGGGGTGTAGCCGGCGAGGCCGTGGTGCCGTTCGGCGGTGATCGTGCCCTGGTGGTCGGGGTCGATGATGGTCAGGTCCGCGTCCGATCCCGGGCGGATGGTCCCCTTGCGCGGATAGAGGCCGAAGATCCGCGCCGGGTTCTCCGCGATCGCGCGCGCGAGCCAGGTGATGGGCAGTCCGCGCTTGGCAACGCCCTCGCTGTAGGCGAGCGGCAGCAGCGTCTCCGTTGAGGGCGAGCCGAAGGGGATGGGGGCGCCGTCCGGCCCGAGGAGATGTTCTTCCAGCCGGGCTCTTTTCGCTCTTTGGATTTCGGGGAGTGGTCGCTGGCGACGATCGAGATGGCGCCCTGCGCCAGGCCGTCCCACATCGCCTGCTGGTTGAGGCCGTCGGCCGGGCGCAGAGGCGGCCCGATCTTGGCGAAGGGCCCCAGTCGCTCCATCTCGGACTCGTCGAGGAGGAGGTACTGGGGGCAAGTCTCGGTCCAAACCGCCTGGCCTTTCGCCTGCGCCTGCCGGATGCGCTCGATCCCCTCCAGCGTGCTGAGGTGGACCACGTAGGTGGGGCAATCGGTCATGGCGCCCATGAGGATGGCGCGATTGACGGCCTCGGCCTCGGTCCAGGGCGGGCAGGTGGCGGGGAAGTCGCGCGGGTGGACGCGGCCTTCCGCCACCGCCTTGTCCTGCAAGTAGTCGAGGACATCGCCGCTCTCGCAGTGGAGCTGCATCAGGCCGCCCGCGCGGGCGACCACCGCCATGGCCCGGATGATCATGGCGTCGGGCGACATGTTGGGGCCCTTCTTGTAGGTCATGAACATCTTGTAGGAGGTGACGCCCATGCGGATGGCCTCCGGCAGCGAGTCCAAGACGTAGGGCGTGTTGACGATCATCCCGTGCAGTGCGGCATCGAGCACCAACTCGCCGCGCAACTCGTCCTGCGCGCGGCGAATGGCATCGGGGAAGGTCTCCTGCTCGGCGGCGGCGTAGCTGATGAAAGGGATGATGGTGGTCAGCCCCGCGTAGGCGGCGGCCGTGCCCAGGGTGCGCCAGTCCTCCATGTATTCGCGGGCGAGCGGGTACTGCATCTTGCCGTGGATGTGGCAGTCGATCGCGCCGGGGAGGACGTACTTCCCTGTCGCATCGATGTAGCGGCCGGCTTTGGGCAGCGTGTCGGGATCGCCGAGCGCTACGATGCGCTCGCCCTGAATGGCTACGGCGGTGTCGACGGCGTCGGTGGCCGTGACGACCGTACCGCCGTGGACGATGGTGTCGACCGTGGACTTCGCCAGCGGAGCCCTCCGTCTCGCTCTGGCAGATTACGTCGTGGCGTGTCCCCGGCGGAGCGCCCTGCCGGGGAGCGCCCCCGTGTTCGTCCCGTTCTCGATGACGACGCGGCCGTTGACGATGACGTAGTCGATGCCCAGCGGGTACTGCTTGGGATCCTCCTTAGTGGCGGGCGCCTTCACCGTCTGCGGGTCAAAGATCACGATGTCGGCGCGGAAGCCGTCGCGGAGGAGGCCGCGGTCGGGGAGGCCCAGGCGCTGGGCGGGGAAGGAGGTCATCTTGCGGATGGCCTCGGGCAAGCGGAGCCGCCGCTCGGCGCGGACGAACTCGGCCAGCACGACGGGGAAGCAGCCGTAAGTGCGGGGGCTGGGGAACTCGCCGAGGAGGATGGCGTCGCTGGCGATCATCCCGGCGGGGTGGGAGACGAACTCGGCCAGCGTCGCTTGATTGGTCCCCAAGCCCACGTAGGAGATGCCGAGGTTCTCATCGACGAGGAGGTCGAGAAACACGTCGATGGGGTCCTGATCGCGCAGCTCAGCGATCTCCTGGATCGAGTGGCCGTCGTACTTGAGGTTCTCCGGCTTCTGGAAGTTCGTGAGCCAGGCGTTGCCCCAAGTGACGCCCATGCCGGTGCGATCCCCCTCGCCCAGCATCTCCGCCTTGATGCGGGCGCGGTCGCCTGGGTCCTGGAGCACGGCCATCAACCGCTCGGGCCCGCCGTCCTTGGTCCAATCCGGCAGCATGATGGTGGGCGTGGTGCCGGAATAGGGATAGGTGTAGCAATCGAAGGTGACGTCCATGCCGGCGTCGCGGGCGTCCTCGACCAAGCCCAGGTAGTCGAGGTGGCTGCCGTCGCCCTGGTAGCGCTGCCGGTAGTGGGTCAGGTGGACCGCGCTCTCGCCGCGACGGCCGATCTCCAGGGCCTCCTCCCACGGGGCCAGCCGCCCCTTGGTGCGGAGACCGGCGCGGGTGTGCGTGTGGTAGAAGCCGCCGTAGCGGGCCGAGACCTCTGCTAGGGCGACCAGCTCGTCGGTGTCGGCGTAAGCGCCGGGCGGGTAGTCGAGACCGGACGAGAGGCCCCATGCGCCCTCCTGCATCGCCTCCGCGGTGACGGCTTTCATCTCCTGCAGCTCGCGCTTGCCGGCGGGGCGGTCGTTCCAGCCCACGGCCCAGATGCGCACCGGGGAGTTGCCCAAGATGAAGGCGATGTTGATGGCGACGCGGTTGTCGTAGCGCGAGAGCATGTCGGCGACCGTGAGCCAGTCGGCCGGCTGAGGCGGGTAGCCGTTGAGGCCGGCGTCGAGCCAGATGTAGCGCTGGAGCTCCTCCGCCGACTTGAAGGGCGCGTGCGAGATGCCGTCGATGCCGATCAGCTCCGTGGTAACGCCCTGGCGCACCTTGGGGTCGTGGTGGGGCTGGCCGAAGATCGTCAGTCCCGCGTGCGAGTGCAGGTCGATGAAGCCGGGGCAGACGACGGAGCCGGTGGCGTCGATCTCACGCGCGGCGGTGAGGTGAGAGACATCGCCGCGGTGGAGGCTCAGCGTTTCATTGTCGACGAGCACAGCGGCGTGGAAGCCGGGGCTGCCGCTGCCGTCGATCACGAGGCCGTTCTTGATGAGCAGCTCGGGCATGGTGCGCCTCCGAAGGTCAGACAGCAGCCGGCGCGGAGTCTAACACGGGGCGGCGGCGAGGAGGCAGCGGACCGACAGGTCGCGATTCACTGCTCTTCGCAACACCCGGTTCGATCAGCGCTGATACAGATGACGGCTAAGGATCATTGCGCCCTTTTGCGGCGCCCTGTTAGCGTCCGGCGTGGTCGCAAGGGAGACTCCAACACCGGGGAGCGGTGCTCCCGACGCCGCCGCGGGCCGCCGCGGATGGCACGGAGCGCACTGGGAAGTCCTATGCCACGCGTTTGGCGACGCCTTCGACGCATCCGCCGCAGCAACTTCGTTGTCACGACATTGCTGATCACGGCGCTGGTCCTCATGGTCGTCGTGAACTTCGACAGCGAGGCGGAGGTCTTCGAACCGCCCGAGGCCGTGTCGCGATCGCCGGAGACCCCGATGGTGATCCCCGCTGGGGAGCCGATCGTGCTCGGGTTCTCCGGACCCCTCACCGGCCCGGCGGCGAGGCTCACTGGTATCCTGGCCAATGCGGCCATCGCCGGTGCGCTGCGCTGGAAGGAGCTGAATGGTGACCTCATCCACGGCCACCGCGTCGATCTCGTAGGCGAGGATGACGGCGGGACCGAAGAGGACGTGGCCGTCGTGGCGGCCAACCTGCTCCTCGCGCGCCCGCGCCTGGTCGGCATTGTCGGCCCCATCTTCAGCGCCACCGTGGTGGCCACGATCGACATCTACGCCGATGCGGGCGTCATCATAATCTCCGGGTCTGCCTCGCGTACCGATCTCACTCTCACCCAGTCCGAGCCGGGCTTCTTTTTCCGCACCGCGTTCACCAACGCGCTGGAGGCCCCCCGGCAAGCCGAGATCCTCATCGAGCGGCTCGGGACGGGAACGGCGTTCATCATCGACGACCGCGAGGCGTACGGCATCGACCTCGCCCAAAGCGCCGTCGCGCCCCTCCGCGCCGCCGGTTGGGAGATCGTTCGCGAGAGCGTCCCGCAGGGCACCGTGGACTTCAGCGAGACCATTGCACGGATTGGCTCCGCCGGCGCCGACGCGGTCATCTACGAAGGCTTCAACCCGGATGGGGCCCTGCTCCTGGGACAGCTTCGCGACAGCGGCTATACGGGAACGTTCGTTGGCGGGGACGGGGTCGTCTCCCAAGTCGGCTTCCTAGACGTGCTCGGCGATCGCGCCGAAGGCGCAATCCTCACCGGCTGTCCCGACACGCTCAGCGGCGACTTCTTGCGTGTTTGGCAGGCGGGCGGGGGTGATACCGTACCGCCCATTATTCCCTTCCTCGGCAGCACCGCCGACGCGGCCTTCCTCCTCATCGACGCCGTCGCCCGCGTGGCTGAGCCGCAGCCGGATGGTTCCCTCCTTATCCATCCCCTGAAACTCCGCGACGCGATCGCCGCGACACAAACCGTCGGCTGGGCATCCGGGCGCGCGATCGCATTCGACCAGCAGGGTGATCGCCTCGGCAGCGGCGCTGATACCGGGTTGGTGGCGTGCGAAGTCCGCGACGGCGCCTTCGTGGAGATCGCGTCGTGACCAACGCACCAGGAAAGAACGAAGTTCCTCTGGCCGCGTCGTCGATCACCGGACGCGTGGCGCTGTGGTCCATCCGGCATCGCCGCCGCGTGGTGCTGGCCTGGCTCGTCCTCATCATCGCCGGGCTCGGCGCGTGTTTCATGGTGCCCGCCGACACCGACATCGACGAAGAGGGCACAGGCGAATCGCAGGAGGCCGCGTCGCTCTTCGAGGAGCGGTTCGGGGCGGACGAAGAACCGTTGACGGAGTTCCTCGTCGTCTCGCACGACTCTCTGAGCGTGAACAGCCGGGTGTTCCGTAGCCTCGTCAACGGCGTCGTCGCGGATCTGCGCGCCCTGCGCACACGCGACACCTTCGAGGTACTTGGGACCAACGTCGAAGGCAGCCTGCGCTTCGTGGCGGACACCACCACGCACTACGACACGGGCCTGCCGCGCACGGCGTCTCCGTTCGTCACCCGCAACGAAACCGGCGGCGACATCACGTTTGTCTTGATCGAGCTGGAGCCCGAGTTCGACGATGCGATCGATGGGGTGGGCATCTTCACGGATGTGATCGACCGCGCCGCCGAAGCCAACCCCGAGTTCGCGATCGTCGTGGGCGGATTCGTGACCGCGGAGGAGCAGCTCAGCACGATCCTCGAAGACGATTTCGCCAAAGCCTCCCTGATCAGCTTGCCGATCACCGCCATCATCCTGATTCTCGCCTTCGGCACCCTGGCCGCCGCGGTCTTCCCGCTAGCCATCGGTTTCGCCGTCGTCGGCATCTCCGTCGGTGTGATGAATCTGATCAGCCAGACGGTGATCCCGCTCAACGACTCCTTCGCGCAAGTCATCCTCCTGGTTGGGCTGGCCGCCGCGATCGACTACGGCGTCTACCTCGTCAGCCGCTACCGCCGTGACCGCCGGGCGGGATACCCGGAACTTGCGGCCGTGCTCTCTTCCATGGGCACGACCGGCAAAGCGATCCTGATCTCCGCCATGACGACGGTCTTGGCGCTCAGCGGCCTCTTCTTCCTCTCATCGGCGACCTTCACCAGCCTTGGGCTCGGCGCCATCGTCGCGATCATCGTCGCCGTGTCGATGGCGATGACGCTGATGCCCGCTTGGATGGCGATCGTCGGCGACGGCCTCAACCGCTGGGGCGAGCCCTTCATCGGCCGTGGCTTCGATGCCGCCGAAGGCGGCGGCATCGTGGCCGGCGGCATCGACCGCATGCTGAAGCGCCCGGCGATCTACGCGCCGCTCGCCGTGGGGGCGCTGATCGTCGTGGCCCTGCCGTTGTTCGCGATCAACCTAGGCCTCGACGGGATCCGATCGTTCTCCGACGACGTGGACGCCAAAGCGCCGCTGCTGGAGCTGGAGGAGAATTTCTCCCTCGGCCTGGTACAGCCCGCCTCGCTCGTCGTCGACGCCGGCGAGGAGGGCAGCGTCTTCAGCCCCGACGTGCAAGCGGCCATCGCCCGCCTCAAAGCCAGCGTCGAGGCGGAAACGGCGTCGCCGGACAATCCGGACGGGATCTTCGGCGTTCCCATCCGCACGCGCACCAACGACGCGGCGAATACGCAACTGATCGACATTCCGATCAATGCCGACAGCAGCGACCCGGACTCCATCGCCACGGTGAAGCGGCTTCGCTCCGAGCTCATCCCTGCCGCGTTCGCAGACACCAGCGCCGAGGTGAAGGTCACGGGCGCCACGGCCGGCACCATCGATTTCGTCGACAAGGTGAACGCGCGGCTCCCCATCACCCTCGCCTTCGTCATCGGCGCGTCATTCCTGGTGCTGGTCGTGATGTTCCGCTCCATTCTGTTGCCCCTCGTCGCGATCCTGCTCAATCTGCTGGCGGTTGGTGCGGCCTTCGGCATCATGAAGTTGACCTTCCAGGACGGGTACCTCCTGGAAGGTCTGCTCAACTACGAAGCGACGGGCATCATCAACGCCTGGGTGCCGCTGTTTGTCTTCGCGATCATGTTCGGCATCTCCTTCGACGACCTCACCTTCGCGCTCGGCCGCGTCCGCGAGGGCCACGAACGCGGCGAAGACATCGACACGGCGGTGCGCGGCGGCCTCAAGTCCGTCGCCATGACGATCCTCGCCGCCGACTTGATCCTGGCGAGTGTCGTCGGCATCTTCGCGTTTATGCGCCTCATTGCGATGCAGCAGTTGGGGATAGCGATGGTCGCGGCGGTCGTGCTCGGCGCCCTGCTGGTCATCGTCATCGTCATGCCCGCGTTGCTGCGCGCCCTCGGCGATCGCATCTGGTACTTCCCCTCCTGGCTCAACTGGATCCCCGTCGTCGCCAGCGACGACGCGGCGCTGCGCGCCATCTATGAGGGAGACGGACCCGGCGCGGAGCTCATCGAAGCGGAGCGCGCCCGAAACGCGGCCACCTAGTCCCCGCGGCGCCACTGGAATTGACGATCCCGGCGCGGCTTCCCAGACTGGTGGAGCCGGAGCGCCAGGGGGCGCGCGAGCAGAGGGGGAGCGCCATGCACGACCTCATCATCCGGGGCGGGACGGTAGTCGACGGGACGGGGGGCGCGCCGTTCGAAGCGGACGTCGCCGTCGACGGGGGCGCGATCGCCAAGGTGGGGAAGGTGACGGGCAAGGCGCGGGAGGAGATCGACGCGCGCGGCCTGCTGGTGACGCCCGGGATCGTGGACATCCACACGCACTTCGACGCGCAGGTGACGTGGGACCCGATGTGCACGCCGTCCTGCTACCACGGCGTGACCACCGTCGTGTTCGGCAACTGCGGCGTGGGCTTCGCGCCCGCGGCGCCCGACGGGCACGCGTGGCTGATCGATTTGATGGAGGGGGTGGAGGACATCCCCAACGACACGATGGCCGAGGGGATCCGCTGGAACTGGGAGAGCTACCCCGAGTACCTCGACTACGTGGAGGGGCTGCCGCTGATGCTGGACGTGGGCACGCAGATCCCGCACGCGGTCGTGCGGGCCTACGTGATGGGCGAGCGCGGGGCCAAGAACGAGCCGGCGACCGGGGAGGACATCGAGAAGATGGCGGCGATCGTGCGGGAAGCGATGCAGGTGGGGGCGCTGGGGCTCTCGATGTCGCGCACGATCAACCACCGCGCGGTGGACGGGGCGCGCTCCACAAAGACGAACCGCGTCCTGGGCGAGAACATGCCCGGCACTTTCGCCGCCGAAGACGAGCTGCTGGGTCTGGGGCGGGTCCTGGGGGAGCTGGGCCGGGGGTTGTTGGAGATCGCGCCGGGAGGCATGACGGGGGACGATCTCTCGCTGCCGTTCAAAGAGATCGCCTGGATGCGGCGGCTGGCCGGCGAGAGCGGACGGCCGGTGTTCCACGCGGTCACGCAGCACGACGTGGAACCGAACCAGTGGAAGGAGTTGCTGGAGCTTTCCGCTGAGGCATCGGCGGAGGGGGCGCCGCTGGTGGCGCAAGTGGCGGCCCGGCCGATCGGGATCCTGCTGGGGCTGGATTCACGGCACCCGTTCGTGAAGGCGCCGTCGTTCGAGGACCTGAGGCCGCTGCCGCGGGCGGAGAAGGTCGCGCGGCTGCGCGATCCCGAGTTGCGGCGGCGACTGATCGACGAGGCGGAGCACCCCGACACGCCGGCGCTGGGGTTCATCGACCCGATGTGGCGGTTCACCGTGTTCGAGAAGATGTTTCCCCTGGACGATCCGCCGGACTACGAGCCGCCCCCCGAGCAAAGCCTGGCGACGGTGGCGGCGCGCGAAGGGCGCTCCGGCTTTGAGGTGTTCTACGACCGCATGCTGGAGCAGGAAGGCCGCCAGATCTTCCTGGCGCCGTTGCTCAACTACAGCGATTACTCGCTGGACCCGACCTACGAGATGCTCACCCACCCGCACACCGTGGTCTCGCTGGGGGACGCGGGGGCGCACTGCGGCGTGATCTGCGACGCCAGCGGACCCACGACCCTGCTCTCGTTCTGGACGCGCGACCGCACGCGGGGCGCCACGATCCCGTTGGAGCGGGCGGTGAAGATGTGCACGCAGGACACGGCATCGCTGTACGGGCTGCACGATCGCGGGGTGATCCGGCCGGGGATGCTGGCGGACCTCAACGTGATCGACTACGACGCGCTGCGGTTGCGGTTGCCGGAGTTCCATCACGACCTGCCCGCGGGCGGGGGGCGCTGGGTGCAGAAAGCGGACGGCTATCGCTACACGATCAAGCGGGGCGTCGTGATCATGCGCGACGGCGCGCCCAGCGGGCTCTTGCCGGGGCGGCTGATCCGGGGAGAGCAGGCGGCTCCCGCGGGGGCGTAGGCCGGCGGGGCCGGAGGCCAGCTTCTCCAGATCCTCGTCGCGGAGGCGGTCGTAGAGCGCGACATCGACGGCGCTCAGCGGCGCAGGAAACGGCGGGCCAGGTCCTGGTTGGAGAGGCGCAAGAGGGTGGGGCGGCCGTGGGGGCAGGTGTGGGGGTTGAGGCAGCGTTCGAGGTCGCGCAGCAGGGCGCGCAGCTCCAGGGGCTCCAGGCGCTGGCCGGCGCGCACGGCGGCGTGGCAGGCGGCGGAGGCGGCCACGGGGTCGTGCCGCTCGGGGACGCGGTCGGGTCCGGCGAGGTCATCGAGGAGGGCCAGCAGCGCCGACCGGGCGTCGCCCGGAGCCCAGCAGGCGGGCAGGGCGCGCAGCCGCAGGGTGCGCTCGCCGAACGGCTCCAGCTCGAAGCCCAGGGCCGTCAGCGCCGCTTCGTGCCCGGCCAAGGCGGCGGCCTGCTCGGCCGAGAGCTCCAGCAAGGGCGGGTCGAGCAGCGGCTGGCGCGCCTCCGGGCCCGCCGGCGCGGCGAGCAGCCGCTCGTAGAGCACGCGCTCGTGCGCGCCGTGCTGGTCGATCAGGTAGAGCGCGTCGGGCCCCTCGGCCACCAAGAAAGTCGCGCCCACCTGGCCCAGCGCCCTCAGCGGGGGGATCGCAGGAGGCGCGGGCGTCGGGGGCGGGGAGGGGCTCGGGGCGAGGGCCGTCGCGGCGCCGGCGCCGGCGCCGGCGACGGGGGTGGCGGCGGTGGTGGCACGGCGCAGCGCCGCGGCCTCCGGTCCGGGGGGATCGGAAGGCGCGGGGAGGGGGAAGGCCGCCGCCGCGGGCGCGGCGGCGGCAGTGAACGGGGACGGATCCAGGGGGCGGGGACCGGCGGCTTGCAGCAGCGCCGCCCGCAGGGTGCGCTGGATGAGCGAGAAGGCCGCATCCTCATCGGCCAGCTTCACCTGGGCCTTGGTGGGGTGCACGTTGACGTCGACCCGGCCCGGCTCGGCCTCCAGGAAGCAGACGGCCAGCGGGTGGCGGCCGGCGGGGAGCAGCTCGCGGTAGGCCTCCTCCACGGCGTAGTTGAGCCGTCGCGAGGTCACGGGGCGCGCGTTGACGAAGAGGCGCAGCGCGTCGCGGCGGCCGCGGTGATGCTGGGGCGGGGCCGCCAGTCCCGTGAGGCGCAGGCCGGCCTCGGGCCGGGCGCCGCTGAAAGACAGCGCCGTCTCGGCCGGCTCGAGCCCCCAGAGAGCGCGCAGCACCGCGCGGCGCTCCCCTTCGCCGCCCGTGCTGAGGACCGCGCGTCCCTCGGCGCGCAGGTGAAGGGCCACGTCCGGCCGGGCCAGCGCCGCCTCGGCGCAGACCCGCGCGATGGCCGCCCGCTCGCCACGGGCCCCGGCCAGGAACTTGCGTCGCGCCGGCTGGCGGGCGAAGAGGTCGCGCGCCTCGACGGTGGTGCCCAGCGGCGCCCCCGCCGGCTCCAGCGGCGCGGGGCGGCCGTGCTGGATGCGCAGCCGCGCGCCCAGCGCTCGCTCAGGTGTGCGGCTGAGGCAGTCGATCTCGGCTACGGCGGCCACGCTGGGCAGCGCCTCGCCGCGGAAGCCGTAGCTACGGACGCCCGGCAGCTCCCGGGCCGCGCGCAGCTTGGAGGTGGCGTGGCGCTCGAAGGCGAGGGGCAGTTGCTGGGGCGGGATGCCGTGGCCGTCGTCGACCACGCGGATCAGGTCGATGCCGGCGCCGGCCACGGTCACCTCGATCCGGGTCGCGCCGGCGTCGAGGGCGTTCTCCAGCAGCTCCTTGACCACGGAGGCTGGGCGCTCGATCACCTCGCCGGCGGCGATCTGGGCGGCGGCCTCGGGGGGCAGGCGGAGGATGGCGGGGCGGTCGTCGCTCAGGAGGGCACCGCCCTCTCCGCGGGCCTCTCCAGCGCCAGGTCCGCGGGGCCGTCCCAGCCCTGGCACTCCTCTTGGGCGCGCCGGCGCAGGGCGTAGAGCGCGCTGATCGCCTCCAAGGGCGTGAGCGCGTCCACATCCAGGGCGGCCAGCTCAAGGGCCAGGGCGGACGGGTCCGGGGGAACGGCGGGCGCGTCCACAGCGTCCGGGTTTGACCCATCGGGGCGTGCAGCGTCAGGACGTCCTGCGTCGGGGCGCCCCTCCAAGCGCTCCAGGATGCGCGCCGCGCGGGCCAGGAGCGGGGCAGGGAGGCCGGCCATCCGCGCCACCTCCAGCCCGTAGGAGCGGTCGGCGCCGCCGGGCACGATGCGGTAAAGGAAGCGCAGCGCCGCCTTGCCGCCTCCGGGGCCTTCGAGGCTTTGGGGGGCCGCGCGCACCGCCACGCTGGCGTTGTGGACCCGGCCGTGCTCTTCGGCCAAGGCCGTGAGCTCGTGGAAGTGGGTGGCGAAGAGCGTACGCGGCCCGCGCTCGGGCGCCGCCGCCAGGTGCTCGAGCAGGGCGCGGGCGATGGCGAGGCCGTCGTAGGTGCTGGTGCCACGCCCGATCTCGTCCAGCACCAGCAGCGAGCGCTCCGTGGCCGTGGCCAGGATGGCGCTGGTCTCCAGCATCTCCACCAAGAACGTGCTGCGTCCCGCGGCCAGGTGGTCCTGGGCGCCCACGCGGGCGAAGATGCGGTCCACCAGCCCGATGCGCGCCTCCGCCGCGGGCACGAAGCCGCCGCACTGGGCCATGAGCACGATCAGCGCCGCCTGGCGCAGGTAGGTGCTCTTGCCCGCCATGTTGGGCCCGGTCAACACCAGCACCTGGGCGCCGTCCGCGCTCAGGTCCAAGTCGTTGGGCACGAAGCGGCCGGCCCCGCCCCCCGCAGCGCCCTCCGCGCCGGCCGCCTCCAGCGCCGCCTCCACCAAGGGGTGACGGCCCTCGCGGATCAGCAGCCGCGGCGAGCGGTCCAAGCGGGGGCGGACGTAGCCGCGCGCCAGCGCCACCTCGGCCAGGGCGCAGGCCACGTCCAGGCGGGCCACGCCCCGGGCCAGGGCGCGCACCGCGGCGGCCTCCCGCCCCAGCCCGCGGCAGAGATCCTGGAACAGCGCGCGCTCGCGCAGGGTCAAGGCCTCGCGGGCCTGGAGCACCTGCGCCTCCAGCGTCCGCAGCTCCGGCGTGACGAAGCGCTCGCCGCCGGCCAGCGTCTGGCGGCGCTCGTAGTTTGGGGGCACCCGGCCCAGGCCGCTCTTGCTGACCTCCAGGTAGTAGCCGAACGTGCGGTGATAGCCCACCCGCAGGTTGGCGATGCCGCTGCGCCCGCGCTCGCGCGTCTCCAGCGCCGCGATGGCCGCGCGTCCGCGGTGCAGGCAGGCGCGCTGACGGTCGGCCTCGGCGTCGGCGCCGGCGCGGACGACGCCGCCGTCCTCGAAGGCGGCGGCGGGCTCGGGCTCCAGGAGCGCCGCGATCGCCTCTTGGGCGGCGGCGCAGGGGCGCAGCTCCGCCGCCACGCGGGCCAGCAAGAGGGGGCGCTCTTGGGCCGCGGCCTCCCCGTCCCCGGAAGCGGCCTCTGCGCCGGTGGGGGGATCTCGCTCCGCGCCGGCCCGCTCTAGGATCGGGACCAGCGCCGCCGCCGCCGCCAGCCCCCGGCCCAGCGCCGCCACCTCGGGCGGGGCGGCGAGGCCCGCGACGGCCCGGCTCAGGAGCCGCTCCAGGTCCGGCAGCGGGGCCAGGGCCCGGCCCAAGCCCTCACGCAGCAGCGGCACCTCCACCAGCAGGGCCACCCGCGCCAGCCGCTCCTCGATCCGTTCCAGATCCAGTAAGGGTCGCGTCAGCCGGCGCCGCAGCAGCCGCCGCCCCGGGGCCGTGCGCGTGCGGTCCAGGAGCTCCAGCAGCGAGGGCCGCGCGCCCGCGTCCTCTTCCGCGCGGCCGCGGGGGAAGAGGTCCAGGGCACGCACGGTGGCCGGGTCCAGGCGCATGGTTGCGCCGGGCTCGTAGAGCCGCGGCCGCTCCAGGTGCGCCAGGGGTCCGGCGCCGCCGGAGCCGTCGGGGCCGTCGGGGCCGGACTGGGTCTCGCGCAGGTAGCGCAGCAGCGCCCCGGCGGCGGCGACCGCCGCCGCTCTGCCGGCCAATCCCAGCCCCTCCACGTCCGCCACGGCGTAGTGACGGCAGAGCTCCTCCGCCCCGGCCCGGGGCCGGAACTGCTCCGCGGGCCGCAGAGCGCGAGCGCAGCGCTCGCCCGGCAGCGCCTCCGCCAGCGCGGCCTCGAGGGGATCGGGGTCCGGGGAGGCCGGCGCCGGAGGCGCCGCCAGCAGCAGCTCGGCGGGGCCCAGGCGGGCCAGTTCAGCCGCCGCCTCGCGGGCGGGCTCCGGCCCGGCCAGCTCGCAGACGCGGAACTCGCCCGTGCTGAGATCGATGGCGGCCAGGCCGACCACCCCTCCCTCCGCCGACGGGGCGTCGCCGCCCCACTCCGCCCCTGGGAGGAGCGGGGAGAGGGCCGCGCAATAGTTGTTGAGCCCGCCCTCGAGCAGGGCGGGCTCCAGCGCCGTGCCCGGCGACATCACCCGCACCACCCCCCGGGCGACCAGCCCCTTGGTCGCGCGGGGGTCCTCCAGCTGCTCGCAGATGGCCACGCGATGGCCGGCGCGGATCAGCCGCGCCAGGTGGCCCTCGGCCGCCGCCACGGGCACGCCGGCCAAAGGCACGCGCAGGCCCGGGCCCAGCGGCTTGCTGGTGAGGACGATGCCGAGAACGCGGCTCACCAACTCCGCGTCGGCGTCGAAGGTTTCGTAGAAATCACCCAAGCGGAAGAAAAGGATCGCGTCCGGATGGCGCGCCTTGATCTCCAGGTACTGCCGGCGGACGGGCGTGGACAGAACGGCCCCCTCCCCGGAGCACAGCATACACGGAACCGTGTATACAGCACGCCGGGACGCCGACCGACAGGCTGACTCCAGAGCGCAGCCTAGCAGTTTGGCGGCGCATGTAGAACATCCGTGCACATAAGGGCCGGAGGGCGAGAACTGGGGCTCGCCGGCCGGGGCTAGCCGGAGGCGGCGACGGGCTGGGGCGAGGCGGGGTGGGGCTAGCCGGAGGCGGCGACGGGCTGGGGCGAGGCGGGGTGGGGCGGGGCGGCGACGGGCTGGGGCAGGCGGGGTGGGGCGGGGGGGAGCGCGGTCCTCCAGGACCACCGCCGCCGGCGCCAGCTCGCGGCAGAGGCCGCACTGAATGCAGCGGTCGTCGTCGATGCGCAGCCCCTCGGGGGCCTCCACGAAAGCGGCGGTGGGGCAGAGCGCGGCCGCCTCGCCCAGGGCGGGATCGGCCGGCGCGCTCACGCGGTGGCGGATCAGCGCCCGGCAAACCTTGGCGGGGCAGCGCCGCTCCACGATGTGGGCCTCGATCTCGTCGCCGAAGAAGCGCAGCACGCTGCGGATGGCGTAGGGCGTGAACTGGCCGTGCAGGCAGTTGGAGTTCTGCAGGGTGCGGTCCAGGGCGGCGATGCGCTCCAGGTCGTCGTGCCGCCCGAGGCCGGCGGCGATGCGGGCCAAGATCTCCACCAGCCGCTGGCCGCCACCGAAGCAGGTGGTGCAGCGGCCGCAGGACTCGTCCTCGCAGAACTCGCTGAAGTAGCGGGCCAGGTCCAGGACGCAGCTGCGCTCATCGAAGAGGATCAGGCCGCCCGAGCCCAGCAGGAGCGAGCGCTCGGTGAAAGGCGCCCGCTCCAGGGGCAGGTCGAGGTCGGCCGCGGCCAGCACGCCGCCCAGGGGGCCGCCGGGCTGCAGGCCCTTGGCCGTGTGGCCCGGCGGGGGACCGCCCGCGGCCTCCAGCATCAGCGTGGAGAGGGGGAGGCCGAAGGGCACTTCCAGCACGCCCGGCCGGCGCAGGTGGCCGCTGAGGCTGAAGATCTTGGTGCCGGCGTCGGCCTCCACGCCCTCGCCGCGGTACCAGTCGGCGCCGTGGCGCAGCACCAGGGGGGCGTTTGCGTAAGTCTCCACGTTGTTGACGTTGCTGGGGCGGGCGAAGACGCCGCGCTCGGCGGGGAAGGGCGGGCGGATCTTGGGCATGCCCCGCAGCCCCTCGACCGAGGCGATGAGGCCGGTCTCCTCGCCGCAGAGGTACGAGCCGGCGCCGCGCACCACCTCCAGGTCGAAGGCCGTGCCCGAGCCCAGCACGTCGGGCCCCAGCAGGCCGCGGTCGCGCGCCTGCGCCAGGGCGCGCTCAACGCGGGCGATGCTTAAGGGGTATTCGTCGCGGATGTAGATGAAGCCGTGGCCAGCGCCCGTGGCGCGGCCGGCGATGATCATCCCCTCGATCATGGCGTGGGGGTCGGACTCCATCTGCACGCGGTTGACGAAGGCGCCGGGGTCGCCCTCGTCGGCGTTGCAGACGAGGTACTTGAGCGGCCCCGGGGCGCCGAGCAGGAACTTCCACTTGCGGCCGGCGGGGAAGCCGCCGCCGCCGCGACCGCCCAAGCCAGACTGCTCCACCAAGTCGCAGATGGCCATGGGCTCCAGCGCCAGGGCACGGGCCAGCCCCGCGTAGGCGTCCACGGCGAGGGCGTCGTCGATCGATTCGGGGTCGATCACCCCCATCCACTGCATCAGCCGCCGCACCTGAGGGAGCCAGAACGGGTGTTGGGCCAGCGGCGGGATGCCGTCCTGGGCCTGGGGCCCGCGCACGCCCAGGGCCCAGTCCGGGCGGGGGTCGCCGTCCTGCAGCACCGCGGCGACAAACTCGGGCAGCGAGGCCGGGGACACGGGGCCGTAGAGCACCGGGGCCTTGCCGGGCGCCTGCACATCGATAGTGGGCAGGGCGAAGGAGGCGCCGAAGGCGCCGGTGGTGATCAGCTCGGCGTCCAAGGCGCGGGCCTCGATCGCGAGGCGCAGGGCGGCCAGCAGATCGTCGGCGCCGGCCGCCACGGAGGAGGTGGTGAGGTCCAGGCGCAGCAGGGTGCGACCGGCCCCCTCCCGCCGCTCCCAGCGGACGCGGGCGGCGTCGCGCAGGGCCTGCCAGCGCGCTTCCGCGTTGGTCAACGTCGGCTGGGTTAATGTCGGCTGGGTCATCTCAGGGCTGCGCCTCCGGCCCGGGCTCATCGCGGCGCCGGACGGCCGGCGCCGTCTCCAGCGCGCCCGCCGGCGGCGGGGGCGGCGCCTGGCCCTCGCGGACGCGAAGGGCCAGGCGGACGGCCTCGGTCAAGCTCAGCGGGCCGACCACGCGGCCGTCGAGCCAAACTTGAGGAGCGCGCTCGCAGGTGCCGTTGCACTGTCCCAGCCAGAGGCCGTAGCGGTCGTCGGGCCCGTTCTGGCCCAGGCGGCACCCGAGCACGGCCTCCAGCGCCTCCTTGATCCGCTCGCCGCCCACGATGCGGCAGCTGGGGCCGCTGCACCAGGTGATGAGCGTGCGCGGGGGCGGGGTCAAGCGGAACTCCGTGTAGAAGGTGGCAGGGCCGTAGACCTGGGCCTCGGTCAGGCGCAGATGCGCGGCGACCAGGCGCATGGCCGGGCGGGGGATCCAGCCCAACTCCTCCTGCACCAGATGCAGAGCGGGCAGCAGCTGCGCCCGCTCCCGCGGCAACTGGGCCAGCCGGCCCGCCACACGCTCCATGCGCCCCGCCTCCGGGCGGCGGCCTGGAGCCCGCCGCGGATCGCGTTGATTGTCGCGCAGGCCCATCCTAGCGAGGGGGCGTGGCGAGGAACAGGCGGCTAGCCGTTGCCCTCCAGCAGGAGCGCGTCGACGAAGGCCTTGGGGTCGAAGGGGGCCAGGTCGGCGGGCCTCTCGCCCGTGCCCACGAAGCGCACGGGGATGCCCAGCTCGGCGGCGATGGCGAAGACCACGCCGCCCTTGCTGGTGCCATCCAGCTTGGCCAAGCAGATGGCGGTGACGTCCGCCGCCTCGGCGAAGAGCCGCGCCTGGCTGAGGCCGTTGCGGCCGGTGCCGGCGTCCATGACCAGCAGCACCTCATGCGGCGCCCCCTCCACGCGCCCGGCCAGCACCCGGCGGATCTTGGACAGTTCCGCCATGAGGTTCTTCTTTGTCTGCAAGCGGCCGGCGGTGTCGACGATCACCAGGTCGGCGCCGCGGGCGCGGGCGGCCTCCAGCGCGTCGTAGGCCACCGCGCCGGGATCGGCCCCGGGCTGGTGGGCGATCACCGGCGCTCCCACGCTCTCACCCCAGTGTTGCAGCTGATCGATGGCCGCCGCGCGGAACGTATCGGCGGCCGCCAGGATCACGCTGCGCCCTTCCCGGCCGTAGGCGCGGGCGAGCTTGGCGATGGTGGTAGTCTTGCCCGACCCGTTGACCCCCACCACCAGCACCACCTGCGGGGGCGGGGGTTGCTCCGCGCCTCCGTTCCAGAGGCGCCCGCCGGCGGCGCGCTCCCCGGGGCCGCTGAGCAAAGCCAGCAATTCATCGCGCAGCAGCTCGCGGAGGGCGTCCGGGCGGGCGTCGCGTTTCTCCTCGGCGCGGCGGCGCACGCGCTCCAGCAGAGCCACGGCGGTGGTCGCGCCGACGTCGGCGGCGATCAGCCCCTCCTCCAAGTCCTCCCAGGCCTGCTCGGGGACGGCGTCGCCGCGGGCCAACAGGCCGCCCAGCCGGCCCAAGAGCGAGCGGCGGGTGGGGGCGGTGGCGTCCGCCATCACGGCGGCCAGTTCGGCCTCGGCGGCGGCGTGGGCGGTATCGACCGCGCCGCCGCGTTGGAATCGAAACAGCTTGACCATGGCGGGCGGCGCTCCGGTTGTTGGGTTCGAGGGGCTCAGTCCGGCAGGTTCAGCTCGGCGAGGCGCACGGAGAGGACGCGGCTGGCCGAGTCTTCGCCCATGGTGATGCCGTAGATGGTGTCGGCCTGCTCGATGGTGCGGCGGTTGTGGGTGATGACGACGAACTGGGTGCGCGGCGCCAGTTGCTTGAGCGCGTCCACGAAGCGGCCCACATTGGCCTCATCCAGCGCGGCGTCCACTTCGTCCAGGACGCAGAACGGCGCCGGGTTCACGTCCAGCATGGCGAAGAGGAGGGCGATGGCGGTGAGCGAACGCTCGCCGCCGGAGAGCATGGCCATGGTCTTCAAGCGCTTGCCCGGGGGTTGCGCCTCGATCTCGATGCCGCCGCCGTCCCAGTCGTCGTCCACCAGGATGAGCTTGGCCTTGCCGCCGCGGAACATGGTCTGGAAGTAGCGGCGGAACTGCGCGTCCACGGCGGTGAAGGACTCGCGGAAGGATCCGCGGATCAGGTCGCTCAGCTCGGTCTCGGCGTCGCGCATGCGTTGCTCGGCGCCCTCCAGGTCCGCGACCTGGCCGGTGAGGTAGTCATAGCGATCGCGCAGCTCGGCGAACTCCGCCGCCGCGTCCGGATTGACGTTGCCCAGCCGCCGCAGGCTGGTGCGGAGCTCGTCCACGCGCGCGCGCAGATCCTGGTCCGACAGGAGCGGCGTCTGCTCCTCTTCCTTCTCCTCCCCGGCGGCGCCGCCGTTGGAGCCGAGGCGCAACTCGGCAACGGCCGCGGCGGCGCCCGCGGGGGCGGGCGCCGGGGGCGGCGCTTGGCCAGCGGCGGGAGGCGCGAAGGCCACGGCGGCGGCGGCGTTAGCGTCAGCGTCGAGGGCCGTGATGGCGCCGCGGTCATCGGCGTCGAAGCCGTCGGCGCGCATCGCCTCGCGCAGGCGGTTGCGGACCGCCTCCCCTTCCTGGAAGGCGGCCTCGGCGCTGAGGAGGGCGCGATCCGTCGCCAGGAGGGTGCGTTGGGCCGCCTGCAGATCCTGCCGGCGGGTGGCCTCGAGATCCGTGACGCGGGCCAGGGCCTCGGACTCGGGCGTGCGGTCCGCGACGGCGGTGTCGCGCGCCGCGCGCAGCTGCTCAAGATCGCGCTGGCGCTGCTCCAGGGTGGCGGTGATCTGGGAGAGTTCCGCCTCCACCTCCGCCAGCCGCTCCGAGCGATCCCGGCGTTGTTCCCGGACACGGGACTGAGCCGCGTCCCGAGCGCGCACCGCGGCCCGAAGCGTCTCCAGCCGGCCCGCCTGGACGGCGTGCCGCGCTTCCGCCTCGCCGACGAGCTGGGCCTGTGCGCGGCGGCGGCGGTCGGCCTCCTCCAAGTGCGAGACAGCCGGGCGCCCGGCCTCCAGCGCGGCGACCTCGGCCGCGCGGTTCTCGGATTCGGCGCGGAGGGCGGCCTCCTCCAGGCGCAAGGCCTCGCGCCGCTCCTGCGCGCGTTCCCCCTCGGCCTGGCTCGCCTCCAGATCGCCGCGCAGGCGCGCCGTGTCGGCGCGCACCACGGCGGCCTCATCGAGCGCCTGGGCGCGCGCATCGATGGCGGCTTCGACGTCGCGTTCGGCATCGGCCAGGTGGTGTTCGAGTTGCTCCAGTTCGGCCCGGTGCACATCGATCTCGCCGGCGTCCTTTAGGGAACGCTCGAGTTCGGTGATCTCCGCGGGCAGCGATTGCAACTCACTCTCGCGGGTGAAGGAGCCGGTCTCGCCCACCTCGCCGCCGATAATGGCACCGATGGGACGCAGCAGTTGCCCGTCGCGCGTGACCACGCTGCCGAACCCGCGCGTGAGGATCTTGCGGGCCGTCTCGATGTCTTCCGTCACGATCGTGCGGCCGAGGATCGTATCGATCAGGGGGCGGAAGCGCTCATTGCACTGCACCAACGAAGCCGCCGTGCCGAGGACGCCGGGCTCCGGCTGCAAGGCGGGCGGGCTGCGGCGTCCGAGCGACTCCAGCGGGAGCGTGACGATGCGACCGGCGCGCTCCCGGAGCAGCGCCTGGATCACTTGCAGGGCGTCGTCGGTTTTTTCGAAGACCACGGCATCGACGTAGTCCTCCAGCGCCGCCTCGATGGCCCGCTCCAGGCCGCGGGGCGCGCGCAGCAGGTGGCGCACCACGCCGAGCACCCCGGGGATGCCCGTCGGCTCGTCGCCGCGGGGCACGCCGCGCGCCCCGAAGAGCGCGCGGAGCCCCTGCTTCATCCCCTCGGCCTCCGCTTGGAGCTCACGCAAGAGTTGCAGGCGGTCCCGGGCGCGGGCCAGGCGCCGCTCGCGATCGGAGCGGGAGGCCTCCAGGTTGCGCAAGAAGGCGGCTGCGCCGTAGGAGCGCTGCGCCAGGTCCTCGCGGGTGCGGCGCGCCTCGGCGGCGGCGGCGGCGGCGGCCTTGGTGGACTCGTCGGCCCGGGCGACGCCGTCGTCGGCTTGAGCGCGCGCATCTTCCAGCAAGCGGCGCCGTTGCTCCCACACAGAGGCCTGGGCCTCGATCTGTTCGATCTCGGTGGCAATGCGGGCCAGTCGCGTATCATTTTCGCGGCCGGCGGCGTCCAAGCGGCTGAGCCGCTCCTGCGCCGCCGCCGAACGGCCGCGCAGCGTCTCCTGCTCGGCTTCGATGGCCGCGAGCCGCCGACGGGCCGCGTCCAGAGCCGCCTCGGTCTCCGTGACCGCCTCGCCCACGGCGGGGTCGGGGGGCGCGGCGGGTGGCTCATCCAGCGTGCGATCGTCGTCGCGATCCAGCGCGGCCAAGTCCCGCCGCAACTCGGCGGCGCGATCGGTGAGCAGCCGCTGTCGCTCCTGGAGAACCGCGCGCTCTTGCTCCAAGCGACGGAGGTCATCGACGCGGCGCCGTTCCTCCGTCTCGGCCCGGTCTGCGGTGAGGCGGGCATCGCGCAGCTGGCGCTCGCAATCGCTGAGGGCGGTTTCGGCGTCGACCTCCGTGCCGGCGGCGGCCTGCTGTTCGCTGCGCCGTTGGTCGTGGGTGGCGCGCAGGAGCGCTAGTTGGTCGCCGAGGCGACGCCACTCGCGGCCGTACCAGTCGCTCAGTGCGCGCTGGAACTCGGCCTGGCCCTCCGCGTACTTGAGGGCGCGCTTGGCTTGCCGCTCCAGCGTGCGGACGCGGGGTGCGATCTCGTCGGCGACCAGGCGCACGCGGGCGAGATTTTCGTGCGTCTCTTCGCGCTTCTTGCGAGCCTCGTCCATCTTGAGGCGGTAGCGGCGCACATTCGCCACCTCTTCGATGAGAGCGCGGCGCTCCTCCGGGCGGAGGCGCAGGACTTCCTCCACCAACCCCTGGCCCATGACGGCGTAGGAGCCGGGGCCGAGGCCGCTGCGGAGGAAAAGATCTTGGAGGTCGCGCAGGCGCACCTTGTTGTCGTTGATCCAGAACTCGGAATCGCCGTCGCGGTGGACGCGCCGGGCGACGGTCACCTCCGTGAAGTCGAGCGGCAGCCAGCCGTCTTCATTGTTCAGCGTGATACGAACCTCCGCCATCCCGGCGGGCGGCCGCTGCTCGGAGCCCGCAAAGATGACGTCTTCCAAGCGGCGGGTGCGAAGCGCCTTGCCGGCGCCTTCGCCCAGGACCCAGCGGAGGGCATCGGTGATGTTGGACTTACCAGAGCCGTTGGGCCCGACGACGGCGGTGATGCCGGCGTCGACATCGATCACCGTGCGAGCAGCGAAGGACTTGTAGCCGTGGATCTCCAGGCGCTTGAGGTGCATCAGGGACGCACAGCCTCCGGGAGGCGGCGGAGCGCCGCCTCGGCGGCGTTCTTCTCGGCCGCCTGCTTGCTCTTGCCCTCACCGGCGCCGAGGATCCGACCTTCCAGGCGGACCTGCACGCGAAACTCGCGCTGGTGAGGCGGTCCCCGCTCCTCGATGGTGTGATAGGTCGGGGTTGCGCGCCACTGTCCTTGGCAGGCCTCCTGGAGGAGGCTCTTGGGGTCGCGCTCCAGGCCGGCCACGGAGATGGTGGTCAGCTCCGCAGCGAGCGCTTGGAGGATGAGCCGTTGGGCCGTGCGCAAGCCGCCGTCGAGGTAGAGCGCGCCGATCACGGCTTCGAACGTGCGTCCCAGGATGGTCGGCCGGCTGCGGCCGCTCTGCGTCTCGACGCCCTTGCCGAGCACGAGACAGCGTCCGAGATCGTAGTCCTCGGCCAGAATCGCCAGCATCTCGTTGCGCACGAGACGCGAGCGCGCCTCTGTCAGCCAGCCCTCGGCGGCGGCAGGATAGTCATCGTAGAGTCGACGGGAGATGACCAACTCGAGCACGGCGTCGCCGATGAACTCGAGGCGTTCGTTGGACTCGATCAACTCCGTGGGATTCTCGCTGAGGTAGGAGCGGTGGATCAGAGCCTGATGGAGGAGGGCGGGCCGCTTGAAGCGGTGGCCGAGACGACGCTGGAGCGCAGCGGCCGACCGGCCAGCGCGGGCGCGGCCCGCGACCGCAGTCGAGGGCGTCATGACATCCGCCTCTCGGCGCGGGAGCGCGCTACAGAGAGCCGGGGCGCCGCAACCGCCAGACTACAACTCACCTGCCTAAGCACTTTCGCAGTTTAGCCCTTATCATCGCGCGACCGCCAGCCGTGTTATGAGGATAGACGATATGGAACAGGTTCCCTCCGCGGAGCAGCTCTTGAGCCGGCTGCGGCGGCGCCTCAGCCCGCCGGCTCGGCGTCTCCTTGCGTTATGTCGCGAAAGCGCCAGCGCCCGGGGCGAGGCGCTCTACCTGGTGGGGGGAGCGCTCCGCGATCTCCTGCGAGCCGGCGGAGCCGCGGACGAGGCGCCGGAGCTGGACCTGGCGCTGGAGGGCGACGCGGCGGCGCTGGCCCGCGCCGTGGCCGCCGCCAGCGGCGCCACGCTCTTGCTTCACGATAGCTTCATGACAGCGCGAATCACTTTGGGTGAGGCAACGATCGACATCGCCGCCACGCGCAGCGAGCGCTACCCGCAGCCAGCCGCCCTGCCGGTGGTGCGTCCAGCGCCGATCGAGCACGACCTGACCCGACGGGACTTCAGCGTCAACGCGCTGGCCCTGAGGCTCACGGGCGAGCAGCCGGCGGAGATCATCGACCCGTGTGGCGGACTGCGCGACCTCAAGGCGGGCCGCATCCGCATCCTGCACGACGCCTCCTTCCAGGACGATCCCACGCGCATGCTGCGCGCCTGCCGCTATGGCGCGCGCCTCCAGGCGGGGCTCAGCCGAACCACAGCGCAGGCGCTGCGACGCGACGCCGCCACGGTCCGCCGTCTCAGCTCGGAGCGCTTGGGGACGGAATGGCGACGGCTCCTGGAGGACCGCGCGGCACCCGGAGCGCTGGAGCGGGCGGCCGCGCTCGGTCTCCCGGCGGCGGCCATCCGCGGCTGGCGGCCGCCGCCGCGGCTGCGACGGGCGTTCAGCGGCCTGGGGGCGAGGCGAAGGCCGGAGCAGTTCTGGGCGCTGAGCGGCTTGATCGAGGGGGAGAGCGCGGTGGCGGCGGCCTTCACCCATCGTTGCGCGCTGCGACGGGAGGAGCAGGAGGCGCTGGCGGATGGGCAAAGGCTGCGGCGCCTGCAGCAATGGCTGGGCCGTCCTGGCCTGCGGCCCAGCGCGGCCGCGTCCGCGCTGCGTCCGATGGCGGAGCCGGCGCTCGTGGCCGCCGCCGCCCTGTGGCGGGGTCGCGCCGCGCAGAGCGTGGAACGGTTCCGCGGCGAGTGGCGGCCGGTCGAGTCGCCGCTGGCGGCGGAGGCGCTGCTGGAGCTGGGCGTGCCGCACGGACCGGAGATCGGGGCCTGGCTGACGGCGCTGCGCGACGCCCGCCTGGACGGGGCGTTGGCGCCGGGTCGGGCCGGTACCGCCGCAGCCAAGCGCTGGGTAGAATCGAGTCCGACCGGCGATCGGGCCAGACGTCCCGGGATCGCCACCCGTCCACCGCTCCGGCGCGCGACGCGAAAGGGGAGCCGTACCCGGTGACGCTGCCCTCTTCCCGAAGCAGGCCGGAGTCGAGTGAGGGCGTCTGCACCGTCTGCGCGGAGCCCCTGGACGACAGCAACTCCGCCTACTGCTCGCGCTGCGGCCAGCGCTTCCACCTGCAACTCAGCAACGCCGGAACGACGCCGGAGAGCAAGGACTGCGGCGCGGTGTGGGTCAACGACGAGAGCATGGCGCTAGAGTTCGGCTGCCAGCGCTGTCTGGACGCACTGCAAGGCGAAGCGCCGCCGCCAGCCGCTCCCGAGGCGGGGTCCGCGCGCGAGTCACCGCGCGCGAAGCGCCGCGGCGGGCGGGCGCGGGACATTGTGCGGCGCAAGCGGCGCTGACGAGGGAGCGCGAGAGTGCCGAGACGGCGCCGGCGGAGGCGGAGAAGCGCGGGGGCGGGAGGCGCAGGCGCGTCAGCGGGCGAGGCGGAGCCCGGCGTCGCGCGGGCGCCCCTGCGGCGGGCGTGGTGGGTCCCCACCAGCGGTGTTTTCATCGCCTTCTTTCTTGGTCTGTGGCTGGGCGGAACCCTCTCGGTCACCGAGACCGCCAGCGGGGTGGCCCTAATCGTCGGCGCGCTGGGCAGCGGCCTGGGGCTGGCGCGCGTGATGGGGCGCGGGCGGGCGCGGCGGCTCAGCGCGCGCCGACGGGCGGCGGGGGAGCCAGCGCACGTGCACACGCGCAAACGCGGAGCAGGCGCGGCCACAGACGAACCCTAGTTCCCGTCCCCCCGTCCTCTCACAAAAGGTCCCGCACCATCCAGGCTCCCGAGCCTTCCCGCGGCCAGGGCGCGACCGGGAGGGGCCGGTAGCCTAACCGCAGCCAGAAGTAGAAAGCGACGCCGTTGGAGCCGGGCACGAGCACGCGCGCCCGCCGCGCATCTTGGCGGCGCGCCGCGCGCTCCACGAGCGGGACGGCCGCCGCCGCGATACCCCGCAGCCGCCAGAGGGCGCCGACGGCCAGCCAAGTCCAGATCAGATCGTGATGATCGAGACGGGCGGCCAGCGCGCCCACCACATCGTCGCTCTCAGCGTGGGGCAGCGCGATCCAATAGCCGCGATCACCAGCGCCCAGGCGATCAGGCAAGGAGCAGTCGCCTTGAGCGGAGAGGGCGCGCTCGGCGTCGGCGAGCCAGCGCGGCGGCGAATCGGCGGGACGGATGGCGCGCAGCCGGAGCCGTTTCGCGCGCAGCCGCGGCGGCCACGGCGCCCGCGGAGGGGCGTTCATCGATGCAACCACTCCGCGGCAAACGAAGCGAGATCCCGCGCCGGGAGGCGACGCACGCTCACGGGCGGCAGCGAGCGGACAAAGGCCTCGCCGTAGCCCTTGGCGGTGATACGTCCATCCAGCACGACCACAACGCCGCGATCATCGCGGCGGCGGATGAGACGGCCGAACCCCTGCCGGAAGCGCACGATCGCCCGCGGCAGCGAGTACTCGCGAAACGAATCCTCGAAGAGCTCGGAGCGCGCCGCAAAGACGGGGTCAGTCGGCACAGAGAACGGCAGCCGCGCAATCACCACCAGCGAGACGCTGGGGCCGGGCATATCGACGCCCTCCCACAGCGAGGCGGTCCCCAACACGGCGGCGCGGGGGTTCTCCGCCAGCGTGCTCAGCAGACGGGCGGGTGCGCCGTCGATCCCCTGCGCCAAGACGAGGATGCCCGCCTCCTGCAAGGGGCGGCGGATGGCCTTGGCGGCGGCGCGCAGCGCCGCGTGGGAGGTGAAGAGCGCCAAGGCGCGGCCTTCGCTCGCCAGGATCAAGTCGATGAGCATCTCCTGCACGGCATGGCCGTAGGCGGGGTCGGCCGGCCCGGGGACATCGGTGGGCAGCAACAGAGTGACCGCGCGCCGGTAGTCGAACGGCGATCCGAAGCGGGCCTCGTCCGCCTCCTCCAGTCCCACGCTGTGCCGCAGGAAGTCGAAGCGGCCCTCGGCGGAGAGGGTCGCGCCGGTCAGCACGACGCATCGCCGGCGGCCGAACAACTGCTCGGTCAACAGATCCGCCACGCGCAGGGGCGCCGCGCTGATCCGGATGGCACCCGTGCGGGCGGAGGCCGTGAGCCACGTGATCAGGGCGTCGTCGAGCTGGGTCAGCAAGCGGCCGCACTGCTCCGCGCGGTCAGCGAGGAGGTCGCGCAGGGCGTCGACCTCAGCCGCGAGATCCTCCGCATCGGGCAGGGCGCTGGGGGCGATCTCCAGGAGCGCCTCGTGCAGCCGGTGCAGCCGATCGTCGAGCGCGCGCAGGCGCTCCCAGGCCGACTCCCACACGATCTCCACGCGGCTCCAGGCGGGCTGTGCGCGACGGCCGGCGGTGAGGCGCAGACGCTGCTCGGCGCCGAAGCGATCGTCCGAGTGCTCGTCCGTGAAGGCGAGCAAGTCAGCGAAGAGCGAGTCGAGGGCGTCGGCGGCGGCCCGCGTGGCGCCGGGGAGCGCCTCCGCCAGCGCGGCGACATCCGCACACCCCGCAGCCTGCGCCTTGCCGCGCACGGCAGCCGCGAGGCCAGCGGGCGCGCCGCGCGGCCCGGTGCGGTGGAGCCGCTCCAGCGGCTCGCGGAACGATTCCCCGCTGAACGAAGCGCCCAGATGCTGAGTGGCTTCCTCCTCAAGGTGGTGCGCTTCATCGATGATGACGGTGTCGGCGGCGGGGAGCGCCGTGCCGCCGGCCGCGAGGTCGCTGAGCAGCAGCGCGTGGTTCACCACCACGATGTGCGCCGCCTCGGCGCGGCGGCGGGCACGGAGGAGAAAGCAGGATCCATCGCGCACGAAGGAGCAGGTCCCGCCCGCCAGGCAATCCTCCCCTTCCGCGCTGAACCGGTTCCAGATGGCGTCCTCGCCGGGCAGGAGACGGAACCCGGCGCGGTCGCCGGTCTCGGTGGTGCGCAGCCAGAGGAGGATGCGGGCCAGCAGGCGGACGTCGGCAGTGGTGTTCGATTCGGCCCAGCGCTCGGCCAGCAGGCGCCGACGGCAGAGATAGTTGCGCCGCCCCTTGAGCGGCGCGACCCGCAGGGCGGCCGCGACCTCGGCGCCCACGGCGTCGGCGAGCAGCCGCCGCAAAGCGGGCACATCTTTCTCCAGCACCTGCTCCTGGAGGTTGATGGTGTTGGTGCTGATGATCACGCGCGCGCCCTCGCGGAGGGCGTAGAGCGCCGCGGGAATGAGATAGGCGAGCGTCTTGCCCGTACCGGTGCCCGCCTCCACGACCAGGTGCCGACCGGCGCCGAGCGCCTGCGCCACCGCGCGGGTCATGCCGATCTGCTCCGCGCGTTCCTCGAAGGCGCCGAACGGCTCGGGATTGCGGGCGCCCGCCGCCAGCACGCGCACGGCGGCATCACCATCGAGCGGGGGCACGGCATCCCCCAGCGCCGGCGGGCGCGAGGGAAGCTCCGAGGCGTCCACCCCGGTGGCAGGCTCGCCCGGGGGCGCGGGGCGCACACGGCCGGCCGGCCGCAGAACGTCCCGCGCCGGAACGAACTCGCGCAGCAACTCGACCAGCGGCCAGTCGGCGCAGGCGCCGAGCGCGAGCAGGTCGGCCAGCAGGTCCGCGGGGAGATCCCGCGCGCTGTGGTAGAGAGCCAGGAAGACCTGCCGGCTGGTCTCGGCGTCGGCCAGGGCGCGGTGGCGGACGGGCGTCTCCACCCCCAGCCGGCGCGCCAGCGCCTCGAGGTTGTGTTCACGCTCCTGCGGCTGCAGCAGAGTGGCGAGCTCGAACGTATCGAAGGCGGGGCCGGGCGGGATAATCCCGGCGTCTTCGAGGAAGGCAAGGTCAAAGGCGACGTTGTGGCCCACGACGGCGGCGTCAGCGATGAACCCTTCGATGTCCAAGCGGACGCTGTCGAAGTGGGGGGCGTCGCGCACGTCGGCGTCGGAGATTCCGGTCAGCTGTTCGACGACGTAGGGGATCGGCATCCCCGGATTGATCAACGTGCTGAAGGTCGTCTCGACCCGATCAAGGTTGAAGCGCACCGCGCCCACTTCCGTGATGCGGTCGCGCCCCGGCTTGAGGCCGGTGGTTTCCAGATCGAGAGCGACGAAGGTCCGGGAGGCCACTGCCTCCCCCCGCCTAGACGCCAGCCTCGGGAGAGGCGGCGTTGGATGGATGCAGGGTAGCGCAGGGGGCGGTGGGGCAGAGGCGTCAGGCCTCGGCGAGATGGGGCAGGAACCAACCGAAGAGGCCGGCGAAGAGCAGCGCCGCGAACGTCGCGCCGCGCCATGAGGCCGGCCGCAGGGCCCAGGCCGCGGCGAAGGCGAAGGCAGAGAGCGCCAGCACCCCGACGGTGAAGCCAAGGCTGGGGCTGCCCAGGCCGCCGGAGGCGTTGTCCGACAGGGCCCAGTACGCGCCGCCGAAGAGGAGGCCGATCAGGCCCCACAGCGCCTGCCCGGCGAGAGCCAACGCCGTCGTGATCCAGGGCAACGATGCGCCGTGAGGAAAGCGGCGCTGGAGCGGAGCCGTCCAGCCCGCCAGGGCGTGCACCTGCGTGGCCAGCAAGGCGAGCGAGAACACGCCCATGGCGTAGCCGGCGACGAAGCCCGCGAGCAGCGCCTCCATGGCTCAGCCCTCTCCAAGCGACGACGGGGCGACCTCCTGGATGGCCCAGGCCGAGCGGGCGAACGGCCGGACCAGCCAAGCGCGCCCGCCTTGACCATCAAGCGAAGCGACCGCAGAGGCGAGGCGTTCCGGGTCGCCCAGGGCGAAGAGGGCGGGGCCGGCGCCGGCGAGGAGCGGCACCGCTCCGAGCGCCGCCGCAAAGCGACGCCGCGCCGGGCGCAGGCCCAGGAGGACCTCATCGGCGATGGCGTCAAAGGTGTTGTACACATCGTCCGCGCGCGGCGGGCGGCCGCTCTCCAGGCGAGCGACCAGCGCCCGGGAGGCCCGGCCGCCAGCGAAATTGGTGGGGCGCAGCGCATGGAACATCGTGGCGGTTTTGGCTTGCGGTAGCGGCAGCTCCGGACTCCAGACGGCGGCGGCCCAATCGTCGGCGGCTGGAGCCTCGGGCAGCGACCGCACCTTCTCACCGCGCCCCTCCATGACCACCGTGCCGCCGTTGAGGAAGAGGGTCACGTCCGAGCCGATCTCGGCGGCGAGGGCGGCCAGCTCGGCGTCATCGAGCGCGAGGTTCCACCAGCGCCGCGCCAGGCGGAGGAAGGCGGCGGCATCGCTCGAACCGCCACCGAGCCCGGCGGCGACAGGGATGCGCTTCTCCACACGCACCGCGGCACGATCGTCCACGCCGTAGCGATCGATCAGCAGGTCCCAGGCGCGGGCGATCAGCTCCGGTTGCGAGGGGCCCACTCCCGGAACGGCCAGCGGACGGCCGCCCTCTCCGACGAAGCGCACGCTGCGCCCAGGCGCCGCCTCGATCGTGACGGCGTCCAGCAAGTCCACGGTCTGGACCACAGAGACGAGATCGTGAAAGCCGTCCGAGCGACGGCCGAGCACTTCAAGGGTGAGGTTGATCTTGGCCGGCGCCGCGAGGCGCAGGGCGCCGGCCGAGCGGCTCACGACCGCGCCGTACCGACGAAGGGAGCGGGCGGCGCGGCGGATTCCTCGCGGGACCAGGCCAGCCGGGCCCACTCCTCCAACTCCAGCGTGCCCGCGCGGCGGCTGGGATCGATGTCGCAGCGCTCGAGCCAGCGCTTGGCCTCGCCCTCGGGCAGCCAGAGCGCCAACGAGAGGGAGTTGTGCAACTGCTTGCGGGGCGCGCGAAAGCCCGCGCGCACCACCTCGAAGAAGCGGGGCTCGCTGGGCACCTCCACCGCGGGCCGGTCGCGCACGGCTAGGAACACGACCGCCGAGCGCACCTGCGGAGGCGGGCGGAAGGCGTCGCGCTCGACATTGAACAGGATCGTGGGCTGGGCGTAGAACTGCACGGAGACGCCGAGCAGCGATCGCCGGCGCGGCGGGGCGACGAGCTGGAGGGCCACCTCACGCTGCACCATCACCAGCAGCCAACGGGGCCGGGGCCGGGTCTCGCCTAGGAAGCGGCGGAAGATCGGCGCCGTAATCGCGTAGGGGAGATTGCCCACCACCCCGTAGGGCGCCGCCGCCGCGACCGTCGCCAGCAGATCCTCGGCCGGCAGGTCAAGGATGTCGCCGTGCACGAGGCGGCAATCGTCGCGCTCGGGGAGACGACCGCGCGTCAGCATCGCCCAGCCCTCGTCGAACTCGACGGCGACCAACGGCCGCCCGAGCCGGGCGAGCGGCAGGGTGAGGACACCGTCGCCGGCGCCGATCTCGATGAGGGGCAATCCGTCGTCGGGCACGGCGGCGATGATGCTGTCGCACACGGCAGAGTCGCGAAGAAAGTGCTGCCCGAGGCGCGGCCGCCGCCGAGCGCCGCCGCGACGGTTTGCGCTCATGCCCGGCTCCCGCCGATGGAACGGGAACCGCGGCCAGCGCGAGAAAAGGAAAGGAGAGGAGGGGGACTCACCGAACCGAATCGCAGCAGTGGGACGGCGAAGGGAGTGATCGTGCACCCGCCGTCGAACGCCGCCACAAGCTTATCGCCGTCAGCCAGCTCCGCCCAGGCACCCCTGTGGCACCCGAAGCCTTCTACTTACCGCTGCTTCCTCTCGGATCTGACGGAGTTCGCAGCGCTTCGCCGCACAGGACCCAGGCATCAACACCGCTTGGCGCCGACAGTTCTCATCGCGGACGCCCTCGGGCGGGAATTCGACCCCGCTGAAGCGGATTGCGGGTACAGGGCACCGCTGGCTCCCCGTCTAGCACGACCACCCGCACTGTATCGCCGGCTAGCAGAATTGGTCAAACAGGCATCAGCCTAACCGAAGCGCAAAAGAGCGTCCCGCCGAGGAGAGCCGTTTGCCGCTCCTCAAGAGCCGAGGATAGACTGAATGTTCAGCGGATCAGACGGAGAGAGGCCGATGCGCGTCGTTTCATTGGGCTTCGCGCTGCCGAACCAGAGCGTCGATAACCACTCGATCGCGAACGCGCCTTCGCTCTTCGAGTACGACGCATGCTTCATCGATCCGCGGGCGGTGTCGCGGCAGATCGAAGAGATCGTCGCGGGGACCAGCGAGCACCGCACCGCGGACGCCGCGCCCGTGCTGGCCGGCGCCAGCGGCGCGTTCCACTACGGCCTGGCGGAGTTGCTCCAGCAGCGCCGGCAGGAGTTGGTGCGGCTGCTCGATCGCGGTGGGCTGGTGGTGCTTCTCGGCTACCCCAACGTGCCGCATCCATCGGTGAGCGCGCTGCCCGGCGCGGACCGTTACACCATCCTGCCCGGCGCGCCCGGCGTGCTCTACCGCCCACCGCAGTTGCTGGCCGGGGCGGGGTCCGGGGTGCGGCCGGTGGACCCGACCCACCCGTTCAGCGTGTACATCGACGATCTTGCGGGGAAGCTGCGCTACCAGGCGCATTGGGATGTGGCCCAGGTCCCCGAGTTCGACAGCGTTGGCACGGTGATCGCACGCAGCCACGGGGGCGCGGCGGTCGCGGTGGAGTTCCGGGTGGGGCCCGGGCGGGTGGTGTTCGTGCCGCCGCCGGCCACGGAGCCACGGGGGGAAACGCGGCGCGCCTTGACCGCCGCGGTGCTGGAGAGCATTACCCGCAGCCTGGAGGGCAGCGACGGCGAGGAAGCGCCGGCTTGGAGCCAGAGCTACGGCCTGCCGGGGCTGGCGGAGGCGCGCGAACGGGTCGAGGCGGCCGAGAGCGCGTTCGCCGAAACGGAAAGCCGGTTGGTGGAGGCGCGGGCGGCGCTGGCGGACGTGGCGCGGTTTCAGGGGCTGCTCTGGCGTCAGGGGCCATACGGCTTCGCGCCGCTGGTGCGCGACGCCTTCCGGGCGCTGGGCTTCAGCGTGACCCCAGACTTGCAGCAGCCCGCGGAGCTGAAGGACGGCGACGAGATCGCGCTGCTGGAGGTGGACGCGTCCGCGCACACGGTCAAGGAGCAGAGCTACCTCAAGCTGCAGCGACGGATTGAGGAGGAGTTCCTGCGCAGCGGCGTGCGGCGCAAGGGCGTGATCGCGGTCAACGGCAAGCGGCGAGTCGATCCCAAGAACCGCGCGGAGCCGTACTCCAAGACGCTGACCAATGCCTGCGAGAGCTTCGGCTACGCGCTGATCACGGGCGACTCGCTGTTCACGCTGACGACGTACGCGCTGGAAGACGCCGAGGCCGAGACGCTGGCGGAGATCCGGCAGACGATCCTCAACGCCGAGGGCGTGCTGGTGGTGGAGGAGCGCGACGAGGCCGTCGCGGATGCGGACGACGAGGCGGAGCCCGAGGCGGCGGAGGAAGAGCCCGCGGCGGTCCCGACCGACGAGCCTCCGGCGCCGGTGGAAGCGGCGGTGGCGGGGGCGTCGGAGGACGGGGGGTCGGGGGAGGGGGGCTAGCGCGTGACGGCGCAGCCGCGGTCATCACCTCAGCCTCTCATCGTGCGGCGGTGGACGTGGGAGCACGGCCTCTCCGCGCCGCGCTGATCCCTAACGCTCGTCGAGGCGGAGGACGGCGAGGAAGGCCTCCTGGGGGATCTCGACGTTGCCGACGCGCTTCATGCGCTTCTTGCCCGCGGCCTGCCTGGCCAGGAGCTTGCGCTTGCGGGAGACGTCGCCGCCGTAGCACTTGGCCAGCACGTTCTTGCGGGAGGCCTTGACCGTCTCGCGGGCGACGATGCGGCCACCGATGGCCGCCTGGATAGGGACGTCGAAGAGTTGCCGCGGGATCAGTGAGCGCAGCCGCTGGACCAAGAGGCGCCCGTGGGCGGCGGCGCGGTCCGCGTGGACGATGCTGGAGAGGGCATCGACGGGCTCGCCGTTGACCAGCACCTCCAGCTTCACGAGTTTGGCGGCGCGGTAGTCGATGGGGGTGTAGTCGAGGCTGGCGTAGCCCTGGGTACGGGACTTCAGCTCGTCGTAGAAGTCGACCAGGATATCCGAGAGCGGCGCCTCGTACTCCAGCAGCACGCGCTGGCGCCCGGCCTCCGCCGCCTGCGCCGCCTCCGCCCCGCGCTCCAGGTACTCCATCTTGTCGAAGCGGCCGCGCCGCCCGGTGACCATCTCCATCACGGCCCCCACGTGGCGGTCCGGGGTGATCACGCTGATGCGCACCCAGGGCTCGCGCACCTCGGCGATGCGGCTGGGGTCCGGCAGATCGGCCGGGTTATCGATGCGGCGCACGTCGCCGGCGGTGGTTTGCACCTCATACTCGACGGAGGGGGCCGTGAAGACGAGCTCGACGTCGTACTCGCGCTCCAAACGCTCCTGGACGATCTCCATGTGCAGCAGGCCGAGGAAGCCCATGCGAAAGCCGAAGCCGAGGGCAGGCGAGCTCTCCGGCTGGTAGTGGAGGGAAGCGTCGCTGAGGCGGAGCTTCTGCAGCGCGGCCTGGAGCGTGGGGTAGTCGCTGGACTGGGCAGGGTAGAGGCCGGCGAAGACCATGGGCTTGGCCTCGGCATAGCCGGGCAGGGGGGTGGAGGCGGGGCGCGTCCGCTCGGTGATGGTGTCGCCGACGCGCACCTCGCCGACGTCCTTGAGGCCGGTGGCGACGTAGCCCACCTCCCCCGCCTGGAGCCGGGGAAGCGCCGTGAGTTGCGGGCGGAAGGTCCCGACTTCCAGGGGCTCCAAGCGTCGCTGCGAGGCGAAGAGGCGCAGGGGCACACCGGCCGCGATGGAGCCGTCCACCACGCGCACGTAGGCCACCACACCTTTGTAGGAGTCGTATTCGGAATCGAAGATGAGCGCGCGGAGCGGGGCGCTTGGATCGCCGCGGGGCGGCGGGACGCGCTCGACGATCGCATCGAGCAACGCGGGCACGCCCTCCCCGGTCTTGGCGGAGACGTACAGCACGTCGCGGGCATCGAAGCCCATCACATCCACCAGCTCGCGCGTGACCTGTTCGGGCTGCGCCACCGGAAGGTCGATCTTGTTCACGACGGGGATGATGGTGAGATTTTGCTCGAGAGCGAGGTAGACATTGGCCAGCGTCTGGGCCTGGATGCCCGCGGCGGCGTCCACCACCAGCAGCGCGCCCTCGACGGCGGCCAAGGTGCGCGACACCTCGTAGGTGAAGTCGACGTGGCCGGGCGTGTCCACCAGGTTCAGCTGCAGCGGTGCGCCGTCGGGAGGGGCGTAGGTCATGCGCACCGCCCGGGCCTTGATGGTGATGCCCTTCTCCCGCTCCAAGTCCATGAAGTCGAGCACCTGGTCGGCCATGTCGCGCGGGCCGACGGTGCCGGTGATCTCCAGCATGCGGTCCGCCAGGGTCGATTTCCCGTGGTCGATGTGGGCGATGATGCAGAAGTTGCGGACGCGGTTGCGAGAGGGATCGCGCTCCATGCGGACGTGATCGTATCACCTTCGCGCGGCAGGGAGAGGCGGCGCAGGCCACCAGCGCGCAGGCTCAGACGATGCTCTCCTCAGCGCGATGGCAGGTCACGCCGTGGCCGGGGCGCAGCTCCCGCCACTCGGGCTCGACCGTGCGGCAGATATCGATGGCGAGCGGACAGCGGGTGTGGAAGGTGCAGCCAGGCGGGGGGTGGAGGGGGCTGGGGATGTCGCCGGAGAGCACGATGCGCTCGCGGCGGCGCTCCAGGCCCGGGTCAGGGATGGGCACGGCGGACAGCAGCGCCTGCGTGTAGGGATGCAGCGGGTTGCGGTAAAGCGCTTCGCTGTCCGCCAGCTCCACGATCTTGCCCAGGTACATCACCGCCACCCGGTGGCTGATATGGCGGACCACCGCCAAGTCGTGGGAGATGAAGAGGAAGGTGAGATGGAAGCGATCCTGCAAATCCTGCAGGAGGTTGATGATCTGCGCCTGGATCGAGACATCGAGTGCGGAGAGAGGTTCGTCCGCCACCACGAACCAAGGCTCCACCGCCAAGGCGCGCGCGATCCCCACCCGCTGGCGCTGCCCGCCGGAGAACTCGTGGGGGAAGCGCCCCGCGAGGTGCGGGTTGAGGCCCACCGTCTCCAGCAGCTGCGCGACGCGCTCCTTGCGCCTGCCCTTGTGGAGCCCGTGGATGGCGAGCGGCTCCCCGACGATCCCGCCCACCGTCATGCGCGGGTTCAGGGAGGCGTAAGGGTCCTGGAAGATCATCTGCATGCGGCGGCGGTAGGCACGGAGCCGCCGGCCTTTGAGCGTCGTGAGGTCCACGCGGCCGTCCGGCGCGGCGGCGGTGGCGTCGCGGCGCTGGTGCAACCAGACGTGTCCCGCGGTGGGCCGGTAGAGCTGCAGAATCGCCCGGCCGGCGGTGGTCTTGCCGCAGCCGGACTCGCCGACGAGGCCGAGCGTCTCGCCGTCGCGGATGGTGAACGAGATCCCGTCGACGGCCTTGCTGTCGGCCACCTTGCGCTGAAACAAGATGCCGGACCTGACCGGGAAGTAGAGTTTCAGATCCTCGACCTGGATTAGCGGCTGATTGCTGGGTCCCGTGCGAGGGGCAGGCGGAGCGGAAGCCCTAGCGTCCGCGGTCACAGGCGCCGCAGCGTCGGCGGATGCATCGGCGGTCATGGAGCGGGGCTGCCGGGTGAGGCGACGGCCGCCCCAGGGGCGCGCTGCTCCATGGCGGCCGCCAGCACCTGGTCCGCGTGGTGGCAGGCGGCGAAGTGGCCTTGGGCCTGCTCACGGAGATCGGGCCGCTCGTCGCGGCAGACGTCGGTCGCGAAGCGGCAGCGGGGGGCGAACTCACAGCCGGGCGGCAGGTTGATGGGGTCGGGTGGCACGCCTTCGATGGGGACCAGCCGAGCCAGGCCCGCGTCGAGGCGGGGCACCGACTCCAGCAGCCCGAGGGTGTAGGCGTGCCGCGGGCGGGCGAAGATCTCGGCGGCCGGCGCGCTCTCGATGATGCGCCCCGCGTACATCACGTGCACGCGGTCGGCGTAGCGGGCGACGACGCCAAGGTTGTGGGTGATGAGGATCACCGCGGCCCCGAGCTCGTGGGTCAAACGGGCCAGGAGCTCCAACACCTGCGCTTGGATGGTGACGTCCAGGGCGGTGGTGGGCTCGTCGGCGAGGAGGATCTTGGGATCGCAGGAGAGGGCCATGGCGATCATGACTCGCTGGCGCATGCCGCCCGAAAACTGATGCGGGTAATCGTTGAGACGTTCCTCGGCGGAGGGGATCCCCACCATCTCGAGCAGCTCGGCGGCGCGTCTCCTGGCCGCCGCGCCCTTCATGCCCTTGTGCAGCTCCAGCGCCTCCGTGATCTGCCGGCCGACGGTCATCACCGGGTTCAAGGAGGTCATGGGCTCCTGGAAGATCATGGCGATCTCGTTGCCGCGGATCTGACGCAGACGGGCATCGTCCACGCGCAGGATGTCCTCGTCTTGGAATCGCACCTCGCCGCCCACAATGCGGCCGGGCGGGCTGGGGATGAGGCGCAGGAGCGAGAGGGCGGCCACGCTCTTGCCGCTTCCGCTCTCGCCGACGAGTCCGACGGTCTCGCCCTCCAGCAGGTCAAAGAAGAGGCCGTTCACCGCCTTGACCTCGCCCGCGGCGGTGAAGAAGGAGGTGCGCAGGTCCATGATCTCAAGGAGTTTCGTCATGGGTCCCGGCCTTGCAGAGGCATCGCCGTGCGGGCGGCTGGGTGGTGGGGAAGGGGAGATTCGAACTCCCACGCCTTGCGGCACATGATCCTAAATCATGCTCGTCTGCCAGTTCCGACACTTCCCCAGGTCCGGGCGCGGAGCGCCGGCCCGGGAGGGATGTGGTGAGCCGCGTAGGACTCGAACCTACAACCTGCTGATTAAGAGTCAGCTGCTCTGCCAATTGAGCTAGCGGCCCACGCCGACCGGCCTCCCGCCGATCCTAGCATCGCGCGGGCCATCGAGCGGGCGCCGGGGCGGCCGTGGCGTTTCATCCGGGCCCGGGGGCGGGCAAATTGACCCCTTCGCCGAGCCGTTGTTAGCATCGAGCGGACGATGCGCGGGCGGTTAGCTCAGTCGGCTAGAGCGCTGCGTTGACATCGCAGAGGTCACTGGTTCGAGTCCAGTATCGCCCACCACCGGCCGTTTCCCTCGCCCCGGAGACGCGACGCCAGCGGTCCCTTCTCAGGAAGGGCGTGAAGGGTTGACGATGGCGCAAGCGACCCCCGACACGGCCCCAGCGGACCGCGACGAGCGGCTGCGACGGATGCGCCACTCAGCGGCGCACGTGCTGGCGCAGGTGGTCCTGGAGATGTTTCCGGACGGCAAGCTGGCGATCGGGCCGCCCATCGACACGGGCTTCTACTACGATTTTCTGCTCCCGCGGTCGCTCACGCCGGACGACCTGGCGATCATCGAGCGGCGGATGCGCGAAGAGATGGCGAAGGCGCATGCGTTCGTGTGGCGGCTGGTGCCGACGGCGGAAGCGCGGGCGCGGTACGCGGAGCAGCCGTTCAAACTGGAACTGATCGACGAATTCGGCGAGGACCAGGTGGGGCTGTGCACGCACGCGGATTTCACCGATCTCTGTCGCGGCGGGCACGTGGGCGATACGTCCGAGATCGGGCCGTTCAAGATCATGCACGTGGCCGGCGCGTACTGGCGGGGCGACGAGAAGCGGCCGCAACTCCAGCGCGTGTACGGCGCGCTCTTCGAGACGCAGGAGGAGATTGAGGCCTACCTGCGGCATCTGGAGGAAGCGGAGCGGCGCGACCATCGACGGCTGGGGCGCGAGTTGGATCTCTTCTCGCTGCAGGACGACGTCGGTCCGGGGCTGGTTCTGTGGCACCCCAAGGGGGCGCGCCTGCGGATGGAGGTAGAGGACTACTGGCGGCGGGCGCACCTGGAGGGTGGCTACGAGTTGGTGTACACGCCGCACTTCGGCAAGGCGCGGTTGTGGGAGACCAGCGGGCATCTGGACTTCTTCAAAGAGAGCATGTACGCGCCGATGGAGATGGACGGGGAGGACTACTACGCGAAGCCGATGAACTGTCCTTTCCACATCATGATCTACCGCAGCCGGCTGCGATCGTACCGGGAGCTGCCGTTACGCCTGGGTGAGCTGGGCACGGTCTACCGCTACGAGCGTTCGGGCGTCCTGCACGGTCTGCTGCGCGTGCGCGGCTTCACGCAGGACGATGCGCATATCTTCTGCACCCCCGAGCAGGTGGAGGACGAGATCATTGAGGTGGTGCGCTTCTCCGTGGAGATGTTGCGCACGTTCGGGTTCGCGGAGTTCACCGCGTTCGTATCGACGCGGCCGGAGAAGGCGGTAGGGGAGCCCCAGGAGTGGGAGACCGCGCAGGCCGCGCTGCACCGCGCCCTGGATGCCGCGGGGGTGGGTTACTCCGTGGACGAAGGGGGCGGTGCGTTCTACGGCCCCAAGATCGACCTCAAGGTGGTGGATGCGCTCGACCGCGAGTGGCAGCTCACCACCGTGCAGTTCGACTTCAACATGGGCCGGCGCTTCGGCATCACCTATATCGGCGAGGACGGGCAGGAGCACAACCCGTACATGGTGCATCGCGCGCTGCTGGGGAGCATGGAGCGCTTTTTCGCGGTGTTGATCGAGCATTACGGCGGGGCCTTTCCGCTGTGGCTGGCACCCGTGCAAGCGCGGCTCATCCCGATCGCCGACCGGCACATGGCGTACGCCGAGGAGGTGGCGAGCCGCCTTCGGGCCGCCGGGCTACGCGCCGAGGTCGACAGGCGCAAGGAGCGAATGAACGCGAAGATCCGCGATGCGCAGTTGGAGAAGGTGCCCTACATGCTGGTGGTGGGCGATCGCGAGCAGGAGGCGGAGGCGGTGGCGGTGCGGCGTCGCGACGGGGAGGACCTGGGCGCGCTCCCCGTAGGCGAGGTGCAAACGCGGCTGCTGGAGGAAGTGCAACGGCGCCAGTAGCGCAGCCCACACTCGGCCCAATGCCCCCTCGCCTATCCGACCGCTATCATGGCGCCTGCAACGAAGCTGGAGGCCTGTGAGCGCATCTGACTCGAAGCCGCCGCTTAAGAAGGTTCTCATCGCCAACCGCGGTGAGATTGCGCTGCGGGTGGTCCGTGCCTGCCGAGACCTCGGCATCCAGTCGGTCGCCGTGTACTCGGAGGTGGATCGAGCGGCGCCGCACGTGCGCTACGCGGACGAGGCGTACGCGATCGGGCCGGCCGAGGCGGCGCAGAGCTACCTCAACGTCGAGCGCCTGCTGGACGTTGCGCGTCGCGCCGGGGCCGAGGCGATCCACCCCGGCTACGGCTTCCTGTCCGAGAACGCCGCATTCGCCCGCGCCTGCCGGGACCAGGGGCTCACGTTCGTGGGGCCATCGCCGGAAACGATGGACAAGATGGGGACGAAGCTGGATTCGCGCCGCGCGCTGGCGGGGACGGAGGTCCCGCTGATCCCCGGGACGACCGAGCCAGTCCACAACGCGGAGGAGGCGGCGCGGGTCGCCGACGAGATCGGCTATCCCGTGTTGATCAAGGCCTCCGCCGGGGGTGGCGGCAAAGGGATCCGCGAGGTGGGCTGCGCCGAGGAGTTGGCCCGCGCGATCATCAACGCCCAGCAAGAGTCGCTCTCGGCCTTCGGCGACGACGCGTTCTACGTGGAAAAGCTCCTGCGGCCCGTGCGGCACGTGGAGATCCAGGTGATCGCCGACGAGCACGGCAACGTCGCCACGGTCGGCGAGCGGGAGTGCTCGATCCAACGCCGGCGGCAGAAGTTAATCGAAGAGTGTCCGTCACCGATCGTGACGCCGGAACTGCGGGCGCGGATGCGCGCGGCGGCGCGCAAGGTGGTTGAGGTGAGCGGCTACACGAACGCGGGCACGGTGGAGTGTCTGGTCTACGACAACGATCAGTTCGCGTTCCTGGAGATGAACGCGCGGTTGCAGGTGGAGCATCCGGTCACGGAGCTGGTGTGGGACGTGGACCTGGCCGTGGACCAGTTGCGCATCGCCGGAGGGGAACCTCTGGGGTATGGGGACGACGATCTACAGATGCGCGGCTGGGCGATGGAGTGCCGGGTGGCGGCCGAAGATCCCTACAACCAGTTCCTGCCCAGCACGGGGATGGTGCACCACTACCGGGAGCCCGCCGGCCCGGGGATCCGCATTGAGAGCGGTCTGTACAACGGGATGCCGGTGAGCGTGCACTACGATCCGCTGCTGACGAAAATTGTGGTCTGGGGGCACAATCGCGAGGAGGCCCGCCGACGGATGCTACGGGCGTTGGCGGAGTTCCGCCTGGTGGGGCTGCAGACGAACGTGCCGTTCCACACGGGGATGCTGCAAGATGCCCGGTTCATCGCCGGTGATTTCCATACGGATTATGTGGAGCAGGAGTTCTCCCTCAGCCCTCCGGACGGGCCCGACCGCGCCGACATCGCCGCGCTGGCCGCGGCGGCATATCTTCACGATTCCGGGACATGGGCCCAGCGCGAGCCGTCTCGGGAGCGCGACGGGCAGCGGCTCAGCGCCTGGGCGCGGCGGCCGCGCGGGCAGCGCGGCGTTATGGAGCAGGGATGGCGAAGAAGCTAACGCTCCAGGTAGGGGAGCGGCTGCGCGAAGTCGAGTTCACGGAGGTGGAGGGCGATTCGCTGTCACTGCGGCTCGATGGCGTGGAGCACGCCGTGGAACTGCAGCAGGTGGGGGAGGGGCCGCTGTACGAGCTGGTGCTGGACCACCATGCGACCGAGGTGCTGATCAAGCGGGAGGGGCCGGCGCTGCGGCTCATTATCGGGGCGGACAGCTGGGTGGTGACACGGCGGCGTCCGGGGGCGGGGGAGCTTGCCGCGGACGCGCTGGAGGCAGGCGAGCTGGTGGTGCGCGCGCCCATGACGGGCGTGGTGCTGGAGGTTCTGGTGCGGCCGGGCGATCAGGTGGCCCAGCGCGACAGCCTCTTGGTGATCCAGGCCATGAAGATGAATAACGAGATCCGCGCCCCGGCGGAGGGCACGGTGACCGAGGTCTCCGTGAGCGTGGAGCAGACGGTCAACCAGGGCGATCCGCTGCTGACAATCCACCTGGGTGCTGAGGAGACGAACGGCGCGGCCTAGCCGGTTGACCGCCGATTTTGCCGGTTGCTAGCATGAGACGCCGAGGCCGAGTGGCGCACTCGGCTCTCGCTGACGGTCGAAGCGCCGCGCCGATGGAGAATGCCCCTGGCCGCTCGCGACCACCGCGTCAACGAACAGATCCGTGTCCGCGAGGTCCGCGTCATCGGCGTGGACGGCGAGCAACTAGGCGTCCTGCCGACCGAGCAAGCGCTGACGATGGCGCGCGAGCAGGGCGTGGACCTGGTCGAGGTGGCGCCCAGCGCGAGCCCGCCGGTGACACGGTTCCTGGACTACGGAAAGTTCAAGTACGAGCAGGCGAAGCGGAAGAGCGAGGGCCGCAAGAAGCAGAAGGGCGTCGTGCTGCGCGAAGTGACGATGAAGCCGAAGATCGGCAAGCACGACATCGACTTCAAGTTGCGCACGGCGCACAAGCTCTTGGCGGACGGGGACAAGCTCAAGATCACGGTGATGTTCCGGGGCCGCGAGATCACACACCCGGAGATCGGGCGGGCGTTGATCGAGCAGGTGATGCAGCGTCTGGACGAGGCCGGGATCCCGCTGGTGATCGAGAAGCCGATCGGCATGGAGGGGCGCTTCATGAGCGTGATCGTGGCGGAGGACAAGGTCAAATCCGCGGCGCTCGCGCGAGAGCGCGAACGCGCCGACGACGGCAGCGAGGCCGACACCGAAGCGGTGACCAGCGGCCAGCAGGAGGGGTAGCGGAGCGCGCATGCCGAAAATGAAGACGCACCGCGGGACGAAGAAGCGGATGGCGCTCACCGGGTCGGGCAAGGTGATGCGGATGAAGGGCCACCGCGGTCACAACAAGATGAAGAAGAACAAGCGCCAACTCTTCGCCATGGGCGACATGCACCCCGTGGCCAGCCGGGGGTACCGCAAGATGGTGCGCAAGCTGCTGCCGTACGGCACGGGCCGCTAGCGCCTGAGGAGCCAGACCGATGCCGAGAGTCAAGGGCGGACCGCAGAGCCGCCGCCGACACAAGAAACTGATCGCCGAGACCAAGGGGCACCACGGCGTCCGCCACCGGCTCTTTCGTCGGGCCAGTGAGTCCCGCCTGCACTCCCTGACCTACGCGTACCGAGACCGGCGCGATCGCAAGGGCGACTTCCGACGCCTCTGGATCCAGCGGATCAACGCGGGCGCGCGCCTGCACGGGCTGAGCTACAGCACCCTGATCCACGGTCTGCGGCGAGCCGAGATTGAGATCGACCGGAAGATACTGGCGGACCTGGCTGTGCGTGAGCCGGAGACGTTCGCCCAAATTGTGGCGCAGGCGAAGGCCGCGCTGCCCTCCTAGCGCCTCACTGGTCCCGAATCGACGCGCCCAGTTCTTTTTGCAGCAGCCGCACGATGCCGGTGCGGGCGCGCGCCACTTCCGCCTCGGTCAAGGTCCGGTCCGGGGCACGGTAGTTAATGGCGAAGGCCAGGGACTTCTTGCCCTCGGGGATCGGTGCGCCGGCGTACACGTCGAAGAGAGCGGCGGACTCCACCAACTTCTGTCGCAGCAGCACGCGCTCCACGGCCGCCGCCGGCGTGGCTTCATCGACCACCACGGCCAGGTCTTCGGCCACCGCGGGGAAGCGGCTGGGCTCCACGAACCGAGGAGCGGGCCGCGGGCGTGAGGCGAGCGCGTCCAAATCCAGCTCGAACAGGTAGACCTCGTCGTCGATTTCGAAGCGCGCGCAGACGTCTGGATGCACCTGCCCCAACAGGCCCACCGAGTCCCCATCGAGCCGCAGCGCGGCGGCGTGCCCCGGCACCAGGGCCGGGTCCTCCGAAGGCTCGTAGTCGAGGTCGAGGCGCATCGCAGCCGCCAGCGCTTGGACGATCGCTTTGGCATCGAAGAAGTCGAGCAGCCGCGGCTCAGCGCCCGGTGCGGCTGGGGCGAGCGGCCCGCCGTAGAGCGCCGCCGCGAGCGTCCGCTCCAGGGGCAGATCGCCGTCGCGTGGCAGGAAGAGCCGCCCGACCTCGAAGAGGCCGATGGGGCCGCGCTGGTGTCGACGATTGGCCGCGTAGGTGTCCAACAACCCGGGTCGCAGCGTAGTGCGCAACAGCGTGCGCTCCGCGCTCATGGGATTGGCCACCCCGAGGGGCGGCGTCTCCGAGATTGAAGTGAGCGGCTGGACGCGCTCGATGGCGTCGGCGCTGGAGAGCGCGTAGTTGATCACCTCGACGAGGCCCGCGGCGGCCAGGGCATCGCGGGCCTCGGCCATCACCCGGCGCAGGGGCTGCGGCTGCGGCTCGGGGATGGTCCCGGTGAGCGGCGCGCTGGGCAGCACGTCGTAGCCGACGATGCGGGCGACCTCCTCCGCGACGTCGTCCGCGATGGTCACGTCGGAGCGCCAGAACGGCGCCGTGACCGCGTAGCCGTCGGGCGAATCCGTGACCGCGAAGCCGAGCCGCGCGAGCGTGCCCACGATGCGCTCGCGCGGGAGGTCGACGCCGAGGACTTGGTGGAGGCGCTTGGCCGGTACGTCGATCACAACTGGGTCGCGGCGGCCGGGGTAGGCATCGAGGAAGCCCGCGTGCGCTTCGCCCCCGCCGATCTCGACCAGCAGCTGGGTCGCCCGTCGCGCGGCTTCCAGCGCCAGATCGGGGTTCAGCCCCTTCTCGAAGCGGGTCGAGGCTTCGGTGCGCAGCTTCAGCGCCGCCGCCGTGCGGCGCACACTGGGGCCGTGGAAGTTCGCCGATTCCAGCAGCACCGTCGTCGTGCCGCGCGACACCTCCGAATCGCCACCGCCCATCACCCCCGCCACCGCGAGCGCGCGCTCCGCGTCCGCGATCACCAGCTGGTCAGCGGCCAGGCGGCGCTCGGTCCCGTCCAGGAGGTGCAGCGACTCCTCGGCTCGCGCGCGGCGCACGACGATGCGAGCCCCGGCGAGCTTGTCGAAGTCGAAGGCGTGGAGCGGCTGGCCCGTTTCCAGCATCACGAAGTTCGAGACATCGACGATGTTGGAGATCGGCCGCATCCCGGCCGACTGGAGGCGCTGCTGAAGCCAGTCAGGCGAAGGCGCCACCTTCACGTTGCGGACCAGCGCGGCCACGTATCGCAGGCAGAGGTCGGGGGCCTCGATTGATAGTCCGGCGCTCTCCTCGATCGGCGGAGCGGCGGCAGGATAGTCGGCCGAGGGCGAGCGCACGGGGCGATCCGTCAGCGCCGCCACCTCGCGGGCCACGCCGAGCACCGCAAAGAGGTCGGGGCGGTTGGGCGTGAGGCTGAGGTCGAGCACCGTCTGCCCCAAAGCCTCGGTCAGCGGCGTACCGACGGTGAGGTCGTCCGGCAGGACCCGGATCCCATCGTGCTCGTCGGAGATGCCCAGCTCGCGGTTGGAGCAGACCATGCCTGCCGACTCCACGCCGCGGATGGTGGAGCGCTTGAGCTTGCGGCGCTCGCCGGAGTGGGCGTCGATGAGGGTGGCGCCCTCGACGGCGAAGGCGACCTTCTGGCCCTCAGCCACGTTGGGCGCGCCGCAGACAACGATCTGCGGCTCCCCACGGCCGGTGTCGATCGTGGCCAGCCGCAGGCGGTCCGCGTTGGGATGGGGCGTCACCGCCGTAACGAGGCCGACGTAGACGTTGTCCCAATCGCCGCCGCTGCGCTCGATCCGCTCCACCTCCACACCCGCCATCGTGAGACGGTGGGCGAGGTCCTCCACGGGGAGGGTGAGGTCCACGTATTCGGCGAGCCAGCGGAGGGGGACTTTCATGACGGCAGCCGCGTCCTAGAACTGCTCCAAGAAGCGCAGGTCGTTTTGGTAGAAGTAGCGGATGTCGTGGATGCCATAGCGCAGCATGGCGGTGCGCTCCACGCCGATGCCGAAGGCGAAGCCGGTGTAGCGATCGGCGTCGTAGCCGGCGGCGGCCAGGATCTCCGGGTGCACCATGCCGGCGCCGAGGAGCTCGATCCAGCGGCCGTCGCGCCAGCGGATGGCGACCTCCGCGCCGGGCTCGACGAAGGGGAAGTAGTCGCAGCGGAAGCGGGCCTCGACATCGGGACCGAAGAGGCGGTGCACGAACGCCTCCAGAGTGCCCTTGAGGTTGGCGAAGCTCACGCCTTCATCGACCACCAGGCCCTCGACCTGGGTGAGCATCCACTCGTGCGTGGCGTCGGTGGCCTCGTAGCGGTAGCAAGTGCCGGGGAAGATCGCCCGGATGGGCGGTTGACGCCGCTCCATCACGCGGATCTGCATGGGCGAGGTGTGCGTGCGCAGCAGCATGGGCCGCGCGCCGTCGCGTTCGTAGTCGATCCAGAGGGTGTCCCACATGTCGCGCGCGGGATGGTCCTGGGGGATGCGCAGGCGCTCGAAGTTGTAGCGGTCCCACTCGACCTGCGGGCCCTCCATCACGTCGAAGCCCATGTCGCGGAAGGCGCGCTCGATCTCCCGCAAGGTGAGGGTGATGGGATGGAGATGGCCCTGGGGCAGGGGGCGGGGGGGCAGGGTGACGTCGATGCCCAGCGCGTCGCCGGCGGCGCCCTGGGGCGGCTGCAGCTGCCCGCGACGCTGCTTCAGCGCCGCTTCCAGCCGGGTCTTGAGGCTGTTGGCCTGCAGGCCGGCGCGCCGGCGCTCCTCCGCGGGCAGGCCGCCGAGGCCACGCAGGACGGCTGTGACGTCCCCCCTGCGGCCCAAGAAGCGGAGGCGCCAGGCATCGACCGCGGCGAGGTCAGCGGCGGCGGCCAGCGCGGTGAGCGCCTCGCGCTCAAGAGTGGTGAGGTCTGTGTCGCTCATCCCGGGCCACCGTACAAACGGCTTTCGCGGCCGGTCAATCGACCCGCGCGCCGGGGCGCGGCTGGTACGATGCCGGACAGGGCAGGCAGCGAGCGGAGGGAATAGAGCATGTCGCTCAAGAGCTACGTCCTGATCGAAGCGGAGGTGGGCGCCGCCAAGAGCGTGAGCGAGGCGCTGCGCGCCCTCAAACACCCCGAAGCCGCCGTGGTCGGCGTCGACACGGTGACCGGTCCCTACGACGTGATCTGCCTCCTGGAGGCCGACGACCTGAACAAATTGGGACGCTGCATCACCGAGGGGATCCAGAGCGTGGCCGGCGTCAAGCGCACCACGACCTGCCTCACCGTGCAGCTGAGCTGACGCCGAGAGCGCGACGATGACCCAGAAAGCAGCGCCCGCCGCAGACATGCTGCCGGTTGAGGAGGCGCTGGCGCGCATCCTGGCCCTCTGCGAGGTGATGCCCCCCGAGCGCCGGCCGATCGACGAGGCGGGCGGCCAGGTGCTGGCGGAGGACGTGGTCGCGCCGTTCGACATCCCTCCGCTCGACAACACGGCCATGGACGGCTACGCCGTGCAGGCGGCCAGCACGTCCGGCGCGGGCGCGGCGCGTCCGCTGCGCCTGCGGGTCCGTGGAGAGCTGGCGGCGGGCTATCTCTTCGAGGGGAGCGTGGGGGCAGGGGAGGCCGTGCGGATCATGACCGGGGCGCCCGTTCCCGCCGGCGCGGACAGCATTGTGCCGTTCGAAGAGACGGACGAAGAGGGGCTGCGCGCGCCGGGGCAGGCGCAGGCCGCGCCCGCCGAGGTGGGCGTGCTGAAGGAGGCGAAGCCGGGCGCCAACATCCGCCGTCGCGGGGAGGACGTGCGCCGGGGCGCGCGGATCCTGGAGGCAGGGGCGGTGCTGCGGGCGGCGCAGATCGGCGTGCTGGCGTCGATGGGGATCGCGGATGCGGTAGTGATCCGGCGACCGCGTGTGGCGATCCTGTCGACGGGGGACGAGTTGCTGGAGGCGGGGCAGCCGCCCGCGCCGGGCAAGATCTACGACAGCAACGCGGCCGGGCTGGCGGCGCTGGTGCACGAGCACGGCGGCGTTCCCGTGCGCCTGGGGATCGCCCGGGACACGGTGGAGGCGCTGCGGGACAAGATCCGCGAGGCGCTGGCGGCGGACATGGTGGTGACGTCGGCGGGCGTGTCGCGGGGCGACTACGACGTGGTCAAAGAGGTGCTGGCCTCCGAGGGGCAGGTGGACTTCTGGACCGTGCGGATGAAGCCGGGCAAGCCGCTGGCGTTCGGGACGTTCGAGGCGGCGGACGGGCGCTCGGTGCCGCACATCGGCCTGCCCGGAAACCCGGTGTCATCGCTGCTGGCGTTCGAGCTGTTCGGCCGCCCGGCGATCTTCAAAATGCTGGGGCGGAAGGTGACGCCGCGCCCGATGATTCGGGCGGTGGCGGACGAGGCGATCGTGAACACGGACGGGCGTCGGGTGTACGCCCGGGTGATTGTGCGACAGGGCGACGACGGGCGCTGGCACGCGCGGCTGACGGGGCCGCAGGGGTCGGGGGTGCTGACGTCGTTGGCGCTGGCCAACGGGCTGGCGATTTGCCCGGAGGAGCGCGAGCAGGTGAACCCGGGCGAGGAGGTGGACGTGATCATGCTGGCGTGGGAGCATCCCGTCGATTAGAGGGCCGAGCGGTGCGGAATCGCCGCGCAAGAGAGGGAGGTTACAGTCCAATGGAGTTCCTGTTGAAGACAATGATGCGGGATCCGATGCCGCCGGAGATGGTGGCGCCGATGTTCGAGGCCCTGCTGGGGTGGGCCCAGAAGTACCGGGCCAGCGGGAAGCTGGAGCGGATGTGGAACTTCGCCGGGCTGCAAGGCGGGGGCGGGATCTTGAACGTGGACTCGCACGAGGAGCTGGAAGCGATCATGAACGAGTTCCCGCTGGGGCCGTTCATGGAGATCGAGATCACCCCGCTGTCCGACCTGGACAAGGCGCTGCAGGGGATCATCGAGGCGGCGAAGGCGATGCAGGGGTAGGCGCCTAGCGCATGGTGAAGCGCTCGAACTCGCGGGAGGCGGGGCCCCAGCGGGGCTCGACCTTGACCACGTGGGCCCCACCGGGGCCTGTCCTTAGTTCGGTCAGCAGTTGCCGCAGCAGGTCGCGCGGGCCCTCCGCCACCACCTCCAGCGTGCGGCCGTCGTCCAAGTTGGCGGCGTAGCCGGTGAGGCGCCCGCCCGGGCGGCCGAGGTCGCGGGCGATGCGGACGCAGAAGTCGCGGTAGCCCACGCCCTGCACGCGACCCTGCACGTGCACCCTGAGACGCACGACACCCAGCGTCACATCATCGTCGGCCACGGCCACCCTACCCTACCCATCCGCATCACGGGCGATCGGCGTCAGCCGTCAAATCCGCTAGGACCTCCCGCATCAACTCGGCGGGCACGTCGGCGCGGATCACGGGGCGGCCGGGCTCCTCCAGCAGCACCCACTGGACTACGCCGCCGCGCACCTTCTTATCGCTGAAGATCGCGCTCTCGACCGCGTCGGGGTCGACTCCAGAGGCGGATGAAGGCAAACCGAAGCGATTAAGGAGCGTGCGGTGGCGACTAACGATCGCACTATCCAGCAGGCCGAGGCGTCCGGCGATCATCGCCGCGCCGAGCAGCCCCACGCCGACCGCCTCGCCGTGGAGGAGGCGCTCATAGCCGGTGGCCACCTCCAGAGCGTGGGCGATGGTGTGGCCGTAGTTGAGGATCATGCGGAGCTGCGCCTCCCGCTCGTCGGCGGAGACGATCGCCGCCTTGATCGCGGCGTTGCGGGCAACGAGGTCGACGAGGCGATCGCGGTCAGCGCCGTCATCGCCGAGAGCAAGGAATGAGGCGGCGTCGCGCTCGAGGTCGTCGAGCATGGCGGGGTCGCGGATCCAGGCGTGCTTGATCACCTCGGCGAAGCCCGCGCGGCGCTCCCGATCCGGCAAGGAGGTCAGCGTGGCGACGTCCGCGACCACGGCGCGGGGCGGATGAAAGGCGCCGACCAAGTTCTTGCCCGCAGGCAGGTCGATCGCCACCTTGCCGCCGATGGAGGCATCGACCATGGCGAGGAGCGTGGTCGGGAGGTGGACGAGCGCCATGCCGCGCAGGTAGGTCGCGGCGGCGGTCCCGGCCAGATCGCCCACCACGCCACCGCCCAGCGCCAGCACCGCGTCGCCGCGCTCGGCGCGCTCCCGCGCCAGCCAGTCGTAGATGCGGGCCAGTTGATCGAGGCTCTTGCTCGCTTCGCCGGGCGGGACGGCGAGAACGCGCACCTCGCGTCCGGCGGAGCGAAGCGTCGCCAGGACGGGCTCTCCCAAGGTGTCGAGCACCGAAGCGTCCGCGACCAGGAAGAGACTAGCCCCCCCATCGCCGCTGAGGCCGACGGCGTCGAGTTTCTCCGGCAGGCGCTCCAGCAGTCCCCAACCCACGAAGACGGGGTAGAAGCCGTCACGCGCCCGCACAGTGCAGGCCACGTGGCCACCGAAATCGGGCGGAGCCGTGCTGAGAAGGCCGGGGCCGGCGGCGATGGCATCGAGGCGGGCTTGGGAGCGCAGCGCCCGCGGGTCATGGCGGTTGAGCGCGGAGACGATCTCGTCGACCACGGCGTCCACGTCGAGCGCATCGGTGCGCACGGTGAGGTCGGCCAAGGCGTAGAAGGGTTGTCGTGCCGCCTTGAGGTCGCGGATGCGTGCGAGCGAGTCGGGGGCGGCCAGCAGGGGCCGGACGTCGGGCGCCCCGGTCGTGCCGGTGCGCACGGCGATCGTGTCGACGCGAGCCTCCAGCGCCACGACCAGTCCGTCGTCGGCGAGCAGCCGCCGGCTCCCGGCGTCCATGAAAGCGCCGCCGCCCGTGGCGACAACGACGTCGCGTTCGGCGGCGGCGCGGCGGACCGCATCGCGCTCGCGGGAGCGGAAGGCAGCCTCGCCCTCGCGCGCGAAGATCTCGGTGATGGGGCGACCCGCCGCCTCCTCGATGAGAGCGTCGGTATCGAGCGCGCGCCGGTTCAAGCGGGACGCCAGGCCTTGCGCCACGGCGGACTTGCCCGTGCCGCTGAAGCCGATAAGCACGATGCGCCGCAGGTCGGGCGCCATCAGTCGTCCGTCTGCGGGCCGCCCGACTGAGCGCGCGGGCCGAGCGTGGCCTGGAAGGCCTCGAAGTTTCGGCGCGTCTCGGCAAGGCTGTCCCCGCCGTGCTTCTCCAGGAAGGCGTCGGCCAAGACCAGCGCCAGCATCGCCTCCACGATCACCCCAGCCGCGGGGACCACGCACACATCGGAGCGCTCGTAGTGCGCCTCCACCGCCTCGCCGGTGTCGAGGTCCACCGAGGGGAGCGGCTTGGCGAGCGTGGCGATGGGCTTCACGGCCACGCGCACGATCAGGTCTTCACCCGTGGTCGTGCCGCCCTCGATGCCGCCGTGGTTGTTGGTCAGATGTGGCCAAGGGCGGTCGCTCCACTGCTCGCGGGGCGCGATCACATCGTGCACCTGGGAGCCGCGCCGGCCGGCGCTGCGAAAGCCCGCGCCAATCTCCACACCCTTGAACGCGTTCATGCTCATGAGCGCTTGCGCCAAGCGCCCGTCCAGTTTGCGGTCCCAGTGCACGTGGCTGCCCAGGCCAATCGGCACACCAGTCACGCGCCCCTCCACCACGCCGCCGATGGAGTCACCATCGGCCTTGGCGGCGTCGATGGCGGCGACCATGCGGGCAGCCGCATCTGGGTCGGCACAGCGCACGGGCGACTCTTCGGCCGCAGCCCAGTCGACTGAGTCGCCGGGCTCCGCCGTGGTCTCGCCGATCTGGACCACATGACTGAAAAAGCGAAGCCCAAACTCCTCCAGGAAGCGGCGGGCCACGGCCCCGGCGGCGACGCGTGCGGCGCTCTCTCGCGCGCTGGCACGCTCCAGCGCGTCGCGGACGTCGTCGAAGCCGTACTTGAGCGAGGCGGGCAGGTCGGCGTGACCGGGGCGCAAGCGGGTGACGCGGCCGACCTCCACGTCGACGGGCGAGCGGCTCATCGTCTCCGTCCAGGGGCGGCCGTCCGGGCCCTTGCCGGCGGCGTGGTCGCGGTTCTCGATCCAGAGCGCGACGGGGCTGCCGAGCGTGCGGCCGTGGCGGACCCCCGCGCGGATCTGGGCATGGTCAGACTCGATCTTCATGCGCCCGCCACGGCCGTGGCCCTTCTGCCGCCGCGCCAGTTGCGCGCGGATGAACTCCTCGTCGAGAGGCACGCGGGCCGGCAGCCCCTCGATGATCACCGTGAGTCCGGGACCGTGCGACTCCCCAGCGGTGAACCAGCGGAAGCGTCCCATCGATCCCTCCTCAGCGCGGCCGCGCGGAGCGACCAGCATCGGCGCCCGCGGCCACGTCCGCCTCGAGATCCTCGCGCTCCTCCTCGACAGGCTGCGGAGGCGGCGGTAGCTCGATGGCCAGCGGCTCACCCGAGTCGCTGAGACGGTAGAGCGGGGAAAAGGTCTGCATGATCTCGTCGGGCGACGCCCAGTCCCAGTCGAGCGGGGCGGCAGTCTCACGGTCGGCAGTCAGCGAAAGGATGGGCCGGGGCACAGCAACGCCGCTTTCGTCGCGGAAGGTGGTGTAGACATCGACGCGGACATGCGTCGGCCGCAGGTTGGGAACGTCGTAGAGGATCATCTCGATCAAAAGGGCGGCCGTGGCGAAGGCGGTGTCGAGCGCGGTCGCCACCTGCATCCGCTTGCCCTCGACCAGCCGGAACTCCGCTTCGGCAGTGCTGCTGACGTACACGAGCCGTCTGGTCCCGTAGATCAGCTCCATGCCCTGCACGCCAGCCCAGATAGCAGCGCTCACCCTTTTCGGCGGGCGCTGCGCCTGCCAGCGATCGATCTCGCCGGCGAGAATCTGGCCGATGGCGTCCAGGTCGCCCTCGTCCACGAGCCGGCGCCAGAAGAGATGCGTCCGCACCTCCTTGAAGATGACGATGCCAACGAGCACGAAGAGCACGAAGAGCACGATGGCGGCGATGAAGGGTGCGTTGCTCACGTCGCCTCTCCCAAGGGAGCGGAGGTTTGCCCCATCGCCGCCTCCGCAGCGGCGAACATCGTGGCTAGGGGAGCGGGCCGCCCCGTCCACAACTCGAACGAGGCGGCGCCCTGATGGACCAGCATCGGCAAGCCGCCGAGCGCCGGATGGCCGGCGCCGCGCGCGGCGGCGACCAGCGACGTCTCGGAGGGGTTCGCGACCAGGTCCACCACGGCCGCGCCCGGCGGCAGGGCGCTCACGTCGAACGGCATCACGCCCGCATTATCGCTCCCCAGTATCCCAACCGGCGTGCAATTCACCGCCAGGTCACAATCGCGCAGGGCGGCGGCCGTCTCCGGGTCATCGCCGGCGTAAGCGCGCAGGCGCAGGTCGCCGGGGTGACCGGCGAGGTGGTGTCGCAAGCGCCCGGCGCGCGCGGGCGTGCGGTTGACGATGGTGATGGCTCTAACGCCGCGCCCGATGAGTGCCCAGGCCACCGCGCGGGCCGAGCCGCCCGCACCCCAGAGCAGCGCGTGCGCGCCCCGCGGTTCGATCCCCGCCTCACGAAGGGCCGTTTGGAATCCGCTCACGTCCGTGTTGTAGCCCTCCAACGATCCGTCGCTGTTGACGATGGTATTGACCGCGCCCACGGAGCGGGCGGTCTCATGCAGCCGGTCGACGTGCCGAGCGGCGGCCTCCTTATAGGGAATGGTGACGTTGGCGCCGAGGGCGTCGGCGTCGCGCAGGGTGGCGATGGTCGCCGCCAGGTCGTCGGCCTGGACGTCCCAGGCCTCGTAGCGGGCGTCGAACCCGATCGCGTCCAAGGCGGCCTGCTGGAAGGTGGGCGACACACTGTGCCCCACGGGATGGCCGATCACGCCGAGGCGGGCCGTCATTCGGCCTCCTCGCTCTCACCCTCGTCCGCCGGCTCCAGGATCACCCCCTGGAACACCTCCACGTTGCGCAGATGCTCCTCGAAGGTCGTGGCGAAGACGTGGGAGCCGTCGCCGCGCGCGACGAAGAAGAGGAAGGTGGTCGCCGCCGGCTGGATGGCCGCGTCGATGGCGGCGGCGCCAGGGTTGGCGATGGGGCCCAGCGGCAGTCCGACGCGGAAATAGGTGTTGTAGGCCGATGGGACCCGCAAGTCGTCGAGCGTCAGGGCCTCTTTCCAGTAGCCGAAGCGCTCTACGTTGCCGGGGATTTGGGCGAGCGCGTACTGCACGGTGGGGTCCGCTTGCAGCCTCATGTTCTGGGCCAGCCGGTTGACGAAGACCGAGGCGATTACGCCGCGTTCCGTCTTTTCGACCGCCTCGCGTTCCACGATCGACGCCAAGGTCAGGACTCCGTGCACGGTGGCGCCCGACCGCACGAGATCCTGTCGCCGCTCCAAGGGGAACTCTTGATCCAAGCGCTCCAGGAACTGCCGCACCACATCGTCGGCGGTGGCTCGCAGGGAGAAGGCATAGGTGGCGGGGAAAAGATAGCCATCGAGGGATGTGCCGAGCGGCCGTTCGGCCGCCAAAGTCCCGCGCCAGTTGTCGGGATTGCGGGCCGCCGCCAGGAAGTCGGCGCGAGAAACGACATTGTGCTCCGCCAGGATGTCCGCGACCTCCTCCAGCCGCTTCCCTTCTGGAACGGTCACGACCAAGGGGGAGGTGACGCCGTCACGCAAGCGTCGCAGCACCTCCATGGTGTTGATGCCCGGCTCGAAGTCGTAGGCGCCAGCCTTCAGCAGGTCCTGGAAGCCGAGCAGGGCGGCCAAAACCTCGAACTGGCGCGATGAGCGGATCACGCCCTGCTCCTCCAGGGCGTCCGCGATGCCGGCCGCGCTGTCGCCGGGCTGGATCACCACCGTGACCACGTCACGCGGGGGCAAGGGCTCGCTCTCCGACGCCGGGGTCTCGTCGCCGAAAGCGCTGCCGGGCACGCCCATCGAGAGCAAGATGGCGACGCCGGTGAGGGCCGAGGCGACGAAGACGCTGAGGAGCCAGATGTAGCGCATGGATCGCCGCCGCTCTACCGCTGCCCCTGCGGGGGCTCCACGACGGCGTCGGCAGCGGGCGTGAGCGTGGGCCGGTCGGCGTCCAGCCAGCGCTGCAGGATGGCCGCGGCGGCCGTGGCGTGGTGAACTTGACGCCGCTTGCGGTGCTCAGCCGGACGGAGGCGACGCCGCCGGCTTCGCGGCGCGTGTGTCTCCGGCGGCGGCGTTATCGGATTCGAGTAGCGCTCATCGACCGCGATGGCCGGCAGAGCGAGGGCCTCGGCCAACCGCTCGCCGTAGCGACGAAAGCGCGCGGCCTGCGCGTTCTCGACGCCATCGGGGTCGACGGGCACACCCAGCAGCACCAAGCCGGCGCCCTCCGGGCCGAGGAGCCCGCGGATGGTGGCCGCGCCCCCATCCGGCTCGTCGCGCCGATCGAGAGTGGTGAGCGGGAGCGCCAGGCGTCCGTCGTCATCGCAGATCGCGACGCCAACCCAGCGCTCGCCGGGATCGATTGCCAGCACTCGCACGCCGTGGATCCTCCGTTCGTTAGCCGGGTTCCGCCGGCTGGGGCTCCACCGTCAGGATCTCCACCTTGATGCGGAATCCAAAGGGCGGAAGGAGCGGCATCCAGCCCGGCGTCTGCTCAAGCTGCACCGGCCGCCGCAAAGTCAGGCTACGATTGAGCAACTCCTCGGCCGCCCCCGGCCGCTCCCATCGCACCGCGCGCTCGACCGCCTGGGGCACGATCGTCGCTGCCACGACGCCCTGCACCATCATATCGAACGTGATCTGGTCGAGGGCTTCATCGTAGGTCGCCTCGCCGAGCGCGCTTGCCGTCAGCGACTCGCGCACCACCTCGAAGCCGGAGCCCCGCTCGCGCCGGATCCGGCGGGCGGCCAGTTCGCGGATCTCATCGAGATCCACGCCCACCACCGATACCAACCCGACCGTGGTGAGCTCCACCACGTCGGCAGGCTCGGTCAGCGGCGGATCGAACTCCTCGCGGAGCACCTCGAGGCGCGCGCTTGCCGGGTGGAACGTGAAGCGCCCTTGCGCCTGCGCCTCCAAGGCCCGGAGGCCGTGGTTGAGGAGGATTCGCTCACTCGTATCGCGCAGGCGATCGATCTGGGCAGGGCCCGCGCCCCGATCCCGCCGCACGGTGCCGCCCGTGAGCGAGACGGGAAGCGTGACGCTGACGCGGTCGATGAACTCGGCGCTCGGTACGAGCGGCGTCCCGGCCGCCAGGTTTGCCTCGGGCCCCGGCGTCTCCGCCTCCACCAGGACCAGAACCGCGGCGCCCTCCCCCGCCGGCAGCGTGGCGGGCGCGAGCGTGCCGAACGACGGACCGCTGCCTGCCGAGACCAGCGTCCCGGCGGGCAGATCGACCTGGGAGGCCGTAAGGTTCGCGAAGCGCACGGAGCCGCCGGCTGGGGCGTCAGGGACGGAGACGAAGCCCGTGCTGACGAGCGCGTCCCTGGCGTCGACTTCGACCGTGATGCGGCGCGCGGGGAGGACGCCTTCCTCAGGCGCCTCGCCCTCGGGCACCACGCGGGCCACCACGGACAAGGGGATGTCCACCGGCGTCAGCTCGGGCGCAAGGCGGATCGTGGCCGAGGGCGCGACCAGGCCCGCCGCCACGATCGCCCCGAGCAAGAGGGCCGTCAGGGACAGCGAGCGGATCACGAAGCCGAAGGCGGGGAGCGGCACCCGCACTACGCCGAGCCGGAGGTAGCGTGGGAGCAAGCGGCCGTCGCGGACCTCGCGGCCGCGCATCGAGCCGACGACGAGGAGCCCCTGCTTGCGCGCCAGGCGGCGCAGCTTGCTGCTGCGCGTCTCCAAGATCAGTCCGATCCGCGTCGCATCCACGTGGCGGCGGAGCAGGCGCATGCCCAGTTCCGAGCCCAGCGACGGATTGCGGCGGTGTATGCGCGCCACCACCGTACCGCCCGGCCGGGCGCTGAGCTTGGCGCGGATCGCGGCGATGTCATCGTTGCGACCGATCTGGACCGTGCGCACGTCGGCGCTTTCGTCCACCTCCGCTTCGGGCGCAGCAGGCAGAGCGGGCGCGACGCGTCGGGTCCGCCTGGGCACGCGAGCGCGCACCCGCGCAAACGCGGCGAGGACGCGGCGCCCGGTGTGCCGCGATCGATCAAACAGCGACCACAGGACACGTACGAGCCGGGCCAGCGCCGAGCGGGAGCGCGCGGCGCCGTGTCGGGCGGCGCGCAGCCACGAGCGCAGACGGCGCCAGGCGCGGAGCAGCTTGTCTCGAACGGTGTCGGCGAGATCAGCGGCCATGATCGTCAGCCGGCGCGCTGGGCCCTCACGATCTCGGGCGTCGCGGCGAGCGCCTCATCGAGCCGCGAGGCATCTTTGCCGCCCGCCTGCGCCATCTCGGGCCGCCCTCCGCCACCGCCGCCGGTGCGGGCCGCGACCTCTTTAATCAACCGTCCCGCGTGCAATCCCGCCTGCACGAGATCATCGGAGACCATAGCCACGAACGTGGGGCGCTCCTTGGCGACTGCGCCCAAGACGATCACCCCGCTGCCGAGCCGGCGGCGGACCTCGTCGCCGGTCCGGCGCAGCGCATCGACCGAGGCGACATCGACGCGGCCCGCGACCACCTTGACGCCATCGACGTCCTGCGCCTGCGCGAGCAATGTCTCGGCGGAGCCGACGCCAGCGCTGCGGTCGGCGGCGGCCAAACGGCGACGAGCGCCCTCCAACTCCTCCTGCAACGCCCGCAGACGTGCGGGGACATCCATCGCCGGGCTGCGCAACATCTCCGCCGCCTCGTTCAGAAGCTGCAAGCGATCGGCCTGCCAGGTCTCCGCGGCGGCGCCGGTGAGCGCTTCGATCCGCCGGACCCCCGCGCCCACGCCGCCCTCCGAGACGATCTGGAAGCTGCCGATAAAGCCGGTGGTGGGCGTGTGCGTCCCGCCGCAGAGCTCCTTGCTAAAGCAATCGTGGGTGGCGGGATCGGGATCGCAGATATGCACCACGCGCACGTCGGCGCCGTACTTCTCGCCGAAGATGGCGACCGCTCCCTCATCGATGGCGCGGTCATAGGGCATGAGGTCCACGCCGACAGGAACGACATCGCGGATGCGGGCGTTGACCAGGCGCTGCACGGCGCGGAGTTGTTCGGCGGCTGGTGGCTCCGACTGCGTGTAGTCGAAGCGGAGGTGATCCGGTGCGACGAGCGATCCAGCCTGGCGCACGTGTTCGCCCAAAACCTGACGCAGCGCCGCGTGCAGCAGATGCGTCGCGGTGTGGTTGCGCATGACGTCGTGACGGCGGTCGCGGTCGACTACGGCCTCGACGCTCTCGCCAACGGCCAGCGCACCGCGGATCACGCCGCCGACGTGCACGATCAGGTCACCGCGCGCTTGCGTATCGCGGATCTCCACTTCGCCGTTGGGGGCCAGCAAGCGGCCCGCATCGCCCACCTGGCCGCCGCCTTCCGGATAGAAGGGCGTGCGCTCCAGGATCACTTCCACGAGGTCGCCGCTCTGCGCCTGCGACGCCGCGCGGCCGTCCACGATCAGCGCCCGCACGACGTCGGCGTCGCGCGTGCGCTCATAGCCGAGAAACTCCGTGCGGCCGCCAATGGAAGTGTAGAGAGCGTCATCCGCCTGCATGCGGAACTCAGCAGCGGCACGGCCGCGCTGCTGCTGGCGGGCCATCTCCGCCTCGAAGCCGTCTTGGTCAAAGCCGAGGTTCGCTCGGGCGGCCACCTCACGAGTGAGCTCAGAAGGGAAACCGTACGTGTCGTAGAGCAGGAATGCTTCAGCGCCGGTGATCTCGCGCACGTGCAGGGACGCTCTGCCTAATTGATCCGAGGTGGGCTGCGGATCCGACTGCTTACCGATCTCGTGGAGGACCGCATCGATTGTTGTCCGCAGCAGCCGGATAGTCGCCGAGTCGGTCGTACCCGCGCGTGACGCGATGCCGTCGATATTCGCTCGCACCTCCCGGATCAGCGGGTCCACCGGAGCTTCGACGTGATCGGGGCGCCCAACGCCCTGGCGCGCCCGCTGGAGTTGCTGCGCGATGCTTCCCTTCAAGTCAATGGCGGCCTCCAGCATCCGGTGGCCGGTCTCCAGCGTGCGGCGGAAGCGCTCTTCTTCTTGAGCCAGGACGCCGTCTACGAGCGCCGCCTGCTCGCGCAGCTCGGGGTACGCGGGGGCCATATGCGCGCGCACCTTGCCGGCGACGTCGGCGAGGAGTGGCTCATCGATGCCGAGCGTGTGCGCCATGTACAGAGCCCGACGGATGAGCCGCCGCAGGACGTAGCCGCGGCCCTCATTGCCGGGCAGGACGCCATCGGCGATGAGGAAGGTGACGGCGCGGCCGTGCTCCGTAATGACGCGCAGGGCGCGCCGCTCCTCGGCGGCCGCGGCTTCGTAGTGGCGATCGCAGCGGCCGGCGACGTAGGCCAGGATGGGGGTAAAGAGATCCGTCTCGTAGAGGCTGCGCTTTTCCTGGAGGACCATGGCCCAGCGCTCCAGGCCGGCCCCGGTATCGATGTTCTTCGCGGGCAGCGGGGTCTTGGTCCCATCCCGGCCGCGCAGGAATTGCATGAAGACCAGGTTCCAGATCTCCAGGTAGCGGCCGGTCTCGTCGCTGGGCTGCGACTCGCGGCCGTCATCGACCTCTGATCCGTAGTCGAAGTAGATCTCGGAGCAAGGGCCGCAGGGCCCGTCCTCGCCGGCGAACCAGTAGTTGCCCTCGGCTTCGCCGTAGCGGAAGATCTTGCTCTCGGGCACGCCGATCTTGCGCCAGATGTCGAAGGCCTCGTCGTCGTCGAGGTAAACGGTGGTCACCAGTCGCTCCGGCGGCAGGCCCAGCTCGCGGGTCACCAGCTCCCAGGCGAATGCCTGGGCATCCGCCTTGAAGTAATCGCCGAACGAAAAGTTGCCCATCATCTCGAAGAACGTGAGATGGGAATCATCGCCGACCTCGTCCATGTCGGTGGTGCGAAAGCACTTTTGGATGGAGGTCAAGCGGCGGCTGGGCGGCTCCGCCTGTTCGAGGAAATACGGCTTGAACGGCACCATGCCCGCGCTGGTGAACAGTAACGTGGGATCGCCGGGGGCAACCAATGGGGCGCTGGCGACCCGGAGATGATTCTTGTGGACGAAAAAGTCAGTGAAGCGTCGGCGGATTTCGCTGGCATCCATTGAACAGAGCCAGTATAGGACGACGATCGAGGTTGACAGCGCGCGGGCGGAGTTCCTAGCGTGGAGAGGTCAAGACACGGCCCCCGGGATGGGCCGTCACCACAGGCGTTTGGACACTTCCGACCCTCCCAGTCCGTTCCCTTCTTCAGGCCCTGAAGCGTCGGCCGGCGGCAGGCCGCGCTGGGCGAGCCGCCTCTCGTCTGCAACGCATGACAACTGACGCCCCCACACTCCGGGCGACCACCGCGGTGGTCCTGGCGGCAGGGGCGGGCACACGCATGCGCTCGTCCCACCCGAAGGTGCTGCACCCGATCTGCGGCCGACCGATGCTGCTGCACGTCCTGCACGCCGTTCGCGAGGCGGGCGTGGAGCAGATCGTCGTGGTGACGGGACACGAGGAGGCGGCGGTCCGCGAACGCGTGGATGGATTCGTGTCCAACGGCGCCTCCGTGCGCTTTTCCTCGCAAGTAGAGCAGCGCGGTACGGGCCACGCCACGCTCCAGGCGCAGCGCGCCGTTCGCACGCCCAGGGCGCTGGTGGTCAACGGAGACTTGGCCTTAATCACCGCCGAGCAGATCCGCGCCGTCCTGGCCGCGCCACCGGCGCGCGCCGTAGTCGCCACGGCCGAGGTGCCCGATCCCGCGGGGTTGGGCCGCATTGTCCGCGACGACGGAGGCGGGATCGCCACCATCGTGGAGGAGGCCGACGCCGACAGCGAGGCCGCGGCGATTCGCGAGGTGAACTTGGGCATCTATCGCTTCGACGCACCCTGGCTGTGGGCCACCCTGGAGTCCCTGCAAGCGAGCCCCAGCGGCGAGTTCTACCTGACCGACGCGGTCGCCATTGCGGCGCGGGGGGCGCGCGGGGCGCTGCCGGTGCGGACGTCCGCGCCCGAGGGACGGATCAACGTCGAGGACCGGCGCGATCTGGCGCGGGCGGAAGCGTGCATGCGGGATCGGATCCGGACACGCTGGCTGGAGGCCGGCGTCACCATGCGCGACCCCGCCAGTACCTACATCGACGCCGACGTAGAGATCGGCTGCGACACGGTGCTGGAACCAGGCACCCACCTCCGGGGCGCGACCAAGCTGGGAGGGGACTGTCTCGCCGGGCCCAACAGCGTGATCCAGGACACGCAGACCGGTGACGGCTGCACGCTGGTCGGCTGCTCGATCGAGGAAGCCCGTCTCGGCGACCGGGTTCGCGTCGGACCGTACAGCACGATCCGCAGCGGCACAGTCCTAGACGACGACGTCCACGTGGGCACGCACGCCGAGACCAAGAACGCGCACTTGCACCGAGGCGTGCAGATGGCCCATTTCGCGTACGTCGGTGACGCGGACGTGGGGGTGGAGACGAACATCGGCGCGGGGGCGATTACCTGCAACTTCGACGGGGTCGCGAAGCATCGCACGGTGATCGGAGAGCGGGTGTTCATCGGCAGCGACTCGTTGCTCATCGCACCGATCGAGATCGGAGACGGCGCCGTCACGGGCGCCGGCGCCGTGGTGAACCGCTCCGTGCCCGCGGGCGCACGAGTGCTGGGGCATCCGGCGAGGCAGGCGCGCGAGCGCGAGCGGGAGCGGGAGCAGCGATGAGTGGTCCCTCGATCGCCGCGCTGGTGATCGTGATCGTCGCGTTCGTGCTGCTCATCTTGCAGGCGAGCGCCGAAGTCGGCGTGATCAGTGTCAGCCGCAGCCGCGCCCGCCTGCTCCTGGACCGCGATCCGGAGAACCCGCGGGCCCAGGGGCTGCAACGGGTGATTCAGAATCGCGAGCGGGCGCTGGGCTCGTTCGCGCTGGGGCGCAGCCTAGCGGTGGTGACCGGGCTGGCGGCGGCGCTGTACCTAATCGTGCGGGAGTGGGGCTTCGACTGGGAGGCGGTGGTCGGCACCGCCGCGGTCGGGTTCGTCATCATCGCCCTCGCCCAAGGAGTGCCGCGGCGGCTGGCCGAAAGAAACCCGGAAGCGTTCGGCCTGCAGCTCGCTCCGACAATGCGGCGGCTGGAGGCGGTGTTCCGCATCCCCGCCGCGCTGTTCGAGGCGCCCGCTCTGCTGCTGCCGCGGCCTGAGCGGGCCAGCGGATCGGAGCCGGAGCCGCTCGAGATTCTGCTGGAGCGTGAAGAGGCCGGGGAGGGGATCGAGGCGGATGAGCGCCAGATGATCCGCGGCGTGATCGAAATCGGCGAGACAGCGGTGCGCGAGGAGATGGTGCCGCGGGCGGACATTGTGGCCGTCGACGTGGAATCGGCGTTGTCGGCGGCGGCGCGGACGGCGGTGCAGAGCGGCGTCTCCCGGCTGCCCGTGATTGAGGGCGGCATCGACAACGTCGTGGGCATCCTGTACGCGAAGGACATCCTGGCCAAGCTCGTGGCGGAAGAGGACTGTCAGGTGCGTGAGTTGATGCGATCACCGCTGCTCGTGCCCGAGTCCAAACAGATTGACGAGATGCTGGCCGAGTTCCGACGCAGCCGCGTGCACATGGCGATCGTCCTGGATGAGTACGGCGGTACGGCGGGACTGATCACGATCGAGGATCTGCTGGAGGAGATCGTGGGTGAGATTGAGGACGAGTACGACCGGGGCGGCGACAGCGTCGTGGTGGTCTCAGAGCACGAAGCGATCCTGGATGGGGGCGTCTCCACGGACCGACTGGACGAGCTATTCCACGTCAAAGTCGAGCCAGGCGACTTCGACACCGTGGCGGGCTTCGTTTTCGATCAGTTGGGGAAGATTCCGGTGATCGGCGACTGCGTTCGGGTGAACGGCCTGGACCTCTCCGTGGTGAGCATGAGCGGCCGGCGGATCACCAAGCTGCGGGCGCGTCAAGAGCCCGAGGGGGCCGACGCATCCGATGGCAGCGATCGCTCGGGCGCATGATATACGCTGCCCGCCAACGATGACCGCGCCAGACCTCGCCTACCGCTTGGCCTTCGCCCGGGTACCCCGCATCGGCAGCCGCCGCGCGGAGCTGCTGGAGCGGCACTTTCCCAACTTGGCGGACGCCTGGAGCGCCGGCCGTGCGGACTTGCAAGCGGCGGGGCTCGATGCGGCCACCATTCGATCGCTGCAACAGGTACGCGCCTCCGTCGAGCCGGAGACGGAATTGGAGCGCATGCACCAAGCGGGCGTCCAGGCGCTCAGCCGGCATGACCCCGCCTACCCGGCGCGGCTCCGCGAGATCGACGATCCGCCGCCCGTGCTGTTCATGCGGGGGACGATTGAGCCACGAGATGAGTGGTCCGTAGCCGTGGTCGGCACACGCCGCGTGACGCCGTACGGGCGGCAGATCACGGAGCAGTTCAGCCGCGATCTGGCCCATAATGGCATCACCGTCGTCAGCGGGCTGGCGCGCGGCGTCGACGGAATCGCGCACCAATCGGCCCTGGCCGCCGACGGCCGCAGCATCGGTGTCCTGCCCTGCGGGCTGGACACCGTGTACCCGCCGGAACACGCGGCGCTGGCGCGCCAACTGGCGGAGAACGGCGCGCTGGTTTCGGAGCAGCCGTTGGGCGTGCCGCCACGCGCCGACTATTTTCCGCGGCGCAACCGCATCCTCAGCGGACTGACGCTGGGCACGTTGGTGATCGAAGCGGGTGAAGGGTCGGGCGCGCTGCATACTGCCAACTGGGCGAATGCGCAGAACCGGGAAGTGTTCGCGTTGCCCGGCCGGATTACGTCACCGAGCAGCCACGGCACCAACGCGCTGATCCAACAAGGGATGGCGAAACTCGTCACCAACACGCGTGACATCCTGGAAGAGTTGAACCTCCAGATGGTGGAGCATCAGATCGAGCTGGCCAGCGTGCTGCCCGACGACCCCACGCAGGCCACGATCCTCCGGCACCTGAGCGACGATCCCACACACATCGACGAGACGGTGCGTGCTGTGGGGCTGCCGACTTCGACCGTTACGAGCACGATGGCTATGCTCGAACTTAAGGGATTGGTCCGACAAGTGGGACCGATGACGTATGTCCGCAAGTAAACGGAAATCCTCTCCAAGGCAGACGACGGCCCAGAAGAAGCGCCCGCGCAAACGGGCGACACGCATGAAGCAAGGCCGCCGCCTGGTGATCGTGGAATCCCCAGCGAAGGCGGAGACGATCGGCCGGTTCCTGGGCGACGAATACTACGTCGACTCGTCCTACGGGCACGTGCGCGATCTGCCCCGCAGCGCCGATGAGCGACCCGACTCGCTCCGGGGGAAGTCGTGGGCGGATCTGGCGGTGGACGTGGAGCAGGACTTCGAGCCCGTCTACATTGTGCCGGCCGAGAAGCAGCAGCATGTCGACCGGCTGAAGAAAGCGCTCCGTCAGGCGGACAAGCTTCTCTTGGCCACGGACGAAGACCGTGAGGGCGAGAGCATCAGCTGGCACCTGCTGGAGCTCCTGCGGCCAAACGTGCCGGTGGAGCGGATCGTCTTTCACGAAGTCACACCCGAGGCGATCAGCGAAGCGCTCGAATCGCCGCGGGAGGTCGACCGAAACCTTGTGGCGGCACAGGAGTCACGGCGCATCCTCGATCGGCTGTTCGGCTATAGCCTTTCTCCGGTGCTGTGGCGCAAAGTGCAGGCCGGCCTGTCAGCGGGGCGGGTGCAGAGCGTCGCCGTGCGTCTCCTGGTCCAGCGCGAACGTGAGCGCGCCGCCTTCCACCGCGCCCAATACTGGGACCTGGATGCGAGCGTCGAGGCGGCCGAGGGCCGCTGCGCCGCGACGCTGCGCCGCCTCGGTGACGCGCGCATACCGACGGGCCGTGACTTCGACTCGACCACCGGCGCACTCCAGAGCGATGGCGTCCGCGTGCTCAGCGAGGCGGAGTGCCGCGGCCTGATCCCGGCGCTGCGCACGCAAGCGTGGACCGTGAGCCGAGTGGAAGCGTCGCCAGCGACGAAACGGCCGGCGGCTCCGTTTACCACCTCCACGCTGCAACAGGAGGCGAACCGGAAGTTGGGGTACGGCGCCAGCCGCACGATGCAGATCGCCCAGCGGCTTTACGAAGGCATTGACATGGGCGCCGAGCGTGAGGGGCTGATCACCTACATGCGCACCGACTCGGTGACGCTCTCCGAGCGGGCGATGGCGGAGGCGCAAACGGTGCTCCGCGAGCGCTTCGGCGCCGAGTTCGCCACCGGGTCCCGACGTTACACCACGAAGACGCGCAACGCGCAGGAGGCGCACGAGGCGATCCGGCCGACCCAACTGCAACGCGCGCCCTCGAGCCTGCGCAGCGCGCTCCCCCGCGACGCTCTGCGCCTCTACGAACTGATCTGGCAGCGCACGCTCGCCAGCCAGATGCCGGACGCGAAGCTGGAGCGCACGGTCATCGAGATCACGGCGCCGCTGGACGAGGGGCCGGCCGTCTTCGAAGCCCGCGGCCGGCGCATCCTGTTCCCCGGCTACCTGCGAGCGTACGTCGAGGGCAGCGATGAACCGGGCGCCGAGAGCGACGACAGCGAGCAGCCCCTGCCAGCGCTCCAGGTTGGTGAAAGCGTGCGCCCGCTGACGCTGGACGCCAAACGGCACGAGACCCAGCCCCCCGCCCGCTATACCGAAGCCAGCCTGGTCAAGAAGTTGGAGGAGGAAGGGCTGGGACGCCCCAGCACCTACGCCGCCATCATCGGAACGATCCAGGACCGAGGCTACGTGTTCCGTCTGGGCAACGCTCTGGCGCCCACGTTCCTCGCGTACGCGGTCACTCAACTACTGGAACGCCATTTCGGCGACTTGGTCGAGCCGCGCTTCACGGCCCAGATGGAAGACACGCTGGACGCCATCGCGCGGGGGGAGACGGACACGGTCACGCACCTGCGCCGCTTCTACCACGGCGACGACGGGGAGCCGGGCCTCGTGCCCCGGATCGACGCCGAGATCCCGACGATCGCCTTCCCGCTGCTGCCGGTGGGCGACGACCCCGAGAGCGGTCAGCCGATCGTGGTGCGGATCGGTCGCTTCGGGCCGTACCTCCAGCGCGGCAGCGGCGAGGACGCCGCCACGGCATCGCTCCCGCCGGAGCTGCCGCCGGCGGAGCTCACCCTAGACAAGGCGGCCGAGATGCTGGCGGCCAAGCTGGAAGGGCCGCGCGTGCTGGGCCATGACCCGGAGACAGGGCTCGAGGTGCTGCTGCAGACGGGGCGTTACGGTCCCTATGTGCAGCTGGGCCCGATCCCGCCCGCAGCCAAGAAGGGCAAGGGCGCCAAGGGCAAGAGTCAGGAGCAGCCGCGTCGCGCGGCGGTGCCGTCGGGCACGGAGATCGACACGGTGACCATCGAAGACGCGCTGATCTGGCTCTCGTTGCCGCGGACCTTGGGCGTCCACCCCGACAGCGGCGACGACGTGATCGCCGCGAGCGGACGGTATGGGCCCTATGTGCAGAGCGGCAAGGAGAGCCGATCGCTCGGGGACGAAGACGACGTCTACAGCATTGGGCTCGAGCGCGCCGTGGAAGTGCTAGCGCAGCCGAAGAGCGCCTCCTTCCGCCGGCGGGCCAGCAAGGTGCTGCGGGATCTGGGTCGACACCCGGAGAGCGCCGCTCCGCTCCGTGTCCTCGATGGCCCGTACGGACCGTACGTGAGCGACGGGAAGATCAACGCCAAGATCCCGCCGGGTCTCGATCCAGCCAGTCTGACCGTCGAGCAGGCGGTGGAGTTGATCGCGGAGAGGGCCGCCGCACCTCCGCGCCCCCGCCGCGGGTCCACTGGGAAGCGCGCCGCCGCGAAGCGGGGCGGGGCCCGCACGGGCCGCGCGCGCAAGACGAAGGCGAAGACGAAGAGCGCCTGACGCCGGCTTGCGCGCAGGCGGCAGCCCCCTACAGTGTTCGCGCCGTGGCGGTAGCGGGTGGTCCTTTAAGGGGCACAGGTGTCGGAGGAGCCCAGCCTCCTGCTGGAGCGCTATCTGGATGGCCTCAGCGGGCAGCGCAACCTTTCGCGCTACACACTGCGGAACTACCGCTCCGATCTCTCGCAGTTCTTGCAGTACCTGCAGGCGCAAGGCATCGCGGTCGATGAGGTCACGCGGTTCACGTATCGCACCTACCTCGCCGAACTTGGGGCCAAGGGCGCGGCGCCGGCGAGCCTGCGACGGCGGGGCAGCACCATCAAAGCGTTCTTCAAGCACCTCTTCGCCAGCGGCGCCTTGCCGACCAACTCACTGAAGCTCGCCGGATCGCCAAAGATCCCCTCACGACTGCCTACCTTCCTCAGCGCCGCGGAGGTCGAGGCCCTGCTGGCCGCCCCCGACATCGGTACCCCGGCCGGCCTCCGTGACCGCGCGATTCTGGAAGTGCTCTACGGGGCGGGGCTGCGCGTCAGCGAACTCGCGCGCCTCCAGTTGGGAGCGGTGGACCGAGAGAACCAACTCCTGCGCGTGCGAGGCAAGGGCAATCGCGAGCGAGCCGGGTTTCTCGGTGGACCGGCGTTGGACGCCATCGATGATTATGTACAGTACGGCCGACCGGCCCTCGTGAGTGACAAGAGCAGCGATTGGCTCTGGCTCAACCGGTTCGGCGGGCCGCTGTCCGCGCGCGCCGTGCAACTGGCGGTGCATCGCTACGCGGTGCAGGCGGCGCTGCCCAAGAGCGTGCACCCTCATCTGTTGCGACATTCATTCGCCACGCATATGCTGGAGCGCGGCGCTGACGTGCGAATCGTGCAGGAGTTGCTGGGGCACGCCAGCGTCGGTACCACCCAGATCTACACGCACATTACCGAAGCGTCGAAGCGGGCCGCAGTGGAGGACGCGCTGGACGGCATCAGCGCTCAATTGCGAAACCGGCTCGCGCGCAACCCCGGCGGCCCCGGGCGCCCTGAGGGAGATCGGCGCCGTCGGGCGGCCGTCAAGGAGCCCACGACGCCATGAGGATCCTGTTGATCTCGGGCCCCAACCTGAACTTGTTGGGCCAACGCACGTCGGAAATCTACGGCACCCACTCTCTGTCCGAGATCGAGGCGCTGGTGCGCAAACGGGCCGACGAGTGGAGCGTGGACGTGCGCCCGTATCAATCCAACAACGAAGGCGCGATCATCGACTTCATCCAGCAGGAGAGCAGCGCCGATGGCCTCATCATCAACCCCGGCGCTCTGGCCCACTATGGCTACGCCCTCCGTGACGCCCTGGAAGCGTTCCCGGGCGCCAAGGTGGAGGTGCACATCTCCAACGTCTACGCGCGCGAGAGCTTTCGCCACACCTCGGTGACCGCGCCGGTGATGAACGGGGTGGTTATTGGGCTAGGCTGGCGCGGCTACCTGGCGGCGCTGGACGCGCTGGTCGGTCTGCTCCAGGAGGGACAGGGCTCCTCCTAGCGCCGCGGGACAGTCGACACGCCATCGGTCGAGCCGCCACACTGGAAGACGAAGGATCCTGCCGATGAGCGAACGCCTGGCACGCCTGCGGGCCCGCCTCGCGGAAGACGGGCTGAACGCCCTCCTCGTGACCGATCCCCACAACCGGCGCTACTTGACCGGCTTCAGCGGCTCGGCCGGGAGCGCCCTGGTCACCGCCGAGCGCGCCGTCCTAGCAACCGACTTCCGCTACTGGGAGCAGGCGGAGATGCAGGCGCCGAGCTTCGCGCTGTACAAGCAGGAAGGCCGGCTGGGAGAGTGGCTGCCCGGCTTTGTTTCGGGGCTGGGGGGCAAGAAGATCGGATACGAGGCGGGGCACGTCACCGTCGCCGCGCACAAGGAGATCCGCGACGCTATCGCGTCGATGCCCGCGGGGGACCGCCCTGGCTTGCTGCAAACAGAGGGGTTGGTGGAGGAGCTGCGCGCGATCAAAGACGAAGATGAGCGAGCGGCGCTGGAACGGGCCGTGAAGCTGGGGGACGAGGCGTTTCAGAGCGCGACCGCGGTGATGGAGCCAGAGTGGACAGAGCAGCGCCTGGCTTGGGAGATTGAGCTTTACGTCCGTGAGCACGGCGCCGAGGGGCTCTCCTTCCCGACCATCGTGGGTAGCGGCGCATGGGGCGCCATGCCACACGCCTATCCGCGGGACGTCGCGATCGGAGAAGGGCAGCCGATCGTGATCGACATGGGAGTGCTGCTGGACGGGTACTGCTCGGATATGACGCGGACGGTGATTCTGGGGCGGCCGGGCGATCAGTTCAAGCGCATCTATGACGTGGTGCTCACGGCGCAGGAGACCGCCGAGGCGACGATTGAGGCGGGCATGACGGGCCACGATGCCCACATGATCGCGCAGGCGATCATCGCCGAGGCCGGCTACGGCGACTACTTCGGCCACGGGTTGGGCCACGGAGTGGGTCTAGAGATCCACGAGCGGCCGCGGGTCGGTCAGACGGCGGAGGACCGCATCGAAGAGGGCATGGTGATCACGGTGGAGCCGGGGATCTACCTGCCGGGCTGGGGCGGCGTGCGCATCGAGGACATGGGCGTCATCGAAAACGGCAGGCTCCGCGTCTTCACCACAGCGCCCAAACTCCGCCTAGTCGGCGTCTAGGGGCGGGAAGCCGACGATGATTACCACCAGCGATCTGCGAAAGGGCGTCGTCATCGAGATGGACGACACGCTCATGCAGGTGGTCGATTGGGAGCACATCAAGATAGGACGCGGCAGCGCCCAGGTGCGGCTGAAGCTGCGGGACCTGCGCGGCGGTCATACGATCGAGAAGACGTTCCAGTCCGGCAGCAAGTTTCGCCGCGCGCGCATCGATCGCCACGGGATGCAGTACCTCTACGCGGAAGGCGACCTGCACCATTTCATGAACACCGAGAGCTATGAGCAGGTCCCCATCTCAGGTGCGCTGGTGAGCGAGACGCTACCGTTCCTGCGAGAGAACAGCCTGGTAGAGGTGCTCTTCTCCGGTGATGAGCCGATCGGCATCGAGCTGCCGGCGGCCGTCGAGCTGGAGATCGCCGAGAGCGAGCCGGGCGTCAAGGGTGATAGCGCCGGCGCGACTCTCAAGCCAGCCAAACTCGAGACCGGGCTCACGGTCAACGTGCCCTTGTTCGTCGGTCCGGGCGACGTCATCAAGGTGGACACCCGGTCCGGCGAGTACTTGGAGCGGGTCTCGACTGCCTCCTGATCCGCGAGGCGGGAGTGAGCATGCCCGACGGGTCCGACCCCCCACTGCCACCTCCGCCGGGGACGAGCGCTATCGCAGAACGAGCGCATCCCTACGACAGTGGCGCGCCGCCGGTGCGTGAGTACAGCGTTAGTCAGATCGCGGCGTACCTGCGGGAGCTCCTGGATACCGATCCCGTGGTCGCCAATGTCTGGATCGCAGGCGAGGTCACAAGCCTGTCCCGCTCGCAGGCGGGCCATCTCTACTTCACCCTCATCGATGAGGCGGGCGCCCTTCGCTGCGTCTTCTTCCGGGGCGACAACCTCGGCGTGACGGTGGAGCAGGGTGCGCAGGTGATCGCCCACGGCCGCGTGTCCTTCTACTTGGAGCGGGGTGACCTGCAGTTCTACGTCGATGCGCTCCAACCGGAGGGCATCGGTGTGTTGCAAGCGGAGTTCCAGCGCCTGCTTGCGCGCCTGGAGGGGGAGGGACTGTTTGAGCCGAGCCGCAAGCGACCGCTTCCCCGCTACCCACGCGCCATCGGGGTCGCCACGTCGCCCGCGGGCGCCGTCTGGCACGACATCCAGACGGTCCTGGCGCGCCGCTGGCCGCTCACAGAATTGGTGCTCGCCCCTTGTCGGGTTCAGGGGGAGGGCGCGGGTCCGACGATCGTTCGCGCCATTGAGCGGCTCAACCGACCGGCCGCCGCGAGCGAGGCCGCCCTGGACCTGATTATCGTGGCGCGCGGCGGTGGGTCGATCGAGGACCTGTGGCCGTTCAACGATGAAGGCGTAGCGCGCGCCATCTTCGCCAGCGGCGTGCCCGTGGTGAGCGCCGTCGGGCATGAGACGGACTACACGATCGCGGACTATGTCGCGGACGTGCGCGCTCCCACCCCGTCCGCGGCGGCGGAGATCGTGGCACCAGAGAGGGGCGCGGAGCGCGATCGAGTCGTAACGGCGCGCGTCGCGCTGGCACGCGGGCTGGAGGCGACGGTGGAGCGGGCACGCGACCAGGTCGACGGGCTAGCCGCCCGCCTGGACAAGCAGGAGCCGGACATCACGCCGCTGCGGCTGCGCCTGGACGAGCTGGGCCGTCGCTCGGGCGAACGCCTGGCCAGCGAGACCACCACGCGGCGGGCCAGCCTTGGGGCGCTAGTGGGCCGGCTCGGTGCGCTCGATCCCGGCGCCACCCTGGCGCGCGGCTATGCGATAGTCCTGGATGAGCGAGGGCGGCCCGTCACACGCGCCGCCACACTGGAGCGCGGCGACCGCTTGCGTATCCGCTTCCAGGACGGCGCCGCCAGCGCCGCAGTGACAGCAATCGAGACAACGCAATGACCAAGCGCAGCGCCAAGAAAACCGAACGGCCACCAGCCTACGAGGAGCTCGTGGCGAAGCTGGAAGCCAGCGTCGAGCGGCTGGAGAGCGGCGGCCTGACCCTAGACGAGGCGATCGCCGCGTACGAGGAGGGCACGGCGCTCGCCGCGCAGTGCCAGCGGCTGCTGGACACCGCCGAGCAACGCATCCGTGAACTGCAGGATTCGGCCGAGGACTGAGGCGTGGCGCGAGCCGATTTCCACACGCACACCGCGTTCTCGCCCGACGCGCTGACGAGTCCTGCGGCATTCGTGCGCCGCTGCTGCGACCGCGGGCTGACGCACGTGGCCATCACCGACCACACGGGGATCGAGGGCGCGCTGGCCGTGGCCGAGATCGCGCCTTTCACCGTGATCGTGGGGCAAGAGGTGAAAACGGCCGAAGGCGAGTTGATCGGCCTCTTCTTGGTGGAGTCCGTGCCATCCGGACTCCCAGCTCGAGAGACGGCCGAACGCATCCACCGTCAGGGGGCGGTGGTGGTCGCGCCGCATCCGTTCGACCCGTTCCGGCCCAACATCGGACGCCGAGGGCTGGCCGAGATCGGTGACGCCGTGGACATCATCGAGGGCTACAACGGGCGCTCGATGCTGCGCCGGATCGACCGAGCCGCGCGGCGCTACGCCGCCGAGCACGACCTCCCTGTGGGGCTGGGCTCCGACGCCCACTGTCGCCGAGAGTTGGGACGTTCGTTCGTCGAGTTGCCGGATTTCGACGGCCCGGAGGCGTTGCTCGTGGCGCTACGGCAAGCGTCTTACCACCTCGCACGGCCGGCGCCCTGGCTCGTTCCGTCGAGCGGGATCGCGCGCGCGCGTCGCTGGATCGGCGGCGGCCCGGCCGCCTCGCCGCGTCCTGAAGGGCCGCGCGCATGACCCTACGCCTTGCCTGGTTCGCCACCGCCCGAGGCACCAGCTCCCGACGGCTCCTTGAACGCGCGGCGCAGGCGATCGCCGCCGGCGCGCTGGACGCGCGGATCGTGGTGGCGTTCTGCAACCGTGAACGCGGCCAGTCGGCCAATACAGACGCTTACCTGGACGCGGTCGAGCAGGCCGGCGTGCCGCTGGAGACGCTCTCGTCCGCCGCCTGGCGCGAGCGCGTCGGCGGCGCGGTGCGGCAGGCGGGCGGATCGATCCCGCAGTGGCGCCACGACTTCGACGCCGCCGTGTACGAGCGCATCGCGGCCTACGAGCCCGACAGCGCCGTCCTGGCCGGGTACATGTTGGTGGCGACGGAGAAGCTCTGCGACCGCTTGCCCCTGCTCAACCTGCATCCCGCCGAACCGGGCGGGCCGGTCGGGACCTGGCAAGAGGTGATCGGGCGGCTCATCGAGGGCGGCGCCGCGACCAGCGGAATGATGATCCAGCGCGCCACCACGGCCTTGGACCGAGGCCCAATCGTCACATCCTGCCGCTACTCCATCCGCGGGCCTGGACTCGACGCGCTGTGGGCAGGCCGCAGCGGCGCGGTGACCGAGGACGAGCCACTCTTCGGCGCCATTCGCGAACTCGGAGTCCAACGAGAGCCAGCCTTTCTCATCGCCTCGCTCCAAGCGGTGGCCGGCGGTCGTGCGGCACTCCCCCCGGCCGAGGGGCCCGGTCCCCAAATCGACCTCAGCGCGGAGGTGGAGGCGGCCACCCGGCGCGACGGCTCGTAGTCAAGCTCCGCCACCGGGCGCGTTCGACGATTCAGGCGATCTTCTGGAATCCCCCTGACGCCGTGCAGGTCTCTGCCTATACTGCCCCCATGAACGCTGCCTGTCCGGCCTGCGTGACGGCCATCGACCCCGCCGACAGATTCTGTCGCTGGTGCGGTGTGGCTCTGAGACCGGACGCAGAACTGACAGAGGCGGGCCGCGCCGTTGCTGTGCCGCCGACGGACGTGCGCCCCGCAGTGCGCCCGGACCTTGCGCCTCTGGTACCGACCGCTGTGCGGGCACTGACAGTGCTGGCAGCAGCCGGCGCGCTGGAGTGGGCGGTGCGCCGGGGGACAAGGCGGCTCCTCCACAACGGTCTGCCGCTCATGAACGGCGTGCGCGAGCGGCGGGCCCCACGGCGGACGCCGAAGTCGGGCAACGGCACAACGCGGATCGACTCCGTAGTGATCGAGCGTCGCATCTCCATCCGTCACTAGCCCTTCGTTCCAACCGGTAGCGCCGACCGGCGCATCCAGACGGCCACCTCATTATGCTAGGCCGCCGGATGCTCAACGATTGCGTCAGCGCAGTGGTGGCGATTGGCGGGCCGTCGCTCCTTGGAGCCGCGCTCATCGCTCTGACCGGCGCCGCCAGCGCGACGCCCACTCTGGCGCAGACCGACGAGAGCCCCCTAGTGATCTCGGAAGTCCTCGTCAACAGCGGACAGGGATCAGAGGAGGCCGCTCACGAGTGGCTGGAGCTCTGGAACCGCTCGGAGAACCCGGTTTCGTTGGAGGGGTGGCGGATCGAAGACAACCACAGCGGGGACTCGCTGCCAGCCATCGACGTCGAGGCGGGTGCGTTTGTTGTCGTGGCGGCGTCGGATCGGGCGTTCGAGCCGGACGAGGCGAGGGCGCTCGCGGCCTCGCTGGCGGTGACGGCGGACGGACGGATTGGCAACGGCCTGGCAAACACCGGCGACCGTCTGATTCTCCGGGAGCCCGGTGGGGCGGCCGTCGACGGGCTATCGTGGGGAGTCGATCGTTCGATCAGCGATCTGCCGGCACCGGCGGTGGGGCAGTCGCTAAGTCGGAGCGACCCCGATGGTCCCTTCCAGACTGGCACGCCCAGCCCCGGCGCCGCGACTCCGGCCGGCGCCGACCTTGGCGTCGAGCCGCCGCCTTTGCGCATCACCGAGATCTTCGGCAACAGCGGGCAGGGAACCGCGGAGGCCGCATTCGAATGGATCGAGGTCCACAATCCCACGGGGGAAGCCGTGAACCTGCAAGGCTGGCGCGTGAGCGACAACGGTGGCACCGATGTCCTTCCCGAAGGTGAGATCCCAGCGGGCGGCTATGCGATCATCGCCGGCAGCTTCGATGGGGTCAGCACCGTCGCGACGGTGATCGTGATCCCGGACGGGCGGATCGGGAACGGCTTGGCGAACGGTGGCGATATCGTCACGCTGCTCGATCCCGCCGGCCGCGTGGTGGACAGCGTGGACTACCGTGCTCCCCCGCTGCCGCTGCCGGAGCCGGATCGATCGATCGCCCTCACCGACGACGGCTGGGTGCTCAACGTGGCGCCCTCACCGGGGAGCCGAGCGGCGGAGCCTTTGCTCGCCACGTCGCTCATCGACGAACGGGCGGGCGAGCGTTCCGCACCGACTAGAGAGGAAGGGGGAGACTCGGGCGTGCCGGCCTGGGCCTTGGTCGCCTTGGCGCTGGGCATTCCCCTGGCGATTGTCGGTGGGCGGGCGCTGTGGCTGCGTCGCAGATGAGGGGCGAGGCGCCAGAGCCGGAAACGGTAACCGAGGCGGAGCCCGCAGCGCTGCGCCTCCAGGTCGCGCTGGCGCGGGCGGGGATCGCGTCACGGCGGGCGGCGGCACAACTGATCGAGTCGGGGCGGGTGACGGTCAACGGCCAGGCGATCCGTCTCCCAGGATGCAAGGTGGACCCGAGCCGCGATGAGGTGGCGCTGGACGGCGAACGGCTGATCATCGGTGAGCGGCACCAGTACTACGCGCTGCACAAGCCGCGGGGTGTACTCTCGAGCGTCGGAGACAGCCGCGGACGGCGCACGGTGGTCGACTTTCTGCCGCCGGATGCGGGCCGCTGTGTACCGGTCGGGCGCTTGGACCTGGACAGCGAAGGGCTCCTGCTGCTGACCAACGATGGGCCGCTGGTCACGGCGCTTCTCCACCCCCGCAGCCGCCTGCCGCGGGAGTACCTCGTGGAGGTCGAGGGGCGCGTCAGCAACGACACGCTGGATCAGATCCACGCTGGTGTCCCTCTTCCCGACGGCACCATGGCCAGCGCCAAGCCCAAGCGTTCGCGCCGTCCAGGCCGAGCGCCGCACAGAGACCGACCCGGCACGAGTTGGCTGATCGTCACGCTGCACCAGGGTCGGAAGCGAGAGGTGCGGCAACTCTGCGCCGCAGTCGACCATCCAGTGCGGCGGTTGATCCGCGTGCGCTTCGGCCCTATTCGCCTACGCGACATGCGGCCGAGCGAGATCCGGACGCTGAGTGACCGCGAGGTGCGGCTCCTGCAGCAGCAGGCGGCAGCGGCCCCGGCGCAACCGAAGCCACCCGTATAATCGTCCGGGATGGGCACTATCGACGACGACGCGTTGGGTGGATTGCTCGTGATTGCGATCGACGGCCCGGTCGCCTCCGGGAAGAGCGAACTAGGCCGCCGCCTGGCGGAGCGGTTGGGCTGGCGCATGCTCGACACCGGCGTGATGTACCGGGCGCTGACCTGGCTGGCGCTGGAGCGCAGCGTCGACCTCCAGGACGAGACGGCGCTCACCCGCCTAGCGGAAGCGGTGCAGATGGAGGTGGGCCCACCGCTGTCCGGAAGCGACGAGAGCGCCACTATCATCGTGGACGGGCTCGACGCGACTGCACACCTGCGCGAGAAGCACGTCGAATCGAGCGTGTCCACGGTGGCGGCGGTTGCGGGGGCGCGCCAGCAGCTGGTGGCGCGCCAGCGTGAGGAGGCGGAGCGCGAGCACTTGGTTATCGTGGGGCGGGACATCGGCACGGTGGTGGCCCCGGACGCCGCCGTGAAGATCTACTTGGTCGCGACACCGACCGAGCGGGCTCGCCGACGCGCCGCGGAGATCCGGGCCACCGGCCGCTCAGTGGCGGAGCGCCAGGTGCTGGAGGATCTGCTACGTCGCGACGAGCGCGACGCCGGCCGGATCGATTCACCACTGCGCGCGGCGGAGAATGCGCAGGAAATGGACACGAGCGCCCTCAGCATCGACAAGATGGTGGAAGCGGCGCTGCAGATCGTGGCGAAGCGGCTGCCGGAGGCGATGGGCTGATGAGTGCACGCGGCTGGCCTCAGGTGCGGCGCGCGCTGGTGCGCCCGACGTTCGGAGAGTCGCCCCAGTTGCTGCGGGTGGGCATAGCGGGCATGCCACAGCCGTTCTGGCCCTTCTACCGAGCCTGCGTCTGGATGTCGGGACTCTATTTCAGGATCGCGTCGCGCGGCGAGGTGGTGGGACGGGAAAACATCCCGCAGGGTGGTGGCTGGATGTACGCCTCCAACCATCTGTCGTCCGCCGACCCGCCGTTGATCGCCGCAATCTTGTTGCCCCGCTGGGTCAAGCACATGGCGAAGATCGAATTGTTCCAGAGGCCCGTGCTGGGCTTCCTCTTCGCGCTCGGGGGGACGTTCCCCGTACGGCGATTTAAAAGTGACCTGGGTGCGCTGCGCGAGGCGCAGAACCTGCTCGCCGCGGGCGAGATCATCGGCATGTTTCCGGAGGGACACCGCTCTGAGACGAGGGCGCTGGTAGAGGCGCACCCCGGCACGGCGCTGCTGGCGCTGCGCTCCAATGCGCCCGTTTTGCCTGTGGCGATTACCGGCAGCGAGGCGTTCCGACGTGGGCCCCTGATCGGGATTCAGCAGCCCCGGGTCCGTGTGGTGATCGGCAAGCCGTTCCGCTTCAACCACCAAGGGCGGATCACGCGGGTCGACGTGGAAGCCGCCCAAGGCCGTATCATGCGAGAAATTGCCGCGCTGCTACCAGCCCGCTATCGTGGCGTGTATCGGGAGCGGTTTGCCGATCTGCCGGAAAAAGCGGCCGTGGACCTGGCCGGGAGCGCGCGGGCTCGGTCGGCATGAGCTGGCCGCGGCGCTCCGGGCGAAATGAGGGCAACATGAAGATCGTGCGATCGCAGGATATGGCCTTTCGCTTCGGCGTGCGCCGGGCCGTGCACATGATGATCGTGGTTGGGGGGCACAACAGCGCCAGCATCCGGCACTTGGCCGATCTCATCCGGGACAAGACCGCCAGAGCCTCGACGCCCGACTTCTCTATCGACCAAGTGGTCAGGCGCATCGAAGCGATCGGCGCGTTCACGTAGCCTCCTCCCAGATGCCCACTTCACAGGCGCGGAAGAGCGGGCTGATTGCGACGGTCTCGCCGGGCAGTCTTGCCGCCGAGGCCGGCCTGCGGCCCGGCGACCAAGTGCTGGAGATCAACGGCCAGCCCATTCGGGACCAGATCGACTACCGCTTTGAGACGACCGAATCTGTCGTGGAGCTCACCGTGGTCCACGCGGGGGAACGCGGCTACGTTGAGTTCACTAAGGAGCCGGACGAGGCACTGGGCATCGAATTCACGGACGACGCCTTCGACGCCACGTTGCTCTGCAACAACAACTGCTTCTTCTGCTTTCTCAAGGGATTGCCGAAAGGGCTGCGCAAGACCCTCTACGTCAAGGACGATGACTACCGCCTCTCCTTCCTGCACGGGAACTTTGTCACGCTCACCAACCTGACCGAGGCCGACTGGCAGCGGATGGCAAGCCAGCGGCTCAGCCCGCTCAACGTCTCCGTCCACGCCACGGACCTGGAACTGCGCCGGGCGCTGTTGAGCAACCCGGCGGCGCCGGACATCATGGCGCAGATGCGCCGCTTGGCCGCGATCGGCGTGGACGTCCAGACACAGGTGGTCCTTTGCCCCGGCGTCAACGACGGCGCGGCGCTCGATCGCACGGTCGAAGATCTGCTGTCGTGCGAGGCGGTACAGAATATCGCAGTGGTGCCGGTCGGCTCCAGCCTGGATGGGGAGGCGCGCAGCCGGCATCCAGGGATGCGGGCGCATACGCCTGCCGAAGCCCGCGCCGTCCTGCGACAATTGCGCCGCTGGCAGCGCCACGCTCGCCGCACATGCGGCCGAACGGTCGTCTACCCCGCAGACGAGTTCTATCTGGCGGCCGAGGCCCGGATTCCCGCGGCGCGGACGTATGACGGTTTCCCTCAGTGGGAGAACGGCATCGGCATGGTCCGGACCCTCCTGGACGACTGGAGCCGGACGCGGCGGCGGCTGCGCGCGCGCAATCATGCGGCGGCGCCCGCGCGGCGACTGACGATTGCCTGCGGCGCACTGATTGCGCCGACCCTGGATCGCATCGCGGTGGAGACCTCGACGCTGCTGGCGTCACAGATCGAGGTGGTGCCGATCGTGAACACACTCTTCGGGCCGCGGGTCAACGTCTCCGGCCTACTCCCAGGGCAAGCCTTCATCGACCAGCTCCGCGGGCGGGACCTAGGCGAGCGGGTGCTGCTACCGCGCGCCAGCCTGGACCACTTCGGGCGCCACTTCCTGGACGATCTCACGCCCACCGACGTCAGCGAGGCGCTGGGCTGCCCCGTGGCCTTTGCCTATACGTGGAGCGAGAGCATAGAGTGGATGGCGGCGCGGTCCGTGCGTGAGCCGCCCGTAGCTCGCGCGGTGAGTTCTCACGGTCGCGCGTGGAGCGTGGCGGGGTATTAAGAGCGAGCGCCCGTGTGCGGCATCATCGGATACGTCGGCGGGCAAGCAGCGGGGCCGATCCTTCTAGAAGGCCTCCAGCGGCTGGAATACCGCGGGTACGATAGCAGCGGCATCGCCGTTTTGGACCGCGACGGCGCCCTGGCCGTGTTGAAGCGAGCGGGCAAACTGTCGCAGCTGGCGGCGACGATTCACGCCCCGCCGCCAGGGCAGACGGGCATCGGGCATACCCGCTGGGCCACCCACGGCGAGGTCAGCGATCGCAACGCGCATCCGCACGTGTCGACCTGCGGCGACGTGGTAGTAGTGCACAACGGCATCGTGGAGAACTATCGCGAAGTGCGGCAGCGCCTCACCGCCGCAGGCCTCGGCACCACCGGCCAAACGGATACCGAGGTGATCCCTCAGTTGATCAGCCTGCATCTTCGAGACAGCGGGGACTTCCGCAGCGCGCTTCGGCGCGCGCTGCGTGAACTCAAGGGCGGGAATGCGATCGTCGCGCTCAACCGGCGGCAACCAGACCGGATGTACGCCGCGCGATTGGGCAACGCCGGGGGCATCGTGCTGGGGTTCGGAGAGGGCGAGTCGTTTATCGCCAGCGACCTGCCGGCGCTGCTCCCACACACGACACGAGTGCAATACCTGGAGGACGGCGACATCGCGGAGGTGCGCTCGGACGGCGCGCGGATCTGGAACGCAGCCGGCGAGGATGCGCCGGCCGCGCCGCAGGAGGTGGGGCTGGATCCGGTGGCGGTGATGAGAGGCCCGTACCGCCATTTCATGCTCAAAGAGATCATGGAGCAGCCACGAGCCCTCTCGGACACCATCCGCGGCCGCGCCCGGCTAGAGCCCCCGGGCGTCGACCTCGCGGACCTGTCGCTGGATGACGCGACGCTACGCGCGCTCAGCCGCGTGCTCATCATCGGGATGGGGAGCTCCCTCCACGCAGCGATGATCGGACGGGCGTACATGGAGCGATTGGCGGGCATCCCGGCCGATTACGACAATGCGTCGGAGTTTCGTTATCGCGAGCCGCTGCTGGGGCCCGAAACGCTGGTGGTCTCCGTGAGCCAGTCCGGCGAGACAGTGGACACGCTCGCCGCGATGGCGCAGGCCACGCAGGCGTGGAGTGCTCCGCAAGTCACGATCTGCAACGTGGTGGGCGCGGCCTCGACGCGCATGGCGGGCGGGTCGGTGGTCTATCTGCGCTGCGGCCCGGAGGTGGGCGTGGCCTCCACGAAATGCTTTACGGCGTCGATAGCGGCGCTGTACCTGCTTGCCTGCCGGATCGGGATTGCGCGGAGGCACCTCCGGGGCGCGGCGTTGGAGGCGGCGCTGGAGGCGCTGCTCACGGTGCCGCGGCTGGTAGACGGCATGTTGCAGCAAGCGCCGACTTACCAAGCCATCGCCGAGCGGTACGTGGATGTGGAGCACCTTCTCTACATCGGGCGGGGTCTACAGTGCGCCATTGCGATGGAAGGTGCGCTCAAGTGCAAGGAGATCTCCTACATCCACGCCGAAGGCTACCCCGCGGGCGAGATGAAGCACGGCCCGATCGCGCTGATCGACCGGCGGGTGCCGGTGGTCGCGATTGCGCTACAAGACGGGCTCTACGAGAAGATGTGGAGCACTATCCAGCAGGTCGAAGCGCGGGACGGCAGAGTGATCGCAATCGGAACGGACGACGATGAGCAGCTCAAGACACGCGCCGACGCTTTTGTCGGCACGCCGTCCGTGGACCCGCTGATCGCCCCCTTTGTCACGGCGATCCCGATCCAACTCCTCGCCTACTACCTCGCGCTGGCGCGGGGCGCCGATATTGATCAGCCGCGCAATCTGGCCAAGACCGTGACCGTTGAATAGCGCGCCGCCGAGGAGGACCGGCCCGGTGCGATCGTTATGACGAGTCGCGTCGGATCTATCGTCGTCGCCGGCTTGCTCGTCGTGCTGGCCGTCATCGCGATCGTCCTGATCCTCACCTTGGTGGATGATGACGGCGGCACCGACGACTCTCTCGTCTCGCTTTCCTTGCGCGAGGGGGACACCGTGGGACTCGGGCTGCGCACCGAGATCCAGGTGACGGCTCGCGACTCCGAGCCGATCACGGAGGTGCGGCTGCTGGTCGATGGCGTTCTGCAGACGCGCGCGCAACCGATCTTCGACCCCGCAAGCGGCGATTTCAGCGCCAGCCTGCTCTGGGACAGCCCGGAGAGTCTGGGGGAGGCGACGATTACCGTCATCGCGCTGAACGAGAGTGGAGAGAAGATTGAGTCGGAGATCGTGGTGACGGTCGTCGACCCGTCCGAGCTTGCCGAAGAGCAGCGCAGCCGACCGCCGCTCACCATCCTGAGCCCGCAGCAGAACGATCGGGTCGCGTTGGACCAACCGTTGGCTGTCTTGGTACGCGGGCCGGGCGACGCGGAGATCACCAGCTTCGTGCTGGAGGTGGATGGGGTGATCGTGGACGAGGTGGAAGCTACGACTGCCACCGGGGGCGAGGCTCAGGGCGTCCTGGTCTGGCAGCCGACCCGCGCAGGGCTGGCGACCCTACGGATCCGAGCCCGCAGCGATCTGCAAGAGATCAGCGCCACCGAAGTGATCATCGAAGTGGTCAGCGGCCCGATCCGCGGAAGCGAGGATGAGACCGACGACGAGGGTCTGCTGCAGATCCTGACGCCGGACAACAACAGCGAATTCGAGTTCAGTGAAGGCCTTGTGATTCCGTTGAGCGTCGCAGTGGAGGACGCCGGGATCCTCACCGCGCTGGAGTTCTATGTGAACGCCGAATTGGTGAGCACGATCACGCCCGAGCCACTGGCCGATGACCTCTACCGGGTGGAGATCCCGTTTGAACCGGACGAGCCCGGGAACTATGTGCTGCAGATCGTCGCGATTACGGAGGACGATCGCCGGCTCGACGACACGATCGTGATCAACGTTGGGGGCGAGGAGGATGAAGAAGAGGCGCTGCCGGACCTCGCACCCACAGCGGTCACGGTGGGTGACGGTAACGCTATCCTCCTGACGCTGGCGAATAATGGCGGCGCCTCCCTGCAATCCGAGGCCGTGCTCGTGAGCGTGGTCCGCGCCGCCGACGGCATCCTGCTGGACGAGACGACGCTGGACGTCACGCTTGCCGGGGGCGGGTCGCGCAACTTCACTTTGCCTGTGCGGCTGACTGAGGCGCTCGAAATCACCATCATCGTGGACACGTTGAACGCGATCGCCGAGTCCAATGAAGAGAACAATGCGATCACCACGCTCTTCGAACCGATCGCCCGGCCCGATTTGGTGACGCAGGCCTTGGAGTTGAACCAGAACGGCGTGGCTATCGTGCGAGTGGGGAACGCGGGGGCAGCGGACATGGTCGGCACCATCAGTGTGCTGTTGCTGTTCAACGGAGAGGTCGTCGAGCAACTGAGTTTCAGCGGTGTGCTCGCTCAACAGGGATCGCTGACTCTGACCGGCAACGTGCCGATCAGCGGCGCGGGCCAACTCTCCGCTATCGTGGACCCTGACAACCTCGTGGCGGAAACGAACGAGGGGAACAACAGCCTAACTATCGATGTCGCACGCTGAAGGGCTGGAGCGGCGGTACGCGAGTGAGTCAAATCGGCGATTTGACTTGTGCTAGACTTCCCCCACCTGGAACGACGAGCGGATCTGCGGCTTCTTGAGCCAAGTTGACGACATCAAGTCCCGGACCGACATCGTCGACCTAATCGGCGAGGCGGTGCCGCTGCGCCGCACCGGGCGCACCTACAAGGCGCTCTGTCCCTTCCACGCAGAGAAGACGCCGTCGTTCACGGTGGATCCGGCGCGGCAGAGCTGGCGCTGCTTCGGAGCCTGCTCCGAGGGAGGCGACATCTTCGCCTGGGTGATGCGGCGGGAGCAAGTGGACTTCCGCGACGCCCTGCATTTGCTCGCGGAGCGATCCGGCGTGCCTCTGGAAGCGCCCAGCCGCGCGACGACCGAACGCGAGGAGATTCGCCGCCGGCTGGCGGGCGTCAACGAAGCCGCCGCGACGTTCTACCGACGGCGCTTGCTCGATAGCACCGACGCCACCGAGGCACGCACCTACCTGGAAGGGCGTGGTCTGAACGTCGAGACCGGCGAGGCCTTCAGCGTGGGCTACGCGCCGGACCTTCCCGACGCCCTCCAGGCGTACCTGACGGCACGCGGTCACCCGCAGGCCGATATCGTCGCCGCCGGCCTGGCAATGGAGGACGAGCGGGGCACGGTGGACCGCTTTCGCGGCCGGCTGATCTTCGCCATCCGTGACGGACGCGGCCAGTGCGTCGGCTTCGGTGCACGTGCATTGAGCGCTGACGGCCCCAAGTATCTCAACACGCCCCAGACGGAGTTGTTTGACAAAAGCCGCCTGCTATTCGGCCTGAACCGCGCGCGCGACGCCTGCCGGGCGACGGACCGCGTGGTAATCGTCGAGGGGTACATGGACGTGATCGCCGCGCACCAGCACAGCCAGTTAAACGTGGTGGCCTCGATGGGAACGGCGCTGACGGAGGAGCAGGTGCGCCTGATCAAGCCTCTGACGCGCAACGTTGTGCTGGCGTTGGACGCGGATGCCGCCGGGGCGGCCGCCACCCTGCGGGGCATCGAAGTCGCCCGCCGCGCACTGGGCCGCGAGGCTGACATCCGTATCGTCGAGTTGCCGGCGAACCGCGACCCCGACAACCTCATCCGCCTGGACCCGGACCTCTGGGCCGACCTGCTGGCGCAAGCGCCGACGTACCTGGACTATCGCTTCGCCCGCGCCGCGGCCGCCCGCGACCTCGGCGATCCTCGAGAGCGCGCGGGGCTCGTCGACGAGTTGCTGCCCCTCCTCGTCGATCATCCGGCCGTGCAAGAGCATTATCTGCGACGGCTGGCAGCCCTGGGGCGCGTGCAGACGTCTCAACTGTGGGCCGAGCTGACACACGCCGGCCGGGGCGGACGATCGACGCCGCGAGCCGGCGCAGCGGAGGCAGCCACGCGCCGCTCGATCATCTTCGATGCCCAGACCGACTTTCTGCTGGAGCTCCTGATCGCGCGCCCGGAACTCGGCGCCGAGTTCGGGGAAGAGGCGCTCAAATGCATCTCTGATCCCGTCGCGGGCGAATTGCTCGGCGCCGTGCTGACCGCCTCAGTTACAGCCGATCTGGCCGAACCAGTGCGGCAGTACCTGGAGCGCCTCACCCAACAGACACCGGCGACGTTGCCGACCTACTCGGATACTGAAGCGCGCGCGGCTGCACGCGACACCCTCCAGCGGCTGCGCCGGCAGCGCGGGACGGAGGAGTTGCGCGCCAAGTTGGAGACCATCGCCGAATACGAGCGGGAGCACCGGTCGGAGACATTGGCTGCAGTCGCCGCCTCTCTAGATCAAGGCGAACCGGCGCTGCACGACCCCGAGATCACTGAAGCCGCGCGCACCGTCCTGGAGCATATGGCGGCGGGTCGCGAACTCCACGTCCCAAGCACAGACGAAGGAGGCACGCCCCAGTGACGACAGCAAGAACCAAGCGCGAGTCAAGGGCGCGCCCGCGCACGCGGCCGGCACGAGGTACGTCGCCGAACGGCGTCCGATCGAAGCGGCCGGCGCGTCGCTCGCGCGGGGTCGCCGGAGCGGTCGAGCGGCAGGACAAGAAGGTCCGGGCCCTAACCGCGCCGCTGGACGAGTTCTCCATGCCGACCGGCAAGCGGGCGATCGACCCTCGCCAGCCACCAAAGACCACCACGAAGAAATCCACCAAGAGGGCTCCTACCCCTGCCAGAGCGGCGGCGCGGCGCACGGTGGCCAAGACGCGCGAGCGGCAACGCCACGAGGAGGCTGCACTGACGGCCTTCGACATCGTGGAGCCGAGCGCCAAGGAACTCAAAGACCTGGACGACCTAGGCGATTCCGAGCTTGGAACGGACGGCCGCGCAGCCGCAGCCGCTCCCGCCCGACCCCGGCCCCGGACCAGTAGCGCGGGGCGGCTCGCGGTCGATGAGGGGGAAGGAATCGACGACCCGGTCCGCATGTACCTGCGAGAGATCGGGAAGGTGTTCCTCCTCTCCGCGGCGGACGAAAAGTTCCTCGCGCGGCAAATAGAGGAAGGCAACTGGATTCACGACATCGAGGAGGATTTCGGCGAGGAACAGGGACGGATGCCGACCGCCCTGGAGACGTTCCTGATCCTCCTCCAGCAACTGGAGGCTCTGCGGCCGACGACCGAGATCATCCAAACGACCCTGAAACTTCGGAAGCTCGACATCCTGGCGTTGATCCAGGACGAAACGTTCCGCGCTCGGATCGACGGCGAGATGGACGAAGAGCTGCGCAACAAGGTCCAACGACGGCTGCGTCTCGAGGAGGCGGAAGCTGAGGATCAGCTGGTGCGGGTCTCCGTTGTGACGAACATGCTGACGCTGGATCTGATGATGCGCTCGGCCGACGTGGCAGGCACAGTAAAGCGGATCTATCCGCCGTCGCGCGTGCTGCCCAAGAAGCTCGGGCAGTTGGAGCGTCGTTACGAGCGCCACTTCGACCGGCTCAAGGAAGGCGCATACCAGGCGGAGAAGCAGCTGACTGAGGCGAACCTCCGCCTGGTGGTCTCCGTGGCGAAGAAGTACATCGGCCGGGGGCTGTCACTCCTGGACTTGATCCAGGAAGGCAACATTGGCTTGATCCGCGCGGTGGAGAAGTTCGACTACCGCAAGGGCTACAAGTTCTCCACCTACGCGACCTGGTGGATCCGTCAGGCGATCACCCGCGCGATCGCCGACCAGGCCCGGACCATCCGAATCCCGGTGCACATGGTGGAAACGATCAACAAGCTCGTGCGCGTCTCCCGGCGGCTGGTGCAAGAGTACGGCCGGGAGCCGACATCGGAGGAGATCGGGCAGGGGATGGACATCCCCTCCGACCGGGTGCGGGAGATCATCAAGATCAGCCAGGAGCCGGTCTCGCTGGAGACACCGATCGGCGAGGAGGAGGACTCGCACCTGGGCGACTTCCTGGAAGACGCCACCGCGGTGGCCCCGGCCGACGCCGCCAGCCATCAACTCCTCAAGGAAGCAGTGGAGGACGTCTTGTCATCGCTCACGATGCGGGAGCGGCGCGTGCTCCAGCTCCGCTTCGGCCTGGAGGACGGCCGCAGCCGTACGCTGGAGGAAGTGGGCCGCGAGTTCGGCGTCACCCGCGAACGGATCCGCCAGATCGAGGCGAAAGCGCTGCGCAAGCTCCGCCATCCTTCGCGATCCCGCGAGCTCAAGGACTACCTGGAGTAGCCGCGCCTCCACGCCAGAGCCCGTCGAGATCGCCGTCCGCAAGCGGGTAGCGGACCGTGGCGGAGTACTCCCAGCCCGTCAGCGCGGCGTCGCGCACGAGCACCCAGGCAGTGTGCTGGGGGACCGCGCCCTGCGTGTAGACAGCCATCGCGTAGGCGAGCGTGTGTTCGCCGCGCTGAAACTCGACGATGCCTAGGTCATTCACCGAGCTGAAATCGGACTCGGGCAGCCAGCCCACCTTGTAGTAGACGTGCCCTTCGCCGTCGGGCACCGCCCCTTCGATCCCGAACCAACGAGGCGCCTGCGTGAACTGTTCCAGCATCGTCCGGCTGGTCTCGGGAGCGGCCAGCTTGGCGTGGTACAGCAAGGCCAGGCCGGACACCGCGTCCGCCGCGGTGGTCAGGTTGGCGTTGAGCGCATAGAGCGGATCGTTCTCGTAGGGAAAGCCGGAGGGATGCGTGATGATCGTGTTGGCGATGCCCCAGTCGCGGAGGCGCTCGTTGACCGTGCGGAGCCCGGTGCGCAGGGTCAGGTTGCGCGCGTTGTTGTTGTCCTGGGGCACCATCACGCCCCAGATATCGGGTTGCACATCCGCGAACGTGTAGCGTCCCAATTCGAGATCGTGGAGCACGGAGAGGATGACGTAGAACTTGATAGTGCTGGCGGCCTGCATCTGGAGATCGCCGTTGATGGCAATGCGCTCACCCGTCTGCAAGTCCAGCACCGCGATGCCACCGCTAGCCGGGAACGCCTGGAAGAGCGGCTCCAAATTGCTGCGGAGGGGGCGCAGGGCGCCCGCGCCGGTATCCGGCGGGACGGTCACGGCGGACGCAGCGGACACGAGCGAGGCAGAGGTCGACAGCAGCGGCGGGGCAGCGGGCGGGCGGAGCGGAGAGGCCGCAGCCCGTGCGGGCGGCGGGCCCGCGTCCGGGCTGAGCGCGACGGCAGGCTCCTCCGACAGGCCGCGCGCGACGTCCAGATCGCTGCTGTCGGGGATCGTGGCCGCCAAGGGGCGGGCGTCGACGGCCAGCAAGGGCGCGTCCGGCGTGGAGGGAGGTGGAGCCGCGACGCGTTCGATCGGCGGCGGCGCGTCGGGCAGCCACGCCAGCAGCGCCCCTAGGCCCCCGACGCCAAGGGCCGCCAGGCCAAGGGACAGCGCCACGAGACCGACTGGAGACCAACCGATGCGGCCTCTGCGATTCAGCGGTGGTGGGGGGAGTCGAGCGTCGACCAGGCGCAGGGCCGGCACCACGCGGGGCGGCAGCGCGGACGGTGGACCGTCGGCTGCCGGGGCCGTCCGCGGCGAGCGGCGGGCACTACGCGCCGACGCGATCGCGACCAGCGCAAGAAACGCGAGGGCCCAAGCGCCCAGCCGAAGTCGATTCATCTCCCCGCCGCTCTCCGAGTACGCAGTTTAGCAATGATCCCGGCTTGAACGATCCCGGCTTGCTTGACCAGCCCCCACGTCGCTCCATATCCTCGTGACCGGCTCTCGGGCCGCGCAAGGCGACCAGGAAGCCGGAGCCCCAAATACCACGGACGGAGCCGCGCTCGATGCCCCTCTACGAGTACCACTGCCGGACCTGCAACGAGACGTTCACCCGACTGCGGCCGATGGGCACGGCCGGGATCGACAGCGAGTGCTCCCGGGGGCACCAAGCGAACCAGACGATCACCATCGCGGTGCAGGCGCGGGGTGGAGCCGACGAAGAGCCGGAACTCGGTCTGAGTGGCTGCGCCTGCGGACAAGGCGTCTGCGGCTGCAGTTCGCTCAACTAGCCGGGACTCGCTCACTACGACCCGTCTCGACTTTCCTCGGCGAGCGGAGCGGCGTCCGCCGACTCCACGACAGCAGTCAAGCCCCCGTTGCGCCGCCGCGCGAGCCAACCGGCCAGCGCCAGAGCGAGCGCCGTGCCCACCGTGGCGACGCCGATCAGCATGGTGCTCTCGAAGAAGAAGTCCTGCGGGAACAGTTGGATCAGCCGGTCGCGGAGGGTGAGCTGCCAGAGATCGTTGGTGAAGAGGAGCAGATGGAACTGGCGGAACGCACCATCGAAGCCGCTGAGGACGATGATCGCCAGCACGCCGATTACCCCGATCACCGCGCCGCCAGCCGCGAACGCGGCTGCGGCCAAGACGCGGGCGGCCGCGGCCCGACGCCACGCGATGGTGGCCGCGACGAAAGCGACGATGAAGCCGAGAGCGGCCGAGCCGGCGTCGTAGGTTCGATCCAAGAGGCGCTTGACGTCGCGGAGGTGCAGGATCTCACGCTGGCTGAAGAGCGGCTCCGGCTCGCCGGCGCGGTTGACCACGGCGACGTCGACGAACTCCTCGTCGGAGCCGAAATAGGCACGGAGCTCGGCTGCGCCGCGGTCGACCTCGGCGCGGGGGAGGCCGGTGCGCGCCTCGGCGTCGAACTGGTCGAAGCCGCGCTCCCACCACCAGCCGGAGGTCGCGACGAAGCGGACCGCGAGCGCAAGCGGAAGCACCAGCACGGCCACCGCGAATAGCGCCACAGCGCTCCGCCAAAGCCAGCGCTCAGCGTCCACCGTCGGCCCCATCGCGCGCACCCCTGCGATACCCTGGCCCCGATTCGATGCGACGCAGCAGCATCGTTGTGGGGCGTGCATTGATTGTACGGCGCGCCCGGTGGCTCGCAGAGGGGAGCGGAGCGGCGTGAGCGACGATCCGCGCATCGACCTGGACGCGCTGGCCGCCGCCTGTGGCCTCGACGTTGAGCGCGGCTTTCAGGTGGCCGGCGGGGAAGCCGCCGCCCGCTTGGACCCCACGCGCCCCGCGCTGCTGCTCCTGGACCCGGCGGGGCGTGTGCCCGCGGAGGCGCTGCGCGGCTACCCCGCGGAGACCGAAGCGCGGCCCGTGATCCGGCGCGACGGGGCCTTCCACTGTGAGCGCACCACCATCGGGCGGCTCGAGATTCCGGCCGACGCGGTCGCGCTTGCGCTGCCGGCCGTCCCGGCCGAGCAGGTGCGACTCGACTTCCGCGGGCTGCGCGGGGTAATCGCCCGCGTGCGCGCCCCCGACGGCGGCTGTCCCTGGGACCTGGAGCAGGATCATCGATCACTGAGGCCGCACCTCCTGGAAGAGGCGTACGAAACGCTGCTGGCGCTGGACGGCGACGATGCCGCGGCGCTGCAGGAAGAGTTGGGCGACCTGTTGATGCAGATCGTGCTGCACGCGCAGATCGCGGAGGACCGAGGCGCGTTCGACATCGACGACGTGTGCGAAGGGATCCGGGCCAAGTTGGTCCGGCGGCACCCGCACGTGTTCGGCGACGTGACGGCCGAGAGCGCCGAGGCCGTGGTCGCGAACTGGGACCGGCTGAAGGCGGAAGAGCGCGAGGCGGAAGCATCGGCGCTGGAGGGAGTGCCGGTGGCGCTGGCGGCGCTGGCGCGGGCGAACAGCCTGGCGGGACGAGCGGCGCGGCGCGGCTTCGATCCAGGGAAGGGCGACACCGCGCCGGAGGGGGTGGGCGACGCCGCCGAGTTGGGCGACCTGCTATTCGGGATCGTCGACGCCGCGCGGCGGCAGGGGATCGAGGCGGAGGACGCGCTGCGGGAGGCGTGCACGCGGTTCGAGCGTCGGTTCCGGGCGCTGGAGGCGTCGCTGAGGGAGGGCGGGCTGGAGATGCGCGACCTGGACGCGGCGGATCTGCGGCGGCGGTGGGAGGCGGTGGAGGAGGGGTAATGGGAAACCTCACCCTTCCGCTGCGCGAAGGGCGCAAGCGCCCCCTGACCTTTTCTCCATCGGCAAGCGATGGAGAGGGGGAGGTGATGGCAAGGGAAGGGAGGGATAGAGGCACCTCACCCTTCCGCTGCGCGAAGGGCGCAAGCGCCCCCTGGCCTTTTCTCCGTCGGCGAGGGATGGGAAACCTCACCCTCCTTCCCCCTCTCCATCGGCAAGCGATGGAGAGGGGGAAGGAAAGGAAGAAGAGGAAGAAGAGAAGGAACACGCCTAGCCATCGGCGGCGGCCGGGCGTTGCTCGGCGGCGGCCGGGGAGTCTTGCCGTTCGGCGGCCGGGGAGTCTTGCCGTTCGGCGGCCGGGGAGTCTTGCCGACCGGCGGCTGGGGGATCCGGGGTGGCAGCGTCGAGCTCCTCGTCGGTGAACTCGGCGAAGAGGTCGCGGACGCCGAAGGGCTCCTCTTGCGGCGGTGGGGGATCGGGCGGCGGCTCAGCGGCCGCGAGGAGGCGGCGGGCCTCGCGCTGGCCGTTGAGGAAGACGCGGAGGAGGCGGGTCAAGTTCGTCGGGTTCTCATCCGCCTTGTGCGCGTCGAGCTTGGTCCAGAGGAGACGGTCGATCTCGCGGAGGCTGCCCAGGCAGCGGAGGCGCTCGCGGTCGAGGAAGTCGCGGCGCTGCTCCTGCCAGAGGGTGTGGAGGCGGTCGAGGTCGCGGGCGACGGTGCGCTCGGAGACGCGGAGGAGGGCGGCGATGACGGCGTGGGTGAGGCCGCGAACGTGGAGGCCATAGACGCGGAGCAAGCGCTCGCGGGTCTCAGAGTTATGTCGCCAAGAGTTCGAGCGGGGCACAGGCCGACCTTTCCAGGGAGCGCCGGCGGGAAAAAATCTCCAGGGCGGGCGCACCAGATGGTGGGTCGGTCCCGAGGGGGCTCAAGGTGACAGAAACCGGCAGGATTCAGACAGGATCTTGCCAGGTTTCCGGCGGGGATCCGGCGGGATTGGGGTCAGGATCTCGGGCGCTGAGCCGACGGTCTGGTGGACCAGCGGATCGAGAACTCACGTCCCATTATAGCGGTTATGAGCGTTCGCCAGGGAAGTGCAAAACACCCACGAAAAGAAGGAGCCCGCCGGATGACGGGCCCCTTCGTCTGGACCGCTGAAGCGAGCGCCCTACGGATTAATCGTCGTCGTCAGGTTCGATCAAGTTCAGGAGGATACCAGCATTGACCAACTCATGGGGCTCTCGCGTGTTGTAGGTGTAGACCAGGACGCCATCGCCGGTGGAGCCAGCGAGCTCGCCAGTGCCGCCGGTGATTACGAAGACGAGGGTCACAGTGTTTTCGGTCTCGATGTGAGCACTGTCGTATGGGGGCCCGACCGGGGTCCCGCCGATGGTGTCACAGTCAGGAACATGGCCGGGACTGCCGGGACCGGGGCGCTCCGTGTTGGAGCCGCCGACGACATCCGCAGTAACCGTATCGCCGTCCTCGGTCGTGATCGTCACGGTCGCGGTAAAGGTGTGCGATCCACCCCCAACTACCGTGCAACCGGCGTGTTTGTGGTCGTCCGGCATCGTAATAGGCGCGTTGTAGACGAGTGCCGAGGGGTGACTGGCCGTGTACGTGCCCTAGTCCCAGGCGGCGCTGCTCTCAACCGTGACGTCGCCGAGGTCGTCAATCTCTCCGAACAGAAGGGTATCGGCGCCATCATCGAAGGTGCCACTCGAGTCGGGGTCGAACACACCAAATCTCTGGTCGTAATGGTCGGGGAGGAACGTCGATGGGTCGCCTGTCAGGACGGACCCCTCCGGACCCTCCGGAGAGTCAGCGGCAACGGAGTCGGCGGCCGGCTGGAGACCAAAGACCAAAACAAGGATGAGCGCGACCACGGCTGCAATCGCGCTCAGCGCAACGATACGAGGCATGATTCTGATCCTTCCGATCTATCGTTCTGGTGGATGCGCCGGGTACCGATCGGGAACTTCTTCATCAACTTGTCAGGCAACGCGCAGGGCACAGACGCGGACGTTGTCGCCCTGATGGGCCTGCGCGATGGCCCTCGCCCGAGGCGTGAGCGCCACCACGCTGGTGTGCGGCCGTACCTTGCGCAGCCCCCGACGGCAATGCACTGCAATCAACCGTACCTTCATGCGTCCTCGCCACCATTCGGCCGTCCGGCCGTCTAGGTCGCGCCCGTCTCGCTGGAAGTTAGAGGTCGGCGCGAGGATGTCAAGGCTGAGTCGGTCGGCGGGGTGCTGAGACCTCACCCTTCCGCTGTGCGAAGGGCGCGAGCGGCCTCTGGCCTTTTCTCCAATGGAGAGGGATGGGGGAACCTCACCCTTCCGCTATGCGAAGGGCGCAAGCGCCCCCTGGCCCTCCTTCGACCCTTCGACAAGCTCAGGGCAGGCAAGCTCAGGACAGGCCTCTCCATCCTTCCCTCCCGGGAAGGATGGAGAGGAGGCGGTGATGGGCGGGAGTGAGGTGAAGTGAACGCCGAGGCGATCGCCGACCGCGAGTAGCCCGCGCTCTTATCGACGCCGCCTGACCACGACCCGACCACCCACAACGCCTAAGAGCACGAGCGCCGCCAGCCCACTCGCCAAACTCAGCGCAAACCACGCACCGCCGCTCTTGTCGGCTGCTAGCCCTCCGCTGCCCGTGTCCGGCAACGCCTCCGGCCCGGCCGGCGGTGGTCCCGCCGGGGGTCCCCCACCGCCTGGCGCCTGCGCCTCTTGGAAACGTGCGGTCTCCGGGTCCGAGGTGTCGGGCATCTGGGCCAGGGAGACGATCTTGCCGTCGCGCAACTCGAATGTCGCTATCCGAATGATCCGCTCAATCCCGAAGGCCTCAATCCGTGGCGTTCTGATCTCCTGAATGGCCGTCACGCTGCTTCCGGAAACCTCGACGCTGACATTCGTAATGTTGAGCCCGTTATCGACCTCCCTTTGAAGATCGTCCCGGATCTCCGCGAGCCCGACGAACGTTCGGCGTGGGTTATCGATTACGGCGTCCTCAGCGAAGAGGGCCACCGCCGCATCCACGTCGCCACTGTTTATCGCCTCGGCGAATGCCTCGACAACGGTCGCGGGGTCCGCCTGCGCCGCGACGCGTCCGGGCAACAGTGACCTGCCCCCGATCGTTGTACCAGTCGTTAAGTGAGTCCGATCGCCGGGACGAGCGTCATGGGACGTTCCCGGGGTTGCTGCGTTTCCGGGGCGGGGGGGCGGTAGCCGAGGGCACGGTGGGGGCGGATCTGGTTGTCCTCCCGCCGCCGGCCCTCGATGAGGATCTGGGCTTCCAGCAGGGTGTCGAAGCGCTCGCGATTGAGGCACGCGTCGCGCAGCTTGCCGTTGAACGATTCCCCAGAGCCGTTCGCCCAAGGCCTGCCCGGTTCGATGAAGCGGGTCGTGCCCCCGACCCGGTGCAGCCAGTCCCGCACCGCGGTGGCGGTGCACGCCGGGCCGTTGGCGGACCGCAGAAACGTCGGCGGCCCGCGCTCGACGAACAGCTGGGCCAACCGCGCCAGGCCGTCGTCGCTGCGCCGTCGGCGGGCGACGTCGAGACGCAGGCCCTCGCGGGTGGTCCTCATCCACGATGGCGAGGATCCGCACCGGGCGCCCCTCGGCGGTGCGGTCGAAGCCGAAGGCGTCGGACCAGCCGTGGGACGGCCGCTCGGCCCGCCGCCGCACCAGCGCGCCGGCCGCGAGCCAGAGGCGGCCCCGTTGGGGGTGCTTCCCGGGGACCCGCCAGCCTTCCTGACGCCAGAGCCGCTCGACCCGCTTGGGGTTCACCCGCCAGCCCGCCTGGCGCAGCCGGGCCGGGATGCGACGGGAGCCGTAGCGGCCGCAGCGGGTGGCCAGCGCGACGCTGCGCGCGATCAGCGCCGGCTCATCCGGGGACGGCCGGGGCACGTAGCGCGGTGTCGCCCGCGCCTGGCCGGTGACCTGGCCGGCCCGCCGCTCCGACACCGCGTACGGGTCCGTGCGGTAGGATGTCGCCCGGCGCCGCTGGGCCGGGCGCAGAAGTTTCCCGCTGCGACGTCCCCCAACATCGCGTTGGCCAGCGCCTGATCGGCCACCACCCGCTTCAGCCGACTGTTCTCGCGCTCCCGTTCTTTCAGCCGCTTGGCCCCTGGTCGACCCGCAGCCCCCCGTACTCCCGCCG
>CAXXNO010000007.1:0-25817 GCA_963663235.2 Dehalococcoidia bacterium
TTCAGCCGCTTGGCCGGGTCGACCCGCAGCCCCCCGTCCTCCCGCCGCCAGCGGTAATACGTTGGCTCGGCCACGCCGAGGCGGCGCGCGACCGGCGCGACCGATTCCCCCGGCGCGAGCACCCCCTCCGCCTCCCGCAGGTGGCCGATGATCTCCTCGGCCGCGTACCGCTTGCGTGCCATGCCGACTCCCTTCGCACCGGCCCGAATCCTCGCACAGGATCTGGACCGGTTCTGGGGGGGCAGGTCACTGCAGCGGTGCCCCTCGCAGATCGCTCTCCTGCGCGGAGGCGGGCGCGCTGCGTCCCGCCGCCGCCACGAGGCCGATGCCCAGCGCCAGCGCTGCGACGGCGAGAACGAATCGATACATAGGCGCTGTGACCAGCCCTCTCCCGGCGCCGCTTCCCCGGCATCCGTCGGCGGATGGCCGGGGCCGTAGTCTTGCGGAACTGTCGGCGCTTGGCAATGCGGCAGCGGATCTCAGAGCGAGATTAGCGCCACGCCCCCCACCGCAATGGGGATTCCCACGGCCACCCAGATGGTGAGGCGCTCTCCCAGGAAGATGACCCCCAGCGGCAGCGCCATCAGCGGCGACGTCGAGACCAGCACCGCCGCCGGCCCCGGCCCGATCGTTTGCAGGGAGTAGACCAGCAGGATCGCGCCGATCCCCATCGCCAAAAATCCAGACCCGATGATCACGGCTACGCCGCGGCGCGTCAGCGACCGACGTCGCACCGCGCTATTCCGTCGCAGCGATGCCAGCAGCAGCAGCGCGATGGCCGCTGCGGGCATCCGCACGGCCATGACCGCCGTCGCGTTGAACCCTTCCGAGGTGCCGCGCGTCCACACCGAATCGATCGACCAGGCCAGCCCCGCCAGCGATGCCACCAACAGCCCCACCGCCACGCGTGGCACCAGCCACTGGACGATCGGGAGACGGATCGCGGCGGCGACTGTCACCCCGCCCCCGCGGATCGCAGTCCAGCCCGCCGCGCTCTGGGGAGGCGTCAGCACCGCGGTCGGTGCCAGCTGCCCGCTCCCGCCGGCGATCAGCACCGGCTCCGCCCGCCGGCGACGGAGCCCGCCTCGCTTCGACGGCCCATCCCGGCCCGATCCCACCCCTGGCCCCTGCTTCCGGCCGTGCACGACGACCAAGTACACCCCCGCGAGCACCGCCACCGACCCCAGCGCAATCTGCACCGACACCGATTCGCCCAGGAACACCACCGCCAGCACGTACGCGCTCAGCGCGTACAGCCCCAGGACCGTGGTCAACGCCCGCGTCATCCCCAGCAGCAAGATCGCGACGACGTACAGCGGATCGCCAATGCCCAGCCCCACCAGGATCGCGCCGTTGAACTGCAACAGTTTGCCGACGCTCATGCGTCCCACGTCGTCTGACGCGCTCAAGACGAACAACGCCGCGAGCAGGAAGAGCGAGCCGGCCACCGCTCGCAGGCCCCCCATCGAGAGCGCATCGATCCGCTTCGATTGCGACCCCACCAGCGTCGCCGCGACCGCGAAGGCCGCCGCGGTCCCCAGCGCTGCGGCGACGCCCACTCTTCATTCCTCCTGCCCCGCTCCCTCTCAGCCTACCGGCGCGCGCGGCCGCACGCCGCCGGCTGCAAGAACCGTCCGCCCTCGCCTGCGCTGCTCGCCTCGCCTCGTGCCCTCGGGCCGCCGTATCCCGCGGCCACGCTCAACGGGTGATCGGAATGTGCTGTTGGTACCACTCCAGCGCGTGCCCCAGCGCCACGCTCTTGCCGGGCTCGGTGTAGAAGTCGAGTTCGGTGTACGGGAGCAGCACCAGCTTCTTCGGTTCGTTCGCTTTCTTGTACGTGTCTTGAATGTGCTCCAGCAGGTGCATCACGTCCCAGCCCGATGTCGTGATGATCAGCAAGGCCCGCGGCCCGATGTGCTGGACCACGTCCTCCGGGTTGAATTCCATGACCTTCTCGACCGACTCCAACGTGATCTCCAGGTCGTTGACCACCGGCGCCCGCCCCAGCTTCTGCATGATCGCCTCGAACGCCTCAATCGTCCGATCCGGCATCGGCAGCGCCGCCCGACGGCTCCGCCCGGTCGAGGGGATGCGCTCGCTTTCGCCGGTTTCGTAACGCCGCTTGCGGTCGCCCTCCAGCCGGTCCAGCAGTTCTTCCCACTGTGCGCTGGTGCGGATCGCCTGCATCCAGCGCCGCCCGTTCACCACCGGCGCCACCGCCACCGTCGCCTTGATCCGTCGGTCCACCCCCGCCGTGTAGATCGCCAGCGCCCCGCCCAGGCTCGCCCCCCAGAACCCGATCTGCTCTGGGTCCACCTCCGCACGGCTCTGCAGGTAGCTGACGCCGTTGCGGATGTCCTCGGCCTCTGCCAGCGGGAACAATTGCCCCCGCGGCTCGCCCTCGCTCTCCCCGAACGTCCGGTAGTCGATCGCCAGCGTCACGTAGCCCGCCTTACGGAAGTGCTCCGCCTCATCCGCCAGCGACTGCCTGGTGATGCTGAACCCGTGCCCCAGCACGATCCCCGGTCGCCTTTCGCCCGGCCGCAGCCCGTCCGGGAGAAAGAGGTCGGCGGCGCAGTGCACGCCTCCACTCTTGAACTTGATCGTCGGCATTGGTGTGTCCCTTCGCTTTGATGGTGCCGGGATCCTAAGCGTCGCCACTCGGCCTGGCAAACTGCACCGGCCGTCCCCTCGGCGATGCCCCTGTACACTGGCGGCGCCCGTCCTGCGGTGCCGCCCCGCCGCGCGACGCCTGCTGCTCGCGCCCGCCCAGCCGGGCGCGTCGGCCCACTCAGTGCGGCGGCGGAGGTGGACCAGACCGTGGGGATCGCCGTTGCCTTGGCGGGCGCCGCCAGCTGGGCTGTCTCCAGCGCCTTGCTCGCCTCCCAATCCCGCCGGGTCGATTCCCTCACCGCAAGCCTCCTGCGCCTTTTCGTGGCGGTGCTCTTCTACATCCCGGTCATCTTTGCTTTCGGCGCGCAAACGGAATTCGCCCGCATGGACGCCGGAGATCTCAGCCAGCTCATCGCCAGCGGCATCCTCGCCTTGGCGCTCGGGGAAACCCTCTACACCGCTGCCATCGCCACGATTGGCCTGACCCGTGCCTTCACCACGGTCATCGCCGTCTACAACTTCTCCGCCTTTCTGCTGGCGGCGATCTTCATCGGCGAGTCCGTGAGCGTGAAGATCATCCTCGGCTCGCTGCTGGTGATCGCCGGCGTGTACGTGGTCGTCATCTACGGTCGGCCCCGCTCTCAACGGCCCGGTCCCGACTCCGCCGCGCCGGCCACCGCGCACTCCCAGGTCGAGGTCCGTCTCCCGCTCCTCGGGCGCTTGACCCCCAGGTTCGGCCTGGGCGTGGCCTTGGCCCTCCTCACCGGGCTCGTCTGGGGCATCTCCGCCGTCTGGTTGCGCAGCGCCGCCGACGGCTTTGACGCCGCCGCCGTCGGAGCGATACGGATCCCCGGCGCGGCCGCCGTCGTCTTGCTGGCCGTAGCCGTCCAGCCGGAGTCCAGCCTGCGCCGCCGCTCGTTCATGGGTCGCCCGCTCGTCGTCCTGGCCCTCTCCGGTGTCCTGGCGAATGGGCTCGGCAGTTTTGCCTTCGTTTTCGCGCTGGGAGAGATCGGGGCTGGCCAGACGGTCCTGCTCTACTCCTCCGCGCCCCTAATCGCGCTCCCGCTCGGCGCAATCTTCCTCAGAGAGAGCGTCACGCGTTGGGTGGTGGCGGGCACCCTCCTCGCGGTCGCGGGCATCATGCTGATCGCCTAGCGCACGCTGGCTACACTGGCCCTCACCGCGCGGGTGAGCCGGACGACGACTGGAGCGGAGCACGCAATGAGCAGGTGGATCGATAAGGTGACCGTCGGCGCGACGCTGGACCGCGCGGCGGAGCGCTTCGCGGACCTCGAAGCGCTTGCGTTCAAAGGGCAACGCTGGACCTTCGCGGAGCTCAAGGCCGACTGCGACCACGCCGCTATCTAGGGCGGCCCAATCAAGGGCCTCACACCTCAGATTTACGAGGCAGTCTGGTCTGGAGAGCCGCGATGACGACTACCACGACCTCGATCCAATCGTGTGACCATTGCGGCTCCCGATGCATCACCTCAGCGTTGACGGCCTGTGGCCTGCGACTCTGTGCCGATTTCGCAGACCCGTACTCCTGTGCGTTGCGCCATCGTTGCGCCGTCTGCTTGGCAGCTGACGCCGAAGCCGACGGCGTGGCCTGATGTCCTACACCGATCCCGAGTTCGCTGCTCTCCGGGCGCTCATGCCGGCCCGCATCCTCGCGGCATTCGGCATCGACGCACGCGACCTACTAAACGAGCACCAACGCGTCGACCGCAAGGCTTAGAACGAGGCCCCCATGGAAGCTGTTTTTTTCATTATCGTCTTCGCCATCTGGATCGCTCCGATGCTTATCCTCCTGCTTATCGCGATGAATAAGGGTCGCTCCAAACACTTCGCCTGGTGGGCCGTCGGTAGTTGGCTGGGGTTCTTGATCGGAGCGATTATCATGCTCCTGGGGCCAACGGAACGGCGCGGGCCCGGCCCTGGAGAAGCGGAGGTCGAGAGGCGCGGCGACCGTCGCTCTGACCTGTAGGAAACGGCAATGACAACACCAGAAGAGTTCGACAAGCAACGGCGGCTCGATCTTGCCAAGGTCGGTACATCACAAACACCTGCTCGGGGGCACAAGCCGCTGAGGTCCAGCCAGGGGCGCTGGCGGGGGATGGCGCGGTGCGATCCGGAGATGCCGGCGGCCCGGAGTGATCCGTGAGGATGCAGAGCACGTGTTGTCGGAGACGCTAGAGTAATCTCGTGCCTCCCCTTGAGACCGCCACGCCGCCGTTCGCCTGCGCCGTCAGGATGTCGATAGACCGCCTCCTGGGAGCAGGGACCGCACTGTTGCTCATCGCCATGGTGACGCTGCTCGTTGCCGCGTGCGGGGATGGGGGCGACAACGGTGCGTCAGCCCAAGAGCGGGCGGAGCGGATGTTGCTGACGCTCGCGGATCTGCCGGACGGGTGGTTCATTGACGCGTTCCGGGAGGAGGTCGCGCCGCCCCTCGGGCTGGCGTCGGCCCTGTCCGATTTGCGGGTGACGGGCACGGCGGAATCCCCGTTCTTTGTGAGGGGGTTGACGCCCACCGCGCGGCACATCGCCCTGATCCTGGAGAGCGAAGGGGACGCGGCGGTGGCGTTCCAGCGGATCGCGGGGCAGGACGTGGGCCGAGTGGCGGCGGAGATCTTCAAGACGCGGGTCGAGACGCTGGGCGAGCAGGACTTCCGCGCAGGGGCGACGGTCACCATCGGACCGAGTGGGACGAGACCGTTCCTGCGGCTCGGGGACGAGTCCGCGCTGTTCCGGGGGATGGTGACGCTGGAGGTGGAGGGAACAATGACTCCCGTATTCCTCGACGTCGCGCTGATCCGTCGGGGGCGAGCGGTGAGCTTGATCCACTTCAGCGGGTTTCTGGTCCCGCCACCGGCCGCGGTGGTGGAGATGATCGCGGAGCTGCTGACGCAGCGGATGGAGCCGTAGCCAGGCCGCTCTCCACGAACCCCATCAGAGGGCGTTGGTGGGCGATTTGGGGCAGCGGATCGAGAGACTAGGTGTCTCCGGCATACGGATCGGGAGGCGTCTGCGCCTGGGCCAGTGCCTTGCAGCCCTTGGCTGTGAGCCCGTAGACCCGACGATGCGGCACAGTGGACGTATCCCAGTGGCCGGACAGATGCCCCATATCCTCAAGGTGTTTGACGGCGCGGGCGACCGTCCCTTTCTGATCGCCTAGCGCACGCTGGCTACACTAGCCCTCGCAACGCGGGTGAGCCGGACGACGACTGGAGCGGAGCACGCAATGAGCAGGTGGATCGATAAAGTCACCGTCGGCGCCACGCTGGACCGCGCGGCGGAGCGCTTCGCGGACCTCGAAGCGCTTGCGTTCAAAGGGCAACGCTGGACCTTCGCGGAGCTCAAGGCCGACTGCGACCGCGCCGCCCGCGGGCTGATGGCCGCCGGCGTGCAACCGGGAGACAAGGTCGCCTTGTGGTTGGATAACCGCCCCGAGTGGATGCACCTCCTCTTCGCCGTCGCCAAGGTCGGGGCGGTGCTGGTGCCCGTCAACACCCGCTTCCGCACCTCCGACTTGGAGTATGTGCTGCGCCAGTCCGACAGCGCCACGCTGATCATCGCCGACCGCTCAGGCCCCGTCGACTACCTCGCCATGGTCCGCGAGTTGATCCCCGAGTTGGCCGCCACCGCCGATGCGGACGCCCTCCGCGCCGGCGGCTTTCCCGATCTGCGCCGCGTGATCGTGCTCAGCGACGCTTCGTATGACGGCACGCACCGCTGGGACGACCTCCTCGTCGCCGGCGAACGGATCGCGCCCGAGGAGCAGGCCGCCCGCGGGCAGGCCGTCGACCCCGACGCCACGACGATCATGATGTATACCTCCGGCACCACCGGCTTTCCCAAGGGCGTGATGCACAATCATGACCAGATCCGCAACGTTGCGGACCAGGCCAGCCGCGGCGCAATCCGCACCCGCGACGCGATCCTCACCTACCTGCCCCTCTTCCACGCCTTCGGGTTGTACGAGGGGCCGTACATGTCCGTCGTCAGCGGCGCGCGCCAAGTGTTGATGGACCGCTTCGACCCCGCCGAGGCCCTGCGCCTCATCGAGGCCGAAAAAATCACCATCATCCACGGCTTCGACACCCACTTCCGCGAGATCATGGAGCATCCCGATTGCGAGAGCACGGACCGCTCCACCCTTCGCTGGGGCATCTGCGCCTCCGGGCTCCCCAACGTGGAGCCGACGGTCCGGCGCGTCCAGGAGCTCCTCATGCCCTCCGTCAGCGGATACGGCATGACCGAGCTGCACGCCTGCGCCGCCCAGAGCTTCCCCTCCGACAGCCAGGAGGATCGCTGCACCATGTCCGGCGCTCCCATGCCCGGCTACGACTTCAAGGTCGTCGACCCCGACACCGGCCGCCCCGTGCCCAACGGCGCCCCCGGGGAGCTCCTCGTGCGCGGCTACGGTGTGATGCAGGGCTACTACAAGAAGCCCGACGAGACCGCCAAGGCCATCGACGCCGACGGCTGGATGCACACCGGCGACCGCGCCCTCAAGCGCGATGACGAGACCGTCCGCTTCCTCGGTCGCTACAAGGACATGCTCAAGGTCGGCGGCGAGAACGTCGATGCCGCCGAGGTCGAGGCGCTCCTGCTCACCCACCCGGCCGTGAGTCACGTCGCCGTGGTGGGCGTCCCGGACCCTCGCTTGCACGAAGTCGGCTGCGCCTGCGTCCGCCTCCAGCCGGGCGGGGAGATCACCACCGACGACCTCTTCGCCTACTGCAAGGGCAAGGTCGCCACCTTCAAGATCCCCCAGCACGCCCTCTTCATGGCGGAATTCCCCATGACCTCCAGCGGCAAGGTGCAAAAGTTCAAGCTGCGTGAGATCGCCCTGGAAGAACTGGGCTTGGCCTAGCGCGGCGTGCGACGATCGCCGCTGACGCCCGCTGCGGCCCCGATGCCGGAAGGCCCTGGCGCTAGTCCGTCACCTTGTAGACGTGGTCGCCGCGGCGGCACCGGTCCTGCGCCTTCAGCCCGACCGATACCCCGGGCCCGGCGCGCTCCACGCTGTCGTGCTCGATCTGCATCGAGTCAACAGTCTGCTCCAGGTCCGTCGTGTGCCCCTTGATGTGGATCGTGTCACCCACCTGCAGCTCGCCGCTGAGGGCGATCCCCACCACGCCGATCTTCGCGTAATACTCATCCACCAGGCCGATTTCGGTTTCCGCCACGCTCCCGTCCTCCTTTCCGGCGAACCTCCTCTTCCGGCCGATTCTAGCCCAGCCGCTGGCGCATCGCCTCGGCGTATTCGGGGAAGTGGCGCTCGATCGTGGAGAGGTCGAAGCGCTCCAGGATCGACTCCTTCGGCTCCCGCTCCAGCAAAAACCGGAACGACTCCTCCACCAGCCGGTCGGCCGCCGCGCCCGCGCCGTAGCGCTCCAGTTCCTCGGCGCTGACCTGCACCGTGTGGCGCGTCCGGCTCGCCCCCTCGCTCACCTCGACTTGGAACTCGTGCGGGTCCAGCGCGCGCACGCTGATCTCGCTCATGGCGCCCTCCTGCGCGCAGTCTACGGCCGCTTCCCTCGCTCGGCCTTGACAGAGACGGGACCGCTCTTAGCCTGGGCGCGACAATCTCGCGATCGGTTCCGCGGAGACACGGTGCGGCGATGCCTGAGATCCTCTTCCTCTCCCGACGTGAGATCGAGCCACTGTTGAGCGTCAGGGAGGTGCTCGACTACACGGAGCAGGCCAACGGCCTCTTCGTGAAGAGCAAGGCCGGCCAGAACCCCGCCAGCTTCTCCCCCATGGTCGCCTTCCATACCAAGATCCCCCATAGCGACATCGACTATCGCGCCAGCACCATGGACCCCATCCCCACCCTGTGCTCCACGCTCGGCTTCGGCTACGGCGATAACATGGCCAAGTACGGCCTCTCCGGCCTCTTCGCCATCGCCGTGCTCTCCAAGCTGGAGACGGGCGAGCCCGTCGCCGTCATGGAAGCCGAGTACCTCGCCAACATGCGCACCGGAGCCTCAGCCGTGGTGGCCTCCAAGTATCTCGCCAAGGCCTCACCCGGTCCGCTCGGCTTCGTGGGTACCGGCAACTTGGCCCGCCACATGCTCAACGCGCACGTGGAGCACTACGGCGGCGCTGGCGATGTCCGGGCCTGGAGCCGGACCGCCGGCATGCGCCAGCGTTTCGCCGCCGAAATGAGCCAGCGCCACGGCCTCACCGTCCGCGCCGTCGAAACGCCGGAGGAAGCGGTGCGCGGCGCCGACGTCGTCTATTGCAGCAGCCGCTCCACCGAGCCGTGCGTGATGGCGCCCTGGGTCGCGCCCGGCGCCCACGTCAACGCCTACGGCTCCGACGCCCCCGGCAAGCAGGAGATCGACCCCAACCTCCTCACCCGAGCGAAGATCGTGGTCGACAGCTTGGAGCAGTGCAAGATCGGCGGCGATATCCACAAGCCGCTCGCCGACGGCACACTCACCGAGGCCGATGTCTACGCCGAGCTCGGGGAGATCGTCAACGGGGCCAAGCCCGGCCGCGAAAATGATGCCGAGATCACCGTCATGGACTCCACCGGCCTCTCCGCGATCGATGTCATGGTCTTCCACCACGCCTACGAGCGCGCCGCGGAGCGCGGCGTCGGCTCGCGCCTGGAGCTGTAGCCATGCCACCGCCCACGTGGCCCGAGACCGGCCTGATCATCGACCGCGACGTCCCCATCCCCATGCGCAACGGCGAGATCCTTCGCGCCACCATCCACCGCCCCGCCGTCGACCACCCCGTCCCTGCGCTCCTCCTGCGGCTCCCGTATAACAAGGAGATCGCCCAGTCGTACGTCTACGGCTCACCCGCCTGGTATGCCCGCCTCGGCTATGCCGTCGTCGTGCAGGACACCCGCGGCTGCTTCGCCTCCGAAGGCGAGTTCTACCCCCTCCGCCACGACGACACCGACGGCTTCGATACCGTCGAGTGGTGCGCCGCCCAGCCGTTCTGCAACGGCAAGGTCGGGACCTACGGTTTCTCCTACTCGGGCATCAACCAACTGCTCGCCGCGTCCGAGCGCCCTCCCCATCTCACCGCGATCACCCCCGGCTTCGCACCCAGCGAGCTCTACGACGGCTGGATGTACGTCGGCGGCGCCTTCGCCCTCAGCGCCCAGGCCCATTGGGCCGTCGTGCTGGGGCCCGGGGCCGCCGAGCGCCACGCCGACTCCGCCGCGCTCGCGCGCGTCCGCGACGCCCACCTTTCCGTCGGGAAGTGGCACCCAACCCTCGCTCTGCAGGATCTCCCGCTCCTCAGCGACGATCTCTTCCCCTTCTTCGCCGACTACCTCAACCACCCTTCCCGTGACGGCTTCTGGAGCGATTGGGACCTTGAGGCCCGCTATTTCCGCATCGAGACTCCGGCGCTGCACATCGGCGGCTGGTACGACACGTTCGTTCCCGACACCATCCAAAACTACGAGCGCCTCGCTCAGATGGGCCGCGCCGAGCAACGCCTGCTGATCGGGCCCTGGTACCACTTCCCCTGGACCGCGACGGTGGGCGACATCGACTACGGGGAGGAAGCCCTCAACTCCGTCAACGAGTACGCGCTCGCCTGGTTCGACGCACACCTCAAAGACGACCGCCGCCGGCTGGACTCCCTGCCCCCTGTCCGGATCTTCCTCCTCGGCGAGAGCCGCTGGTTGGACCTGGACGCCTGGCCGCCGCCGAACGAGCCCCGCCCCTTCTACTTGCACAGCACCGGCTCGGCCTACCTCCTCACCGGCGAAGGCGCCCTCGACTCCACGCCCCCCGCCGACGAGCCCCCCGACTTCTTCATCTATGACCCCCACGACCCCGTCCCCAGCCTCGGCGGTCGCTCCGGCTACGACCCGCAAACCACGCCGATGGGCCCTGTCGATCAACGCCTCGTGGAGCAGCGCAACGACGTGCTGCTCTTCACCTCGCAACCCCTCTCCGAGCCCCTCCGCCTCATCGGCCACGTACACGCCCGGATCTGGGCGGCCACCACCGCCGTCGACACCGACTTCACCGTCAAGCTCTGCGATGTCCACCCAGACGGCCGGTCCATCAACCTGTGCGAGGGCATCCTGCGCGGCCGCTACCGCGAATCGCGCGAGTCCGAGCAGCTGCTAGAGCCGCACCGCGTCTACGAGTTCCCCATCGACCTCGGCGTCACCGCTGCCACCATCGCCGCGGGCCACCGTCTCCGCGTCCAGGTCTCCAGCAGCAACTACCCCACCTTTGACCGCAATTCCAACAGCGGCGGCGTCATCGCGCGGGACGGCGCAATGCAACTCGTCCCCGCGACCCAGGCCGTCTTCCACGACGCGCGCTACCCCTCCCACCTCGTCCTCCCCGTCGCCGCCCCCTGACGCAGTCGACGTAATCTCACAGCCCCGGACGGCTCCCCCGCCGGCGCGCGCGCCGCTCGCGGAACGGTCGACATGCGGTCATAGTGAGTCCCGCGGGAACGCCGGAATCACGGGGTCGCGCCCGGCCTTGCGGGAGGGAACACATGGCGATCGTCGCTGCAACGTTCTGGAACAACGACGCCGCGGATTGGATCATCGCTGCCGGCATCGCCGCCGGCGTCGCGGTGGGCATCCTGGTGGGCCGCATCGTCGCCCGGATGATCATCGCTCGGATCATGAGCCGCCGGGAGAGCGGCGTGCTCGCCTTCGTGCGTGAGCTGCTCGGCAAGAACACCAATATCTTCGCGCTGCTGGTCGGCATCTTCTTCGGCTCGCTGGTTCTCGATCTCCCCGGCGAGGTCGATGACGTCATCCGCGCCACGATGGCCGTTGTGCTCCTCGTCTGGATAGGCGTGTGGGGCAATGTCGCCATCAGCTTCTGGACGCGCCGGCGCCAGCAGAAGGAGGGCGTCGCCCGCCAGGAGCTCGGGGCTCTGATGGCGCTGCGCTTCATCGCCCGCCTCGCCCTCTGGACGATGCTTGCACTCGTCGCTCTCCAGAACGTCGGCGTCGAGGTGACCGCGCTCGTCGCCGGCCTCGGCATCAGCGGCATCGCCATCGCCTTGGCGGCGCAGAGCATCCTCGCCGACCTCTTCGCCTCCTTTGCCATCCTCTTCGATAAACCGTTCGTGGTCGGCGACTTCATCATCGTTGATGAATACCTGGGCTCCGTGGAGCACGTCGGCATCAAAACCACCCGCCTCCAAAGCCTCTCGGGCGAGCAGATCGTCTTCTCCAATAGCGACCTCCTCGGGAGTCGCATCCGCAACTACAAGCTCATGCGCGAGCGCCGCATCGTCTTCGCCTTCGGTGTCGTCTACGAGACGTCCTACGAAAAACTGGAGGCCGTGCCGGGGATGGTCAGGGAGATCGTCGAGGCGCGGGACAACGTCCGCCTTGATCGCGTGCACTTCAAAGAATACGGCGACTTCTCCCTCAACTTTGAGGTGGTCTACTACGTCCTCAGCCCCGACTACACCGTCTATATGGACGCGCAGCAGGCGATAAACCTAGCCATCTTCCGCCGCTTCGAGGAGGAGGGCATCATCTTCGCCTACCCGACGCAGACGCTCTACGTAAATCGCCAGGAGCCGCAATCGACTCCTCTCCCCGCCGAAGCCCGCTAGCGCGGCGCAGCGGCACGCCCCCTGCGCGCGGTCGCCCCCCTACGTGCGACCGCCCAAAGCCGCGGCTGGCCGCTCCCCGCGCCTACCCGGCGCGATGCCTCATAGCAGTCGGGCCTAGCCCAGCGCGCCCTGCTTGGCCAGAACCACAACCTCGTCCTGCCAGGAGTCGCTGTCGCGGCGCATCGCGTCCATGACCCCCAGGTCGTCCCGCTTCACCGCGCCGCCTTGCACCACCCCCACGACCCCCGTCTGCGTCAGCCGGATGTCCGCCAGCGGGTCTCCGTCCAGGATCACGAAGTCCGCCATCTTCCCCACCTCGATCGACCCCACGTGCTCGTCGATCCGGATCGCCTTCGCCGCCTCTAGGGCGGCGCTCGTCAGCGCGCTGATCGGCTTCATGCCGCAGCGCACGTAGCAGTCCAGCTCCAGCATGTTGTCCCCGTGCACCCGCGCTTCGTTCCCCCCACAGTCCGACCCCATCCCGATCTTCACGCCCATCTGCACCGCCATCGCGTGCCGGTCGAAGATCGACTGTTCGTCCGCGGCCATCATCACGGCCCAGGGCATCTCCAGCCCCGGCCCCTTGTAGATGATGTCCACCACGTTGCCCAGCGTCGGGATCAGGTACGTCCCCTGCTTCAGCATGTTGGCGCAGTTCTCTTCGCTGATGTACCAGCCGTGCTCCAGCGTATCCACCCCGGATGTCACCACGTTGTTGACGCCCTCGTGCCCCATCGCGTGCGCCGCCGTGCGACGGCCCAGCCGCTTCGCCTCCGCGAACGCCGCCGCCACCTCGTCTTTGGTGAACTGCGCGCTATCCCACTCCCCGCCGGTCTCCGGCCCGTCGGAGCTGATCGTCTTCACGACGTCCACCTTGTTCGCCACCAGCTCCCGCACTCGCCGGATGACGGCCGTCACTCCGTCCGCCTCGTGGCCGGCATCCAGAAAGGCCCCGTGCCCGCCCGTCATGCAGACCCCGGGGCCCGATGCGACGATCCGCGGCCCCTCGATCTGCCCCCGCGCCTGCGCACGCTTCATCCGGACGTCCAGGTAGTCCCGCGCCGCCGTGTCCCGCGCCGACGTGATCCCCGCTTGCAACGTCTTCCGCGCCGCCTCCACCGAATCCAGCACCGCCTCGACGATCGACTGCTCCATCTTGAAGGACTTGGCTTCGTCTCCGTAGCCCCGCTCGCAGTCCCCGCTCGTGATGTGATCGTGCAGGTCGATGAACCCCGGCAGCAGCGACCGCCCCTGCAGGTCCACGGTCACGTCCGCCGAGATGCTGCTCCCGTCCGTCCGCACCTCGGTGATCCGCCCCTTCTCGACCTTCACGCTCCCCTTGTCGAAGTCCCGGCCGTCGCCGGTGAACAGATGCGCTCCCACGAAGGCGGTTGACATCTCGGCCCCTTTCCGCTCCGGGCCCCTCCCGGAGCATGCCTTGCGCGCGAATTCTACTCGCTTCTGGCGCCCCAAAAGGTGGCGACGCGCGACGGCTACAATCGACGACGCCGCAACTGCCTCTGCGCTGGCGGCGCTCGGCTGACCTGACACGGCGTCCTGCCCCTCCCCCTTTCTTCCACGATCGCTCGGGACCGGGAGAGACGCCTTCCGCCACCCTGGACGCACCCGCTAACCTGCGCCCGCACCCCGCTTCCCACTGGAGGACACCCATGAGCAAGGCACACTTCGGCGTGATGGTCCCGCAGTTCAAGCGCACTTGGGAGGAGAGCCGCCGCGCCGCTCTCGACTTCGAGGCCATGGGCTTCGACTCCCTCTGGGTCAACGATCACCTCTACGGCGCGACCGCGCCGGAGATCCCCGTGCTCGAGGCTTGGTCGCTCCTTGCCGCTCTCGCCCCCATCACCGAGCGCGTGGAGCTCGGCACGCTCGTCACACCCGCGGGCATGCGCAACCCCGCTCACCTCGGCAAGGTCATCGCCTCCGTCGATAGCATGAGCGGCGGTCGCGTCATCCCCGGCTTGGGCGCTGGCTGGATGGAGCGCGAGTTCACGGACTTCGGCATGCCCTTCCTCTCCCTGCCCCAGCGCTTGGAACAGATGCAGGAGACCGTTCGCTTCCTCCGGCGGCTCTGGTCGGAGGAGGCGGTCACGTTCGAGGGCAAGTACGTGCACGCCACGGATCTGATCTGCGAGCCCAAGCCGGAGCGCGTTCCGCCCATCCTGATCGGCGGCGGCGGCGAGAAGCTCGCCCTCCGCATCGTCGCCGAAGAGGCGACCTTCTGGAACAACTCCGCCCGCAACCAGAACCTTCTCGAACAGAAATCGCAGGTCTTGCGCAAGCACTGCGACGCCATCGGGCGCAAGTTCGATGAGATCACTGTCTCCCAACAGTGCGTGGTCACGATCGCGCCGGACGATTCCGCCCTTGGCCCCATGGTCGAGAAGGCCCAGCGTATCTACGGGGGCCACATGGGCGATCCGGCCGGACCGATCGCCCTCACCGGCACGCCCGAGACGGTCCGCGAGCGCATCCAGGGCCACATCGACCTCGGCTGCTCGATGTTCATGATGGAGTTCTTCGGCCGCGACACACGCGAGCCGGCCGGCCTCTTCGCGGAGACGGTCCTGCCGCACTTCCGTTGAGTCGCGCGCGGATGACACCCCGCGGGCGAGATCGGTGCCCCCGCCCCGCCTAGGGTTGTGGCCGAGCGCCTTCGCGCTCCAGCAGCCTTCGCTTCACGGCGGGACCGCCGCTCGAGTATTCCCCCATGCCGCCGTCCGCCCGGACAACGCGATGACAGGGAATGAGCGGCGCAAAGGGGTTCCGCGCCAGCGCCGTGCCCACCGCCCGCGCCGCGCCCGGCGCTCCGATCTCGCGCGCCACCCAGCCGTAGGCCCGCACCTCGCCGGCCGGGATCCGCGCCGTCGCTTCCAGCACTCGACGCTGAAACGGCCGCAGGCGGGCCAGGTCCAGGGCGGCGCTGGCGCCGGGTCCCCGCAGGCTCTCCAGGACGGCGTCGCGGATCGCCGCGGGCGGTGTCTCGTCCCAGATCGGTACGGTGCCCGTCTCCCGCGCCACGGCGGCCCCGAACCCTTCGATGTCGCCGTCCAGCGCGCTCTGCACGATCACCCCGTCGGCGTACGCCACCACCACCCCCCCGATGCGCGTGGCGACACGCGCACACCGCCACTCGGGACCCGGCCGCCTCGTCGCGCTACTCGTGGCCTTCCTCCAACTCACGCAGCACTTCTTCGGTGTGCTGGCCCAGCGTCGGCGCGCCGGTCCGGATCTGGCGCGGGAACGTGCGGAACTGCGCCGGGCTGTCCACCGTTCGCACCGGCCGGTTGATCCGCGGGTCGATGTAGGTGGGAAACGTCCCCAGCGCTTCGTACTGCGGGTCGCGCTGCGCCGACTCGATATCGTTCATCGCTTCCCACACCAGCTCGTGCCGATCGAAGATCGGCCGCCACTCCTCCAGCGTCCGCTTGCGAAACTCCCCGTCCAGGATCGCGGTCAGCGCCCGCGTGTGCTCGGCCCGCAACTCCAGCGTCATGAAGCGAGGGTCGGCCAGCAGTTCCTCCCGCTCCAGCGCGAGACAGATCCCGGGCCAGTGCCGGTCTGACTGGAAACACGCCAGCATGATCCACCGCCCGTCGCCCAACTCGTACGAGTTGAACAGCGGGCTCCGCGGCGCTTCCCGGCTGTGGCGTTCCGCTGCGACGCCGCCTTGCAGGAGGTTGGCATGGTCGATGGACAGCACGAACGCTCCCACCGCCGACAGCGACACGTGCACGAACTCCCCCTCGCCCGTCTGCACTCGACGGTACAGCGCCGCCAGGGCGGCCGCCGCGGCGGTGATGGCGGTCGGGTAGTCCCCGTTCGCCGCCCGAGGCAGCACCGGCGGCTGCCCCGGCTCGCCCACGATCATCCCGAATCCGGCCTTCGACCAGTACGCGGAGTAGTCGAAGCCCGGTCGCTCGCGGTCCGGACCCTCCAGTCCGAAGCCGGTGACCTGCACGTAGATCAGCGCTTCGTTGCGCGGCCGCAGGTCGCCCTCGCTCATCCCCAGGGCATCGATCGCCGCCTGCCGCATGTTGGTCACGAAGATGTCCGCCCGCGCGATCAGTGCGTACGCCTTGGCCCGCTCCGCTGGCTGCTTCAGATCCAGCACTACGCTGCGCTTGCCTCGATTCGGCACTTCGAACGCTGGCGACTCCATCCCCTCGATCGCTGGCGCCAGCGCGTTGTATCGCCAGGCGTCCCCCTCCGGCGCTTCGATCTTGATCACGTCCGCGCCCCAGTCGGCCATCAGCATCCCCACCGCTGGGCCGGCCACCCAGCCGGCCAGCTCCACAACGCGTATTCCCGTGAGCGGTCCGTCCATCGCTGCCTCCTCCGCAAGGGGCTCGCCTCCGCCGCAGCCTAGCGCGAACGCGGCTGCGCTACGCAGGCGGAGCAACATTGCTTGCTGGTGCAACTACTTGCGGAAGGCTATGGACGAAGGTGCAACTGTTTGCAATACTCCCCTGGGACACCCTGGGACTGGGGCCGGCGCGGTCCTCGAACGGCTGGACCCTTATGAGATCGCTGGTCGGCCGCCACCGCTGGTCCCTGCTGCTCGTTCCGCTCGTCGCCGGCCTGGCGCTCGCCGCCTGCGGCGACGAGAGCGGCGCCGAGACGGAGAAGGTCACCGTGGTCACGACGATCTCCCCCCTCCGCAACATCATCGAGAACGTCGGCGGCGAGCGCGTCCATGTCGTCGGCCTCGTGCCGGAGGGCGCCGACGCCCACACCTTCGATCCTCCGCCCTCCGCCGCCCGCCGCCTCGCGGATGCGGACCTCGTCGTCCTCAACGGCCTCAATCTGGAGCTCCCCACCCTCGAGCTTGCCCGAGCCAATGCGGGCGATGACGTGGAGCTCCTCCTGCTCGGCGACGCCGTCATCTCGCCCGACGACTACGTCTTCGACTTCTCCTTCCCGGAGGACGTGGGCAACCCCAATCCCCACGTCTGGACCGACCCCGTGCTCGCCCAGGACTACGCCGCTCTGATCCAGGAGGCGCTCTCACGCGTCGACCCCGAGGGCGGGCGCTACTACGCCGCAAACCTCCAGCGCTTCCGCGCGCGAGCGGCGGACCTCCACGCGGCCTTCCAGCAGGCGCTCGCCACCATCCCTGAGCGGAACCGCAAGCTCCTCACCTATCACGACTCCTTCCCCTACTTCGGCCGCCGCTACGGCCTCGAGATCATCGGCGCCATCGAGCCCTCCGACTTCTCCGAGCCCTCCCCCCGGGAGGTCGCCGCCCTGATCGAGCAGATCCGCGAGCAGCGACTGCCGGCCATCTTCGGCTCCGAGGTCTTCTCCAGCGCGGTGCTAGATCAGATCGCCGCCGAAGCCGGCGCCGTCCAGGTCGCCACCCTCCGCGACGACGACCTCCCCGGCGACGCCGGTGACGATGAGAACACCTACTTCGCCATGATGGTCCAGAACGTGCGCACGATGACCGTGGCGCTCGGCGGCGACGCCGCGGCGCTCGACGGCCTGGAGTTTGGCGGCGATACCTGGATTCGCGAAAGGGACCTCGATGCCGCCTAATGCAGCCCCCCCTCGCCCCCTGGCGCGACCCGTTGAGCACGGACCGCCGCCCGCCTCCGCCTCCCCCCAGCCGCTTCTGACGCTCTCCGATCTCAGCGTCGGCTACGACCGCGACCCGGTCCTCCACGATGTCTCGCTGCAACTGCGCCGCCGAGAGTTCGTCGGCGTGGTCGGTCCCAGCGGCTCCGGCAAGACCACGCTGCTGCGTGCGGTCCTCCAGCAGGTCCGTCGCTTCGACGGCGCTCTGACCCTCCACCCACGCTCCGGCCGCCGGACGGTGCGCTTCGGTTACGTCCCCCAGGTGGGCATGATCGACTGGAACTTCCCCATCACGGTGGAGCAGGTGGTGCTCCTCGGCCGCTGGCGGGAGTCGGGCCGGCTTCCCTGGCCCAGCCGCGGGGACCGGCGCTTGGTGGCCCAGGCGCTCGACCGCCTCGGCATCGCCGGCCTGGCCAAGCGGCACATCCGCGCTCTCTCGGGCGGCCAGCAGCAGCGCGCCTTCCTCGCCCGCGCCCTCATCGGCGATCCCGACCTCCTCCTCCTCGATGAGCCCACCGGCGGCGTCGACATCAAGACCCGCCACGAGATCATGCATCTCCTCGGTGAGCTCAACCGCGCCGGCGTCACCATCTTGCTCACCACGCACGACCTCAACGCCGTGGCCTCCCACCTGCCCCGTCTGGTCTGCATGGGCGAGGGCCGGATCGTCGCCGACGGCTCCCCCGTCGACGTGCTCACCCCCGATGTCCTCCGCCGCACCTACGGCGCAGACATGCTCGTCGTCCGCCACGGCCGCGCCATCTACGTGCTCGAGCACCCGGACGGAGACGCGCAAGGGATCCGCGATGGCTTGGAGGTCGCTGCCGCGGGCGGCGCCGCGCCCTAGCCTCCGCGATGGACACGCTGGCCGAGCCCTTCCAGTTTGAGTTCATGGTCCGCGCCATGGTGGCCGCCACTTTGGTGGGGCTGCTCACGGGCACGGTGGGCGTCTACGTCGTCCTCCGGCGCCTCGCCTACATCGGGCACGGCCTCTCCCACGCCATCTTCGGCGGCGCCGTGGTCTCGTTCGTCTCCGGCATCAACTTCTACATCGGCGCGACGCTCTGGGGCGTCTTCGCCGCCTTTCTCATCAATGTCGCCGGCCGCAATCGGCGCATCGGCGGCGACGCCGCCATCGGCATCGTCACCACCGCTGCCTTCGCCGTGGGCGTCGCGCTCATCAGCCGCCGCCGCACCTTCACCCGCGACTTCGAGGCCGCGCTCTTCGGCGAGATCCTCGGCATCACCAATTCAGACCTCTTCGTCGTCGCCGGGGTGATGGCGCTGGTCGCTGTGGTCGTCTTCGTCTGGTGGAAGCAACTCCTCTTCACCACCTTCGATGCCGACGTCGCCCGCTCCTACGGCGTCCCCGTCAACTGGGTCGAGGCCCTCTTCTCCCTCATCCTCGCCGCCACGGTGATCGCCTCGCTCCAGATCCTCGGCGTCACGCTGATCGCCGCGGCGCTCGTGATCCCCCCCGTCACCGCTCGTCTCCTCACCGACTCCTTCGCCCACATGCTGCTGCTCTCCGCCGCCATCGGCGGCCTCTCCGGTTTCGGGGGGGTGTACCTCTCTTGGTTCGTGGATGTCTCCTCCGGCGCGACCGTCGTCCTCCTCCAGGCCGCGATCTTCGCCCTCGTGCTGGCCGCTGCCTCGCTGCGTTCCCGCTGGCTTCGCCGAGAAACGCCCGGCCTGGCCCGCCTCGCCGAGGTCGGCCGCACCACCTACAACTGACCGCTCCGCGAACGCCGTCTCTCTGGCCTCTCGGTAGCCGCACGACGCCGCCTGGCGCGCACGCCCCCTAGTTGCGCAGCTTCACCTCCATCAGACGCCCGCCGTCCACAACGATCTGCTGCCCCGTCACGAACGAGGAGGTATCGCTCGCCAGCCAGACCGCCGCTTGCGCGATGTCCAGCGGTTGGCCGGCCCGGGGAATCGGTTGCGCCTGCGGATACAGCGCCAGTTGTTCTTCACGCGTCGCCGCCTGCAGCCGTGGATCGGCCAATGACTGCGCCGTGACGATCAGCCCCGGCACGATCGCGTTCACTCGGATCCCTTTGTCGGCATATTCCACCGCCGCCACCTGCGTCAACCCCAGGATCCCCGATTTGCTCGCCGTGTATGCCGCCGCCAGCGGCAGGCCACGGAGCGCTGCCCCGGACGACGTGGAGATGATCGACCCGCCGCCCCGTTCGATCAGGGGCGGAATCGCGGCGCGCATCCCCAGGAACGTCCCTCGCAGGTTCACCGCAATGGTCCTCTCGAACTCCTCATCGCTGCAGTCGGCGAGATAGCCCGTGCGGTAATAGACAGCGGCGTTGTTGAACATCACGTCCAGCCCGCCCCAGCGCTCGACTGCGGCCGTCACCAGCGCCCGCACGTCGCCGTCCTTCGACACGTCCGTGCGCTGGAAAAACGCCTCCCCGCCGCTCTCGCTGATCTCGGCCGCCACCGCGCGCCCCGCCGCCTCCGTCACGTCGGCCAGCGCAACGCGGGCGCCCTCGCGGGCGAACAGCCGCGCGCTCTCCGCGCCGATGCCGGACGCCGCCCCCGTGATCACCGCCACCTTGCCCTCCAGTGACCCCATCTTCTCGTTCCCCTCTTTTCTGTCTCCGCCTATCCCCGCGGCAGGCGCATTGCTAGACTCGACCCCGTTCAAGAACGGCTGCGCTCCGGCTGCCCCACCAGATCGCGAGGATACTGTGACAGAAGCGTTGACAGCGCTGCCCGAGGCTCCCGAGGAGTTCGTCGATGTCATCGGCGAAAAGATCCGCTGGCTCAAGAAGGGATCCGGGGAGCCCCTCCTCGTCTTGCACCATGAGATCGGAAACCCTGGCTGGCTCCCCTTCTATGAGCGTCTGTCGGAGAAGTTCGCCGTCACGGTCCCGGACTTCCCCGGCTGGGGTCAGTCCGAGCGCCCCTTGTGGATGCGAAGCGTCCGCGACCTCGCCGTCGAGATGAACCTCCTCCTGGATCAGGAGGGCATCGACCAAGTGGTGCTGGTCGGCCTGGGCTTCGGCGGCTGGGTCGCCGCCGAGATGGCCACCATGAACCAGCGCCGCTGCAAGAAGCTGGTGCTCGTGGCTGCCACGGGGATTCAGCCCAAAGAGGGCGAGATCGTCGATCAGTTCCTCCTCAGTCATTTGGACTACGTGCGGATGGGCTTCCACGACCTCAAGAACTTCGACGAGCTCTTCACCGCCGAGCCGCCCACCGAGCTGCTCATGGACTGGGACGTCCACCGCGAGATGACGGCCCGCATCGCCTGGAAGCCCTGGCTCTTCAGTCAGACGCTCCCGCGGCTGCTCCCCGGTCTCAAGACGCCCACCCTGATCGCTTGGGGCGCGGACGACCGCATCGTCCCCCTCGTGTGCGGCGAGCAGTACCGCGACGCCCTCCCCAACGCCCGCTTGGAGATCTTGCAGGGTGCCGGGCACTTCCTGGAGATGGAGAAGCCCGACGAGCTCGCTCGACTGGTGACCGGCTTCGTCGGCTCCTGACGGACCGCTGACCGCGCAGCCCACGAAAGGCACGTCGCATGTTCATCGCCTACTTCACCGAGCAGCCGGACACCTCCTACCCCAAGGAGGTCGGTGATCGGCTCGGCTACACCGCCCTGCTCATGCCCAACGAGCACTTCAATGCGGAGGCGGTGAGCGGCCTCTACCAGGAGCGGCTGAAGGAATACCTCTACGTGGAGGAGGTGGGCTTCGATGGCATCATGCTCAATGAGCACCACAACGCCCCCTTCTGCCTCCAGGCCAAATGCAACATCTTCGCCGCCGTCCTCGCCGCCATGACCAGCCGCGTCAAGATCGAGCTCCTCGGCAACCCGCTGCCCGTTAACGACAACCCCGTGCGCCTCGCCGAAGAGATCGGCATGATCGATCTGATCTCTAAGGGCCGGATCATCTCTGGCTTCGTCCGCGGCGGCGGCACCGAGCAGATCTCCACCAACGCCAACCCCGCCTACAACCGCGAGCGCTTCGTCGAGTCGCACGACCTCATCGTCAAGACCTGGACCGAGCCCGGTCCCTGGCGCTGGGAGGGCAACCACTTCCAGTTGCGCGTCGTCAACCCTTGGATCGTCCCCTTGCAGAAGCCCCACCCGCGCATCTGGATGCCCGGCGTTGCCAGCAAGGAGACGGTCATTTTCGCCGCCGAGCACCGCTACCCCTTCGTCGCCCTCAGCACCACCATCGACATCACCAAGAAGATCTGGGCCCTCTACGACGAAACCGCCCGCCGCGTCGGCTACGAGGCCGGCCCCGAGACCAAGGGCTACGAGATGCGCATCCACGTGCAGGACACGGAGGAGAAGGCCCTGGAGGCCGCCCGCCACTACATGTGGATGCAGGGCGAGTTCACCGGCGTCACCCACCCCGTCTGGCACAACCCCGCCGGCTACGGCTCGCCGTCCTGGCGCAAGCAGTTCGTGGAGATGGCCAACGGCCGCCGCAAGAACGTCGCCAACGTGGACAGCACGACTACGGTGGAAGACCTCCGCACCACCGGCAACATCATCGCCGGCACCCCCGATCAGGTGATCGAGGCCGTCCGCCACCTCCTCACCGAGCTCCGCCCCGGCATCCTCAACATGTGGTGCAGCGACGGCGGCATGAGCCACGAGACCACCATGCGCTGCATTGAGCTGATGGGCCGAGAGGTGCTGCCCGCGGTGCGCCAAATCGCCGATGGTCTCGGCCTCCAGAGCCCCTTCGAGGCCAATGCCCCTGTCAGCCTCGCCGCGACCCCCAAGCAGGAGTTGCAGCCCGTCGGCGCCTAGCGCGGCCATACGCGGGATCTGCGGTCGCGATGGCGCGTGCCGCCCGCTCATCCTGCGGAGCCGTGAGGAAAGCGACCCCTCGATGCTTCTCACCTACTTCACCGAGCAACCGCTGTCGGCCTACCCCGAAGACGAAGGGCTCCGGGCGGGAAACACGGCCCTCATGTTCTCCAACCGCTTCTTCGATGCCCAGGCCGCCAGTGACCTCTACCAAGACCGCCTCAAGGAGTACCTGCGGGTCGAAGAGGTCGGCTTCGACGCCATCATGCTCAACGAGCATCACAACGCCCCCTTCTGCATGCAGGCCAAGTGCAATATCTGGGCGGCGGTCCTCGCCGCCGCCACCGAGCGCGTGAAAATCCTCCTCCTCGGCAACCCCCTCCCCCTCACCGACAACCCCGTCCGCCTCGCCGAAGAGCTCGCCATGATCGACCTAATCTCCCGTGGCCGCTTGATCCCCGGCATCGTCCGTGGCGGGGGCACGGAGCAGCTCGCCATCGGCGTCAACCCCGTCTACAACCGCGAGCGCTTCATCGAGGCGCACGACCTCATCATCAAGACCTGGACCCAGCCCGGCCCCTTCCGCTGGGAGGGCAACCACTACCAGCTGCGCGTGGTCAACCCTTGGGCCGTTCCCTTGCAGAAGCCCCATCCCCGCATGTTTGTCCCCGGCATCGCCAGCCGCGAGACCGTGATCTGGGCCGCTGAGCACCGCTACCCGTACGTCTGCCTCAACACCACCATTCCGGACACCCTGCGCGTCTGGAAGACCTACGACGAGGCGGCCGCGCGCGTCGGCTATACGCCGGGGCCGGAGCAGCGGGGCTACCTGCTGCGCGTCCACGTCGCCGATACCGAAGAAAAGGCCATCGCCAACGCCCGCGAGTTCACCTGGATGCAGGGCGAGTTCACCGGCCTCGCGCATCCCGTCTGGAGTTCGCCCGCCGGCTACAACCCGCCCAAACAGCGCCAGCTCCTCACCGAGTTCGTCAACGGCCGCCGCTCCCTGCGACGCGCCGTCGACTTCGATCAGCAGGTCAAGGATCTCCAAATTATCGCCGGCACCCCCGATCAGGCGGTCAAGCGCCTCCGCGTCATCATGGAGGCCACCCGCCCCGGCACTTTCATCCTCTGGGGCAACGACGGCCACGTCTCCCACGAGGACTCCATGCGCTGCATCGAGCTCCTCGGCAAGGAAGTGCTCCCGGCGGTCCGCGACATCGCCACCGAACTGGACCTCAAGAGCCCCTTCGAGGCCGGCACCCCCGTGAGCTTGGCGCAGACCCCCAAGGAAGAGTTGCAGCCCATCCCCGCCTCGTAGGCGGCCGCATCTCCGCCTTCACGCGAGAGGCCCGGACCAACCGATGCTCATCGCCGTCGTCGGCGCCCGCGACGCCTCGCCCCAGGCCCTCCAGGCCGCCGAGGCCGTGGGCCGTGAGATCGCCGCCCGCGGCCACACCGTCATCTGTGGCGGCCTGACCGGGGTGATGGAGGCCGCCTGCCGCGGCGCGCGCGCGGAGGGCGGCCACACCATCGGCCTTTTGCCCGGCCGCGACCGCGCCGATGCCAACCCCTACGTCGAGTTCGTCATCCCCACCGGCCTCAACGTGGCGCGCAACGCCGTCGTGGCCCTCGCCGCCGATGCCATGATCGCGATCGGCGGCGCGTACGGCACCCTCAGCGAGATCGCCTTCGCCCTCCAGTACGGCCGGCCCGTGATCGGGCTCGGCACCTGGACCTTCGATGACGGCTCCGGCCGCGATGACGTGGTCCGGGTGGACGCTCCCCTGGACGCCGTCGAGGCCGCCGTGGCGATGGCCCAGGCTGGAGGCGCCTCCTGATACCATGCGCCACGCAAGCGGCTCTTCTCTGGAAGAGTGCCCTCTGGAGCTGCGCTTTCTGGAGGTGTGAAGGTGGAAGTCCCGCTCCTGGTCAGCGATTTCCTGCACCGCGCCATGAAGCTCTACGGCCCCAGCGAGGCCGTGGTCGATGGCGAGCAGCGCTGGACCTATGCCGAGTTCGGCGCCCGCGCCTACCAGCTCGCCCACGCCCTGGACGCTCTCGGGGTCGGCAAGGGCGACCGCGTCGGCATCCTCAGTCCCAATAGCCACCACTTTCTGGAGGCCTTTTACGGGCCCTCCTCGATCGGCGCTGTGCTCGTCCCAATCAACTACCGCCTGATCGCTTCGGACTTCGAGTACATCATCAACCACTCCGGCTGCAAAGTGATCCTGGTCGACTCCGACTACACCGCCGCCGTCGACGAGATCCGAACGAGCCTGGAGACCGTCGAGCACTTCGTCGTCGCCCGCTTCGGCGATGCCCCCGTCCCCGATGGCTGGCTCGACTGGGAAGCCTTCATCGCAGGCTGGCCCACCACCCCGCCTCCGCCCCCCGCCCTCGACGAGAACGACATCTACAGCATCAACTACACCTCCGGTACCACCGCCCGCCCCAAGGGCGTGATGCTGACCCATCGCAACGTCTACATCAACGCCTACAACTTCCTCGTGATCGGCGGCATCTCCCAGCACGACGTGGAGATGTGGACGCTGCCCATGTTCCACTGCAACGGCTGGGGCGGCCCCTTCGCTTTGACCGCGGTGGGTGCCAGGCACGCGATCCTGCGCAAGGTCGATGCCGGAGACATCTTCAGCCTGATCGAGCGCGAGGGCGTCACCTTCGCTTGCATGGCCCCCGCCGTCCTCTCCGCCATCCTCGACTACCCGGACAAGGCCAAGCACCAGATCGCCACCCGGCCCCGCTTCTTCATCGCCGGCGCGCCCCCACCCCTGCGCTTCATCGAGCGCTTGGAGAAGGAGCTCGGCTGGGGCTTCATCCAGGTCTACGGCCTCACCGAGACCGCCCCCTTCCTCACGGTCGCTGAGGTCAAGCCCTACCTCGGCCTCGATGAGGACGGCGCGCGGCAGGTCAAGGTGCGCGCCGGCCACGATGTCATCGGCGTCGACGTCCGCGTCGTCGATTCCGATGGCAACGACGTCCCCGACGACGACATCGCCATCGGCGAGGTCGCTGTTCGCTCCAACGTCGTCCTCAAGGGCTACTGGCGACAGCAGGACGAGACCGACAAGGTCATCGTCGACGGTTGGTTCCACACCGGCGACCTCGCCACCGTCAACGCCGACGGCTACATCAACCTTGTCGACCGCGCCAAGGACATGATCATCACCGGCGGCGAGAATGTCTCCTCCATCGAGGTGGAGGACGTCCTCTACAAGCACCC
>CAXXNO010000008.1:0-232102 GCA_963663235.2 Dehalococcoidia bacterium
AATCCGCCGGGCTCCTGCTGGAAGGCGCTGATCCCCTGGTCGTAGATCCGCGCCGCCGACTCGTTCAGCAACAGTTCGCGTAGCTCCTCCCGCGATAGGAGCGCCAGTTCCCGCGTAGGGATCTCGATCTCCAGCGGATAGCCCGAGATCACGAGCACCGTCTCGCTGTCCACGCTCTCGCTCGCTGCTGCGACGATCGCGGCGTACTCGGCCTCCAGCAACTCGTCGACCTCGGTCAGCGGCACCAGGCTGCGCTTGATGATCCGCTCGGCGGTCTCCTCACCCGTGACCTGGATGACCGACCAGGCGCCGATGGTGAGCATGGCGAAGAACGCCAGCGCGATGATCGCCCCCCAGCGCACGACGGTCCGCCAGAACTCCGCTCCCACCTCCTCCAGAGGCCCGCGCGGCGGGCCACCGCGCCTGAAGCGCTCAACCACCACCGGGCCCGATGGCGGACCCGCTTCCATGGGCTCCGGCGGCGCGGCCTCGCGCTCCTCCGCTGCCGCTACGGCTCCCTCCTCGCCGGGCGCGTCCGGGCCTCTCCCCCTCCTCGGCGGCCACACCCGGCAGCCGCGGCGGGTCGTCGCCCTCCGATGGGCGGTCACCGCCCTCGGGCGGCGCTGCCGGCGCCTGGAGAGGCTGATCGTCTTTCGGGCGGGCGCTCGCTCATTCGCCTGGCTCCCGCGTCTCAAAGACCTGCGCCCCCGCCAGCCGGTCGTGCAGTGGCCGGCCTTGCGCGTCGAACAGGCTGGCCAGCAACCCGCCGCCCAGCAGCAGCGTCGACGCATAGAGGAACGCCCCTCGCAACGCTGCCCGCCGGACGCCCAGCGCCCCGCCGTCCGCCCGCCTGATCGCGAGTCCCAGCCACCGCGCCCCGACTGTCCCGCCGGACACGGTGCCCAGCGTGACATAGATCAGCGGCGCCACCAGCCAGCTCAGCGCGATGCCGTACCCTACGGCCCATTCCCCGCCGCTGGGGTCCACGGCCAGCCAATCGCTCTGCAGGAGCACGGCCAAGCCGGCCACCGCGAGAAACGGGACCGCCAGCGCCGCCAGCGTCAGCCCGTCGATGGCGAACGCTACCAGGCGCGCTTCGCGTCGCGCCGCTACGTACCGAAGCGACACGTCATCACGACGGCTCATGCCCGTCCAATATACCGTCGGACCGTCGCCATCGCCGCCGCCGTCACTCGCGTATGATCCGGTGTGAGCCGCACATGATTCGCTTGCTGCCCTTGGCTGCCCTCGTCGCCGCCTCCGCGCTCGCGCTGACGGTCGTCACCGTCGCTGCGACGCAACGCCCGCCCTCGTCCCTCGATGACAACATCGACGACGCCACCAGCGGCGAGCGCTTCAGCCTCCTCAGCTTCGAGCTCCAGAACCTCTTCGCCAACGCGCTGGGCCAGGTCGGCGCCTTCTTCGACGGCCGGGACCGCGCTGGCGCCGCGGCCGACGAGGTCGTCGAGCGTTACTTCGGTCTCCGCGCCGAGATCGCGGCCCTGTCCTCCGGCGACCCCCGGCTCCATCTCCTGGGCAACGAGCGCGCCCGGATCGAGAACCAGGTCGAGGAGATCCTGGAGATGCGCATCGCGGACGCCTTCCGCCGGGCGGGGCTTTCCCGCTCCCTCCCTCTCTTCGGGGACCGGCAGATCCTCTGGCCGCCCGTCGATGTGGAGCTCACGCCCCCGCCCCGCGTCCTCGCCGTCTCCCCCCGCGACGAGATCCGCTTGCTGCGCACCGTGCTGCTCTCCCCCAATCTCACCCGCGAGCAGGTCGCGGCCATGGAGGCCGTGATCGAGCGCGACGACCGCTTCTCCGCCCTCGTCGACCGCGTCGGCGGCCTGGCCGCGTATCCCTCGATCGTGATCGATACCCGCTCCTACGCCTCCACCGTCCAGACCGTTGCGCACGAGTGGGTGCATCACTATCTCTTCTTCTACCCGCTCGGGTTCGCATTCTGGGACAGCAACGACCTCCGCACCATCAACGAGACCGTCGCCGACCTCGTGGCGCAGGAGATCGCCCCCCTCGTCTTCGCCGCCAATCCGGACGTCCGGCTGCCGACGCCGCCTCCTCGCGACCGCAGCGAGAGCGACGCCATCCTCAACCGGCTCCGCCTGGATGTGGACGCGCTCCTGGCCGAAGGCAACGTCGCGGAGGCTGAGGCGCTCATGGAGGAGACCCGTCTGCGCTTGATCGATCTCAACCGCCCCTTCCGCCGCATCAATCAGGCCTTTTTCGCCTTCAACGGCGTTTACGGCACCCGCCCCACCAGCAGCAGCCCCTTGGGACCATTGCTCACGGGCCTGCGGGCGCAGTCGGACTCGCTGAGGGCGTTCGTCGCTGCCGTGCGCGATGTCGATTCAGTCGCCGAGCTCACGGCGCTGGCCGGCGCGCCCGACTAGCCGCCATCGTCCACGGGCGCCTCGGGCTCTGTCGCCTGGGGCTCCGCCTCGCCGTCGATCGGCCCGCCGTCGATCGGCCCATCGGCCCAATGACGCCTTCCTTGCCTCCAATGATCACCGTGATCTCGGTGATGACCTCCCCCAGGAAGTCGTCTTCGACCACCAGCCGCAGCCGGTACGGCCCTGGCGCAAGGTCGGCGGTGTTCCAGCGCGTCAGTTGGCCCGTGATCCCGCCGCTGCCGCGGATCAGCTCGATGAACTCTTCGTCCGCTGGCTCCAGCCCCGGCGCGTACGCCACGCTCCATCCGCTGATGTCCTCGCCCGCGACCAGTCCTCGCACCACGATGGCTCCGGGCTGCAGCAGCGCGCCGTCGGGCGGGCTGCTCAGCTCGACGGTGACGCCCGCCGCGCCCTCCGACTCGTGCCGCACGTAGATCACCTTGTTGCCCCGCAGCCACTTGATGATCTCCTCGTCGGGCTCTTCTTGGCCCTCCACGATGGGCGGGATCAGGTAGCGGCCCTCCTTGATCGCGTCCGCCGGCGTCTCTTCCGTCGCCAGGAGCAGCGTCCCGCCGTCGATCTCGACTTCAGGGCAGATGCCGTTCGCTTTGTCGGGCACGCCGTCGGCCGCGACAAACAGTTCGATCTGCGTGTTCGCGCAGGGATCCTGCGCTGCGGCGCTCTGGCGCTCCTCCGCCTTCAGGTTGCGCAACTGCGGCACGTGCACCTGCGCGGTGGTGAGACCGTCGGGCACGATGAAGGCGGTCGGCTCGACTCCCTCCAGCGCGGCGAGCATGAAATCGTGCCAGATCAGCCCCGCCGTCCGTGACGACGTTCCTCCGGTCATGGGACTGTTGTCCGCGTTGCCCACCCACACCCCGGTCACCAGGTCCGGCGTGTAGCCGACCGTCCAGAAGTCGCGCCGCACGTCGTTGCGGTTGGGGTCGCCCGCTGTGCCCGTCTTGGCGGCGGCCGGGCGGTCCAGAACCAGCGTGCTCTGCAGGCCGTAGAGGATCGAGCGCGCTTGGTTGTCGGAGAGGATGTCCGTGATCTGGTACGCCTGGGGGGCCGGGATGACCTGCCGCGCCTCCACCCCGTCTTGCCGGAACAGCAGGCGCCCCTTCGAGTCGCGGATCTCCAGGATGGAGATCGGGTCGAGCTCGCGGTAGCCGAGCGGCAGGTCTAGAATCGTGCGCTTCCCGTGCATCACGCCGTTGTTGGCGAACACGCTGTAGGCGTACGCCAGGTCCAGCAGCGCGACCTCGCCGCCGCCCAGCGTGAGCGACGGGCCGTACTGGCTCGGGTCCCGCAGCGACGTGATCCCCATCCGGTGCGCCACATCCAGCACCTGCCCCACGCCGATCGTGTCCGCCGCGCGGAAGGCGACGATGTTGATCGAGTTCGCCAGCGCGCTGCGGATCGTCACCGGCCCCCGGTGCACGCCGTCAAAGTTCTCCGGGGAGAACGTCGTGCCGTCCGAGTCCAGGAAGTCCAGCTTCACGTCCCACAGGAGGGTGGCGGGGTTCCACTGCTCCGGGTCCTGCACGAACCCCGCGATGTACGTGATCGGCTTGAACGATGAGCCGGGCGAGTTCAGGGCTGTGACCAGGTTCACCTGCCCGTCGATGTCCTCCCGGAAAAAGTCGCGGCTCCCCACCATCGCCAGGATCTCGCCCGTCCGCGGGTCGATCGCCACCAGCGCTGCGTTGTGGGCCCCCGTCTGCTCCTCGAACGACGCCAGATCCGCGCGCAGGATCTCTTCCGCCTTGCCTTGCAGATCCAGGTCCACTGTGGTTGTGATGCGCAGCCCGCCTGCGGTCAGCAAGTCCCCACACTCTTGCCCCTCATCCCGCAGCTCGATCCGCCCTCGCTCGCACAGCGCCTCTACTTCGTCCCGCACGTGCAGGACGAAGTGCGGCGCTATGATGTCGAACTGCTGGTTGGCGAAGTTCAGCGGTTCGGATTTCGCTGCCTCCGCCTGGGCCCGGCTGATGTATCCGTGCGTCACCATCAGGTTCAGCACGCCGCCCTGACGGTCCTTGGCCAGGCTCAGGTTGGTGAACGGGTCGAACACCGCCGGCGCTTGCGGCAGCCCCGCCAGCAGCGCCGACTCCGGCAGCGTCAGTTCGGACGGCGGCTTCCCGAAGTAGCGCTGGCTCGCTGCCCCGATCCCGTACGCCAGGTTCCCGTAGAAGATCGTGTTCAGGTACCACTCCAGGATCTGCTCTTTCGGGTACTGGCTCGTCAGCTCCACCGCCAGGATGACCTCTTTGATCTTCCGGTCCACGCTCCGCTCGCCCCGCTCTTCCGGCGCGATCAGCACGTTCTTCACCAGTTGTTGGGTGATGGAGGAGCCCCCCGACCCGCTCAGAAACTCCGCTTCGCCCAGGCCCACGTTCTCGACTGCCGCCCGCAGCAGCCCGCGCAAGTTGAAGCCGCGGTTGTCGAAGAACGTCGCGTCCTCTGTGCTCACGGTGGCGTTGACCATGTGCTGGGAAATCTCGTCGAAGCGCACGGGGGCGCGCAGTCCGGAGAAGGGGTCGGCGAACTCGAACAGCACCGTCCCGCCGTCCGGCCCCACGCGATCGAACACCTTGCTGGTGCCCAGCACGCGCTCCGCTACCAGAATCGCGTCCGGCTCCACCAGGTCGTCCGCGTAAGACCGGTACACTCCGTAGGCCGCGCCCGCGCCGGCCCCGATCAGGATCACGCCGAGTACCAGCAGCCCGATCGGGCCCCAGATCCACGTCGGCATCCCGCGATGCCGCTGCCGCTCCCGCCGCCGCTTCTGGGCCAGCGCTCGCCTGCGCGCCAGCTTGCCGTTGCCGTTGCGCCTCGCGCGCGCGTCGCGCCTCACGGTCGCGATCCCTTGGCGGCGGCCCCGGTGCGCTTCTCCAGGATCAGGAAGTGGCTCAGCCCCAGCCAGCGCAGAGGCGTCCGCTCGGCTCTATGCAGGGTCACCTGCAGGGCCTGCCCCAGCCGCTCATGGCGCGCGCGAACGCCGTCGAAGCCCGGGTAGACCGCGCTCCGCACCAGCACGCGCGCGGGCAGGCCCCGAAGCAGGCGAGTCACGTCGCTGCGGCTGTAGACGCGGGCGTGCGGCACCAGCCGATCACGCAGTCGGTCGGGCAGGTAGTTCACCAGCGGGTAGTTGCCGAAGCGGTAGCGCCCCCGCCAGTAGATCCCGTGCGTCTCGAAGGGGAACAGCCGGTTGGGCACGTACACTACTACGTGGCCGCCCGGCGCCAGGATGCGTAGCGCTTCGTGCAGGGCCTGTCGGTCGTCGGCGACGTGCTCCAGCACTTCGTTCAGCAGCACGACGTCGAACGACTCCGCCGCGAACGGCAGCGACTCCGCCGCCCCCACCACCAGCCCCGCCACCTCGGCGCTGCCGCGCTGCACCCGCGCCCGCTCCACGTCGATGCCCATCACGGTGGCGGGCAACTCGCGCAACTGACGCACGTACTGCCCCACGCCGCACCCCACGTCCAGGATGCGCCGCTCGGCCAGCGGGATGTGCTCGGCGATGAGGGCCACGCGGCGAGCCTGCCCGCGCCCCCAGACCAGGCTGGGGACGCCCAGGCTCACGGCTTCGCTGTGCTCGTCGGCGAAGCGCCGGGCGTCGTGGTGCGGTGCCGGGGGTGCGCCCGTTTCGCTGGTCCCAGTCTCCCTGGACTCAGTCTCGCTGGACTGAGTGTCGCTGGGCCGCCTCGCGCTCACTGCTCTCATGCCGTTTGCTTGGCCCTGCGCCACCTGTGCTTTAGCCTACCATCCCCGTCGTTAGGCGACCGCTACGGCGTTTCCCTGCTGGAGGGCCTCCACCACCCTCGATATACTCGGGGCTCGCGTCCTCGGGTGGGCTTGCCTCTCCCGCCGGCGCCCGTCGGCCGCTTGAAGATTGGATTCCGTCGTGGACCTCACCCTCCAGGAAGTGCGCCACATCGCCATCCTTACCCGTATTGGTATGACGGACGAGGACGCGCGCCGGTTCCAGCGAGACCTCTCCAGCATCCTCGACCACATCCGCGTGCTCCAGGAGGTCGACACTGAAGGCGTCCCCCCCACCGCCAACGGCGCCGACCTCCTCAACGTCACCGACGCCGACAGCCCCCGGCCCTCCCGCAGCCGCGATGAGGTGCTCGCCAACGCCCCCGTTCGGGAAGACGACTTCTTCCGCGTCCGGGCGGTGATCGAGTAATGCCCCCACCCGCCGCCGGCTCGCTCCTCAGCCTCGCGGATGCGGCCGCCGGCCTGCGCGACGGTCGACACTCCTCGCAACAACTGGTCCGCGCTGCCCTCGACCGCATCGCCGCCGTCGATGAGCGCGTCCGCGCCTTCGTCACGGTCACGGAAGAGCAAGCCCTCGCCGCGGCGGCGGATGCCGATGCCGCCATCGCCGACGGTCGTGCCGGCCCGCTCACTGGTGTGCCCGTTGCCGTCAAGGACGTGATCACGACTCAGGGCGTTCGCACCACCTGCGGGTCGCGCATGCTGGAGCGCTACATCCCCGTCGACGACGCTTTCGTCACCGCCCGCCTCAAGGAGGCGGGCGCGGTGATCGTTGGCAAGACCAACATGGATGAGTTCGCGATGGGCTCGTCCACGGAGCACTCTGCTTTCTTCCCCACCCACAACCCCTGGGCGCTCGACCGCGTCCCCGGCGGTTCGTCGGGTGGCTCGGCTGCGGCGGTGGCGGCGGGGGAGGCGGTGCTCTCGATCGGCTCGGATACCGGCGGCTCCATTCGCCAGCCCGCCGCCTTCTGCGGCGTGGTGGGCATGAAGCCCACCTACGGCCGGGTCAGTCGCTACGGCCTGGTCGCGTTCGCCAGCTCCCTCGACCAGATCGGCCCCTTCGCCCACTCTGTGCAGGATGCCGCTGCCTTGCTCCAGGTGATCGCCGGCCACGACCCCTGCGACTCCACCTCCGCCGACCTGCCCCTCCCGGACTTCGCCGCCGAGCTCAACCGCGGGCTCAAGGGCCTCCGCATCGCCGCGCCCCGCGAGTACTTCGCGGAGGCGGAGCGGATGGAGCCGGAGGTCGCCGCCGCCGTCGACGAAGCCATCGGCGTGCTCGAAAGCCTCGGCGCAACCGTCGACCGTTCCGTCTCGCTCCCGCTCTCCAAGAAGGCCCTGCCCGTGTACTACATCATCGCCCCCTCGGAGGCGTCGGCGAATCTCGCCCGCTACGACGGCGTCAAGTACGGCTACTCCTACACCGACGGCGCATCGATGTGGGACAACATGGAGAAGACCCGCCAGTTCGGCTTCGGCGATGAGGTCAAGCGCCGCATCATGCTCGGCGCCTACGCTCTTTCCGCCGGCTACTACGACGCCTACTACCTCCAGGCCCAGAAGGTCCGCACGCTCATCCGCCGCGAGTTCGCCGATCTCTTCAGCCGCTACCACTTGATCGTTACGCCCACCGCTCCCACGGTCGCCTTCCCCATCGGCGCCGTGAGCGACCCCTACGAGATGTACCTCAACGACATCTTCACGCTGCCCGTGAACATCGCAGGCCTCCCCGCCATCTCCCTCCCCTGCGGCTTCGGCCGCGCCGGCCTCCCCGTCGGCCTCCAGCTCATCGCCGACTCTTGGGACGAAGTCACCCTCTTCCGCGGCGCCCACGCCTACGAAGCCGCCACCGATTGGCACACCCGCCACCCCCACCTCTAGCCTCCCGTTCGCCCCGTCCCCTAGCCCCCCGTTCGCTTCGCCCTTCAACGTTTCGTTTGCGCACAGCCGGGCGCACGATCTCTCTCCCCCCGCTCCATCGCTTGCCGATGGAGCGGCGGCCAGGGGGTGAGGTCCGCCTCCTTCCCCGCTAGGCCCTACGGGCTTTCCCGCCTATGCTTTTTCGGACGCGCTCGCTGCTCCTCGGGGCCCGCGGCGCACCTTCAGAAACGAGGAGCTCATCTCGATAGCGCTTCCGCGCATGCTCGGCCGCCCCGGCCTCCTGGCGCTGGTCGTGGCGGCCTTGGCAACCTTGGTCGCTGTCGGCCACGATCGTCGGCGTCATTCGCGCCGAGGCCGGCTCCGCTGAGCGCACCAGCGTGCAGCCCGGCTCCGTCACCGCCGCCGATCCCGATACCGTCCCCACCCTCGCCGCCGCCGCCGCGCGCGTCACCCGGCCCAACGCGTTTCCCAGCACCGGCAGCGGCGGCCTTGCCGCCGACTCCGACGCCTCCAACGGCGCCGGCTCCTGGCTGGCCCTGCTGGTCGGAGCGCTGGCCCTTACAGCGATCGCCGGCGGGGCCGTGCTAATCAAGCGACGCGGCTGAACGCACCCGCGTTCCGGCCGCCTCGTCGCCCCGCACGTCGCACGCCGGCCGTTGCCACGACCGTGGACGCGCTCGACCCCGCCGCCTACGATGACGATCGATTGGCGCATCGCCGCACGCACCGGAGCGGAGGCCGCGATGGAAGAGATCTTGCGTGCGATCGAGCGGGATGCGCGCCTCACCCCCGCACAGATCGCCGCCGAGACCGGCCGCAGCGAGGACGAGGTGCGCGCCCTGATCGCCGAGGCCGAGGCGCGCCACTTCATCATCGGCTACGGCGCGCGGGTGAACTGGGAGCTCGCGGGACGGCCTCAGGTCCACGCGCTGGTGGAGGTCAAGGTGCAGCCGGAGGAGAACGTCGGCTACGCCGCCATCGCCGGCCGCATCGCCCGCTTCGACAACGTGATCTCCTGCTACCTCACTTCCGGCACCTATGACCTCGCCGTCATCGTCCGCGGCGCCTCCATCCACGAGATCTCCGACTTCGTCGGCGAGAAGCTCGCCACCATGCACGGCGTCCAGGGCACGGTGACCCACGTGATCATGCGCCGCTACAAGGAAAACGACACGCTGCTCCACGGCCTGGAGAGTGCCGCCCGTCAGCCGGTGATGCTGTAGGCGTGGTCGCTCCAGCGTCGCTCCGGCGGAGATTCGGGCATGAGTGATGCGGTGGATCCCCGCCTGGCTCGCCGCGTCCAGCAGGTCCCCGCCTCCGGGATCCGCCGCTTCTTCGACATCCTCGCCTCCATGGACGATGTCATCTCCCTCAGCGTCGGCGAGCCCGATTTCGTCACCCCCTGGACCATCCGCGACGCCGCCATCCGCTCCATCGAGAGCGGCCATACCCACTACACCTCGAACTACGGCCTGATCGAGCTGCGGGAGCGCTTGGCCGCGCATCTCCACCGGCTCTACGGCTTGGACTACGACGCCGCCGGCGAGATCCTCGTCACCTCCGGCGTCTCCGAGGGCCTCGATGTCACCATGCGCGCCATCGTCGATCCCGGTGATCAGGTCATCCTGCCCGATCCCTCCTACGTCGCCTATGCCCCCACGGTCATCCTCGCCGGCGGCGAGCCCGTCTTCGCCCGCACGGTCGCCGCCGACGGCTTTGCCCTGGACCCCGACCTCGTCGACCGCTTGGTGACGGACCGCACCAAGGCGCTGCTGCTCGGCTTCCCCGCGAACCCCACCGGCGCCGTCCTCTCAACCGAAACGTTGACGGCGCTCGCCGAAATCGCCGTCCGCAACGATCTGCTGGTCATCTCCGATGAGATCTATGACCGGCTCGTCTACGGCGTTTCCCACACGCCCATCGCCACGCTGCCGGGCATGCGGGAGCGCACGGTCACGCTGGGCGGCTTCTCCAAGGACTACGCCATGACCGGCTGGCGCGTCGGCTACGTCGCCGCCCCTTTCCCTATCCTGGAGGCCATCGTCAAGGTGCATCAGTACGTGATGATGTCCGCGCCCACTCCGGCGCAGTACGCCGCCGTCGAGGCCCTTACGAGCGGCGAGGAGCACGTCCTCGGCATGGTGAACGAATACGACCGCCGCCGTCGGCTGATGTGGCAGGGCTTCTGCCGCATCGGCCTCCCCTGCGTCGAGCCGCTCGGCGCCTTCTACGCCTTCCCCGATGTCACTCCCACCGGCCTCGACGACGAAACCTTCGCCGAGCGCCTCCTCATCGAGGAAAAGGTCGCCGTCGTTCCCGGCTCCGCCTTCGGCCCCGGCGGCGCGGGCCATGTCCGCGCTTGCTACGCCACCTCCTACGCGGAGATCGAAGAAGCGCTGGAGCGGATCCAGCGCTTCATGGCCGGCTGCGCCGGCGCGCCCAAGTAGCCCCCTCCGGTACCCCGCGCGACTCCCTAGCCCGACTCCCCTTCTGACCCGCCGTCGCCCGAAACCTGCCCCAGTCGCGCCTCGATCGCGCTCCCCAGGCGGGTGAAGTCCAGCGGCACAATCCACTTGCTGCTCTCGCTGTCGGCCAGGGTGCGCATCATGTCCAGGTACTGCAAGCTCATCGTGTTGGCGTCCACGCCGCGCGCCGTCTCGTAGATCCGTTGCAGCGCCGTGCCGAACCCTTCCGCCTCCAGGACCTGCGCCTGCCGGTGGCCGTCCGCATCCAGGATCGCCGCCTCTTTCTGCCCTTCCGCACGCAGGATGGCCGCCTGCTTGTCCCCATCCGCGACGTTGATCTGCGCGTCCCGCTGCCCCTCCGACTCCGTGATCTGCGCCCGACGCGACCGCTCCGCCGACATCTGCCGCGTCATCGCCTCCTGGATCGTCGGCGGCGGCTGGATCTCCCGGATCTCCACCGCGGTCACCTTCACCCCCCAGCGGTTCGTGACGTCGTCCAGCTTGGCCTGCATCCCCGCGTTGATCTCCTCGCGACGCGAGAGCACGTCGTCCAGGTTCATATCGCCGATCACGGCGCGCAGGGTGGTCATCGCCAGCTGCCGCGCGGCGCCTATGAAGTTCACCACCTCCAGCACCGTCTTCTCCGGGTCCTGCACCCGCATGTAGACCACGAAGTCCACGTCCACGTTGGCGTTATCTTTCGTGATGTTCGACTGCGGCGGCACGTCGAAGAAAATTTCGCGCATGTCCACTTTCTTCATCTGGTGCAGGATCGGGATCACGATCACCAGTCCCGGCCCCTTGATGCCGACGTACTTGCCCAGCTTGAACTTGGCCAGCCGCTCGTACTCGCGGACGATGTTGATGATGGCCATGCGCTCCTCCTTCGGTGGTGACGGACGCCTGCGCTGACTGTCGATACGGCCTCACGCCGGTTCGGGCAACCGGCCCCGTCTACAATGGAGGCCCGTCCCGCGGAAGGGTACACGATTCATGGCCGCCACGCCTGAGCCGCGCTCGCCCTTGCGACGCCGTCCCGCCTGGGCCTGGCTCCGCCTCGTGCGGCCGCTCGCGCTCGCAGCCGGGGTCGCCACTGCGGTCGGCTTCGCCTTCATCGCCGCCGGCGGCGAGCCCAACTGGCACCAAACGCTGCGCATCGGCCTCGCCTTCGCCGCTCTGCTGGCCTCGGCCGCCGCCCTCAACGACGCCGCCGACGCCCCCCACGACAAGACCGCCCACCTCTGGCGGCCCATCCCCTCCGGCTTCATCTCCGCAGACCAAGCTCTCCGGCTCGCCCTGGTCCTCGGTGCCCTCGCCTTCGCCCTCGCCGGTTCACTCGGCTGGCGCCCCTTACTCATCTTCGCCGTCGGCCTGCTGGCCGCCTTGCTCTACACCACCGCCCTCAAGCGCACCGTCCTCTCCTGGCTCCCCTTCTCCCTCGCCTTCGCCCTCCTCCCCATCTGGGTCTACGACGCCCTCGACCGCTTCGACGACGTCCTCTGGTGGTCCTTCCCCGTGGGCTTCGCCGGCGGCCTCGCCTTCTACCTCGCCTACAAGCTCCCCGACTTCGAGCGCGACGACCAAGACGGCGAGCGCAACGTCCTCCACTGGCTCACCATAGACTTCGCCGTCCCCGCCGCTTGGGGCGCCATGGCCGCCTACCTCGTCGTCGCCGTCGCCTCCGCCAACGTGCAAGACATCCGCGCCGAGTGGCTCGTCCCCCCCGCCGCCATCGCCCTCACCCTCGCCCTCGGCGTCATCACCGCCCTCACCATCCGCGTCACCGAGCGCCGCCTCTTGGTCCAGCGCTGGCTCACCGCCTTCGCCGTCCTCGCCCTCGCCCTCGGCTGGCTCGGCTCCATCACCCCCTGACGACGACCGCTTTGACCAACGGCGAAGCCCGCTAGACGCTCCGGCCTGTGATGTGACACAGTCCCGGCTTCACAAACGTCCTCGATAAACTGCCGCCGTACCGGCGAACGAGCAGCGCCCGACCCGGCACCCTCAGCCCCGCCCCGATTGGTCGGTCAACTACCGCCGTATCGACGCGCCCGCGGAAGAAACCGCCGTGGCAGCGGTGTGAGGAAACTCCTTGCGGGAACCCCTGGCGCGCCTTCCGGCCAGACGCTTGTGAAAACGCACGCAACGTTGCACAAAACTCTTGTCTGTTAGGCTCTGCGCCCTCTGAAAGACGCGTGATGCAAAGCCAGACATGCGCCTCCCCCGATTGCGTTTCCGCTGGATATGAGGACCTGATGATGCTCAACCGCGTCCCGACTGTCTCGTCCCTCGTTCGCGTGCTGATCATCGCGCTCTTCGCCGCTGCTGCCTTCCTCTTGTCCCCGGCCGCCGCCCAGGACGGCCCCTCGCAGATCACCGTCCCCATGTCCACGGGCTTCAACTTCGTCGCCGTGACCGAAGACACGAACATCGCCGACGCCACCGCCGATATCGCCGGCGCCTTCGATATCGTCTTCGCATTCCAAAACCGCGCCGGAAACTTCCTTTCCTACGTCGGCCCCGGCCACCCCATCCTCAACGACCCCTTCCCCCTCGCCCCCGGCGACGGGCTGATGTTCCAGATGAACACCTCGGCCACTTGGGTGCAGCCACTCCCCGAGGACGACATCGTCCTCAACCTCGTCCAGGGCCCCAACTTCATCGGCTGGAGCGGGCCCGACGCCGTCGGCGGCGTCCCCGCCATCAAAAGCGTGCAGACGCTCAATCGCGCCACCGGCGGATTCGACAGCAACATCCTCGCCCTCGACGACCAGTTCAACTCTCTTCTTACTATGGAGCTGGGCGCCGCCTACTGGGTCCTCACCGACGCGCCCACCACGCTCACCATCCCCGCGGGCGGCGGACCCGGCCCCGAGACGGGGCCGCGAGCGGCGCTCCCCCTGGCTACCAGTTTTCAAGAGGCCGAAGCGGCGGTGGTTTACATCCAGGCCGGGAACGGCTCCGGCTCAGGGTTCATCGTGAGCAACGCGCAGATCGTCACGAACGCCCACGTCGTGCAGGCGTTCCGGACGGTCACCGTTCAATTCCCGGGCGGCGAGGAGGTGACGGGGACCGTGGCATCCCTCGACAGCGAGTTGGACGTCGCCGTCGTCGAAGTGGCGGAAACCCTGGTGAGCGGGCTCGCGAACGCTGGCGCATCGCCGGAGACGATTGCGGGCCTGCGCCGTCTTGATTGGGAATCAGTCGGCACCCCGGCCGTCGGCACGGAAGTCTTCGCCTGGGGCTACCCCTTCGGCCGATTCGTCGGGACCGACACCTCGGCGACCCTCTCCGCTGGCATCGTCTCGGCGATTCAGACGGACGGAATGTTCTCCTTCATCCAAACCGACGCCGCAGTGAACCCTGGGAATAGTGGCGGTCCGCTCGTCGACGCGGCCGGGAACGCGCTCGGCATCAACAGCTTCATCCTTGCGCCGTCCGGTCAGGACGTCGAGGGCTTGAACTTCGCCATCGATATCGCGGAGCACCGCGACCGAATCGCGGACGTGCTCGCGGGCATGGCGCCCCCGCTTCCGCCCGGCCTGGCACGGCACGAGTTCTTCGGCAGCCAGGCCACAGGATCAGGCCCGCTGCTGGGCGGCGCACCTGCCCCGGACGGCTCGGTCGTTGGAGCATTCAATGAGTTTTTCGATCTAGTTGGCCAGTCCGCCATCGCCGACGGAACGTGGCAGATGCTCATCGACCCAGCCGCGGCCACGACAGTCACATTTACCATTACCTCTAGCGGCACGGAATCCGGTAGCACGGAACCCTTCGTGGTCGAAAGCGACGCGGTCACGGAGGTGACGCTCGACCTCCCATCGGATTTCAACGCAGGCAATATCGTCGTCGGCGTCGACTTTTGGCTGGCCTTTGCGGGGACGGGCACCTTCACGCCGGTGCTCCCAGCCTCCCCACTCATTACCTTGCAGCTCCGGTGGTTCAACGTCACACCGGACACCTCGTTCTCGTACCGCTGGGAGCGGGACGGCGCGACCTTCTGCGCTGACAGCGGCGACAGCTGGCCTGCTGCCTTAGAAACCCCCAATGGCGGGGGCTTCTTCCCCATCTGTGAGAGTGCCGACGTCGGCGGTTCGTTCGAGGGGACGTGGACCTTCCACTTCTTTGCCAACGATCAGCTCAAGTTCATCTCGACGTTCACGGTCCCGAGGACCGTCGTGAGCGGTATCGAGAACGTCGAATTCCACCCCATCATCCTCGAGGAGGATGGGAGCTTCTGTTTGCCTGACCAGAACCCGAGTCACTTCTCGGGCCTATTCGGTCTCTGCGTGATCGCCACTGGATTCATTTCGAGCGGTGGCTCAGCCACGACGATTACCTGGACTCTTGATGGCGCTCTCTTCTTCGAGGAGTCTTTCGTCTGGCGTCCACTTGACAACGTGCGACTCCAAAACCGCAGGTTCATACTCTTTGTCCAAGAGACCTCGACGGCGCAAGGGCTTGAGTTCAGGTCGGGAACGTATACCGTCACCGTTCAGCGGGCCGGGCAGATCCTGATGTCGGAGTCGATTAGCATCGTTGTCCCGTAGGGGCTGGCGAGGCAGGGAGTCTCACGCGGCTCGGGCTGTAGGAGTTGCGGAGGCGGGAAGAGGCGGCCATGCGAGCCGCCTCTTCCCACGTCGGCGCCGCCTCTTAGTCCAGCGCTGGCTCACCGCCTTCGCCGTCCTCGCCCTCGCCCTCGCCCTCGGCTGGCTCGGCTCCATCACCCCCTGACCACCCGGGGTCGATGAGTCACCTGCCCCCGTGCGCATGGGACATCCGCACCTCCTCGCGCCCTAACACGGCGGCTACTCTTGCATGAGCGCCTCCGCGGATTCGGACGCGCGGGAGGATGAGGGTCATGTTCCTTCGGGCCATCCACGCCGTCCGCCGCATCGGCCTCCCCCTGGCGACGGTCCCGCAGAACCGCGGGACTCCGGGCATGCTCGGGCGCTCACCGGCCTTCTGGCTCGATGCCGCGGTCAAGGTCGCGCTGGTCGCCGTCCTCGCCTTCGGCGCCTTCTCGGGGCTGCAGCAGTTCGAAGGCAAGGCCTTCGGCTGGCGCCTCGGGACCTACCCCATCGCCGCGCTCATCATCCCCATCGCCTGGAAACTTCGCGGCCGCGGCCGCCCCTACCCCTACGCGGCCGATATCCTCATCGTCCTGCCCTTCCTCATCGACGTCCTCGACAACGCCGCCGACTTCTACGACACGATCACCTGGTGGGACGACGCCAACCACTTCGCCAACTGGGCGCTCCTCTCCGGGGGCGCCGGCGCGCTCGCTTGGCGGACCCGTCTCGGGGGTTGGGAGATCTTCACGCTGATCGTTGGCTTCGGTGCCGTCACCGCGATCCTGTGGGAGATCGGCGAGTACTACGCCTTCATCCGCAACTCGCCCGAGTTCGTCACCGCCTACCGCGACACGCTCGGCGACCTGGGGCTAGGGCTCATCGGCTCGTTGCTCGCGGGCGTGCTGTTTTTCGTCGCCTACCGGCGACAGGGCGTCCCCAGAGTCCGGGAGTGATGGCTCCCGCACCGCCGGACGCCCCGCCTCCCCCCGCCTACCTCCCCCTCGACAAATAATCCCCGTGGATCCCCCGGCCCCCCGCTACCACGCTGCGCTCCGTGATCCGCGTAGGCCCGCCCGCGCCGTCCGTGATCGCCCCGCCCGCCTCTTGCACCAGCACGATTCCCGCCGCCACGTCCCACGGATGCACGTCGCAATGCACGAGGAGGTCGAACCGCCCCGCCGCCGCGTAGGCCAGGTCCAGCGCCGCGCTCCCCGCCAGCCGCAACGTCTGTATCCCCGGCAGCAGACGCAGCAGCCGCTCCAGCAGTTCCGTCCCCGCCTCCATGTCGTACCCCAGCCCCGCCGCCACCATCCCCTCCGCCAGCGACGCCGCCTCGCTCGCCCGCAGCGCCTCCCCGTTCACCCATGCCCCCCGCCCCCGCACCGCCAGGAACTCCTCCCGCAGGATCGGGTCCAGCGTCAGCCCCAACAGCGGTGCGCCGTCGCGACACAACGCCAGATTGAAGGCGAAGTGCGGGACCCCGGCCACGAAGTTGCGCGTGCCGTCCAGCGGGTCCACCACCCACTGCCAGCCCTCCGCGACGACCTCCCCGGCGGCCTCTTCCGACAGGATGTGGTGTTCGGGGAACTCTTGCCGCAGGTGCGAAAGGACCGCCTCCTGCGCCTCGTAGTCCGTTTGCGTGACCGGGTCGCGCGGGCCCTTCCACTCCACCGCCACCGGGCCCGCGCGCTCGAAACTCGACCGCAAGATCTCCCCCGCGATCGCCGAGCACCCCCGCGCTACCTCCAGGGCACTCCGTCCCGATCGCCCCACCGGCAACGCGATCTCGCGCCCCTCGACCAGCGCCGACACGATCGCCGCGTCCATCAGCGCGCGGAGGCCGTTTCTTCCACCGGCCGGTCCGGCGGGAGCCCCATCCGCTCCTTCACCTCCGCGATGACCTCCCGCGCAATGCGACGCGCCCGCTCCGCCCCGTCCCACAGGATCGCGGTCACGTCGTCGGGCCGCGCGGCCAGCTCGGCCCGACGCTCCCGGATCGGCCGCAGCGTCTCGTTGATCGACTCGGCCAGCAGCAGCTTGCAGTCCACGCACCCGATCTCGGCCGTGGTGCAGCGACGGTGGATGTCCGGCCGGTTTTGTGGGTCGAAGTACTGGTGCAGGTCGTAGACGTTGCAGACCTCCGGCCGGCCCGGGTCCTTGCGCGTCCGCCGTTGCGGGTCGGTGATGAACTGCCGCACCTGCTCGATCGTCTCCTCTTCGCTCGCCGAGATCGCGATGTGGTTGTTGAGCGACTTGCTCATCTTTCGGCGGTCCGCTCCCAGGATGAGCGGCGCGTCGGTCAGCTCTGCCTCCGGCTCGGGGAACGTCTCTCCGAAGTGGTGGTTGAACCGCCGCACGATCTCCCGCGCCAGCTCCAGGTGCGGCAACTGATCCTTGCCCACCGGGATCCGCGTAGCCTTGTACAGGATGATGTCGGCGGTCTGTAGCACTGGGTAGCCCACCAGCCCGTAGTTGACGTTGTCCGGCTGCTCGCGGACCTTCTCTTTGAACGTCGGTACCCGCAGCAGCCAGCCGTTGGGCACCACCATGCTCAGCAGCAAGTGCAGTTCCGCTACTTCATGCACGTGGCTTTGCACGTAGAGGATGCAGCGCTCCGGGTCCAGTCCGGACGCCAGCAGGTCCAGCGCCGTTTCGTGCACGTTCCGCGATAGCTCTGCGGTCTCGCTGAGCGTGGTCAGCGAGTGCAGGTCGACGATGGAGTAGATGCATTCGTACCGATCCTGCAGCGCGACGAAGTTCTGTATCGCCCCCAGGTAGTTGCCGATGTGCTGGCTCCCCGTTGCCCGGATCCCCGCGAACACCCGCTCCGATGCCGCCATGCCGCTCCTCTGCCTCCGCCTACATCCGCTCCGGCGCGTCGGCGCCGATCAGCCCCAGCGTCCGCGCCAGCACCCCCTGCGCCGCCACTGTCAGTTTCAGCCGCGCCCGCGAAAGCGCCGGGCTCTCCGGGTCCACCACGCGGCACGCGCCATAGTACTGCGTGAAGCTCTGCGCCAGTTCGATGGCGTACGTGGTCAGGTGGTGCGGTTCCAGCGACTCCGCCATCAGCTCCACCAGCTCCGGCAGCCGCAGCATCTCGTCGATAAGCGCTAGCTCTTCGGGCTGCCCCAGCAGGGAGACGTCGCCCCCTTCCGCGCCCAGCCCTGCTTCCGCCGCTGTGCGCAGGATGCTGGCGCAGCGGGCGTGCGCGTACTGTACGTAGTACACGGGGTTTTGCTTGGGGTCGTGGCTCGTCGCCTGGTCCAGATCGAAGTCCATCTGCGCATCGGCCGACCGTTGCAGCAGGAAGAACCGCGTCACGTCTCTGCCCACGTCTTCGATCAGTTCGCGCAGCGCGACGATCTCCCCCGTCCGCTTCGACATCCGCACCCGCTCTTCGCCCCGCTTCAGGTGCACCAGCTGGTACAGCGCGATCTCCAGTCCGCCCCGCGGCCCGCCCACGGCCTCCGCCGCTGCCTTGACCCGCGAGACGTGTCCTTGGTGGTCCGCTCCCCAGACGTTGATCACACGGTCGAACTTCCGCCGCACAAACTTGTCGAAGTGGTAGGCCACGTCCGAGGCGAAGTACGTCGGCTCCCCGCTGCGACGCACCAGCACGTTGTCTTTGTCTTCCCCCAGCTTCTTCGACGCGAACCAGATCGCCCCCTCGTTCTCGACGATGAAGCTGCCTTCGCGCAGCCGCTGCATCGCCGCCTCGTAGGCCGGCTCCAATCCGTCCGCCCCTTCGTACAGCGTGCGCTCCCGGAACCACCGGTCGAACCGCACGCCCAGCAGTTCGAGGTCCGCCTGGATCTGCTCCACCATCAACTCCAGGCCCCGTTCGGTCAGCTCCTCCGGCGTGGGTTCGCCGGCCGGCCGCAGGAACCGCTCACCGGCCTCGTCCACAATCCGCCGCGCGAGATCCTCCATGTAGGCGCCGGGATAGCCGTCCTCCGGGATCGCCGCGTCGCGCCCCAACTGCTGTTGGTAACGCGCGGAGAGCGTGTCGCCGAAGACCCGGATCTGCGCGCCGGTGTCGTTAATGTAGTACTCCCGCTCCAGGTCGTAGCCCGCTGCGATCAGCACCGACGCCAGCACGTCGCCGATCACCGCTCCGCGCCCGTTCCCCACCTGCAGCGGCCCAGTGGGGTTGGCGGAGACGAACTCCACCTGGATCCGCCGCCCCCGCCCTACGTCGATGTTCCCCCATCGCTCTCCGGCGTCCAGGATGGCGTCCACTTGCTGCGCCTTCCAGGCGGGGGCCAGACGCAGGTTGATGAACCCCGGCGCCGCCACGTCGACCGTCGCGATCATCGCCCCCTGCTCGACGCGGCTGGCGATCGCCTCGGCCACCTCCAGCGGCTTCCGCCCTACCGCCCCGGCCAGCCGCAGCGCGATGTTGCTCGCGTAGTCGCCGTGCTCCGGTCGCGACGGCCGCTCCACCGTGATCTCCGCCGTGGGGATGCGTGGCAGCGCCCCGGCTGCTTGCGCCGATTCCAGCGCGGCGGCCAGGGCGCTTCGGATCTGATCGCGAACGAGCGCTGCCATAGGCTGGTCCAGTATAGGTTCGCGCGCTTGCTGGGGCAGCGTCTCCCCGCCCCGAGAGGCTACGGGCCGCTAGTGCACGGCCTCCGCGCCCTCGATGTCCAGCCGCCCCGCCCGCTTCGCCAGCACTCGATGCTCCGGCGCTCGCAGGTTCGGGTCGCGGTCCAACATCCGCTCGGCGTGGTTCCGCGCTTTGAGCAGCAAGGCCTGGTCCGTCAACTTGGCCACCCGCAGGTCCGGCAGTCCCGACTGGCGCGTCCCGAAGTACTCGCCCGGTCCCCGCATCGCCAGGTCCGCCTCCGCTAGCTCGAAGCCGTCCGTCGTCCGCTCCATCAGGCTCAGCCGCTTCCGCCCGCTCTCGCTTTCGCTCTCGCTCAGCAGATAGCAGTACGACTGATGCGCGCTCCGCCCCACCCGCCCGCGCAACTGGTGCAGCTGCGATAGGCCGAACCGCTCCGCCCCCTCCACGACGATCACGGTCGCGTTCGGCACGTCCATCCCCACCTCCACCACCGATGTCGAGACCAGCATGTCCGCCCGCCTCGCCAGCAGGTCGGCCATCACGGTTTCCTTCTCGGCCCCCGACATCCTCCCGTGCAACAGCCGCATGCGATCCGCCAACGCTGGGAAGACCGCCGTCCGCAGCCGCTCGAACTCCTGCACCGCGGCCTTGGCCTCCACTGCATCGGACTCTTCCACCAGCGGGCAGATCACGAAGACCTGATGCCCCCGCGTGATCTCCTCCCGCACGCGCGCGTACACTTCGTCCCGCTCGTCGGGTCCTGCATACCGCGTCTCCACCGGCCGTCGCCCGGGCGGCATCTCGTCCAGCCGGGACACGTCCAGGTCGCCGTAGATCGTCAGCGCCAGCGTGCGCGGGATCGGCGTTGCTGTCATGACCAGGAGGTGCGGACTCTGCCCTTTGCCCCGCAGCGCGTCTCGTTGCAGCACCCCGAACCGATGCTGCTCGTCCACTACCGCCAACCCCAGCCGCTCGAACGCCACCCGCTCCTGGATCAGTGTGTGCGTCCCGATGACCAGGTCCAGCTCACCGCCTTCCAGCGCCCGTTGCAATTCGCGCTTGCGGCTGGCGCTCACGCTGCCGGTGAGCAACGCGAGGCGCACCGGCCGCCCCAACGCGGGCGCCACGCTGTAGTCGTGGAAGATCGACCCTTCCGTGTCGCCGCCGAACAGCCGCTTGAAGGTGCGATGGTGCTGCTCGGCCAGGATCTCCGTGGGCGCCATCACCACCGTTTGGTAGCCCGCCGCGATTGCGCCCAGCACCGCCGCGGCTGCCACCACGGTTTTGCCGGAGCCCACGTCGCCTTGCAGCAGGCGCGCCATCGGCTCCTGCTGCGCGATGTCGCCGCGGATCTCGGTGATCGTGCGGATCTGCGCGTTGGTCAGTTGAAACGGCAGCGCATCCACGAACTGCTGCAGGAACTCTCCCCCCAGTTCGATGACCGGCGCGTCGCGCCGCTCCCGCGCCTCGCGCTTGCGCTGCAACACGGCCAGCTGGATCGCCAGCAACTCCTCGAACGCCAGCCGCTCCCGGCACGCCTCGCGCTGCTCCAGGCTCTCCGGGAAGTGCAGCCCCCGGATCGCTTCTTGGGCGCCCGGGTAGCCGGTCTCTTCGAGGATCTCCGGCGGCAGCGACTCCGGCGCAAGCGACAGGTACCGATCGACGGCGGCGCGCGCCAGCCGCCGCACCGTCCGCCCCGGCAGTCCCTGCGTGAGCGGGTAGATCGGCACGTACCGGCCGACGTGCGTCCCTCCTTCGTCGCCCCCTTCGTCCAGCAACTCCCACTCGGGGTTGTCGAACTGCAGCCGCTTTCGATACGCGCTGACCTTGCCCGCCAGCCCGATCCGCGCTCCGATCTGGAACTGCTTGGCCAGGAACGTTTGGTTGAACCAGAGGGCGCGGATGCGCCCGCTCGCGTCTTCGATCACCGCCTCCGTGCCCCGCATCCGGCGCCCCAGGAACGCTACCCGCGCGCTCTGCACCGTCCCCACGACGGTCGCCTCCTCGCCCACCACGAGCGCGGCGATCGCCTTGACGTTCGTGAAGTCGGCGTGGCGGTGGGGGAAGTACCACAGCATGTCGCCGGCCGTTCGCAGCCCTACCCGCTCTAGCTTCTGGATGGTCGTTGCGCGCACCCGCCCCAGCGTGCCGATCGGGCTCTCCAGCCCGCCGCCCGTTGCCGGCGGGGGACGGGCGGCGCGACGGGTCGGCGCGGCCTTGGGCCGAGGCCGGCTGCGGCTCCCCGTCGGCCGCGACGCGGGATCCAACTGGCTGCGAACGTGCCGCTCCCACGCCGACCGTTCGCGCGGACTGAGCGACCCGTAGCCGCTCTTGGGCAGCGCCGCCACGGCCTGGAACAGCGCGCTGCCCGGCGCCGCCCGCCCGATCGCGCTTCGCAGGAAGGCGTCCAGTCCCCCGGCAGCGGCGCTGTCGTTGAAGCGCCGCTGCCGCTCCAGGTCCAGCACCTTCAGCAGGACGATGGTCGCGTCCTCGCCTCCCGGCCCGGCCGCTGATTTCGTCGCTTTGGCTCGGCCCGTGGTCGTTCGGTCTGCGCTCATCACGCGCGCCGCAAGATCACGGCCCCCATTGCCCCCGGCCCCGTGTGCACGCCGATCACCGGGTTGCACTGCCGCACCACCACCTCGACACCTGGCAACGCGTCGCGGCACCGCGCCGCCAGGTCCGCCGCCTCGTTTGGGGTTGTGCCGTGGAGAATCGCGACCCGCTCGGGCTCCGGCGTGTGCGTGGTGAGCTCAAAGAGCCGCTCCGTCGCCAGCCGCCGCGTGCGCGGCCGCTCCAACGGGCCCACTTCGCCGTCCCGAACCTCCAACACTGGCTTCGTTTTCAGCAGCGTCCCCAGAAACGCGCGCGCCCGGCCGATGCGTCCGCCTTTTTGCAGGTATTCCAGCGTGTCGACGAAGAGCAGCAGCCGGGAGCGCGCCGCCGCCCCCCGCGCGGCCTCCGCCACCGCCGCCATGTCCCCCCCGGCCTCCGCCTCCTCCGCTGCGGCCAGCGCCGCGAAGCCCAGCGCCATCGACGCTGTCTGCGAATCGACCACCTCCACCGGCGCCGACCCCTCCGCCAGCAGCGACGCCGCCTGCCGCGCCGCGTTCGCCGTCCCCGACATCTTGCTGCCGATGTGGACCGACACGATCCCCTCCGCCTCCCCCAGCCCCTCGTACGCTTCCTTGAACGCCGCCGGCGACGGCTGCGATGTCCCTGGCAGCACCTTGCTGCCAGGGAGCCGCTCGTAGAACTCGTCCTTGCTGATGTCCACCCCGGAGCGGTAGCTCTCGCTCCCGAAATGGATCGTCAGCGGCACCACGGTGATGCCGTGCCGCTCTACCTCGGCCGCTTCGAGATCGGCTGTGGAATCGGTGACGATGCGAATCGTCATCGGCCCTGCAATTGTTTGACTGCTTACGCCGTTGAGTCGCCTGCCGCCTCAGCCTACTCCAGTGACGCCAGGTACGGGTAGTGCGGTTGTCCCCCGATCACGATCTCCACCTCCAGGCCCTCGGCCGCGCCTTCGGCCAGGCGCGACGCCGCGGCCTCGGCCTCGGCTTCGTCCACCCGCTCCCCCGCGTACACGGTGAGGAGGGTGCCCTCCGGCTTCCGCTTTCGCATGGTGGCGACCAGCTCCGCCAGCGCTCCCTCCACCGTTTCCGCTGCGCAGACGATCTCTCTCTCCACGAGGGCGAACGGTTGGCCTGGGCGCAGCGGGACCGGCGCGCTGACGGCGCGCGCGGCCCACGTCACCGCTCCTGTGAGGACGCTGTCGGCGGCTTCGCCCATGCGTCGCGCGGCCTCTTCGGCCGGGGCCGTCCGGTCCAGCGCCAGCAGCGCGGCGACGCCCTGCGGCATGCTCGTGGTCGGCGTCACGTGGATGCGCACTCCCTCGCTGAGCGCGGCCGCCTGCTCGGCCGCCGGCACGACGTTGACGTGGTCCGGCAGCAGAATCACGTCGCGCGCGTGCGTCCCGCGCGCGGCCTCCAGCAGACTCTCGGCGCTGGGGTTGAACGTCTCCCTTCCGTCGACGATCGTCGCTGCCCCTAGCTCCCGCAGCAGCCGCGTGAACCCCTCGCCCGACGCCACTGCGACCACTGCCGGCCCTGCCGCCTCGGCCGTTCGCGACACCAGCGCCCCGTGCTGCGCGTGCATGTCCTCCGCCTTGCGACTCTCCACCTGCCCTTGCCGCTCGCCGGCCCGATACGCTGCTTCCGGTTCGGTGGTGTGGACGTGGGCGTGTGCGGTGCCCGTGTCCCCCACCACGATGACCGAGTCGCCGATGGCCCCCAGCTCGACGCGCAATCCCTCTACGTCGATCTCCGCTCCCACCACGTTGAACTCTGTGCAGAAGCCGTAACGTCCCTCCGCCGCGCTCGTCTCGGCCCGGACGAGCCAGCTCGGGTCGATCCGCCCCGCGTCGGTCGACGCCTGCGGCAGCGCCTCGCCCCGCAGGCTGTACACCAACCCTTCCAGCAGGAGCGCCAGACCCCGGCCTCCGGCGTCCACCACGCCGGCCTCCGCCAGCAGGGGCATCTGCTCCGGCGTCTTGGCCACCGCTTCGTTCGCCAGCGCGAGCGCGTGCTCGATCACGTCGACGGGTGTGGCGCTCGGGTCCAGCTCCGGGTCCAGTTCGGCGCTTGCCCGCGCGACCGTGATCATCGTCCCTTCCCGCGGCTCGGCCATCGCGCCGCTGGCCGCCTGCGCCGCCGATCCCAGCGCCACTCCGATAGCGCGGCCGTCGGCCTCCGCGACCCCGTCTAGGCTGGCCGCCAGCCCTCGGAACCACTGCGACAGGATCACGCCGGAGTTGCCACGCGCCCCCAGCAGCGCCCCTCGCGCTGCTGCTGCGGCGGACTCGCTCAGCGCCGGGTTCGGGCCCAGCCCCTCCATCTCCGCCACGGTTGTCCGCAACGTCAGCGTCATGTTCGTGCCCGTGTCGCCGTCCGGCACGGGGAAGACGTTGATCGCGTCTACGGCCGCCGCGTTCTGCTCCAGCCAGCGCGCGGCCGTTGCGATGGCCGCGGCCAGGCTCGCCCCGGAGAGGCGCGCCTCCGCGCTGGCTTTCGGTTCCCTAGGCATGCTGGTACGATGCTACAGCGCGCCACCGGCGCGTTTCGTCTTGATCGGCTCGCGCTGCGGCCGATCGCGGGAGGGAGCGACGGTGCCCGCCATCTGCGAGCTCTGCAACAAACGTCCCTCGTTCGGCCGCAACATTCGCCACAAGCATTCCGGGCGCTGGCAGCGCAAGGCCCCGCGGACGTCCCGCATGTTCAAGCCCAACATCAAACGACGTCACTTTGTCGTCGACGGCAAGTCCGTCTCCGTGAACGTCTGCACCGGCTGCCTGCGCACGATGCTCAAGCACCAGAGCAAGTAGCGGTTTCCTTCCCCCCGCCGAACGACGTCCCGTTTCCTCCCCCTCTCCATCGCTTGCGATGGAGAGGGCCTGTCCTGAGCTTGTCGAAGGGTCGAAGGAGGGCCAGGGGGTGAGGTTCCACGCCCCTCACCCCGCCTCGATCGCGGCCCGCAGCCTGGCAATCGCCGCGCCCACCGACTCGCGACCGTTGAACACCGCCGATCCGGCCACCAGCATGTCCGCCCCCGCCGACACCACGGCGCCCGCCGTCTTCTCGTTGATGCCCCCGTCTACCTCCAGCGTGGCCTCGCTGTCGATGCCGTCCAGCATCTCCCGCACGACCCGCAGCCGCTCCAGCGAACGATGGATGAACTCCTGCCCGCCCCAGCCTGGGTTGACGCTCATGATCAGCACGTGGTCTACGTCGGGCAGGATGTCGTGCAGCGTCCCCACGCTCGTCCCCGGGTTGAGCGACACCCCCGCCCGCACGCCCAGCGCCTTGATCTCTTGCACTGCTCGGTGCAGGTGCGGGCTCGCTTCTACGTGCACGATCACCGTAGCCGCCCCCGCTTCCACGAACGCCTCCACCTGTCGCTCCGGCCGCTCGATCATCAGGTGCGCGTTGATCGGCAGCCGCGTGACCCGCCCCAGCGCTTCGACGATCAGCGGCCCCATCGTGATCTGCGGCACGAAGCGACCGTCCATCACGTCTACGTGGATCACGTCCGCCCCCGCCGCCTCCGCCTCCTGCACCTGCTCGCCCAGCCGCGCGAAGTCCGCCGCAAGGATCGACGGCGCGATCCGTACCGCGCGCGTCATGCGCTCCCTCCTCGCTGCTCCGCCGCCTTCAGTCGGGATCGGGCCTCGCGCAGCGCCTGCTTGACCCGCGCCGGGGCCGTGCCCCCGGGGACGTCCCGCGCCGCCAGGGCTTGCTCCACGGTCATCCCTGCCGCGTCCGCTTCGAATAGCGGCTGCGCTTCCTGCAGCTCCGCCGGCGAGAGATCCGGCAACGCGCGCCCCTTCGCTTCGCACGCGCGCACCAGCTCGCCCACCACTCGGTGCGCTTCGCGAAACGGCAGCCCTTTGCGGCTCAGGTAGTCGGCGTAATCGGTGGCCAGGATGAACGGGTCGCCGTCCACTGCCGCCCGCGCCCGCTCTCCGTCGATGCAGGCGCTCGCCACTGCCCCCGCCAGCGCCTCCAGTGTCCCGTTCAGCGTCTCGACTGTGTCGAACAGCCCCGGCTTGTCTTCTTGCAGGTCGCGGTTGTAGGCCAACGGCAGCCCTTTCAAGGTGGTCAGCAGCCCCATCAGATGGCCCACGACACGCCCCGTCCTCCCGCGCGCCAGTTCGGCCACGTCGGGGTTCTTCTTCTGCGGCATGATCGAAGAGCCCGTGGCGTAGGCGTCGTCGAACCGCAGGAACCCGAACTCCGCGCTGCTCCACAGGATCAGCTCTTCGCTCAGCCGCGACGTATGCACCAGCGTGATCGCGGCCGCGGCCAGGTATTCCAGGATGGTGTCGCGGTCGCTCACCGCGTCGATGCTGTTGCGCGAGATCGCCGTGAAGCCCAGCTCCCGCGCTACTGCTTCGCGGTCCAGCGCGTAGCCGGCGCCGGCCAGCGCTGCGCTGCCTAGCGGCATGACGTCGGCGCGCCGCCGCGCGTCGCGGAAGCGATCCGCGTCTCGATCGAGCATCTCGAAATACGCCAGCAGATGATGCGCCAGCAGCACGGGTTGCGCTCGCTGCAGGTGGGTGTAGCCGGGCATGTAGACGTCGCGATGCCGCTCCGCCTGCTCCAGCAGCGACCCCTGCAACCCGCGCACCGCCGCGATCGTTTGGTCAATCGCCTCGCGCAGGTAGAGCTGCACGTCCAGCGCGACCTGGTCGTTGCGGGAGCGCCCGGTGTGCAGCCGCCCCGCCGCCTCTTCACCGATGATCTCGGCCAGCCGCGCTTCCACGTGCGTATGGATGTCTTCTTGCTCGGCGCGCAGCTCCAACGCCCCCGCCGAAATTTCGCCCTCCACTTGATCGAGCCCGCGCAGGATCGCCGCCGCGTCGCTCTCGCCGATGATCCCCTGCTGCCCCAGCATCCGCGCGTGCGCCCGTGACCCGGCGATGTCGTGCCGGTACAGCGCTACGTCGATCTCGATCGACGCCGTATACGCCTGCACTGCCGCGGCGGGCTCCCGCTCGAAGCGGCCGCCCCACGTCCGTTGCTGCTTTTTGTCTTTGCTGGACTCGTTCGCTGCCATCATGTCCATTCGCGCGCCCCCCACGCTGACACGACGCTTCACTCATCGACGCACCGCCCCCGCGGCGCTGGCGCCGCGCGCGGCCGCGTGCCGGGTTGCAAGTACTTTAGCGGAGCCCGGCTTCGGCGAGGATGTCGTCGATAACAGCCGGGTCGATGTGGCTGGCGCGCACGGTCAGGATCGCCGGGATCTCCTGGCCCTCCGCTAGGCGCTCCCGATAGAGGTGGCTCGCCAGCGCACGCAGCAGCGCCTGCACCGACTCGTCGCTCAGGGCGCTCGCCTTCGCTTCGAACAGCTCACGGGCGTCCAGCGCCAGCCGCAGGTCCAACTCCAGCGCTGGCTGGCGGGGCCGGCTGAGCAAGAAGGTCGCGGCGTCGTAGCCCCCGAACGTAATCGACGGCCCCTCGTACGCGATCTCGATCTCTTCGGTGTCGCTATCCGCGGAGGTGGTCATGGCGCGCTAGTCGCTGCTCTCCTCGGCCGCCATCTGCAACAGCCCGCCCGGCTGCTCCAACAACTGGCTCTGCGCTTGCACCCGCACGGGCAGGCCCCAGATGTAGATGAACCCCCGCGCGGCGCTCTGCTCGTACTGATCGCCTTCATCATAAGTAGCCAGCCTGCGCTGATACAAACTGCGCGGGCTGCTCCGCCCCACGGCGGTGGCGCTGCCTTTGTGCAGGCGCAGCCGCACGATCCCGCTGACGTGCCGTTCCGTCGATCGCACGTACGCTGCCAGGTCCTGGTGGTGCGCGGTGAACCACAGGCCGTTGTAGATGAGGTCCGCGTAATCCTGCGCCACCCGCTGATTGAACCGCTGTTGCTCTTTGGACAGCGTCAGCGCTTCCAGCGCTTGGTGCGCCTCCAGCAGCGCCACGGCCGCCGGCGCTTCGTAGATCTCGCGCGATTTGATCCCCACCAGGCGGTTCTCCACCATGTCGATCCGGCCCACCCCGTGCCGCCCGGCGATTGCGTGCACGCGCTCGATCAGGCGCACCGGCTCCTCTTCCTGCCCGTCCAGCGACACGGGCAGCCCCCGCTCGAACTCCACCTCCACGTATTCCGGCTCCTCCGGCGCTTCGGAGACGGGCCGCGTCCAGTGGTAGATCGCTTCCGGTGGCTCCAGCCAAGGATCCTCCAGCGCCCCCGCCTCGATCGACCGGCCCCACAGGTTCTCGTCCACGGAGTACGGGCTCTCGTGCGTTTCCCGGATTGGGATCTTGTGCTCCTGCGCGTACGCGATCTCGGCCGTGCGGGTGGTCAGCTCCCACTCCCGCACCGGCGCGACGATCTCCAGGTCGGGCGCCAGCGCGGCCACCGACACGTCGAAGCGCACTTGGTCGTTGCCCTTGCCCGTGCATCCGTGCGCCACCGCGCTCGCCCCCTCCTCGCGCGCCACGTCCACCAGCAGCTTGGCGATGAGCGGGCGCGCCAGCGCGGTGGCCAGCGGGTAGCGCCCTTCATATAGCGCGCCCGCTGCCAGGGCCGGGTAGATGAACGAGCGCGCGAAGACCTCCTTGGCGTCCGCGACCACCAGGCGGCTGGCGCCGGCCGCGAGGGCGCGCCGCTCCCGCTCCGGGTCCTCGCCCAGGAAGCCCACGTCCACCGTCAGGCAGACGACCTCCCACCCCTGCTCGACGAGCCAGCGCGTCGCTACCGACGTGTCCAGGCCGCCGCTGTACGCGAGGACGACCTTCTTGCTGCGGCTCATCGGCAGCTCCGCCTCTCCTCCGCTGCGGCGCCTAGGACCCCTCCGCCACGGCGGTCAGCGCGGCGTCCAGGATCTCCGCGACGTGGTCCAGATCCTCTTCGGCGATCGTCAGCGGTGGCGCCAGTCGGATCACGTTCGCCTTCAGGTTGCTGCACAGCAGCCCCCGCTCGCGGCAGGCGCTCACCACCTCCGCGGCGATCTCCTCGCCGAACTCGATGCCGATGAGCAGCCCTTGCCCCCGCACCTCCGCGATCGCCGGATGCCGGTCTTCCAGCGATCGCAGCTTGGCGCTCAGGTGCTCGCCCTTGGCCGCTGCTTGCGCCGGGATCTCCTGCTCAATCAACGTCCGCACCACGGCCAGCGCCACCGCCGTCATCAGCGGCTGCCCCCCGAATGTCGTGCCGTGGTCCCCTGGCTCGAAAACGGCCAGCTCCTCGCTGGCCATGAACGCCCCGATCGGTACCCCGCTCCCCAGCCCCTTCGCCAGCGCCAGCAGGTCCGGCTTGATCTCCCCGTGCTCGTAGCCGAACATCCGCCCCGTCCGGCCGAATCCGGTCTGCACTTCGTCGATGATCAACGCAATCCGCTGGTCGTCGCACAGCCGCCGCACGGCGGGCAGGTACGCCGGATCGGGCACGTTGACCCCGCCCTCTCCTTGCACCGTCTCCAGCATGATCGCGCACGTGCGATCGTTGACCGCCCGCCGCAACGCTCCGATGTCGTTGTAGCGGACGTGGATGAACCCGGGCGGGAGCGGCTGGAACGGCTCACTGTACTTGGGCGTCCCCGTCGCGGTCACCGTCGCCAGCGTGCGGCCGTGGAAGGACTGCTCCATCGAGATGATCTCGTAGGCTCCGTTCTTCTGCTGCCGTCCCCATTTCCGCGCCAGCTTGATACAGCCTTCGTTCGCCTCCGCCCCGCTGTTGCAGAAGAACACCCGCTGCAGCCCGGTCTGCTCCACCAGCAGCTCCGCCAGCTCCAGCTGCGGCAGCGAGTAGAAGTAGTTCGACACCTGGATCAGCTGCGCCGCCTGCGTCGTCAGCGCCTCCACGACGGCCGGGTGGCTGTGACCCAGCGACAGCGAGGCGATCCCCGCCACGCAGTCCAGGTACTCCTTGCCGCTGTCGTCCCACACCCGCGATCCCTGCCCGCGCACCAGCGTGACCGGCTGGCGCTTGGCGGTGTGGAAAAAGACGGCGGCCTCGCGCTCGGCGATGGTGGCCATGAAAGGTGCTCCCTCTCTCGACGGCGCCGTCGCCGCTGCCAAACATATCCAGCCGCTCATCCGGCAGCAAGGCGCCACTCCGTTCGCCCTCAGCCTACCCTGAACCTGTCCCGAACCATGTCCTGAGCTCGCCGAAGGGCCAGTCGAACGGCCGAACGGCGTCTGATCCACCCCCGCTCCATCGCTTGCGATGGAGCGGGCCTGTCCTGAGCCTGTCGAAGGAGGGCCAGGGGGCGCTTGCGCCCTTCGCACAGCGGAAGGGTGAGGTTCCCGCTGCTGCCCCGTTCGTCCTGAGCGAAGTCGAAGGAGAACGGGGCAGCTCCACCGTTCGTCCTCGCCCCGTCGAACGCCAAACGGCGTCTGATCCACCCCCCTCTCCATCGCTTGCGATGGAGAGGGGGCCAGGGGGCGCTTGCGCCCTTCGCACAGCGGAAGGGTGAGGTTCCTCCCCCCCGCCCGTCGACGATCCGCGCCCTACCTCACCAGCGTCCCCGCCTCACCTGCCAGCGCCGATCGCAGCGCTCCCGCCGCCCGCCCGTCGACGATCCGCGCCATCGCCCCCGCCGCCGCCGCGCTCTGGCAGGCCGCGATCTTCGGCAACATGCCCCCCTCGATGGTCCCGGCCTTTCGCAGGACGCTGCTCTGCTCCGCGTCCAGCTCCTCCAGCGGTCGGCCCGAGCCGTCCAGGACGCCGGGCACGTCCGACAGCACGATCAGCGCCGCCGCCTCAGCCGCGACGGCGATCGCCCCCGCCACGGCATCGGCGTTGATGTTGATCAACTCGCGCCCCTCCGGCGTCAGCCCGATCGGCGCGATGACCGGGAGCAGCCCCGCTCCCAGCAGTGCCCGCAGCGGCTCGGGGTCGCAGGTGGGCGCTTCCCCCACCAGGCCCAGCCCGCGATCGTTCATCGGCGACCGCACCAGCCCCGCGTCGGCTCCCGCCACCCCGATGGCCTGCACCCCCAGGGCGGCGAAATCCCGCACCAGCCGCTTGTTCACCAGCCCCGCCAGCACGGCGACCACAATGTCCAGCGACTCCGCCGGCGTCTTCCGCAGCCCCTCGATGAACTCGCTCGGCGCGCCCAGCCGCTCCAGCCATTCGCTGGTCACCGCCCTGCCTCCGTGCACCACCACCACCGCCGACCCCTCCCGGTGCAGCGCCGCGCAGTCGCCGATCGACGTGTCGTGCCCGCCCAGCGTGCTGCCCCCGATCTTCACCACGAACGGGCGCGTCCGCTCCTGCGCCGTTGCGCGGTTCATGTCGCGCCGATCACTGTTCGAGGCACCCCTCAAGTCACATAGTCCGCGTTGAACCGCACGTACTCCTCTGTCAGGTCGCAGCCCCAGGCCACGGCCGATTCCCCGCCCCGCCCCAGGTCCAGCCGGATGCGCACCGTGTCCCCGGAGATCGCCTTGGCTGCCTCCGACTCCGGCACGCCCGTGGTCGTGTCCTTCGCGAAGAGCAGCGTCTCCCCGATCCACAGCCGCAGCCCCCCGGGATCGAACGGCACCCCGGCGTTGCCCGCCGCCATCAGCACCCGCCCCCAGTTCGGGTCTCCTTTGCTGAGCGCGGCCTTGAGCAGCGGCGACCGCACCACGCTGCGCGCGACCCGCCGCGCTTCGTCCCAACTCGCTCCGCCCGTCACGGTGACCTCGATGAGCCGGGTGGCCCCCTCGCCGTCCCGCGCAATCGCCGTGGCCAGCTCCGTGCACACGCCCCGCAGCGCCTCGCCCAGCGCGCCCGCTGCCCTCGTGTCGCCCGCGTCGATCGCCCGCCCGCCCGCGGCGCCGTTCGCCAGCAGCACGACGGTGTCGTTGGTGGAGGTGTCCCCGTCCACTGTCACCATGTTCAGGCTGCGGTCGACGGCGTACCGCAGTTGCTGGTCCAGCGCTTCGGCTGTCACTGGCGCGTCGGTGGTGAGGAACGCCAGCATGGTGGCCATGTCGGGGTGGATCATCCCCGCCCCTTTGGCGCAGCCCCCCACGACGTACGACACGCCGTTCGCTTCGAACCGCTCGATGGCCTCCTTGACGAAGGTGTCGGTCGTCATGATCGCCCGTGCGAAGTCGCCGCCGCCGCCGCGGCTCGGCTCGACCTTCCCGATGCCGGCCGCCACCTGCTCCATTGGCATGTAGTGCCCGATGATCCCCGTGCTGAGCACGAACACGTCCGTTTCCCCGCACCCGACCCGCGCGGCCGTCATCGCGGCCATCTGCCGGGCGTCGGCCAGCCCGCGCGCCCCGGTGGCCGCGTTGGCGTTGCCGGAGTTCACCACCACTGCTCGCAGGCGGTGGTCCGTCATGTGCTCTCGGTCCAGCACGAGCGGCGGGGCCTTGACCACATTGCTGGTGAACAGCGCGGCGGCGCTGGCCGTCTCGTCGGAGACGAGCAGCGCTAGGTCGGGCCGCCCCGATTCCTTGATCCCGGCGGTCGTGGCCCCGGCCCGATAGCCCTGCGGGGCGGTGATCGCCCCCCCGTCGGGAACGCTGCTCACGGGTACAGGCCGATCGATGGCAGCCCCGCCGTCTCTTCGATGCCGAACATCAGGTTGAGGCACTGCACCGCTGCGCCGGCGGCCCCTTTGACCAGGTTGTCCAGACAGCCGATCGCCACGCACCGCCCTGTGATGGCGTCGATGCTCGGGTAGACAAGGCAGGCGTTGCTGCCCACGGTTTCCTTGGTGCTGGGCGCTGCGGCGGCTACGTGCACAAACGGATGGGCCGCGTAGAACTCCTGGTACCGATCCGCCAGCGCCGCCTGTGCCGCTTCCCGCCCCTCGGGCAGCGCACCCGCACGGAACCGCGCGTGTGCGGTGGCGAGCAGTCCGCGGGTCATGGGGATCAGGTGCGGCACGAAGGTCACGCTGGGCGCTTCGCCCTCCGCCGCCAGCGCGCTCAGCTCCTGCACGATCTCCGGCTGGTGGCGGTGCCCCTCCAGGCCGTACGCGCTCAGGTTGCCGTCCACTTCCGAGAAGTGGCTGCTCAGTTTCACCGTCCGGCCCGCGCCGGACACGCCCGACTTCGCGTCCACCACGATATCTGGCTCGATCAGCCCGCCTGCCACCAGCGGCGCAAGCGTCAGGATTGCGGCCGTTGGGTAGCACCCCGGCACGGCCACCAGCCGCGATTCCCGGATCGCCTCTCGATGCAGCTCCGGCAGCCCGTACGTCGCGCGATCCAGGTACTGCGGCTGGGGATGCTGGCCGTACCACTGCGCGTAGGTATCCGCGTCGTGCAGGCGGAAGTCGGCGCTGCAGTCGATCACCGGCAGGCCGCTCGCGATATACGGGGCCAGCGTCTCCGCCGCGGCGGCGTGCGGGAGCGCCGAGACCACTACGTCCACGTCGCCGGGCTCCTCCGTGATCGGAAGGTCCAGGGGCCACAGGTGCGGGAATACCTCCGGCAGCCGCTTCCCCGCCTCCGACCGCCCGGTCACGGACGCGACCGTTACCTCCGGATGCTCGGCCAGCAGCCGCGCCAGCTCAGCCCCCACGTACCCCGTCACGTTGAGTATGCCCGTCCGGATCACGGCATGCTCCGTTCGTCCTGAGCCTGTCGAAGGACGAACGGCCTCACGTCTTGGAGGATTTCAGCCCCTCGAAGCACGCCCGCCGATGCCCTTTCGCCTACCCTACCCGCCCGCGCCCAACTCCGCACTCGGACATCGGTCCGCCAGGACACACTCCCCGCCCAGCGGCCGCTCCGCGTTGCACACCCCGCGCCCGAGGCGGCAAGCGTGACCGCACCGATCAGCGCCGTCCGCTCACGACCCCTGCCCACCACTCCCATCGAACATGAAAACACTCCGACAGCCGTCGGCCAGGACACACTCCCCGCACAGCGGCCGCCCGCCTTGCACACCCCGCGCCCGAGGCGGCAAGCGTGACCGCACCGATCAGCGCCGTCCGCTCGCGACCCTTGCCCACCACTCCCATCAAACATGAAAACACTCGGGCAGCCGTCCGCCGGGACACACTTCCCGCACAGCGGCCGCTCCGCGTTGCACACCCAGCGCCCGAGGCGGCAAGCGTGACCGCACCGATCAGCGCCGTCCGCTCACGACCCCTGCCCGCCGCTCCCATCAAACATGAAAACACTCCGACAGCCGTCGGCCAGGACACACTCCCCGCACAGCGGCCGCTCCGCGTTGCACACCCCGCGTCCGAGGCGGCAAGCGTGACCGCACCGATCAGCGCTACCCGCTCACGACCCTTGCCCGCCGCTCCCATCAAACATGAAAACACTCGGGCAGCCGTCGGCCGGGACACACTCCCCGCACAGCGGCCGCTCCGCGTTGCACACCCCGCGCCCGAGGCGGCAAGCGTGACCGCACCGATCAGCGCCGTCCGCTTACGACCCTTGCCCGCCGCTCCCATCAAACATGAAGGCACTCGGACATTGGTCCGCCAGGACACACTCCCCGCACAGCGGCCGCCCCGCCTTGCACACTCGACGCCCGTGCCGGATCACGGACACGTGGAACCGGTAGTACTGCCGCGACGTCATCTGCGCCTCCAACGCTTCGTGCGCCGCCGCTGCTCCCGTCTTGGCGTCGATCAGCCCCAGCCGCTGCGCCACTCGATGCACGTGCGTATCCACCGGCAGCGCCGGCCGCCCCAGCGCGAACAGCAGCACGCACGCCGCCGTCTTCGGCCCCACCCCTGGCAGCGACGTCAGCCACTCCTTCGCCTTCTTCAGCCGCATCCCCTTGAGCTGCCGCGCATCCCACTCGGGCCCCAGTCGCTCCCGCAACTCGGCCAGCAGCGCCTGCATCCGCGGCGCTTTCGTCTTGGCCAGCCCCCCGATCCGGATCGTCTCTTCCACTTCGCGCGTCGGCGCCGCCAGGACCGCGTCCCACGTGGGGTAGCGAGCGATCAGCGCTTGGTACGCGCGTCCCGAGTTGGTGTCCGAAGTGTTCTGCGACAGCAGCGTCAGCACTAGCTCCGCCACCGCGTCGCCGTGCGCCCGCCACGGCGGGATCGGTGCTTCGGCGTCCAGCCGCTCGATGATCTCCGCCGGCGTCAACCGGGCCCTGCTCGCCGCGCGACGCTTGCGGCTCCGCCTCGGCTTCGTGGCCCCTTGCTTCGCTTTGGACCGCCTCGACGATTGGACGGCGGTCAGGGCGTCAGCCCCGCTTCCGCGCAGCCGATCGGCGTCTCGCTCGCGTGCCAGAGGATCGTCCCGTCCATCTCCTGCCCCCCGGCTCCGTAGATCCGGCAGAAGGCGTCGCCGTTGACCACGACGCGAGCGTCGTAGACTCCCTCCTGCGGGAAGCGCCAGAATTCCCGCGCCGTGAGAGCGCCGCTCGCTCCGGACCCTTCTCGCGCCGCGGCGATCGTCGCCGCTTCCGGCGTCGCGTGGATGAACGCGGGCGGCTCTTCGGCGGCCGTTGCCGTCGCGCTCCTCGACACCACCACTTCGCTGATACGGGGTTCCGCGGCGGCGTCGCCGGTTCCGCCGCACGCGGCAATCAACGGGACAACGAAGGGCAACAGGCCGCCGGCCACTGCAAGAACGGCGCCGCGTCTCACAACAATCTCGTCGCCTGCGCCAGGCCGGGCCACCGGCGCAACTCCTCCGCGTACGTCGACCGGCCCTGCATCACCCGGAAGAACGCCCGCCAGAAATAGTCGATGCGGCGGCTGGCCGCCAGCGCCAGCGCTGGCCACGTGCCGACGCACCAGTAGTACATCCGGGAGATCGCGCGCGCCGCGTCCAGCTCCGGCTGGATCTCGCGGTTCACGGCCGCTTCGTAGCGTCCCGCGGCGTCCCCGTCGCTGCCCAGCGCCGTCACCACCGCCGACGCCGCCAGCCGCCCCGACTGCACGGCGTACGCGATCCCTTCGGCGGTGAATTCGTCAGCCAGCCCGGCGGCGTCGCCTAGCAGCAGCGTCGGCCCGGCGGCGATCCGTTCCCGGCCCCGGCGGTAGCGGATCGGGTGCCCCCGCGCCTCCGTGATGGTGGCATCGGCCAGCCCCAGCCGCTGGAGGTAGTCGCGGCCCCGCGCGCGGATCCCCCGGCCGTCGCCCGGTGCCAGCACCAGCCCCACCGACAGCCGACCGGCCTTGGGAAAGACCCACCCGTAGCCCCACGGCCGGTACCCCACGTCCACGTTGGCCTGCCCCTGCCAGCGCCGCAGCGCCGCCGCGGGCGCGGCGACCTCCAGCTCCCAGGCCGCGCTCGTGGCCAGCTCTTGGCCCACGCCGGCCGCCCGCGCCACCCGGCCCGTGGCGCCGTCGGCGCCCAGCACCATCGACGCGTGGTACGACCCGCCATCGCTGATCACCCGCGCGCCGCCGTCGCACGGCTCCACGGTCTGGACCGTCTCGCCCTGGTGCACCTCCGCGCCGGCTTCCCCGGCCCAATCCAGCAGCAGGTTGTCGAACCGGTCCCGCATCACCATGTAGGCCAGCGGCTGCTTCGATCGCTTGCGGAAGCCGCGACGGCCGAGGTGGCTCACCTCGATCCCCTCCACGACGTCTTCCACCACCGTCTCCACCGGCCGTTCCAGCAAGGCGGCGGCGCGTAGGGGGATGCCGCCGCCGCAGACCTTGTACCGCGGGTGCGTCGCCTTCTCGATCACCAGGGTGCGCACGCCGGCGCTCGCCAGGCGCCGCGCGGCGGTGCTGCCCGCCGGCCCGCCGCCCACGACGATCGCCTCCCACTGCTCCGACTCGGGTGCCTTCACGCCCCAAGCCTAGCGAACGCGACACGATCCCGTCCCTGGCGTGGTCGGCTAGGCGGAGAAGCGCCGCTCACGCGCGACGAACAACTGGTGCTCCGCTTCGAGCCGCAGCCACATCAACGCCGGCAGTGCCAGGGCCTCTTCCAGTTGCAGCGCCGTTTCGGCGGTGATCGCCTTCCTCCCCCTCTCCATCGCTTGCCGATGGAGAGAGGGCCAGGGGGTGAGGTTCCCCCCCATCCCTCGCGACGGCGGGAGCTGGGGTGTGGCCCGTTCCCCGCCCCTTCCCCCTCTCCATCGCTTGCCGATGGAGAGGGGGCCAGGGGGTGAGGTTTCCCCTCTCGTTCGTGTCCAAGGAGGGCCAGGGGGCGCTTGCGCCCTTCGCACAGCGGAAGGGTGAGGCTCCCCCGCCCTTGTCCCCCGACCCTCCCCGTGCCACGATGCCTACCGTTATGCTCCACTCAGCATATCGCCGCCCCGCTTGGGTGCCTCTCTGCGCCGCTCTGCTGGCGCTCGCCCTCGCCACTGCCGCCTGCGGCGACGACGATGACTCCCCGCTCGGCGGCGACCTCATCCTCGCCACGACCACCAGCGTCCGCGACAGCGGCCTCCTCGATGACCTCGTGCCCCTCTTCGAGCGCCGCAGCGGCGTCAACGTCAAGGTGATCGCCGTCGGCACCGGCGCCGCCCTGCGCTTGGCGGAGGACGGCAACGCCGATGCCCTCTTCGTCCACGCCCCTGACGCGGAGCGCGCCCTCGTCGATGCCGGACACGCCGTCAACCGCCGGCTCGTGATGTACAACGACTTCCTCCTCCTCGGCCCCGACGACGACCCCGCCGTCGTCGCGGGCAGCCACGACGCGGCGGCGGCCTTGGCCCGGATCGCGGCGGCCGAGTCCCGCTTCGTCTCCCGCGGCGACGGCAGCGGCACGCATCAGAAGGAGCTCGCGCTGTGGGCGGCGGCCGGCGTCGAGCCCCGCGGCTCCTGGTACCAGGAGGCTGGACAGGGCATGGGCGCCACTCTCACCATCGCCGATCAAAAACGCGCCTACGTCCTCACGGACCGCGCCACCTTCTTGGCCCTGAGCGATGACCTGGAGCTCCGCTCCGCCGTCGAGGGCGATCCCGCCCTGCTCAACCTCTACAGCGTCATGCAGGTTGCTCCTGGCAAAGGCGGCGTCAACGCCCCTGCCGCCGCGGCCTGGGTCGACTTCACCCAGTCGCGCGAGGTGCAGGACCTGATCCGCGATTTCCGCCGCGACGAATTCGGCCGGCCGCTCTTTGTCCCCGCGGCCGGCAAGAGCGAACAACAGGCGGCCGAGGACTTCTCGCGCTCCGCGGTGCTTCCCGCGTTCGTGGTCGGCTGAGCCGCCCGCGCGCCTTCGCGCCGTGGAAGGCTGTCGCAGGCGGTGGAAGGGAACGATCAGTGGATTTCTTGTGGGACGGTATCCGTGAAGCCGTAAAGCTCTGGGCCCGCGGCGATAGCGAGATCATCGAGATCACGCTGCGCACGCTGGTCATCGCCGGCATCTCGACGCTGATCGCCCTCGCCATCGGCGTCCCCCTCGGTGCGGCGCTGGCGTTGAAGCGCTTCCGCGGCCGCAGCCCCATCGTGGCGCTAGTGCACACGGGCATGGGTGTGCCCCCGGTGGTGGTCGGGCTGGTGGTGGCGGTGCTGCTCTGGCGCAGCGGCCCTTTGGGCGGGCTGAACCTGATCTATTCCCCCAGCGCCATGGTCGTGGCCCAGTTCATCATCGCCGTGCCGCTCGTGACCGGGGTCTCCTTGGTCGCTGTCCAGTCGCTGAACCCCCGCCTGCTCGATCAGGTGGTTGCTCTCGGCGCCAACCGCGCACAACTCCTCTGGGTCATCGTCCGCGAGGCGCGACTCGGGTTGCTGGCCGCGCTGATGGCGGGCTTCGGCGCCGTGATCTCGGAGGTCGGCGCGTCGATGATGGTCGGCGGCAATATCGCCGGCGAGACCCGCGTCCTCACGACCGCTACGGTGCTTGAGACTAGTCGCGGCAACATCGAGGTGGCGCTGGCGCTCGGTTTGATGTTGTTGATCATGGCCTACGTCGTGAACTTGATCTTCACCTCGGTCCAGCAGGAGCGTCGCTTCGCCTGACACGACGACCCCCGCCAAGATCGCCATCCGCGACTGCACGGTCGCGCGCGACGGCCGCACCGTCCTCCACGTCGATGCGCTGGATCTCCCCGCCGGCCGCGTCACCGCCCTCATCGGCCCCAACGGCGCGGGCAAGAGCACGCTCCTCGGCGTCTTGCAGCTCCTCGTCGAGCCCCTGCGCGGCGAGCTCCTCCTCGACGGCGCCCCCATGCGCCGCGATGTCCTGGCCACCCGCCGCCGCTTGGCCGCCGCCTTTCAGGACCCCTTGCTGCTCACGGGCAGCGTGCTTCACAACGTGGAGGTCGGGCAGGGGTTCCGCCGCGTTCCCCGCGGCCTGCGACGCGAACGCGCCCTCCGCTGGCTCAATCGCTTCGGCGTCGGGCATCTGGCCCAGCGACACGCCCGCGGGCTGTCCGGCGGCGAGGCGCGCCGCGTCAGCCTGGCCCGCGCATTCGCTCTGGAGCCGGAGGTGCTCTTGCTGGATGAGCCCTTCTCGGCGCTCGATGCTCCCACCCGGACCGCCCTCATCGATGATTTCGCCGCCATCGTCCGCGGCCTTGGCGTGACCACCGTCCTTGTCACTCACGACCGCGATGAGGCGCTGCGCCTTGGCGACCAGATCGTCGTCCTGATCGACGGCACCGTCCGCCAGGTCGCCCCCCCCGCCGAGGTCTTCGGCGCCCCCGTGGACGAGGCCGTCGCCGCCGTTGTGGGCGTCGAGAACGTCTGGCCGGCTCGCCTCGCCGCTGTCCACGCCGCTGTCCACGACGCTGCCCACGACGACGGTGTCGCCGTCTACGACGTCGCCGGCCACCACGTCCAGGTGGCGGCGGAGCGCCCCCCGCCCGCCGCGCTCCTCTGCCTCCGCCCCGAGGAGATCACCCTCCTGGCCCCGGATGACCATCCGGCTGGCAGCGCCCGCAACCGTCTCCCGGTCACGGTCCGGGAGATCACACCCGCGGGAGGCGTCGTGCGCTTGCGTCTGGCTCTGGAGCGCGCTCCCGGCGCCCCCCAGGCTGCCGGCGCCACTGGCGCAACCGCCCCCACCATGGTCGCCACCATCACCCGGCCCTCGCTGGAGGCCCTGGGCATCGACGTCGGCAGCCCCGTCGTGGCGATGTTCAAGGCCACCGCCGCCCATCTGATCCCGCAGGCGGCGGGGAGCGACGCCTGACTCAGCCGCCGAATACTTCCGGCAACGGCCATCCCCGCCGCACCGCCCCGCCGCTGTAGCCTGGTGCCGTGGCCACCTTGCAGCGGCTGCCCGTGCGCGAGTTCCTCTTCCGCGTCCGCGACCAGGCGCAGGCGTCGCTCGATGGCCGCGCCGACCGCGCCTCCGCCCGCGTCGTCTTCTCCAGCCTCCAGTTCCACTTCGGCGACCCGCGCCTCCACTACGAGGTCTGGCCCGTGCGCAAGACCGGCCGCATCGAGGTCGGACTCCACATCGAAGGCCCTCGCGATTGGAGCCGCGCCGTCGCTACGCGCTTGGCCGCCCGCGCTGACGATATCCGCCGCGCCCTGGGGCCTGCCTACGAGCTGGAAGAGTGGACCGCGGCTTGGTGCCGCCTGCACGAGACCGTGCCCTACGACAGATTGACCGACGATCTCGTCTCCGATGTCGCCGCCCGCTTGGTCGCGCTCGTCGATGCCGTCCAGCCCATCCTCGGCTCGCTCTCCCTCACCGATCTGGACGGCCTCGGCGCTCCCGCCTCGGGACCGCGAAAGCGCGGCGGCCGCCGCTGGCGCCGCCGCCGCTCTGCCTGACGTCCTGCCAGCAAACGAACAAAGCAAACGAACGAAGCAAACCAACAAAGTGAACGGGCCTCCCTGGGGGGAGGCCCGTTTCGTGCATCTCGGCTCGCGCTCGGCCGCTGATCGGCCCGCTTAGGATATCCCGTCTAGGACATCCCCCCTTAGTACATGCCTCCGCCCGGCGGCATCCCCGGCATCCCCCCTGGCATCCCCCCGGGCATCCCCCCGGGCGCCCCCCCGCTCTCCTCCACCTTCTCGGTCACAAGGCAGTTGGTGGTCAGCGTCATCGCCGCAATGGACACGGCGTTCTCCAGCGCCGCTCGCGTGACCAGCGCCGGATCGATGATCCCCTTGTCCACCATGTTGCCGAACTCGTCCAACTGGGCGTCGTAGCCCCACTGCGCCTTCGTATCGCTTTCCTTCACCTGCTGGACGATGACCGACCCGTCCCTGCCCGCGTTCGAGGCGATCCGCCGCAGCGGTTCCTCCAGCGCCCGCCGCAGGATTCGCACGGCCGTTCCCGCGTCCCCCTCATCCTCCAGGGCATCCAGCACGCCGGCGGCGTTGATCAGCGCCACGCCGCCCCCGGGGACGATCCCCTCCTCCACCGCTGCGCGGGTCGCGGAGAGCGCGTCCTCCACCCGGTGCTTGCGCTCCTTCAGCTCAATCTCGGTTGCCGCACCCACCTTGATCACCGCCACCGAGTTGGACAGTTTGCCCAGCCGCTCTTGGGCCTTCTCGCTGTCCCAGTCGCTCTTCGACTGGTCCAGGATGGCGCGCACTTCCCGCACGCGGGCGTCCACCAACTCGGGGTCGCCCTTGCCCTCGATGATCGTGCTGTTCTCCTTCGTGGCCAGGAACCGGCGCGCCCGCCCCAGATCCTGGATCTCCACGCTGTCCATCCCGCGGCCCAGTTGCTCGCTGATGACGGTGGAGCCCGTCACCACGGCGATGTCGCCCAGGTTGTCCTTTTGCCGGTCCCCGAACCCTGGCGCTTTGCAGGCCACCACGTTGATCGTCCCGCGCAGCTTGTTCACGGCCATCGTCGCCAGCGCTTCGCCGTCCACGTCGGACGCAATCACGACAAAGTTCTTGCTCACCTGCAGCAACTTCTCCAGCAGGGGCAGGACGTCGCTGACCGCCGAGATCTTCTTGTCCGTCACCAAGATGTAGGGGTCGTCGATGATCGCTTCCATCCGGTCCGGGTTCGTGATGAAGTACGGCGAGATGTAGCCGCGATCGAACTGCATCCCGTCCACGAACTCCGTCTCGGTCCGGATCCCTTTCCCCTCTTCGACGGTGATCACCCCGTCCTTGCCGACCTTCTCCATCACTTCCCCGATGAGATCGCCCACCGCCGGCTCCGCCGCCGAGATCGCCGCCACCTGCGCCATCTGCTCGCGCGTCGTGACCCGGATCGCCCGCTCCTTGATCTCGGCGGTGACCGCATCGGAAGCGCGCTCGAGACCCCACTTCAGCGCCATGGGATTGGCGCCGGCCGCGACGTTCTTCATCCCTTCCGTCACAATGGACTGCGCCAGCACCGTCGCCGTCGTGGTGCCGTCCCCGGCGATGTCGTTGGTCTTCGATGCCACCTCTTTGGCCAGTTGCGCCCCGATGTTCTCGAACGGGTCTTCCAGCTCGATCTCCCGCGCAATCGTCACGCCGTCGTTGGTGATCGTCGGGGCGCCGAAGCTCCGCGCCAGCACCACGTTGCGCCCCTTCGGGCCCAGCGTGATCTTGACGGCGTCCGCCAGCCGGTCGATGCCCGACCGCAGCGCGTGCCGCGCCTCTTCGTCGTATAGCAGTACTTTGGCCATGAGTGTCCTCTGTGGTCTCTGCGCTTGCCTGGGTTTCGTGCCAATCCCGGCCGTTGGCACTCGAAGGCCGGGAGTGCTAACGCGATTCTCGCGCATCCCAGGGCCTGAATGCAAGGGGGCGGCGGCAGCGGCGCGGCGGTCGCCGTGCCGGAAAAGCGCTCTTGGCCTATCTGGATGGGGGGCGGGCGGCTATCGGGCCGGCTCGGACGCCGCTTCCCTTTCCTCCGCCGCGGTCGGCGGCTCCTCCTCCTGCGCGGGCGCGCTGTACCAGCGGGGATCTTGCTCCCGCGCGCTGCGCAGGAAGGTGCCGACCCGCTCCCGGATGCCGGCCGGGCCGCCAATCTGGCTCCGCACCACCTGATAGAGCTCTTCACGGTCCGGCGGCAGCGAGATGCCCGTGCCGCGGTGGATCCGGGCGCCGTCGTCGGTGTCCAGCCCGCACCACAGTCCCAACTGGTGGCAGAAGGCGTTCGCCAGAGCGACAACGAAACTGAGTCCGTTCTGCTCATCCAGCCGGTCGAGGTCTTCGTGCTCGCCGATGGCCAGGCACAACTCCTCTGGGAAGTTCCAGCGCTCAGCCAGGAGCGCGCCCACCTCCGCGTGGTCGTAGCCCAACCGCTCTTGCTCGGCCTGCCGCAGCGGGATCCGCTCGCCCAGGGCGTGCCAGACCGCCTCGCCGAAAAGATCGGTCCGGTACTGCGTCAACACCAACCGTCCGATGTCGTGCAGGACCCCGGCGGTGAACGCCTCTTCGGGTTTGGCGTACCCCGTCTCTTTGGCCAGCACCTCGGCCATGACCCCGGCGGCCACGCTGTGCCCCCAGAACAGGTCGACGCTGAACGGGCCTGTCTCCACGCCGGGAAAGAGGTCCATGATCGAGGTGGCGATCGCAGTGGCCCGCACCTCGCGAAAGCCGAGCAGGATCACCGCGTCCCGCACCGTGGTGATCCTGCGGGCGTAGCCGTAGAACGCCGAGTTCCCCAGCCGCCGCAGCTTGGCCGTCAGGGCGGCGTCGGTCGCCAGCACGCCGGCGAGGTCGTTGGCCGAGAAGCGGTCGCCGTCGGTGACCTGGATCACCCGCCGGGCGACGCCGGGCAGCGGTGCCAGGGCGTCCACTTCCTCGATGAGCTCGTGATCGCCTCCTGCGTTGGCGGGGCCATGGGGTCGCGTGCCTCCTTGCACAGGACGGTGCCGCCGGCGGGCGCGATATCGCTAGTCCTGTCAGATCATCGACACCCCGGCCTGGCCCCTCACCCCGTCCCCCCCATCCCGCTGCCTCGCTGCGCCCTTCCCAGGAGCAGCCCGGCCCGCCATGGCGGCCAGTAGCGCAGCCAGGCCACCCCCAGCAGGTGCCGCCGCGCCAGCGACCCAAATTCCCGGCTATCGCTGCTCCCCTCCGGGTTGTCGCCCAGCAGGATCAGCCCCCCGCCACCGTGATCGACGGCGGCCACCCGCTTGATCACCGTTAGCCCGGGCCGGTCCGGCCGTCGCGCTACCACGATCCAGCCCGGTCGCGGGCGGCAGAGGCGCTGGGGGAGGGCGGTCGCCAGCACGTAGTCACCGGGCTCCAGCGTCGGCGTCATGCTCTGCCCCTGGACCTCGAACCGGGTGGATCGACGCAGGATCAGCACCGCCACCACCCCCAGGCCCGCGACGGCCGCCCAGCGCGGCGCCGTCAAGCAGTTTGCGGACATGTTCTGGGAATCCAACAAGTAGCCGACGCGGTGCCATGCGCCCGCCGACTGGCCACCGGCGGCGGGCGCATGGCCTCGACGCTAGTGCGGGTGGTCGTGACCGTGTTCGCCGCCGCCCCAGCCGCCCCCCATGTCGTCCTCGCCCATGCCGCCGCCGTCCCAGCCGCCCCCCATGTCGTCCTCGCCCATGCCGCCGCCCATGTCGCCGAACGAAAAATCGTCCCCGCTGCTGCCTCCGCCGCCCGGCGCTCGGATCGCGCTGGCGGAGAACAGCCGCTTCGCGGGCGCGCTGTCTTTGGGGCAGGTGGCGGGCTCGCCGGCCCCATCGCGGCTTCGGATGAGGTCAAAGACCTCTTTACACTGCGTGCAGCGAAACTCGTATACGGGCATTCGTCCCTCTCCGGCATTCCCGCTGTCTCGAGCCCCCGATGTCTCGAGTCGTCCTCGCGGTCGTTGCCTAGGATAGCCGCTCTTGTCGGAAGTGGTGCATGGCGTACGCCACCCCCGCCGCGATGTCGAAGCCGCCCTCCTCCTGCTCCAGCTCGTTGGACACGCCCTGGCTCTCGCCCAGCCGCAGCGTGTGGCCGCGCAGCCGGTAGCGCAGGCCGTGCGTGGTGACCCCCGTTACCGTCTCGCTGATCGGGATCAGCGAGACGTAGTCCCCCACGGCCCCGCGAAACCGCACCGAGCGCAACCCCTCGCTCTGCAGCGCTACGGCCTCGCTCCAGTCGCTGATCGCGGTGACGCGCAGGTCTCGGAACGCCGGCGCCAGCGGATACAGCAAGTTCGCCAGTCCGTGGTCCAGGCGGCCGCTTCCGCGCACCCCGGCCAGGATCACCTCGCGGGCGCCCCGCTGCTGCGCCAGCAGCAGCGCGACGTGCCCGTCGGTCTTTTGCTCCCGCTCGGGGTGCGCTTCCACCTCGACGCCTGCCGCCCGCAGCCGCTCCACCGTTTCGACGCCCAGCGAGTCGAAGTCCCCGATCACCACCTGCGGGCTCACGCCCAGCGCCGCGAGCCGCTCCGCCCCCCCGTCCGCCGCGATGACCAGATCTGCCTCGCGCAGGTGCCGGCGCAACAGCGCCGTGTCCTCTACCTCACCCGCCAGCACCACGACGGCCTTCATCGCTCCTGCTGTCCCGCGCTGACCTCCCAGCCCCTTAGCGCCGCCCTTAACGCCAAACGGGGCGCCTCGGCCGAGACGCCCCGTTCGTTGGCTCTGTTCTCAAACCCTACTTGGTCAGGATGTGGACCGCGCAGGCGCTGCCCAGTCCGATGGTGTGCGCCATCCCCACCTTGTGGTTTGGCACCTGCCGCCCACCCGCCTGCCCGCGCAGCTGCCAGGTGATCTCGCAGATGTTGGCCACCCCGGTCGCGCCGATCGGGTGCCCCTTGGAGAGCAGGCCGCCGCTGGTGTTCACGGGCGTCCAGCGCGGGTCGCCCTGGGGGCCGTTGAGGTCGGTCAGCTTCTCGTCCACCCAGCGGCCGGCTTCCCCTTCGGGCGCCAGCTGCAGGTTCTCGTAGTGCAGGACCTCCGCTGTGGCGAAGCAGTCGTGCAGCTCCACGCTGCTCACGTCCTCCGGCCCCAGCCCCGCCTGCTCGTAGGCCTCTTTGGCCGCGTTCACTGTCATCGTGTTCACGTCCGGGAAGGTCAGCACGCGGTCCGTGTACGGGTCCGTCGTCAGCGCCGACGCCGCGATCCGGATCGGCATCGTTGTGTACTTCGCCGCCTTCTCCTTCGACATGATGATCGCCGCTGCGGCCCCGTCGCCTGTCGGGCAGCACATGTAGAGCGTGTTCGGGTAGGCCACCATGCGGCCGTTGAGCACGTCCTCCAGGCTCACTTGCACTTGATACTGGCTCAACGGGTTCGCCATCGCGTGCTCGTGGTTCTTCACCGACACCTGCGCGAACTGCTCGATCGTTGTGCCGTACTTGCGCGAGTGCTCCAGCCCCGCCATGCCGAACACCCCCGGCATCGTCCCTGTGCCCATCACCCCCTCGGGCGAGTAGGCCGGGTCGCCGGCGATCCCGCCCAGCAGCCCCTGCTTCCCCATCTGCTCCACTCCCACCGCCAGCGCGATGTCGTACGCGCCGGACCCCACCGCAAAGTACGCTTCGCGGAACGCCGTCGATCCCGTGGCGCAGGCGTTCGCGACGTTGTAGACCGGGATCCCGGTCATCCCCACTTCTTTGAGGATCTTCTGCCCGATCATGTTCGTCTGGTACAGGCTGCCGGCCGCCATCATCTGGATGTCCGGCATCTGCACGCTGGCGTCTTGCAGCGCGAGCTGCACCGCCTGCGCCCCCAGCGTGGCCACGTTCTCCTCTGGGTAGCGCCCGAACTTGATCATGCCTACGCCCACTACGTATGCGTCTTGCATCTCGCCTGCTCCTTTGCTCTCCGCGGGCCAACTGCCGCCGGCCCGGCTCTCCGGTGGCCGGACGCGCCCGGTCTCCCGGACCCGCCCAGTCTAGCACCCGCCTACGCGGGCTCGTACTCGAAGACCACCACCTCGTTGCCCTCGCCGTCTTTATGCGCGATGGCCGCCTTGGCCCGCACTTTCATCCCCATCTTGACGTGCTTCGGGTCCGGCTCCACCCCCACCACGTTGGCCCGAACCGCCACCTTGCGATCCGCCTGCCCTTCCACGGGCACGTCGATGATCGCGCCCACGAACGGCGTCGTGATCCCCGGCCACGACTGGTGCACGATCGTGTAGATCCAGATCTCGCCCTCGGGGCTCAGCCGCACCGGCGTGAACTGCTCTGCGTCGTGCCCCTGGCACGCCGGACACGCCCGGCGCGTGCGCACGTAGAGCTGCACGATCTTGCAACTCTTGCACTGCATCCCCTCCAGGTACGCCCCCTCTAGGCTGTCCGCGTTCGGCAGCTTGATGTACTCCGTCATGGGCCGCAGCCCCGGCTTCGTTTCCGCCGCCTCTTTGGTCTTGGTCGCCATAATCCCCCTCCACGGCCGGGTGGCCCCAGCGCCCGCCCATTATCGTGACCCAGCGATCCCCGTCAAGCGCCTGCCTCGACCGCGCTGCCGTCGATCCCAGTGTATCGGCCCCAGTGTATCGATCTTGGCCCGGCCGCTGTGGCGGCACGCCGTTCGGCCCCGCCTTCCCCCCCTACCCCGACCGGTACTTCGCGCTGCCCCGTTCGTCCTGACCTGTGGTGAGCCTGTCGAACCAGCCTGTCGAAGGATGAACGGGGCGCCGTTCCGCCCGCCTTCCCCTGACCTGTGGTGAGCCTGTCGAACCAGCCTGTCGAAGGATGAACGGGGCGCCGTTCCGCCCGCCTTCCCCTACCCCGACCGATACCGCGCCTTCTGCGACGGCTGCAGCGCCTCCACGTCCTCGAACGCCCGATCGTAGATCTGCGGCGGCTCCCACCTGTTCAGCCCCGCGTACGTGTCGATCTGGCTGCGGTGGTGTACGTCGTGCTCCACCATCATCATCAGCAGCCGCCAGGCCGTGACCGTGCCCTCCGTGTCGATCAAGTCGATCTTGCGACGCAGCCATTCATCGGGGCTGCCCTCCAGCGCCGCCACCACCAGGTCCCCGCTCTCCTCCAGCGCCGGCAGCCACCGCTCCTGGCTGCTCACGTCCGGCGCCTCCGGGAAGATCCACCCCTCACCCCGGTACGCGCTCACGAAGTACCCCCGCGACTGCGCCATGTGCGCCACGATGCGGTTCACGCTCCACCCCTGCTCCCCCTCCCCCACCGCCGGCGCCCACCCCTCCGCCTCCGGCGGCAGCGCCCCCACGTCCCGCATCGCCCGACGGTTGATCGACCCGAAGTACCGCAGAAAATCCCCCATGCTCGTCAGCATCTCCGGCTCCCTCCCGCGCCGCAGCGCTGCGGGCAGTCTACCCGCTCCCGTCCGGCCGCTGGCCTGGGCAGCATCCCTCGTTCCACCGCCCGCACCCGCCCCCTAAGCTTCCTCCCCGTCGTCGCTGCCTTCCTCGTCGATCCACCGGATCGCGTCGTATCCATCGACACCCCGCAGCGCCTCCTCCCACTTGCGCTCTACCCGCGCACCACCAAATCTCGTCGACGCATTCGACTGCACGTCGAAGAGGTTCGCGCCGCGCAGGTCCGCGCCCGACAAGTTCGCGCCGCGCAGGTCCGCGCCCGACAAGTTCGCGCCGCGCAGGTCTGCGCCCGACAAGTTCGCGCCGCGCAGGTCCGCGCCCGACAAGTCCGCGCCCACCAGGTCCGCGCTCGACAGGTCCGCGACCACCGGGCCCGCGCTCGACAGGTCCGCGCCCGCCAGGCCCGCGCTTGACAGGTCCGTGCCCCCCAGGGCCGCGCCCGACAAGTCCGCTCCCCCCAGAAGCGCGGCCGACAAGTTCGCGTGCTCCAGGTGCGCGTGCGACAAGTCCGCGCCCTCTAGGTGCGAGTGCGACAAGTTCGCGCGCTCCAGACCCGCGTCCGACAAGTCCGCGTTCTCCAGGCGCGCGCCTGACAAGTCCGCCTCTCCCAGGGCCGCGCCCGACAAGTCCACCTCCCCCCGCGCCCGACAAGTCCACCTCCCCCAGGTGCGCGCCCGACAAGTTCGCGCCCTCCAGGTTCGCGCCCGACAAGTCCGCGGCCCCCAGGCGCGCGCCCGACAAGTCCGCGCCCCCCAGGTGCGCGCCCGACAAGTCCGCGCCCCCCAGGTGCGCGCCCGACAAGTTCGCGTCCACCAGGCGCGCGCGCGACAAGTTCGCGTCGGCCAGATCCGCGTCCGACAAGTCCGCGCCCATCAGGCGCGCATCCGACAAGTCCGCGCCCATCAGGCGCGCGCCCGACAAGTCCGCGTTCCACAGGCGCGCGCCCGACAAGTTCGCGTCGGCCAGATCCGCGTCCGACAAGTCCGCGCCCCGCAGGAACGCGCCCGACAAGTCCGCCTCCGTCAGGTCGACACCGCGCAGGTTCGTGCCGTGGAGATCGAGCGCACCAGCGTCGGCAACCTCCTTCTTCGGCCGGTTCCGCTTCAATACGCCCACTACTGCCAGAAGATCGTGGCGCGTAACAGGCTCGTCTTCTTTCTCCTCCTCGGGCTCGGCCGCCTCCTCCTCGGAAGTGACTCTGTCCTCTTCGCCCTCTTCCTGCTCGGGATCAGTCTCCCTTTCTCGCTTCTCGCGCACGCGCGGCGAGTGCAGCCGCAGGTACGCCGCCAGGATGTCCATCACCGGCCGGTAGTCCTCGTCCGACTCCTGCGCGATCCGCTCCAGCGTCCGGATCGCCCCCAGCCGGATCTCGATGCGCGGCTTCCCCTCGCCGTCTTCTGCCCCCAGCTGCTCCATCGCTCGGATGAAACGGTCGGTGATCTGCCCCTGCTGCTCCACCATGATCCGGCGCCACGCGAAATACGCCCCCGCGATGCCCACTGAGAACACCAGCCCACCGGCGATGACCGCGACCAGCGTCCGCCGCGCCGAGTCCTCCCGCTCCAGACGCTCCCGCACGCTTAGGCTCGGCGTGTCGCCCACCTGCCGCTCCGGCACCTTCCACAGAACCACGAAGACAATGGCGATCAGCGCGATCGCCAGCGCAATCCGTATTTCTCCCCTACGCAGCGCCCTCTCCACCAGACCCCGCCCCGCGGTGTAGCGCCTGCTCAGCCACAGACCCAGCCGCAGCAACCTGCGGACGGCGCGGGTCTTGCGGCGGCCGATCCTGCGTCGCAGGCGGGCGAGCCTGGATCGCGTTTCCCACGCCCCCCGCCGCGCGCGGCGCCACGCCCACCCCGCCGGGCCCAAGAACTTCGCCATGGCCCGGATGTTAGTCGCTTCCCCAGCCACGCAATGCCTGCGCGACTCGCGCTTGTCGGGAAGCAGTCTCGCCTTCGGACGGCCTCAGCTACCCCGCGCCCACGCCGCCGCTCAGACCGTTCCGCCCATTGATACCTCTAACCCTGGTCTCGTCCACACACCATCGGGTCGGCACCCGAAAACGCGTTCCATTCTCCAAGTCTGTCTCGCTCTATGCAGTCATCGTTTGAGACCCCGCCACCCCCGTGCCATAATGCACAAGTGAACTACTCGCGCCCCTCCCCTCGATGTGATCGCTGTCCGGCTCCCGTCCGCCCCCTGTCCCCGCCCGTCCCTCGCCTGTCCAACCCCCGTCCGACGCTGACTGCCGCCCGTCCCTTTCTGTCGCCCCGGACGGCCCTCGGCCCCGCTCCCTATCTGGAGCGCCCCGCCCGGCGGGTGACAGAAAACCCCCATCACGACGCGCGCACGCCCAGCCGCCGCCCGCCTCGCGGCCCTCGCATCGACCCATTCCGCCTTCGTAGATCAGCGTTGAATTAAAGCGCCCGCCTAGGCCCGGACAAGTCCCTCAGACGTGAAGTAGTCCACGGCGTCCTGGAACGCCTCGTCTACGTCCGTCTGCGGCAGCCTCAGTTCGCGCACCGCTTTGTCACAGTTAAACCACATCTTGTGCCGCGCCAGCCGCACCCCCGCGATCGGCGCCCGCGGCGGCCGCCCCCGCACCCGGCTCACGATCCGCTCGTCCACCTGCGCGTACCCCAGCGCGACGAAGTACGGCAGCGCCCGCCGCGGCGCCTCCCGGCCCGCCACCGCCGCCGCCCGCTGCAACACCTCGTGCAACGTCAGGTTCCCCTGCTTCTGCCCCAGGATGTACCGTTCCCCCACCTGCCCCCGCTGCCAGGCCAGCACGTGCCCCCGCGCTACGTCCCGCACGTGCACGATGTTCAGCCCTGCGCTTCGCACGTAAGCCGGCAGCGACCCGTTCGCCGCATCGACGATCAGCCGTCCGGTCGGCGTCGGTTTGACGTCCAGCGGCCCGATCGGCGCGGTCGGGTTCACCACCACGGCCGGCAGCCCCTCGCGACGTACCAGCTCCTGCACCAGCCGCTCGCTGAGGTACTTGCTCTCTTCGTAGGGGCCGGCCAGCTTGCGCGAGTCCGCCCACTGCTTTTCGTCGGCCGGCTTGCCGCGCCACCCCGCGTGCCCGATCGCCGCCACCGACGACGTATGCACTACCCGTTGCACGCCCGCCTGTAGCGCCGCCAGCATCAGATCGCGTGTCCCCTGCACGTTGATCGTGTGCAACTCTCGTCGCGCGCGGGCGACGAGTTCGTACAGCCCCGCGACGTGGAACAGCACCTCCACCCCCTCCAGCGCCCGATCCAGCGACGCCCGATCGCGCAGGTCGCCCTCGGCCCGTTGCACCGCCAGGCCGCCCAGGTTCCGCGCGGCGCTTTCCGGCCGCACCAGCGCGCGCACCTCTACACCCTCCTCCAGCAGCGCCCGCACCACGTGCGCGCCGATGAAGCCGCTGCCCCCCGTCACCAGTGCCAGCGTCATCCGCGATCACTCCCCTTCCCTGCGACGACCAACGCCTCCAGCGCTCGGTCGATCGCCGCCACCGCCGCGCGCCGTTGCCACGCTAGGCGCGCCAGCGCGACCGGCAGCGACGGTTGTCGCATCACGGCCCTCGCGATCGCGTCGGCCCGCGGCCCGCGCCAGTCCCACGCCGCTACGGCCGCGGGGAGGTTCGACCCAACCGGGTCCAGCACCACCCGCAGCGGCACGCTAGGGATGGAGAGGCGCGCCGCTCCCTCTGCCCAGTGATAGTCCTCCATCTGCACGACCGCGGCCCCGCTGGAGCGGCCGTGGTCGGCCTTGGCCTGCGTGCTGAGCAGCGGCGCGTCCACTGTCAGGCTGTCGCCGACCTGCCGCGCGACGCGCGACTGCTCCAGGGCCTGCTCCACGAATCGCAGGAACCCGCCGTCGGCGCGGATCGGGTGCCGCTCGCGGCGGCCCGCGCTGTTCCAGTAGTGGAGCCGCGGCGAAATGACCACCGCGCCGGGCCGCAGGCTCTGCTCCAGCCCGCCCGCGACGCCCACTGTGAGCAGTCCGGTCGCCGGGGGGTCCAGCGCGCCGAGGTCGTCCAGGGCTCTCTCCACGCGCTTGCGGCCGGGTCCGGAGACGGCCACGCGCAGACTCACGCCCTCGCGCTCTCCCCACACCGCCCACCCTTCGCCGAAGTCGACGCGCCGCGCGCCGCGCAGCCGCGCGGCGAAGCGGGCGGCCTCCCACGGCAGCGCGGTGACGATCGTCAACACGCCGTCAGTCTCCCACGCCGGCGCGCCCAATGCAGAACCCGCCCCCCGGCCTCAGTGTCGGAGGCTGGGCTTCGAAGAAGGACCGCGTGGGGTGTGGCTAGCTCAGCGCGCCTTTGAGCGCGCGCAGGCCGCGCAGCGGGTTGGTGCTCGCGTCGACCACGGCCGTCGCCTCAAAGCCCGAGTGCACCATGCAGTTCTGGCATTTCGGGTTGCCGCTGGCGTGACCGTACTGGCTCCAGTCGGTTTCGTTGATCAACTCGTCGAACGTGTCCACGTAGCCTTCGTCCATGAGGTAGCACGGACGCTGCCACCCCAGGACCGAGCGCGTGGGCATGCCCCACGGCGTGCAGTCGTATTCGATCTCGCCCTTGAGGAACGCCAGGAACAGCTCGCTCTGGTTGAACGACCACGTCGACGGCGGCTCCTTCAGGATCTCCCGGAACAGCGACCGCGTCTGGTCGCGCGTGAGGAAGTGCTCCTGGTCCGGCGCTTTCTCGTAGGCGTAGCCCGGCGAGATCATCATCCCGTCCACGCCGATCTCCATCAGGTGGTCGAACATTGCGCGTACCCGCTCGGGGTCGGCGCCCAAGAAGATCGTGCTGTTGGTGGTGACCCGGAACCCTTTCGCCTTGGCTGCCTTGATCGCCGAGATGGCGACGTCGAACACTCCATCGCGGCAGACCGACGCGTCGTGCTCCTCGCGCATCCCGTCCATGTGCACCGAGAACGTGAGGTACGGGCTCGGGCTGAACCGGTCCAGCTTCTTCTCCAGCAGGATGGCGTTGGTGCAGAGGTAGACGAACCGCTTCCGCTCGATCAGCCCCTCCACGATCCGGCCGATCTCCGGATGCATCATCGGCTCACCGCCCGGGATCGAGACCACCGGTGCGCCGCACTCGTCCGCTGCTGCCCAGCACTCTTCGGGGCTCAGGTGCTGGCGCAGGATCTCCATCGGATGTTGGATCTTGCCGCACCCGGCGCACGCCAGGTTGCAGGCGTAGAGCGGCTCCAGCATGAGCACTAGCGGGTAGCGCTTCACCTGCTGCAGGCGCTGCGACGCCAGGTACTTCCCGACCTGGACGGCCTCGCGAAGGGGAACGGCCATGGCGCTTTCCGCCCTCACCAGAGTTTCAGTGCCGACGACTTTGCAAACGATTCCGCTCACAAAATCCCTGGAAATATAACACGATCGGCCCGGCGCTACATCAGGCCCCCCCAATGCAAGGCCCCTATGCGAGACCCCGCGCGCGGGCGTAATCCTCTGGCCGGTTCAGGTCCAGCCCAACCAAGGGGTCCTCGACGTCCAGAAAGAGCGTCTCCGCCGCGTGCGCCGCCCGCACCGCCTTGAGACCCTGGTGGCGCTCCTCCACTCCGCGCATCTCGGCCAGCAGCGACCCCGCGAACACGGCCGGATGGCCGTTCCGCCCGCGATGCCGCGGCACAACGATGAGCGCTCCCCGCTCTCGGCGCGCCGCCATCAGCCGCCGCACCGTTTCGACCGTGCACGGCTGGTCGACGTTCGCGACCACCACCGCCTCAATCTTCGCTGGCGCCGCCCCTGCGCCCGCCCGCACCGACGAGGCGCGGCCGCTCGCGTAGTCCGCGTTGATGACGATTCGGCACGGCTCGTCGCAGCGCACTCGGGCGCGCACCTCTGCTGCGCCGTGTCCCAGCACCACGATCACCGGGCGGCAGCCCGCGGCGAGCAACGTGTCGATCTGATGTTGCAGCAGCGGCCGCTCGCCCCAGGCCAGCAGCGCTTTCGCTTCGCCCATTCGGGTCGAGGCCCCCGCCGCGAGGATGAGCCCCGCCGTTTCCATGCCGTCGCCGTCTACTCCTGGGTGGCGGCGAACGCCGCGGCGACGGCCTCGCGCGTCAGCCGCTCGACCGCGTCCAGCCGCTCGTCTCGCGACGCGACGTTGTCGTCCGCAGGATCAATCTCCTCCCGCGCCGTCTGCCCCGCCAGCGCGAACACCGCCTCGTCCCCGGCCCGGCCCACAAGCGTGCTCTCCACTTGCCGCGCTCGCACGGCGCCTGGGTGGTTGCCGCCCACGGCTACGTTCGCCGTGCGGATTCGATCCCCCTCCACGGTCAGCACTGCCACGGCGGCTCCCTTGGGGGCCCCGTCCGTGATCTCTTCACGATAGTCTGCCCCGAGCCGCTGCCCCGCCTCGGCGCGCGGCGCGCGGATCTGGACGCCCAACAGGATGCAGTGGCGCGGGAGCGCGGGCTTGCGTGGCCAGCCCAGGATCTTCTCCAGCGGTACCCGCTCGCGTCCCTCGGGCGTGATCAGCTCCGCTTCGCCGTCCAGGGCCACCAGAACCGCTGCCAGCGACGACGATCCCCCGTCCGCTAGCAATCGTCCTCCAATGGTCGCGCGACGCACCACGGGGGTCCCGCCTCGCACGCGGTGAAGGTCCACCGCCACGCGCAAGAGGTCTGGCCAGTCCTCGGCCTGGCGCGCCGCGTCCAGGCGCACCCCCGCCCCAATCCAGCCGCTCGCGGCGTCCAGCCGGGTGATCTCCTCGATCCGATCGACCCCCACGAGCAACGCTGGAGGCCGCAGCTTGCCCAAGAATTGGTCGTAGATAACGGACGTTCCCCCGCCGACGACTTGGACGTCGTTCGTTTGCGTCAGCAGCGCCACCGCCTCTTCCGCCGTCTTGGGATTGACCTTGCGTGTCATCGCGCTACCACTATCGTCACGCTCAGCCGCCTTCGGTGAACGCCGTGAGCGCTTTCGCCAGCGCCCCGGCGGCCAGCACCGAACAGTGGATCTTGCTGGCGGGCAGGCCGCCCACCGCATCGACGAAATCTTGCCTCGTCAACTGTCGCGCCTCCTCCACGGACCGGCCCTTGAGCAGCTCCGTGGCCGCGGAGCTTGTCGCGATCGCGGCCCCGCACCCTTTGGTGAGAAAGCGCGCCTCTTCGATCACGCCCTCGCGGATGCGCAGCATCAGCCGCATGTGGTCGCCGCATACGGGGTTTCGCTCCTCGCCCACCGCGTTGGCGTCCGCCAGCTCGCCGGCGTTGCGCGGATGGCGGAAATGGTCCAACACCGTCGCGTTGTAGGATGCGCCGTCCTGCGTCACGCTCACAGTGTACCGGCGCACGTGGACTATGCGCGGGTGGCTGGCCCGGAGAGCTCCAGCAGCAGCCGCAGCAGTGCTGCCAGCGTCCGCTCGCGCCCCGCCGGAGCGAAGTATTCGCGCCGGCTGTGCAGTTCGCCGCTGCGACCGCCCCAGCCCAGCGCGATCGCCGGGATCCCGGCGGCCATCGCCGCGTTGGCGTCCGTCGACGACGCTGTGAACCGGGGCGCGAATCCCTCCGCTTTGAGCGCCTGGGCGGCCGCGAGCACCAGGGGGTGGTTGGCCGCCGTGGCGCCGCCGGGCCGCTTCCCCATGCTCTCGATGCTGACGGCGATGCCGTGCGCCTGATCCGTGTCGATGCCGCGGCGCGCCAGCTCTTCCGCCTGCGCTTCTTCCACGGCCCGGCGTAGCGACGCCTCCAGCCGCTCGAGGTGTTCGTCCGATTCGCTACGCACCTCGACCTCCATGCGCGCCTCTTCCGGGATCGCGTTAACCGAGCGCCCTGCTTCAATCACCCCCACGTTCGTCGTGGCGCGCGGTCGACGCGGCAGCCGCGTGTCGGCGAAGCGCTGGACGGCCCCGGCCATCGCCTGCGCCGGGTTGTAGCGTCCAAAGTCGGCCCAGGCGTGCCCGCCCGGCCCCTGCATCTCCACGACGAAGCGTCGACTGCCCACCCCGCGATGCACGATCGCCTCCGGCTCCGGATGGTCGATGGTGATGAACGCGTCGATCGGCCCGCTGGCGGCGTCGGCGAAGAAGTGCCGCGCGCCCCGCAAATTGCCGCGCCCCTCCTCGCCTACCGTCGCCAGGAAGATCAGGTCGCCCGCGGTGCCGGTCTCGGCCGCAGCCAGCGCCTGCGCCAGGCCGATGAGCCCCGCCAGACCCGCGGCGTCGTCCGCAATGCCCGGGCCGTGCAGTTCACCCGCCGGCACGGCTGCCGCGCCGCAGTACGGGCAGGCCTCGCCCGGACGGGCCACGGACAGCGCCTGCTCGACGGGGAACACGGTGTCGAGATGCGCGGACAGCGCTACGCGCGGCCCCCCGCCCCGCCCCGGCCGCTCGGCGATCACGTTGCCGGCCTCGTCGCGCCGCACGAGGCATCCGGCGGCGTGCAGCCAGCGCGATACCACCTCCGCGCGGTCCGGTTCCGCCCCGGTCGGGGCCGCGATCTCGCTCAACTCGATTTGAACCGCGGTGATCCCTTCGCGGTTCGCGCGCAGGTGCGCGAACGCTGCGGCGGCGGGCCCACCCGCGTCGATCGGCCCCTGTGCGTCCGTCATGCGCACGAGGGTAGCGCGACTAAGGGATCTCCATCCCCAGCGCGGCGAAGATCGCTTGGTATTGGCTGAGGCTCGCTGGGTTGTAGTGCGGCATCGCCTCGACGATCGTGCCCGCGCCATCGCTGACGAAGACCGCCCGTCGGCTGCGCTTGCCCGTATCGTCTTGCACGCCAAAGGTGCGTGTGGCCTCCAGCTTCCAGTCCGAGAGCAAGGGAAACGGGAACCCGGTGCTCGCGCTGAACGCGCGCTGACTCTCCACGCTGTCGACGCTGATGGCCACCAGCGCGCCGCCCAGCTCTTCGATCAGCGGAAAGTCCGCGCCTAGGGCGCTCAGCTGTGCCGAGCAGCTGGGGGTCCCGTCCTCCACGTAAAACGCCACGACCAGCGGCCGCCCGCCGCGCAGCCGCTCCAGCGACACGGGCCCCTCGGGTCCGTCCAGCGTTACCTTCGGCAGCGGCTCGCCCTTGCCGACCGCCATCAGCTGAGCCCGCGCAGCGTCCCGGCGAACCCCCGCGCAAACGCAAGCGCCCGGATCCGCCCCAGCCCCCCGGGATCGCTCAGGACCTCCACTGCCCGCCGTCGCGCGAGATAGCCGTCCAATTCCGCCCCCCGCCCTCCGCTCGCGGCGGCCGGCATCTGCGTCGCGCCGATCTCCGCCAGCAGCGCTGCCTGCGATCGCGCTGGCAGCGCGCGCATCCCTGTCGCGACCGCCGTCGCCTGGACTGCGTCGATGTCCACGTGGCAGGTCAGGTCCTGCTCCCCCACGCGGACGTACGGGTCCTCGCCGGGCGCGTGGCGGTGATACGTCATCAGCGTCCCGCTTCGTCGCCACGGCGCGTACAACTGTGCGCGCGGGTACCCGTAATCGAACAGCAGCAGCAGCCCGGCCTCCACCGCCCGCCCTAGCCGGTCCACGAGCTCCGGCACGGCCGGGCTGACCTCAACTACTTGCCCCTCCGCGGGCGTGAGCCCCCCCAGCGGCTCCAGCAGCCCCGCCTCGCTCGGCTCCCCGGCGACGTCCTCGAAGCGACCCGCCCCGTCGACGCCGACGTACAGCTCCTGCCACCGCGCGCCGTCGTACCGCAAACGATGCACCGGCTGCGCGTCCAGCAGTTCGTTCGCGAACAGGAGACCCCGCATCGGCGTCGTCCCCTCGGCGCTCCAGGAGGCTCGTTCGCCCAGCGCGCCCAGCTGTCGTCGCTGCCGCTCTTCCTGTAGCGGTGCCGGCTCGATCAGCTCGCAGCGCAGCGCTTCCCAGACATCGGGCCGTTGCGAGCGGATCCAGACGCACAGGCTCTCCATGCAGGCCCCGCTCCCGGGTCCCACCTCGCGCACGATCCAGGGTGTGGGACGCCCGAGCTGATCCCATAGCTCGGCGGCCAACGCTCCGATGACGTAGCCGAAGAGCGGGTGCACTTCGGGGCTGGTGAGGTAGTCGCCCTCCCGGCCCACCGTCGCCCCCCCGCGACGGTAGTAGCCCTGTGTCTCGTCATAGAGCGCCGCGTCCATGAAGGCGGCGAAGGTGATCGGCCCCTCTGCACGGATGCGCTCCGCCATCGCGGCGGCGAGAGGTGTGGCGCCCGCGGGCGGGAGCGTGAATCGATCCGGCGTCGGCTGTTGCCCTGCCGCGGCGGCCACCAGCCGATTATACGGACCCCCATGGACGGATTTCCCCCGTGCGTGGCCCCCTGTGCACGCCCCCTGGATACGGCCCTCGTGCGGCGCCGCTGCTACCATGGCGCCGATCCGGCTGGCTGCCGTCGCCGGCTCGATCCTCTGACGAAGCCATGGAGACCAAGCCATGGAGCCGCGCTGCAAACTCTGGTTGGAACGCGACGGCGTACTGGCGCTGAGCGACTACCGGCTCCGGCTCCTCCTCTTGATCGAGGAAACCGGATCGCTGGCCGCCGCCGCCGAGCGGATGAACCTGAGCTATCGGCGCGCCTGGGGGAAGATCCGCGAGATCGAAGATCACCTCGGCTTCCGCTTAGTGGAGAGCGAGAGCGGCGGCTCCAGCGGGGGACGCTCGCGGCTGACGCCGCAGGGCCGGGACATGGTCCGTCGCTACCAGCGCTTCGCGGACGCCGCGCACGACGCCGTCGCCGCTGCCTACGAGAACGCCTTTAATCCCGAGCCGGCTCCAGGCACTCCCGCCACGCCGCGATGAGCGCGCCGCGGTCGCTGACCAGGCCTCCTGCCCCATCGTCGAGCAGGCGCAGCCCGCGGTCGAACCCGTTGACCCCGTAGACGACGCCGCGCAGCCCGCTCTCCCGCAGCCGCTGCAGCCGTTCACGGGTCGCCACGCTCCGATGCAGCGAGGCGCCTTGACCGGCTCGGCCCTCGGCGATCCGCCGCTCGTACGCTCCCCAGACGTCGTGCCGCCCCCGCCCCACGGAATAGAATCGGCCGATTCGGAGGGCGCGCTCGGCCAGCCGGTCCAGGTGCGCCCAGTGCGGCGTGCTGATCACCGTGCGCCCCACCAAGCCGCTCGATTCCAAGGCGCTGAGCGTCTGATCCAGGATCGCGGGATCGCGGTCCTTCAAGTCCAGGAAAAGCGCGGCGGACACACGCAGACTTTCTGCTCCCAGATCCGCCAGCCACAGCCGCCGCAGGCGCAGCCGCGGAAGGTAATGGCGCTGCGTCAGAAAGGGCAGGCCCAGGAGCAGCGCGTCATGGCGGCACTCGGCCCGTGCTCCCCGCCGCACATCGATCTCTAGATAATCGGCGGCCGTGCACCGCAGCGCGGTGGCCAGCCGGCGCCGAGGTTCCGCCGCCCGATGCAAGACCAGCCACGGATCGGGCCACGGCTCGTCGGCTCGGCTCATCCGCTCGCCCCCATCCCGGATCGCGCCCGGACGCCGACAAGCCGCCCCGGACGAGGCGGCCTGTGCCTTCTCCAGTCGCTTGCCCTCGGGCTAGTGAGGGTGGGGGATCCCCAGGATGTTCAAGGTCACCCGCCGGTCGCGGGGCTGGTCCAGCTCCACCAGGAAAATGCTCTGCCATTCCCCCAGCTGCAGCCGACCGTCCACGAGTGGCACGGTCTCGCTGCTGCTCAGCATCAAGTGCTGGCAGTGACTGTGGCCGTTCGGCGTCTCGTCCGGGTGCATGTTGACGGTGCGGATCGCGAAGTTGTTGTGGTGGTAGCGGGCCTCTTGCGGCGCCAGCCGCTTGAGCATCTCGCACATGTCCTCCAGCAGAAGCGGTTCGTGCTCCTGGAGGCGGATGGCCGCGGTCGTGTGGTTGGAGAAGATGGTGACCTGCCCCCAGTGGACGCCCGAATCCTCCACCGCCCGGCTCACGTCGTCGGTGATGTCCAGGAAGCACGGCCCCTCGCGGGTGTGGTACTCCAGGTCCTGCTGCCAGAAGGTGAAAGGCTGGCCGTTGGGAATTTGGCGCACGATTGGCCGGATCGCCGCCGCCGCGCTGGACGCCGGGGTTGCTGCCATGGCTGCCTCGACAAACGACTGACGCGATACCGCGTCGGATAATTTTGATCCCGAGAATAATTCCCCGAAATCTCGCGAAACATACCACATTGACGGCCATGGCGCGCCACCGACATAACGGTTACCATCGATGCTGGCCCTCGGCGGCCCGGGTTGCCGACTCGTTGGCCTCGTAGGCTCAGTCGTGACGCCCCGGCCTATGTAGCGCTGATAATCGTGGTGTGCACGGCCCGCGTGTATCCTGGAAGTGGAGCAGGCCACCGCGCTCGATGTCTCTCGTCGGCGTGCGCTCGATTGCGGGGGCTCCCCCTATCGAGGGCCACCGCGGGCGGGTCGATGATCGACGCGACAGTGCGCTGCGGCGACCGGCGCGCCGATGTGAGGATCTCCTTGGCCAACGAGGAAAGAACTCGGCGTCTCATGGCCACCGACCGCAAGGCGCGCCTGCGGATTCCTCCACACCACGTCACCAAGCAGACCCCGTACGAGCGCGTGCACAATTGGGACGAGGTCTTCAACGGCTATACGCCCGAGCCCGCCATGTTCGAGGCGCAGCGCTGCATCCAGTGCCCGGCCGCCCCCTGCGTCAAGGCCTGTCCCGTAGACAACGACATCCCCGGCGCCCTCTGGCTCCTTGAAAGCGGCAAGATCGCGGAGGCGGCGGCCACCTTCCGCCTGACCAGCAACCTCCCGGAGCTCTGCGGCCGGCTCTGCCCGCAGGAAAGCCTCTGTGAAGGGTCCTGCGTGGTCGCCAAGCACAACAAGCCCGTCGCCATCGGCAAGATTGAGGCGTTCGTGTCCGATTGGGACCGCGCCCGCCGGGGCGGTTTCCCCGTGCGCCGTCCGGAGCGGGAGAGCGGCGCCCGCGTGGCCATCGTGGGCAGCGGCCCGGCGGGGCTGGCCGTGGCCGAGGAGCTGCGCGCGTCCAGCCACGCCGTCACGGTGTTCGAAGCCTGGCCCGTGCCCGGGGGGCTGCTCCGCTACGGCATCCCCAGCTTCAAGACGGAATACTCCATCGTCGATGACAAGATCGACGCCCTAGTGCAGGCTGGCGTGGAGTTCCGCTGCAACACCCACGTCGGTCGGGACGTCACCTGGGACGACCTGGCCCGCTACGATGCCGTCTTCTTGGCCCAGGGCGCGGGACTGGGCAAGCGACTGCGCCTGCAAGGCGCCCGTCTGAAGCATGTCTACACCGCGACCGACTTTCTCGTCCGCGCGAACCTCCCGGACGATATGCTCCCGCCGCGCTTGAGCGGCCAGCCCCATGTGGGACGCAGCGCCGTCGTGGTGGGCGGGGGAGATACCTCGATGGATTGCGTGCGCTCGGCCATTCGCATGGGCGTGGAGCAGGTGACGCTGCTCTACCGCCGCACGGAGGCCGAGATGCTCGGGCGTGAGGAGGAACGCCGCCACGCCAAGGAAGAGGGCGTGAAGTTCGAGTACCTGGCCACGCCGGTCGCGTTCCTCGCCGAAGATGGGGCCGTTTCCGGCGTCGAGTGTGTCCGCATGAAACTGGGCGAGCCCGATGAGAGCGGCCGTCGCCGTCCCCAGCCCATTCCGGGATCGGAGTTCGTGCTCACGGCGGACACGGTCGTCGTCGCGGTGGGCTACGACGTCGCCCAGGACTTCCTCACGCCGGATGCAGGCGTTGACGTCGATGACTGGGGCCGCATAGTCACCGACGAACATGGGCAAACCTCCCGGCCGGGCGTCTTCGCCGCGGGCGACAACGTCCGTGGTGCCGACTTGGTCGTCACGGCCCTGGCCGACGCCCGCCGGACGCTGCCAGCCATCGAGGCCCATCTCGCCGGCGCCCTCTCAAAACGGGCGGCCCTGGCCGGCTAGTCACAGTGGGTAGTCACAGTCGGCTGCTCAGGGCGGTCATTGCCCCACCGCCGGGATGAGGATCGCGGAGAGCTGCTCTACCAGCGCGAACAGCGCGCCCGAGAGCCCGACGTCATCCGACTCCAACACCACCACGCCGCCGCTGCGATCGCTGATGGTGATGGAGTAACGGAAGCAGTTCCCGCAGCCGCTGACGCTATTCGCCGGCTCCTCGCGAAAGAAATCGTTGTCGGTGAGCATCTGGTCGATCGCGGCCACGGCCGCGCGGCTCACGCTGATCGGCTGCGGCGAGCCGCCGTTCCGGCTGCCCGTGCCCTGTCCGCTCTCGTCGAACTGGATCGTCTGCACCAATCCGAATACCGCCGTCGAGCGGGTGAACGTCACGGCCCACGGGACCGGATCCGGTTCAGGCTCGGGCTCGGCGGGAGGCGGCAGCGCCTCCGGGGGGCTCAGCGGCTGCGTCCAGACGCGCGCGCTGCGGGAGAAAACGAAATAGACCCCGGCAGGTTCGAGTCCATCCAGCGACGCCACGCTGGCCGGCAGCCCGTCTTGCCAGACTTGCCACGCCTGCGTCTGGGCCACAAAGCGCCAGACCGTGGTGATCTCGCTGCGGGCGTCGTTGAGCGCGTCCGGCAGCGTCAAGGCGATGCCCTGGTAGAGCACATTGTTCCAGCCTGCGTAAAGCTGGACCTGCGGCTCCGGAGGCTCCTGCGCCGCGACGGGATCGCTAACGCCGCCGGCGATGCTCAACGCGATCGTCGCGGCCGCAAGACTGAGGAACGCTGCGAGAAGGTACCGGATGGGCGGCATGGGCCGAACCAATCGGCCCCGCTCCAAATCCTTCGCTGGCAGCGTAGCGGCTCCTGCCGCTCTCGCGCTACGCGCGGCTTGACTCGGCCGGCTCGTGGTGGTGCCCCACGGAGAGCGGCGCCGTCCTCGCCTGGTCGGGAAACTCGCAGCATTGAATCGCTTCGTGCACGGCCGCCGTCTCCGGCTGCAGCGTGACGTGGCGGAGCCCGAAGCGCTCTTGCAGCCGTTGCGCGGCCGGGACAATCACCCGTTCCGCATCCGACGCTTCCGCGATCTCCACGTGGCACGAGACAGCGGGGAAGCCCGAGGTGACCGTCCAGATATGCAGGTCGTGCACTCCCAGCACGCCGGGAATGCCACAGAGATCGGCGGCGATCGCGTTCACGTCGATGCCCGGTGGGGCGGCCTCCAGCAGCACATTCAAGCTCGCCCGAATCAGGCGCGCGCCGCTCAGGATCAACAGCGCCGCGACCGCCAGGCTGGCGATCAGATCGATCGTCACCCATCCCGTCGCCAGGATCACGGCGCCGGCGACCAGCGCACCCACGGACCCCAGCGCATCGCCCACCAGGTGGTAGTACGCGCCGCGGATGTTCAAGTCGTCGCGCTGGCGCGCGGACAAGAGGCGCACGCCGGCCAGGTTTCCCAGCAGACCAATGGCCGCGATCGCCAGCAGGGCGCCTCCGTTCACCTCGGGGTCGTCCCCCAGCCGTCCCGCGGCCCGCGCGCTGATCGCCCCGGCGATCAACAGCAGCGCGACGCCGTTGATCAGCGCCGCCAAGACCTCCGCCCGGTACCAGCCAAAGGTGCGGCGGCTGTCCGCCCGCCGCCCGGCCAGCCAGATCGCGCCGAGCGCCAGCAGAAGCGCGCCCGCATGGTTCTGTCAGATCTCAGGGCTCGTCGGCGTAGCGTCGCCTCGTTCATGACGCAACGAGGAGACGCCGATGCACTGTCCGCACTGCCGCTCGACTGCGACGACCAAGCGCAGGCATCGCACGACGCTAGGCTACCAGCGATTCAACTGTCGCGCGTGTGGACGGCGCTTCAACGAGCGGACCGGCACGCCCTTCAACGATCTCCAGTACCCGACGGACCTCGTGCTGCTCGCCGTGCTGTGGCGCCTGCGGTACAAGCTCAGCTTCCGGGACGTCGCCGAACTGCTCCTCGAGCGAGGCTACACGGTGACGCATGAGACGATCCGCGATTGGGAGTTCCGCTTCGCGCCACTCCTGGCGGACCGGCTTCGCGCCAAGCGGCGCGGTCGCGCGGGCGTCTCCTGGTACATCGATGAGACCTACGTGAAGGTCGCCGGGCGATGGTGCTACCTCTATCGCGCGATCGACCGGGAGGGCGCGCTGCTCGATTCGATGCTGAGCGCGCACCGCGACAAGCATGCCGCGCGACGCTTCCTGCGGGGTCTCATACAGATCGCCGAACGGAAGCCCTTACGCATCACGACCGACGCGCATCCCGCGTATCGCAAGGCGATCCGGTGGATCGTCGGGCGGAAGGTGCGACATCGCTGCAATCAATACCTCAACAACTGGATTGAGCAGGATCACCGCGCCATCAAGCAGCGCTACTATCCGATGCGGGGCTTCGGGCGGTTCGCTTCCGCTGCCCAGTTCTGCGCGGCCTTCGATGCGCTGCGCCAGTACTTTCGCGTTCCGCCCCGGCCCGGACTACCGATCCCGTTGGCGACGCGGCGCCCGCTGTTCGTCGCCCGCTGGCGGTCCCTGATCCAGGAGATGCAGGTCGCCTAGGACACCATCAACGCTCGCCGGATCACCACGCATCGTTGGCCCCGCTGCCCTCAGATCTGACAGAACCCTGCCGGCATGCCCACGCTTGGAAGGGATCATCGGTTCGCTTTCCGGCCCCTTATATCGGCGCCGGCTGGCGCCGCGCTCTCCCCAAAGACTTTACAGGAAGCCGAGCGACCGTCATTCACGTGAGCTGTCCTCTTCTATGCAAGAGCACACGGGCGCCCACCCCTCGCTTGCCGTGCGTGACGGGCTTCGCGTGCCCACCTCGTCACGGGACGCGGCTCGCGGCCGCTATGCGTACACTCCGAGCGACTCGAAAGCGTGTCCGGCGCGCAGGATGACGGCGTCCTCCCAGAGCCGGCCCACCAACATCATGCCGACGGGGAGCCCGTCCACCTTCGCGCAGGGAACCGTCAGCGCTGGGTGGCCGGTCATATTCATCGGACAGGTGTTGAGGTGATAGCTGAACGCGCCCGCGACGTATTCTTCGGGATTGGGGTCGTCAAGGATCGGGAGCGCCTTACCTTGCGGGGCGGCGGTCGGCATGACGAGGACATCGACTTCGCCGAGGGCGGCATCGTACGCGTCCCTGAGCAGCCGCGACTGGTTCTGCGCTCTCGCATAGTAGTGCCCGTGGTACTGCTCGGTCATGTAGTGCCCCTGCAGGATGATCAGCTTGTAGAGGTGCGAGAAGCTCTGCGCCATGGTCTTGCGCGACCGGGCGAAGAAGTCGTTCGCGCGGGTGTCGTAGTAGCCCTTCCAGCCGAAGCCGACGCCGTTGCCATAGACCACCTGGTTGAACAGCCCGTCGATCAAGATCGCCGTGAACACGTGTGTGCCGTCACGGTGCAGGGGGATGGAGATCTCTTTGACCTTGGCGCCCAGCTTCTCGAAGCTGCGGGCCGCCTCGCGCACGGCCTCGTCGGTTTCCTGGGAGTCGTCATCCCAGCCGAACCCTTCACGCACCAGCCCGATCGTCAGGTCCTTGACGTCACCGGTGAGTGTCTGAGTGTAGGGCTGCGTCTTGACCGGGTGACGCTGCCGCGGGTCGAGTGGGTCGTCGCCCGCGACGACCTCCAGCAAGAGCGCCGTATCCTCGACGGTCCGGCAGATCGGGCCCACGTGATCCACCGTGAGTTCGAGCGGCGCGATGCCGGTGTACGGGATCAGGCCATAGGTCGCCTTTAATCCCACGGCTCCGGAGAGAGATGCGGGAATCCGGATCGAGCCCCCCTGGTCTGCGCCCAACGTCAGGTCGCAATCACCGTTGACGACCAGCGCGGCGCTGCCGCTGGATGATCCCCCAGCGGAGTAGGCGGGGTTATGGGGATTGCGCACCGGCCGCGGGACCGATGTAATCGAACCGCCGGAGACACAGAGATCCTCACAGGTTGCCTTGCCGACGATCTCGCCGCCCTCATCCAGAATGCGCGTGACGACGGTTGCGTCCACGTCGGGCATGAAGCCCTCGAGGATCGCGGAACCGGCCATCATCGGCACACCGGCCACACAGATCGAATCCTTCACGGCCACCTTTTTCCCGGCGAGCTTGCCGCTGGGCGCCCCCTTGACGGAGCAGCGCCAATACCAGGCGTTGAGCGGGTTTTCCTCCGGGAGCGGTTGGACGCCCGGGGTGCGCGGGTATGTGACTGCGGGCTTGGGCTCGGGAAGCTCTCCGATCCGGCGGTACGACGGCATGAGACCCTCGATCATGTCGTAGAAGAAATCGACCTCCTCTTCGTCCAACTCAAAGTGGTACTGAAGAGCAATGTCCCGGAGTTCATCCCGCGTGGGCGGAATGATGCCGCCGATCTGCCTGCGCATGTGACCCCCTTCTCAGTCGCTGAACTAGCTGCCGACAGTTGCTCGAAGCAAAAAGTCTAACACCTACCGGCGGACGGCCCAGGGGGCGAGCTGTTCGATCGGGTCGCCGCCGGCTACTGGTCCGTTGAGAAGCGACGGCGGATCTCCCGATCGATGGTGTCGAAGATCTCCTGGACCCGTGCCTCCATCTGTCCGGCCATCCGCTCCCGCTCTCGACCTCGGCGGCGTCGCTGCCGGTGGCCGATCCGTCCGCCCAGCGTCAGGAAGAGGGCGAGGGCGAACACCGTCCAGGCCCACGATGAGGCGCCGCCTCCTTCGTCGAGAAAGTCGATGGCGTGCGAGGTGAGCAGCCCCAGGAGGATTGCGAGCGTTGTGACCACCGGTTCCAGCGACCGGAGCCCGGTGAAACGGATCCGGACATCGCCATCGCGCACCTCCACGGGCAGGTCGCGCAGGGCGCTGCGGTTCCGTGGCACCGGGATCGTCCCGCCCAGAAACACACCGCGAGCGACCAGCGCCAGCGCGAGCGCAAAGGCCAGCCAGGCCACGGCGTGCGTGTCGCCGTCGGCATCGGCAAAATCGATTGCGCCGCTGGCGAGGAGGCCCAGCAGAACCGCGGTTACCGCGGGGATCAGGCTGAGCGTCATCGTGCGGCCTCCTCTTCGGCGGGCTTCCAGACCGACCTAACGTGCCTCCCCTGACGTCCGATCCACGCCCGGGCGCAGGGACACGAACCAGTAGCCCGCTTTGACCAGGATGGCTCCACCGATCACGTTTCCGATGGTGACCGGCAGCAGATTCTGCACGAAGAAGTTGGCCCAAGTCAGGCCGGCGAGCTCCGCAGCGTTCAACCCGCTCGCCCCGGCGCCGGTCAAGGCTAGGGGCGAGCGGGCTGTTGTGCCGAACCGTTGCCGGTCGGCTACACTCCGTCCGGAGAGGACCACGCCCATGACCACTGCGCGCCGTTCCGGTGAATGTCGCATCACGGCATTCCTGGATGATCCCGAAAACATGAATATCCCGAACATCATGCATAGTACCCAGGGCGCGCAGCAGTTCGGCTACAAGGCGGCGCTTGTCGGCGGAACTACGGTCTACGGCTGGGCCGTTCCCGCGGTTCTCCAGGTGTTCGGTTCGGAGTGGCTGCACAATGGCTGGCACGATGTGACGTTCCGCAAGCCGGTGTTCCCAGGGGATGAGATCACCACCAGCGTGACGGAGCGCGACGATGGCGCAGCCGACCTGGTCATGGTCAACCAGGATGGCGGAAGCTGCGTGATGGGGACTGTGGGCGTGGACGACGCTCCCTGGCTGGACGAACTGCGGATGCCGCAGCGGCTCACGCCGGAGCCGAAGCTGGATCGTGTGCCGGACCTCACGCTCCAAGACGCGCCAGTCGGGCAGGACCTGCGGCCGCTGGCGGAAGCCATCTCGAAAGAGGAAGCTGAGCGCTTCGCTCGAGAAGAGGAGCGCGATACTGACCCACTGTGGGCCGGCGAGCGACCGCGCCTGCACCCGGGCTGGATCGCCTTCCGGGTGTGGCCGTTCATCCGCCACAGCGTGCATATGGGCCCGATCCTTCACACGCGGAGTCAGATCCAGCATGTCGCTCCGGCGTTCGCTGGGCAGACCATCACGACGGCCGGCCACTTCGTCGAAGCGTACGAGCGCAAGGGGCACCACTACTGCCTCGTCGATGGCGTCGCGCTATCAGAGGACGGACAGGCACTGGCCCGCTTCCGCCACACGACGATCTTCAAGATCGCCGCGCGAGCCTGAGCGACCGCGGCGCGCCGGCCCCGTCGCTCAGACGATCAGCGCGATCCCGCCCACAATCACCAGCGCGCCGAGCACGGCCCAGCGGGTGGCCCGCTCTCGCAAGAAGACGGTGGCGAGGACGATCCCGAAGAGCGGCGCGGTTGAGAAGAGCACGGCGAACTCCCCCGAGCTGATGCGCTGTAGGGATATTACGATCAGGAGCGTCAGCAGCCCGGTTCCGATGAGCCCCGAAACAGCGAGCACCGCGTGGCTCCGCAGAGGCAGCGCTCGCCGCCGGAGGGTCGAGTTCGGCCGGACCAGCGCCACGACGAGGACGAAGAGGATGACCGCAGGCATCCGCACCGAGGCCGCGGGAGCCGCGTCGAACCCTGCGGAGGCGCTGCGCAGCCAGACCGTCGCTCCGCCCCACATGACGCCGAGGGCGACCGCGAAGATGATCCCGACGATCAGGGAGTGAGCCATGAGGCGGCTCGGGCGCTTGACCGCACACTGTCCCAGAATTGTGAGCGCCGGAACGGCATCAGGGGCTACGGCGCTGTCTCCTGCGATCGACGGCCGCTTACGAGTCAGCAAGCGGCCCAACCACGATCGCCGCGGCGGGGCGTCGACCATCGGTTCTGGCGTCCTGCTCTCTTGCGGTCGGCCGTAGAACGTGACGATATAGACGCCGAGGATTATGACGGCCGAGCCCACGCCAACCTGCCAGGTCAAGGTGTCGCCAATAAAGATCAGGCCGAAGACGAAAGCGAAGATCACAGTGCCGCCCGTGCTGATCGCGAAGGTGCGCGTGAGCCCGAGGAGCGGGATCGTGACGGCGTAGAGGGTCTCGGCCATGCCGGTGGCGAGAAAGCCGGTGCCCACCAGTGCTGCGATATCGACGGTGCTCATCCGTGCGTAGTCGCCTTCGGCTCCCAGCACAAACGTCGCAGGGAAGAGGAAGATTGCGCCCCAGACGAACCGCACCAAGCTCAAGGTGAACGCATCGACTCGTGACGCCTGCGAGGCGATCAACGTGCTCGCCACTGCCCACACAGCGGCGGTCGCCATCGCGGCGGCGAAGCCGATAGCCATCCTTCGCGCCTCTGTTTCCACCGCGGCGCTCAGAGAGCGCCCAGTTGTCTCCGGCATCCTAGAGAACGGTGGAGCCCGCGCATACGCGCGGGCTCGCTCCATGAGGCGGGCGGCGCCCGTTTGGGCGCTTGGGGCGCGGCGGGCCTCGGGCGCCGCTAAGCGCGCAGGCCCATCTCGGCGAGGAGCGGGGGCCAGCGATCCTTCCAAGGAGCGGCCGCTTCGTAGGCCGCCGACGCACGCAGCACCATGGGGTCGTCCAAGTGCCGCCCGACGATCTGCAGCCCCACGGGTAGGCCGTCGTTCGTCCAGCCCGCCGGGACGGAGGCGGCCGGCTGCCCGGTCATGTTCATCGGGAAGGTGAAGGCGAGCCAGCGGAAGGGTGCGCCGATCTTGCCGTCGATCTTTTCGGGGCCTTGCATGTGGATGGGGAAGGGCGGCACCGCCAGCGTGGGAGTGAGGAGCAGATCGTAGGTGCGCATGAACCGCCACATCTTGTTGCACACCGCTTTGCGGCCGATCATGGCGTTGGTGAGGTCCTCGGCGCTCCACGGCGTGCGGAGGAAATCGAGTAGATGCGGCGACATCTTGTCCTGGTACTTCTCAGCCATCGCCCGCATGCCTTTGAGGTCGGTTTCCGCCGCCACGATGCCCCAGAAGGCCTCGTACGGGTCCTCCCAGCCTGGATGCGCCTCCTCCACGGTGCAGCCCAGGTCGCGTTCGAACACCCGCGCCGCCTCGCCGGCGAGCCGCCGTACCTCGGGATCGACGGCCGCGTAGCCCCAGTCGGCGCTATACGCCACGCGTAGCCCCTTCAGGTCGCCCTGGAGGCAGCCCATCCAGTCGAAGTTCGGCTCGGGCAGGCTGTGGCGGTCGCGGTCGTCGGGACCGGTGATGACCGAGAGCATGAGCGCGCTGTCGGCCACCGTTCGGCTGAGAGGACCGATGTGCTCGATGCTTTCCCAGCTCGACATACCGGGATAGCGCTCATCGCGGCACCCGGGATAGAGCGGGACCCGTCCCATGGACGCCTTGATCCCGTACAGGCCGCAGTGCGCCGCGGGAATGCGGACCGACCCGCCTCCGTCACTGCCGATCGCGAACGGCGACATGCCGGTGGCGACTGCGACGGCGGAGCCGGCGCTTGAGCCGCCCGGTGTGAGATCCGTGTTCCAGGGGTTGACGGTGGTTTCGAACACTGGGTTGTGCCCGGTACCGCTGTAACCGAACTCGGGCACGTTTGTCTTGCCCAACACGATCGCCCCGGCCCCTTTGAGCCGCTCGACTACAACGTCATCTTCATCCGGGATGAAGTCCTTGTAGGCGAACGATCCCGACGCGGTGCGGACGCCCTTGGTGGCAACGAGGTCCTTGATCCCGACAGGAACCCCGGCCAACGGGCCCACGTCCTTGCCCGCCGCGATGTCGGCCTCGATCCGCTTCGCGTCGGCGCGCGCGGCATCGAGAGTTGGCGTGCAGAAGGCGTGGAGGATCGGCTCCAGCTTCTCCATCCTACCCATCACGGCATCGATCACCTCGACGGGCGACAGCCGCTTGGACCGGACGTCATCCGCGAGTGTGACGGCGTCCAGTTCACAGATTTCACTGGTTGTGGCCATCTCGGGAGCCTCCTTCACTGGCGCCGTTGGACCTGGGACTGTCCGGAGGGGTGAGCGGCGGCGCGCGAGACTGCGTCAGCGGTCGTGTGCACTGCGCCGCGGCTGACCACGTGTTTCAACTTCTCAACTGCGCCCCACCAGGGCCGCGGGCAGCGCACGCCGCGCGACCCGCGGCCGGCCGTGGCCCCGCTCGCGCGCTAGATCGGGACGAACTGCTGTTCAACCCAGCCCTTGTCGTATGAGGTCACGAAGTTAATGTTGAGCTTCGTCTCGTCGAAGAGCCACTTGCCGCCGACCTTCTGATACGTGTCGTTATAGGTCATGGCGATCCAGACCGGCTCGCCCCTGAACGTGCCGAGCTCCCACAGGTACCAGTGGCCCGTGGCCGCAGTACCGGACGGATCGACGTCAATCGTGCTGCCCGTCATGAAGTGCATGCAGAACGTGAGCTCTGAGCCCATTCCGGCGAAGAACTCGCGGATCGCGTCGCGTCCCTCGTTCCGCCCGAAGGGCCCGCCGTCCATCACGCCGTTCTCCATGAAGAGCTCCGCGAGCTCGTCCGCGCGGAAGTTGTCGTCCACCAGTTGGGCATACTGGTGCTTCAGCCGACGGATATCTTCGATATCCTCGGCGCGCTGCATCCGCTTTTCGAGGTCTTCTAGGGTCGCCATCTGCCGCTCCTCCCAGGGTGCTTGATCCGGACTCCGTCTGTTGAGGCGCGAGGCTAACAGCCGCCCTTCGGCCCTACAAGGCGAGGGAGCCGTACCGGTGACCCGCCTACGGCTATCCAGTCTCGATGCCCAGGGCAACGGTGGCCGCGACAACGCCGATCGCGCCGCCGCTCATCCCCAACGTCCCGGCGACACCCTCTGGCGCGTCACAGAGCACAGAGCTGGTGACGCGGTCGGCGACACCCCTGGAGAGCGAGCGCGTACAATTCGTCGGGCAGTTGCACGTATCTCACCTCCGCCGAATCGATGAGGGTCCGGCCCTCGGTGAAGTGGAACTCCACGAACTCCGGAACCTCGAGTTCTGCGACGGCAGGGGCCTCGCTCTCGCTCTCCTTAGGCGGTGGGCTCGCTACAAGGAGATGCGGCGCGCCAGGCGGTCCGTGCGGGCTTGGGACGGGACGGGGAGTTGGACGGGAAGGCGATACGGTCACGGATGTGATGCAGCTGCCGGGTGCTATGTCAGGCCCAGTTCCCGGGTGCATATCTCCCGCAGCTTGTACTTCTGCACCTTGCCTGTCGAGGTGACGGGGTACTCGTCCACGAAGAGGACGTGGCGTGGGATCTTGAAGCTGGCGATCCTACCGCGGCAGTGTTCGAGCAACTCGTCCGCTGTCGCCGTCTGGCCGGGCTCGGGCAGGACGCACGCGCAGGCAACCTCCGTAAGCTGGGTGTCTGACACGCCGACCACGGCCACCTGTTGCACCGCGGGGTGCTCCAGCAGCAGCGCTTCGACTTCCGCCGCATCGACGTTCTCGCCGCCGACTTTCAACATGTCTTTGTACCGACCAAGGAATCGGATCGTTTCGTCGTCGCGCATGACGGCCATGTCGCCCGTGTGCATCCAGCCCTCGGCGTCGATCGCCTTGGCGGTCTCCTCGGGCTCCTTGTAGTAGCCCTGCATCATCCCATAGCCGCGGCAACAGAGCTCGCCGGGCGTGCCGTGGGAAACGATCTCACCGGTGTCCGGTTCCACGATCTTGAACTCCCAGCCCGGCAACGCCACACCGGACATCGTGCAGCGATCATTGTCGCTGTCGTCTGGGAATCCGAGGGACACGGCCACGCCGAGTTCGGTCATGCCGTAGCCGCTGACCGTCGGACACAGGACGGCTTGCGTGCGCCGCACGACTGGCTCGCTACGGGCGAGCCCGGCGACCTGGAGGCCGGTTCGCAGACTGGAGGTGTCCGTCTCCCCGAATTGGGGGTGCTCCATGAGACCGAGAAAGTGGGCATCGAAGCCCTGGATGCGGGTCGCGCGCTCTGCCGCGATCAGCCTGAGCGCCTCGCTCGGGTCGTACTGCTCCATCAGGACCACGCGTGCCCCGCTGACGATCGACATCAGCGGCCCCTGGTGCAGTCCGGCCAAATGGAACAGCGGCAGATAGGTGAGGATCACGTCGTCCGCCCTCACGCCCATGCGGTTCTGGTGCGCCGAGGCGTTGTGGAGAAGGTCGTGGTTGTGCATCACCCCCTTGGGAAACCCAGTGGTGCCGGAGGTGTACATGAGGAGGACGGTCGCGTCGGGATCGATAGCCCGCTGACGGGCCGCCAGTTCCTGGTCGGGGAGCGCGTCACCGGCCGCCAGGACATCTTTCCACCGCCTCGTTCCCGGGTACGCGGACTCGCTGAGGACGATTACGCGTCGCAGCGCTGGAAAGGCTGCGCTGCGGAGGTCGTTGGGATCGCGGCAGGACCTGAGTTCCGGGATCAGGTCGCGCACGATCGCGAGGTAGTCAATGGGGCCAGAGCGATCAGGCAAGATCAGGGTCGTGCTGTCCGACTGACGGAGCACGTACTCCACGTCCGTGGTGCGGAACCGGGTGTTGATCGGTAGAAAGACGGCACCGATCTTCGCCGCGCCGAAGAAGGCTTGAATCCACTCCGGGCGGTTGGTCAGCCACAGCGCCACCGTTTCACCGGGTTCTACGCCGCTCGCAATCAGCCCCCGCGCCGCCCGGTTGCTCTCCAACTGGACTTGGTCGAAGCTCCAGCGCCGCCCGCCAAAGGCCAGCGCTTCGCGCAGGCCGAAGCGCTCCGCCGCGCGGTCCAGCGTGGCGCCGATGGTTATCTTCTCGATCCAGGCGCTCATGGCACGATCCCTGGTGCTGCATGCCGGCGATCTGCGGCCGCGGGCCGGTCAGGTCGGCGTCGAGAGCGTTAGTCTAGTTAGGGTCGCGCCGGAGAGTCGACGCCGGCACGCGGGGACGCGGGGAGGACACGCGGGATCGGGGAGACGGGTGCGATGCAGGAGATGCTTGGCAGAACGACGCCCGACGACGCGGTGGAGCTCCACGAGGGTGCGGTCCTCGAGTCCGCTGTGAACCCGTCCGACGCGGAATTCATCGCCAACCGCGAGCAGATGGTCACGCGCGTTGCGGAGCTGCGCGAGCGCGAGGCGGTCGTGCACGCGGGCGGCGGCCCGGCCCAGACGGAGCGACATCGCTCACGGGGCAAACTGCTGGCCCGGGAGCGGGTGGAGCGGCTGCTGGATTCCGGCACCCCGTTCCTGGAACTCAGCCCTCTCGCGGCCTGGGGCCTCTATGACGGTGACGCGCCCAGCGCGGGGATCGTGACGGGCATCGGCAGAGTTCGCGGGCGGGAAGTCGTGATCGTGGCGAATGACGCGACCGTCAAAGGCGGCACCTACTACCCCATGACGGTGAAGAAACATCTCCGGGCTCAGGATGTGGCTGAGCAGAACCGATTGCCGTGCATCTACCTTGTCGATTCGGGCGGCGCGTTCCTGCCGCTGCAAGCGGACGTTTTCCCCGACCGCGACCACTTTGGTCGTATCTTCTACAACCAAGCGCGCATGTCCGCGCTCGGCATCCCTCAGATCGCGGCGGTGATGGGCGCCTGCACTGCGGGAGGCGCCTATGTGCCCGCCATGAGCGACGAAACGATCATCGTCGGCGGGACAGGCACCATCTTTCTCGGCGGCCCTCCGCTCGTGAAAGCCGCCACCGGCGAGGAGATCTCCGCGGAAGAACTTGGCGGCGCTGCGGTTCACACACAAGTATCCGGCGTTGCCGACCACTTTGCGGCCAACGACGAGCAGGCCTTAGCGCTGGTGCGTAGCGTCGTGGCCAATCTCGGCCGACATGGAAAGTCGGTGCCCTGGCCCCTGACCACCCCCGATCCGCCCCTCTACGACGCGGAGGAGTTGTACGGCGTCATTCCGGCGTCGCCACGGAAGTCGTATGACGTGCGAGAGGTCATCGCGCGGATCGTCGATGGCAGCCGCTTCCACGAGTTCAAGTCGGCGTACGGCGCCACGCTTGTTTGCGGCTTCGCCCGCCTCCTGGGCTATCCGGTCGGCATCGTCGCAAACAACGGCATCCTCTTTTCCGAGAGCGCTCTCAAAGGGGCGCACTTCATCCAACTCTGTGCTCAGCGCAAGCTCCCGCTAGTCTTCCTTCAGAACATCACCGGCTTCATGGTGGGCAAGCGATACGAGCACGAGGGGATCGCGAAGCATGGCGCCAAGATGGTGACCGCAGTGGCGACGGCACAGGTGCCCAAGTTCACGGTGATCATCGGTGGTTCGTTTGGGGCGGGGAACTATGCGATGTGCGGCCGGGCCTACGCGCCGCGGATGCTGTGGATGTGGCCCAACGCGCGGATCTCGGTGATGGGCGGCGAGCAGGCGGCGCAGGTGCTGCTGACGGTTCGACTGGACAATCTCCGTGCCCGAGGGCAAGACATGACGGCTGAAAGCCAAGAGGAGTTCCTGACGCCGGTTCGTCAGAAGTACGAGGATGAAGGAAGCAGCTATTACAGCACTGCGCGGCTCTGGGATGACGGTATTCTGGATCCCGTGGATACGCGGACGGCGCTCGGGCTGGGACTGAGCGCGGCGCTCAACGTGCCCATCCCCGATACGGGGTTCGGCATCTTCCGCATGTAACGATGGCCGACTCTGACTACCTCAGCGTGACACGCCGCGGCGCGAGCACGATCATCACGCTCACCCGCCCCGAGGTCCACAACGCTTTCGACGCCCGGCTCATCGCCGAGCTCAAGGCAGCGTTCGATGCGCTGCGCGACGATTCCGAGACACGAGTCGTGGTGCTGGCGGCGGAAGGACCGTCATTCAGTGCCGGCGCCGACCTCAACTGGATGCGGCGCGCCGCCTCGTTCACGGAGGATGAGAACCTGCGCGACGCCGGTGCGCTCGCCGCAATGCTGCGATCGATGGCGGAGTGCCCACACCCCGTAGTCGCACGAGTGCAGGGACCGGCGCTGGGCGGGGGCGTCGGGCTGGTGGCCGCGGCCGACATCGCGATCGCCGCGGAGACTGCGCGCTTCGCATTTACCGAAGTCCGCCTGGGGCTGATCCCGGCGACAATTGCTCCGCATGTGGTTGAGAAGATCGGGCCGGGTCGAGCCCGCGCCCTGTTCCTCAGCGCCGAGCGCTTCGATGCGCGGCAGGCGGAGGCCATCGGCTTGGTACAGCGAGTGGTCCCTGTCGACGAGTTGGACGCGGCGGTCGATTCCGTGGTCGACACGCTGCTGGCCGGGGGACCGTCGGCCCACAGGATGGCGAAAGAGTTGGTCCGCCTCGTCCAGACGGAGACGGGCGCGGAGCTGGACCGGGCCACATCCGCGTTGGTCGCCCGCGCGCGCGTGACTGAGGAGGGCAGGGAAGGCATCCGCGCGTTCCTGGAGAAGCGCCTGCCGTCTTGGCGGCCCCCTGGCGCGGAGTAGCCGTGTTCACCAAGGTGCTGATCGCGAATCGTGGCGAGATTGCTGTTCGGATCGCGCGGACCTGTCGGGAGCTGGGGATCGCGACCGTCGCCGTCTACTCGGATGTCGACCGCGATGCTTGTCACGTGCGAGCGGCGGACGAGGCGGTACACATCGGTCCGGCCTCGGCGGCGGCGAGCTATCTCTCGATCGCGAAGATCGTCGACGCGGCGCGCCGCAGCGCTGCGGACGCCGTGCACCCCGGCTACGGCTTCCTCGCGGAGAGCCCGGCGCTGGCGAGTGCCTGCGCCGACGCCGACTTGGCCTTTGTCGGCCCCCCGGCCGCCGCGATGCGGCTGATGGGCGACAAGACCACGGCGAGGCGGGTCGCAATCGAAAACGAGGTACCCGTGCTGCCTGGTGCGGACGAGGCCTCCGGGGACGGCGCTGGCCTGCTGGGCCGCGCGCGGGAGATCGGGTTTCCCCTGATGGTGAAAGCCGCGGTGGGTGGTGGCGGCCGAGGGATGCGCCGGGTCGAGACGGCGGATGCGCTGCCGGAGGCGCTGGCCGCTGCGGGCCGCGAGGCGCAGGCGGCCTTCGGCGATGCCCGCATCTTCCTGGAGCGCGCCTTGGTCGGCGGACGTCACATCGAGGTGCAGATCCTCGCGGATTGTCGGGGGAACTCGCTGCATTTAGGTGAGCGCGATTGCTCGATCCAGCGACGCCACCAGAAGGTCATCGAGGAGAGCCCTGCGCCGGCGGTGACTCCAGCGATCCGCGAGCAGATGCGCGCCGCCGCTCTGCGGATCGCCCGCGCGGCCGGCTACGTGAACGCCGGCACGGTCGAGTTCCTCGTGGATCGCGAGGGCCGGTTCTTCTTCCTGGAGATGAACACCCGGCTGCAGGTAGAGCACGGCGTGACTGAGCTTGTGGTCGGGCGCGACCTCGTGGCCGACCAGTTGCGCATTGCGGCCGGGGAGCCGTTGGGGTTCTCCCAGAGCGACGTGCAGATCCGAGGACACGCCATCGAGTGCCGTATCTACGCGGAGGATCCCAGTCAGGGCTTCCTGCCTTCACCGGGCCGTCTCGGGCGCTTCGCACCGCCAGGGGGCGATGGGATCCGCAACGATGCCGGAGTCGAGTCCGGATCGTTGGTACCCGCTGAATACGATCCGCTGCTCGCGAAACTCCTCGTCCACGGCGCGACCAGAGACATCGCGCTGGAGCGGTGTCGCAAGGCGCTGGCCGCGTACGTTGTTGAGGGCGTGCGGAGCAACTTGGACCTCCTGGAGGCGGTGATCGCGCTTCCGGATTTCCAGTCGGGGCGCGCGGACCTCTCGACTGTGGAGTCGATCCGGCCGGCCGAGTTGGCTCCCTGTGTGCCCGATGATGTCCTGCTCGCCGCCGCCGTCGCCGACCTGTTGCCGGGCTCTGCCCAGGCTGGCGCGGACCCATGGATGGCCCTCGGCGCTTGGCGGCTGGGCGGTGTGAGCGACCTGACCTATGTGTACCGCGGCCGGTCGAAGTGCGTCAGTGCAGCGCGGCTCATCGGCCGGCGAGCAGCCTGGCGGCTGCGCATCGACGATCGGGTCCATGAGGTCGAGGCGTTGCTCGCCGCGAGCGGAGAGATCGTCGTCTTGGAGGACGGCGCACGGCAGACGTGGTCCGTCCTCCGAGATGCTACGCACCTTTCCCTTGCCGCCGCCGACGGTCGACGCTACACGATGGCCTATCCACTTCGCTCCCTACGCGACGTTGCGCACTCGGCGCTCACGGCGGCCTCGAATGTGTTGCGCGCCCCCATGCATGGCGAAGTCATCGCCGTCTTGGTGCGGGAGGGCGACCAGGTGCGTGCCGGCCAGCCGCTCGTGATCCTGGAGGCGATGAAAATGGAGCACACCATTGCCGCGACCGCCGAAGGCGTCGTCATAGCAGTACGCTGTGCTGCGGGACAGAAGGTCGCGGAGGCCGAGCTGTTGCTTGAGTTGGAGATCGGAGGCGAATGACCGATGCGCGTGCCGGAGCAAGTGACGATCAACGAGGTCGGTCCGCGTGACGGACTGCAGAACGAAGACACATTCTTCGACGCCGCGAAGAAGGTCGAATTCATCGACCGCTTGGCGCAGACCGGGTTGCGGCGCATTGAGGCCGTCTCGTTCGTGCATCCCAAAGCCATTCCGCAGATGCGGGACGCCACGGATGTGATGGCCGCGGTACCACGGCGCGAAGGCGTGACATACCTCGCCCTCGTTCCCAACGAGGTCGGCGCGCGCAACGCGTTGGCCGCCAACGTCGACGAGATCGGTGTGGTGGTCTCGGCCAGCGAGGGGCATAACCAAGCGAACGTGAAGCGCAGCATCGCTGAGTCACTCGATGGGATCGCCGGCGTGGCGGAGATCGCCGCGACGGCAGGGAAGCCCTGGGCCGGATACGTCTCCACGGCGTTCGGCTGCCCCTACGACGGTGACGTGTTGCCGGCGAGCGTGATCCGGATCGCCGTCCGTCTGCGCGAACTCGGCGCTGGGACGATCTCGCTGGGCGACACCATCGGCGCGGCGAATCCCCAGCAAGTCACCACGCTGGTTCGGGCCGTGCGCGACGCCCTCCCCGACACGCCGCTGCGCCTGCACTTCCATGACACACGTGGCACCGGCCTGGCCAACGTGTTGGCCGCCCTGGAGGAAGGCGTCGACAACTTCGATGGCTCGGTCGGCGGGTTGGGTGGCTGTCCCTACGCACCCGGCGCGGCTGGAAACGTGGCCACGGAGGACCTGGTCTACATGCTGCACGAGATGGGTATCGGAACCGGCATCGATCTCCGGGCTCTCGTCGACGTTGCGCTGTGGGCAGAGCAACTCGTGGGCCGGCCCTTGCCCGGGCGCGTCAAACAGGCGGGCGAGCTGGTGTTCCGAGGGGCGGCGTAGGTGACCGGCGGCCATGGGACCGCGGCTGTGACGGGGGAGTGAGGCGGGAAATGCTGAACGTGGAGTTCGCGCTCTCCGATCAGGCCACGCAGATGCAGCTCCTCGCCCGGAGATTGGCGCAGGAGCAGTTCCGCCTGCAAGCCGCCGAAATCGACCGCACCGAGCAATACCCGTGGGACAATATCAACGCCCTGGCGGCCAACGGCATCATGGGGCACACGGTGAGCACGCAGTACGGCGGCGGCGGCGGCGCGCTGATCGAGGCGATCGTCGCGGTAGAGGAGGTCGCGAAGGTTTGCGGCACGACGGCCCGGGTGGTGGTCGAGGGAAACATGGGCGCGGTGGGGGCCATCGGCGCCTACGGATCCGAGGAACAGAAGCAGCGCTATCTTCCGCTGATCGTTGCGGGTGACAAACCGGCGATCTGCATCACTGAGCCGGACGCCGGTTCGGCTGCGACGGACATGCGCACCACTGCGGTGCGTGACGGCGATGACTACGTGGTGGATGGACACAAGCGCTGGATCACAGGCGCTGGCATCTCCAAGATCTACCTGATCTTCGCGCGGATCAAGGAAAACGCGCACGATTTCGGCATCGGCGGCATCATCGCGGAAGCCGGTTCTCCAGGTCTGGAGGTCGGCAAGCGCTGGCCCATGATGGGCCTGCGAGGCCTGCCGGAGTGCGATGTCCACCTTCGCGGTTGCCGCCTCGGAGCGGGGAACCTCCTGGTGCGAGACGGAGGCTTCAGAAAGCTGATGACCGCCTACAACAGCCAGCGGTTGGGCGCTGCCACGGTCGCGATGGGCATCGCCGAAGGCGCCTTCGACGAGGCGGTGGCTTATTCCCAGGAGCGACACCAGTTCGACCGGCCGATCTCGGATTTCCAAGGCCTGCAGTGGATGCTCGCCGACATGGCGATCGCCACCACGACCTGTCGCGCCATGATTTACCGGGCGGCCGAGAACGCCGGGACCGGCTTCCCGGACTCGACGGAGGCGGCCATCTCCAAGGTTTACGCCTCGGAGATGGCGATCCAGGTGACCAACTCCGCCTTGCAAGTCTTCGGCGCCTACGGCTACTCGCGCGAATACCCCGTTGAGCGGATGGTGCGGGACGCCCGCATGTTTACGATTGGCGGCGGAACGGCGCAGTTGCAGCGCAATCTGATCGCCTCCGCACTGCTGGGCCGCAAGCTGGATCAGCGTCGCGAGCCGGAACCGGCGATCGAGCGGAACTGAGCGTTTCAGCGTACTGTTCGCCCGATCCGTCGAATGGCGCTCAGCGGTCCACGATCCTAGTCGGGAGTGCGCGTTTCCGCGACGCGCCACATGTACCATGACCCGACCGACCGGTATGGCGCCCAGCGGGCGCCGATCTTCTGCGCCCGCTGCGGCGTCGGCGTCTTGCGGAGCCCGTAGGCGACCTGCATTCCCTTGCAGACACCGAGGTCTCCCACCGGGAGAACGTTCGGACGGCCCAACTGGAACATGAGGAACATATGCGCCGTCCACTCACCAATGCCCTTCACCACGGTCAGCCGCTGGATCACCTCGTCATCGCTGAGCGTGTCGACGCCGCTGAGGTCGAGGCTCCCGTCCGCCACCCGCTGCGCCAAATCCCGGAGGTAGGCTGTCTTCTGCCGCGATACTCCGGCGTTGCGGAGCGCTTGATCGCTCGTGGCCAGCATCTCGTCCGGCGTGGGCATCCGCCCGTCCTCGCCGTAGATCGCCAGCATCCGGCCCAGGATGGCCGCCGCAGCCGCGCCCGCGAGTTGCTGGTACATGATGCTGCGCACCAACGCCCCGTACGGGTCGCCGCTGGGGCGTGGCCGGTAGGGGCCGAAGCGCGTGATGAGCTCGCCGACGACGGGGTCGGCGTCGCGTAGATGCCGGTAGGCCGCTGCGGCGGAGAAGCGTAGGCGCGGAGTCATGCCGCATCGATTCTATCCCGCCTCCGGCGGCCACCTCCGCCCCGATCTTTGACCCTATATCCGGCGTGCGGGAGCATGGGCTCCGATCGACGAAGCGCCGCCGCCGACCCGCCTCGCAAGCTCGCCTGTCGAGCAGGAGCGCCGTGGCAGGAACCGCCGTTCGAGAGACACCGCCCTCCTGGGTCAAGATCATCGACCAGCACCGCTGTATCGGCTGCCACGCCTGTACCGTGGCCTGCAAGGCCGAAAACGACGTGCCGCTGGGAGTGAACCGGACCTTCGTCAAAGAGGTGGAGTCCGGCCGCTACCCGGAAACAACGCGCGTCTTCCAGGTGACCCGCTGCAACCAGTGCGACGATGCTCCCTGCACCACCGTCTGCCCCACGCGCGCTATGTACCGCCGTGCCGACGGTATCGTGGACTTCGACCGTCAGATCTGCATCGGATGCAAGGCCTGCCTGAACGCCTGCCCATACGACGCGATCTACATCGATCCCGTTTCGAACAGCGCCGAGAAGTGCAACTTCTGCGCCCATCGCATCGACCGTCAGCTGGAGCCCGCCTGCGTTTCCGTCTGCCCGACGGAAGCGATCATCGTCGGCGATCGGCGCAATCCAACGGGGGTCCTGGCGTCTCTGCTCGCCGACGGCGCGCTGCAGGTTCGCAAACCGCATCGCGGGACGCAGCCGAAACTGTTCTATCATGAGGGCAGCCCCTTGGCGCTGGATCCGCTCGCTGGCGGCGCCGTGCGACCGCGGTCGGCAACAGAGCGCCCCGCGGGCGCATCGACCAGCCAGGCGGCCGCCCTTTACGGCGCTGGCGCAGGCCGGTCGATTCCCTGGGACTGGCGGGTCTCCGCCTACACATGGACGAAAGCCGTCGCGAGCGGGCCGTTTCTCCTCTGGGCGTTCTTCTCCCTGGGCTCCCCTGTCGAGCGCCAAGCCTGGACCATCTCCTTGGCAGTGGTCAGCGCCGCGCTGCTGCTCCTGACCGCCACTCTGTTGATCGCCGACCTGACGCACCCCGCGCGCTTTTATCTCATTCTGATCCGACCGCAATGGCGCTCCTGGTTGGTGCGAGGTGGCTTCCTGCTGGCCGTGATGGGGGGAGGCGTCCTGCTCTTCTTCATCGCAGCGCTTACCGACGTCGAAGCGTTTCAGGCGGCGGTCGGTTGGATACTGGTCCCGCTCGGCTTCGGGGTAGTGGTGTACACGGCGTTCCTCTTCCGCGACAGCAAGGGCTGCCAGCTGTGGCAGAGCCCGCTGCTGGCGCCTCACCTGGTCGTCCAGGCCGTGGTAGCCGGAGCCGCTGTTCTCATCCTCGTGGAGAGCGCCACCAATCTCCCCTGGGCCGATCTGCGGGCGCTGGTCGCCGTCCTGCTCGCCGCGACGGTCCTGCATCTCGCGCTTGGCGCGCTTGAACTCCTGCAATCACAGGGAGACAGCGAAGTCCGCTATGCGGTCCGCGAGCTGCGGTCCGGGAGGCTGGCGATGTGGTTGCGGGCCGGCGCAGGGCTGGCCGTCGCGACGGTCGTCCTGACGGCCGTCGCGCTGGGCGCGGGGGAGCCGGCAGTGGCCTACGTCGCGGCCGGCATTGGCCTGGCCGGCCTTCCGCTGTATGAGCACGCGTACGTGCAAGCTGGCCAATCGGTGCCACTCGCGTAATGAAGGGACGATGACACGGTGCGCGCTCGATGAGCGTGGAGGAAGGCTTCCTGCTGGCCGCGATCGGCGCCACGGCCGGCGTCTACGGCACCATCATTGGGGCGGGCGGCGGCTTTCTGCTCGCGCCACTTCTCGTCCTGCTCTTCGACATCGAACCGGCGGAAGTGGTTGGCACGAGCCTTGGCGTTGTGCTGGTCAACGGGTTCTCCGGCACGATCATCCACGCCCGGCAGCGGCGCATCGAGTGGGCGGTGGGCCTGTGGATCGCAATCCTTGCGATTCCCGCCTCGCTGGCCGCCGCCTACCTGATCGCGGAGCACGTTTCAGGGGCGGTCTTCTCAATCCTTTTGGGGTTGCTGCTCCTTGGACTAGCGCTGTTCATCGCCCAGCGGCTAGTCCGACAACGGTCTTGGTCGAAGGCGTCGGAGATGTCGCCGCCGCCTGCCGAAGGTGGGTCACAGGTTGCAGTGGACCACGTTCTTGGCCGCTCGGAGGTGCCGCTCCCCATTCACTCGCTCAGCCATCGGCGGACGACGGAACTGGTCACGGCAGGCGGCGGGCTCGGGTTTATCTCGGGGATGTTTGGCATCGGCGCCGGGTTCCTGGTGGTCCCGTTGCTCGTGACGTGGTTACGGATGGCGCCGCGCCACGCGACGGCGACCGCCATCTTCACCCTCATTCCGTACAGCGCCGCCGCGTTCCTGCTCCAGGTGGCATTGGGCAACGTCGTCTGGGGGTTCATCGCCGCCGCCGGTCCACCTGCCGTCATCGGCGCGCAGGCGGGGGGCTACGTCTCTGCCCGGATCCATCCGTCCAGCGTCATGGCCATGCTCGCAGCGGCCACCATGATGCTCGGCATCTTCTTACTCGTTGATGGGAGTCTGTGATGACCGAAGAAGTCCGCCGAACTGATGGCGTTCCCAGTGGCGAGGCGCTGCGGCGTGGCCCGCCGTTTGACGAGTGGCACGACTGGACGGAGTGGGACTCGCGGGCCTGGCCGCGGCGCAAGGAGCGGCACTATCAAATCGTTCCCACAGTCTGCTTCAATTGTGAAGCGGGCTGCGGCCTGCTGGCCTTTGTGGACAAGGAGTCCGGCGAGATCGCCAAAATGGAGGGGCATCCGTTGCACCCGGCCAGCCGCGGCCGCAACTGCGCGAAGGGGCCCGCGACGGTCGCGCAGGTTCACAACCCTGATCGCATCCTGCACCCGCTCCGGCGGGTGGGTCGGCGCGGCGACGGGCGGTGGCAACGCGTCTCGTGGGAGGAGGTGCTGGACGACCTCGCCGCGCGTATCCGGGCGGAGCTGACCGCCGGCCGCCGCGACACGGTGGTCTATCACGTGGGCCGGCCCGGCGAAGACCTCTACACCGAGCGGGTGCTGGCCGCATGGGGTGTCGACGGGCACAACTCGCACACCAACGTGTGCTCCGCCTCGGCGCGCCTGGGCTATGCCCTGTGGATGGGCATGGACCGCCCGACGCCCGATCACGAGCAGGCCCGCTTCATGCTGATGCTCAGCGCTCACCTGGAAGCCGGCCATTACTTTAATCCCCAGGCACAACGGATCATCGACTCGCAGATAACCGGGCAAGCCAAGCTCTGTGTCATCGATTTGCGGCTTTCCAATTCCGCGGCCAAGGCGGACTACTGGCTCTCGCCCTGGCCAGGGACCGAGCCGGCGCTGCTCCTGGCCATCGCCGCCTTCTTGATCCGGGAAGACCGCTGCGACTGGGACTTTGTGCGGCGTTGGGTGAACTGGCGCGAGTTGCTCGCTGATCGGGACTACCTGTCCGTCTTGCGAGACCGCGGCCTGCTGCGCGACCTGCCCGCCGGAGACACGTTTGAAGACTTCAAGACGCTGCTGTCCGGCCTGTACGAGCCCTACACCTTCGCTTGGGCGGCCGAGGAGTGCCGCATCGATGCCGACGCGCTTGCGGCCGTGGCCGCGGAAGTCGGCGCGGCGGGTTCCCGCCTCGCCACGCACGTCTGGCGCAACGCGGCGGCGGGCAATCGCGGCGGCTGGATGGTGGCGCGCTGCCTCTTCTTGCTCAACGTGCTCACCGGCTCCGTGGGAACGACCGGCGGCACGCTTCCCAATCAGTGGACCAAATTCGTGCCCCGCCCGCCGACGGAGCCGGCGCCCGTGCAGGCCTGGAACGATCTCCACTGGCCGGCTGAGTACCCCTTGGCCCACTTCGAGCTGAGCTTTCTGCTCCCACATCTGCTCGACAGACAAGACAAGCAGTTAGCGGTTTATTTCTCCCGCGTGTACAACCCGGTCTGGACCAATCCCGACGGCTTCTCTTGGATTGACATGCTCTCCGATGAGACCCGCATCGGTGTGCATGCGGCGTTGACGCCGGTGTGGAACGAGACTGCACAGTACGCCGACTACGTCCTGCCGATGGGCCTGGGCCCGGAACGACATGATCTGCACAGCTACGAGACCCACGCGGCCCAGTGGATCGGCTTCCGACAGCCCGCGCTGCGTGTGGCACGAGAGACACGGGAAGCGGCCCCCGTGAGCACACTCGGATCCAATCCGGGCGAAGTCTGGGAGGAAAACGAGTTCTGGATCGAGTTGTCCTGGCGTATCGACCCCGACGGCGCGCTCGGTATTCGTCGTCACTTCGAGTCCCCTGCTCGTCCGGGCGAGAAGATCACGATCGATGAGTACTACAGTTGGATCTTCGAGAACTCCGTTCCCGGCCTGCCACAGGCTGCGGCGGCGGCAGGCGTCTCACCGATGCAATATATGCGGTCGCGGGGAGCCTTTGAGGTCACGCGTGATGTTTACGCGCAACACCAGCGCCCTATCGACCCCGGGCTGCTCCGCGACGCGGTCCAGCACGACGATGCATTCTGGGCTGCGTCGGCTCCGACAAAGGTCAACTACGCACCCTACCCAGGGCCGTTCCGCGATGCGGAAGCACGAGTGCGCCTCGGTGTGTCCGATGACTCCGGCGCTGCGGTCCAGGGCTTTCCCACCCCGTCGGGACGGCTCGAGTTCTTCTCGCCGACGCTGAAGGAGTGGGGCTGGCCGGAGCTGGCCGTCCCCATCTACCCCCTCGGGAGCGCTCAGCGGAATGCGATGCCGCAGGTCGTGAGCCAGGTTCATCATTCACGGATCGATGTCGACCAGAACGAGTATGTGTTGCTCCCCACGTTCCGCCTGCCCACGCTCATCCACAGTCGTACCAACGGAGCCAAATGGCTGCACGAACTTGGGCACGTCAACCCCGTCTGGCTGCATCCCCAAGATGCGCGGCGGGTCGGCGTCGAGACCGGGGGCCTCGTGCGCGTGGAGACCGCCATCGGCCACTTCGTCGATCGCGTGTGGGTGACGGAGTCCGTGCGCCCCGGCGTCGTGGCTTGCTCGCATCATCTAGGTCGCTGGCGGCTTCACGAGGATCACGGCAGCGACCGCTGGAACTCGGCCTTGGTCTCGATCGACCACGAGGGCGATCAGTGGCGCTTGCGTCGTATCCACGGCGCAGGGCCCTTCGCCGGAGATCGCGACTCAGAGCGGATCTGGTGGTCGGATGGCGGCGTGCATCAGAACCTCACTTTCGCCGTCCAGCCCGACCCGATCAGCGGTCAGCACTGCTGGCACCAGAAGGTGCGGCTTTCCCCAGCCACGGAGGGGCAGTACAGCGATATCGCGGTGGACACCGAGAAATCGCGCTCTATCTTCGAGGAATGGCTGGACCTGACCCGGCCGGCCTCGGACCAGCCCCAGCGGCGGCCGTATTGGATGCTCCGCCCCCTCAAACCGCACCCGGACGCCTATCGTCGCTCCGCACAGGCGTAGCCAGTGCAACGGCTTCCGCAGATCGACCGGTCCTGTAGACTTGCGCCGAGCGCCACACGTGACTGGGCGGCGTTTGGCCGGTCGCGAGCGCTCATTCCACAAGGAGATCGCCGATATTTCTCAAGCAGTTCTATCTGGGCTGTCTGGCGCATGCCTCGTACATGATCGGCGACGAAGAGAGCCGCGCCGCGGTCATCGTCGATCCCCGGCGAGACATCGATGAGTATTTGGCCGAGGCCGATGCTCGTGGACTCCGGATCGAGCGTGTGATCCTGACGCATTTCCACGCAGACTTCGTTGCCGGCCACATCGAGCTCCGGGATCGGGTGGGCGCCGAGATCTTTCTGGGCGCGAAGGCGGAAGCCGACTATGCCTTCACCCGGCTCTACGACGGCGACATCATTGAGTTCGGCAAGACAAAGCTTCAGGCCTTAGAGACGCCGGGACACACACCCGAGGGCATCTCGATCCTCGTGTTCGATCTCGAGAAGGACACCGAGGAACCCCACGCCGTGCTCACCGGCGATACCCTCTTCATCGGCGATGTGGGCCGGCCGGATCTGATGGCCTCCGTAGGCGTCAGTGCAGAGCAACTGGCGCACATGCTCTACGACTCGTTGCACCAGAAGCTCTTACCCCTTCCTGACGAAACGATCGTCTATCCGGCCCACGGCGCCGGCTCGCTCTGCGGCAAGAGCCTGAGTACGGATACCTCCTCCACGATGGGAGTGCAGCGTCAGTACAACTACGCCCTCCAGCCCATGAGCAGGGAAGAGTTCGTACGCCTCGTGACCGTTGACCAGTCCGAGGTGCCCGCCTACTTCTCCTACGATGCGGACCTCAACCGCCGAGAGCGGCCCACGCTTGATAGCGCGCTGGAGTCCGAGCTCATCCCTCTCTCTTTGGAGGAAGTGCTCCGCATGAAGAACGCCGGCGCGCAGGTGATTGATGTGCGCGATCCCGGTGAGTTCGCGGCCGCCCACCTCGTTGACACGATGGAGCTCGGCCTCGGCGGCCAGTACGCCACTTGGGCTGGGACGCTCCTCAGTCGAGAACGTCCGATCGTCATCATCGCGGAGCCGGGCCGGGAGGAAGAGGCGGCGATCCGCCTTGGGCGCGTCGGCTTCGACAACATGGCCGGCTATCTGGACGGCGGCATGGGCGCCGTTCAGGCGCAGCCGGACCTGATCGAACGCTTTGAGCGTCTGGCTCCCGCAACCCTGGCTGAGCGCCTCCACGACCCGGCCCCATCGTTTCTCCTGGACGTGCGGCGCGAATCCGAGTACGAGATGAGTCGTATCGAGGGAAGCCTGAATATCCCGCTGAGCCACTTGGACGAACGAGTGAACGAATTGCCCCGCGACCGCGAGATCGTCATCTACTGTGCGGGCGGCTATCGCTCGGCCATCGCGGCGAGCCTGTTAATGCAGCACGGCTTGCGGAAGGTCTCGGACCTGGTCGGTGGCTTCAAGGCTTGGGATGCAACCGTGGTGACGCCAACGGCATGACGGTGGCGAAGGGCGCCTCCAGGCTGCGCCCGCTACCGCACTTCCGAAAGTCAGTCGAACATCTTGGCGACGCGCATGATCGCGTCGGGTTGATCCGGGCTCGTGTAGAGCGTCGACACGGTGAGCGTGACTCCCGCGGCCTGCCATGCCTCGACCTTGTCGCGGATCTGCGGCACGGAGCCGAAAATGCCGATGTCGTCGGCCATCCGCTCGGAGATCGACGCGTCGATCGCAGCGGTGTCGTCCGCCTCGACGGCGGCCATGCCCCGCCGCGCCTCCTCCTCGTAGCCCGCTTCGATGAAGAACGATGTGTAGTTGGGTAGCCGCATGTGGAGCCCTAGGAAGCGTCGCACGAACGCCAGTCCTTCGTCGCGGTCGTTGGTGATCCAGATCGGGGCGATGTTCTCTAGGCGGAAGGTGTCGCGCTTCGCGGCCGGGATCTCTTTCCGTAACTCGGGCACGTGTGAGAGCGGCCAGTTGCCCCCAAGCGCACCCTCGGCGATCTCGCCGGCGAGGTGTGTCATCTTGCGCCGGAGTGCTCCGATGAGGATAGGCGGCAGCGGCTGGCGGGGCGCGGCGGCGTGGATTCGCTCCACGTAGTCGCGCATGTGTGCCAGCGGCTTCTGCGGCTGGATCCCGAAGCGCTTGAGGATCGCGTCGTGGCTCGTGCCGAGGCCCAGCAGGTAGCGCCCATCGCTGATCTCGTGATTGAAGGACGCAGCGCCCGCCAGGTCCGCGGGATGGCGCATATAGGTAACCGTGATCCCGCTCTCGACGATGAGCGTGCTCGTCGCTTGAAGGATCGCCGTGCAGAGGCTGAGGCTGTCGTAGACCTCGGAGATGCCGGAGATCCAATCCCCTTGTGGCACGGCGTAGTCGTAGGGGCAGATGACGCGCGGGAAGCCGCGCCGTTCCAACTCCTGGGCCACCTTGATGGCGGCCTTGCGGTCACCCGGCTCCGCGAACAGCAGCATCCCGGGCTTGGGCATCGTGCGGTCCCTTCAGGTTCGCGGCGTCCGGCAGGGTAGCACTCTTATCTCTCCGGTGGCCGGACGGCCGAGGTCTTGTCGCTTGCCTCGCACCTGTTTCCGGCGGCCACCCGGGTACTTCCCGATGATCCGCGAGATTTTTGATCGGTACGGGCTGCTCATCGTTGCCGACGAGGTGATGACCGGAACGGCCGCACAGCGCGCTGGTTCGCCATGGAGCACTGGGATGTCCTCGCCGCGCACATCGCCATGCCGCGTTCGAGCGTGGACTCATCGTTTACCCTTGCATCGGCATCGCGGCCGGGTGCAGGGTGACGCCGTTCTTATCGGCCCCCCACTCAACGTCACCTACGATGAGTTGGACGCCCTCGTGGCGAGGCTGTCCGAGGCCATCGGCTCGATCGCGGCGGAAGCCGCGCCCGCGGTGAGGCTCGGAGGCCGGGCCGCCTGGGGTGGGAAGGAGGCGACGGGATGACCTCTGCTGCCGACGCGCTCAGGGACGAGGTTGAGCAGGGCTACCGGCGGCGAACCCCGACTTCGGCGCGTCTCTACGAGCAGGCACGCGAGTCCTTTCCCGGCGGCGACACGCGGCAGACGGTGTTCTTCAAGCCTTACCCGCTCTTCCTGGACGGCGGCGCTGGCGCGTACGTCGAGGATGCGGACGGCAATCGCCTGCTCGACTGCTCGAACTGCTGGTCCGCCCAGATCCTCGGGTACGCAAACCCCGCCGTCGTCGATGCCGTGACGCAGCAGCTGGGTCGTGGCACGGCGTTCAACGCGGCGAACCGGCCGGCGTTGGAACTGGCAGAGACGCTGCGCGAGCGGCTGCCCTCCCTCGAATCTATTCGCTTCACCAACACCGGCAGCGAGGCGACGATGCTTGCGGTCCGCGCGGCCCGCGCGTTCACCAGCCGGCGCGATGTCGTGAAGATGGTCGGCGCCTATCACGGCGCGCACGACGACTGGCTGGTGGCCGGCGGGCGGCCGCAGCTCGGCCTGATTCCCGGCGTCGCCGACCATGTGCTGGAAGTCCCCTTCAACGATAAAGACGAGATTGCTCGCCTGCTCGACGAGCGGGGCGACGATATCGCGGCCGTGATCGTTGAGGGGATCATGGGCGTCGCCGGAATGCTCCCGCCGCTCAACGACTACTTCTTGCACCTACGCGCCGAGACGGCGCGCCGTGGAGTCGTGCTCATCCTGGACGAAGTGATCTCGTTCCGGCTCGCCGGCGGGGGCGCGCAAGAGATCTACGGCCTGCGGCCGGACCTCACAGCGTTGGGCAAGATCATCGGGGGTGGCTTCCCGGTGGGTGCCTTCGGCGGGAGACGGGACCTGATGGAGCAGTTCTCACCGCTCAATCCTGAACACCTCAGCCACAGCGGCACGTTCAACGCGAACCCTGTCTCGATGGTCGCCGGTCTCGCGACCTTGAGGGAACTGGATGCCGATACGATCGCCTACGTCAATCGACTCGGCGAGCGCTTCGCGGATGGAGTGCGGCGGGTCGCCGATGAGCAGAATGCTCCCTTGAAGGTGACGGGGGTAGGGTCGCTGCGCAACCTGCATTTTGCTGCCAGACCGCCGCGCGACGCGTTAGAAGCATCGCGCGTGGACAAGGCGCTGCTCCACCTCCTCCATCTGAAACTCATCACGCTCGGGATCCTCACCGTGGCCCGCGGCATGTACGCCTTCTCCACGGTCACGACTCCAGATGAGGTGGACGGGGTCGTCGAGCGGATCGGCGAGGCGCTGCGCTGGCTGCAGCCCGCCATTAAGGAGCGGGCGGCGGTTTTGTCACGGGGGAAGGGGCCGTCGCCGGATAGCCCCTCGCTCAGATATTCGGCGTAGCGCAGCTTCGGTCGCCGGATCGCCTCAATGTCTCCAGCCGCTGGACCTGTTCTTCGAGCAGAGACATTGTGTTCATCCTGCGTCATACCACCGGTCCGGAGAGCACCTCTTCATGAACCCTGCGCCGGAGCCACTGGCCGTCCGTGGGGCTGCCGAGCAGCGCCCCATCCTCCACAATCACCTTGCCCCGCAGGATGGTCATCACCGGATAACCGTGACAGCTGAAGCCCTCCCAGATGCTGTAGTCGGAGTCGGCGTGGAGGTCGCCGAGGGTGATGGTCTTCTCTAGGGCGGGATCGAGGAGCATGAGGTCCGCGTCGGCGCCCGGCAGGATCGCTCCCTTGCGTGGGTAAAGACCGAGAATCTTCGCTGCGTTCGTCGCTGTGATCGCGGCGAAGCGATCGAGCGACATTCCCCGCTCTACCACGAACTTGGTGTAGGCCACCGGGACGCGCGTCTCGATCCCGTTGTGTCCGCCACAGACGGTCTCGATCGTCTTCCCGTAGAGCTTGACGTCCTTCGTCGTGGTGTATTCGTCCGTGGCCAGGGTCGACAGTCGACCGTCCAGCAGCGCCTCGATCAAAGTGTCCCGGTCCTCCGCCGACTTGATGGCCGGGTAAGTGTGGATCGCGGTGCCCTCGGGTTTGCGGTAGTCGTCGCTGGTAAAGTGGAGATAGTTGTGCAGCGCTTCCCCGTAGACCGGCAGGCCGTCGCTCCGCGCTTCCCCGATCGCCTGCACTCCCTCCGCGGCCGTGGTGTGCAGGAAGTTGATGGCAGCGCCCGTGTGTGTGGCTAGCTGGATCACTGTCCGGAAGGCGATGTCCTCGGAAAGGTTGTTGTGCACTAGATGCAGGTTGTACCCCTGGTCTCGACCTTGCCGCTTGAGCGTCTCCGTCATGTGTCGAACGATGTCGTCATCTTCGCCGTGCACGACCATGATGCCGCCGTGTCTCGCCACCTTCGCAAACACGACCGCCAGGTGTCCGTGCGGCACTCGTGTGCGACCAAACGTCGTGAAGACCTTGAAACTCGCGTTGCCCTCTTGAACAGCCTCTTCGATTTGCTCCACGGTCTCCGGCGCCACCTCCCCGGTCAGGATGTAGTGGAAGGCGAAGTCTGTGTAGCAATGGCCGGCGAACGTCCCTCGGCGCCGCTCGATGTCCTCAACGATCGTTGTAGTCGGCAGCCCCTCGGACCGGCGCGGCCGGCTGGCGAAATCAACGACCGTCGTCACTCCGCCGAACACGGCGGCGCGGCTGGCGGCCTCCGATGACTGGGTGTAGACATCGCGGCGGCCGGCCCAGGCCTCCGCCACCAGTTCACCGATGTGCGCGTGTGGCTCGATCGCTCCCGGGAGAACGATCTTGCCCGTCGCCTCGATTACCCGTGCGGCGTCGCCTGTCTCGACGCCCGACTCGGAGACGGTCGCAATGCGGCCGTCTTTGATCCCCACATCGAGCTCCGCGACCGTTCCCGGTGTCACAACCCGTCCACCGCGGACGATGAGATCCAGCATGGCGCCGCCTCTCTGGGATCTGCCGGGCCTGACAGAGGATACGCTCCCCTTGCCGCCCTGTGGGCAGGACGCTATCGTCGGGAATCAACGGGCCGCGTCGCATTCATGACGCCTGAGCAAGGGAGCTGTGTCATGGCTACGGCTGTCGTCGATCGTATCCGCGTGATCGACGTGGACACTCACATCTCGGAGCCCGAGGATCTCTGGACATCCCGGCTCTCGGCGAAGAAGTGGGGCGACAAGATTCCGCGCGTCGTGCCGGATCCCCGCGGTCCGCGCCAGGATAGCGGTCAGATCGACGACATGTGGATCTGGAACGGCCACCGGGTAATGGCCACCGCGCTGCTGGCCTATGCCGGACACGATAGCCCCTTCCCCTCCCACCCGCCGACCCTGGCCGACGCCCACCCCGCTTCCTACCAGGCGTCGGCCCGCCTCAAGCTCCTGGACGAGGTGGGGCTGCACGCCCAAGTCATATACCCGAACGTCTGCGGCTTCGGCGCGGGCGGTTTCCTCACGCTCGAGGATCCCGAGCTCATGCTGGAGGCTTGCCGCGCCTATAACGACTTCCTGACCGAGTGGTGCGACGCTGATCCGCAGCGGCTGATCCCGATCTGCGCGCTGCCCTTCTGGGACGTCGATGCGGCGGTGAAGGAGATCGAACGCTGCGCCAAGATGGGGCATAAAGGAGTGCTCTTCGGCGCCCGTACCGAGACGTTCGGCCTCCCCTGGCTCGCCGACCCGCACTGGGATCCGGTCTGGGCCGCGGCGCAAGATCTGGGTCTGCCCGTCAACTTCCATATCGCGGGCGGCAATCTGGATCAGCCCGTCGTGTGGCCTGGCCATCATGCCAAGTCGCGCGTGATCTCCGGTTCGGTGCTCTTCTTCCTGGACAACGGATTCGCCATTACCGAGGTGATCGTCGGTGGTGTCGCGCATCGCTTCCCTCGACTGAACTTCGTATCGGTCGAGAGTGGAGTCGGTTGGCTGCCGTTTTTCATCGAGGCGCTGGACTGGCAGTGGAAGAACAACGGCGGCGCCCAGGACCATCCGGAATTCGGCCTCCTCCCGAGCGAGTACTTCCGTCGGCAGATTTATGGCTGCTTCTGGTTCGAGCAAGAGTCGGCGCGACTGGCGCTGGAGACGTTCCCCGACAACATCATGTACGAAACGGACTTCCCCCACCCGACCAGCATGTCACCCGGGCCGGCTTCCGTGGCCGACTCCCCCAACGAGTACATCGAGAAATACCTGAGCGACCTCCCGGATGATCTACTCCGTGCCGTCCTGCACGACACCGCCGCCAAGGTGTACCACCTCGACTGACTTCGGGTCGCCGCTGCGTCTGAGCGCGCACGTCTTCAAGGAGGATTCGCATGACCGCAGCGAACGGTGACACGTACAGCGGCGTCTTCCAACTCACGAAGATGGAGCGCGTTTGCTACGGGCCCAATGCGGTTGACTCGCTGGGGGAGGAGGTCGACGCGTTCGGCGGCACCAAGGTGCTGATCATCGCCAGCAACACGCTGGCGACTAAGACCAACGTCGTGGACCGAATTCAGGGCGCTCTGTCCGGCAAGAGCGTGGCGGTAGTCCACAACGTGAGCCAGCACAACCATCGCGAGTCTGTCCTGGAGGTGGCGGAGACGGCACGGACGGCGGGGGTGGATTTTCTAGTGAGCCTCGGCGGCGGCAGTCCCATCGACTGCGCCAAGGGGGTCGCGATGTGCCTGGCCGACAACCTGTCCACCCCGGAGGACCTCGATAATTACCGCTACGAATTCGAATATCCGGACAAGCTCACGGTGCGGGAGCTCAAGAACAAGGACGCGCCCAAGCACATCACCATCTCCACCACGCTCTCGGCGGGAGAGTTCAACGGCTTTCTCGGCATCACGGATACCAAGCGGCAGGTCAAGGAGGTCTACGGCGATCTCGTCCTGACGCCGGTGGTGAGCTATCTGGACCCGACCGTCACGGTGCACACCCCCGAGTGGCTCTGGGCATCCACCGGTATCCGCGCCGTCGATCACTGTGTCGAGAGCTACCTGGCAACCAACCGTATGCCCTTCGTCGATGGGCTGACGCGGGCCGCCTTGCAAACGCTGGTGCAGGACCTGCCCAGTTCCGCCCAGGATCGCGAGGACATCGGCGCCCGCGGCCGCTGTCAGCTGGCGGCCTGGATGAGCATCTTCGGGCTCCCGAACGTGAGTCTCGGTCTGAGCCACGGTATCGGACATCAACTCGGCGCGCGCCGTGACGTTCCCCACGGCGTGACTTCGTGCATCATGTTGCCGCATGTCATGGATTTCAATTTCCCGGTGAGCCAGGCGAGACAGGCGCACCTTGCGGAGGCGTTCGATATCGATACGCGGGAGATGTCGGAGGAGGCGGCGGCGCGAGCGTTCATCACGGCCTTGCGCACCTTCATCGCGGATCTCGGCGTGCCGACGTGCTTGTCCGAGGTGCGCGTTACCAAGGAGGACTTCCCCGGGATCGTGCAGGACGCCATCGTAGACTTCGTTGTCGCGACGAACCCGCGTCCGGTCGACGAGCAGAGCATCTATCAGTTGCTCGAGGCCGCCTACTGATCGCGCAGGCCGAGCACCGCGAGTAGCTCGGCGAGGGTGGGAATCTCCAGGGCGGGTCGGTCTGGCCATCGTTCCGGTCGCCGGCCAAATCGGTTGACTCACACGCCATGCAGGCCGAATGTGCCAGCCTCGCTCGCGTCCCAAGCGTTCGCCGACATGAACGCAATCCGATCCGCCTCGACCCCAAGGCGGTCCACGGCCAGTTGGTACACCGATGCGTGCGGCTTGTAGATCCCAACCTCCTCGATGGACAGCACGGCGTCGAGGTGGTTGTCGATGCCGGCGTGGCTCACCGCAGCTGCGCTGACGTCGAACAGGGTGCCGTAGGCGTCGATATTCCGAATCCGCGCCGCCGCCGCCGGCGTCCCCCGCCTACGTCCCGGGACGATGTGTAAAGGCGGTTGGCACGAGGAAGATGGGCAGCTGTCGCGCTCGTTCGTCGCTTGAAGCCGCCAGTCGGTCGCGGATGCGATAGATCACGTCGCCCAGCACCGTCTCGTGGAACAGCCAGCGGTCCAGCTCGAGCGGCCCGGGCGATCCGCGCCCCGGTTGCGCTGTGGCCGCCTCGTAGTAGAACGCCTTGAGGTCATCGGCGATGTACTTCGCCAGTTCCGGCATGTCGCGGTTCGCCTTCGGCGGGACCTCCACCGCTTCGCCGGATGCGTACCCGGCGAGAACGGCCACCATCTGCTCGATCTCCTCAGCACCGAGACCGCTGACTCCCATGGATGTACGCCCCCGCTCCTGCCGCGCCTCCTCGTACCACGGTCGCAGGAGCGCCGCCTCGTCTAGCAATCGCTGGCGGAGGGCTTCCCAGCCCTCCGCTTGATCCCGCGCGGGAAGCGCCACCGGGCAAGCCCAGGGCCCCTCGTCCGGCTCGGTGGCGGGCGCCTCGTGCGGGTAGTCCGCGATCGTCGGTCCGGCCGCCGTGGGAAACAGCGCCAGGAGGCCGCGCAGCACGTCCAGCTGGAAGGCGCGCTCATGCGGCGGTCCGAACGGGCGGCCCAGGTCAAACGGCACCCAGAGGGCCCGCGTCGGTCGGATGGCTTCGGTGTGCTCGCGGATCAGGCTGATGTACGCCGTGGCGATGCCGCTGCGTTCAAGGAGATGTGCCAGCCCGCCCACGGCGCGCGTGCAAGCCGGTCAGACGGGCGCGAGCAGCGCCGCTGTGACTCCGTCTCCATTGAGCAGCCGGCCTATCGCCTCAGCCGATTGCTGCATCTCGGATGGGTCGGTGGCGCCCATCAGCGAGTAGTGCCAGCGCGCCACGGAGCCGATCTCGCCGCTCGCGGCGAGTTCATGCAGCAGCTCCAGCGGAAAGATCGTGTTGACGTCCTGCTGGAAGCCGCTGCGGTCGAAGTTGACGCTGACGTGGCTCATCTGCATGTCGGCGGCAGCCACATCGTCCGGGATGATGCGGTAATCGGTCGCCCCGGCGTCGAACGGCCGGTCCGACGCCCGATGGATCCCCGCCGTCGAGACCAGGGCGACGCGCGCCTCGCTGAGCGGCGGGGGCGTGATCCACGGCGCCGGCTCGAACGCCGGCATCGGGATCCGGCGGAGCGCCTCGGCGAAGTCGGGCGGCAGGACGGCCAGTCTGACCATGGCGTACCTCGTGATCCCCAGTTCATCGGCCATCGTCGTCGCATGCGCCCGCCCGGTCTAGACTCACACGACACGGCAGAGAGGGGCGCCCGGGATGAGCGTGAGCTTCGGTGTGCACACCGGCCAGCAGGACATGGCGATGGATGACTTCCGCGCCCTCTGGCGTGAGATGGAAGAGGACGGCCTCGACTGGATCTCCCTCTGGGACCACTTCTATGAGGCGCCCCCGCGAGACGATATGGGCCCGCACTTCGAGACGGTCGCCTGCCTCGCGACGCTTGCGGCCGAGACGGAGCGTGTCCGCATCGGCTGCCTGGTCTTCTGTGCCTTGTATCGGAATCCCGCGCTACTGGCCAAAGCCGTTGCCACGATCGACCATATCTCACACGGGCGCCTGGAGATCGGCCTGGGCGCCGGCTGGCACGAGCCTGAATTCAAGGGCTACGGCTACGGCTTCCCGCCCCTCGGGCAGCGGTTGGACGCGCTGGAGGAGGCGGTGCAGATCGTCCGTTCCATGCTGACGCAGGAGCGAACCACGTTCAAGGGAACGCACTTCACGGTCCTCGGCGCTACCTGTCAACCCCCTCCGGTCCAAGAGCGGTTGCCGATCTGGATCGGCGGCGGTGGCGAGCGACGGACCTTGCGGATGGCCGCCCGCTACGCCGACGGCTGGAACGTCCCCTACATCGGGCCGGAGCGATTTCGGCACCTCAACGGCGTCCTCGACGACTGGTGCGCCAAAGAGGGGCGCGATCCGTCCACGATCGGCCGGACGGTGAACCTGCGCTTCAACCTCGTCGCCGGTCGCGGGCGTGTCGAGGCAATGGAGGCGAGCGTACGCGAGCAGTGGGGCGCCGAAGCAGACGAGATCATCGCGGGTTCATTGCTCGGCACGCCCGATGATGCCGCGGACCGGATCGCCGAGTACATCGACGCCGGGGCGCAGGCTGTCAACATCGCGCTGCGGGCGCCGTGGGACAAGGAGGCGCTCCGCGTGTACGCCCGCGAGGTCGTTCCCGCGATGCGCCGACGCTTCGCCTGATCCGCCGCTGTCGGCGGGAGAGGCGGAGGGCCTAGTGGCCGGGGAGCTTCATCGTCCGGTGTGGCTCCGGCGCGCTTTCGTCCAGCGTACGGCGCTCTTTGTCTTCAACGATGATCGCTTGATACAAGCCGACCAGTGGCGCCCCCTCCAGCACGCCCGCCAGCGATCCTTGTGCGTGCCCGCGGACAAATGCATCGCTGCGCATCCACGCCAAGAACGCGTCGCGGTCCTGCCAGACGCTGTGGCTGATGTAGTCGCCGGCGTTGTCGCCGCGTAGGAGCGCGAACTGGACGAAGCCGGGCACATCGCTCAGATAGGATTCGCGCTCCTTCCACATCTGCTCGAAGTCCGCTTCCCGGTCTGCGGCAACGCGAAAGCGATTCATCGCCACGAACATCGGTCACCCTTTCGTGGGCCGAGCCGCTGCCCGCCGCCCACGCTGAAGATACTCGCTCTGCCGGCCAGAGCGGAGACGGTGCCGATGCCGCCCGGGAGGGATTAGGCTGTGTGGGCCTTCCGGGGGGGACGACGGGCGCTCCGGCGGGCGATGGCTTGGAGGATCCAGATGGCACAGGTCGGGTTCATTGGAACGGGGAACATCGGCGAGCCGATGGCGCGCCAGATCATCGCGGCCGGCCACGATCTGGTGGTCCACGACCAGCGTCCGGACGCTGGGGCCGATCTCTTGGAGCTCGGCGCGGCGTGGGCGGACAGTCCGCGCCAGGTTGCCGAGCGGTGTCGGATCGTCGTCACCTCGCTGCCCGGCCCCGCCGAGGTTGACGCTGTCGCGACGGGCGCCGACGGCATTCTGGCCGGGGCGCGTCCCGGCGACGTCCACATCGATCTCAGCAGCAACTCAATCTCGATGGCGCGCCACCTTGAGCAGTACGAGCGGGCGCAGGGTGTGCTGTACGTTGACGCGCCGGTCACCGGCGGCGTGCGGCGGGCGCGGGCGGGCACGCTTACGGTGCTGGCCAGCGGAGACCGTGCGGCCTTCGATAAGGTCGAACCGATTCTCCAGGCCATCGGCGAGCACGTGTTCTACGTTGGCGAAGCCGGGTCGGGTTGCCTGGTCAAGCTGATCAACAACCTCATCGTCCTCTGTGCCGGCCAGCTGGTGCAAGAAGGACTGGTGCTGGGCGCCAAGGCCGGCCTGGATCCAGAGCGGCTTTACGAGATGTTGAAGGTCGGGAGCGCGGCGCCTCATGTCTTCCTGATGCCCTACATGCTGGGGCGGCGCTTCGACGATCCGACCTTCACGCTGGCGCTGGCCGCCAAGGATGTCGGGCTGGCGCTGGAGGCCGGGCGGGAGACGGGCGTGCCCATGCCCGTCACCGCAGCGGCGCATCAGACGTACCTCGCCGCCCTCGCGGCGGGTCTCGGGGAGAAATCGTTCGTGGCGACGCTGGAGGCGTTGGAGGCCGCGGCCGCCACGTCCGTTCCGAAGCGCGATGTGGCCGAGGGGGGACGGCGCCTCTAGCACACTCGGCGCGATGCGGCGGGAGCGGCAGGAAGCCGGCCCCAGCGGGCCGGCTTCCCAGCGTACCGCGCACTGATGCCTGGACGGTTAGATGTCCGGGTGCATCGTGTGCCATTCGGTCGCTTGCTCGTACGCGTACGCCACCTGGAGCATGGTGGCCTCGTCGAACGGCTTCCCGGCGATCTGCAACCCCACCGGCATGTGATCCTGGTCAAAGCCGCAGGGCACGGAGACGGCGGGCAAGCCCGTGAAGTTGAAAATGGGCGTGTAGAAGCTGAACTCGCCGCCGAGGAAACCGAGTCCAGGATCTGACTCCAGCACTCGCGGCGTTTGGAACCCCACTGTGGGCAGCAGCAAAGCGTCCACCTGGGTGGTCAGCGCGTCCAGCAGCTGGTCGCGAACCTGTGCCCGGGCGCGCAGGCTATTCAGATAGGCCGTGCTGTCCATCAGCAGGCCCCAGAGCATGTACCCCCGCGTGTGACGGCCATACTTGTCGCCGCCGCCGGTGCGGAGATTCCTGTGGTGAATGGCCGCTGCGTCCGCCCACATGTTCGGGAATTCGATGGCGATGAGCTGCCGGAGGTTGATGGTGGGGATGTCCACGATCTCCGCCCCCAGTTTCTCGAAGACCTGCACGGCCGGGTCGAAGGCGCTCTTCACCCCGGGCTCGTAGTTGTCCTCGTATATGGTGCGCAGCAGCCCAATCTTCATGCCCTTGATGTCGCGGCCGAGCTTTGCGTTGAAGTCGGTCACGGGAACGTTCGCCGATGCCTGATCGAGCGGGTCGTAGCCGGCGCAGCCCCGCAGCATGTGGCCGGCATCTGCGACCGTCCGGGCCAGCGGCCCCGTGTGGTCCAGGCTCCAGGACAGCGGGTAGACTCCCCGTCGGCTGACGCGCCCGTACGTTGCTTTGAGGCCGACATGCCCGCAGCACTGCGCGGGCCAACGGATGGAGCCGCCGGTGCACGATCCCATGCCCGCGTAGGCCAAGCCCGCCGCGATGGAACCGCCTGTGCCGCTGCTGGAGCCGCCGCACTCGAACTCCTGGTTCCAGGCGTTGCGGGTCGGAGGGAAGTGTGTTTCCAGCGTGGGCGCCCCGTAGGCGAATTCGTACGTGCCCGCCTTTCCTACCACGATGGCGCCCGCCCGCTTGAGGTTGGCGACCGATTGGCAATCCTCCGCGGCTACGTACCCCACCAGGCTCGACGACCCGCAAGTGGTCGGACCGCTCTCGTAGATGTCCTTGATGCTGATCGGTATCCCGTGCAGCGGGCCTCGGTAGCTGCCGCTGGCGATCTCGGCCTCCGCCGCCTTGGCCGCGGCGCGCGACTCATCCTCGAAGACGTGGATGTACGCGTTGATCGTCGAGTCGAGTTCCGAGATCCGCGACAGAATGAGGTCCACGACCTCGACCGGGGAGGTCTCCTTCTTCTTGATGAGGTCCGCGACCTCGGTGATCGGTGCGTGCGCGAGTTGCTTCGGGTTGCTGATCATGGCTACCGGTACCTCGCGATGTCGTGGATCAGGATCGGCTCGCTGGTCGGAAACTCCATGCCCGGTGTCATGGGCCTGCTATCCAGCATGTCCGAAACGATCTTGTTCCAGCGCAACATGGTTTCGTACGCCGGGGCCAGCTCATCCAGATCGGCGTCGCTGGGGCTGAGCCCCCATTCGGCCAGTTTGGCCTTGACTATGTCCCGTGACTCCATTGCCACCCTCTATTCGCTCTCGCCGCCGCCCCGCTGAGTCGGAGGGCGTCGGGGCAGGCCGTCGTCCGACGGTTGACTCTCGGTAGCCGATCCTGTGTCTTGAGGCACCTCGGCTTCCTGGTCGCGACAGCTCGCACGGCTGGTATCCCGGCCGCGCGACGCCAACGCACCGCTCACCAGTTACGTCCAGTCCGAGACGGGCGCATTCTGGTCCGGCCGTCGGAGCCCGTCAAGCGGGTCCGTTACGGCGCTCGCGCTCCCGGGCGGCCGCGGTCTGCAGCCGTCGGCTCGTCAGCGCGAGGCCGCCGGTCGACCGCCGTTGGTCATACCAGGCGCGCGCCCGCCAGGCCGCCCGCCAGCAAGGCCATCGCCACTGCCAGCGCTTGCAGCGCGAGTTCCGGCGCCGCGCGGAGCATCTGGCCGTCGATCGACACCTCTCTCCCGTCCTCCAGCACGATCCGCCCTTCGATCAAGACCGACTCGCGGCGGATCTGGCGAACCGCCTTGGATAGGCGGCGCTGCGCCAGCGAGAGAGAGAAGCAGGCGAGCGCTACCAGCACCGCCGGCCACTCGACCGAAGCGGCCTGCGTGAAATAGCCGGTGAGGGCCGGGAACGCGCCCCAGGCGACAGCGAACCAGATGTCGCTGTGGAACCGGCCGCCCCACATCTCCAGGCTGTAAGCGGTCGCGATGAACGCTCCAAATGCCACGAAAGCCAGCAGCCACCAGGAGATTTCGACAGCGCCTAATACCCCCAGCGCGATCGCCCCCACCAGTCCCGCTGCCGCGATGATCGCCAGCGTCGGGCGCGGGATCTGCGTGCGCAGCGGGCCGCCGTTGAGTTCGTCCAGCGCGTGCGTCGCTAGGCCGACCGCCAGGAAGAATGCCAGCAGACTGGCCGCCAGCCGTCCTCCGTCGATGGCGGGCGCCGCCGCCGCGCCGATCACGACGTAGGACAGGTGCCAGATCGTGTAGGGCGGATGGAGGAGCGTCCAGTAGTCGCGCCAGCCGCCCGGATGGAGGGCGTAGAACGCCGGGCGCTGCTCATGCGAAAGCGGAAGACTCATGGCCCTTCCTCCCCCAAATCACCACCGCTCCGCCCAGGCTCATTACACGCACCTGCGGCTGCGGGACGCCGGCAGCGCGCCAGAGGGCGAGTTGCCGCTCAAGCGGATAGCGCCGGTAGAAGTCCTCGATGCTCGGACCCAGGAAGCGGCCGACCTCGTACCACGACCGCGAGACGAGCCGGCCCGCGGTTGGCAGGCCGATCCGCGTGTACAGCCACCACAGCCGCCGCGGGAGCGCGCCGCGTGGCACGTGGAACTCCATTCCCCCAAGCATGCCACCCGGCCGCAGCACCCGGTTCAGCTCGACGAGCGTCGCGCCTGGGTCGTCCGTATAGCGCAAAAGGTAGGTGAACGTTACCGCGTCGAAGGCGCAGTCGGCGAAGGGCAGGCGCTCACCCTTGCCCAGGAGCAGCGCGACGCGCGGCCGGAGCGCCGCGCGCTCGACGGCCCGCGCTCCCGCTTGAATCATGGGCGCACTCTGGTCGAGCCCGATCACCGAGCCTTGCCCTCTATCAGTCAGCATGATCGCGACGGCCGCCGTGCCGGTCGCGACGTCGAGGATGCGGGCGCCCGGTGGAGTATCGATCTGTTCGACCAGGAACCGCTGCCACCGCCGATTCTGTCCCAAAGAGAGCAACTCGGCCATCAGGTCGTAGCGATCGGGGAGCCCGGCGAACAGCCCCAGCGCCTCGCGCGTTCGTGGTGAGGGCCTTTCGGAGGTAGATTGCATCGGCGCTCCCCGATGCGGTGGGAGTCCGGAGCGCTAGTCGGCCTGTGCCAGCTCGCCCAGCAACGCCAGGGTGCGCTCAGCCGTTCGCTTCGGTTCGTCTCCCGCCATGACGATGGCCGCCAGCATCTCGTCGACCCCGTAGTCCGGCAGCGTCGCGATCCGATCGGCCACCTGTTCCGCGGAGCCCGAGATGATCAGCGCGTCGGCCATCGCTTCCGTGAACTCCGATCCGGCCGCCTCCGGGTAGCCTGCGTCCTGCAGCATCTGCGCGTAGTAGGGCATGCTTTGGTAGAAGCCGAATTGCCGCTTGGCCGCTGCTCGCACCGCCTGGATGTCATCGCAGACGACCACCGGGGTATGCACGATCATTGCCGGTTTGGCGCGCCCCGTTTTGGCTGCGCCCTCGTTGAGTGCCGGCGCGGCGATGTCGCGGATGTACGGAAGCGGACACATCCACGATATGGCGCCCTCAGCCAGTTCGCCGCAGAGCCGGAACGCGTTTGGGCGCAGTGCGGACGCAAGGACACGGACCTGCGCCGGTGCCGAAATCTTCGCCTCGGCGTGCAGCAGCTCGCCGTGAAATGAGACGGCGCCTTCCTTCAGGATGGCGTTCAGGATTGTGAGGTACTCGCGCAGATGGTGCAGCGGGCGCTCGAACGGGATCCCCCAGATGCTCTCGACGATCGGCTTGTGGCTGGGCCCGACGCCCAGGTGCAAGCGCCCCGGCGCAATCTGGTCCACCGACATGGCGCTCTGGGCCATCGTTAGTGGGTGTCGGGGATAGGTTGGCACGATCGATGTCCCGAGCCCAATCCGCTCCGTCCGGCCTGCCGCCACGGCGAACATCACGAAGGGGTCCGGTGCCAGCCCGCCAACAGTCACCCAGGCCGTGTCCAGGCCGGCTCGCTCCGCCGCGACTACGCCCTCCACCAAGCCGGGTGTGTCGCCTGCGACGATATGCGCGCCAATGCTCAGGTCTTTCATGCCGCCTCCCCCTGCTGGGCGCCTACGCCCCGACGATCTTGCGCAGCTCTATGAGGACGTCCGGTGGCTCCATCCGGTATCGGTAGTCGGCGTTCTCGTAGCGCATCCGTGCCATGCCTGCCTGGTTCCGCATCAGGGTGGCGCACCCGTAACTCCCAATCCGTGGCCGGGCTGTCCTTCGGCAGATCGACACCTCGATCGGCGTGCCTCTCGACCCGATTGTAGGGGAGGTCGGCCCGTTCCGCGCCCTTGTTGGGGGAAGGACGCAATTCCGCTACGCTCGACCGCGCGATCGATCCTTTGGCGGTGTCCACGACCGAGCGGCCGCCATCCGGTTCGGGAGGGACGGAACAGTGTCCATCAAGAAGGCATGGGACCTCGTTGACGAAGCGAAGGCGCGCACCGAGAACCTCACGATCGAGCAACTTAAGGAGGAGCTCAGCGCCGGCAAGGACCTGCTGGTCGTCGACATCCGGGAGATTCAGGAGCGGGTCGACCTGGGCACTGTGCCCGGCTCGAAACACGCCCCGCGCGGCATGCTGGAGTTCTGGGCGGACCCCAGCAGCGAGTACTACCGCGACTACTTCAAGCCGGACCGCCGTACCGTGCTGTTCTGCGCTCAGGGAGGCCGCTCGGCGCTGGCCGCGGATGTGCTCATGAAGATGGGATTCACGAGCGTCGCTCACTTGGAGCCCGGCTTCAACGGCTGGAAGGACGCGGGGGAACCCGTCGAGGACGTGAAGAGCACCAGCAAGTGGGTGCGCCGGGATCTGGCGTAAGAACCCTCGGCGCTGGATGCGCAGCTCGGCGAGGGCGGTCCTCGGGCAGGATTCCCATCCCGGCCGCCGACTGGCTTCGGACCGGTCCCCTCAGAGGTCCGTCTTCCAGCCGCCCTTCACCGGAATCGCCTTCGTGGCCGGCAGGACGTCCTGTCCAACCCGCTCGACCTCCTCTGCTAGTTCGTCCAGGTCGCCCGATGGACACTCGAAGAAGCAGACGACGTGCGAGTAACCGGCCTCCGCGAACCGTGCGAGCCCGGCGATGACCTGGTCGGCCGTGCCGGTGCAGATGGGGCGATCGGCGCTGCGCGCCAGCGGATCGTCCGCGGCCGTGATCCGCGTTGAGACGGTGGCCAACATGGCGAAGTCGCGCTCGTCCCGGCCCCCGCGGGACAACTCCCGCCGCACCTCGTCTTGGAGCGCGGCGTACGGCTCCGGCTGCGCCCGGGTGTCGAGGAACATTACGTAGAGACCATCGCAGTGGCGCGCCGCCCGGCGCGCGCCTGCTGGTACTCCGCTCCCGAAGACAATCGCGGGACGGGGATCCTGGACCGGCTTCGGGTCCATCGACAGGTTAGCGAAGCCGTAGTGCGTTCCGTGAAAAGCGACGACGTCGTCAGTCCACGAGCGCTTGTAGATCTCGATGCATTCCTCGGCGATCTCGCCACGCTTATCGTACGGCAGATTGAGCGCGTCGAGCTCTTCCTTCAGCCATCCGGATGACCCATCGCATGTGCGTTCACCGATGAGCGGCGGCGGAACGTGGTGCCTGTGAAGGGATGATCGTGTACGTGCCTCTGTTACCCTCCGCAGGATTCGACGCCTCGCGAGCCCGGACGGAAGGGCATGCGCCATGGTCGCGGTACAGACCGTGCTTGGTCCCATCGACGACTCGCAGCTCGGCTTCACGCTCAGCCACGAACATGTCCTCGTCGCCATGAGCGCGGACAATCGTCACTACCCCTGGCTATTCGACTGGGACGCGACTCGCACGAGAATCGCCCGCGAGTTGCGCGAAGCCAAGGACGGTGGCGTGGACACAATCATCGATCTCACCACGCCAGACTTGGGGCGCGACGTGCGCCTCGTCGCTGACGTGTCTCGGACGTCCGGCATGAACGTCGTGATGGCCACAGGCATCTGGCGGGATGTCCCGCGCTCGTTCTGGGAGCGTGACCCGGACAAGATTGCGAGCATCTTCGTTCACGAGATCGAGGTCGGGATCGAAGACAGCGACGTCAGAGCCGGGGTGATCAAGGTTGCCAACGACGAGGAGGGCGTGACGCCGCACGCAGAGATGGTCCTACGTGGAGCGGCTCGCGCACTCAAGCGGACCGGCTGTCCCATCAGCACGCATACGTGGGCGCCCGGTGAGGTGGGGACGTGGCAGGTGGAGATCTTTCGCCAGGAGGGAGCGCCGCTGGACCGCATCTGCATTGGCCATAGCGCGGATTCCACGGACCTTGACTATCTGGAATCGCTGCTCCAGAGCGGGGTGTATCTGTCGATGGACCGCTACCCCGGCCGGGAGGGCCGGCCCGACTGGCAGCAGCGAAACGCCACGGTGAAGGCGTTGATCGAGCGCGGCTGGGCCCATCGCCTCATGCTCGGTCACGACTATGCGCCCACGCCCGTGCGTTCCGGCTCTCCGCCAGCACCGGCGCCAGAACCGACGCCCTATCTTTTCCTCTCCACCGTGGCGCTCCCGGCCCTCCGCGACGCGGGCATGGACGACGATACGATCAACTTGATGATGCGGGAGGTGCCCCGTCGTTTCCTGACGGGCGACGGTTCGCGAGACGGTTCCATCCCCTCTTCCAGCGCAGGCATGCAGGCGCCTCGCGCCTAGGATCGGAGGCGCCATGACCACGCAAACCACGCAAGAGGATCGCTACGGCAATGCGCTCGCGACGCAGTCGGCGACCGCGGCTCAGCGCTACAGCGATGCCGTCGACCGGGCGCTTGCCGGCAACGTCGGGGCGCTGGAAGGCTTCGACGCCGCCATCGCCGCCGACGAAGGTTTCGCCCTCGCCCACGTCGCCGCCGCCCGACTGCGGCAGCTGCGCGGAGAGGGGGAGGCCGCCCGTGCCGGCGCGGCGCGGGCCCGTTCTCTGGTCGAGGGCGCATCCGCGCGTGAGCGCCGCCACGTGGAGACGCTCACCGTCGCCATCGAGGGCCAGGCGCCGCGTGCCCTGGCCATGCTCCTTGAGCACGTCCGAGAGTTCCCCCGCGATGCCTTCCTGCTCTCCCAGGCCACCGGGGTGTACGGCCTGATCGGCTTCAGCGGCTCCCAGGATCGCAACCAGGATCAGGCCGTCCTACTGGAGGGCCTGGCTCCCGCCTACGGTGATGACTGGTGGTTCCTGAGCGCGCTGGCGTTCGCCCAGGTCGAAGACTTTCAGTTCGAGCGGGCCCATGGCAATGCGGAGCGCTCCCTTCAACTCTTTCACGAGAACGCGTACGGCGCTCACACCATGGCGCATGTGCTCTACGAAGTTGGCGACTCCGGCAGCGGCGCGGCCTTCCTGGCTGACTGGATCCCCGGGTACGATCGCGCGGCAGAGTTGCACACGCACCTCTCCTGGCACTGGGCGCTGTTCGTGCTGAACCAGGGCGATTTCGATGCGGTGTTGGAGATTTACCGCCGGAACATCCGCCCCGGCGTCTCGCAGGCGCCACCGCTGTCGCTCATGGCCGACTGCGCCTCGATACTGTGGCGCTCCGATCTCTACGGCGCGAAGCGCGAGCTCCCCTGGGCTGAAGTGCGCGACTTCGCGGCGGCCACGTTCCGGCGGCCGGGCCTGATGTGGGCCGACGTCCACTGCGCTTTGGCCTACGCAGGCGTCGGCGACCAGGCGTCCCTGGACCAGTGGGTCACGGCGATCCGTGAACGCCACAAGCAGGGCAAGATCCGCGCGGGTGAGGTGGTGCCGCGGCTGGCGGAGGGAATCGCGGCCTTCGTCGCCGGCGACTTCGACGGCGTCATCCGCATCCTCGAACCGGTCGCCGATCAGGTCGTACGCATCGGCGGCAGCCACGCTCAGCGCGAGATCTTCGAAGACACCTTGCTGGAGGCATACCTCCGAGCCGGTCATCTCGACGTGGCCGAGACCTGGCTGCGCAAGCGCCTCGACCGGCGGCCCTCCCCACGCGATCTGCGGTGGCTGGAGCGGGCCACTGCGGGGCAACCGGGAGCCGAATGACCGACGCCGCCTGCCAGCCGCACTCCGGCCGCCGGATCACCGTGCCATAATAGATACCGACGTGCGCGGAACCTCCCGAGAGGCAATGGTCGATGCCCCAGGCGACCATGGGGATTCTAGTCAGCGGCGGGCCGGCGCCGGGGATCAACGGTGTCATCGGCGCCGCCACTATCGAGGCCGTCAACAACGGGCTGAACGTCGTAGGCTTTTATGACGGCTTTGCCCACCTAGCCGGCGAGAGCTTCGATCCCCGCGAGCACACGACCGCCCTGACGATCAAGGAAACGAGTCGGATCCATTTCGACGGCGGATCGGTGCTCCGGACCGCGCGCGCCAGCCTGCTGAACCAGGAGACACTCAAGCGCTCCACCGTAGTCGAACCGGACGCGGAGATCGTGAACCGCGTCTGCGAGCGGTTGGCGTCGCTGGGGATTACGCATCTCCTTACGATCGGCGGCGACGACACCGCTCTGAGCGCACGCTTCGTCGCGGAGACGCTCGGTGATCGGATCCGCGTCGTGCACGTCCCCAAAACGATCGACAACGATCTGCCCCTGCCCGGCGATGTCCCGACCTTCGGCTTCACAACGGCTCGCCATGTCGGATCTAACCTCGTGGCCAACCTCATGGAGGATTCCAGGACCACGCAGCGCTGGTACGTCGTTGTGACTATGGGTCGGAATGCCGGATTTCTGGCCTTGGGAATCGGCAAGTCTGCCGGTGCCACATTGACCATCATCCCCGAGGAGTTCCCCGAATCGACGACGGTCGAGGCGATCGCCGACATCGTTGAAGGGGCAATCCTCAAACGGCGGACGATGGGCCGGGCCGACGGTGTCGCCGTCATGGCCGAAGGGCTGGTCTACAAGCTCGGTGACCGCGAGGAGCTAGTCCGTTTGCTCGGGCGCGATCTCCCGGTGGATGCGGCGGGGCACCCGCGCCTCGCGGAAGTTCCACTGGCTCGGATCGTCAAAGATGAGCTGGCACGGCGCTTCGCCGAGCGCGGCGACCCGATCTCGGTCGTTGGGCACACGCTTGGGTATGAGCTCCGCTGCGCGCGGCCTGCCACCTCGGACTTGGGCTACACGCGCGATCTGGGCCACGGCGGCGTTCAACTCCTTCTCAACTCGACCGATGACTTGCCCAACGGCGTCATGGTGACGCTGCAGGAGGGCAACCTCGTGCCCGTGCCCTTTGCGGCCATGATCGATCCGGTGACGAATCGCACGCGGATCCGTTGCGTCAATCTCAACAGCTACACCTACAGCGTGGCGCGGGCGTACATGATCCGCTTGGAAAAGGCGGACTTCGAGTCGCCCACGATGCTGGCCACTCTGGCTAGGGAGGCACGTATGACGCCGCATCAATTCCGGGCGCGCTTTCAGCACCTCGTGGCTCAGGACCACGGCGGCACGGCGCTCGCGCCCCATCCCGTAACGCTCGACGCGTCATCGGAACGGTCGGCATGATGGCTGAGATGGTGGCTCCATCGCGCCTCGACTCCTAAGGATCCCAATCGACTGCGTAGGCCGACTGCGCCAGCCTTGACGATGACGGAGATCGTGAAGCCAGGGCGGCAGGATTGAAGTGGCGCTCCAGGAGGCATACGGGCGTGGAGGGAGAGGACGATGAACCTGCAAGATCTGGAGGCCACTGCGCGGGCGCTGGTTGCGCCGCGGAAGGGCATCCTCGCCGCGGACGAGAGCTTCGGCACCATGGAGAAGCGGCTCGTGAGCATCGGCGCCTCGTCGACCGACGAGAGCCGCCGCGCCTGGCGGCAGTTGCTCTTCACCGCCCCCGGGATCGGCGACTACATCAGCGGCGTGATCTTGTTCGACGAGACCATTCGGCAGCGCGCCGACGATGGCCGCTTGTTGGTCGAGGTGCTGAGCAGCCACGACGTCATTCCCGGAATCAAGGTGGACATGGGAACGACGGCGCTGGCCAGCTCACCGACCGAGAAGATGACGGAGGGGCTGGACGGGCTGCGCGAGCGGCTCAACGAGTACCGTGATCTGGGCGCCCGCTTCACGAAGTGGCGCGGTGTGATCACCATCGGAGATGGCCTGCCCACGCCCTACTGTATCGACGTTAACGCGCACGCCCTGGCGCGCTATGCCGTCCTCTCCCAGGAAGCGGGGTTGACGCCGATCGTCGAGCCCGAAGTGTTGATGGACGGCGACCACGACATCGACCGCTGCTTCGCGGTGACGGAGGCCACGTTGCGGCGCGTATTCGCGGCGCTCGCCGACCAGGGAGTCGTGTACGAGGCCATGCTGCTCAAGCCCAACATGGTGCTTTCTGGGAAGGATGCGGCCCAGCGCGCCGGGCCGGAGGAGGTCGCCGAGGCGACGATCCGCTGCTTCCGGCGCTGCGTGCCCGCGGCGGTGCCGGGCGTCGTCTTCCTGTCCGGCGGTCAGAGCGACGACGAGGCCACGCGCAACCTGGACGCCATAAACCGGCGCGCCGATACTGCGCCGTGGCAGCTCAGCTTCTCCTACGGGCGGGGGCTTCAGGCCACGCCTCTCCAGAAGTGGGCCGGCGACCCGGCCAACGTCCAACGGGCGCAGGGAGTGTTCCGCCACCGCGCTAAGGTGACCAGCGCGGCCCGCGAGGGGAGCTACAACGCGGAGATGGAAAAGGAGTTCGTCGGGGTCTAGCGCCCTCGGTGCCGCCCCGCGACTAACGGTCGCTCGCGAGCGGTTTGACCGCCAGACGTTTCGGCCGCTCCTCTTCGGCGTCGGCAGGCTCGCCCGGCAAGCGCGGTGGCCGGACGAGGATGAAGAAGACTGCGCCCAGGCTGACCAGCACCGCCAACACCGTGAACCCGGCCTTATACCCGCCGGTTTCGTCCGCCAACACGCCGGCGATGAGCGGCCCCAGCATCATGCCCATGAAGGCAACGAAGGCCGAGAAGCCCATGATCGTACCGTACGACGTGCGGCCGAAATAATCGGCCCGTATTGCCTGGAGGAGTGGCGCGCGCGCACCCCAGGCTAGGCCGTGCAGGATGGCAAAAATGGCCACCATCCAGAGCGATGTGGCATAGGCCAACAGCAGAAGTCCGCTGGCGTGCCCTGCCATGCAGGCGACGATGATGGCTCGCTTGTTGCCGCGGTCGCCCACCAGGCCACCACTGAGAAGCCCCACGATCATCATCGCCGTCATCAATGCGGTCATCGCTCCGGCCACTCCCAGCGAGTAGCCGAGGTTCTCGTGCACATGCAGGACCATGTGCACCAACACGGCCGACACGACCAGCAGCGCCGCTGCGTGTCCCAGCGACAGGTACCAGAACGTCGTCGTGCGGAGCGCTTCCCGCGCGGTGAAGTCCCGTCGGGCCGGGACTGTCTCTCGGCGCGACTCGTCTGCCGCCGCCGAATCGTCATCCGGTTTCCTGCCGTCGATCTGGTCGCCGAATTGCGCCGGATGGTGGCGGAGGATCAAGGTGAGCGGCAAGCCCACGACCAGAACGATGACGCCTGAAGCGAACGCTGTGGTGCGCCAGCCGAAGCTCTCCAGGGACCACACCACCGCCGGCACGATGAGCCCGCCGACGGCGATGCCCGTGAACATGATCCCCAGGGCAAGCGCGCGCCTCCGTTCGAAGCAGTTCACCACTGAGACCGTGAACGCCATGAACCCGGCAAGGCTGGATCCGACCGCGATAAGGAAGAACGCGAGGAAGAAGGTGATCGGCGAGTTGATCTGACTGAACAGCATGAACCCGCCGGCGAACATAATCACGCCAACCTGGGTGATCACGCGTGGCCCTAGACGATCGATCAGGCGGCCCTGCACCGGTCCTAGAAGGCCGCTCTCCACTTGCGACATGGAATAGGCCGCGGAGAAGAGCGTCTTGCTCCAGCCAAACTCCGTACGGAGAACGGCGGCGTAGGAGCCGTAGGCGTGGAGCAGCAGCGCCCCCAGCAGGACCTGCATGCCCCACCCGGCGAAAACAATCCACCAGCCGTAGAACAGTCGTCGCGGTATGGCGCGCGTCCTCCTCCAAGATGCGCGTGATCACGCCGGTGCGGCAGATCCTCCGGGCGTTCGTCGCAGTCTACCCCGCTGTTCACACGGAGTTCCGGTGTCGTATCGTGAGCGCTGTTCGGATCAGGGCGCGGCGTGCGCAGACGGCCAGACGGGCAAGGCCGGAGACGAGGTGTGAAGTGGCCGGACTCAACGGGGCGCAACTGATCGCCGGGCAACTGACTGCGGCCGGCATCGACACCGTGTTCACCGTGCCCGGCGGCCCGATACTCGAAGTCCTCGCCGAGAGTTACAAGGCTGGCATCCGAATTGTCGGCTGCCGCCATGAGGAATCGGCCGCGTTGATGGCGTCGGCCTGGGGCTACATCAAGAAGAAGCCCGGCGTGGTCGTGGTGAGCAGTGGGCCGGGCATGACCAACACCGTGACCAGCATGTACGTGGCGACATCCAGCGCTATGCCGCTGGTGGTCCTAGGCGGCTCGGCGCGAAGCTCCGTCCGGGGGTTTGGCGGCTTTCAGGAGGCGGATCAAACGGCGTTCGCTTCCCCTGCCTGCAAATGGACCACGGCCGTAGAGGGCGTCCGGCGAATTCCCGAGCACCTCTATCTGGCCCTAAACAAGGCTGTCTCCGGCCGCCCGGGCGCGGTCTACGTCGACGTTCCCGGCCAGCTCATCACCGAGGAGGTCCCCGAAGAGGAGGTGCGCTGGCGCGCGGCGGCCCCTGACGTCTCCCCACCCCATCCCGACCCCGCTGCCATCGAGGACCTTGCGGAGATGCTCGCCGCCGCGGAGCGGCCGCTGATCTTGATTGGCAAGGGCGCGGCCTGGGCCGACGCCGGTCCGGCGCTGGAGCGGCTCGTGAATCGGGGCATCCCGTTCGTGGCCTCGCCGATGGGTCGGGGCACGGTGCCCGACGATAACCCGATGTGCGTGAACGCGGCGCGCACGACGGCGCTCTCCAACGCGGACGCAGTTCTGATGATTGGTGGACGCTTCAATTGGCTCTTCCACTTGGGGAATCCGCAACGATACGCCAAGGGTGTCCGCATCGCTCAGATCGACATCGTGCCGGAGGAGATGTACGGCGGCGCCAACCTAGAGATCGGCGTCGTCGGCGATTGCGCCGCCGCTGTCGAGCAACTCTGCGATGCGCTCGCCGGTCCCCCTCTCAAGGCTGCGAGCACCGACTGGATAGCGGCCCTCGCCGAGCAGTGCCGCAAGAATGAGGCCGCCGTCGCTGAAGAGTCAGATTCCGACCAGGTGCCTATCAATCACTACCGCCTCCTGCGTGACCTCCGTGACTGCCTGCCGCGCGACGCTACCGTCGCCGTCGATGGCGAGCTCACGATGGGTGTGGCCCGTGTGATCCTGCCCAGCTTTCATCCGCGGCATCGCCTGAATGCGGGTACGACCGGCTGCATGGGTACCGGCGTCCCCTATGCCATTGGAGCCAAGGCGGCGCGGCCGGATCAGCCTGTCGTTGCTCTTGTCGGCGATTTCGCCTTCGGTACGGCGGCGATAGAAATCGAAACGGCGGCACGGTCCGGCCTCAACGTGGTCTTCGTGGTGGCCAACAACGCGGGGATCAACGCGCACTCGGTGCAGGACCGCTTCTTCCCGTCCGACGCCCCGCCGATCGCGGCCCTCTTGCCCGCCCGCTACGAAAAGATGGCCGAGATGGTTGGTGGACACGCCGAACTCGTGCAGGAGCCCGGCCAGATCAAGCCGGCCATCGAGCGGGCTCTGGCCGCCGACACGGTGGCGCTTGTGAACGTGATGACCGATCCAAAGGGCGCGCGCCGAGGCGCCTCCTACCTCTAGCAGAGCGGCTAGATCACCTTCGTGTCCTTGAGCTGCTCGATCTCTTCCCACCCGTACCCGAGATCGATCAACACCTCCTCAGTGTGTTGACCAAGCTCAGGGGCGCAACTCTTCGGGCCGCTGGGCGTCCTGGACAGCTTAATCGGCGTCCCAACGATTCCAACCTCCCCCAGTGATGGGTGCTCCAGCGACGTGATGTACCCATTAATGAGCGCCTGTGGCTCTGTGCTCACGGCGGCATAGTCGTGCACTGGTCCACAGGGGACGTCGGCCTCGGCCAGCAACGGGAGCCATTCATCGCGCGGGCGCTGTTGGAAGGCGGCGTCGAGTTCGTCAAGCAGGGCTCGGCGGTTGCGCTGCCGTAAGTGCGGGTCGGCGAATCGCTCGTCCCTGACCAGATCGGGACGCTCAAGCGCGCGGCAGAGCGGCTCCCACCATTTCGGATCGAGGACTCCGAGCGAGATCCACCGTCCGTCCGCGCACGGGTAGTAGGCGAAGGTCGGCAACTGGCGGCGCGGCGTCCGGTGCTGGTAACCGTCGCGCATCATCCCGGTGAGTTGGAACGCTTGCAACGCGAGTTGCGACCCGAACAGCGACACATCGACGTGTTGGCCGATCCCGTCTCGTTCCCGCGCGATGATCGCCGAGGCGATCCCCAGAGCAAAGACCATCGCGCCCACCTGGTCCGCCATCCCCCCCAGCACGCTTTGCGGCGGCTCGTCCGGTCCCCCACCTTGCACGCTCATGATCCCGCCCATCGCCTGGCCGATGGAGTCAAAGGACGGCCGGCCAACGTAGGGGCCCTCGGGCCCGAATCCGGAGGCGCTGGCGGTGATGATGCGCGGGTTGATATTGCACAAGGAATCGTAGTCGAGACCCAGGCGCGCCATGACGCCCGGCCGAAAGTTATCTGTAATCACGTCGTAGGACGCCACCAACTTCTCGATGATCTCACGGCCCTGGGGCTGCCGCACATCGACCGTCATCGAGCGCTTGTTCCGGTCATGGCCTTCGAAGTAGGCGCACCAGCCGTCCGGCTCCAGGCCGATGCTGCGGCCCGGGTCGCCCTCGCGCGGCTCCACTTTTAACACATCCGCGCCAAGGTCCGAGAGCATGACGGTGGCGTACGGTCCTTGCTGGTAACGCGTAAAGTCCAGGATGCGGATGCCGTCGAGGGGGCCGGTCACGATGCACCTCCAGGGTTGCGCTGCGAGACGGTGCCATCGTACTGAACCATCCCGTTCGTGGCTCACTACACTGCGATTCATCGACCGACGCGCTGGCACGATTGAGGGGATCCCGCAGTGACCGCATCACAGCGCCACGTGGTGGTGGTCGGTGCCGGCAATGCCGCGTTGTGCGCGGCTCTCTCGGCGCGCGAGCAGGGCGCTCGCGTTACCGTGCTGGAGAAGGCGCCGCGCGAGGAGCGCGGCGGCAACACGTTCTTCAGCGGCGGCGGCTTTCGCTTCCCGTACGACGACGTCGACACGATCCGGGAACTGATCCCCGACCTTAGCGATGACGAACTCCGCAGCATCGATGTCGGCGCCTACCCGGCCTCCCAGTTTTACGCCGACCTTGCTCGTGTCACCGACGGCCTCATCGACCCCGGACTCGCGGACACGCTGGTCCGCCAGGCCTATCCCACCATGCGCTGGCTGCGGGAACAGGGCGTGCGCTGGGTGCTGATGTACGGCCGGCAGGCGAACCGGGTGGAGGGCAAATTAGTCTTCTACGGGGGGATGGTCGTCGAGGCCGTCGGCGGTGGCGCTGGCCTCTCGGACGGCTTGTTCGCTGCGGCGGAACGCACTGGCATCGACCTACGCTATGAGGCCAAGGCGAGCGGCTTGCTCCGCGATGGCCCCCGCGTCGTCGGAGTAATCGTGCGGACCTCCACCGCCGACGAGGAGCTCGCGGCCGACGCCGTCGTGCTGGCTGCGGGCGGCTTTGAGGCCAACGCGGAGATGCGCGCCCGGTACCTGGGGCCCGGCTGGGATCTGGCCAAGGTGCGCGGCGCTCGCTTCAACACGGGAGACGCCATCCGCGCCGCTATCGATGTCGGCGCGCAGCCGCACGGCCACTGGTCGGGGGCGCACGCGGTCGCCTGGGACCTCAACGCTCCGCCCACAGGCAACCGCATCGTGGGCGATCTGTACCAAAAGCACTCGTATCCATACGGCATCATGGTGAACATCGCTGGGGAACGCTTTGTGGATGAGGGAGCGGACCTCCGCAACTACACGTATGCGAAGTACGGTCGCGCCATTCTGGAGAACCCGCATCGGGTGGCGTTCCAGATCTTTGATCAACAAGCGGTGCCTCTCCTGCGTGACGAATACCGAGTGCGCTACGCCACCAAGGCGGAAGCGGACACGATCGTCGAGTTGGCCGAGAAGCTCGGCATCGATGCGGGAGGCCTCAGCCGCACCATCGCGACATTCAACGCCGCGTGCCGCCCTGGGGACTTCCACCCCTCCGCCCTGGACGGCGTGCGGACGCACGGCATCACGCCGCCAAAGTCGAACTGGGCCCGACCGCTCGATACCCCGCCCTTCCTGGGCTTCACGGTGACGTGCGGGATCACGTTCACCTTCGGCGGTTTGAAGATTGATGCCCGCAGCGCGCAAGTGCTGGACACGGAGGATCGCCTCATCCCTGGCCTCTACGCCGCGGGCGAACTGGTGGGCGGGCTCTGGTACAACAACTACGCGGGCGGCTCCGGGCTCATGGCGGGCGCGGTCTTTGGCCGGATCGCGGGGCGCTCGGCGGTGCAGTAGCGCACGACTAGCCTCGCCCACACTCGATCTCTACTATTCGAGCAGCCCTCGACCTTGACGTGCTGGAGCATCCCATGCAGGTCACCCCCAATGTCCGCGTGGTGCAGGTTCCCGAAGAAGAGCCGATGCGCCCGCGCTCCACGAACATCTACCTCGTCGGCACGGACCAGGTCATGTCGATCGATTCTGGCGAAGCGATCGATAAGTTCAAGTGGATGCTGCGCGGTTACCTGGCGGCCATCGAGCGCACGGAGATCGCGCTGGCGGGGATTACCCACCACCACTACGACCACAGCGGGAACTTGAAGGATCTGCGGGAGGCGCTGCACGCGGATGTCCTGATCCCCGAGGCCGGCATCGATCTCTTGGCGGGCCGGCTCCCGGAGAACGGGGTGCAGACGATCACCGACGGCAAGGTCATTGACCTCGGCGCGGGGGGGAAACTCCGCGTCATCACCACGCCGGGCCACAGCGTCGATTCCGTCTGCTACTACTTGGAGGAAGACGGTGTGCTCTTCACGGGCGACACACTGTTGGGCGTCGGCACCACAACGGTCCAGGACCTCGCCGCGTACCGCTCGTCGTTGCGGACCCTGGTGGAGCTCCCCAACCTGCAGGTCATCTGCCCCGGCCACGGGCCGCTCGTACACGACGCGCGCGAACGGCTCCGCTCTTACATCGATCACCGAAACGTGCGAGAAGAGCAGATCCTTCAGATGCTGCAGAGCGGCGGCCCAACGACCAGTTGGGACATCATGCTCAAGCTGTATCCGGATGTTGATAAGCGGCTGCGGCGGGCGGCGGACGGAAACGTCCGCGCCCATCTGACGCAACTCGAGCACGAAGGGCGAGTCCGCGTGCATCCCGGCAAGGAGCGGAAGGAGAACCCGGTCAAGCTGGCAGGAGAGCGCGCCTTGGAGCGGGCGCGGCGCGAGATCGCGACTCGGGGCAGGCGCATCGACGCGCAGGAACGCGGGCGGGCGCTGGCGCGACAGGAGAGCCCGCCGACCGAGCAGTGGGCGCAGCCCCCGCGCTATGAACTGTCGGGCCAAAACTAACGCCGCGGTGGACGCGGGTGGGAAGCCGTACGGAGTTGTCCTTGAGGTCGACGAACGCAAACACTGGCTCCGGCAGTTCGATCGATCCAGTGCAGCTTCTCGTTATGGCCAATCGTATTGACGGCATCACTCGCGAGATGACAAATACCCTCGTCCGGACCGCCCGGTCCGGAACCCTCGCCTCCCGCGACTTGTCCACCTCCATCTCCACCGCCGCTCATGAGCTCTTCTCTGCCCCTGAAGGCCTCCCCGTCCACGTCTACGGCTCCGGCCTCCTCTGCGAAGCCATGGCCACGATCCACCCCGACTTCCAGGAAGGCGACGCCTTTCTCCACAACGACCCCTACCTCGGCAACACCCACGCCGCCGACCACACTATCCTGGTGCCCGTTTTCTATGAGGGCGAGCACGTCTTTACGACCTGCGTCAAAGCGCACCAAGCGGACATCGGCGACGCCCTTCCGACGACCTACATGCCCAAGGCGGTGGACGTGTACGCCGAGGGCGCCTTGATCTTTCCCTGCGTCCGTATTCAGGAGCACTACCAAGACATCCCGGACATCATCCGCATGTGCGAGAAACGGATCCGTGTCCCCGAGGTCTGGTACGGCGACTATCTGGCCATGATTGCGGCAGCGCGCGTCGGTGAGCAGCGCATCAGAGAATTCTGCGCCAAGTTCGGCCTGAGGACGGTGAAGGCCTTCGTGCGTGAGTGGCTGGACTACTCGGAGCGCCTCACCGAGGCTGCCATCCGACGCCTCCCTGTCGGCCGCCTTTACGCCCACACGACCTTCGATCCCTTCCCTTTCCTCCCCGAGGGCCTCGAACTCCAAGCCACCATCGACGTCGACCCGGCCGCCGGCCACGTCACCGTAGACTTGCGCGACAACGCCGATTGCACTCCCACCGGGCTCAACCTGAGCCGCGCCACTGCCATGAACGCCGGCATCTCCGGCATCATTACTGTGCTCGACTCGATGCGCGACGTGGAGACCCAGGTCCCCGACAACGCCGGGACCTTCCGCCGCATCCACGTCCTGCTACGTGAGAACTGCGTCGTCGGCATTCCCGTTCACCCCACCTCCTGCTCCATGGCTACCGGCACGATCGCGTCTCACATCGAGGGCATGATCGATGCCGCCTTCGGCCGTCTGGCCGACGGCATCGGCCTGGCGGAGCCGTGCCGGGGACAGGGGCCGCATATCGGCGTCGTGTCCGGCTTCAATCGGCGCCGCAACGAACCCTACATGCTGCAACTGTTCAGCGGCACCGCCGGCGGTCCCGCCAGTCCCGATACCGACGGCTGGCTCACCTACCAATCCCCTCCCGCCGCCGGGCTCATGTACATTGATGAGTCCGAGGTGATCGAGCAGAAGTATCCCTTCGTCATCTTCGAGATGCGGGTCCGGCCGGACTCCGAAGGCGCGGGCCGCCAACGCGGCGCACCCGGCTGCATCTCCGTGTTCGGCCCCCTCTACGACCCGCAGGAGGTCCACTACGCGCTCGATGGAATGGTCAACGTCCCGCAGGGCGTGCAAGGGGGCGGCGCGGCCCGAGGGCCGGCGGCGCGGCTGATCGACCGCCAGGACGCGACCCACGATCTGCCGGACATCGTTGGCGAACAGCTGCTGCAAGCCGGAGAGCGCATCATCTCGCTCTCGTCGGGTGGGGGCGGCTACGGCGACCCGCTCACCCGGGCCCCGGACGCCGTTCTCCGTGACGTCATCGAAGGTTACATCACCCTCGACCGCGCTCGCGATGCTTACGGCGTGTCGATTGAGGGTGACCCTACACGGGTCGAGACGCTCTCGGTTGATGCCGAGACCACGCAAGCCCAGCGCGCCGGAGCTACGACTGCTCCCCAACCGTCCTGACGATGTGCTGAGAGGAAGTGGATCATGGCGGAAATGTTGAAGGTCGGACGATCCGACACCCTGGAGCGCCTGGTCACACCCGAATTGACCGCCGACCGCTTCGGGAACCCCGGTGTGCCGGTCTTTGCTTCACCGGCGCTCATTGGGCTGCTGGAGGAGACCGCGATCAAGTGCGTCGCTCCAACCCTTGAAGAAGGCCAGGGCACGGTGGGTACGCGGCTGGATGTGCAGCACATGGCGCCGACGCCTGTCGACATGAAGGTCACCGCCCGCGCCGAACTGACGGAGGTGGACGGTCGCCGACTCGTTTTCTCAGTGGAAGCGCACGACGAGCGAGAACAGATTGCCAGGGGCACGCACGAGCGCTTCATCGTCACCTCGATGGAGAAGTTCCTCGCCCGCGCCGCCGAGAAGGGCAACGCTTGACGACACGGAACGACGCCGTGCCCGCCGACCTGACGCACCGTACCTACGATGTCAACGGCATCCAGATGCACGTGGCAGAACAGGGTGAGGGCCCCGCGGTGATCCTCTGCCACGGCTTCCCGGAGATCTGGTACTCCTGGCGCCACCAACTCCCGGCCGTCGCGGACGCGGGTTTCCGCGCCATGGCCCCGGATATGCGTGGCTACGGCCGGACCACCGCCCCACCGGACTTGGAAGACTATCGCCAAGAGGTCATCTGCGCCGACCTCGTTGCGCTGCTGGATCGCCTGCGGCTGCCTGACGCCGTCTTCGTCGGGCACGATTGGGGCGGCGTGCTTGTCTGGAACATGGCGCTGCATCACCCTCAGCGTGTCCGGGCCGTGGCTGGGATCAACACCCCCCTCTTCCCGCCGATGCCCGCCAGCTTCCTGGAGACGATGCGGGAGAATCCGGGCACGTGGGATTACCAGTTTTACTTCCAGGAGCCCGGCATCGCCGAGACCGAGTTGGAACAAGATGTCGGGCGCACGTGTCGCCTCATCCTCCGCTCCAGCGATCCAGCCGATGGCTTTGACGTCCTCGCCGGCTTCCACAACGTCCGCGCCCAGGGTGGGGTGCTGATCGGCTATCCACAAGACGCGCCGCGCAGCGTCATGTTGAGCGAGGACGATCTGCAGTGCTACGTCGAGCAGTTCCAGAGGACGGGCTTCCGCGGTGGTCTGAACTGGTACCGCAATCATGATGCCAACTGGGCCTGGGATCAGTCGGTCAAGGAATATGCTGTGCCGCATCCGGCCCTGATGGTGACGGCCGGTCGCGACCCGGTGCTATCGCCCAAGCTCGCTCGCAAGATGGAGCAGTGGGTTCCCAACCTGACTCGGGGCCATATCGAGCGGTGCGGCCACTGGACTCAGCAGGAGGCGCCGGACGAGCTGAACCGCATCTTGATTGAGTGGCTCGGGCGCCTACCGGCGCGGTAGTTGCTCGCGGGTCTCGTACGCCGCCGCGTCGGTGCCGTTCTCTGGCTCAAACACCGTGACCTGCCGACGAGCGAAGTCGATCTCGACGTCCACGAAGCTGATGTTGTCGCCCTCGTCCGTCTCCGCCAAGCGGTCTGAGGGATCCACGACGATGACGAGCCGGTACAAGCCGTTGAATTCCGCGTGCCCCGCCATGTCATCGACGTCGATCCACTGCTCGCGGAGGACGTAGGGATACGTGTCGCCCCAGCCCACGGACAGCCCCTGAACATCCTGGTCACACGTGCGGTAGCCACCTTGCGAGGCGGCGCCCTGCTCCCGGTCGATTCGAACTGTGTCCCGGATGCAGAAGGTCGTCTTCGATATCCGCAGCGGCAGCGCGATGTCCACCGAGCGCGGCTCCAGAATGTAGCGGGCGTATTCGTTAAAGTGAAAATGGTTGTGGCTCGGGTGCCACGCGACGACACCGCCTCTCCCGGGGACTACGTGGCGCTTGCCCGCCGCCGTGTATGCGATCTGATCGACCAGTTGGATCTCTCCCGTCGGGCGGCTCGCCTGGACTTCCAGTGGGCCGTCACCATCGTTCCAGGTCGTGGTGGTGAGTCGCAGCACCTCGCGAGTCTCCCCGTTGACCAGGGCCGCGCCGAAATGGATATCGCTCGCGGGCAGGGCGCGGAGGTTGGGCAGTAGCCAGTCGGAAGCGAATTTCGACTGGGCCGCCGACTCGCCGGCGGCGCTCCACAGTGCCAGCAGCAGACCGACGACGGCGGACAGCGCCAGCAGCCGTCCGACGGTCGAGTGCCTCATCGGTCGCTCCCGTTCTCCGTCGTCCGCGCCTCCCTTTGGCGGCGATCGGGAAAGCCAGCGTACCGCATGCTGCCGAGCGGAGACATCCGGTCGCTTCAGATCACGAGCTCTCGATTTGCTACATTCTGCGGCGACGGTGCGCGTCCACCCTATCGGCGCCGCCAAACGGAGCATCGCCGTGTCCAAATCTCCCAACGCCGTTCAGGACGCGATCAAAGGTGCGTGGACCCGTGGAGCCCACGCGTACGACCACGATGCCGGCCACGGCCTTGCGACGCCAGCCGTCGAGCGCGCCTGGAGCGATGTGCTGGAAGACGCCCTGGACGCCGCCCCACTTGATGTCCTGGACGTGGGAACGGGCACCGGCCTCCTGGCCGTCATCGCGGCGAAATTGGGACATCGCGTCACGGGCGTAGATTTCACCCCGGCCATGCTGGAACGCGGCGCACACCGTGCGGAGCGCGCTGGCGTGCATGTTGCCTGGTGCGAGGGCGATGGGATGGACCTTCCCTTCCGCCCAGACTCCTTCGACGCGGTCGTCAGCCGTCACGTCCTGTGGACCCTCACGGATCCAGCCGCCGCTTTCCGTGAGTGGGTCCGTGTCACGCGGCCGGGTGGCCGGGTGGTCTGGTTCGACGGACTCTACAGCGGCGGCTGGCAGACCAAGCTGCGGGGTGGGCTGGCGCGCACTCTCCGCTGGCTCCAGCGTCGCCCCGACCACGCCGGCTCCCACGGCTACCCGGACCATGCTATCGAAGCGCTGCCCCTGCGCGGGATCCGCTCCCCCGAGCCGGTGCGCGCCTTGCTGCACCATCTTGGCATCGACGATGCAACATTCGAGCACCTCACTGAGGTGCCGCGCGCGGAGCAGCACGGAGAACCGCTGCACAAGCGCGTCGCGGGCGTCGAGCGGCGATACATGGGCACGTTCCACGTCACGGCGGAACTCAAGCGGCGCTTTGGGCCGTCCTCGGAGCGCGCCGACAGCCCGTCCGACTAAAGTCGGAGACCAAAGTCCGCGCTCCGACCGAGCACCAGTTGCGCCGTTCGGTCGATTAGAGCCGCGCGCCCGCGTGCTATCAAGGTGTGGGTGCGATACGCGGCACACGGCCCGCCCGAGTGGGACGAGCAGAGGAACAGATGGCGATCGCGTTGACCCAATCGCCCGTTGCGGCACGAATCGAACCCGGGCTCAGTTGGATGCAGAGCGGTCGCGGGTCCTGCCCCGCCCTTCGTTGATGATTGGTCGGAGACGGTGAAGGCAGAAGAACGCAACGTCGACGACCCCTCGATGACGAGGCGTCGCTTCCTGACGCGGGCAGGCAAGGCCGGCGTGGGCCTCGCATCGCTGGCGGCCGTTGGCCCGGCGATCGCCGCTGCCACGTCGAAGACCACGCAGGCGGCCCACTTGGATGAGCACGCTTGCCGCAATCTCACGGACCTAGGGGAGATCATCGCCCGTGTGCCCGCCCCCGTGGGCAACGCCGGCAACCCAGACATCGAGGTCATCCGCGATGGCAACAAGCCCCCCGCCGGCAACGCCGACCCTTGGGGCCAGTACGATACCTTCGACGGCGCCGACCGTGCCGCCGAGGACTGGATCGGCTACGCCTACCCCTCGGCCCACACCTTCCATCAGGTAGTCTTCCAGGAAGGGCTGCACTTCGACGACGGCGGCTGGTTCGAGTCGCTCACGGTGCAAGTCCGCCGGAGCGGGACCTGGGCGCCAGTGCGTGGTCTGTCCATCTCCCCGGCCTATCCCTTTGCCAACGATGGAGTCTCCTACGAGACCTACACGCTGACGTTCGATGAGATCGCCGGCGACGGCATCCGCATCTTCGGCGCCCCCGGCGGCGCCGCTGACTTCATCTCCGTGGGTGAGCTGGAGATCTTCGGCGACTGCGATGGCCTACCGTCCGGCGACTCCACGTCACCGGCATCACAGGGATGCACGAACTTGACCCACGATGGAGAGATCATCGCCCGCGTGACTTCTCCCACCGGCGGCGGCAACCGCAACATCGAGGTGATCCGAGATAGCGACTTCCCGTCCGTCGGCAGCAGCGACTCCTCGCGCCAATACGACACCTTCGACGGCCGCAACAGCGCCGCCGAAGATTGGATCGGCTACGCGTACCCCTCGGAGCAGACCTTCAACCACGTCATCTTCCAGGAAGGGCTGCACTTCTGGAACGGCGGCTGGTTCGAGTCGCTCACGGTGCAGGTCCGCCAGGGCGGGACCTGGGTGCCGGTGCGTGGCCTGTCCATCTCCCCGGCCTACCCCTTCGCCGACAACGGCGTCTCGTTTGAGACCTATAGTCTTGCGTTCAACGCAATCGCCGGCGACGGCATCCGCATCATCGGCGCTCCCGGCGGCAGCGCCGGCTTCATCTCCGTTGGGGAGCTGGAGGTCTTCTCGGGCGACTGCTGGCAGCCGAGCGACCACTCGCCCACTAACCATTCGCAGAGCAACCAATCGCGGAGGCTCATCCACGAACCCCTCGCCGTTCCATACCGCGTGGCTGGGCCGTTTGCCTCGGTCGTGTCCGGCCGGTTGCATCGCGGCGTCGACCTTCTCGTCGGGGAGAACAGCGGGCTGCTTGCGACACTGGCTGGCGCAGCGCGCGCTCACGTCTCACCGACGACGAGCGGCGGCGAATCCAAATGGCTGGAACTCGACGCGAAGATTCGTCGGATCATCAAGATCGGGGACAACGAGTTCGTTCGCACCGAACCCGTCGAGATTCGCTATTACCACCTCAACGACTGGGTCGGGGACTTCCCTCGCGACGTCGTGCAAGGGGAGGTGATCGGCCTCTCCGGGGCGGGCGGCCTTCTTGATGTGCCCCATTGCCACTTCGAGGTGTGGACCCGCCGATTTGGACAGATGGTGCCAACGGACCCGTATACCCTCCATCCTGAATGGCCCCGCGGCGAACACACGTATCTCACCGCTGATGGGCGTTCGTACGATGACTGATGCGGTTGTTGATCTCCTCGACCTGCACCGCCGCGCTGCGGGCCATTCGACCAAAGTCGGAGACCAGAGTCCGTGCTTTGACCGACCCCCCAATTGCGCCGTTCGATGGATGGGAACGCTTGGCCCGCCTGCTATCAAGGTGAGCACGGGCTCACGCCTGGCGGCCCACGCCGCCGGTTGACGAAGACAGGCAGGTGGAGTCAGTCATTCTCAGCTTCAACTGCCGGTCTGAGACCCGAATCCGAGTGGGCCTTGCGGCGGCGCGCTCCGATGCTACGGTTTGTGTTCGTTCGATGATCGGAGGGCGACGGTGAAGGACGAGAAGCGCAGCGACCGCGGAGTCTCGCTGACGAGACGTCGATTCCTGAAGCGCACGGGCAAGGCCACCGTAGGCCTCGCCTCGCTGATGGCCGTCGGCCCAGCGATCGTTGCCTCCACATCCAAGTCCGTCCATGCGGGTCATGCTGATGGGCATGCGTGTCTTAATCTCACGGACCTGGGGGAGATCGTCGCCCGCGTGCGTGTGCCCGTGGGCAGCGCCGGCAACCGCGACATCGAGATCATCCGCGACGGGGACAAGCCGCCCACTGGCACTGCTGATCCCCTGCGCCAGTACGACACCTTCGACGGCATCGATATATCTGCTGAGGATTGGATCGGCTACGCCTACCCCTCGACGCACACCTTCCATCAGGTGGTGTTCCAAGAGGGGATGCACTTCTGGGACGGTGGCTGGTTCGAATCGCTCACGGTACAGGTCCGCCAGGGTCGGACGTGGGTGCCGGTCACGGGACTTTCGATCTTGCCGGACTACCCTTTCGCCGACAACGGCGTTTCGTATGAGAGCTATACCCTGACGTTCGATGAGGTCACCGGCGACGGCATCCGCCTCGTCGGTGCCCCCGGCGGCTTCTCGGACTTCATCTCTGTCGCCGAGCTTGAGATCTTCGGCGACTGCGAGCGGGACTCGCGCAATGACCCGTCGCAGCACTCGCCGGCGGTCGTCCCGGAGGAATGCACTAACTGGACCCAGGACGGGCAGATCATCGCTCGCGTGACCTCGCCGACCGGCGGAGGCAACCACGACATCGAGGTGATTCGGGACGGCAACCTGCCGCCCGTCGGCAGCGGAGACTCCTCGCGCCAGTACGACACGCACGATGGCGCGAACAGCGCCGACAATGACTGGATCGGATACGAGTACTCGTCGGATCGGACGTTTGACCACATCGTCTTCCAGGAGGGAAGGCAGTTCTGGAACGGCGGTTGGTTCGAAACGCTCACCGTGCAGGTTCGCCAAGGTGGGAGTTGGCAGTCCGTGAGCGGGCTCTCGATCTCGCCGGACTACCCGTTCGCCGACAACGACGTCTCCTTCGAGATCTACACGCTCATCTTCGACGAGATCACCGGCGACGCGATCCGTATCTTTGGTGCTCCAGGCGGGAGCCACGATTTCATCTCCGTGGCTGAGTTGGCGGTCTACTGGGGCAATTGCTGGGAGCACAGCTACAACTCGAACCATAACTCTTCCAACAACAGCAACTCACAGAGCAACCACTCGAACAGCAGCAGCTCGAACAGCAGCAGCTCGAACAGCCACTCGAAGAGCAAGAGCTCGCGGAGCAGTCGGTCATGAAGCCGGAGTTCACGAAGTAGGAGCCGGTCGCGCACCCGCCATTCGCGGAGCAGCCGGTCGCACAGCCGGAGCTCACGAAGTAGGAGCCGGGGCCGGAGCGGCCGCCACTCGAGGTCGTAGCGCCGAAACGCTGTAATGTCAGGTAAGCTTCCTTCTGTACCGGTCGGCCGAGCCCCTGGCTCGGCCGGTTCCGCGTCCGTGTTGGATCAGGACCGATCGAAGGCCGCCTCGTGGGCCGAAGAGCGGCCCACGGACGGAGCGACGGTGGTACGGCTGTTCCGAAATTCCGATGTGACGTTACGGGCGATGGCTGATGGGTCGGCGATAGCGATCGACGAAGCCCAGCGCGAGGCCCATGCGTTCAACCCGGAGGCGGTCGCCATATGGAACGCACGCTCATCGTGGACCGAAGATGAGCTGGAGGCGTGGCTGCGAGAGAACGGCCTGCCTGCCCCCGCAGCCCGCGAGCTGGCGCACCGGTTTCTGGGGCAGTTACGCGCTGCCGGGCTGTTCCACGAAGCCGAAGCCCCTCCGGCTGTCGCTTCGCAGGCAGGCCACGCGGCAGCCAATGTCTCCCATTACCGCATGTGGAAGACCGACATGCGGGTGCGCATTCCCGACGCCGAGATCGAACAGTACATCCATCGGTTGTGTCATCAGTTCGCCTCGCAGCCGTCCGAGAACGCTGTGGAGTTCGAAATTCGTCCTGGCCGCGACGGTCGGTGGAAGATCGTGCGAGACGGCGAAGTTGTCGAGGAGCGCGGTTCGGCTATCACTGCGGCTCGCGAGCTCGAGTGGTACATGGTGGAGACGGCGACCCACGCGGAGCGCTATTTCGCGCACTTTCACGCATCCGCGCTGACCAGGAACGGCCGGACGCTGCTGATTCCCGGAAAGTCCGGGTCCGGCAAGTCCACGCTCTGCCTGGTGCTCTGCACGCACGGCTTCGAGCTGCTTGGCGATGATGTCATCTTCATGGACCCTGTCTCCGGCGCCATCCACCCATTTCAGCGCGCGTTGCACGTCCACGATGATGCCATCCCCCTCTTGCAGGATGCCGGATTCCCATATGACCCCGCGCTCCACCTTCCCAATTTCTTGGAGGTGGACGCGCTGGCAGCCTGGCGCACCAGCCCAAGCCCGCCCCTTTCACACATCCTGTTCGTGGACTGGGACGAAGAAGGCCCGGTCGAGGTCGCGCCGATCACGCAGGCCGAGGCAGCGGTGGCGATCCGTCCCTTCTCCCACAATCTGAAGCGGCGACTGGACGGCGGCTGGCCGACTTTGCAGCGCATCGTGGACCATACCCAATGCGCCCGCCTGCTGCGCGGTCAAGACTTGCTGAGCGCGGCTGAGGCGATCCGCGATCTGATCGACAGCGAACCGCCGGCTTCAGACCGCTGACACGGGCTGGTTCGTCGCCGGGTTCATCTCGAACGGGCTGGGAAGATCCAGCTCCTCGGCGATCTCGCGCACGGCGGGCAGCACCTCGTCGCCCATGAGGCGCAGGCTGCGCATCGTGTCGTCGTGGGTCATCGCGCCGTCGCCATCCCAGAAGATGATGCTGCCCGGCCGCAAGTACTCCAGGACGTAGCGGAGCTGGGCGATCACCGTTGGCGGTGTCCCCGCGATAATCGTGTGCTTCTCAATCTGGTCCTCATAGGTGCCCGCAAAGTCTTGATCCGGCTTGACCTGCCCCGGTTGGAGGGCTGGACGGGTCGGCTTCTTCCGGCCACGGGAGAACGCAGCCCCCCACGTCTTGATCGTTGGCAGAACCTCCGTGCGCGAAGTCATGCCCGGAAGGTTCTGTAGGAAGCCGCGAACCTGCCCCTGGTTTCCTTCCAGGAACGGGTTGCTGGGCCCCTTCAGGAACTTGCGCGCCGTCGCCTCGGCAAGCTCTTCGGTCTCGTCCACGTGCACCTTGAGCAGGTAGCCGGTGTGCTGAGGGCCCGCCTCGTAGCCCGCCTCGCGCGCGCACTGCGCGTAGTACTGGAACGACTGACGGGTTGGCTCCATCTCCGTGGCCAGCATCAGGAACGGGTAACGCCGCTCCGCCGCCCAGGCGACCGTGTTCTTGCTGAGGACGCCCGGGATCCAGATCGGCGGGTGCGGCTGCTGATATGGGCGCGGCCATGGGTTCACGTAGCGGTAATCGAAGTGTTCGCCCTCCCAGCGGAACGGGCCCGGCGTGGTCCACGCCTTGATGATGAGGTCGTGCGCCTCCTGGAACCGCTCCCAGTTGTAGGGCGAGGGCGAGTTATGGGTCAGGCTCTCGCGGCCGGTCCCTCGCACCCAGCCGCTGACCAAGCGGCCGCGGGAGATGTTATCGATCGTGGCTAGCGTTTCCGCCAGCCACAGCGGGTCGTCCCAGATCGGCAGGACGTTGCCCGCCAGCACGATCTTGGCGCGCTTTGTGATCCGCGCCAAGATCGACGCCTCCACGTTCATCACGGCGCCCATGCAGCCGGGCATGCTGTGGTGCTCGTTCAGCATGAGCCCATCGAAGCCCATCTCTTCCGCGTAGACTTTTTCGTCCAGGTAGCGGTTGTACAGCTCCGCCCCCACCTGCGGGTCGTAGTCGCGATTGCTTTTCGCCAGATCCAAGGTGTTGATGTATTCGCCGCCAGCGTCCTGGTACGGGCGTTCCGTGAAATAACCGATGAACATGGTGCGTCCCTCCCGTGCGCCGCTATCTCGCCGCGACGTGCGCGCGGATCAGCCGCGCGATCGTCTCCGGCTCCTCCAGCTCCACAACGTGGCCAGCACCCTTCACCACCTCAAGACGGGCGTTGGGTAAGGCCTGAGCGTACAGTTCGCCACAGTTGCTGGGCACGATCCGGTCGTGTTCACCCCAGATGATCAGCGACGGCGTTTCCACCTCGCGCAACAGGGGCGGCAGCCGCCGGTTGTACATGTAAGGCCGCCAGGTCACGCGTGCCGTCATTTCTCGGCTGAGCTCCCACAGTTGTTCCAGTTCGGGTGACTCATCCTCACCAAAGAACTCGGCGTAGGCGGCGTCGTCGCGAAAAGATGACTTCAAATAATGTTCGTCCTTGAAGAGCATCTGGTCCATGATCTCGCCTTCGTCCGGGCGGATCCCGGCGGCGCCAACGAGGACCAGCGCCCGCAATCGGCCCGGGTTGATCGTCGCCATCTCGGCGGCGATGAACCCGCCGAAGCCGAGGCCGACCAGCGTGACGCCGTCCAGCGCGAGGCGGTCCAGGACGCGGTTCATCAGGATAGCGAGGTCCCGGGGGTCACGCGCCCAGACCGGGCGCTCGGATTGGCCGTAGCCCGGAAGGTCCGGGACCCAGACGGCGAACTGGGTCGCCAAGGCCTCATGGAACGGCAGCCAGCCGAGGTTCCCCGTCGAGTGATGCAGGACCACCGCCGGCTCCCCTTGCCCGCCCTGCAGCAGGTGTACCGACAGGTCCGCGACCCGTACCGATGTTTCCGCCCAGGTGTCGCTCGTGATTCTCTCCGCTCCAGGCGCTACGCCTCTGCGCGAGTGCACGGTGTATGCGGGATAGTAGCATTGCCGCGGGGGCCGATCTGGCCGCGAGCGTCCAAGGCTATGCTCACGATCCGCCGTCTCACCGGCGAGATCGAGCCGAGCGCGTGGCAGTGCCGTTCGTCGGCAGGTGAACCGGAGTAGTGTCTCGGGAATGGTCGTTCGCACCGGGAACCGGTCCCCGCCGTCGAACGTCTCTGTCAGCAGTTGAGTCTTCGGAGTAGTAAGGGAGGAAAGTCGTGTATCGATTTCTCACAGCGACCGTCGCCATTGGTCTGGCGGCAGTCATCGGGATGGGCTTGGTCGTCCCCGGCGGGGGAACGGCGTCCGCATAGGTCGGCGGATCATCGTCCGGTGGCCTGACAGTCATCGGCTCAGCGTCGACGTCTGTCGAGCCGGACTTAGCCGTACTCAGTCTGTCGGTCACGGCACTCGAGCCGACTGCCGTCGCGGCAGTCACCGCCGCCAATTTCGCGACGGCTGAGGTCATCGTGGCTCTGCGTATTCAGCGAGTGGCGACCGAGGACATCCGCACGACGTCCATCTCCCTGGACCAGGAGTTCGAGTTCACGGGCTCGCGCGGCGCCGTTCCGGTGGGTTTCCGCTTCACCAACAACCTCCGAGTGACGGTACGCGACCTAGACGCCGTCGGCGCCACGATTGACGGCGCGGTCGCCGCCGCCGGCGACAACCTGCGCCTCGGCGGGATCTCCTTCGACGTGAGCAATCGCACGGAGATCGAGGATGAGCTCCGGCTCAGCGCCATCGACCAGGCCATCGCACGGGCACAGGCGATCGCGGCACGGGCGGGCGTGAGCCTCGGGCGCATCGTGGCAATCTCGGACCTTGGGTTCGCATCCCCGGTAAGCGTCGATTTTGGCGATGGGGTCGATGAGGCGCTCGCCACGCCGGTCTTCGGCGGCACACAGGAGATTGTGATGAGCGTGCAGATCCAGTTCGAGCTCCGCTGATCCGCGGCGTCCACGCTACGCCGCTCGGCGGTTACGCGTCGGCGTACACGCGGAAGCCGTAGTCGTTGTAGCGAAACGACGGATCCAGACTCGACCGCGCTGTGAGACGGGTGAACTTGACGGCGTGCCGCCAACTCCCGCCCCGACTCGCCCGCCGCGTGCCATTGGCCGGGCCGGCGGGAGCGTCGACGGGCGCGACGTCGTAGTAACGCGCGTCATACCAGTCGCTGCACCACTCGTGGACGTTCTCCGCCATGCAGAAGAGGCCGTAGCCGTTGGTGCACCCCGGTCTCGGCCGGTGCGGCGCATTGCGACGCGCGATCGTCGCAAGCTGTGGGAGGTCAGCAGGCGGGGTGGTACCCCACGGCCAGGCCCCTCGCTGCAGACCACCGAGCGATGCGTACTCGCGTTCGGCCTCAGTGGGTAGCCGGCAGGCGACGCCTGAGCCGGCGGCCAGCCACTCACAGTAGGCCGTGGCTTCGTACCAGCTGACGCCGACGACTGGCTGCTGCGGGTCAGCGAAGCGCGCGTCGTCGAGGAACTTTGGTGGATCCGCGCCCGTCTCCTCGACGAATGCGGCATACTCGCCGTTGCTCACGGGCCGCACGGCGGCTCGGTACGGCCGGAGGCGGACACGATGCACCGCCCGTTCGTCGGGTCGATTCGATACGCTTCCCATGAGAAACTCGCCCCCGGCGATGTGCACGAGATCCGGTAAAACGCGGGAGCCGGTGGACTGGTCCTCAACCATGACGCGCAGAGTCTATCCCGCCGCATCCACCTCAGCGGGTGGGAACATCGTGGGCGGTGCGCGCCGCCCGTCGGGCTGGGGGCGATAGGTCGTAGTGCCGGACGCGACGTGCATCATCGTTGGAGCAGGACATAACGGTCTCGTCGCTGCCTCGTATCTCGCCCGGGCTGGCCTGAGAGTCACGCTGCTGGAACGCCGCGACGTGGTGGGCGGAGCGTCTGTGACGGAGGAGTTCGTACCCGGCTACCGCGTCGGCACCTGCGCGTACATCTGCCACATGCTCCAGCGCAAGGTCATCGACGACCTCGAACTCCGGACGCATGGCCTGCATATCTATCCACTGGATCCCGTGGCCGTCTTCATGTTCCCGGACGGGGGCCATTTCCGCATGTGGAACGACGCCGAGCGGACGGGCGACGAGATCGCCCGCATTTCACCCACCGATGGGCAGGCGTATCCACGCTGGATCCGCTTCTGGGAGCAGGCCGCTGACATTGTCTTGCGCTACTTCTTGCAGCCGCCTCCCACGCTGGCGCAGATCATGACCGACGTCCGCGGCACGGCCGATGAGGCGGTGTTGGAGACCATCCTCACCGTTCCGTTGCGCGATATCGCGCTGCGCTACTTCGAAAACGCTGGGATTGCGGCGGCAGCGGTGGGGACCGCCGACTACGGCCAGATCGACGCGCCCGGCAGCGCCTTGGTGCAGGCCTACTTCAAGACGAACCTGCACACCGTTCCGGAGGATTTTGGCATTGTGCGCGGTGGCATGGGCGGCGTGACGCAAGCGATGGCGCGGGCGGCCGAGGCGCAGGGAGCGACGATCCGCACGAACGCCGAGGTGAGCCGCATCGTCGTCGAGGACGGGGTAGCCCGCGGGGTGCAACTGACGAGCGGTGAGACGATGACGGCCGACATCGTGCTATCGAATGCTGATCCGAAATCAACCTTCCTGCGGTTGATCGACGACGCGGTGCTGCCCGGAGATTTCGTCGCTGCGATCCGCGGTCTCAAGAGCCGCTCGGCCTCGCTGAAGATCCACGGCGCCCTGCGCCGGCTTCCCGATTTCTCCCGTTTCTTGCAGCCTGACGACAATGAGACGCGGCTGGCGATGCTCCGCGTCATGCCGCACCTCGATGACGTCGAGGCCAGCTGGCGTGATGCGATGGCTGGGATCCCGACGCGCTATCCGCTGATGCAGATCCAGATTCCGTCGGTGTTGGACCCCACCCTGGCGCCGCCCGGCGAGCACGTGATGTCGATCTGGGTGACCTACGAGCCTGCCCATCTGCGCGATGGTTCCTGGACGGACGCCAAGCGCGAGGTGGGCGAACGGCTCATCGACACGCTGTCCCAATACGCGCCCGACATCCGCGAATGTATCATCGAATGGGATCTCTTCACACCTGAAGATATCTTCGATCGAGTGGGCATGACAGACGGCAACATCCGCCACCTGGATATCCTGCCTCACCAGATGTTCGCGAATCGCCCCCTGCCGGACTGGTCCGACTACCGCACCCCGATCCGCGGCCTCTATCTGTGCGGCGCCGGCACGCATCCGGGCGGCGAAGTGACGGGGGCACCGGGTCACAACGCGGCGCACGCAGTGCTGGAGGACTGCTAAAGGAGCGCCGGCCGGCGCGCCTGCGCTGGCGTGCCGGGGTCGCGTCTTGGGGCACGGGACCGTGGGCGCGTTCAGAGCGGGAGCCGAGATCGGCGAGAGCGCCGGCTCAGAGGCAGGCCCGGATCCGGCCAATCGCCGTGCGAATAGTCTCCATACTGTTGGCGTAAGAGAAGCGCAGGTACCCTTCGCCCAGATCCCCGAAGCTGGTTCCGGCGATCGTCGCCACGCCCGCGTCGTGCAGGAGCTTTTCCTGGAGGCCGTGCGAGTCGAACCCCGTGCCCTCCACGTTGGGGAAGGCATAGAACGCCCCTCCCGGCTCGACGCAACGGAAGCCGGGGATGTGGTTCAGCTCATCGACCATCACGCGACGCCGCTTGTCGAAAGCGGCGACCATGGTCTCCACGACCTCCTGCGGCCCTTCTAGGGCGGCGATGCCGGCATATTGGGTCGCGGCGTTCGGACACGAATAGCAGTTGATCGCCAGTCGCTCCGCATAGTCCACGAGGCGCTCCGGCCAGATTCCGTAGCCCAGTCGCCAGCCGGTCATGGCGTACGTCTTGCTCCAGCCATCGAGGACGATCAGCCTCTCACGCAACTCCTCGTACTCCAGAAGGCTGACGTGCTCTCGGCCGTCGTAGAGGAACCGGCTGTAGATCTCGTCGCTGAGCACGGCGACGTGGGGGCGGCTGGCGAGCCCGGCGACCAGCCGGTCCAGTTGCTCTCGTGGTACGACGCCGCCGGTGGGGTTCGCGGGGCTATTCAGGATAATGAGCCGGGTCGCCGCAGTGATGCGGTCCAGCACCTCATCGGCGTCGAACGAGAATCCCGTCTCCTCGTACAGAGGGATGGGAACGGGTGTCGCGCCACTGAACGCGATGGCGGACTCATAGATGGGAAAGCCCGGGTTCGGATAGAGGATCTCCGCACCGGTCTCGCCGAACATGAGGATCGCGAAGAACATGGTGACCTTGCCGCCGGGGACGATCAGCACGGTTCCCGGATCGACTGCCGCGCCGGTGCGCCGCCGTACGTCGGACGCCACCGCGTCGCGCAACTCGGGGATGCCGCTGGCGGGCGTGTAGCCGTGGCGCCCATCGCTGAGCGCCTGCCGCGCGGCCTCCACGATGTGCTCCGGCGTCGCAAAGTCCGGCTGGCCGATCGCGAGGTTGATGATCTCGCGCCCTTCGGCCTCCAGCGCCTCGGCGCGGGCCAGCACACCGAACGCGCTTTCCGTTCCGATCCGGTGCAGGTTCGCGGCGAGCTGTAGCATCGCGCACCTCCTCGCTCGGGCTGCCCCTGCCCTGGAGGTATATAGTCCCGACTTCATCGCGGCTGCAAGCGGTCGGCCGGGGCGGATCGTCTGGCGCCCGAGGCGCGCCACCGGGGCTACGCCGGCCGTCGGCCGTCCTGATTCCCCGATGCCGGCCCCGCTGGCCGCCGTGTCGCTATGGCGGTCGCTTCGAACCCGTCGCGGGCGGCGGCCCGTGCAGCGCCCAGTGGTAGCGGGGAGGGCGTTGGCGATTCCCAGAAGGACCGAACGCCTCGACCCGGGCGCCCCCGGCGGGCTCGGCCGCAGGGCGCCCTAGCGCCCCCCGGCTGTCGCCTGCATGCTTTGCAGGTGTCCCTGCGCGTGGCCAATGAGGATGTTCTCGATCACCTGCTGGGCGCTTACCGGATCCGGCCCCAACGGTCCCAGGGGGGCCGCCTTGTCGAGTTGCGCATCGCTCATTCCCTGGACTGCTCCCGCGGCCGAGGCGCCGTTGCTGCGCAAGAGCTCCAGCACCTCCGCCTTGGTGCAGTTCGCGAACTCGTTGGCATGCTGGGCGTTCCCCTGGTCGATCATCTCCATAGTGATCGACGGCAACTCTTGGCCCGTCGCGATCCCCTGAGCGATCCCGGCAATGGTCGGGTAGGCCCCCGCGACGTGGTGGGCCACTACGCCGACGCCCCAGCCCTCGCCCGCGCATTGCTTCCGCCACTGTTCATCCGTGCAGGCCTCCACGGCGGCGATTAAGTCCGCGTTCGCCTGCTCAAAGCGCTTCGCCAGATCTTCGGCTCGACTCACTACTACCTCCTCAAGTCATCTCGGGACGCCTGAATCAATCCCCGCTCTCTGCGCGGCTGTCCGATTGTACTTGCGCCGTCAAGGCGTCTCAGGCGAGACATCGCAGGGGTCGGCCGCCGTTGTACGCGACCATCTCTTGGAATGGAGCGTCCCACTCGATCGGAGCTCCCAGCGGCTCCTGCCGGAGCTCCGAGTAAGCCCGATGCAGGTTCCCGACCAGCCGCTCCGGGTCCGTCCACTCGCCGAAACGACCCAGGTCCGCCTCGCGCGCGACGTCGAGCGGCGCGGCGCCGGTCTCGAAGCCGGACCGCGCCACCTCTTGCACGAAGCGTAGGTACGCCGCGACATCGTCAAGCGCCTCTGGCCCGCAGACGGGCCCGTGCCCGGGGATCACCGTCTCGGCTCCCAGCGCCCGAACTCGTTCGAGCGCGCTCAGCCAGCCGACGATCGATCCGCCCAGCGCAAAGGGTGTGCCCCCCTTGAAGACGATGTCGCCCGTAATCAGCACCTTCCGATCCGGTACCCACACCACGACGTCATTCGTGGTATGCGCGGGCGCGACGGCGATGAGCTCCACGCGCAGGTCGTCCACGTAGAGGCTGATCTGCGCGTCGAAGGTGAGCGTCGGCGCGGTGATCGTAATATCTCCCCAATCGACCGCGAGGAACAGGCTCGCTGCCCGTTCCTTGATGGTGTCGGCGCTGGCCACGATCTCCTCGCGGCAGCGTTCGTGCCCCACGATCGTCACTCCGGGCCCGAAGACGTAGTTCCCGAACACGTGATCGAGGTGGCTGTGCGTATTGATCAGCGTGCTAACCGGTCCGGGCGTCGTTCGCTCGATGGCGCTCTTCAGATCGTGAGACCGCCGCGCGGTGGCGCAGCTATCGATGACCGTGACGCCGCTCCGTCCGACCAAGAAGCTAGGATTGTTTAGACACCAGGTCCCGTCGGGCTGCACGTAGGCGAAGATCCCCGGACTTACCTCTTCTACCGTCGGCGGCGGAAGCGTCGTGTCGGGGGGAACGTCGGCCGTGGTCATGGGATACCCCTTACGCTGCGAGTTCCTCGCTCCGGTGCCGCCACAGGATAGGGCCCTGCCGGCCGCTTCGGCGAAGGGCCGCCGAGGTTCAGCGGAAGTGCGGCAGGACGCGCTCGGCGAAGCCGGCCGCCTGTTCCTGCGGCGCTGTTCCGAAGAAGTCCAGGATGAACATGCTGCAGCGCAGGTCGAGGTGTCTTTGGATCTGATCCCGCAGCCGCGCGGGCGTTCCCGTGAGGGCGAGATCGTGTCTCGCGATGTCTACCGACGACCCAACCTGCCGCCGTGTCTCGTCGACCAGCCGTTCCAGGCCGGCCGCGTCTTCCGCGAGCGCCACCAAGCACTGCTGCGAGACTAGGATCTCCGAGAACTCCCGCCCTACGGCCTCGCAGTGCTGCCGGAGTACGCGCAACTTGCGCTCCAGGTGTTCATGGTCCCCCGACGAGTTATTCCAGATCGCCGCTTCCTCCGCCACGATGCGCAAGCTCACCTTCTCGCCGCCGCCGGCGATAAGCACCGGAAGCGGGCGCAGCGGCTTCGGCTCGCAAACCGCGCCGGCCACCCGCACGTAGTCGCCCTCGTAGGTCGCGCTCGGATCGCGCCAAAACCGTTGGAGGAACTGGACCGTCTCGCGCATCTGCTCCAAGCGCTGAATGCCGGAGTGGAAGGGCATGCCAAAGGCGCTGAACTCCCGCTCAGACCAACCGGAGCCGAAGCCCGGGATGATCCGGCCGCCGCTAATCTGATCGACGCTGGCGATCACCTTGCCAAGGAGCGACGGGTTCCGCAGCCCCGCCGGCGTCACCAAGGTTCCGAGCTGGATCCGCTCGGTGACGGCTGCCAGCCCGCTCAGCAACGACCATGCTTCCAACGTCGGCTGCCGCGGGTCCGAGGGTGCGTACACATGATCTGGAATCCAGAACGAATCGAAACCCATGGCCTCGAAGCCGCAAGCGGCGTCGCGGATCTCCGGCCACGCGCGCCCGAAGGGGAGATACATGACGCCGAAATGTGCCGTCGGCATCGTCGGCGCCTAGCCGGTGGCGTGGCGCTCGAACATTCGCACGGGCGCGACGGAATCCGAGACGGCCACGTCCACAACCGCCGTTCGCCCCGCTGCGAGCGCTTCCCGGATCGTCGGGCCGATCTCGTCGGGCTGCTCCACGCGCCAGCCCAAGGCGCCCATCGACGTGGCGATCTTGGCGAAGTCCACGTCGCTGAACTCGGACAGCGCATACGCTTGCTTGCCCTTCTTCCCGAAGAGGAAGTCCAGCACATGCGTATCGAACTTCAGGCCGTTGTTGTTCAGCACCACCGCCACGACGGGGATGTCGCAGCGGATTGCGGTCTCCAACTCCCCGATGTGGTACCAGAATCCCCCGTCGCCGGTCCATGCGACCACGGGACGCTCCGGCGCGCCGCATTTCGCGCCGACGGCCGCGGGGAGCGCCCAGCCCAGCGATCCCTCGCACCGTAGAAAGTTGCGCCCCGCGGGCAGGGTGAGGTAGGCGCCGGCCCACCCGGCGGCGTAGCCCGTGTCCGATGCCATCAGGGCGTCCTCGGGCAGGCTGGCGCTAAGGTCGCGCGCGAGCCGCGCCGGCTCGATGGGCGACGCATCGGAGTCGTAGTCCTCGGCCTGCTGCTCCCACCATTCGCGCATCCGCCGCGCTACCGCCGCCGTCCACTCGGAGTGCTCGCCGCCCTCTCCAGCAGCGTCGTTCATCTGTGCCACGACCGTGCGCGCGTCGCCGATGAGCCCCAGGCTGACGGGCACGTTCTTGCCGATCTGCGCCGGGTTGATGTCGATGTGGACCACGGCGGCGCCGGGCCGCGGCAGTTTCCTGCTGTCCGTGAGCTGCCCTCCGCCGTGCGCGCCCACGAAGAGGACCAGGTCGGCGTCCTTCACGATCTCATTGCCGGCACGTCGCGAGTATGCGCCGACCGGCCCGATCGCCAACGGATGGTCGCCGGCGATGATCCCCTTCCCGGACAACGATGTCGCCACCGGCGTTTGCAGTCGTTCGGCCAGCTCCGTGATCTCCCCCCACGCACCGGATGTGATCGCTCCACCTCCTGCGATTATCACCGGTCGCTGCGCGGCCTTGATCATCCGCACCGCCTCCGCCACGTCTGCTTTGTCTGCGCTAGGGCGGTGCGGCGGATAGCGAGTGCAGGGCACATCCGCTGGCTCCGGCACGTCGATCTCGCCTCCCTCGACGCGCGGACCAAAGCCCAGGTGTACTGGCCCCGGCGCCCCCGTGGTCGCTTCCCGGAAGGCGGTGTTCAGCAGGTCCGGCAGCCGGGTAGCACTCAGGATTTCCGCGTCAAACTTCACCGTCTGACGGAAGTCGGTGGCGATCTCCTGGTAGTCGTTCCCGCGCATGCTGTCGGTGTTGGTCTGACCGGTCATCGAGATCACGGGCGTGTGGCTTTGGAACGGCTCGGCCAGTCCGGCCATCACGTTCGGCCCGCCTGGGCCGGCCTGGGTAATCACGATGCCGGGCTTGCCGGACGCCTGCGCGTAGCCGTCGGCCATGTAGGCGGCAGCTTTCTCGCTGTGCGCGAGGACTAGCTTGATCCCTGGGTCGAGGCTGTGGAGCTCGATGAGACTAGCAAAGAGGTTCGTCGGCACCAGAAAGATCGTGTCGACCTCCGCCGCCCGAAACCACTTGGCGATGTATTCGTACCCCTTCATGACCGGCATGGAGCAGGACTCCTCTCACGCGGCGCAGCCAGGCAACCTTACAGTCTCCCTGGTCACACCGACGCCACGTGGGACCATCCCTGGCGGCAGCGGCGTCCGCCTGGCACACTCACGGCGGACGCTGATCGATGGCCGACGGAATCCCACTGTTCGACGTCAGCCCCGCGGAGTTGCGCGAAGCCATCCGCAGTGGCCGCTATGCGGGGCCCACGCCGGGTCTAGCCCGCGGCTTCGCGCAGGCCAACGTCGTGATCCTACCCGACGCCGACGCCGACGATTTCGCCGCTTTTTGCCGACTCAATCCGGCGCCCTGCCCGCTCATCGCCCGGACCGATCCGGGAGGTGTGGAGCCGGGCCCGGCGGCGCCAGGCGCCGATCTGCGCACGGATGTGCCGCGCTACCGGGTCTTTCGACGCGGCACACCCGATTCCGAGGAGCCGACGGACATCCGCACCCTGTGGCGCGATGACTTCGTCGGCTTTCTGCTCGGCTGCTCCTTCACGTTCGAGAATGCACTGCGGGCCGCGGGCCTGCCCGTGCGCCACATTGACGAAGGTCGCAACGTGGCCATGTACCGCACGAACGTCTCCTGCGAGCCAGTCGGACGCTTCAGTGCAGCGATGGTAGTGAGCATGCGACCGTACGCCCCCGAGCACATCGACCGCGTGGCGGATGTGACGGCTCGCTACCCGCGAATGCACGGCGCGCCGGTCCATGTCGGCGACCCGGAGGCTCTCGGCGTGAATGACCTTGCACATCCCGACTTCGGCGACCCTCCTGTGATCTACGATCACGAGATCCCCGTGTTCTGGGCCTGCGGCGTCACAACGCAGCTCGCGCTGGCCGCCGCCCGGGCCGAGATCGCGATTACGCATAGTCCCGGCCATATGTTCGTCACTGACTTGCCCGAAGAGCGGTTCCGCGAGGATCCACGGCCCTAGGGCGTGCGCAGTGCGTCGGCCAGCAGCTCGACCACGTGACGGGGTCGGCGGCCTGTGAAGTGGCTGATCTGCTGTCGGCAAGAGACGCCCGTGATCGCGATGGCCGCCTCCCGCGGCGCCGCCTCGATGGCCGGAAAGAGGCGGAGCGCCCCCATCGCCCGCGAGATCTCGTAGTGCTCCCGTTCGAAGCCGAACGAGCCGGCCATGCCGCAGCAGCCCGATTCCACCAGTTCCACCTCGTAGCCCGGAACAAGCGCGAGGGCCGCGAGCGTGGGCTCCATCCCGACCAGGGCCTTCTGGTGGCAGTGCCCATGCAGGATGATGCGCCGCCGCAAGTGGTCGCCAAAGATCCGGGACACGTTGGGCTCGCGCGTGGCGAGCTGCACCAACAATTCGTCCAGCAGCAGTGACTGCCTGGCCACGACGCGGGCGGCCGTGCCGGGGAGCAGGTCCGGGTACTCATCGCGCAAGGTGAGGAGACACGAAGGCTCCGTGCCCACGATGGGCGATCCGTTCTCAGCGTACGGGCGCAAGGCCTCAACGTTGCGTTGCGCCCAGTTTCGGGCGGTGTCGAGCATACCCTGGGAGATCGCGGACCGTCCGCAGCAACCCACCTGTTTGACCAGCGTCACGCGGTAATCGAGCGCTTCGAGGATCTGCGTTGCAGATCTCCCCACCTCCGGCTGGTAGTAGGCGGTGAACGTATCGACGAATAGGACTACCTCACCTCGCCGCGCCTCCATCGACGGTCCGGCGTGCGCTGCGAACCATTGGGGGAAGCTTTGTCGCGCCAGCGCCGGAAGCGGCCGCTCGCGGTGAACCCCTAAGGTGTGGTGGAGCAGTCGGCGCGCCACCGAGAGGCGGCCGATGGCGTTCGCCAGCGGAGCCGTCCGGCTCCCCCATCGGCTGAGCGCGTTGATGTGGGCGAAGGCGCGCGCCCGCCACGGCACGCCGTGCGCCTCATGATATTTCGTGAGCACCTCGTACTTCAGCTTGGCCATGTCGACGCCGGACGGACACTCCGACTTGCACGCCTTGCACTCGACGCACAGGTCGAGCGCGGCGTGGATCCGTTCGCCCGTGAGCTCCTGAGCAGGCAGCGCCCCGTTCAGCGCCTGCCGCAAGAGATTGGCTCGGCCGCGAGTGGAGTGCTCCTCGTCCTTCGTCACCATGTACGAGGGACACATCCCACCGTCGAACTTGCGGCACGCGCCCTGGCCATTGCATTGCTCGACCGCCCGGGCGATGCCGCCATCGGCGCGGAAGTCCAGGCGTGTGGGCGGATCGAGATTCATGGTCGTCGGGCTCAGGCGCAGATTGTCGCGGAACGGCGGCGTGCGCACGATCTTGCCGGGATTGAGCAGTCCTCGCGGGTCGAACGCCTGCTTGACCTCCCGGAACGCGGCGGTCAGACGCGACCCGAACATCCGCTCAGTGAAGGCGCCCCGGAGGATGCCGTCGCCGTGCTCCCCGCTGAGGCTGCCCCCGAACTCCAGGACCAGATCCGCAATCTCGCCGGCTACCTGTTCCATCGTCGCCAGGCCGGCGGCATCCTTGATATTCACCAGCGGGCGGATGTGCAGGCAGCCGACGCTGGCGTGCCCGTAGTAGCTGGCGCTCAGGCCGTGCGCGCGTACCGTCGCATCGAAACGGGCAACGAACTCAGGCAGACGCTCCGGCGCAACGGCGGCATCCTCCACGAAGGCCAGCGGCTTCGCGTCCCCTCGGATGCTCATCAGCAACCCGAGGCCCGCTTCCCGCATGCGCCACATGCCACGTTGCTCCTCCGGATCGGTCGTCGTCACGACGGCATGGCCCAGTCCGCGCTGCTGGAGGTCTTCCCAGAGGGCAGCGAGTTTGTCCCGCACCTCGCCGTCCGATGCGCCGTAGAACTCGGTGAAGAGCAGGGCACCCGGCGTCCCCTGCACAAAGTCTGCCAACGACGCGTAGCCCGTGCTCTCTCTGCACCGCTTGATGATCGTGTCGTCGACGAGCTCGACCGCGGAGGGCGCATGCGCGTTCGCGGCGACGCTCGCCTCGGCCGCCTCGACGACTGAGCCGAGGTGGATCGCGGCCATCCCTCGCGCCGTGGGCTGCGGCACGAGCTTCACCCGCGCCTCCGTCACTACTGCGAGCGTCCCCTCGGAGCCAGCGATCATCTCCGACAAGTTCATCGATTCGGTCGCCGCGAACGCATCCAGGTTGTAGCCGGAGACTCGCCGCAGGATCCGCGGGAAGCGCGCCGCGATCTCCTCGCGCTGCTCGGCGGCGATCCGCCGGACGCCGCGGTAGATGTCGCCTTCCAGACCGGGCTGGGTCAGCTTCGCGGCCAGCGCGTCGCCGTCGAGGCGCTCGAAGGTGGCAGGCGTACCGTCCGAGAGCACTACGTCCATGCTCGACACGACATCGACTGTCTTGCCGTAGAGGGCCGAGTGGCTGCCGCAACTGTTGTTGCCGATGCCCCCGCCGATCGTTGCCCGGTTCGCCGTCGAAGGGTCGATCGGGTACTGCAGCCCCTGGCCGCTCACCGCGCGGTTCAGCTCCGCCAGCACGACACCCGGCTGCACGCGTGCCCAATGCTCCTCCGCGTTGATCTCCAGGATCCGGTCCATGTGCGGTGTGAAGTCCAGGACGATGGCATGGTTCACCACCTGCCCCGCCAGGCTGGTGCCGCCGCCGCGTGAGAGCACGGGCACGTTCCGCCGCGCCGCCACCCTTAGCACGTGCTGCACGTCCGCCGCCGAGCGTGGAGTCACGACCGCAATGGGCTCCATTTCGTAAATCGAGGCGTCGGTTGCGTACAGCAGACGCGAGTGCCGGTCGACCTTGACGTCGGCGGTGGCGCCCTGCAGTCCGTCGGCGAGTTCCCGGGCCAGCTCTGCTAGAGCATCGCGCCCGTGGTGCAGGAGACGCAGCGCGTTCCGAACCGACTCGTGGTCAGAGCGCGCCTTGCCTTCAATGACCTCGCGGTGCGACATGCCGCCAGGCTAACAGGGGACGCCGGCAGGCTCGCTCAGTCGCGCCACATGGGTACGAATCGCACCGCACGCCGCGCAGGATCATCGCGCGGGAGCACGCGCACGTTCAGAGGGTGACGGACGGCGGCTACGGCGCGGAGAAGACGACGCGTCGCAGGGTCGGGCGGCGGTTCGACGTATACGGCCTCACCTCGCCCGGCCAGCGTCCTTGATCAACGGCATCCGCCCAGGCGTCACTCACGAGGACGTCGGGACTCTCGATCTCATACATAGCGGAGTATTTCGGCTCGTCTGCCACGGTCACCGACATCCGCTCGCCATTCATGATGAAGGTCAGATCTTCGCGCTTGAAACGCGTCACCGCAACGATGCCGGGCACTTTGATCAACGTCGGGATATGTTCCGTATCGTAGATCTCCTCGAACAGCGCCTCCTTGTCGGGCTCGACGTCCATGGCAGCGGTGTAGACGTACCTGGTCTGGAACGGCATGGCGGTTCCTCTCCTTTGCCCCGATGGTGGCCGGCGCGACGCCGCGCTGCGGCGCGTTGGGGAGGATAGCGTACCGCCATGGCGCTCCGGGGCGTCGGTCGCCCGCGGCCTTCGCCGCCGCCGAGCCCGCGCGCCGGATAGTTCAGGCGGTCACACCGTCACCCGGCAGACGGGACAGCGCTCCCGGTCTGGGTCGCTCTCGTCCGCCCGCAAACGGTCGTCTTCGGTCTGGTATTGGGGCGTGCTGTGGCGCGGGATGCGGTCATCACTGCCGGTCATGAAGTCGCGCTTCCATCCATCATCGTCGGACCATCGGAAGGGCAACATTTTGACGGTACCCGGGGTCGTGAGTGAGGTGAACGCTTCCAGTGCCTGCTCCAGGATCGCTCGCTGCAGCTCCGGTTCATGCGGCTTCCCTGTCGTGTGCCCCAATGGGAAGTCCAAGAACGCCGCGCGCGGCGGCTTCACGGCCTGGGTGATGTCCAGGGCGCTGCTCATCGAGAGAGTCGGCACTCCGGCCGCTTCGAGCTCCCTGGCGATCAGTCCCACGGACTGATGACAGACCGGTCAGACCGGGACGAGGAGTGCGGCGTCAACCTGCTCTTCCAGGAGCCGCTCTCGCAGCTTGGGAGCCAGCTCCTCCCTGACCCGGCGCGATGAGTAGATTCCGCCCATGCACGTGAACGCGTGCTCCGCCAGTTCCCCGATGACCCCCTCACGCACCAGACGCCGCAGCGTGTCGATCGGGAACACTACGTTTGGGTCGTCGCGCGCGTCGGTCTGGTCGTAGGCGAAATGCGCCGTTCGCAGGTCCGCAGTCTTCACGTCGGTGGGGACGGCGCGGATCGATGTGTCATCCCGATAGTGGAAGGCGACCTGCCCGGTCACGTAGATGCCACCAGTGGCGACGAGCCCCAAGCGGCACTCGGAAAGCGGCTTCCGCAGCGGCTGCCAGGACGGCGGCTCCTCGTTGACCACCCACTGGTAGGCGGCGTAACCGAGGTCCGCGTAGCTGTCGCGAATCCGGCGCATGTACTCGATAGGTGGCATCCGCAGCTCCTCAGGCCGCCGCATTCTCTCCGCCTGCCCTCATACTACCGCGTCAACGCCACCGCCCGGCAGAGCAGCAGCGACCACGAGCGGACGAACGCCGGACCCGTCCGCGTTTACTGCTCCCAACCGGGAATCCAGTGCGTCCCGGCGAGCGGAACACGTGCCATGGCGGCAGCCTCGACTGTCAAGGCCACAAGGTCGTCCGGCTCCAGGTTGTGCACGTCCGACTTTCCGCATGCTCGAGCGAGCGCTGTCAGCTCCATAGTCAGCGCCCGCAGGTAGTTCGCGACGCGCCGGGCGCCCCACGCTGGGTCGAGGCGCTTCTCAAGCTCCGGATCCTGCGTGGTGATGCCCATGGGGCACAGCCCCGTCTGCATGTGGTGACAGTACCCCGGCTCCGTTCCCAGCGCGTGATAGTCGGCGGTGGCGTCGATCTCGCGTCCGTCCTGGACGTAGGTGCGGCTGTTGCACCCCAGCGCGATCAGCGCCGCCGTGCCGATTGACACCGCGTCGGCGCCGAGGGCCAGCGCCTTGGCGACGTCGGCGCCGGACCGGATCCCGCCCGAGACGATGAGTTGTACCTCACCTTCTTTGCCGATCTCGCGCAGGGCCTCCGCTGCCTGCCGCACGGCGGGCAGCGTCGGGATGCCGGCGTGCTCGATGAACACGTCCTGTGTCGCCGCGGTGCCGCCTTGGAGCCCGTCCACCACCACGACGTCTGCGCCGGCCGCCACGGCGAGCTTCACGTCATTCACCACCCGCGTGGCCCCCAGCTTCACGTAGACCGGCTTCTCCCAATTGGTCGCCTCGCGTAGCTCTTCGATCTTGATCCGCAGGTCGTCTGGTCCAGTCCAGTCGGGATGGCGGGAGGCCGATCGTTGGTCGATTCCGGGGGGCAGCGTGCGCATGGCGGCGACCCGCTCACTCACCTTCTGGCCCAGGAGGATGCCGCCACCGCCCGGCTTCGCGCCCTGCCCGATCACGACTTCGATGGCATCCGCGCTCTTCAGGTCCGCCGGATTGAAGCCGTATCGGGACGGGAGGCACTGGTAGACCAGCAGCTTGGATGCACGACGCTCTTCCGGCGTCATCCCCCCGTCGCCGGTGGTGGTTGATGTGCCGACCTCCGTGGCGGCCCGGCCGAGAGCCTCCTTGGCGGTCGCCGAGAGCGAACCGAAGCTCATCCCTGTAATGGTGATCGGGATCGCCAGTTCCAACGGCTTGGAGGCGAAGCGGGCCCCCAGCACCGTCTTGGTGTCGCAGCGCTCCCGATACCCCTCCAGGGGGTATCGGGACGCCGATGCCGTCAGGAACACGAGATCGTCGAAGGTGGGCATGACGCGCTTGCTCCCACCCCCCCGGATCTCGTAGTGGCCCATCTCGGCCATCCGGTCGATCTGGGCGATGACCTCAGGCGAGAAGGTGTGGCTCCGCAGTCGGGCGTCGTAGGGCAGAGAAGCGCTGTCGTCGTTGCGGCCGGCCATCAGTAGCCGTGCCCTTTCAGCGTGTCGAAGTGATAGAACTCCCGTGCAGAGCCGATGCGGGTCACGTTCTCCGGATCGATGTGATCGAAGCCCGCTTGCTGGATCAGCTGCCGCACCAAACAGACATCCTCCGCGCGGAGCTCCTCCACCCGCGCGTCCGCCCCCAGCGACCGGACCGTGCCGCCCACGTAGATCACGGCTTCGTAGAGTGAGTCTCCCAACGCTTCCCCGGCGTCCCCGCCGATTAAGAGGACTCCTGCCTGCGCCATGAACCCGCTCATGTGCCCCGCATCGCCGGCGACGGCGATGGTACCTCCTTTGAGGGAAATTCCAGCCCGCGATGAGGCGTCGCCCTCGATGACGATGATCCCGCCGTGGCTCGACGCGCCCGCGCACTCCGAGGCATTCCCGCGGACTCGCACACTGCCTCTCATCAGGTTTTCGCCCACCGACCAGCCGACGAACCCATTCACCGTGATCTCCGGTCCATCGCACAGACCGCCGATGAAGTAGCCGGCGTTCCCGTCGATGCTGATCGTGATGCGGTTCGCTAGCCCGGCGGCCAGGTTGTGGCGTCCGTTCGGCTCGGTGACGGTGACGTCGGTGCCGTCGGAAAGGGCTGCCAGCCGCTGGTTGACTTCGCGGGTGCTGAGCTCCGCGCAGCTCAGCGAGACCATACGTGGATCTCCTCGGGCATCGGTTCAAAGACCGTAGCCTCCCGGATGCCGGGCAGCCCGGCGAGCGCGCGGTACTCGGAGGCCATGGCCACGTAGTCGTCGCACTCCGCGATCACCGCTGGCTTGCAGGCGAACGCGTCGCGCACCACGGCGAATTCATTGCGCGTGGCCACCAACAAGGTAAAAAACCCGTCGAGGGTGGTGAGCACCTTATCGAGCGCTTGCGCCAGGGTGTCTCCGTCTGCCATCTGCTGGGCCATATAGCGGGCGGCGACCTCCGAGTCGTTGTCCGTATCGAATCGGATCCCCTCGTCCATCAAGCGCCGCCGGACCGTGGCGTAGTTCGAGAAGCTGCCGTTGTGGACCAGGCAGAAGTCCGCCGCTGCCGCGAAGGGGTGCGAGTGGTCCGTAGTGACAGCCGACTCCGTGGCCATCCGCGTGTGCCCCAGGCCCTGGTACCCCGAGCGATCCGCCGTCCCGTAACGCTGACAGACGTCGCTTGGCGATCCAACGTCCTTGTAGACTTCTAGGGCGTGTCCGAACGCAAAGACACGGACCTCTGGAGCTTCCGCCTTGAGCGCATCGAGCAGTTGCTCGGTCCCGTGCTCCGCGATCAGGACGGCATCATCGGCGATGCGGCGAATCTGAGTCCCGCTGTCCGGCCGTCCGTTCAAGCGGTGGGCCAGGCCCTCCCAGTCGTAGCCGGGGCCGGGAGCGCGCAGGGAGTAGCGATAGCTGCCTTCCGGCAGGCCGTCCTCGTACAGCGCGATGCCCGCGGAGTCGGGGCCCCTCTCGCTCATGGCGAGCAGCATGGGCGTTAGCCAGGCGCCCAGCCGCGGATACAGAGCCGGTTTCTTGAGGTGCAGCCCGACAATCCCGCACATGGCGTCGCTGTCTCCTCTGCTTGCTGAACGCCTTCCCGGCGCCGCGCAAGGGTTCCCACATGGTACCGGGCGTCGCAGCTGCGGCAACTTCGTAGCCAGCATATCCGCGGCCACCGCGGTTTGTCGTATCCTGGGCAACCGCCGGGCGGTGGACGCGCCGAGCGACAGGAGGAAGCCCGTGGGCGAAGGTCACGCGGACTTGAAGAGACGGGCGCAGCAGGACGGCATCGAGTTCTTCTTCGCGATGTTCGTTGACATGCACGGCAAGCCTTGCGCCAAATTGGTGCCGGCGGCCTCGTTCGACGCCCTGATGTCGGATGGCGTCGGCTTCGCCGGCTTCGCGGCGGGCCCCCTGGGCCAGAGCCCGGCCGATCCCGATTTGATCGCCATCCCGGATCCCGCCTCCTACACGCCGGTCCCCTGGCAGCACGGGCTTGCCGTGCTCCACTGCGACCTCCACGTCAACGGCGAGAAATGGCCGTACTCCCCCAGGGTCATCCTCAAGCGCCAGCTCGCGCGTCTCGCCGAACGGCGGATGGTCTTTAACTGTGGCGCGGAGATCGAATACTTCCTGGTGCGCCGCACCGACGATGGAGGGATCGCCCCTGCCGATCCGCTCGATACCGCGGCGCAGCCCTGCTACGACGCCAAGGGGCTCACCCGAATGTACGACCATCTCACCGTGGTCTCGCGTTATCTCAATCGCCTCGGCTGGGGCAACTACGCCAATGACCACGAGGACGCCAACGGCCAGTTCGAGCAGAACTTCGCCTACGCCGACGCCCTGACCACCGCCGATCGGGTCATCTTCTTCCGCTACATGGTGCACACCCTCGCGAATCAGGCCGGGCTTGTGGCCACCTTCATGCCGAAGCCGTTTGCCCACCTGACCGGGAGCGGCATGCATATCCACTCCAGCCTCTGGAACACGGAAACGGGCGAGCCGCTCTTCCTCGATCCGGCGGACGCACGGGGCTTGGGATTGTCAAAGCTGGCCTACCAGTTCATCGCCGGTCTGCTAGAGCACGCCCCGTCGATGATGGCCGTCATCGGCCCGACCGTGAACTCCTACAAGCGGATTGGCGTGGCCCCCCCGGTTTCTGGATCAACCTGGGCACCCGCCTATATCACCTACGGCGGCAACAATCGCACCCAGATGCTGCGGGTCCCCGAATCGGGACGTGTCGAGAATCGCGCTGTAGACGGCTCGGCCAATCCGTACCTGGCCTTCACCGTCATGGCGGCTGCCGGCCTCGATGGCATCGACCGCGGCCTCGACCCCGGGGATCCAAACCGCGACAATCTCTACGCCCTGCACCCCGACGAAGTGAAGACGCGCGGCATCAAGGTCGTGCCGGAAACCCTCACCCACGCAGTAGATGAGCTGGTGCAGGACTCCGTGCTCCGGGAGGCGCTGGGCAAAGTCCGCACGGGCGACTACATCGATTACTTCGCCCGTACCAAGCGGGACGAGTTCGCGGAGTTCCACCGGGCCGTGGGCGCGTGGGAACTTAATCGCTACCTGACGCTCTTCTAGGTGGACCCGCGTCTGCCACCGCTCTATGCTGGGCCGCTGCAGCCACGGCGATCCTTTGTCTGCGACGTACGCCCGTGGTCTGGCCACCTGGTGCACGATGTGGCGACCGCTGAACGGACTGCTTGGCAACGGCAGAGGATCGGGGCCGCGGGCGCGCTACTCAGCGTTCGGGTTGCTCCGCCGCGGCCTCTCCGGGGCTGATTGGCCCCCCGCCTGGTCGACGCACGATCTAGCGCCCTCCTACGACGTGGTGGTGATCGGCGGTGGTGTGCACGGCCTCGCCACGGCCTACTACCTGGCCACCAACCACGGCCTCCGCAACGTCGCCGTCATTGAGAAGCGCTACATCGGCAGCGGCGCCTCGGGCCGCAATACGGCGATTATCCGCTCCAACTACCTAACTCCGGAGGGCGTCCGCTTCTACCACCGGTCGCTCAAGCTGTATGAGAGGCTCGCGGCCGACCTCAACTTCAACGTCATGTTTGAGCAGCGCGGTCATCTCACCCTCGCCCACAACGATTCCTCGGTCCGCACCATGCGTTGGCGGGCGGAGGTCAACAAGCTTGAAGGGGTAGACTCCGAGGTCATCGGCCCCACCGAGGTCAAGGAGCTGGCGCCGTTCCTCGATGTCTCGGAGCAGACCCGCTATCCGATCCTCGGAGCGCTGTATCACCCGCCCGGCGGCATCGTCCGCCACGACGCAGTCGTCTGGGGCTATGCCCGCGGCGCCAGCGCCCGCGGCGTGCATATCCATCAGGACACCGAGGTCCTCGATATCAACGTGATCGGCGGCAAGGTCAGGGGTGTGGTCACCAACCGCGGCGAGATCGCGACGCCTGTGGTCGTCAACTGCACGGCCGGCTGGTCCTCAGTGATCGCCGGCATGGCGGGGGTCGAGCTCCCGATCGAGACCTTCCCCCTCCAGGCGGCTGTCACGGAGCCTGTGAAGTTCTTCCTCAATCCGGTGATCGTGTCGGGGACGCTCCATGTATACGTGAGCCAGACCGCCCGCGGCGAGCTGGTCTTCGGCGCCAGCGTGGATCCGTTCACGTCCTATTCCACCCAAGGCTCGCTCGAATTCACCGAGGAGTTGGCCGGCCACGTCTTGCAGCTGATGCCATCGCTTGCCCGGCTGCGCCTGCTGCGGCAGTGGGCCGGCCTCTGCGACATGACGCCGGACTTCTCACCGATCATCGGCGCCACGCCCGTCGCGGGATTCTACATCGACGTGGGCTGGGGTACCTATGGCTTCAAGGCAGGGCCAGTGGCCGGAGAGGCCATGGCTGAGTTCATCGCTACCGGCACGCCGCCGGAGATCATCGCCACGTTCGATCTCGCTCGGTTCGACGAAGGCCGGCTCGTGGGCGAGAAGGGCGCGGCCGCGGTTGGACACTAGGCGCAAGGAGCGGTCGCCGTGATCCTGATCCCCTGCATCCATTGCGGCCCGCGTAACGCCTCCGAGTTCGCGTACCTGGGCGAACTGGGCCGCCAGCCGGACCCCAACACCACAACGCCACCGGAATGGCGACGTTACCTCTACACCAAAGCCAACACCGCTGGCTGGACGGTTGAACGGTGGGTCCACCGTGCCGGCTGCGGGCGCTTCTTTACGGTGGAGCGGAACACGCTCGACAACAAGATCCGCACGGCTCGACCCCCCGACGCGCAGATCCGTCTTATCCAGCAGGCCGGACGAGCAGACCCAAAGGCCGACGCATGACAACCATGCTCCGGGCAGCCGGCAGCGCTGCGCGTCTCGGGCCGCAGCCTGGCGAGGTCATCGACCGAGCGCATCGCTTCACGTTCAGATGGAATGGCGCGGAAACCGCCGCCTACGCCGGTGACACCATCATCTCGGCGCTGGCGGCGGCCGGAGAACGCGTCTTCTCCCGGAGCTTCAAGTATCACCGGCCGCGCGGACTCCTCACCGCCAGCTTCATCGACCCCGGCTGTCTGGTGCAAGTAGGGAAGGAGCCCAACGTCCGCGGCGCGCACCGCCGCGTGGAAGCCGGCATGGCGGTCCGGGCACAAAACGTCTGGCCGTCGCTCCGCTATGACGTGATGGCGCTCAACCAGGCAATGACTCGGATGCTGCCGCCCGGATTCTACTACAAGACGTTCATGGCGCCGCGCGCTTTGTGGCCCGCCTATCAGATGGTGCTGCGACGCTTCGCGCCTGGCGGAGTCGTCACCAACACCAGAACAGACGCCTACTTCGATAAGCGCTACGCCCACCCAGACGTCCTGATCGCTGGCGGCGGACCGGCTGGCATGGCGGCGGCGGTGGCCGCCGCCGACGAGGGCGCGAAAGTGTTGTTGGTCGAGGAGGAGTACGAGCTGGGTGGCCACCTCCGTTGGGGCACTGAGGCAGACCTGGCGACCCTGCGCGAGTTGCGCGACGCGGTGGCGGCAAACGAGCGCGTGGAGATCATGACCAACTCGACCGTCGCCGCCCGCTACGACGGTAACTGGGTGGCGGTGGCCCAGCGCAACCTTCGCCACGTTGATGAGCGCCTCATTAAGGCGCGCGCGAAGGTGCTGGTGGTGGCGCCCGGGTTAATTGAGCGGCCCTATGTCTTCGCCGGGAATGACAAGCCTGGTGTCATGCTCTCGACCGCGGTGCGGCGCTTAATCAACCTCTACGCTGTGAAGCCGGGCGACCGCGCCGTCGTCTTCACCGCGAACGAGGCCGGCGATGCCGCCATCGCCGATCTGGAGCGCGCCGGGGTCCAGATCGCGCGGGTTGTCGACGCCCGTCGGGGCGGCAACCTCGTTCGGGCGCGCGGACGCGGCGGCGTACAAGAGGTGCACTTGGCGGACGGTGCCCGGGTGGAGGCGGACCTCCTCGTTACGGCGGTTGGCTGGACCGCCCCGACAACGCTGCTCACCATGGCGGGCGGCCACCCCGTGTACAACCATCGGGCGGCTCGCTTCTTCCCTTCGGAACCGCCCGAAGACGTGCTGGCGACCGGCGGCATCGTCGGCGATGGCACGCTCGACCAGCTGCTCGCCCATGCCCGTGCGGTGGGCGCGGAGGCCGCCCGCCGCGCGAGTATCCGCGCTCGCAACCTGCGCGCGGGCAACCCGACCGCGCCGAGCGTTGACCAGCGCTCTCCTGACTCATCATCCTCGTCCATTCCCGATCTCCCGATTGATGACAGCCCCGCCCTCTTCCGCAGCGCCACGCACGGCATCGTTGACTACTCGGAAGACGTCTCCTCCAAGGACATCTTCTCCGCGGTCCGTGAAGGCTATGACTCCATCGAGTTGGCGAAGCGTTACACGACCGCCACCATGGGACCGGCGCAGGGCAAGCTGGAGATGGTCAACGCCATCGCCGTTCACGCGGAGGCGGCCGGCCGGTCCATCGCGGAGACCGGCAGCACCACCTGGCGTCCGCCTTACGCGCCCGTCACCCTCGGGGCCCTGGCTGGACGCGCGTTCGAGCCGGTGAGCGTCTCGCCCATGCAGCCGTGGCATGAGCGCCACGATGCCAGAGCGCTGATCGCCGGGCACTGGATCCGCCCCGACCACTACGGCGACGCCGCGGCCGAAGTGCGCAACGTGCGCCGGAACGTCGGCATCATCGATGTGACGCCGCTCGGGAAGTTCGACCTGCGCGGCCCAGACGTCCCGCGCCTGCTGAACCACCTGTACGTGAACAAGTGGTCCAAGCTCGCGATCGGATCGGTCCGATACGGCGTCATGTGCGCGCCAGACGGCGTCGTCCTGGATGACGGCGTGACCGGCCGGCTCGGCGAGGATCGCTACGTGATGACCACGACCTCGTCCGGTCCGGAGACCGTCTGGCGCTGGATCGAGGAGGCATTGCAGACCGAGCACCCCGAGTGGCGGGTGCATGTCATCCCAGTGACCGCCGCCTACGCCAGCATGAATGTGGCGGGCCCCAACTCCCGGGAGCTGATGTGCCGCGTCGTTGCGGACGTCGACCTCGACCCAGAGGCTTTCCCCTACATGCGCGTACGGAACGGTCGCATCGCTGGGGTGGATGGCTGCTTCATGTGGCGCATTGGCTTCACCGGAGAGCTGAGCTACGAGCTGCACGTCCCCGCCGCCTACGGTCTGCACGTCTGGGAGACGCTCCTGGATGTCGGCCGCGACCTCCATATCGGTCCTTTCGGCATCGAAGCGCAGCGAATCATGCGGCTGGAGAAGGGGCACTTCATCGTGGGGCAAGATACGGACGCCCTGACGGGCGCCTTCGCCGCTGGCCTTGCCCCGCTCGTGAAACTCGACAAGGAGGATTTCATCGGCAAGCCGGAGCTGATCTGGCAAGAGGGGCACGAAGACATCCTCCATCTCGTTGCTCTCCAGCCGGTGGACAGCTCCGTCGTGCCGCCGGAGGGGAGCCAGATCATCGAGGGCCGGAGACGCATCGTGGGGCGCATTACCTCCAGCCGCATGTCCCCGACGCTCGGTCGCTCGATCTGTCTGGGCTTCGTCGCGCCGCACCTCAAGGAGCCCGGCGCCATCGTCACCGTCCGCCTGCCGGACGGCGGGCATGTCCCCGCGACCGTCATGGAGCATCACGCCCATTTCGATCCGGAAGGGGTGCGCCTCCGTGGTTGACCGTGCCCCGCTTGCTCGCAGCCCCATCGATCCCGCTCCCCCGGTCGCGGTCGTCGATGGTTGGGAGGTCAGCGATCGGCAAAGCTCCGCTGCCCTACGAATCGTCGACTGCACGCCCCTGGCGAAGGTCCTCGTGCGTGCCGACGGCGACGGAGAAGCGGCGCGGACGCTCGATGTCGGTTTCGGCAACGCGCGGCGGGACGCCGCCGGCACTCTCGTAGTTGGCGATGGGCCGGATGAGTGGATTTTACTGGCGCCTCCGGGGAGCGCGCCGACACTGGCACAGCGGCTGGACAATCTGGCCTCAGGCGAGTTCGTCAGCGTCCTCGATGTCACCCACGTCCGCGCTCTGATCCGGCTGACCGGCGAGGATGCGGCCCACCTCTTGGCCAAGGTCTGCGCCATCGACCTCGACGAGCAGGTAACGCCCAACGGCGCCGCCTTTCGTAGCTCGGTGGCCGAGGTGGTGACCGACGTCGTTCGCGATGATCAGGCCAGTGCGCGTTCCTACCTGCTTCACTGCGAGCGCTCGTTCGGCCAGTACCTGTTCGATGCCTTGCTGGATGCGGGCAACGAGTTCGGCATGGACATCGACGGCTTCCGGCCGCCCGGGATCTGAGCAGCCCGTGCCGCACCCTCGCTCCACCCCGAGTCACCAACGCCCACGCCCTGCGTACCGGCAATGACTGACCTCTCCGCGCTCCTGGCCACGCTTCAACACGGCGATAGCTTCTTCCCCAGCGGCGCCATCGCCTTCTCGCACGGCCTGGAAACCCTCCGCGCCGATGGCGAAGTCACTACCGCCGACGAGGTCGAGCGATTCATCCTCGGGCAACTGTGGGGCCGCTGGGCCTCGTGCGACCGTGCCATCCTCACCGCCGCCTACCACGCGGGCGCCGATCTCGACCGGGTGGAGCACGCCGATCGACTCCTGGACGCCATCGCGCTTCCCCGCGAGCTGCGCGAGGGCTCGCGCCGGACGGGGGCCGCGCTGCTCGGAGTCCACGTGGATCTGGGCACCCACAACGCCCGGGCATACCGGGAACGGACGGACACGGACGAGGCGCTCGGTCACCTCTCCGCGGTCCAGGGTCTTGTCTGGCGCGGCATCGGCCTGTCCTTGGATGAAGCCGGCGCGGCGGCCGTTCACGCGCTTTGCATCGCGCTGCTGGGCGCCGCCTTGCGCCTGAGCGTGATCGGCCACGTCTCGGCTCAGCGCCTCCTCGGTGGCCTGCGGCCGGCTCTCGTGCAACTGCTGGCGCAGGAGCCGCCCTCACTGGACGAGATCCACACCTTTGCTCCGCTGCCGGAGATTGCTGTGATGCGACACGAGACCCAGACGAGCCGGCTGTTTTCCAACTGACGAGTTGGGTGAAAGGGATAAGCCGATGCTACTGATACCGACGGAGATCGAGCGCCTGATGATCTTCAGTGCGGCCGAGCTCGCGCGGAAGCGTCGGGCCCGGGGACTGAAACTCAATCATCCCGAGGCTGTTGCTCTGATCACTGATGAGATCCTCGAAGGCGCTCGCGATGGGCGATCGGTCGCCAATCTCATCGGCTTCGGCGCGACTCTACTGACCACCGACGACGTCCTCCCCGGCGTCGCCGAGATGGTGTCAGTCGTCCAGGTGGAAGGCACCTTCCTCGATGGCACCAAGCTGGTCACGGTCCATGACCCGATCCGGCCGGGGAAGGAGGAGATCCCTCCGGCGCGAGCGGTCGTTCCGGGCGAGATCATCACTGCCGACGGCGACATCGAGTTGAATGCGGGCCGTAGTAGGGCCACGGTGACGGTCACGAACACCGGCGACCGCCCGGTCCAAGTTGGTAGCCATTACCATTTCTTCGAAGTCAACCGCCATCTCGACTTCGATCGCGCGGCCGCGTTCGGCCTCCGGCTTGATATCCCGGCGGGAACCGCGTTGCGCTTCGAGCCCGGCGAGAGCAAAGCAGTGACCCTCGTCGAGTTCGGGGGCAACGGCGAACTCTCCGGCCTCAACAGCCTCACCGTCGGCTCGCGCCACTCCACCGACACCAAGGAGCGGGCCATCCATCGCGCCCGCGAGCGCGGCTTCAAGGGAGCTTGAGCCATGGCAACGATCACACGCCGCCGTTACGCCACCCTGTACGGCCCCACCACGGGCGATGCGATCCGCCTGGCCGACACCTCACTTCTCGCCGAGATCGAGCACGACTTCGCCGTATACGGCGACGAGTGCTTGCATGGCGGTGGCAAGACCCTTCGTGATGGCATGGGGTTGGTGTCCGGCCTCACCAGCGAGGCCGGATCGCTCGACATGCTGCTCAGCAACGCCGTCGTGATTGATCCCGTGATCGGCGTCGTCAAGGCCGATATCGGGATCAAGGAGGGCCGGATCTCGGGTATCGGAAAGGCGGGAAACCCGGCTGTCATGGACGGAGTCGACCCATCCTTGCTTTGCGGGGCGGCGACCACCGTCCGCGACGCCGAGGGATTGATCGCAACGCCCGGCGGCATCGACTGTCACGTCCACTTCGACAGCGCCCAGCTCTGCGAACACGCCATCAGCAGCGGCGTGACGACGATGCTGGGCGGATCGCTAGGCCCGATTACCGTGGGGATCGACTCGGGCGGCGCCTGGAATGTGGCCCGGATGCTCCAGGCCGCTGAGCACTGGCCGATCAACTTCGGCTTCCTGGGCCGGGGTAACTCCTCCGACCCGCGCTCCCTGATCGATCAGATCGAAGGCGGCTGCATGGGGCTCAAGATTCACGAGGACTGGGGCGCGATGCCGGCCGTCATCGACACCTGCCTCAGCGTCGCTGACGAGATGGATTTCCAGGTCCAGCTCCACACCGACACGCTGAACGAGAGCGGCTTTCTGGAGGATACGCTCGCAGCCATCAACGGCCGCACCATCCACATGTACCACGCGGAGGGCGCCGGTGGTGGCCACGCACCGGACATCATTCGCGTCTCCGGCGAGCCGAACTGCCTCCCCTCCTCCACCAACCCGACGAATCCTTACACGGTCAACACGTTCGATGAGCACCTCGACATGATCATGGTCTGCCACCACCTCAATCCGGCGGTGCCGGAGGATGTGGCCTTCGCCGAGAGTCGCATCCGCGCGGAGACCATCGCCGCGGAAGATGTGCTGCATGACCTGGGGGCCATCTCCATGCTCGGCTCGGATAGCCAAGGCATGGGCCGCATCAGCGAGGTGATCTGTCGCACCTGGCAACTGGCTAGCAAGATGCGAGATCAGCGCGGCCGCTTGCCCGGAGAGCGCCTCGCCCGTGGCGACAACGAGCGCATCAAGCGCTACATCGCCAAGTACACCATTAATCCCGCACGAGCCTTCGGCATCGATGCCCACGTGGGTTCGCTGGAGTCGGGCAAGCTCGCCGACGTGGTGCTCTGGCGGCCGGCCTTCTTCGGCATAAAACCAGAGCTCGTCATCAAAGGCGGCTTTATCGTTTGGTCCGCCATGGGCGATAGCGCCGCCTCGCTGATGACCTGTGAGCCGCTGATGTTGCGCCCGCAATGGGGCGCCTTCGGGAGCGCGCCGCAGGCGCTGAGCCTGGCTTTCGTCTCCCAGGCTGCGATGGACCGTGACATCAAAGGCCGGCTCGACTTGCGCACGGAGGTTGTGCCGGCGAAGAACACGCGCCGGCTCACCAAGGGGAATATGCTGCATAACGATGTGTGTCCGGAGGTGCGCGTGAACCCTGAGACATTCGAGGTCCATGTCGACGGCGAACTGGCCACCTGCGAGCCGGCGCAGGAACTTCCCCTCGCCCGCCGCTACATGCTGCGATGACGGCCTCAGCGGACGGTGAGCGCTCCGGTCCCAAGCGCATCGGCATCGGCGGGCCCGTGGGGTCGGGCAAGACGGCGCTGATCGAGGCACTGATTCCGCGCCTGCATTACCGCGGCTACGAGGTCGCCATCGTGACCAACGACCTGGTGACGCAAGAGGACGCCGAACGCCTCCAGCGCGCCGGATCCATTGCCCCCGAGCGCGTGGTCGGTGTGGAGACAGGCGCCTGCCCCCACACCGCCATCCGTGAGGACCCGACGCTGAACATCGCCGCGGCTGATCGCCTCGCGAGGCGCTTTCGCTTGCTGGACCTGATCTTGATCGAGAGCGGCGGCGACAACTTGGCTTCCACCTTCTCCCGCGAACTCGTGGATTACTGGCTCTTCGTGATCGATGTAGCCGCCGGCGACGATGTCCCGCGGAAGCGCGGCCCCGGCCTGATCCAGTGCGATCTCCTCGTGGTCAACAAGATCGATCTCGCGCCCTACGTTCACGCCAATCTCGATGTCATCCGCAGGGACAGCGTCATGCTTCGCGGCGACCGGCCGATCGCCTTCACCAACTGTCAGACCGGTGACGGGATCGAGTCGGTCATGCAGCTCCTCACGGGCGACGTCCTTCAGCGAGCATCCGCGAGAGCCGGTCCCTTGTGACGGCATCCGTGCTCGGCGGCGCGCCGCCGCTGCCCGCTTCCGGCGCCAGCGGCGGCCGGGCCGAGTTCCGCTTCGAGCGCGCGCCCGGTGGTCGCACCTATTTGGCGGGGCAGTACGTCGAGTACCCGTACCACGTTACCCGTCCCCTCTATCTCGAGCCCTCGTGGCCGGAGCTGCCCATGCTGTGTGTGCAGTCGGCATCGGGCGGTCTCTTCCAGGGCGACCGGCTGCAACTGACGGCTGCGCTGGGGCAGGAAGCCGCGGTTCAGGTGACCACGCAGTCCGCGACCAAGGCCCACAGGATGCAGCGCGATCACGCAGTCCAGTCGGTTGATCTCGCTCTCGCCCCTGGAAGCTATCTCGAATACCTCGCCGATCCCCTCATCCTGTTTCCCGGCGCCCGCGTCCTCGCGTCCGTGGCGGTACGCCTCAGCGAAGATTCCTCCGCGATCGTGCGGGAGTCGTTCCTCCACCATGACCCGGCCGGTTCGCGCGAGGCGGCTTTTAGTCTCCTTGTCAGCGAGGTTGCCATCTCCCGTCCAGACGGGACACTGCTCGCCCTGGACCGGCAGCGGATCTGTCCGGCCGGCGATACGCGGGAAGTCCGCGATCTCTTGCGCCGCTTTCCTGCGCAGGGGGCCGTCTATGCGCTCGGCGCTTCGTCTCTGCCTCAACTCACGGAACAGCTGCGCCACGCGCTCGATGCATCCCCCGCCTGCTACGGCGGGGCCTCCGCCCTCCCCAATGGCTGCGGGGCGTACCTGCGCGTACTCGCCCCGGATGGTGAATCACTGCGGGCCGCTCTCGACCTCGCCTGCGCCGCTGCCCGTTGGTCGATCACGCGCCGTCCCGTCTCCCATCACTGGCGGAAGTAAGGGGCGCCCTGTTGCCCCGCAGCGGGCTGTCCTCGCCGACCGTCTTCTATTAACTGCCCGGCAGGCGACCGCTTGTCTCATTCGCCGCCTGTAGGAAGGGCACAACGATCTGGTCTCCAATCGCCGTTGGCAAGAGCGCCGGGCTCATCTTGGCCGGCCGGCGCAAGGTCTACTACGGCTGGTGGCTGCTCGCCGCCGTCGTGCCGGCGCAGGCTGTGCTCACCGGTGTCTCCTTCTGGTCGTTCGGCCTCTACATCAAGCCGCTGGAAGATCAGTTCGGCTGGTCGCGTGCGGAGGTATCGCTCGGCTTCTCCGTCGCGCTGCTGATCAGCGGCCTCACCGCGCCGCTCGTCGGCAAGGCGATCGACGTCTATGGCCCCCGGCGGGTAATCGTCATCGGCGCGGTCCTGTCGGTCGCCAGCTACCTCCTGCTCGCCACCACCAGTTCGCTGTGGCAGTGGTACGCGTACCAGTCGATCAACGCCGTCTTCCGGCAAATGATCTTCTTCATCCCCTTCACGGCCCTGATCGCGATCTGGTTCGATCGGCGGCGCGGTACCGCGATCGGCATTCTCGCCACCGGCTTCGCGCTCGGCGGCATGGTCATGGTGCCCGTGATGCGGGTCGTTATCGACTCTGTCGAATGGGATGGCTCTTTCCTCGTCTCTGCGGCGCTGATTGGCGTGCTCTTTCTGCCGCTGGGGCTCCTGCTGGTCCGGAACCGCCCCGCCGACGTGGGCGCGGAGGTGGATGGGGAGCCGCGGTTGGGCGCCGCGCCGAAAGCGCCGGTCGCTCCGGTCGGGATGACCCTCAGTCAGGCGCTGCGGACGCCGCTGTTCTGGGCGCTCGCCCTGGCATTCGCGTTCTTCTTCTACGGCCTCTTCGGATGGACCGTGCATGCCATCCCCTACTACGAGTCCGTCGGCCTCTCGCCGGGCTGGGCCGTGGCTTTCTTCTCCATCGCCTCCGGCGCCGCCGTGCTCACTCGCCTGACGTTCGGAATCCTTGCGGACCGGATCCGCAACATCGAGAGGGCCGCTGCCATACTCGCCGTTTTTTTGGTGGTCGCCATGCTGGTCCTGTACGTGACGGCCGGGTCGACGCTTGGGTTGGCGCTCTTCGTGCCCCTCTTCGTGATCGGCACCGGCGGCGGACCCATGTTCGAGCCGCTCTTGCTCACCCGGTCCTTCGGTATCGCTCACTTCGGCACGATCCTGGGCGCCGTGGCGGCGGTGGACACGGTGGGCCTCGTGATCAGCCCCACCGTGGCCGGCGCAATCTTCGACGCCACCGGCGCCTATGATTGGGCGCTGGTGATGTTCATCGGGGCCTTCGGCGCGTCGTCGGCTCTGTTCTGGGTGGCAGGACGGCTGCGACATCCGGCTCCCACGCCGCCGCGGCCCGCTCTGGAGCCGTAAGCGGGGCCTCCGGCCAAGTCGCCTGCAGGGAGAGCGCGACAGTAGCCACGGGGATGGCCTAGCGTAGCCCAGCAGATGGCCAGCGTCGGCGACAAGGAGACACATGACCCGGCAGGCCCTCGAGCACCTACGTATTTGTGACTTCACGGGTCAGCTGGCTGGTGCGGGCGCGACAAAGTTCCTCGCCGCCTTCGGAGCGCAGGTGATCCGCATTGAGGATCCGGCGGTGCAGGGCCGCTGGGACGTCCTCCGGGGCGCGCCACCCTTTGTTGACCGTCGCCGCGGCATCAACTTGGGTGGCGCCTTCAACAACCACAACGTGGAGAAGCTAGGCATCACGATCGATCTCCGCAGCGAAAAAGGCCGCGATCTCCTTCGACGCCTCATCGCCGTCTCCGACGCAGTCACCGAGAACTTCTCCGCCGGCGTGCTGGAGCGGCTGGGCTTCGGCTACGAGCAACTCAAGGCGATCAAGCCTGACATCGTCTATGTCTCCAATTGTGGATTCGGCCACTCCGGCCCCTATCGCGACTACAAGACCTGGGGGCCCGTTGTGCAGGCGGTCTCCGGCCTGACGTTTACTTCTGGCCTGCCCGATCTGCCGCCGGCTGGCTGGGGCTACTCCTATATGGATCACACCGGCGCCTACTTCATGGCCATGGCGGTGCTCTTGGCGCTCAAGCACCGCAACCGCACCGGCGAAGGCCAGCATGTCGACATGGCCGCAACCGAAGCCGCCGCCGCGCTGAGCGGCCCCGCGATCCTCGACTACACGGTCAACGGGCGGCCGTCGCGCCGCGCGGGCATGCCGCACAGCAATCGCAGCCAGTATCCGCCGATGGCGCCGCACGGCGTGTATCCCGCCGCCGGCGACGACGACTGGGTGGCGATCGCTTGCCGCAACGACGCCGACTGGCATGCCATCCAGCGTGTCGTCGACGAGCCCTGGGTTCATAAGGACTGCTTTGCCCGGCTCCAGGGCCGCCGCGAACACGAGGACGACCTGGACGCGCGCGTGGGAGAGTGGACCCGTCGGCGCGATCCGCGCGAGACGGCGCGGCTCCTCCAAGCTGCCGGTGTTCCGGCTTCGGCAGTCCAGCGGCCGCAGCAACGGATCGACCAGGACCCCAACACGAGCGCATGGGGTCTCTGGCCCACCGTCAATCACGCGGAGATGGGCGAGGTCCGCGTCGACGGCATCCCGGTGCATCTCTCCGAGACGGATTGGTCCATCACCCGTGCCGCACCGCGTTTGGGCGAGCACAACGACTACGTCTTCGGCGAGATCCTGGGCCTGAGCACCGGAGAAATCGAGGGACTGCGGGCGGAGGGCGTGATTTGACCGACGACTCGTTGCCGGGTGCGCTCGCCGGCTTGCGCGTGATCGAGTGGTGCGACGAGAAGGGCGCGTATGCCGGCAAGCTCTTAGCCGACATGGGTGCCGATGTCATCAAGGTCGAGCCGCTTCACGGCGATCCCACCCGCCAGTACGCGCCCTTCGCCGACGACCAGCCGCATCCGGAGCGCAGCCTCTGGTGGTGGCAGTACAACACCAGCAAACGAGGCATCACGCTGAACCTGGAGGTGGAGCGAGGTCGTCAGCTGTTCCAGGAGTTGGTCGCCACCGCGGACGTGGTCATCGAGAGTCGGCCGCCGGGGGAGATGGCCGCTTGGGGTATCGACTACGGTGACCTCAAGCCGCGCAACGCCTCCTTGATCTGGGTCGCGATCACCCCCTTCGGCCGCGACGGCTCCCGCGCCCACGAAGAAGCGACCGACCTCACCCTCCTCGCCGGCGGCGGCCCGGTCTGGATGAACGGCTACGACGACCATTCGCTGCCCCCTGTTCGCGGTGGTGGCAACCAGGGCTATCACACGGGCTGCCACTACGCGTTCTTGACGCTCTTGGTCGCGCTCCTGCACCGCGACGAGACCGGTGAAGGCCAATTCATCGACGTGAACATGCACGCCGCCGCCAACGTCACTACTGAGGCCGGTAGCTATGAGTGGCTCGTCCGGCAGCGCACCGTGCAGCGCCAGACCGGCCGGCACGCGGCGGCGAATCCCACCATCCCCACGCAGGTTCGCTGCGCCGACGGCGTCTACATCAATACCGGCATCGCGCCCCGCCGGCCCCACGAGTTCCGCCGCATCCACGACTGGCTCGAGGACCTCTGCCTCCTCGACCAATTCGATGCGGCGCCGATCTTGCTCGTGGCAGCCGAGGGCGAGGAGATCCCGCCCGGCCGCATCTACGATGACGAAGAGGCTGCGGCCAAGGTCACCGCCGGCCGCGAAGGGATCAACGTCATCGCCGCCAATCTCACGGCTGGCGAGTTCTTCAGTCAGGGACAGGCGCGCGGTTTCCAGTTCGGCATCGTCTACGCACCGGAGGAGATGATGGAGGACCGGCACTTTATCGCGCGCGGGTTCCCGGTAGAAGTCGAGCATCCCGAGTTGGGCCGCGCGTTCCGCTATCCCGGCGCGCCCTATCGCTTCCAGCGCTCACCTTGGCGGATCGCGGGCCGTGCTCCACTGCTGGGCGAGGACAATGGTGCCGTATACGGCGAGCTCGGCCTGAGCGACCAGGATCTGGCGCAACTGAAGGCGGACGGGGTGATCTAGCGCTGAGTCTCTTCCGCCCGGGCAACCGGCCGTCGTGGCTGGAAAAGCCAGACCTCCGGCTCGCTGGGAAGATCATTCGGGCCGATGGCGAGCGAATCGACGTCCAGCCGCCGCACCGTGTGCTGTCTCGCCAGCCATGCAATCGGCGGCTTCAGCGTGGATTCCACCGTGGTCAACCCCTCGATGTAATAGTGCATCGGAATGACCACGCGCGGCGCCAGCAACGCCACGACGTGATCGATCTCCTCGTAGCTCAGTAGGTGACAGGAGTCGTCCACGGTGATCATCAGGACATCGACATCGCCGAGCTCCTCCTGCGCGGCCGCCGGGATCTCGTGGCGGTTATCGCCCAGATGGCAATACCGCACGCCGCCACTCTGAATCGTGAAGATGGTGTTCCGCATCCGGCCCTGGCCGGGCGCGCTGACATGGATGTCTGACACGCCGCACACCGTCACGTCGCGGCGCCGAAACTCCCCGGGGCCTCGCAGCACCGACGGCTGTCCGGGCAAGCCATCGACGGCGTTGTGATCGAAGTGCTCATGGGTCACGAGCGCGATCTCCGTTTTGACGGAGGGTGTCGGCGCCAGAAACCAGCGATAGCGGGAAGTGTTGCCGAACGGATCGCTGAGGACGCTGACCCCCTGGGGCGACGTCCACATGAAGGTGCAATGCCCATAGTACGTCAGCGTCATGCTCGGCACTGTAGCAGTGGCGCCGAGGTCCGTCGTAGAGTTGGATGGCAGAAAGCAGCGTGCCGCTCTCCCATCGGTCGATCAGTCACGCAGCTCATCAAGACGATGGAGGAGGGCCGACACGCCCGACACTCCCGCTCCCAGCTCCTGCACGCGCTGCCGCAACGTGCGGTCTGACGTCACCACCGTCAGCGACTCTGGCATGGAATCGTCCGCCACTATCTCCACGATGCGGTCGTCGGCGGCATCGCGACCCCGACGACGCGCGTAGAGGAGCTGCACGCCCTCGTACTTGCCCTCCGGAAAGCCCGGCAGCGGGCGCCCCTCCAGCACAACGCTCACGCTCTCGCCGGTCTCGGCCGCGAGGTGCTGGAGTCGCTCAATCAGCGACCGCGCCGCTGCGGGGCGATCGCGCCACCATCCCGATGGCCTCGCCCCGATGACGTTCATCGCGTCCACGACGAGACGGGTCACCTCACCGCCGCCTGGGGCAGCCCGCTGTGCGGACGGCTCGCACGCACAGCGCTATCGCAGTCGCTGCTCGCCGACCCCCGGCATGATCCACACCGTCGGTTCGGGCGCTGCAAATTGCAGCCCCTCCTGGTCAGGCGTCAGGCCGGTGATTGTCAGCTGAAACGGTGTCAGGTAGCGGATCTCTCCGCCCTCCAAGCGAAACGGTCGGTCGTGGCCCGGGTACACAATGTCGGCGGCTCCCAGCATCTTCCGGATGCTGTCGTTCGCTTCCTGCTCGTTCCAGAAGACCAGCGGATTCCGGCCTGTCAGCGCGATCCGAGCGAAGTGGACGGCATCGCCGCTCACACCGGCGATGCCGCTGTCGGTCTCCACGAGCAAGCCCATGCTTCCAGGTGAGTGCCCCGGCAGCTCGATGACTCGCACACCCTTGGCCAGTTCGTCGCCTTCGACGACCTCCTGAATGCGAGTGGTTTCGATTGCCACGCCCGTCCATTGGGGCGTGGCCCAGTCGTTGGCGTGCGGCCGCTGAGCGTAGCGGCGCTCGCGCGGATGGATCAGCATGGGCGCTCTCGGGAAAATGTCGAAGTTCTGCACGTGGTCCCAGTGTGCGTGGGTCATGAGCACCACGTCGATGTCATCGGTGGTCAGCCCGCGTTGCGCTAATGCTTCCGTCAGGGCAACCCGTCGACCCACATGCGCCGTATCCACTAGGATTCTGCGCCCCTCGGATTCCACCAGGAGGACAGAGCAGAAGGCGGGCCGGCCGCTATCAGTCCCCCACGACATACCGGGTAGCAAGACGTCGACCGTAGCCATTGATTCCTCCTCTTGCGCGATGGATATGCATTCGATGATCGCTGCGTACGCCGTCTGACCGGCGTATTCTGCGCGAACCGTTGCCGGAGGTCCATTCCGGCAGTGATCACGCGTCTGTGTCCCGCCGTGGGGGACTCGCGCCGTCCCGATTCCGCACATCCTTCTCCGTGAATCGCCGGGCGCTGGTGGAGCCGATGTCGGCTGGGCCTTCCGGTGATGGGCGGCACGACGCCGTCCACCCGCCGATGATGCCGGCCTAGAGCGGGATTCGGCCCACGCCGTCTGACCGCCCTGCCCATTCGGCCGGGTCGTGCCGCGGCGAGTCCTCGATTCCGAGCGTCCCGTCCAAACTCCCACGTCGGCCATTCGCGTGCTGCGACGCCGCCTTCCGCGACCAGGACATGGAAATCGCCCGATCTCTCGGATGGACGTGGTCCTCCGAGTTAATGAAAGGGGACGCGTTTGTCGACGATCTGATCGGACAGGTCCCTGCGTTTTCGCGGGCGAGGGTCAAATGCGATTCCGATGAATCCGACAGATTTTCTTGGGGCGACGATCGACCGGGAAGAGCCTGTGCACGCGCTTCGCGATTCGAACACGTGCCTGCCGAATGCACCACTTTTCCTCGACCGCCTCACTCACGCGTTGGTCCGGGGTACACGATCCAACGCCGTCCTTGGCGTGCTGGTCGTCGATGTTGCGCCCGCAGTCGAGCTTGGTAATCCCGTCGACGGTGAACAGATCATGCGCACCCTGGCCGGATGCATCACAGACACGCTGCGAAGCTCGGACACGGTTGCGCGGGTCGGCTCGGATGGATTTGCCGTCGTGCTGGAGGACGCCACAAACGCACTCAGCGCGGAGATGGTGACCGTGCGGATCCTTGACGCGCTGCGACCGCCGTTTGCCACCCAAGGACGTGAATTCCGCGTCGTTGCGAAGATCGGGCTAGCGTCCAGCATCCCGCCACATCCAAGACCGGAGGTGTTGCTGCGCGAAGCGGCGACCGCATTACACCGCGCTCAGGCCAAGGAGGGTTCGGGCTACGCGGTCTTCGACGCGTACCACGACGCCCACGTCCTCGAGCAGCTGTCGGCGCCGCCGCGGTTCACCGCTGGCCGTGCGGCGCCTGCGGCATAGAGCCGTCCCATGCCGCTCCTCAGGTCGGCCCTGATGTCGGCCGGCCGGGCGGGGACCTTCTCCTCCAAGGATGGTGCGGCGGATGCTCGCCAGGGCCGGTGCTGGTACCGCAGCTGAAAGCTCGCCGGTAGTCGCGGCGGCCGCCCGGCGTCTTCATGGGCTGTACGTTCGTACCCACGCCTTCGCGCCGCCACCAAGCATCCATGCATCGTGAGGCAACCTCGGTGGTGTTGTCGTGTCGTTGGCCACCGTTACGCTTGCGTCGTGCCGAGGGGGTTCCCTCCGCTATGCTGAGGCGACCGATCCCGGGGATTTGAGCGGGAGAGGCGGAGACACTGGCGCAACGGCCGCACGCCACGACGCGAATCGGCACGTTCCGCCAGGCTGGACGTGGTGGTCAGGACGACGCGCACTTCCGGTGCCCCTGGAGCGACAGCCGACACGGCTCTCGAAAGATCCGAGAAGAGCACTCCGCACGGGCCCTTAGCTCAGCTGGCAGAGCAGCGGACTTTTAATCCGAAGGTCCAGGGTTCGAATCCCTGAGGGCCCACCACCCGCTTCTTCATGGGACCGCCGCGAAGCCGGCCCGAATCGGGCCATGAGCAGCGGACTGCAAATGTTCGGCTCCGGAATGCGCTTGACTTCGTCCTCCGCCAGAGCGTCCATGGACCGGCCGAAGGGAGGCGTGCATGGCGGCGGAATTCACGCCCGACCCGGGTGAGGGGACCGGCCTGGATGAGGCCATCGCGGCCTACCTGGCGGCCTGCGAGGTGGAGGGCAAGACCCCGCGCACCGTCCAGGCCTACGCCGAGACCCTGCGCCGCTTCCGCGCCATCTGCGCCGCCGAAGGCCTGCCCGATCGGGTCGCGGCCTTCCGCGCGGCCCACGTCTACGCCTTCCTCAAGGTCATCTCAGACAGCGGCGTCTCCCTAGGGACCCGGCACCGCCGCTTCCGCGAGACCCGCGCCTTCTTCTCCTGGTGCACTCGCATGGGCTATACGGCGCGGAACCCCTTCACGGGCATCCCCAACGTCAAGGTCGAGCAGAAGGTGATCCAGCCGCTCACCGAGGACGAGATCCAGGCGCTGCTGGCGGTCTGTGATCCCGCCGGCGAGTTCGGCTGCCGCAACCGGGCGATCATTCTCCTCTTCCTCGACACCGGCCTGCGCTACGCCGAGCTCCACGGCCTCACCCTGGAGGATGTCGACTGGGAGGCCGGCCGCATCCATGTCCGCCACGGCAAGGGGCGCAAACAGCGCGTGGTGGCGTTCGGCGCCGGGCCCTCCGGCGCCTTGCGGGACTACGTCGACCGCTTCCGCGGTGCGGTCCCGGGGGCCCTGTTCCTCACCATCCCGCGGCGGACGCAGCCGCGGCGCCCGATGAACCCGTACCTCTTGGGGACGCTCTTCCAGCGCCTGGGCGTGCGGGCCGGCGTCCACGCCAATCCCGCATCGCTTCCGGCACACCTTCGCCACCTGGGCGATCGAGAACCACGCCCGGGAGCTGGACGTGCAGTACCTCTTGGGCCACTCCACCTCGGCGATGGTGCGGCGCTACTCGGCGACCTACGACGCGGCCAAGGCGGCCGCCGCGCACGCCGCCTTCAGCCCCGCCGCCCGCTTGCTCGCAACCGAGGCCAGCGCGGGCGGCTAAGCCGGCTTCCCAAGCAGAGGGTCGCGGGTTCGAATCCCTTCTCCCGCTGTGGTGTTTCAAAACCCTATCGGCCTTGTGTGAGTCGCGTCCGCCAGAGAGTCTTCGCGCGGAGGGACGGCGATGTGGCTCTATTGGCGACTGTTTCTGGTCAGGCTGGGAATGCTCGGCCGGCGGCGACGGGATCTGATCCTCGAGAACCTGATTCTGCGCCAGCAGCTGGCGGTGTGGGAACGGTCCGGACGTCGACCGCGGCTCCAGACGCGCGACCGCCGGTTCTGGTCCGTCACGGCGCGGAACTGGGCCGGCTGGCGTGCGCATCTGCAGCTCGTTCAACCGGCGACCGTCATCGGGTGGCATCGGTTTGTCTGGCGCCGATACTGGCGCTGGAAGAGCCGGGGCGGTCAGCTCGGCCGGGTGCGGATCGATCTGGAGACGCGCCGCCTGATTGACCGGCTGGCAGCGGAGAATCCCACGTGAGGCGTGCGCCGCATCGCAGCCGAGTTCGCTGTGCTGGGGCACCCCGTGAGTCCCACAACGGTCTATCGTTATCGCCGAATCAGGCCGGCGCCGTCGCCCACCTGGCGGACCTTTCTGCGCCTGCATGCCCCCGAAATCTGGGCGGCCGACTTTTTCACCGTGCAGACGCTTACCTTGCGGACGTTCTACGTCTTCTTCGTGATCAGTCACGACCGCCGCCGGATCCTGCATGGGAACGTGACCGCGCACCCCACGGCGCCCTGGGTCTGGCGGCAGATCATCGCCGCCACCCCGTGGAACACGGCGCCTCGCTTCCTGATCCGCGACCGGGATCGCAACGACGGCGGTCACTTCGTGCCGAAGGCGGCGGCCCTGGGGATCGAAACGATCTTGACCCCCGTGCGAGCCCCCAAAGCCAACGCGATCGCGGAGCGGGTGATTGGCACGATCCGGCGAGAGTGTCTGGACCATCTCATCGTGCTCACGGAACGGCATCTCCGGCGGGTGCTCCGCGAGTACGTCGCCTACGACAACGACACGCGTCCCCACCAGTCTCTGGGCGACCAGCCGCCATCCGGTCCGCGGACGCCGACGCTCCGTGGTGGGGCGCAGCGCCTAGCGAGCCGGCCGATTCTGGGCGGCTTACACCATGAGTACTTCTGGGATGCAGCGTGATGAGGTTTTGAAACACCACAGGTCTTGCCTGATTGAGCATCAACCTTGTGATTGTGGTCACAACCATCCCGGACGAGGGGGGCACAGACACGCGTCCCGGACTCTGCAGTCGGTCTCAGGATGATCTAGACTCCCTCGAGTCGTACCGCAGGAGTTCGGGACGCTCCAGCGCATCCGATTATCGATGGGGGGCTACCTACTCGCAGATATCAGTACTCGCTTTTCCACTGTGATCGCTCGTGGCTGGCTTGCACTCGGTTGAGGCGACACAGAAATTAACCGGAGACGCTTCGGAAAGAGGGGAACTTTGAAGAAAACGTATTCGTCACCGGAGGGCCACTGGATCACTCCGATCAAGATCAATCACTCGCACGGCATCAGGGCGGGGAACATGATCTTCGTGGGAGGGCAAGTCGATTTCGACGATAAGGGAAATCTGCAGCATCCGGGTGACATCGTGACCCAGACTCGCGCGGCGATGGATAACCTGAAGCGGATAGTGGAAGATCTGGGCGCCACGATGGATGACGTGGTGCAGATCAACACCTTCTATGCCGGAGAAGCCACCGAGGAGGACTGGGTACGCTGCGCCGAGATCCGGTTCGGCTACTTCAAAGCCCCCGGCCCAACGGCTACCGGCATACACGTGGGGAAACAACTGAACCTCCCTGGTCTCATGGTGGAGGTCAATGCCATCGCGGTCGTTGATTAGTGGCTATGCTTCCACGGGCGTGGATGCAGTCGCATTCGCTTGAGCGATCTTTTTTCCACGGCGTTGCCGAGAACATTGAGGAATCGAGAGGGTGACTCATGACACGCAGGAAGCCTATATGGTTGGCAACCGGAATCCTCGTGGCGTTTGGACTTCTCGGCGTTGCGGCGGCGTGTGGGGACGACGAGGACGAAGCGGAACAAGCCGTCGCGCATGCAGTACCCGAGGCTGTGGACTCCAGAGCGCAGCTGGTCGCGCAGTTCCCGGCAGACGTTCAGCCCCTACTCGCGGATATTCCGGAACGCGTCATCGCGGCTCTCTGGGACGTGCGGCAGCAAGTACCGGGCACCGTGGTGTTCCGGATGTCGGCTGGTGAACTGGAAGATGCCCAAAACCGAGCGTACCGCGAGGAGTGGGGCAGAATTACGGGCTGGGAGGTTCTTCAGGCGGGCGATTTTCCGACTCTCGCCGACGTGAAGCTCCAGGCAGAGTCGGGCAACCCAGAGTGGGATATCGTCGAATTAGGTCTCGCGAATGCCGATTTGGCAGCGGACGAGGGTCTGCTTGAGAAGCTAGACCTCAGCCTTCTCCAGCACGCGACCGACCAGTACCCCGAAGGCTATACGTATACCGACAACTGGATCACCTATACCCAGTCCATGGTGGTCCTTGTGTTCAGGACCGATGTCTACCCGCTTGACGGCCCGCATCCTGAGATGGTCACGGACCTCTTCAACACCGCGGACTTTCCCGGTAAGCGGTGCATCTTTGGCTTTCCGCAGTACGCAGGCACGCTCGAATATGCGCTCGTTGCCGACGGGGTAGCAGTCGACGAACTGTACCCTCTGGATGTCGACCGCGCCCTGGCGAAGTTGGACACTGTCAAGGACGATGTCGTGTGGTGGGGGACCGGTGGCGAAGCGATCCAGTTCATCATCGACGGTCAGTGCGACATGGGGGTCGTCTGGCACGGGCGGCCGGCAATTCGGGTCCGAGACGAGCCAGACCTTCCGATCGCCGCAGTGTGGGATGGCGCCATGCTGGCCCCCGGCGCCCTGATGATTCTCAAGGACGCGCCTCACTACGACGCTGCGATGTCACTCCTCGCTTACTCGCTCACTCCGCAGAACCAGTGCGACCTGCTGAATGACATTGGCTATGGTGTGCCGTTGGACGAGTCGTGCCTGAGCGATTTTGGGGTGGAGTGGAGCGTTACGGCAGAACACGTCGCGCAGAGCGCCAGTGACGAAGATGCTGCCTACTATGGAGCGAATATCGACCAGCTCATCGAGAAGTTTAATGCTTGGTTGACCGGCTAGTGAGAGTGGAAGGTCCGATTTTGCGTGGTCATCCCACTGCTGAGGGACGGATCTCTAGGTGAGAGTTGTATGACGGGGCAGGGAACAACAGGAGCCTCCGTGTCGGTGTTAAGGCGGAAGTAGCGGGCCGAGAGACGTTGCTGGACGGAGTAGATGTGTGCCTCACACCTAATGGCGACCGCTACATGATGGGGCAGTCGCGCTTCGCCTCGGCGAAGTGATTTCGAGCTTCACATGATGGGCGCCCCATTCGCTCTGAGTGTCATCAGCGACGGACGCCCAGCGCCCGGAGATCGGAACTACCAGCGACGCTTTGAGGAACTCCTGGAGGAAGCGCGCGTCGCCGATAGGCTCGGATTCCGCGGGTTTTGGACCTGCGAGCAGCATTACGCGGCCGACGATGGGCATCTGGGTGCACAGTTCGCAGCCTTGGCCGGCTTGGCGACAAGCACGTCACGGCTGCGGCTCATGACGAATACTCTGCTGTTGCCGTTGTACCAGTGGAGGCAAGTCGTTGAGCAGGCTGTCGTGGTCGATCTCCTGTCCGGCGGCCGGCTGGAGATCGGGGTCGCGGGGGGTGGCAACGAGCGCGACTTCGATATGTTCGGTGTCGACTTCCACCGGCGCGGAGAGCTCATGGAACGGGGCATTCCGTTCATACGCCAAGGACTGGTGGCGGGCGAACTCGCCGACGGGCCGGGCGGTACCCTGTTGCCAATGACCCCCCGCCCAGTGCAAGAGCGTGTCCCAATCCTCGTCGGTGGCCTCTCTCCTCCTGCTGTAGACCGCGCGGTGCGGTTGGGCGATGGGCATCTCGCTTATGACTACGAACGGTTCGAGGAGAATCTGCCGAAGTTCTGGGACAGTCAACTGCGGCCGGCGATGGACCGGCACGGTCGGTCCCTCGCAGATTTTCGATTCACGGCCACGGCGCCGTTCTGGGTGTCGGAAGATCCGGAGCGTGATTGGGAGATCCTCTACAAACCCGCCTACGCATTCCACATGGGCCAGTACCTGAAGCGCTACCGCTTCCGCACAGCGCAAGACGGCCAACAATATGTGCCGCCTGGTGTAGCCACCGACTTCCGGCGAGAAGATGTGCTCGTCGACACACCAGAGAACATCGCGCACCGCCTCCTGGCTACGTGGCGAAAAGCGCCTTGGCACGAGTTCAGCTTTTTCTGCCGACTTCCCGGTATCCCACATGAACGAACGCTGGAGCATCTTGAATTTGTAGCCCATCGACTAGTTCCGCTGCTTACCGCTGGCTGACGTCGGCGAGACTGAGCGGGATTTCGGAGAGGCAAGGGGGTCCCTGTCGGCCGATCTTGCTGAGGGTGATCACCGGCGAACGCCTGATCTACAGGAGTCGGGATGGTGGGTTGGTGGTCCGGCCCTCATTCGACCGGAGGCGGTGTAGCGTGGACAGGACGCGTGCTGGGCAGGGAGGGCGCCGGCGCGGGCTCCACGAGATGCGCCGCGTCGATCCCCCCACCTCGGTGACCGCTGCATGAGTCGATCGGCAAGCGCAGAGGGCGCCGCCGAAGTGCGCCTCGAGGGGATTCAGCACCGCTTCGGCGAAGTCTGGGCCGTCCGCGGGATCTCCCTGACAGTTAAGCCTGGAGAGTTCCTCACCCTCCTCGGTCCGAGCGGATCGGGGAAGACCACGCTGCTCCGCATCATCGGTGGGCTCCTCCGGCCTTCTGAAGGCCGCGTGTACGTCGCCGGTCAGGACATCACGGCCCACCCGCCTCAAAAGCGCAACATGGGCTTCGTGTTCCAGAACTATGCTCTCTTTCCCCACTTGTCGGTGTACGACAACGTGGCCTTTCCTCTGCAGATACGCAGAATGCGGCGCCAAAAAATACGCGATCGGGTGAACGAGGTCCTGACCCTGGTCCAGCTCACTGGTTTGGAGAACCGGTACCCGGCTCAGCTGAGTGGGGGTCAGCAGCAGCGCGTCTCGCTCGCTCGCGCGATCGTCTTCTATCCCAACGTCTTGCTCATGGACGAGCCGTTGGGATCCCTTGATAAGCGCTTGCGTCAGCAGTTGCAGTTGGAGCTTCGGCACCTCCAACACGATCTTGGCATCACGGCCATTTACGTCACACACGATCAAGAAGAAGCATTTGCCATGTCTGATCGGATTGCGGTCGTGCACGAGGGAGAACTTCGCCAGCTCGATCAGCCGTCGCAGGTCTACCGGAAGCCAGGTGACTCCTTCATCGCTGACTTTGTCGGCGACCTGAACCGCTTTGAGGGAGAGCTCGTCCAGAGCAACGGTCCGACGGGTGTGTTGAGGACGTCGGACGGGATGGAGATCCTGATCAGCCTGCATGGCGTCGCGCAGGGAAGTCGACAGTTCGTCTGCGGCATCCGACCCGAGCGCGTGGAGGTCGGCGAAAACGCCGTGGGAGATAATCGCTACCGCGGAGTAGTCCGCGCTCTGACCTTTCAAGGTACCCACTACCGTTGTGAACTCGAGCTCCCGAACGGGAGGAGGGTATCCGCTTCAATCTACCGAGAAGATCCTGGAGTGCGGGAGGGGGAGGAAGTCTGGTTGGGATGGAACGCCGAGGAGGCACTGGTATTTGGCGGAGACTTCAACTCGAATGAGTCCGGCTTCAATGAGCGCTGAAGGCTGTGAGCCGACGAGGAGCGCGGAACAGTAATGCAGAGAGCGCTCACGCTCCAGAAGACGATCGTGCAGCCTCGTACGCGCAACGCACTTCTGGCAGCGTGTCTCTTGGGTCCCACGCTTGTCTTGCTCGGCGTTCTGTTCGTCTACCCTCTTGTCGACGGTGTGTTGATACGAAGTTTTTCTGATCCTGAGGTGGGGTTTCAGAACTATACGCGTCTCTACAGTTCTGTAGCATTCCGGAACATCCTGCGACTCACGTTCGAGATAGCGTTGTACACGACGCTGGTGTGCCTACTTCTTGCGTATCCATTCGCTTATTTTCTAACGACACTGCCGAAGCGGCGTGCACAATTCTTTTTGGCGCTCAGCCTCGTTCCATTCTGGACCGCGATCCTCGCCCGCCTTTATGCCTGGACAGCGATATTAGGGCGCCGCGGTATCATCAACGATTGGTTGATAGAGGCCAACCTTATCGATGAGCCGATCGATCTTCTGTTCAACCGTACCGCGGTGATCATCGGCATGGTCCACATTCTGCTTCCATTCATGATCATCATTCTCTATTCCACCATGATCGCGATCGACCGCGAGCTGCAAGATGCTGCAAGAAGCCTTGGAGCCAGCGGCTTTCAGACCTTTCGGCGTGTGTTCCTCCCACTCTCGATGCCTGGCGTCTACGCGGGTGTCCTCCTGGTCTTCATCATCTCGCTTGGATTTTTCATCACACCGGCTGTGCTGGGTGGCGGGGGCGACATCACTATCGCCATTTTCGTCCAACAGCAGGTGAGCATCTTGAATTGGGGCGTGGCTAGCGCCATGAGCATGGTGCTGCTCGTGGTTACAATCATTCTCTTCTTCGTATTCAACCGATTGTTCGGCGCCGAGCGGATGGTAGCGGGAGCCTTGCGCGGATGACCGTGGTGCGCAGAGTCAGCCCTATGAGAGTCGTTCTCTACATCGTCTTCGTGGGCGTGCTCATCTTCTTGTTCCTGCCGCTTATCGTGGTGATTCCCATTTCGTTCAACCCCGGAACAGTATTGCGGTTCCCTCCCGATGGCATCTCGCTGCGCTGGTACAACGACTTCTTTGGCGATCAGCGCTGGCTCGACGCTGCGTGGCTGAGCCTGCGCCTTGGCATCACCGTAGCCATTCTTGCAACCGTGTTAGCGCTCGGAGCCGCCGTCGCCCTGACGCGCTTCGTGACCGTGGGGAAGCCGCTGCTGCGGGCATTGATCCTGTCACCCCTCATCGTCCCCCTCATCGTCACGTCCATCGCCGTCTTCGAAGTCTTCAATGAACTCGGTCTCCTGCGATCTTTCTGGGGGCTCGTTCTTGCTCACACGATTTTGGCTCTGCCATTTGGCGTGATCATTATCGAGAGCGCATTGAGGAATTTCGACGTCACGCTGGAAGAGGCGGCTATGAGTCTCGGGGCGTCGCGCCTGGTCGCGTTCCGCAGGATCACCGTGCCGTTGATCGCGCCTGGTCTGTTCGGCGCAGCGGTCATCGCCTTCATTACTTCATGGGACGAAGTGGTTATGGTTCTGTTCGTCGGCGGTGCCAGGAACCAGACTCTCCCGGTCAGAATGTTTCAGTTCCTCGAGACGCAGATTCGTCCGACGATTGCGGCGATTTCGACGCTCTTGATTGTCGCGTTGCTGATAGCCCTTGTTCTCCGTCAACTCTTAATCCTTCGCCAGCGGCGCCGGATGGGTTCTGTCAGATCTCAGGGCTCGTAACTGTAGCGGAGCCTCGCCCCCGACTCTGACCTGCCCCCCCAAAACTGATCCACGCGGAGTGAGAGGATTCCGGGGATCGGGAAGGGAGCCGGCATGGCACGCAAGCGGTACGCGGCCGAGGAGATCATCGGCAATCTGCGGGAAGCGGAAGTGGCCTTGGCCCAGGGCCAGACGATCGGAGCGGTGGCGCGGACGCTTGGGATCAGCGAGCCGACCTCTTACCGCTGGCGCCGGGAGTACGGCGGGTTGCGGGTCGATCAGGCGAAGCGGCTGAAGGAGCTCGAACGGGAGAACAGCCGCCTGAAGCGGCTGGTGGCGGACCAGGCGTTGGACAATGCGATGTTGCGAGACGTCGCAGCGGGAAACTTCTGAGCCCGGCCAAGCGGCGCCGGGCGACCACCCATCTCACCGACCAGTACGCCGTGTCCGAGCGGCGGGCCTGCCAGGTCACTGGCCAGGCGCGGGCGACGCAGCGCTCTGTGCCCCGGCCGTCCACGGATGAGCCGGCGCTGATCGCGCGAATCGTCGCCCTGGCCACGCGCTTCGGCCGCTACGGCTACCGCCGCATCACGGCCCTGCTGCGTCAGGAAGGCTGGCGCGTGAACCACAAGCGGGTCGAACGGCTCTGGCGCCAGGAAGGCCTGCGGGCCCCCGTGAAACAGCCCAAGCGGGGCCGCCTCTGGCTCGGGGACGGCTCGCTGGTGCGGCGGCGGGCCGAACGGCCCCACCACGTCTGGTCCTACGACTTCGTCTTCGACCGCACCGCCGAGGGGCGCCCGGTGCGGATCCTCGCCATCGTGGACGAGGACCACGCGCGAGTGCCTGAGTCTCGACGTGGCCCGCCGGCTGTGCAGCGACGACGTCCTGGCGCGGCTGGCCCAGCTCTTCGTCGAGCGCGGGCCGCCGACGTTTCTGCGGTCCGACAACGGCCCGGAGTTCACCGCCACCGCGGTGCGGGACTGGCTGCACCGGGTCGGGGTCACGACCCTCTTCATCGAACCGGGCAGTCCCTGGGAGAACGGCTATGTGGAGTCCTTCAACGGCAAGCTGCGCGACGAGTGCCTCAACCGCGAACGCTTCGACACGCTGCTCGAAGCCCAGGTCCTCATAGAGGGCTGGCGGCGGGAATATAACCAGATCCGGCCCCACAGTGCGCTGGGATATCGCCCCCCGGCCCCCGAGACCCAGCAACCCCGGGAAGGTCCCCTGCCAATCCTCCCGGCGATCGGACTAACTTAACGACTGGTACAACGATCGGGGGCAGGTCAGACTCACGACCCACGGGCAGAGGAGTGCTCTATGACCGAGGACCAGTCGCTCAACCTGCAACTCTACCGCTCCATGCGCAGCATCCGTAGCTTTGAGGAGAAAGTGTAGCCATGCCGGATTCTACTGTTCAAGCTCAGACCGGGATCGAGACCGTAAAGCGCTGGCACAAGGCTATGGCCCGCGCTGATGCAGACGCGATCAAGGCCGCCGTCACCGACGACTTCAGCTGGCACATGGTTGGGTTGAAGGAGTTTCCGATCGGCCAGCCGCGCGAAGGCGGCCAGGGCATGGTCGACTATCTCACCGACTTGCTCGATGTGTTGGAGGTCCAGAGTGTCAACCGGCACACCTACCTAGAGGAGGGTGACACTGTCGTCAGCGTCGGCTCATCCCGACTAACCGCGAAGGCGAGCGGTAGGGCCATCGAGACGGATTACGCTCAGGTATTCACCGTTCGTGAAGGCAAAGTGGCCCGCGCTCGGGAATACGTCGACGTCGATGCCTTCCGCGACGCGCTGCGAGATGCGTAGGCCCATCAGGTGCTATGTCCGCTGCCTGCTGTACTGGCCCAAAACTCTGTCCGTCTTGCCCGAGGGCCCTGTGAGGCTGAGCCTCCCGACCGAGGAGATCGGTCATGTGGCTCTACTTTCGCCTGTTCCTCCTGGGGCTCCGGCTGCTCCGCCGCGATCGCCGGGATCTCGTGCTGGAGAACCTCGCCCTGCGGCAGCAACTGGCGGTTTTCGAGCGCCGCGGCCGCCGGCCGACGCTCGGACCGGCGCTTCTGGTCGCGCCTCGCCCGGGGCTGGCACCCATGGCGGCGGCATCTCGTCCTGGTCCAGCCGGACACCGTGGTGCGCTGGCATCGGACCGTGTGGCGGATCCACTGGCGTCGGACGAGTCGGGTGCGCCGACTGGGCCGCCCGCGCGTCGACCCGGCGGTGATCGCCTTGATCCGGCGGCTGCGACACGAGAACCCGACCTGGGGAACGCGACGGATCCAGGGCGAACTCCATCAGCTGGGGCTCTCCGTGAGCCGCACCACGATCCAGCGCTACGGCTCTCGACCCGCGCCCTCGCCGAGCTGGCGCACCTTCCTCCGGCTCCACGCGGCCGAGATCTGGGCCTGCGACTTCTTCACCGTGCAGACGCTGACGTTCCGCACGCTCCACGTCTTCTTCGTGATCACGCATGCCCGCCGCGCCCTCGTGTATTGGAACGTCACGCGGCACCCCACGGCCGCTTGGGTTTGGCAGCAGATCCGCGAAGCCACCCCGTGGGGTCAGCACCCGCACTATCTAATCCGCGATCGCGATGCCAAGTTCGGTGGCGATTTCGTCCCGCGTGCCCGGGGCATCGGGATCGAAACGATCCGCACCCCGTTCCGCGCGCCCCAGGCGAATGCCATCGCCGAGCGCGTCGTCGGCACGCTGCGCCGCGAGTGCCTCGACCACGTGATCGTGCTCAACGAGCGGCATCTCCGTCGGCTCTTACGCGAGTACGTGGCCTTCTACAACGCGGCGCGTCCGCACCAAGCTCTCGACCAAGCGCCCCCTGCCGGCGACCGGGGAAGCGGCGGGCCTGGGACGCGAGTCGTGGGCGAGCCTATCCTCGGCGGCTTGCATCACGTCTACCGATGGGCCGCCTGACGCCGGACAGGGTTTTGGGCCGCCACACAGAGTCGGGACCGTCAGGAAGTCGGCGGCCCAGATCGCGTCGCGGTGATTGGCGAGGAAGGTCCGCCACCGCTGGGAGGGCGGGCGCCGACGGGCCTGGCGCCGGTAGCGGCGAACGGTCTCGGCACTGACCTCATGGCCCAACACCCGCAGCTCGCCTCGGATGCGGACCGCGCCCCAACGCGGGTTCTCCCGCGCCAGGCGGAGGATGAGGGCGCGGGCCTCTTCGGGGATCCGCCGTCGACCGGGTCGTCTCGCGCGACTCTTGCGGGCCCAATACCGGCGCCAGCCCGACCGCTGCCACCGCACCACCGTGTCGGGGTGCAAGACCAGCAGGGACCCACGCCAGCCGGACCAGCGTCCCAAGACGTGCGCCCAGAGCACGCGATCGGCGTTCGTCACGCGGGGGTGGCGCTCGCACATCACCAATTGGTGGCGCAGCGCGAGATTCTCGAGGAGCAGGTCACGGCGTGAGCGCCCGAAGCGCCCGACGAACCCGAGGAACAAGCTGAGCGCAGTCCGCATTCGAGCCTCCCATCCGTCACGGGAGGTTCCCGGCGAGGCTGCCGTGGTGCAAGTTCGAAGCGATCCGCATTCTGTGGTCCCACAGGACCTTCATCAAGCGCGGCGGCTAAGCCGCCCGCAGGCGCGGAATAGGCAGAAGAGCCAGCACCTCCTGGGCGTCCGGGTAGTGAGGTCAGCGTCTAAGCTCTAGGTATGGGCGACGACGACCACTGGGCACTCCCGCGTGAGGGAGATCTCGATCCCGACCTAGCCGAGGAAGCCAGCGACTTCGACTGGGAGGCGCCGCGACGAGGCGTGTGGCCGATAGTCCTGCGGATTGTGACGGTTCTGCTCGTAGCGGCGCTGGCGGTCGTACCGGTCGTGCTTCTGCTGCAGGCATCCTGAAGACGCGCGGACCAGCAACAGGCTCGCCGAGCCCTTTCTTCCATCTCACCGCTCCGCGTGGGTGCCCTGCAGCACTCGTCCAGGCCGAATCACCCGTGCTCGAGGTCTGACCGCCTCCCCGAACACGTCCCCACCCCCGCCACAGCTGTGGTGTCTCACAACGTGCGGGTGTGGGGCGCCAAGACTGCATCTGTTCTGATCTTGAGTGCTGCCAAGGCGCACTCCTACACTCAGTCACGCCGAGAACAGAACGGGTGGATTATTCGTGCCCCAGAGGATGGGGTTTTGGGCCGGCACAGGTCGCGATCCGGCTGCGGAAGGCACCCAGGCTCTCGCCGCTGGTCGGCCGCCAGTCCCAGCGGCGTCCGTCGTCGACGATGGCCGGAAGTTCCGGCGCGATGTACATGCCCAGCGGGATGGGCCCGGGGCCAAAGGGGCCGAGCCGCGTGCCGCCGACCACCGTGCCGGTGCGATCGAGCGCGTAGTGCAGCAGGTGGTACTCCATCTCGCAAACGGCGGGGACCCGGTCCAGGTTCCAACGCGCCGCGAAGTGCCGCACGCGCTTCTGCGCTGTATCGCGCGCCTGCGGTAGGGCGTCGATCGCGACGAGAATGGCCTGTGAGGCACGAAAACTCGATCGACCATCACGCGACGCGACGGTAGACGTAATGGAGGCCGCCAAGCACGGGTTGCGCGAGGACTCGGCCATCCCTCGCAGCTGGGGTGGGACGCGGACCGCCTGGCGGCTCCAGGTTCAGTCCCTTGAGCGCTGTATCGGCCCAAAACCCTATCTGGGTCAAGCCTGTGGGGCACGAAAACTCCGGACGGCCGGGGCTCCTGGATGAGGATAAGGTTTTGGCACCCTACAGCCAGGCTCTTGCGCCTTAGTGCACCGATTGGGAAGCAGCGAGGTGTTACCCGGCCGCGCCGGCCTCGGTTGCGAGTAAGCGGGCGGCGGGGCTAAACGCGGCGTGCGCGGCGGCCGCCTTGGCCGCGTCGTAGGTCGCCGAGTAGCGGCGCACCATGGCCGAGGTCGAGTGCCCGAGGAGGTATTGCACGTCCAGCTCCCGGGCGTGGTTCCCGATCGCCCAGGTGGCGAAGGTGTGGCGGAAACGGTGGGGATTGGCGTGGACGCCGGCCCGGACCCCCAGGCGCTGGAAGAGCGTCCCCAAGAGGGACGGGTTCATCGGACGCCGCGGCTGCGTCCGCCGCGGGATGGTGAGGAACAGGGCTCCGGGGACCGCGCCGCGGAAGCGGTCGACGTAGTCCCGCAAGGCGCCGGCGGGCCCGGCGCCTTGCGGGACTACGCGCTGTTTGCGCTGTGGCGGCCCAAAACCCTGTCCGGCGTCAGGGCGGCCCATCGGTAGACGTGATGCAAGCCGCCGAGGATAGGCTCGCCCACGACTCGCGTCCCAGGCCCGCCGCTTCCCCGGTCGCCGGCAGGGGGCGCTTGGTCGAGAGCTTGGTGCGGACGCGCCGCGTTGTAGAAGGCCACGTACTCGCGTAAGAGCCGACGGAGATGCCGCTCGTTGAGCACGATCACGTGGTCGAGGCACTCGCGGCGCAGCGTGCCGACGACGCGCTCGGCGATGGCATTCGCCTGGGGCGCGCGGAACGGGGTGCGGATCGTTTCGATCCCGATGCCCCGGGCACGCGGGACGAAATCGCCACCGAACTTGGCATCGCGATCGCGGATTAGATAGTGCGGGTGCTGACCCCACGGGGTGGCTTCGCGGATCTGCTGCCAAACCCAAGCGGCCGTGGGGTGCCGCGTGACGTTCCAATACACGAGGGCGCGGCGGGCATGCGTGATCACGAAGAAGACGTGGAGCGTGCGGAACGTCAGCGTCTGCACGGTGAAGAAGTCGCAGGCCCAGATCTCGGCCGCGTGGAGCCGGAGGAAGGTGCGCCAGCTCGGCGAGGGCGCGGGTCGAGAGCCGTAGCGCTGGATCGTGGTGCGGCTCACGGAGAGCCCCAGCTGATGGAGTTCGCCCTGGATCCGTCGCGTTCCCCAGGTCGGGTTCTCGTGTCGCAGCCGCCGGATCAAGGCGATCACCGCCGGGTCGACGCGCGGGCGGCCCAGTCGGCGCACCCGACTCGTCCGACGCCAGTGGATCCGCCACACGGTCCGATGCCAGCGCACCACGGTGTCCGGCTGGACCAGGACGAGATGCCGCCGCCATGGGTGCCAGCCCCGGGCGAGGCGCGACCAGAAGCGCCGGTCCGAGCGTCGGCCGGCGGCCGCGGCGCTCGAAAACCGCCAGTTGCTGCCGCAGGGCGAGGTTCTCCAGCACGAGATCCCGGCGATCGCGGCGGAGCAGCCGGAGCCCCAGGAGGAACAGGCGAAAGTAGAGCCACATGACCGATCTCCTCGGTCGGGAGGCTCAGCCTCACAGGGCCCTCGGGCAAGACGGACGGAGTTTTGGGCCAGTACAGGGGTTTTGGCACCCTCCAGCCGGGCGGAGTAAGCTTCGGGGGCGGAGATGGCCTTACGGGTCGCGGGCTTCGTCTCCGACCGATCTCCGAAGGACTCGCTACGAGGGAGAATCTTATGGGTCTGGGCGACGAGGTTCTGTTTGACGTCAGTGACGGCGTGGCAGTCATCACACTGAACCGGCCTGAAAAGTTGAATGCGTTCAACGACACGATGCTCGACGGCATGGATGCCGCATTCGACCGGATCGACCGTGATCGCAGCATTGGGGCGGCGGTGATAACCGGTAGTGGGAATCGCGCGTTCACGGCGGGCATCGACATGAATATGTTCACGGGCGGTCCCGGAGCGGCGCGGGCCTTCCTCGTGCGCCAGCTGACATCGCTCTATGACCGGGCCGTTCGGCTACGTGTGCCGATCATCGCTGCAATTGAGGGGCATGCACCGGCAACGGGGTCCGAGTTCACGATGTGCTGCAATTTGGCGTACGCGGGGCAGGGGGCAACTTTTCGCTTCGCGGACTTGGATATCGGACTGGCGTCGGCCGCGGGCATGTGGCGGGTGAGCGAGAAGCTCAGCCGGATGCGGTTCACCGAGCTCACGCTGACAAGCCGCCCGTTCAGCGCTCAGGAAGCGTACGAAATTGGTTTGCTGACTCGCGTTGTGCCGGACGGTGAAGCGCTCGCCACAAGCGTGGACGTTGCAAAGACGATCGCGGCCAAGCCCATGCTCGCACTGGAGGTAACAAAAAAGGCGCTCGACCACGGCTACGCTGATGATTGGCTCGCTTTCCTGGAGCTGCAGGAGACGACGCTCCGCTCCCATGATTTCGAGGAAGGGGTAGCGGCCTTCTTAGAAAAGCGGGTACCTTACTTCCGCGGCCGATAGTCCAATGCGGCGAGGCGCTGGTCGACTCCAAAGCGTGTGTAGATCGCCAGCTGCTGGCGCAAGGCGAGGTTCTCGTGGACGAGGTCGCGCCGGGCCGGAGCAGTCCCTTGACGATCACCCCCGTCGCCGCCGAAAAGCCGCTCTCCATGACCTCCCGCCGCACGTCCGCCGTGCCCCGGTAGTTATCGGTCGTGGTGATGTAGTCGGCGGTCTTTACCACGTCGGCGCAGCTGCCACCCGCCGCTGCCAGGATCTGCTCCATCTCCCTGAGGATCTGCCGCGTCTGCGACACGATGTCCAGCCCGACCACGTTCCTATCCTCGTCGGTGCCGGTCATCCCAGAGATGAACCGCAGGTTCCCCTTCCGCACCGCGGGAGAGAACGTGTAACGCTCGCGCCACTGCCAGCCAGGGTTCACGACATCAGATGTGGCCATCCTGCTCTGCTTAGTGTTTAGGCAGATCCTCCGCCAGGCCCGGTGTGCTGGTGGGTCATATAGCTACGGCAGACTGTGGGGAGGATCACCATCGACGGCCAGCGTTTTACGCTAATGCGCCCCTCAGCCTCGCGATCGCGTCCATCGATAGCCCGCAGCCCGCCGGGGGCGGAGGTCGCTAGCCCAGTACCCCGTTCTCTGCCAGGTCGGCCAGTTCGTCGTCGCTAAGGCCCAGTCCGGACAACACCTCGTGGGTATGCTCACCCGGCGAGGGGGCAGGACCCCGCACCGCCACGTCCGCACCCCCGATGTGAAACGGCGCTGCTAGCGTCTCGAACCGCCCCGCGACGGGGTGCACAACCGGCGCGAACGCCTTCTGGGACCGCAACTGCGGGTCGCGGATGACCTCGGGCAGCTCAGCGACCGGGGCCCAGATCATGCCGGCGGCATCCAGCCGTTCGGCCCACGTCGCCACGTCCGCCGCCGCGAAAACGGTATTGATCTCCCGCGTCAGTTCCCGGCTCCGCTCGCGCCGCCCTTCCAGCGTGGCGTAGCGAGGGTCGGTGGCCCACCCTGAGCGACCGAGCATCTGGCAGAAGCGCGGCCAGTAGCGGTCCGGCTGCGGCATCACGAGCATGACCCACCTGCCGTCCGCGCACCGGTAGGAGTTCCAGAGCGGGTTGATGGGCTGCGTGCGGTCATGGCGGAGCGGCTGCTGCCCGGCGACCAGCGCGGCGGCGAGGTCGGTGCCGAGGGTCCATGCGCCCGTGCCGAGCAGCGACACTTCTACCAGCTGGCCCTCGCCCGTCTGGTCACGCAAGCGCAGGGCCACCATGACCGCCGCCAGCAGGTTGAGCGTCGCCGTGTGGTCGCCATGGCCCCCGCGGCAGGGCGGTGGGGGCGAGGACGGCTCTCCCAATAGCGCCATGCTGCCGGCGCGGGCCCAGAACGCCGCGATGTCGAAACCGGGGCGGTCGGCGTCCGGTCCCTCACTGCCGTAGCCGGTGACGGACGCGTAGACGAGGCGCGGATTCGCCGCGTGAAGGGCAGCGGGCATGAGGCCGTAACGCTTCCGCCGAGACCCGAACAGGTTGGTGAGGAGGATATCGGCCGATTCGCAGAGCCGCCGCACCACTTCCGGGCCGCCGGGCCGATCGAGCGCGACAGTGACGGACCGCTTGCCCCGGTTATCCAGTTCAAAGGCGTAGTTGATCTCGAACTCGTGATCGAAGCCGAGGAGGCCCAGCGCGAAGTGGCGGTACGGATCACCTTCCGGTGGTTCGACCTTGATCACATCGGCGCCGAGGTCAGCCATGAGCGCGCCAGCACCAGGCGCCGCCAGCCAACTTGCCACCTCCACAACCCGAATGCCGTCCAGCGGAGCGACCACAGCCCCCTCCTTTTCTCTCCCAGAACGATGGGAACCGCGCGGGCGGCCCGCAATCGGTCGTGGCAATCCGTCGGTTGCAATGCTGAGAGCGACCACGCGTCTTATGCTTGTGTTTCCGCCGCGTGGGTGTCCGCGGTCGTGTCGCAGCAGCGCCGATACTCGGGAAAGCGGGCGCACACCTCGTTCAGATAGGCGCTGTTGTCCAATACTTGGTGCCTGAATGTCCCCTTCCGTCCTCGGCCACTGTCTCCAGAACCGCGAAGTCCGCCGCTTTCGCTGGGCGGATTCTAGAATCGCCGCGGCGAAGCAGGTGACCAACTCTCCCGCCAAGCATTCTTCTGCCGTCCACAGTTAGCGCTCCAGCCCTTCTGATCGGTTCCCAGCGGCCGTGTAGGCGAGCACGGGGCGCGACTTACGCCAGGACTTTCTTTGAGGCCCGGTTGAGAAAGTCGATCACCGCCGCGATCGTCTGCTCCGGGCACTCGACCAGATCGGCGTGGCCAATCTCTTCGTAAACCTTGACCTCGCAGTCCGGGACGTGCTCGACCACCCACATGGCGCCCGCGCCCGACGGCGCCGCCTCCATGGGAGTGAGCATGTCCTTGGCGGCCGTGATGACGAGCGTTGGGCTCTTGATCTGACCGCAATCTTCGCGCAGGTCCATCTTCTCAATGGCTAGGATGGCCTGGACGACCGTTTCTACGGCGTTCGTGCCGACGATCTCGCGCACCGTCTCGATCAGGGCCGGCCCGTTTGGACCCTCAAGGTAGTCGGCCCCCACCGCCTGCGTGAGCACATGATCCGCAAGCTGCGGGCTGCAGCCCCAGGTTTGTACCATGTGTCGCCAGGTGCGGGCCATCATCCTGCGCATCAGGTCGCATTTGGCAAACGCGCAGTCGCTGACCACGCCGATGCACTTCTGTGGGTACTTGGCGGCGAACTTGAGTGCGATCATGCCACCGGCCGACGTCCCCATGACGTGAGCACGGTCGATATCCAACGCCTCCAGCAATGCGGCGAGGTCATCGGCCCAGAGGTCGAGCGAATAGGGCTGAAGTGGACGGTCGCTCAGGCCGTAGCCACGCTGGTCGTAGCTGATCAGCTGGAAGTGCTTGGCGAGCCCCTCCCACACCATGGCGAAGTTCTGCCGACCGAACAGGGACCCGCCGATCAGCGCCAGCGGCTCACCGGCTCCCATGAGCTCATAGTAGATATTGATTCCGTTCGCCGACACTTTCGGCATAGCTACTTCTCCTTCCTGGCTTCGATCCTTCGAAGGTAGCGGTCAGCGGAGCGTCGCCGCGCGTCCTTCGCTCCGCGCAGGATATTCCGGCCTCACCAGCCGCCGAGAGGCGTGACCTCTCTCCCGAAGGTCGAGGGCCACTTCCATACCGCCGCCCAGCGCAAATCCTCCCACGGCCGCGATTACGCTACGCTCGCTCCGCTCCAGGCGTCGCATCAACCCTGAACGAACGGATGAACACCACGCGGCTGCAACGATCAAGGACCACCGCGCCTCAAACAGCGCTACTGCCCCATGCGGGGCTTCGGACGCTTTGCGCCTGCTGCCCGTTTCTGCGCCGCGTTCGAAGAGCTCCCGACAGTACTTTTGCGGCGGCAGCCGAGGAGGTGCGTACCGCCCGCTCGCGGAGCAGCGGCGGCCTCTTTTCCATCCGCTGGTGCTCCTTGCCACGAAGATGGCCGACTCATAAACGCAACCGGCGGCCAGTGCCGTCGGCTGCGCCTCAACGCCTTGAGATCTGACACAGCCGGCTGATTGGGCAGATCGGATCAGGTGCCGGACTCCGAGGCCAATTCTTTCACGCCGGGCCCATGTCCAATCATTTCATGCTCGGCTACAGGTCGCACGCAGGCACCTTCCCGCGCCAGGGTCCGTAACATCGGCGGTAGCACCATTACCACCCGTCGACATCTATCAAATTCTCCCACAGCCACGCGCTCCGAGCCGTCGTACCCACCACACCCCCTCGGGCACAGGAGCGCCGTGCGCAAGTGCGCCGCAGCGCAACAATCCTCCAGCGCTACGCAAGGCGCATACGGCCATAATCCAGGACGTTGTCGCTCCGGTGCGTGTAGCCCGTGACGTTGCTACGCAGGATCCATGCCGGCTGCAAGGTGTTGATATAGAAGTACGGGGAGTCTTCCGCTAACCACTGCTGCGCCTCATCCCAGGCCGTTAGCGCCTCAGGTGAATCGTCGTCGCCGACAGCGATACCTCTCTGCACCGCATCCCAGTACTTCTCGAAGTTGTCGGCAGCAGGGTCGTGACCGTATCCCGGCCAATTGCCCGGCGAAAACGGCGTGGTGGAGAAGGTCAGAATGTAGGGCACCGTCTGGTAGATCGCAAAGTCGCGGACAACGTGGGGGATCGTCCCTCCAGCCGTACTATGTGCTTCATTGAGAGCGGCCGAGGTCAATCCGACCAGATTCAGTGTTATGCCGGCATCGGCGGCAGAGTCGCGCATGAGTATCGCAACCTGCTCCTGGTCCGGCGTTGTCAAGCTGAATCCAAAATCAAATGAGAACCCGTCGGAGAACCCAGCCTCAGCAAGGAGATCTCGCGCTTTCTGGATGTCCAGCTGATATCCGCCGTAATGTTTCTCGCCCGCGTAGCCCGGAACTACAGGGGAGATGACGCCGAAGGCCCGCGATCCCCGACCCCGGTAGACCGTGTTGATGATCTCTTCGTACGGAATGGTGTGGAGGAATGCCTGTCGGGCCCTCAAGTCGTCGAGTTCCGGTACGTCTGCACTCTTTAGTGGCCCCATGACCATCAGGTTCGTCTGCAGCGCCGGGACCTGCAACCCTTCTTCGCCCTCAGCCACTTCTTGCTCCCGCGCGAGCATCTGCTTTGCGATGTGCACATCGCCCTGTTGCACGAATGAGAGCCGTGTGGAGGACTCTGGTGCCAGCCTCCAGATCATTCGGTCGAAGTTTGGTGGGCCATGTACGTAGTTCGGGTTGGTCTTCCAGACCGCTTCATCGCCCGCGGTGAAACTCTCAAGCGAAAAGGCACCGAACCCGTGACTCTCTTGCGAGGCGAACTTCAGCGCCCACGGATCCTCCTCTGTCGCGTTCGCCTGCAGAAGCTTGCTGTCAACTATTGTCCCCCCATGCGCGTTCGCGATGCTATGGAGGAACGTCTCAAACGGGAACTCCAGGGTGAACTTGACATGGTCGTCGTCGACTCTCTGGACCCGATTGGGATCGAGATCCGGCATCGCCAGCGACACAACCATGATGAACGCGCCGATGGCGCCCACGCCGACTCTCCGCCGGAAGGTGTACACCACGTCATCAACCGTAAACTCGTTACCCGCTGGGCTGATGACGCCCCGCTTGATTTTGAATGTGTATTCCAAGCCGTCATCGCTCACGGTGGGGAACGATTCTGCGAGTTCCGGCTCGAAGCTGTCCGGTGTGCCCGAAAGGTCCTGTCGGTCCCAGCCCGACCCCAACGGATCCGGGATGTACTTTTGGCGGATCAACCGTGCGCCCTGGTTGACCTGCGCTTCCTGCGTCTCGTGCTCTGCTGAGAACTCCTGGTCCAGGGTGACCATTAGAGTGGCTTGGGCGACTACGAGGTCCCTTTCCTCGTCGACCTCCGTAGGCTCAGCGGCCGGCGCGGCTTCTTGCGCGGGGGCCGCCTCGGCAGCAGTCGGTTGCTCCTCGTCGTCGTCACCGCATCCAACGATGGTCAGGCCCAGAAGGCCCGTGGCCGACGCTCCGCCCGCCTCCAACAGGTGCCGCCGCGATATCCGCTGCTTCGCTAGGGACCAGCGCGATGGGAGAGAGACTCGATCCTCGTTGCCTGGTGGTTCGTCTGTCATGATGGTCCGCACTCCTCCCACGGGGAATCCTAGCAGGATTGTCAAGGGCGCCGGGTGATGGGAAGGCTCGCGTCTAGGCGGATCAGCCTGAGCTTGTCCGTCGCCGAGCAGACGCGTCTGAGGTTCGGCAAGCGTGGTTGCGCGAGCGTCGGGCCTTCGAGCATCGGCGAGCGTCCGACCTGAGAGCAACCGGCTGGCAACGTCCCCCGTACCGGACGAAGCGCCGGGAGCTTGATCAGGCGCGGCAGGGCACCAAAGTTGCTCAGGGGCATCCGGATAAGGCGGAGGAAGAGGATTGTCACAACTGTGGCGTTCTTCGCCCCTGATGGCAGTCTGTCCGAGGCACCTTCTGGCGCTCAAGGCGGGGCGTGTGCTCCTGGCGGGGAAGCGTGCGATCGCGTCGACTCGGCAGGAACGGTCCGTTGATCCGACGGTAAAGCAGTTGGATCAGCCCCGTCGAGCCGCCTACCGGAGGGAGGCAGCGATTGGCGGCCTTCGCAGGATCGCACAGTTTCCGCAGGGCCCGACGCTCCGTCTGTCGGATCTGCTCGCGCCTCACGCCGAGTCCCGCCGCGACCTCCTCGCGCTTTCGCGGCCACGTCGTGGAAGCCAAAGCCATCTCACGAACCCTGCGCTGGCCGGGCGACAGCAACGCGAGGCGCTCGTCGACTTCCTGGCGCAGCGCCGCGGCCGCCGCTTTGGGGAACGGCAGCACCGACGTGTGATCGGCGACCCGCTCCGCCAGCGCCGTCCGCTGCTCCTCGGATGGGGTGTTGGCACCTGACACCTACCTCTTGGTCGCGATACGCCCGAGCTCTTACCCGCGGACTCACGCCCAGAATTGTGGTCTCCTCTCCGGGTACCTATACTGTCGGCGCCCCCGGTCGCTCCCGGTACCGTCATGCGGCTATGTCAGACTGCAGCGGACCACACTGGAGCCGAATCCCGGACGTGCCGGACCGCGGCCTCGGAAGCCGGTTGACCTTGGGCTGTCGGAAGATCGCCTGGTGCTGGCCGAAGTAGCGAAGGCTCCGCAATGGGGTTGATCGGTTCGCGCTTCGTTCGACGCAGGCTTCTGTTCTTTATACCGCAACTCCTTCTCGTTACGGTTATCACCTTTTCGCTCATCGAGTTCTTGCCGGGCGACCCGACAGACATCCTGGTAGGCCCGCTAGCGCTACCGGAAGACAGGCAGCGCCTGCGGGAGAGCCTTGGACTCGATGATCCCGTCGTCGACCGATATTTCCGCTACGTCGGAAACGTCGTGACAGGGGACCTTGGCTACTCCTGGTATAACTCGCAGGCTGTGACACGCATCGTCGGCGAACGGCTTCCGCGTACACTCGAGCTGATCACAATCACTCTCCTCGTCGCTCTCATAATCATGATTCCGCTGGGCGCGCGCGCAGCAACGCTGCGGAGGACGGGCAAGGCTGCAATCGCTGACAAGGCGATCGGAAAGGTGATCCAGGTGTATGGGCTGCTTGCTGGATCCTTGGCCGATTTCTGGGTGGCGCTGATCCTCATCTTCGTCTTCTACGCGTCTCTGGGCTGGTCACCGCTTCCGAACGGCGCGTTTGGACTGGGCGTGGACAAACCGCCGAATGTTACGGGGTTTCTCACTATCGATACGGTCATCAGCGGAAACGGCGCCGCGTTAAAGTCGTACTTGGGGCATCTGGTGCTGCCCGTCGCGACGCTGGTTTTTGTCTACGGCGGTGGGATCCTGAAAATCACGATCGCCAGTATGGCGGAGATCAAAAACAGTCTGTACCTGGAGAATGCGCAGGCCATGGGGCTGAAGAGCAACACTCTGCGTAGCATCCAATTTCGCAACGCACTGCCTCCAGTGCTGACCATGATTGGCATGGTGTACGGCTTCCTTCTGGGTGGCGCCGTATTGGTAGAGGCGATCTTCGGCCTCAACGGTTTCGGAAAGTTTGGTGTCGACTCGGTGCTCCAGTCGGATTTCATCGCTGCGCAGAGCTTCGTCCTCATCGCAGCCGTCTGGGTCATGTTGGTCTACCTGATCGTTGACCTGCTGCTCGCGTGGACCGATCCGAGGCTGCGGTTGTGAGAAGATCCAGGTTCCTCGCCGCAGTAACTCCACGGCTCGAGTTGCTGGGTGGCACTCGCCTGCTGACTGTGCGTCGACCGGGACTGCAGGCGGGGCTGATCTACGGCGGCGTGGTGATCCTCATCATCTTGACAGCGATCGGCCCGGAGCTGGGGAGCTGGCTCGAAGGCTGGGCGCCGAAAGCGTTCACCTGGGGATCAGAAGAGGTCGACTCCGGCCATGCTCTGGAGGCACCGAGCGGCCGGCATCTCTTCGGGACAGACGCGATCGGAATGGACATCTTCATGCGTATCCTCGCAGCTCCTCGGATCAACCTGTTCATCGGCCTCACGGCGGGCGCCATCTCTGTGGCTATCGGCTTGCCGTTGGGCTTGATCGCGGGCTATGTGGGCGGACGCGGCCGGGCGGCGAGCTTCCTCAGCGAGCTGATCATGCGGGCTCAGGACGTGTTGCAGTCGTTTCCCGTGTTTGTCTTCGCCTTGGTGCTGGTGGCTGTGCGTGGCCTCTCCGTGGAAAACGTTATTATCGCCTTGACGATCGTGAATCTGCCAGCGTTCGCGCGCCTGGCGCGGGCGGAGATGCTCTTGGTGCGCGAGCAACCCTACGCGGATGCGGCCCGGATCTTGGGTCACTCCAACGCGTGGATCATCTTCCGGCACCTGGCACCGAACTCTATCGCCTCCAGCCTGGCGACTGTCCCGATGGTTATCGGCTTCGTTATCCTTTTCACGGCGAGCCTGAGCTTCGTGGGCGCCGGCGTGCCGCCCCCCACCCCAGAGTTAGGTGGGATGATAGCCCGGGGTGCCAACAACATGGTGACAGGTGAGTGGTGGCCGTCCGTCTTCCCCGGCGTCGCGCTCGGCCTGATCGTGCTCATCTTGGCGTTCGCTGCGCAGGATATCGCGGCGCGCATGCGGAGCGTCAAGCGGCCCGCACAGGTGGCGTCACGGTAGCCTGGGCCGAACCCGGAAGATCCAGAGGCGCTCGAGCTTCGGATCGATGGCCCAACAGGCAGCAACCCACGAACAGTGAGAAACGCGAGGCGCTGCTGGAGGAGATCTGTTGACCGCCGAAGGTCGGCAATCAGAGGCTCGGTTCACTCAATCCCAGCCGCAAGCTGGACGGCGCACGGTAGCAACGGGTTTCGTCCTTGCGGGCGGGACGTCACCGTGGCACTCCCGCCGGGAAGTATGTGGTGGTGACTACCTGCCAAAGATCGTCGGGATTGCTAGTGCCCTCGAGTTAATGTGGACGGGTCGTGCCTTTGACGCGCAGGAGGCGCTCCAATTGGGTTACGTATCCCGGGCGATATCCGACGACCCACTCGTGCCGGAGATAAGAGCGTTTGCGCAAACACTCGCCGGCGGCCCCGCAGTCGCGATCCAGCTGACCAAGCGCCTCATCGCCGCCCGCCCCGACTTTACGCATGTCCGCACCCGCCACCGCTCACCCGAGACCAACGCAGTCATCGAACGCTTCGTCGGGGCGCTGAAGTACGAGCACCGCTACTGGGATGACATGGAGGACGGGGCCATGGTCGCCCGTGCGGTCGCGCGCTCCTGCCAGCTCTCCAACGCCGTCCGCCCCCCCGCGAGGCCCCCGGCTTCCGCACGCCCCTCACTGCCTGGCAGCACCTCGACCGGCCGCCGACAGCAAAGCTCTCCGGGGGCGGATCTGTCTCATCTCGCTGACACGGGACACATCTTGCGCGCCGAGGCTCTTGCGATTCGCGCGCCGTGAATCTGATCGCCCTGCCTCCTCCAACGCACGGTCGCCAACAAACAGCCACGAACGTGCAGTTGTCCCGCTTGACGTCTGTGCTAGCCTCCCACTGCAGTTCACAGGCTGGACGGTGCGAAGATGCTCAAGCCAGGATTCTTGATCACGGCGCCGCCGGGCCAGCGTAAAGTCGTCATCGATGTTGCCCAGGAGCTGGAGCATCGAGGCTTTTCGCACATCTTCTGTCCCCATGACACTACGCCAGCAGTTCTGCACGGGGTTGCCGCGCCATATGACAGCTTGAGCCTCTGCACCGCCATGATCCAGGCCACGAACCGAATCAAAGTCGGCAGCGGGGTGGCCATCACGTACACGCGCCATCCGGCGGAGATGGCGGCCGCGGCAGCGTTCAACCACGAGATCAGCGGCGGCCGCTTCTATCTGGGCCTCGGTCCAAGCCATGACATTATCCTCAAGCACTTCAACATCGAGTCCGAGAAGCCGCTCGGCCACATGCGCGGCTACGTCGCGCAGGTCCGCGCCGCCGCAGCGGGCCAGCCGATGCCGCCTATCATCCTCGGCGCGCTCCGCAGGAAAATGGTCCATCTGGCCGGAGAAATTGCCGATGGAGTGCTCGGTGCCAACTGGGCCCTGTCACATGTGCCGGAGTCGCTGAACGAGATCCCAAAGGCAAAACCGGACACGTTCCTCATGGGCCATATTGTCCCCGTTTGGATTTGCGAGGATCGGCGCGAAGGTCTCTCTGTTTTCCAACGGTGGATCGCCTACGCGATGACGATGGCGAATTACGCCCGATACTACCGTGAGGCAGGATACGTGGAGGAAGTCGAGCGGAGCACGGCGGCCACCAGCGTAAACGACACTGCGGCCGCCGAGGCAGCGATTTCTGAGCGGATGGCTGAGGACATTGGAATCTTTGGCACCCCCCCTCAGGTCCGAGAACGGATTGAGGAGTGGCAGGCTGCCGGCGTGAACTGGCTGACCTTGCAACCCGTCTACTCAAGCCGTGCGAGCTTCAGCAGCAAGAAGGGCTATCCGGCGGCAATTATGGCCCTGGCCGACATCTTTAAATAGCGTTCGGAGCTGCTCGCGGTCCTGTGGTGGCGGAAGAGGCCTGGCGAACGGCCCGTACACGCCGCGGCCACTCGTGGCCGTATCTCCGGTGGTTCGTTTGCTCCTACAGCGGCCGGACGACGAAGCGGTAAGGGTCCGCAGAGACGCCGGCAGAACAGGCCACGGCGGAAACGACGAAGTCCTTTGAGGACTTTCGAATCGAGGAGAAGTTCTCTATCCCGTCCAAGACGCTGACGGATGCGCACTTCCCGTTCTTCTCCGCACTCACCGGCGACACCAACCCGATCCACTACGATCATGAGTTCGCCAAAGGCACCCGGTTCGGCAAGCGGGTGACACACGGCCTGCTGCTCGCAAGCATGACCGCGGCGGGCGCGTCAACGCTGAACCCGCTGTTTGAGGGTTCGATCGTGGCGTTCGTGGAGCAGGCGTCGCGCTTTCTCCAGCCGGTGTTGATCGGGGACACGATCTATCCGGAGCTGGAGGTGAGCGCGCTGGTCCCCAAGACCAAGGTGAGGCTGGTGCGGCTCACCAGTCGACTCACCAATCAGCGGAACGAGCTCTGCCTGGAGGGCATGCACGCCTCCCTCATTCAGAAGCGCCCGTCGCCAACGGGGTGACGGCTCGCGAGCGGCGATGCCCGGCAGCGGGGAGGAGGACAGCGATTGAGCGAGTTTGGGATCATGCTCCCGCGAGCGGGCGAGCGGAGCAATCCGGAGAGCATGCACCGGATGTCGCAGCGGGCGGAGGCGCTGGGCTTCGGGTCCTGCTGGCTCTCCGACCATACCACTGACGCTATGACCCCCGTGCGGCGCAAGCTGGACATTGAGTTGGGCTGTTACGCGCCGCGCTGAGAACAGCACTGTTCAGCGCGAGCCCGCTGCTCGTCGCGCGTTGTCCAGCGCCGTCTTACCTGCAGGTGCGAGTCCGCCCTGCCAATTAGGCCACCGGCCGGGGAGCCCCTTCATCCTCCTCCGATACGCGGAAGAAATCTTCGATCGCTCCGTTCGGAGGTATCCGTAGCGCTGCGTCAAGACGGATCACGTCGCCGTTGAGATACGGATTGTCAATGATGTGGCGGACCAAACGAGCAAACTCCTCCGGCCTGCCCATGCGTTGCGGGAAAGGCACGGACTTACGGACCTCACGGAGCACGTCCTGCGCTTCTTGCGGCACACTGGCTACCATTGGTGTGTCGAACAATCCGGGGGCAATGGCGATCACCCGGATACCGTGAGGAGCGAGATCGCGAGCGATGGGCAGCGTCATGGTCGCAATCCCACCCTTCGAGGCGACGTAGGCCGCTTGGCCACTCTGTCCCTCGTAGGCTGCTATCGAAGTGGTACTGATTAACACTCCGCGCTCGCCGTCCGGACCTGCGTCGTTCTGAGCCATGGCCGCCGCCGCCAGCCGGATCACGTTGAAGGTTCCGACGAGGTTGACTTCAATGATGTTCGTGAACCACTCGAGCTCGTGCGGCCCGGCTTTGCTCAGGACGCGCTTGCATCCCCCGATCCCGTGGCAGTTGATGGCGACGTCGAGTCTGCCGAAGCGCTCTCTGGCCGTGCGAATCGCAGCTTCCACCTGTTCGGGGTTGCGGACGTCAGCGGCGACATGCTCAGCGGCCTCTCCTAACTCTGCAGAGAGCGCTTGCCCCTTCTCGCTATCGACGTCGACGAGGACGACGCTTCCACCTGCCTCTACGATCATGCGGGCCGATGCCTCACCCAGCCCCGAGGCACCTCCGGTGATCAAGGCGACTCTCTGCGTCGGGTCCATGCTTCATCCTCATCTAGGTTTCGCGCGAGCTGATGTCGGCGCCAAACTATATTGGTGAGCAGACGTGTTGTCCACGATTTCCAGCCGCCTCGCCGCGGCGGCCTGGACGCTATCATGGCTGGACCGACACGACAAGCGGTTGTCTGTCGAGGACCGAGCTGAGATTGCGAACGGCGCTAGGAGATCCATCTTGCCCCGCGGCGAGCGAGCGACGAGCGCCGAGACGAACCGTAAGGAGGAACGCAGCATGGCAAAAGAGATCTTCTGTGCCTTCGGAATCGACGTCGATGCCGTCGCCGGCTGGCTGGGATCCTACGGCGGCCAGGACTCCCCGACCGACATCTCCCGCGGGGTCTTCGCCGGCGAGGTCGGAGCACCACGCCTGCTTCAACTCTTCGAACGGTTTGGCATCAAGACCACCTGGTTTATTCCCGGCCACTCGATCGAGACGTTTCCCGACGAGATGCGCGCGGTAGCCGAGCAGGGCCATGAGATCGGCCTGCACGGCTATTCGCACGAGAACCCGGTCGCCATGACCCCAGAGCAGGAAGAGGCCGTCCTCGACAAGTGCATCGAGTTGATCGAGGGACTAAGCGGCAGCCGCCCCCGCGGCTACGTGGCGCCCTGGTGGGAGTTCAGCCCGATCACGAACGAACTGCTGCTGAAGAAAGGGATCAAGTACGACCACAGTCTGCACCACGATGATGTCCACCCCTACTACGCCCGCGTGGGTGATCGCTGGACGAATATTGACTTCTCCAAGTCCGCAAGCGAGTGGATGAAACCGCTGGTCCGGGGGCAGGAGACCGATCTGATCGAGATTCCAGGAAACTGGTATCTCGACGATCTACCGCCGATGATGTTCATTAAGGCGGCCCCCAACAGCCATGGCTTCGTCAATCCGCGCCATCTCGAAGAGATCTGGCGCGATCAGTTCGATTGGGTCTACCGCGAATACGACTACGCGGTCTTCACCATGACCATTCACCCCGATGTCTCGGGACGCCCGCAGGTGCTGCTCATGCTGGAGCGGCTGTATACGTACATGACCCGCCATCCTGGCGTTCAATTCCGCACCTTCGAAGAGATCGCGGATGACTTCGCCCAGCGCAGTCCGCGCGGGGGCTAGAGGAGAGATAGGCATGCCGGGTCGCCGGCTTGCCGTTCCAGTGCAGTCGCTCCTAAGCGATCTTGGCCGGGTTGGCGACCGGGGCTATCATTCCTCATAGTGTCGTCGTGGCGTAGAACTTCGCACGGCATGCGATCCGTGGGAAGCCGCTTCTCTGTCTGAGCTCCGACAGCGCCGGCGAGCGAATGGAACGCACTCAGATCGTCTAGCGCCGGAGACGCCTGCTCACTTCCATTCCCACATCCTGGTGCGCGTGTTGTCGGCAGCATCGGTCTCGTGCTCGCCGATCACCAGCGTCTCGTTGAGTCGCGCGAGCTTGCCTCGTGGGAGGACAAAACCCAGGCCGACGCGCATAACAGTGGTGCCGACCATGCTGGCCGAGCTTCTGGAGGTCGGTCATGCTGCTCCACCTCGGCCTGCTGGTCGCCACACTGCGGCGGGTACTGCGCTCCCGCCACGACCTGCTCCTGGAGAATCTCACGCCCAGGCAGCAGCTCCTTAAGGACGCGCTTGAGCGTCGTTCGGCTGCCGCGCCCACGAAGGCGCTCCAAGATCTGCGCCTCCAGCATCGCGCGGGCTTGGTCCAACGGCAGACAGTCCAGAAGGGCCTCCCGGACGTGGTGTGCCTCGACGTTGGGACCCACACCGAGGACCGCGTAGCGCCGGTCGCGCAGTTCGATAGCCATGCTCGGAGGGATATCATCGAACCGACCGATCGCTTTGAGGACGCGGCGATTCTCGTGACGCCGGCCGGGTGTACGGCGCAGCGACATGAGAATGTCCGCCGCTCCGCCCCAAGCGCTACTCCCGCGCGCTGAGTCCCCAATATCGCCCCCGCTTTTTCGACCGTGGCGGACGACGATGACCGAAACGCCGGCCTCCGCCAGGCGAGCGACATCCCGCAACGCGGCGAGGGCTTCCCCCGAGGAGTTCTCGCCTTCGCCAGGAATCTCGGCCCACGTCGGAGCCGGGAGCGTGGCGAAGAGAGCGGCCCGCTCCTGCTTCGCCTGCAGGCAGGCGGCCGTGAACGGGGGGTGGCGGTTGTAGCAGTCAAGGAGGTAGATGAGCCCGGCGGTGTCGAGGGCGCCGGCGAGGCGGGGATGGCTGGGGAAGCGTGCGCCTTGCGGGCTCACGGCCGATCCAGTTCAGTCATACTTGAATGATAGTTCGCCGGCGAGGCGGAGATGGCCGGGAACGCGTTCGCACCGAGGGCTCACGGCCCGCTCCAATCGTTCATAGATGAATGATAGCGATCACGCGCTCCAAAGCCCACGGCGGCACGTCCGTTCGCCCGATTGCCCTCCAGATAGCGCACGGCGCCAACCTCGTCCCACAATTCGCAAAATGGCGAGCGGCTGCCTTTTAATCCGAAGGTCCAGGGTTCGAACCCCTGAGGGCCCACCACCACGCTTCTTTATTAGGCCGGGCTGCAATCCGGTCGAAACCGGGTCTGGAGCTTCGGACTGCAACGGTTCTGCTCCGCGATTCGCTTGACTTCATCCCCCGATCAGAGCGTCCATGGATGGGCGAAAGGGGGGCAATCATGGTCGCGGAACTGGTACTTCAGACGGACGACGGCATGGGTCTGGGGGAGGCGATCGCGGCCTACCTCGCCGCCTGCGATGTCGAAGGGAAAAGCCCCCGCACCGTCGACGCCTACGCCGAGACCCTGCGCCGCTTCCAGGCCGTCTGCCTCGCCGAGGCCCTGCCGGCCCGGGTCGCCGACTTCCGTCCTCCCCACGTCTACGCGTTCCTCAAGGCCGTCGCCGACAGCGGCGTCTCGCTGGGCACCCGGCACCGCCGCTTCCGCGAGACCCGCGCCTTCTTCTCCTGGTGCCTGCGCATGGGCGCCTGCGCGCGCCACCCCTTCACGGGCATCGCCAACGTGCGCGTGGAGCAGAAAGTGATCCAGCCGCTCAGTGAGGAGGACATCCAGGCCCTCCTGGCGGTCTGCGATTCCGGCGACGAGTTCGGCTGCCGCAACCGGGCCATCATCTTGCTCTTCCTCGACACCGGGATGCGCTACGCGGAGCTGCACCAGCTCACCCTGGCCGACGTGTCCTGGGAGGACCGCCGGATCCACATCCGCCACGGCAAGGGCCGCAAGCAGCGGGTGGTGCCGTTCGGCGATGGGCCGGAAGCGGCGCTGCGCGGATACATCGACCGCTTCCGCGGCGAGGACGAGGGACCGTTGTTTCTGACCATCTCACGCTGGGGGGAGTCGCGGCGCCCGATGAACAAATACCTGTTGGGCACCCTGTTCGCGCGGCTCGGCGAGCGGGCCGGCGTGCACGCCAACCCGCACCGCTTCCGCCATACGTTCGCTACCTGGGCCATCGAGAACCATGCGCGGGAGCTGGACGTGCAATACCTGCTCGGCCACTCGACGTCGGCGATGGTCCGTCGTTACTCCGCGACCTACGATGCCGCGAAAGCGGCCGACGCGCACGCCGCGTTCAGCCCCGCGGCGCGGTTTCTGGCGAGGTCGAACGGGACCGGTTAACCCTCTGCTTCCCAAGCAGAGGGCCCACGGCGCCTGCGGCCAGCGCATGGCTTTCCTATCTGGGGAGGCAGACCGCACGGAATAATGAGCCCCCACAGCCCGGGGAAGCGCCCTTTGCGGTCGCTTGCATTCATCCCTGCAGCCTACGGCGGGCGCGCGTGCCCTGCGGCATGCCGGACAGCGCTGTGCATCCGCTCGGAGGTGGCCGCCCGCGAACAGACGAATGGAGCCCGCCATCGGACGACTCGCGCGGGCAGGTCACGGATCGACCCGAACCTCGTCCCACAATTCCCAAAATGGCCGACGTTCTCCCTTATCCTTCATACGACCCACTAGGGAGAACCACGATGCGAATAATCCTCATCGCTCTCTTGACGGGGATGCTGCTGCTGGCGTGCAGCCAGGGCACGGGAAGCAATACGCCCGACGATGCGGTTCCTGCCGAAACTCTGGCCACGGACAGGAGCCATTCTTCGCGAGTCTTCCCTCGAGGAGAGACCTCGCTCGAAGAGAGGATCGCCAACTACCCCACCGTCGTCAGAGCTCGGATGACCTCCGAGTCCACCGAGGTGGTCGCCGGGGCGGGGAGGTTTGAGGGTAACTACTACGCTGCCTTGAAGTTCGACCTTGAAGTCGGTGAGTACCTGAATGGGACAGGTGCCGACAACATCACGGCGATATGGGTCGCAGCCGATGAATTCGGCACCCGCCAGGAAGCCGAAGACGCGTTGCCCGACATCCGCGCCCGAAGGGATACGCAATGGGACAATCGGGAGGCGGTCTTCTTCCTGCAAGACCTGGGTGATGCTCAGGCTTTTCCCCTTGATGTCTTACCTACATTGCAGGGTGACAACCATTACTACCTGTCGTTCGGTTTCTCTCAGCCCCACCGGGACGGCTACAGCCTGTCCAGCGAATACAGTAAGTTGTGGCTGCCGGCGACCGAGATCGCTTCGGGCGCTACCGGCCAGAGCGGGACCGTGCGGGACGGCCAGGAGTTCCTCCTGGCCGTCCCGACGGACCCAGCCGGTGCAGGCGCAAGTGGCGCGAGCACACCGGCGGGTCCAACGATAACGCTGGGCGACCTGAAACAGCGGCTCGCAGCTGTTACCGCTGAGCTTAGCGCCAGCGACGGCTCGGAAGAATACAAAGAATGCGTCCGGTTTAAATATCAGAATGAGCGCGAGGATAGGTACTTCATAGCCGAGGGTGAGGGTCGGCGAGTCTACGTCACGCATCCTACACATGAATTCGACTCCGGCCAGCCCGCCGGCACCACGATCTATGAAGACGAAGTCGTCAGCGCCGAATCAACTGAACAGAGATCAAGGCTCTGGTTCGATGGACGGGACTCTGCCCTATTCGATGTCGTGACTGGCGACCTCGTACCAGAGCGCTCTGCATTTACATTCACCCAGACCGTGGTCTCTGCGCGGCCGATTCCCGCAGGAGAATACAAGGTCAATAACAATTACCTTCTGTTGGCCTTCATTCCCTGCAATCACGTCTTCACCTACGAAATGACGATGACCGTGACGGCACCCGAGGGCACTGTTCACGAGGCGTTCTTCGATCCGGTGGTGATTGGCGCGGCGGTAGGCGCCGACGGCTCACGTGGTGTTTTGAAGCCGGCGTCGTTTGCCATCGAGGGGGTGGGCACAACAGACATCAAGCGGATCCGGTGGGAGTCAGCAAGGGTCGAGATGCAGATTGATCCGCCCGGGAGGCCCACAGGCCATCACATCGACTTCATCGCCCTAGACGGGACGGTCGTGCTGCGGCTGGATTTCGACGACGCTGTCGACGTTGTTGAGGAGGGCCGCACGCGCGCGCTGACCTGGGGGGTATGCGAGCGGTCTTGGAATGACGGAGACCTTCTGATGCTGCGCATCAGTGAAAGTCCTCCCGGCCTGACTGGCGCGACCAACGATGTGCTATGTCCCCCGCCACCGCCTCAGAACCTGACGGCTTCCTTTCCTCCACGCAGGACTCGGTGACCCTGACGTGGACTGACTTGCCCCATCTCCAAGTCGTGGCGACAGGTGCTGTCGCATTGGAGGCGAGGTGCGCGTCGTTCACCGAGCGGGGGCGAAGCCCGTCGCGCCCCGTATACGCACGCTCCGACGGGGCGTCGCGGTGTTCCTGGCGCCCCAGGGCCGGGTTGGAGCGTCCGAAGGATCGGCGGGGCCCTGTGGTGTCTCAGAAGTCGATCGGCATTGCCTAAATGCTTTGATCGCCGGAGCCTCCAGGCGGAGGCACGGCGATGTGGATCTATTGGCGGCTCTTTCTGATCGCGTTGCGCCTGACGGGGCGCCGACGCCAAGACTTTGTCCTAGAGAACCTGGTGCTGCGGCAACAGCTGGCGGTCTGGGAGCGCACGGGGCGGCGCCCGACGTTGGCGGCCGCGGATCGGCGCTTCTGGTCCGTGACCGCGCGGCACTGGCGGGGGTGGCGTCGGCATGTCCAGCTGGTGCAGCCCGCCACCGTGGTCGGTTGGCACCGGACGGCGTGGCGGCGCTACTGGGGTTGGAAGAGCCGCGGACGACCTAGGGGTCGTCCGCGCATCGATCCCATCATCCGCTGCCTGATCGTCCGGATCGGGGCGGAGAATCCGACCTGGGGCGTGCGGCGCATCGCGGCCGAGCTGGCGGTGCTGGGCCATCCGGTCAGCGCGGCAACGGTGCAGCGGTATCGCGGGGACCGCCCTCCCTCGCCCAGTTGGCGGACCTTTCTGCGCCTGCACGCGTCCGAGATTTGGGCGGCCGACTTTTTCACCGTGCAGACGCTTACCTTGCGGACGTTCTACGTCTTCTTCGTGATCAGTCACGACCGCCGCCGGATCCTGCATGGGAACGTGACCGCGCACCCCACGGCGCCCTGGGTCTGGCGGCAGATCATCGCCGCCACCCCGTGGAACACGGCGCCTCGCTTCCTGATCCGCGACCGGGATCGCAACGACGGCGGTCACTTCGTGCCGAAGGCGGCGGCCCTGGGGATCGAAACGATCTTGACCCCCGTGCGAGCCCCCAAAGCCAACGCGATCGCGGAGCGGGTGATTGGCACGATCCGGCGAGAGTGTCTGGACCATCTCATCGTGCTCACGGAACGGCATCTCCGGCGGGTGCTCCGCGAGTACGTCGCCTACGACAACGACACGCGTCCCCACCAGTCTCTGGGCGACCAGCCGCCATCCGGTCCGCGGACGCCGACGCTCCGTGGTGGGGCGCAGCGCCTAGCGAGCCGGCCGATTCTGGGCGGCTTACACCATGAGTACTTCTGGGATGCAGCGTGATGAGGTTTTGAAACACCACAGGTCTTGCCTGATTGAGCATCAACCTTGTGATTGTGGTCACAACCATCCCGGACGAGGGGGGCACAGACACGCGTCCCGGACTCTGCAGTCGGTCTCAGGATGATCTAGACTCCCTCGAGTCGTACCGCAGGAGTTCGGGACGCTCCAGCGCATCCGATTATCGATGGGGGGCTACCTACTCGCAGATATCAGTACTCGCTTTTCCACTGTGATCGCTCGTGGCTGGCTTGCACTCGGTTGAGGCGACACAGAAATTAACCGGAGACGCTTCGGAAAGAGGGGAACTTTGAAGAAAACGTATTCGTCACCGGAGGGCCACTGGATCACTCCGATCAAGATCAATCACTCGCACGGCATCAGGGCGGGGAACATGATCTTCGTGGGAGGGCAAGTCGATTTCGACGATAAGGGAAATCTGCAGCATCCGGGTGACATCGTGACCCAGACTCGCGCGGCGATGGATAACCTGAAGCGGATAGTGGAAGATCTGGGCGCCACGATGGATGACGTGGTGCAGATCAACACCTTCTATGCCGGAGAAGCCACCGAGGAGGACTGGGTACGCTGCGCCGAGATCCGGTTCGGCTACTTCAAAGCCCCCGGCCCAACGGCTACCGGCATACACGTGGGGAAACAACTGAACCTCCCTGGTCTCATGGTGGAGGTCAATGCCATCGCGGTCGTTGATTAGTGGCTATGCTTCCACGGGCGTGGATGCAGTCGCATTCGCTTGAGCGATCTTTTTTCCACGGCGTTGCCGAGAACATTGAGGAATCGAGAGGGTGACTCATGACACGCAGGAAGCCTATATGGTTGGCAACCGGAATCCTCGTGGCGTTTGGACTTCTCGGCGTTGCGGCGGCGTGTGGGGACGACGAGGACGAAGCGGAACAAGCCGTCGCGCATGCAGTACCCGAGGCTGTGGACTCCAGAGCGCAGCTGGTCGCGCAGTTCCCGGCAGACGTTCAGCCCCTACTCGCGGATATTCCGGAACGCGTCATCGCGGCTCTCTGGGACGTGCGGCAGCAAGTACCGGGCACCGTGGTGTTCCGGATGTCGGCTGGTGAACTGGAAGATGCCCAAAACCGAGCGTACCGCGAGGAGTGGGGCAGAATTACGGGCTGGGAGGTTCTTCAGGCGGGCGATTTTCCGACTCTCGCCGACGTGAAGCTCCAGGCAGAGTCGGGCAACCCAGAGTGGGATATCGTCGAATTAGGTCTCGCGAATGCCGATTTGGCAGCGGACGAGGGTCTGCTTGAGAAGCTAGACCTCAGCCTTCTCCAGCACGCGACCGACCAGTACCCCGAAGGCTATACGTATACCGACAACTGGATCACCTATACCCAGTCCATGGTGGTCCTTGTGTTCAGGACCGATGTCTACCCGCTTGACGGCCCGCATCCTGAGATGGTCACGGACCTCTTCAACACCGCGGACTTTCCCGGTAAGCGGTGCATCTTTGGCTTTCCGCAGTACGCAGGCACGCTCGAATATGCGCTCGTTGCCGACGGGGTAGCAGTCGACGAACTGTACCCTCTGGATGTCGACCGCGCCCTGGCGAAGTTGGACACTGTCAAGGACGATGTCGTGTGGTGGGGGACCGGTGGCGAAGCGATCCAGTTCATCATCGACGGTCAGTGCGACATGGGGGTCGTCTGGCACGGGCGGCCGGCAATTCGGGTCCGAGACGAGCCAGACCTTCCGATCGCCGCAGTGTGGGATGGCGCCATGCTGGCCCCCGGCGCCCTGATGATTCTCAAGGACGCGCCTCACTACGACGCTGCGATGTCACTCCTCGCTTACTCGCTCACTCCGCAGAACCAGTGCGACCTGCTGAATGACATTGGCTATGGTGTGCCGTTGGACGAGTCGTGCCTGAGCGATTTTGGGGTGGAGTGGAGCGTTACGGCAGAACACGTCGCGCAGAGCGCCAGTGACGAAGATGCTGCCTACTATGGAGCGAATATCGACCAGCTCATCGAGAAGTTTAATGCTTGGTTGACCGGCTAGTGAGAGTGGAAGGTCCGATTTTGCGTGGTCATCCCACTGCTGAGGGACGGATCTCTAGGTGAGAGTTGTATGACGGGGCAGGGAACAACAGGAGCCTCCGTGTCGGTGTTAAGGCGGAAGTAGCGGGCCGAGAGACGTTGCTGGACGGAGTAGATGTGTGCCTCACACCTAATGGCGACCGCTACATGATGGGGCAGTCGCGCTTCGCCTCGGCGAAGTGATTTCGAGCTTCACATGATGGGCGCCCCATTCGCTCTGAGTGTCATCAGCGACGGACGCCCAGCGCCCGGAGATCGGAACTACCAGCGACGCTTTGAGGAACTCCTGGAGGAAGCGCGCGTCGCCGATAGGCTCGGATTCCGCGGGTTTTGGACCTGCGAGCAGCATTACGCGGCCGACGATGGGCATCTGGGTGCACAGTTCGCAGCCTTGGCCGGCTTGGCGACAAGCACGTCACGGCTGCGGCTCATGACGAATACTCTGCTGTTGCCGTTGTACCAGTGGAGGCAAGTCGTTGAGCAGGCTGTCGTGGTCGATCTCCTGTCCGGCGGCCGGCTGGAGATCGGGGTCGCGGGGGGTGGCAACGAGCGCGACTTCGATATGTTCGGTGTCGACTTCCACCGGCGCGGAGAGCTCATGGAACGGGGCATTCCGTTCATACGCCAAGGACTGGTGGCGGGCGAACTCGCCGACGGGCCGGGCGGTACCCTGTTGCCAATGACCCCCCGCCCAGTGCAAGAGCGTGTCCCAATCCTCGTCGGTGGCCTCTCTCCTCCTGCTGTAGACCGCGCGGTGCGGTTGGGCGATGGGCATCTCGCTTATGACTACGAACGGTTCGAGGAGAATCTGCCGAAGTTCTGGGACAGTCAACTGCGGCCGGCGATGGACCGGCACGGTCGGTCCCTCGCAGATTTTCGATTCACGGCCACGGCGCCGTTCTGGGTGTCGGAAGATCCGGAGCGTGATTGGGAGATCCTCTACAAACCCGCCTACGCATTCCACATGGGCCAGTACCTGAAGCGCTACCGCTTCCGCACAGCGCAAGACGGCCAACAATATGTGCCGCCTGGTGTAGCCACCGACTTCCGGCGAGAAGATGTGCTCGTCGACACACCAGAGAACATCGCGCACCGCCTCCTGGCTACGTGGCGAAAAGCGCCTTGGCACGAGTTCAGCTTTTTCTGCCGACTTCCCGGTATCCCACATGAACGAACGCTGGAGCATCTTGAATTTGTAGCCCATCGACTAGTTCCGCTGCTTACCGCTGGCTGACGTCGGCGAGACTGAGCGGGATTTCGGAGAGGCAAGGGGGTCCCTGTCGGCCGATCTTGCTGAGGGTGATCACCGGCGAACGCCTGATCTACAGGAGTCGGGATGGTGGGTTGGTGGTCCGGCCCTCATTCGACCGGAGGCGGTGTAGCGTGGACAGGACGCGTGCTGGGCAGGGAGGGCGCCGGCGCGGGCTCCACGAGATGCGCCGCGTCGATCCCCCCACCTCGGTGACCGCTGCATGAGTCGATCGGCAAGCGCAGAGGGCGCCGCCGAAGTGCGCCTCGAGGGGATTCAGCACCGCTTTGGCGAAGTCTGGGCCGTCCGCGGGATCTCCCTGACAGTTAAGCCTGGAGAGTTCCTCACCCTCCTCGGTCCGAGCGGATCGGGGAAGACCACGCTGCTCCGCATCATCGGTGGGCTCCTCCGGCCTTCTGAAGGCCGCGTGTACGTCGCCGGTCAGGACATCACGGCCCACCCGCCTCAAAAGCGCAACATGGGCTTCGTGTTCCAGAACTATGCTCTCTTTCCCCACTTGTCGGTGTACGACAACGTGGCCTTTCCTCTGCAGATACGCAGAATGCGGCGCCAAAAAATACGCGATCGGGTGAACGAGGTCCTGACCCTGGTCCAGCTCACTGGTTTGGAGAACCGGTACCCGGCTCAGCTGAGTGGGGGTCAGCAGCAGCGCGTCTCGCTCGCTCGCGCGATCGTCTTCTATCCCAACGTCTTGCTCATGGACGAGCCGTTGGGATCCCTTGATAAGCGCTTGCGTCAGCAGTTGCAGTTGGAGCTTCGGCACCTCCAACACGATCTTGGCATCACGGCCATTTACGTCACACACGATCAAGAAGAAGCATTTGCCATGTCTGATCGGATTGCGGTCGTGCACGAGGGAGAACTTCGCCAGCTCGATCAGCCGTCGCAGGTCTACCGGAAGCCAGGTGACTCCTTCATCGCTGACTTTGTCGGCGACCTGAACCGCTTTGAGGGAGAGCTCGTCCAGAGCAACGGTCCGACGGGTGTGTTGAGGACGTCGGACGGGATGGAGATCCTGATCAGCCTGCATGGCGTCGCGCAGGGAAGTCGACAGTTCGTCTGCGGCATCCGACCCGAGCGCGTGGAGGTCGGCGAAAACGCCGTGGGAGATAATCGCTACCGCGGAGTAGTCCGCGCTCTGACCTTTCAAGGTACCCACTACCGTTGTGAACTCGAGCTCCCGAACGGGAGGAGGGTATCCGCTTCAATCTACCGAGAAGATCCTGGAGTGCGGGAGGGGGAGGAAGTCTGGTTGGGATGGAACGCCGAGGAGGCACTGGTATTTGGCGGAGACTTCAACTCGAATGAGTCCGGCTTCAATGAGCGCTGAAGGCTGTGAGCCGACGAGGAGCGCGGAACAGTAATGCAGAGAGCGCTCACGCTCCAGAAGACGATCGTGCAGCCTCGTACGCGCAACGCACTTCTGGCAGCGTGTCTCCTGGGTCCCACGCTTGTCTTGCTCGGCGTTCTGTTCGTCTACCCTCTTGTCGACGGTGTGTTGATACGAAGTTTTTCTGATCCTGAGGTGGGGTTTCAGAACTATACGCGTCTCTACAGTTCTGTAGCATTCCGGAACATCCTGCGACTCACGTTCGAGATAGCGTTGTACACGACGCTGGTGTGCCTACTTCTTGCGTATCCATTCGCTTATTTTCTAACGACACTGCCGAAGCGGCGTGCACAATTCTTTTTGGCGCTCAGCCTCGTTCCATTCTGGACCGCGATCCTCGCCCGCCTTTATGCCTGGACAGCGATATTAGGGCGCCGCGGTATCATCAACGATTGGTTGATAGAGGCCAACCTTATCGATGAGCCGATCGATCTTCTGTTCAACCGTACCGCGGTGATCATCGGCATGGTCCACATTCTGCTTCCATTCATGATCATCATTCTCTATTCCACCATGATCGCGATCGACCGCGAGCTGCAAGATGCTGCAAGAAGCCTTGGAGCCAGCGGCTTTCAGACCTTTCGGCGTGTGTTCCTCCCACTCTCGATGCCTGGCGTCTACGCGGGTGTCCTCCTGGTCTTCATCATCTCGCTTGGATTTTTCATCACACCGGCTGTGCTGGGTGGCGGGGGCGACATCACTATCGCCATTTTCGTCCAACAGCAGGTGAGCATCTTGAATTGGGGCGTGGCTAGCGCCATGAGCATGGTGCTGCTCGTGGTTACAATCATTCTCTTCTTCGTATTCAACCGATTGTTCGGCGCCGAGCGGATGGTAGCGGGAGCCTTGCGCGGATGACCGTGGTGCGCAGAGTCAGCCCTATGAGAGTCGTTCTCTACATCGTCTTCGTGGGCGTGCTCATCTTCTTGTTCCTGCCGCTTATCGTGGTGATTCCCATTTCGTTCAACCCCGGAACAGTATTGCGGTTCCCTCCCGATGGCATCTCGTTGCGCTGGTACAACGACTTCTTTGGCGATCAGCGCTGGCTCGACGCTGCGTGGCTGAGCCTGCGCCTTGGCATCACCGTAGCCATTCTTGCAACCGTGTTAGCGCTCGGAGCCGCCGTCGCCCTGACGCGCTTCGTGACCGTGGGGAAGCCGCTGCTGCGGGCATTGATCCTGTCACCCCTCATCGTCCCCCTCATCGTCACGTCCATCGCCGTCTTCGAAGTCTTCAATGAACTCGGTCTCCTGCGATCTTTCTGGGGGCTCGTTCTTGCTCACACGATTTTGGCTCTGCCATTTGGCGTGATCATTATCGAGAGCGCATTGAGGAATTTCGACGTCACGCTGGAAGAGGCGGCTATGAGTCTCGGGGCGTCGCGCCTGGTCGCGTTCCGCAGGATCACCGTGCCGTTGATCGCGCCAGGTCTGTTCGGCGCAGCGGTCATCGCCTTCATTACTTCATGGGACGAAGTGGTTATGGTTCTGTTCGTCGGCGGTGCCAGGAACCAGACTCTCCCGGTCAGAATGTTTCAGTTCCTCGAGACGCAGATTCGTCCGACGATTGCGGCGATTTCGACGCTCTTGATTGTCGCGTTGCTGATAGCCCTTGTTCTCCGTCAACTCTTAATCCTTCGCCAGCGGCGCCGGATGGGTTCTGTCAGATCTCAGGGCTCGTAACTGTAGCGGAGCCTCGCCCCCGACTCTGACCTGCCCCCCCCCCCCCCCCCCCCCCCCCCCCAAAAAAAACTGATCCACGCGGAGTGAGAGGATTCCGGGAATCGGGAAGGGAGCCGGCATGGCACGCAAGCGGTACGCGGCCGAGGAGATCATCGGCAATCTGCGGGAAGCGGAAGTGGTGTGGTGTTTCAAAACCCTATCGGCCTTGTGTGAGTCGCGTCCGCCAGAGAGTCTTCGCGCGGAGGGACGGCGATGTGGCTCTATTGGCGACTGTTTCTGGTCGGGCTGGGAATGCTCGGCCGGCGGCGACGGGATCTGATCCTCGAGAACCTAATTCTGCGCCAGCAGCTGGCGGTGTGGGAACGGTCCGGACGTCGACCGCGGCTCCAGACGCGCGACCGCCGGTTCTGGTCCGTCACGGCGCGGAACTGGGCCGGCTGGCGTGCGCATCTGCAGCTCGTTCAACCGGCGACCGTCATCGGGTGGCATCGGTTTGTCTGGCGCCGATACTGGCGCTGGAAGAGCCGGGGCGGTCAGCCCGGCCGGGTGCGGATCGATCTGGAGACGCGCCGCCTGATTGACCGGCTGGCAGCGGAGAATCCCACGTGGGGCGTGCGCCGCATCGCAGCCGAGTTAGCTGTGCTGGGGCACCCCGTGAGTCCCACAACGGTCTATCGTTATCGCCGAATCAGGCCGGCGCCGTCGCCCACCTGGCGGACCTTTCTGCGCCTGCATGCCCCCGAAATCTGGGCGGCCGACTTTTTCACCGTGCAGACGCTTACCTTGCGGACGTTCTACGTCTTCTTCGTGATCAGTCACGACCGCCGCCGGATCCTGCATGGGAACGTGACCGCGCACCCCACGGCGCCCTGGGTCTGGCGGCAGATCATCGCCGCCACCCCGTGGAACACGGCGCCTCGCTTCCTGATCCGCGACCGGGATCGCAACGACGGCGGTCACTTCGTGCCGAAGGCGGCGGCCCTGGGGATCGAAACGATCTTGACCCCCGTGCGAGCCCCCAAAGCCAACGCGATCGCGGAGCGGGTGATTGGCACGATCCGGCGAGAGTGTCTGGACCATCTCATCGTGCTCACGGAACGGCATCTCCGGCGGGTGCTCCGCGAGTACGTCGCCTACGACAACGACACGCGTCCCCACCAGTCTCTGGGCGACCAGCCGCCATCCGGTCCGCGGACGCCGACGCTCCGTGGTGGGGCGCAGCGCCTAGCGAGCCGGCCGATTCTGGGCGGCTTACACCATGAGTACTTCTGGGATGCAGCGTGATGAGGTTTTGAAACACCACAGGGTGCTCCTCGACTCCATGCGCAGCGAGCACCGGGACAAGCACGCCGCCCGGCGCTTCCTGCGGCGCCTGGTCGAGGTGGCCGAGCGCAAGCCAGAGCGCGTCACGACGGACAAGCCTCCGCCGTACCGCAGAGCGATCCGCTGGATCCTGGGACGGAAGGTCGTGCACCGGACGAATCCATACCGCAACAATCCCACGGAACAGGACCACCGCGCGGTGCAGCAGCGCTATTATCCGATGCTCGGTTTCGGGAGCTTCGCCTCAGCGGCACGCTTCTGCTCGGCGTTTGAGGAGCTCCGCCAGTACTTGCGCGCTCGCGGTCGCCGCGGCGAGGGCGTCCCCCTGGCCGAGCAGCGACGACGCTTCGTCGGGCGCTGGCATGCACTGATCGCCGAAATGGCGGCGGCGTAGACAGGGCAACAGTGAGGGGGCTTCACTGCGCGTCATCCGTGCCCTGAGTTCTGACAGAACCAATGGTGGCATCCCTACAGGGGGACCGCGCTCCAGTATGGGGCGTAACCCCGGCCTCTCGTTTGGCGTGGGAGCGAGGCGTGCCGACCGCTTAGGGCTCAGACCTGCCACGGATCGGGACTTCCCTGAACTCCCCGGGGCGGACCTCATTGAGGGCCGAGCGAATCTCATCGGTGTGCAGGCGCACGTATGGCCATGCCGTGGACAGCAGTACCACGATCGCCAACCGCCTTCCGGTGAGGTTCTGCTGGTAGCGCATGTTCTGATCGGTGGTGACGAGGACGTCATAGCCCTCGTCCTCGGCCCTAGCAATCAAGTCTCCATTGCCCAACTCCGACCACCCTCGCTCCGCCACGGTGTCGACCGTGTGGTCGCCGAGATGCCGCCGAAGAGGCGCGGGCGTGCCCTGATCGAACAGGATCCTCACGACTAGGCGGGCGTTCGTAGGGCCTTGGCCTCGTGCTCGAGAACAGCGCGCACCTGCCACTCCTCGACGCCTGGGAACCAGTCCAGGAACTCTTCCACCGTGGCCCCGCTCGCCAGGTTCTCGAACAGGGCCGAGACCGGCACCCTCGTCCCTGTGAAGATGGAGGCGCCGCTGACCTTGCCGGGCACGCTCTCGACCGCGGGGCAGGTCTCCCAATCCGTCATGCCGTCACCTCGCTCTCGGTTGAAGAGCACTCCGCAGGCTCCTCGGAAACGTCGTCGTCGTCACCAAGGGAGTTCCCCAGCGCAGCGTCCTCCAGACAATCGTCGTCTTCCTCGTCCGGCAGGCGCGACGCCGTCTCCCGCACGTCGAGCTTACCAGTCACCACGTCGGCGACGAGCCTCGTGCGGTACTCCCCCATCAGTTCGATCTGCTGGCGGGCGCGGGCGGTAGCCGCATCAATGTCGGCGGAGGTCTTATCAATGTGCCCGACGATGGCGAGCTGTTCGTCCATGGGTGGAAGGAGAATTGGGTAGTTCTTCACATCGTCAAGTGAGAGGCCGTCTTTTGTCCCGCCGTTAGTGTTAATCCGGCCGTGAGTTTGGCCGACCGTTGAGAGGAGCACGTATCCAAGCCATCGCGAAGACGATCCTGGCCGTGGTTGGCAACGCGCTACGTGTTGGCTTACATAGGCTTCATCGAGTTCTTCGGGAGCGAGTCCTACTGAGCCGATGTAGGCAGTGACCGAAACCAACAAGTCACCCACTCGGATTCGCGTTCGAGTAACTTCTGATGTCTCCGGTAAGTCTAATCTTACGGTGTCGTCGAACCGTAGTTGCAGTGAACCACGGTTGAGATTCGCGACGCGAATGAACACTCGTTGCGAAGCCTGATCGCCGGCTGCGACGGCGACCCGGCCGGGCCAGCGCCGGCGGATCCCCCGGCCGCCGAACCGCCCCCGGAGTCCATGCGGTGCCATCCCGCCTACGATCCCTGCCTGCCCTACCTGTCCGGCGACGCCCTCGACTGCGGTGATCTCACCCAAGCCCAAAAGCCGGTGCGCGTGCGCGTCATCGGTGTAGACCCCTACCGGCTCGACAGAGACCGCGACGGTCGCGGCTGCACGAGTTGAGCCGCCGCGCCGGGACGCTCCCCCGCTCGCGATGGAGGCCTACCGGAGACCGCCGCCGCTCTCCACTTGCGTCACCGCGTCCCAAGTCGCTCCAACTCGCCCCTTCAGACCTCCGAGGCTCTTCCAGCAAGGTGAGTCAGTTCCCGTTGCTTGTAGGGCACGATCCTTGAGGAGTGCTGGAAGCCGTCCGTCGCTCGCCACCTGATCCTGCAACAACGGGGTTCGCCGCGACCCCTTGAACTATCTGGACCACTGCATCACCGCGGCGCCCACAACGGCCGGACGCTCGGCCGCACACCGGATGGCGTGATCGGCAAAGCCAACCTATGGTCGTGACGCATAGCCCGATGTGTCGGCAGACTCCCGTGTCAGGACAGGCTAGGGGTACAAGATTCCACCAAGTGAGCAAGAACAGCGCTGCGCGGACGCCATCCGTCATCACCTCAAGCAGACTACGGGGAGTGATTGGCGGGTGGAGAGTTGGCCCGACGATCGGTACGACGCGGAGTCCAGCCCAGACGTCCTCCTGACCGATGGCGCGGATGCGGTCGCAATCGAGATCAAACAACTCACTGACGGGGAGAGCTTCCACACGCACGACCGGGCGCTGCAGTCGCTCATAGAGCGACTGGCCCCCGACTCAGCCCGTAGCTATGCGTTGTTTCCGCCACCCTCAATCAGGCTCCCTTTCGACCGCGCACTGGTCAAACAGATCAGGCCTCGAATAGCTATCGCCGCTACCGAGCTCCGGGTAGGCGAAGCGGTGGAAGTTCCCATACCGCGGCGAGCAACGGTCAGATTCTTGGACCAATCCGACGTGGGATTCGTCTGCTGCTTCCACGCACGAAGTGACGATGTACGAGCAGTCTCTCGCGAAGTCGCAGGAATCTACTTCCTTGAGGACGGCGGTGGTCCCGACCACCAGTTCCTCTCGGAGGAACGCCGCTTATCGTTCCACCAGGCCCTCACGCGGGCCTGCCGAGACAGCGAACGAGGTGAGAGGGCAGAAGTCGAGTGGTTCGAAGAATGGGAGCTGCGAAGAGGCGAGGACTCCGACGAGGGCGAGGGTGGGGTGCTAGTCATTGCAGCCGTAGCAGGCTTCCTAGAGTCTGCAGCGATCGAGAGCGTCGACAAGGCGATCCGCCCGGCCAAGAAGAAGTTCGAGGCGAAGAAGTGGGCGGGGCGTCAGGCAGTGGCGCTCCACGCTGGCGAGCAGCAGCAGGAACTGTCGCCTGCTCTCTTTGAGAGCGCGATTGCCAGGTTGGAGGCCGCTGATGTGCAGCCTCTCGACTCAGTGTTCCTCGTTAGCGGCACGCACGTGCGCCCGTTCAACTTCACTAGGTAGCACACCACCTGTCCGGTCTGTCCCATCACCGAGTCGAAGCGACAGGTACTGGTCTTCTGGGGTAAGGGTCAGGCGGTAAATCCTGCTGTGTGGACAGCGCTCGTACTAGGGTCCCGCTGGGCGTCCCGCCAAAAGCCAAACTGGGAGTATCCACTGACCTGCCCCCCCAGAACCGGTCCAGATCCTGTGCGAGGATTCGGGCCGGTGCGAAGGGAGTCGGCATGGCACGCAAGCGGTACGCGGCCGAGGAGATCATCGGCCACCTGCGGGAGGCGGAGGTGGTGCTCGCGCAGGGGGAATCGGTCGCGCCGGTCGCGCGCCGCCTCGGCGCGGCCGAGCCAACGTATTACCGCTGGCGGCGGGAGGACGGGGGGCTGCGGGTCGACCCGGCCAAGCGGCTGAAAGAACGGGAGCGCGAGAACAGTCGGCTGAAGCGGGTGGTGGCCGATCAGGCGCGGGCCAACGCGATGGTGCGGGACGTCGCAGCGGGAAACTTCTGAGCCCGGCCAAGCGGCGCCGGGCGACATCCTACCGCACGGACCCGTACGCGGTGGCGGAGCGGCGGGCCTGCCCGGTCACCGGCCAGGCGCGGGCGACACAGCGCGACGTGCCCCGGCCGTCCCCGGATGCGCCGGCGCTGATCGCGCGCAGCGTCGCGCTGGCCCCCCGCTGCGGCCGCTACGGCTCCCGTCGCATCACGGCCCGGCTGCGCCAGGCGGGCTGGCGGGTGAACCCCAAGCGGGTCGAGCGGCGCTGGCGTCAGGAAGGCTGGCGGGTCCCCGGGAAGCACCCCCAACGGGGCCGCCGCTGGCTCGCGGCCGGCTCGCGGGTGCGGCGGCGGGCCGAGCGGCCGTCCCACGTCTGGTCCGACGCCTTCGTCTTCGACCGCACCGCCGAGGGGCGCCCGGTGCGGATCCTCGCCCTCGTGGATGAGGACCACCCGCGAGGGCCTGCGTCTCGACGTCGCCCGCCGACGGCGCCGCGACGACGGCCTGGCGCGGTTGGCCCAGCTGTTCGTCGAGCGCGGGCCGCCGACGTTTCTGCGGTCCGCCAACGGCCCGGCGTGCACCGCCACCGCGGTACGGGACTGGCTGCACCGGGTCGGGGGCACGACCCGCTTCATCGAACCGGGCAGGCCTTGGGCGAACGGCTCTGGGGAATCGTTCAACGGCAAGCTGCGCGACGCGTGCCTCAATCGCGAGCGCTTCGACACCCTGCTGGAAGCCCAGATCCTCATCGCGGGCTGGCGGCGGGAGGACAACCCGATCCGCCCCCACCGTGCCCTCGGCTACCGCCCCCCCCGCCCCGGAAACGCAGCAACCCCGGGAACCGTCCCATGACGCGCGTCCCGGCGATCGGACTCACTTAACGACTGGTACAACGATCGGGGGCAGGTCACTACAGCGCGACCTACGGCAGCGCCCAGGCAGCCGAGCGCCACGCTGCCTTCTCGCCCGGCGACCAGATGCTCGTGTAGCCGCCCGAGGCCGCCCGTCCCATCGGCGCCAGCGCCCCCCAGATTCGCGCGCGGTCTGCACGGGCCCTGCTTCGCTGCCCACGCGGGAGCCACATACCCGGACGGGAAAGCACGTCCGCCGGACGCCCCGTAGGGTGCGGCGGTACGCCGGGGAAAACGCGGATCCACGCCGGCAGGCTCCGCGACCTGCTCCATACTGCCCCAGTCGTCACCCTGTAACCTCAGGGCAGCAGACTATCGCTTCTCGGATGCCGCGCGCCCCCTGAAGCGGGGAGGGACTCCCAATGGCGCGAACGGCCGTCCGCCTCGCGCCGTACGGTCCCCCCTCACGGGCTGCGCTCACGGCCGTGATCGCCGACGCGAAGCACAACGACCCACTCGCGCCGGTCACGGTTGTCGTACCGAGTAATTACGCAGGATTAGCGCTGCGGCGCGCGTTGGCGGTCTCGACGCTTCCCGGTTCCTCGCAGCCTGGGCTCGTCAATGTCCGCTTCATGGTGCTCGCCCGCGTGATCGAGTTGGTCGGAGCGCCCCGGCTGGCGGCCCGAGGGCGACGCCCGCTCACCGCACCGTATCGGGCCGAAGCCGTCCGCGCGGCGGTAGAAGCGAATCCCGGCCCGTTCGCCGACGTCGCCCTCCTCGGGTCAACCGAGCGCAGCCTCCAAGCAACGTTCCGCGACCTTGCGGGCACTTCCAACGCGGCGCTCGATGCGTTGGCCACGATCAATGACCGATCCGCCCACATCGTGGCGCTCTACCGTGACTTCCGCGTTCGTACCGCCGACCTCTACGACGAGCACGACCTGACGCAAGCCGCCGCCGAGTCGACCGCCGCCGGGTCGGCAGCGCTCACGGACATCGGCCGGGTGATCATCTACCTGCCGCGCACGCTGACCGTCGCCGAGCACGACTTCGTCGCCGCGCTTGCGGCCGTGGAGGGCGTCGACGTCCTCGTCGGGCTGACCGGCGACGAAGACGTCGACGATCCGGTGCGCGAGGCCTGGGGCGCCCTTGGCACGGTCGATGAGATCGACGGTGCACTGATACCGCCGGTGGGGACCGCCATCGTGGCGGTGCCAGACCCCGAGGAGGAGATGCGCGAGGCGGTTCGGCAAATCAGCAGCCTGCTGCTCGCCGGGACGCCGCTTCACCGCATGGCCATCCTCTACCGGCACGCGAGCCCCTATGGACTGCTGGCGGCCGAGCAATTGCAGGCCGCGAATCTCCCGTGGAACGGTCCCGCGACGCGGCAACTGGGTCAGACGCTGGCGGGACGCACGCTGCTCGGCTTCCTGGGACTGCCCGAACAACGTTTTCGGCGCGAAGCCGTCGCTGGCTGGCTCAACAGCGCGCCGGTATTTGACATGGCCGGCGGGGCTGTCGCCCCAGCGCACCGCTGGGAGACACTCGCGCGCGCCGCCGGCGTCGTGGAAGGTATCGCCCAGTGGCGCGGCCGGCTCGCGCAGCACGCGCGTTCGCTGGAGAACGAGCGCACGCAGCTCGAGAACACCGGCGATGACCAAGCCTGGCGCATCCGTCGCGTCGAGCACGACCGGGACGATCTCGCGCGCCTGCGTACGTTCATCGATGATCTGGCTGATCAAGCCGCATCGGCCGGGTTACGCACGTGGAGCGACTTCTCAGGCTGGGCGCGAGGCGCGCTGAACCGGTACCTGGGCGGTGAGGGGCACACCGCCGGCTGGCCGGAGGAAGAGACTGAGGCGTACCGCCAGGTACTACAGGAGCTCGGTCAGCTCAACGAACTTGACGCGGTGCGCGAGGCGATCGATTCCTCGACCTTCCGTGCCGCCGTTGCGCAGCTGCTCGAACGCGCAGCCGGCCGCGTGGGGCGCTTCGGCGAAGGTGTCTTCGTCGGACGGCTGGCCGACGCCGTCGGCGTGGACTTCGACGCGGTGTTCATACTCGGCATGAGCGACGGGGCGATGCCGCCGGGCCAGCGCGAGGACCCCCTGCTCCTGGATAGCGAGCGGGAGGGCGCCGGGATCGAACCGCGTTCCCACCGCACCGCCACCGAGCGGCGCGAGTATCTGGCTGCGCTCGCCTCGGCCGAGCAACGGACGCTGGTCTTCCCCCGTGCCGACGTGCGCGGGCGGCGTGCCCGGCGGCCCAGCCGTTGGGTGATCGAGACCGCCTCCGTGCTCGCAGGCGAGCGCATCTTTGCGTCCGAGCTCGATCCCGACGCCAACCGGCCCTGGTTCCGAGAGCTGCCATCGTTCGAATGGTCAGTGACGGACGGTGGCGAGCCGGCGCAGTCGCAGGAGTACGACCTGCGCAGCCTGTTGCGCTGGCGTTCCGCCGGGCACGCTGTTGCCAACCACTACCTCGCGGCCTCCGAGCCGGCGCTGGCCAATGGTCTGACACTTACGCTCGCACGCCGGTCGGGCCGCTTCACGCGCTGGGACGGCCACATCCCGGCCACGCTGGCGCGCTCACCACTCGCCGGTCACCCCGTCTCAGCGACCGCGCTGCAGAGCTGGGCGGAATGTCCGTTCCGCTACTTCCTCGGCCACGTGCTGCGCGTGTCCGAGCTCGAACTGCCGGAGACCGAACTCCAGATCTCGCCACTCGAGAAGGGCACGCTGATCCACCGCGTGCTCGACCGATTCCTACGCGAGCTGCCACCGCGCACCGAACCGGCGCAGCCTTGGACGGTCAAGGAACGCGCCCGCATGCGCCAGATTAGCGAACAGGAATGCGACAGCGTGGAACACTCGGGGCGCTCAGGGCATGTGTTGTTGTGGGAGCTGGAACGGCCGCGGATTCTACGCGACTTAGAGCGGTTTCTCGATGAGGACGAGGCGCTTCGCCGACGCTTCGGTACCGTCACGGTCGCGAGCGAACTCGCATTCGGGCTCGACGGCGACGAGGCGGCCACGGTGGAGCTCGCGCCAGACCGCACGGTTCAGCTGCGTGGCAAGATCGACCGCGTTGACCGAGCCATCGACGGCTCGCAGCTGGTGGTGATCGACTACAAGACCGGGAAACTCCGAGATGTCTACAAGGGACTCGATAACGATCCGGTGCAGGGTGGCAGACTGCTGCAACTTCCCATCTACGCGGCCGCCGCGCGCGAACGCTACGCGCTGCCGGAGGTGCAGGGCTTCTACTGGTTCGTCGACGAGCAGGGCGACGGTGCTCTGCGCGGTTACCCGCTCGACGCAGAAACGTGACTCGCGGTTCGTAACGGTGCTGCGCGTGATCTCCGAAGGCATCGAGGGCGGCGTCTTTCCGCTGCGACCCGGGCCGCAACGCCAAGGCGTCCATGAGCACTGTCGCTTCTGCCCCTATTCCACGCTCTGCCCCGCCGATCGCGGCGCCACGTGGGAGCGCAAACGCGGTGCACCGGAGATCGCGACGTATCGGGCACTGGCCGAGCCAGAGGGAGAGGCATGACCAAACCGCTCCCCGACCAGGCAGCACGCGATCGGATCCACGACGATCTGGATGCCACAATCTTTCGTCGAAGCAGGCGCCGGCACGGGGAAGACGTCGGCCCTCGTCGACCGCATCGTGCAGCTCGTGGCAAGTGGGCGAACCATCGCCAACCGCCTGGCCGTTATTACCTTCACCGACGCTGCGGCGGCCGAGCTGCGGGACCGCGTGCTCGTTGCGCTTGAAGGCGCGGCGGCCGATCCCGCGCGGCCGGAGACGGAGCGCGCACGCTGCACGACCGCGCTGGGAGTGATCGAGGCGGCGGCGATCGAGACGCTGCACTCCTTCGCTGCGCGCATCCTCTCTACACATCCGCTGGAAGCGGGCCTGCCACCCGGTTTCGCGGTCGTCGATGAGACTCGAGCCGCCGCCGCGTTCGATCACCGCTGGGCTGGCCATCTCGAGGCGATGCTTGAGGATCCGGCGCTGCGGGAGCCACTCCGTCGCGCCTTCATGATGGGCCTGACGATCGGCGACCTGCGCACGCTGGCACACGCACTGCACGAGGACTGGGACCGGCTGGAGGCGGAAGCCGCGGCGCTGCCGTCGCTGCCGATATTCCCCATCGACGTGGCACCCTTCGCGACTGACCTGGCAGGGCTCTGCGCTGAGCGCAAGCACTGCGCCGAGCAGACAGACAAGCTCTACCTCCGCCTCGAGCAGCTTGCGGTATTCGCGCAGCAGCTGGAGTCCGCTATCGGCGACGATCTCGAGTCCCTCCGCCTGCTGCCGCTCTGCCCGAGCCTCCGCGTGGGGAATGTCGGCAGCGCCGTGAACTGGGATGACGGCACGCTCGCCGAAGTGCGCGGTGCGCTTGGCGACCTCGGTGAACGCCGCGCCGCGCTCCTCGAAGGAGCGAAGGCAGCTGTCATCCCACCGCTCTACACCGTGCTGCGCCGCTTCGTGCTCGACTACGCAGAGGAGCGGCGGCGGAGCGGACAGTTGGAGTTCCATGACCTGCTGGTGCGGGCCCGCGACCTCTTGCGAGGCGATGGCGGCGTGCGCCGCGCCCTGCGCGAACGATTCTCACACCTGCTGATCGACGAGTTCCAAGACACCGATCCGCTGCAAACCGAGATCGCGTTCCTGCTGGCAGCCGATCATGACGGCGATCCGCCCCCCTGGCGCACGGCCGCCGTGGATGCAGGCCGATTGTTCTTCGTTGGCGACCCGAAACAGTCGATCTACGGATTCCGCCGCGCCGACATCGAACTCTACCAGGCCGTGCAGGATTCGCTTCGCCACGGAGACTGAGCAGCTGACACAGAACTTCCGCTCGGTTCCTGCCATCACCGATTGGGTGAACGGCATGGTCGCACCGCTCATGGGCGCCGAACCGCAACCAGGGCAGGCGACCTACATTCCCCTCCACGCCCACCGACCGGCGCACCCAGCGGACGTGACCGTGCACCTGCTGGGCGAGCCTCGTGATGTGAACGTGCCTGAGGTCCGACGTGAGGAGGCGGCGGCGATCGCCCGCGTGGTGCGCGAGACGAAAGACGGCCGCTGGCAGGTGCTCGACCACCGCGATGATGCCGGTCGCGAGCACTTCCGCGCCGCGCAGTTCCAGGACATCGCGATCCTCGTACCGACACGCACCTCGCTGCCGGGGCTGCTCGCCGCTTTCGAAGAGGCCAGCATCCCGTACCGGCTGGAGAGCCGATCACTTGTCTATGGGACGCAGGAGGTACAAGACCTGCTCGCGATTCTGCGAGCGATCGACGATCCCACGAATGAAATCGCGCTGGTCGCGGCGCTGCGCTCACCGGGATTCGGTTGCGGAGACGACGACCTCATGAGCTACGCCGCTGCGGGCGGCCGCTGGGATTATCGGCGAACACCTCCGGACGCGCTTGCGGCTGATCATCCAGTGGTGGTGGGACTGGCCTGGCTGCGCAGTAGCTATCAGCAACGCTGGTGGCAGCCGGTCAGCACGACCATCGATCACGTCATCCGCGATCGGCGTCTGCTCGAGCTCGGGACCGTCGACCGGCGCCCGCGCGAGCGCTGGCAGCGGCTGCGCTTCGTCCTCGACCAATCCCGCGCTTTCATGGACGCTGGCGGATCCACCCTGCGGGAGTTCCTCGCGTGGGCCGAGCGACAGGCCGACGAGGGCGCTCGCGTCATCGAAACCGTCGTGCCGGACCCCGACGACGACGCAGTGCGCATCATGACCATCCACGCGGCGAAGGGCCTTCAGTTCCCGATCGTGGTGCTCAGCGGGCTCAACGTGCAGCCGCAAGACCGTGCTCGACCGGTGCTCTGGACCGACGGCGGGCGCCCGGACTTGCACCTGCGCCACGACTTCGAGACGGCAGAGTACGACGCGCTGCGGTCACACAATCGGGATCTCGAGCAGTTCGAAGACGTACGGTTGTTTTACGTGGCGGCGACGCGCGCGCGCGATCACCTGCTCGTGAGTCTCTTTCATCCAACGAAGGGATCAGCTGCGAAGTCGCGCGCCGCCAAGCTGTACGCGCTCGCCCAGCAGCGGCCGGAGTTATGGCGGCGCGGTGGAGCCGTCGACCGCGCCGGCGGTCGCGGTATCAGCGGCACCGGCACACGCGCCCCGATACGGCCGCCGAGCGAGCGGCGTGGTTTGAACGGCGGGAGCAGGCGGTCGCTCAGCACGGCACTTTGCGCGCGGTATCCGCGACGGCCCTCGCGAAGGCGTCCGCCACGGACGGCGGACCCGAACCTTGAGAAGGAGCCGCCGCTAGAAGAGGACCCGCCGTGGCGGCGTGGCCGAGCCGGAACGGCCATCGGGCGCGCCGTGCACTCCGTGCTGCAGACGATCGACTTGGCCACAGGCGATGGGCTCCAAGAGACCGCCCGCGCGCAGGCGGCGGCCGAGGGCGTGGCGGACAGCGCCTCGGAAATCGAGCGGCTGGCGCGGGCTGCGCTCGGGTCCGCCGTCGTACGCGCCGCTGTCGCTTCGGGGCGCTACTGGCGCGAAGTCTATGTCGGTGCGGCCGTCGACGGCGTGCTTGTTGAGGGCTTCATCGATCTGCTGTACGAGGAGCCCAACGGCTACGTGATCGTCGACTACAAGACCGACGCCCTCCCCGATGACGGCGCGATCGACGGCGCGATGCAGCGTTACCGGCCCCAAGGGGCCGCGTACGCGCTCGCGCTCACTGAAGCCCTGGGCCAACCGGCGACGCGTTGCGTCTTCGTCTTCCTCACCCCGGTCGATCTGATCGAGCAAGAGATCGCCGACCTGGACGAGGCCATCCGCGACGTGCGCAGTCGAATCTCGACGCTGCCGGGCGGCCCGTCCGTGGTCGCGCGAACCGCGTGATCGGCGCCGGGGTTCGCAACGACCGCGCCCGCGGCGGGCTGGCCGATCGCGACGTGTCATGCACGCGACCACTCAGCGCTTCTTGAACCCTGGTCGCAACACCCCGACGAATCGCTCCATCGTCTTCACACCCATGTCGGTACTCCGTCGAGATCGATCGCAGAGCGGTTGATGGAGCCTCCGTCCACTCTCCGAGAATCCGGAGACGAGGGTCGTTCATGGGCGCGCCGCCGTCATTCCCAAAGTGTACGCCCATCGCTTGTTCCGCCTCTCCGTTGGTCGCCCCGCAGCCTGCGAGCCACACGGTGATGGTGGCCTGCTCCGTCGCAGTCAGGGTGAGGCCCCACTCCTGCTTCACGGCGCGGTGCTGACGCGCATAGGCGCACTGCTCCGCCGCCGTGTCGAGAATCCGGGCCGCGATGCCGTTCAACTGATCCGGCGTGCGACTCCCCTTGCTCGCGTTGAACGATTGCGCCGTCGGGTTCAGGTTCGCCCGATCACTCGAGAAGCGATCCTTCCTCGCTGCGGGCCAGTCGCAGCCCCTGAGCGCGACGTGGTGATCGTGCGCGATGGCACGCGAATGCACGGCATCGTGCGGTTTCGTCCAGGTCGGTGCGGCATTGGCGGGAGCGGGTGGGTAACCGCCCCACTCGTCACGATCGTAGTCGTCTCCCGTGCACGAGTGAGTGGCGGGGACGGAATCCGGCGGGGGCTCCGGTGTGACCGCTGGCGGCTCGTCCTGGACTACCGCTGGCGGCCGTTCCTCAACGATAGCGGCTGAACTCGCTCCTTGGCCCTCTGTAGGTTCGCCCGCTGGTTCTGTCAGATCTGAGGGCAGCGGGGCCAACGATGCGTGGTGATCCGGCGAGCGTTGATGGTGTCCTAGGCGACCTGCATCTCCTGGATCAGGGACCGCCAGCGGGCGACGAACAGCGGGCGCCGCGTCGCCAACGGGATCGGTAGTCCGGGCCGGGGCGGAACGCGAAAGTACTGGCGCAGCGCATCGAAGGCCGCGCAGAACTGGGCAGCGGAAGCGAACCGCCCGAAGCCCCGCATCGGATAGTAGCGCTGCTTGATGGCGCGGTGATCCTGCTCAATCCAGTTGTTGAGGTATTGATTGCAGCGATGTCGCACCTTCCGCCCGACGATCCACCGGATCGCCTTGCGATACGCGGGATGCGCGTCGGTCGTGATGCGTAAGGGCTTCCGTTCGGCGATCTGTATGAGACCCCGCAGGAAGCGTCGCGCGGCATGCTTGTCGCGGTGCGCGCTCAGCATCGAATCGAGCAGCGCGCCCTCCCGGTCGATCGCGCGATAGAGGTAGCACCATCGCCCGGCGACCTTCACGTAGGTCTCATCGATGTACCAGGAGACGCCCGCGCGACCGCGCCGCTTGGCGCGAAGCCGGTCCGCCAGGAGTGGCGCGAAGCGGAACTCCCAATCGCGGATCGTCTCATGCGTCACCGTGTAGCCTCGCTCGAGGAGCAGTTCGGCGACGTCCCGGAAGCTGAGCTTGTACCGCAGGCGCCACAGCACGGCGAGCAGCACGAGGTCCGTCGGGTACTGGAGATCGTTGAAGGGCGTGCCGGTCCGCTCGTTGAAGCGCCGTCCACACGCGCGACAGTTGAATCGCTGGTAGCCTAGCGTCGTGCGATGCCTGCGCTTGGTCGTCGCAGTCGAGCGGCAGTGCGGACAGTGCATCGGCGTCTCCTCGTTGCGTCATGAACGAGGCGACGCTACGCCGACGAGCCCTGAGATCTGACAGAACCGGATCCCAAAGAGCCGCCGCAGCGCCTAGGCCAAGTAGCGTGCCAGGTCGGTACCGTGGCTGTAGGAGTGATTGGAGGGAACGGGATCCGGACGCGGATCGAACGTCCCCTCGGCGATCTCGGTCGCGCGGACCTGCGCAGCGCCTTAGACTCTCGGCGCTTGAGAGGCGGCACCAATGAGCGAGATCGAGTTCGGGATTCACCTGAGCCTGTTGCATGGGGCCAAGGACGACGCGCGCAACGCCGAGGCGCTGGGCTACGATTACCTGCTCACCGGCGAGCACATCATGTTCCACGGCCCCACAACGAACACCCTGATCGCGCTCGCAACGGCGGCCGGCGCGACGCAGCGCATCAAACTGATGAGCAGCATCACCCTGGTCCCGCTCTATCCTGCCGTCCTCCTAGCCAAGCAAGCCGCCGTGCTGGACGTGGTCTCCGGCGGACGCTTCCATCTCGGCGTCGGCGTCGGCGGCGAGTTTCCCAAGGAGTTCGACGCCGTCGGCGTGCCCGTCGGCGAGCGCGGCGCCCGCACGAACGAAGCGCTAGAAGTGATCGACAAGCTCCTGACCGAGGAAGACGTGTCCTTCCACGGCCGCTTCACGCAGCTCGACGGCGTCACGCTTGCGCCCCGGCCGGTCCAAAAGCCGCGGATGCCGTTCTGGGTGGCCGGACGCCGCGACGCGGCGATGCAGCGCGCGGCACGCTACGCCGAGGGCTGGCTGCCCTACATGTACACGCCACAGATGCTGGCCGAGAGCCTGGACAAACTCGCCCGCTTCACCGCCGAGGCCGGCCGGCCCGCGGGCACGGTGCGAGGCGGTCTCTTCGTCTTCACCTGCGTGCACGAAGACCGCGACACGGCGCTTGACCTGGCGAACCGGCAGCTCAGTCGTCAGTACAACCAGGACTTCTCGAAGATTGTGGAGAAGTACACGATCGTCGGCACGCCTCAGGACTGCATCGCGCGGACGCAGGAGTACGTCGAGGCCGGCGCGCGGACCATCGTGTTCGCCCAAGGCTGTCCGCCCGAGTACGTCCCCGAGAACACCCGGCGGATCGCTGAGACGGTCATCCCCGCTGTCCGCTGAGACGGGCAGGCTGGCCTTGCTTCTGACTTGCCCTGTCCCGGCCCAAAATCCTATCCGTTTTAGGGCGCCAAAACCTCATCGCTGGCCATGGACAGCGCCGCGTGTCGCGCCGGGGTCGGGCGGCTCATCCGGTCGCGCGGCGGCCCGCGGCTTACCGAACCCCCGACGGGAGAAGGACTCCACGTGGCCGTTCTCTCAGGGACTGCCCTGTGGCGGCTCAAACCCTGTGGGACCGCAAAATGTAATCCGACGGCTTCGTGGCCATCAATTCCGCTGGGAGACGTCGGCGATCCGAGGTTTGTGGTCCCACAGGCAACCCGGGGCGCGAGTCCTACGCGCCCCCGTCTCCCTCATCGCACTCGACATGAACGCTCCTCGGGCTCGGCACCTTCGCCCCGCCATTGTGCGCTGCTCTCCGGGAGATCGGCGGTTGTACCTTCGCGTCGAGCGCACTCGAAGAGCGGCCCGTATCCTATGCTCGGCGTCCGACTTGTAGTGCCCTCGCAGGAAGGCCTCCTGACTGCCCGCAGCACATGTCCGTAACGCCGTTCTGATCGCCAGTGGCCGGCGCCGGATCTACTACGGGTGGTGGCTCATGGTCGCCGGTGCCCTCGCCACCGGGCTCCTCGGCGGCCTCCTGTTTTGGTCCTTCGGCCTCTATATCGGCCCGATCGAGGCGCAGTTCGGCTGGTCGCGCACCGAGGTGTCGCTCGGCGTCTCGGGCGCCTTCCTGGCGAGTGGGCTCGCGTCGCCCTTGGCGGGCCGGTGGATGGACCGCTATGGCCCGCGGGTCGCCCTCGTGGGCGGGGCGCTCATCTGCGCCGTCGGATTCGTCCTGCTGTCGACAACCAGTGCGCTCTGGCAGTGGTACCTCTATCTGTGCGTGCTCGGCGTTGGCGTCTCGTTCGCGTTCTTCCTCCCCTTCCAGGTGCTGGCCTCGCGCTGGTTCGATCGCCGCCGGGGCGCCGCGCTGGGCCTGCTTGGCGTTGGCGCGTCCTTGGGCGGTGTAGTAGTCGTTCCCGTGGTGCGCGTGCTCATCGATACCATCGATTGGGAGGGGGCGCTGCTCGTCTCCGCTGCCCTCATGCTGGCCTATTACTTGCCGCTGGCCGTGCTGGTCGTGCGCGATCGCCCCGGTGACGGGCACCCCGCTCCCGACGGCCGGCGCGGGGCCGCCTCCGAACCGCGTCGCGATTGGACTCCGACGGGCGCGTCGTGGGGGGTAGCGATCCGCACGCCCATCTTCTGGGTGCTGGCGCTGGCGATCTCCCTGTATTTCTACGCGACTGTCGGCTTGGTCGTCCATGCCGTGCCGCTCTTCGAGGCGAACGGGATCAGCCCCGGCTGGGCCGCCGGGCTGGTCTCGGCGATGGCAGGGACAAGCATTCTGGCGCGCCTGCTCGTGGCCGCGGCCACGGATCACGTGCCACGGTTTGAGTGGATCGCGATGCTGCTCGCCGCGTGCGGCATCCTCACCGTCACGGTGTTCTTGTTGGACACCAGTGCGTGGAGCCTCGCGCTGTTCGTCGTACTTTGGGCGCTGGCCGACACTGGCCCGGCCGTGGTCGAACCGCTGCCCCTGGCGGCCGCCTTCGGGGCGGCGTCCTTCGCCACCATCCTCGGCACGGTCGTGCTGCTGCGAACGGTGATTATGCTGATCTCACCCGCCGTCGCCGGCGCAATCTTCGACGCGTCCGGCTCGTACACCGGCGCACTCGTGATGTTCCTCAGCGCCTTCGGTTTATCGCTGCTCTTGTTCTATACGGCGATGCGGCTGCATCGACCAGTGAGCGTGACCGCTGCGCCGGGATCGCTGGACCCAGGCGCCGCGCCACCTGCCCTGCCGTAGGCGAAGGGCCTGAACCGGCCGGCGAACGCAAGCACCGTTGACCAGCGGTTCTGACGGCCTTCACTATCGCGACTCTCCCCCTGACCGACGACGCGACCCGGATTGATGAAGGCGACGAAGCCGTGACCGTGCTCCGCGGATCCCCTCGCGGCGCATCCTCGCGACTCCTCGTCGTTGCACTGACGAGGCGACGCCCTCCGGTGGACCCTGAGTTCTGACAGAACCAGTCGGGGCCGCGTTGAGTGTTGTCTGGGCTGGCGGACGGAGTATCGCGACACCACAGGGCGGATAGGATATTGGCGCCTCACACGAGAGTCGGGCGTCGGCACACCGGGGTCAAAATCCAGGGTGGGCACGTTGGCGCCGTGGGGAGATCGCCTCCTTCGATGAAGGAGCGCTAGGGAGGACTGGGCAATGGCGCAGCCAGACCGACTCCTAATCCGGGGCGGCCGGGTCTTTGATGGGTTGAGCCAAGAGCTGCAGCAACGGGACATCCTCGTTGAGGGGGCACGGATCGCGGCCGTGGGCCCTGGCCTCGAGGCCGATGCGACCGTGTTCGACGCCAGCGGGAAGTGGATCACGCCCGGGCTGATCGACATGCACGTCCACCTCTGGAACCTGGGCATGGAAGCGCTACCCGCGATCGTCGGGCACGGCGTCACCACGGTCCGTGACCTGGGCTCCCACTGGACGTGGGGCACCTTTGGTGTGGGCGGCGATGCTCGCCGGGTGCGGCAAATCAAGCTGGACGTGGAGGCCGGCAAGGTGGTGGGTCCCAACGTCATCTATGCCGGCCCAGTCCTGCACCAGGCAAACCCCGCCATCATGTCGAATGCGGCGATGCGCGCGGCGCTCGCCGGCGCGTCCGGCGACCCCGGCTCGCGGCCAATCGAAACGGCAGAGGAGGCTCGCGCCGCGGTCACGTACCTCATCGAGGCCCAGGGCGTGGGCACCATCAAGATCTACGAGAGCGTCCGCAATCCCGTCACCGCGGCGATCCTGGAAGCGGCCGCGGGTCGAGTGCCCGTCACGGGCCACCTTGCGCTGACATCCTCCACGTTCGCGATGGAGCACGGTATCGGTGGACTTGAGCATGTCTCCCAGAGTCCCATCCGCGACTTAGCGCCGGCGCACCGCCGGATAGACCCCGACGACTGGCTTGGCGTGCCCGGCTACGTCCTGACCGTGCTGCGTGCCTGGGCCGATGTGGACCTGAACGGCCCGGAGGTGGAGCGCTGGCTGCGAACGCTCCTGGACTCCGGGGCGTTCCTCGACCCCACCATCACCGTCGATGCGGCGCGGCCGAAGCCGGGCGATCCTCGCTGCACGCTCTTCCCGACGGTCTTCGGCTCATCGGCCGTCCCGCGACCAGCCTCCGCGGATCGGGGAGACGTTCGCGTCTGGGCGGGCGAAGCCGTGACCAGCCGGGCACGCGCGAACCAGCGCGGCCTGATCCAGCTCATCTATGAGCACGGCGGCGATCTCGTCGTCGGAACGGACCTCCTCGCCGGCGCGCTGCCGGGCTGGAGCTACCACGCCGAGTTGGCAGCGCTGCAGCGGCGAGGGATGAAGCCGATCGACATCTTGTACGCTGCCACATCGGTCGCTGCCCGCCACCTCTGGCGAGATGACCTCGGACGCATTGCACCGAAGGCCAGGGCAGACTTGGTCGTCATGAGCAAGGATCCCACGCTCGACATCACCGATATCAGCAGCATCACGCATGTCGTCAAAGGCGGCGCCGTGTACGAGTCGGCGAAACTGCTCGCCCTCACACCGGCAGCGTCGGCATGATCGGGCGCGGATCTTTGTACCTATGACGGTTCGAGACTCCATCCGTGAAGCGCCGTCGAGTTGAGTCGTCGACATTGCGACGCTGACGGTCGCGATTGGCGACGGGTTGATGGAGGAGCAGTGTACTTCGTACGGCTTTACGCTCGCTTCTCCGCGTGATGCGGCGTCGCGCGGCAGTCAGGTCTCGTACCGGCATGTCGAGGGGTATCCGATTATGCAGGCGATGATCGCGCGGGGCGTGATTGGCGACTTCCGCGCGCCCGACCTGCTCCGTTTCGGCTTCGCGCCGCCGTACGTCCGCTATGTGAACGTATGGGATGCCGTCTGCGTGTTGGCGGAGACCATGCAAACGGGAGAATGGAACCGGGGGAGTACCGGCAGCGGATGGCGGTGACGTAGCGGATCCAGCGAGGGCGCATGGCAGGCCGCTCGGAGTTGCTGCGGGTCTTCGTCCGTCAATGCCGGCGTCGCCTGTTCGGCCTCAAGGTGGCGGATTCGACGGGCGCCAGGCTCTCGGGTGGGATGCTTCCGGCCCGCACGATGGTCCTGCGACGGCTGCTGACGCGTGCCTACCTGGACCCCGACGAACGAAACGCGGGCCTGCCGCTCCCACCTTCTGCGGGGGGTTTCGTGACGAACGTCGCGCTGGCACTGGCCGGCCGGGTCGCGATCATTCTCAACTACTCGCTCTCGGTTCTGTCAGATCTCGGGGCGCAGACGCGGTGCCGGCGTGCTGCCCCCGCCCCGCTCCTCCTAGAGTGCGGCCATCTCCGCGAGCGGCGCATGCCAACGGATGGCAACGAGCCGTCGCTGCTCTGCGAGCGGGACGTACTCGCCGCGCCGATCGCGGGCGTGCCAGAAACAGTCGACTCCCGCGCGGCGGTGAGCGCTGCCAGGCCGTCGCCCCCGCGTGGTAGGCTCTCCGCGTGGAGACGGCGGTAAGCAGTAGGCCGCTCGTAGCCCGGCACTTGGACCGCAGGAGGAGGCTGGCGTGAAGATCGAGATGTTCCACCTCTGTCCGTATCGCGATCTGCCGCCGGATTTCCGCGAGCGCAATCGCAGCGTATGGGTCGATGTCCCTAGCCACCTGTTCGACGCCCAGACGGCGCACCGGCTCTACAACGAGACTCTGGACGAACTTGTCTACGCTAGCGAGGTCGGCTACGACGGCGTCTGCATCAATGAGCATCACCAAAACGCGTATGGTCTGATGCCGTCGCCAAACATCATGGCCGCGGCTCTGGCGCGCCAAACGAAAGACACGGCGATTATCGTGCTCGGCAACTCCATCGCCTTGTACAATCCACCGCTCCGCGTTGCGGAGGAGTTCGCCATGCTCGACTGCATCAGCGGAGGACGCCTCGTCGCGGGCTTCCCGGTCGGCAGCACCATGGACACCAACTTCTGCTACGGCATGAATCCGGCAACCCTCCGCGACCGCTATCGAGAAGCGGAGGAGCTCATTATCAAGGCGTGGACCTGCGACGAAGTCTTCTCCTTCGATGGCGAGTACACCCAGTTGCGCTACGTGAACCTCTGGCCGCGGCCGCTCCAGGACCCGCATCCTCCAGTCTGGATCCCCGGCGGCGGATCGATCGAGACCTGGGAATGGACGGTGCAGAAGGGCTACAACTACGCCTACCTGTCATATAGCGGAACGGCGCGTGGCAAGAGAGTCATGGACGGCTTCTGGAAGGTCGCCAACAGCCACGGTGTCGACAACCCCTACCACGCCGGCTTCCTGCAGCTCGTTGCCGTGGGGAAGAGCGAGCAGGAAGTCGCGGACAAGTTCGGTGCGCACGGCGAATATTTCTATAACAAGATGCTCCACATCTACGAAGGCTTCTCCGACGCACCCGGCTACAGGACGCTGGACACGATCAAAGCTGGCCTGCTGGCGCAGACCACGGCCTTCGCCGGCGGAGACCCGGTCGAGTTGACCTGGAATGATTTGTGCGAGCAGGGCAATATCATCGCCGGAACGCCGTCGCAGGTGACCGAACAGTTGGAGCAAGTCATCAAGGATCTGCGCATCGGACATCTCATGGTGCTGAACCAGTTCGGCTCCATGCCCCATGACCTGGCGATGGAGAACATCCGCATGACCGCGACGGAGGTCGTGCCGAACCTGCGTCACCTCTGGTCGGAGTACGAGGACCACTGGTGGCCACAGGGCGCGGTTGTCCGGCAGCCGGCCGGAGCAGCGGTAGCGGGCGACTAGGCGGGCGAGGCCGAGGCGATCGTGCGAGAGACGCACATCCCCGTCCGCGGCGGCGATTTCGCCGTCGATGTGTTTGAGGGTGGCGACGGGTCGCCGCTGCTTTTCCTCCACGGGATTCGTGGCCTGCAATGGAACGGCTTCCTCGAACGTCTCTCCCTTGAGCACCGCGTGATCGCGCCGTGTACGCCCGGGTTCCCCGGCTCGACCGGTGGCGAGCGACTGCAGGACGTGCACGATCTCATCTACTTCTACCTTGATCTGCTCGACGAGCTGGGCCTGCACCGCCTGCCGATCGTCGGCCATTCCTTCGGCGGGATGATCGCGGCGGAGCTGGCGGCGGTACAGCCGGAGCGGTTCTCGGCGGTTGTGCTGATCGCGGCCTTCGGGCTGTGGCGTTCGGACGTTCCGGCCCTGGACATCTTCTCAGCGCTCCCCCAGGATTTCACGCGCGCTATGTTCTACGACCTTGAGTCACCGGCGGCCAAAGTCATGACCGCCAACGAGCCGGAAGCCCTCACCGAAATCGATGCCGACTCCCCCGCCGGCCAGAGAACTATCGACTACCACCTTGATCGAGCACAGTCGCTCGCGACGGTTGCCCGCTACCTATTCCCGATCCCGAATCGCGGCTTGAGTAAGCGCTTACACCGGCTGACGCAGCCGACCCTGCTCGTGTGGGGCCGGCACGACACCATTTGCCCCCCGGCCTACGGCGACGCCTTCCAGGCCGCGATCGCCGGCGCGCGCTTGGAGATCGTGCCGGAGGCGGCGCATATGGTCGTGGCGGAACAGCCTGAGCGCGTTGCCGCTCTCATCGAACCCTTCCTCGCCGGCTCGTAGCGTCCGGATGCGGTGTAGTTGGACGTCGTACATCCCCGCGCTTGGGGTGACCGTGTGGGACCACAAAACTCGGATCGCTGACGATTCCCGGCCGATCTGAAGGCGACGAGGCCGTCGTATGAGAGTTTTTGGCCCCGCGGATGTAGGTTCGTGGCGGAAGGATTACGGGAACTCGAGCTGATGGCTTGTAGGAGCCTCGCGACCACGGACGATCAGCGACCCAGCGGCGATCTTGGAGGGCGGATGTACTGGACGGTCGTCAAGGCCAACCTGCGTGAGCGAAGGTTGGTCGGGGAATTCAACGATTGGTACAATACCGTGCACATGCCGGCCTTCGTGCGTATGGACGGCTTTACGCGTGGCTGGCGGATTCGGCGGATTGAGCATCCCGAACAGCGTGGGACCCCAGGCCAGGAGTTCCTGGCAATCTACGAAGTCGAATCGATCGAGGCGTTCGTCGCAGCTCTCCGCAAGACGGAGGCAGAAAGCGGACATGGGTGGGAGAGGTGGGAACGACACCTCACCGACTGGCAGCGCAGCTACCACCGCGTGATCGCAGCCTGGCATGATGCACCCCACGTTGCGGATGCCACTGGGCGGTACTGGGCTGCCGTGAAGGTTGACTTCGTCCCGCACGCCGACCGCCGTGAGCCGGCGTTCAACGCTTGGTACAACGATGTCCACGTACCGGAGGTGACGAGCAATCCCGGGTTTCGGCGCGCTTGGCGCCTCGAGTCCGTCCCCCATGACAGCCAGCTCGGCGTCGTGAGCCAGAAGTACTGGGCCGTGTACGAGAGCGACCGGATTGATGATCTCCCCGCCGCCCGACGTGGCATGGTCCCCTGGGATGGCGACTGGGAACCGTGCATCCGCAATTGGGAGCAGATGTATCACGAAGTCCTCTACCAACACCTCCACGACAATGCCCGCTAGCCTCGGTGGCTCGCGGCTTCTGGCGGTCAGAAAGCGACCTGTGGGACGCCAAAACCACATCGGTTCTCAATTCGGGTCGTGGGGGTGCAAAACCACATCCGTTCTGATCTCAACGGGCCTGCTCACTAGACCAACCGCGATTCGCGCCCGGCAAACGGATGTAAGGAATAGTGGGCCAATACAGGCAGGTCAAACGGACGAGCCTTCCGATCTCGGTCGCCTGCTACTCTCATCTGGTCGGCGGCGCGGCGATTAGTGAGGGCCCATGTTTCCGTTCCGCAAATGGCGTTCCCGTAGGGGCGCCCCCAGCGATGCGTCTGAGCCGCAACGCCGGACGTCAGCGCACTCTCGAGCGACACTGATCGTCCTCCTCCTTGCCGCCGCCGTCCTCGCGCTGGCCCTCCCACCGACGCGAACTGTCCCCGCTCAGGCTCCGCAGGTCGGGGCGGTCACCCTGGACGCCAGTGCGAGCACCGTCCCCTGCTGCGCCGGTTCAGCCACGATCACCGTCACGGTGACGAGCGTCGCCGGAAACCCACTGCCGAACATCGCCGTCATCTTCTCCACCACCCTCGGTCGGTTCAGTACCGCGAACGTGACGACGAATGACAACGGGCAGGCCTCCGTCACGCTCTTTCATGCCGGAATCCCCGGCGACGCGACGGTCAACGCGACCGCCCAGGGCGCCGGGAGCGCCGTATCCGCCAGCACGACGGTCACCCTTCTCGGGCCGCCTGCCTTCGTG
>CAXXNO010000009.1:0-148579 GCA_963663235.2 Dehalococcoidia bacterium
GCAGGAGCAGGTTGGCATCGAGGCCGTTGAAGGCGGAGAGGGAGTCGTCGGAAGGGCGCGGTTCGTTCTACCGAGCCAGCGCCGTGTACCAGGAGCGGATGGCCCGGCCGATCTCGTCGGGGGAGTCCTCCTGGATGAAGTGGGATCCGGGCACCGTAGCCTCGCGCTGGTTGGGCCAGGCGCGGCAGAAGTCGCGCAGGGCGCCGGTGAGAATGGCGCCGGGGTCGGCGTTGAGGAACAGTTTGGGGACATCGGCGGCGCTGAGCCATTGTGCGTACGCGTCGACGATGGCCACGACGTCGGCGGGCTCGCCGTCGATCGGGATCTCGCGTGGCCAAGTGAGGGTGGGGCGTCGCGACTCGCCCGGCTCGCGGAAGGGCCGCCGGTAGATATCCATCTCGGCGTCGGAGAGAGGCCGCAGCACGCTGCTCGGCAGGATCCGCTCCACGAAGACGTTCTTGACCAGCACCATCTCCTCGCCGGCCTCGGATCGCATCCCCTGAAATATTTTGCGCGCAGCCTCCGGCCATTCCGCCCAGGTCACGGGGCGAACGATGGCCTCCATGTAGACGATCCCCTTCACCCGGCCGGGATGACGATGCGCCCAATGGAAGGCGAGGGCCGAGCCCCAGTCGTGGCCGACCAGGGTCACGCGGTCGCCGAGGTCGAGCCGGTCCAGCCAGGCGTCGAGGTAGCGGACGTGGTCGACCAAGCGGTAGGAGCCGTCGGGCGCCGCAGCGGAGTCGCCCATGCCCACGAGGTCAGGGGCGAGGCAGCGGGCGACGTCCTGCAGGTGCGGGATGACGTTGCGCCAGAGATAGGAGGAGGTGGGGTTGCCGTGCAGGAAAACGATGGGGTCGCCCTGTCCGGCATCGACGTAGGCGATCTCGGTGTCGAGCACGGTGACGCGTCGACGCTGGAACGGATCGTCCGCGCGGATAGTCATCGGTCGTTCCTCCGTCCGAAGCGATGCGGGAGCTAGCGGGCGGCGCGCTCGCGGGCGGCGGCGAGGGCGGCGGGGACGCCCTGGGTCCAGGGCGGGCCGTGGGAGGGCAAGAGCAGGTCGGCATCGAGGCCGTTGAAGGCGGAGAGGGAGTCGAGCGCCTGGGCGGTGTCGCAGAGAAAGCGCCTAGGCCCGATCTGCGGCCCCTCCGCGCCGGTGTGCATGTTGCGGGTCACGAGGGCGTCGCCGCTGAAGAGGATGCCGCGGTCGGGGAGGGAGAGGATGCAGGAGCCAGGCGTCGCGCCGGGGGCGTGGCGGACGGTGAGCCGTCCGGGGACGTCGAGCGTCGAGCCGGCGTCGTAGGTGGCGACCTCGTCGACCCGGGGCACGCTGAAGGGGTCGAGGTTCATGAAAAGGAAGGGTATCAAGCCGCCCAGGATCCAGCCGCGCGGCAGCATGAGGTGGAGCGTGTAGGCGTAGAGTGACCGCGCCGGGCGCGCCTTGTTCGACTCGGGCTTGTAGGGCTCACTCCGGGTGGCGAGGGCTTCATCGGCGGTGTGCACGAAGACGGGCACGCCGTGCTTCGTGCGGAGGAACTCGGCGCAGCCGGTGGTGTCGAAGGCGGCGTGGGTCAGCACGACCGCCGCGACATCCGCGGGCGAGCGGCCGATCTGCTCCAGGCCCCGCAAGAGGCGCTTGCGATCGTGGCGGATGCCGGCGTCGACGAGGGTGATCTTGCCGCCGTCCTCGATGGCGTAGAAGTTGATGTGTTTGTGGCCGAAGTTCCAGACCCCGTCGGCTACCTGCTGCGCCTGCCAAGCCATGGCGTCCTCCTGTCGGGCGAGGATGGCAGTCGGGCGGCGGAGGATCAACGCGGGGGAAAACCTCACCCTTCCGCTGCGCGAAGGGCGCAAGCGCCCCCTGGCCCTCCTTCGACTCGCCTGCGGCTCGCTCAGGACAGCCCTCTCCATCGGCAAGCGATGGAGAGGGGGAGAAGAGAAGGAAGGATCACAGGGCTGCCCCGTTCTCCTTCGACTTCGCTCAGGACGAACGGGGCGGGAGAGGGGGAAGGAGAAAGAGTGGAGAGGATGGTTCGTTCGCTCTCGGACAGCCCTTCGACAGGAGCAGGACGAACGCGGCGTGGGTGTGGGAGACCTCACCCTTCCGCTGCGCGAAGGGCGCAAGCGCCCCCTGGCCTTTTCTCCAATAGGGAGCGAGGGATGGGGAACCTCACCCTTCCGCTGTGCGAAGGGCGCAAGCGCCCCTGGCCTTTTCTCCAATGGAGAGCGAGGGGTGGGGAACCTCACCCCCTTCCCCCTCTCCATCGGCAAGCGATGGAGAGGGGGAAAAGAGAAGGAAGGATCCAGGGCTGCCCCGTTCTCCTTCGACTCCGCTCAGGACGAACGGGGCAGGAGAGGGGGAAGGAGAAAGAGTGGAGAGGATGGTTCGTTCGCTCTCGGACAGCCCTTCGACAGGGCTGAGGGAAGGCGGAGGGCCAACGGGTCGCCAGCCGTCAGAGCTTTTCCAGGGGGGCGAGGGAAACGAGGAGCTTCCTGACGCCGGCGTCGTCGAAGTCGACGGTGACTTCGTGGTCGCCGTGGGAATCGGAGCAGGCGACGATCACGCCCGTGCCAAAGCCGCGATGCCGCACGCGGTCGCCCACGGCGAGGTTGAGCACCGGCTGTTCGACATCGACGCCGTCGTAGTCGTTCCAGCGCAGCGGGCGACCGGCGGGGGGCGGCGGCCGATCGGAGCGGCCAGCGGCGCTGGTGGGGGAGCCGGTGGGGGCGCCGGTAGGGGCGCGTCCGCGTCGCTCGATGGCGTCGTCGGGGATGTCGGCGAGGAAGCGGGAAGCGGGGTTGTGGCCGGCCATACCGGCGAATGCGCGGCGGAAAGCGTAGACAAGATAGAGACAGCGTTGCGCGCGGGTGATGCCCACGTAGCAGAGGCGTCGCTCCTCCTCAAGGGAATCGGGGTCGTCGAAGGAGCGCTGGTGCGGGAGCACCCCCTCCTCCAGGCCGATGAGGAAGACGACGGGGAACTCGAGGCCCTTGGCGGCGTGGAGCGTGATCAGCGTGGTGGCGTCGGGCGGGCCGTCGGCGAGGGCGTCGACGTCGGAGACGAGGGCGACGTTCTCAAGGAAGGTGGCGAGGGCGAGGCCGGGCTCGAGCTGGTCGTAGTTGGCGGCGACAGTGCCGAGCTCCTGCACGTTCTCCCAGCGCTCCTCGGCGTCGTCGAACTCGCGGAAGAGGTACTCCTGATACCCGGTCTCGCGGAGGAGGGAAGCCAACACCTCGTTGACCGTAGCGCGGCCGGCGAGATCGCGGGCCTCGTCGATCAGCGCGGCGAAGGCGCGCAGCGGTTCGACCGCGCGGGCGGGGACGCGGGGACCGTCGGCTGCGCCGAGGGCCGCCACGGCATCGAGGGGGGGCGCACCCCGCTCGCCGGCCCATTCCAGCAGCACCGCCAGCGTGCGCTTGCCCGCGCCGCGCCCGGGGACGTTGATCACGCGCTCGAAGGAGACGACATCGGCGGGGTTGTGGACCAAGCGGAGATAGGCGAGGAGATCCTTGATCTCGCGTCGCTCGTAGAAGCGGGTGGCGCCGACGAGCCGGTACGGGAGACCGGCGCGCAAGAACGTCTCCTCCACCACCCGCGACTGCGCGTTGGTGCGGTACATCACCGCAGCGTCGCCGGGCTTCCATTCGCCCACGGCCACGTGGCGGGTGATCTCCTGGACGACGAACTCCGCTTCCTCGGCCTCCGTGTAGGCCTCGTACGCGACGGGAAGCGGCCCGGCCTCGTTCTCGGTCCAGAGCGACTTGTGCAGCCGTTCGGTCGCCTTTTGGATGACGGCGTCGGCCGCACGCAGGATCGACTGCGTGGAGCGATAGTTCTGTTCCAGCCGGACGACGGTCGCGTCCGGGTAATCGCGCTGGAAGAAGAGAATGTTGCGGATGTCGGCGGCGCGCCAAGAGTAGATCGACTGGTCGGGGTCGCCGACGACCGTGAGGTTGCCGGATCCCCCGGCCCACAAGCGCGCCAACTGATACTGCACCAGGTTCGTGTCCTGGAACTCGTCGACGAGGACGTGGCGGAATCGCGACTGATAGCGCTCGCGCACGGCGGGGGCGGCGTCGAAGAGATGCAGCGTCCGGAGCAGCAGGTCGTCGAAATCGAGGGCGTTGCTGGCCGTGAGCATCGCCTGGTAGCGCTCGTAGACGCGCGCGGTGATCTCTTCGAAGTAGCCGCCGACGCGCTCCTGGTACTGCTCCACCGAGGTGTTCTCGCTCTTGGCACGCGAGACGTTGTGCAACAGCGCGCGGGGGGACGTCTGCTTGGGATCGAGTCCGAGATCGGCGACGGCCTGTTTCACCAGCGCGAGTTGGTCGGCGGCGTCGAAGATGGTGAAGCCGCGGGGGATGTCGATGGCGCGGCCGTCGGATCGGAGGATGCGGACACAGATCGCGTGGAAGGTGCCGAGCGTGATCCCCTCCGCCTCGCGGCCCAAGAGATTGTCGACGCGCCCCTGCATCTCCCGCGCGGCCTTGTTCGTGAAAGTCACGGCCATGAGCTGCCAGGGGGCCACCCCGCCCGCGGCGGTCAGATAGGCGATGCGATGCGCGATCACGCGGGTCTTGCCGCTGCCGGGGCCCGCCAAGATCAGTAGCGGTCCCTCGCCGTGGGTGACGGCGCGGGCCTGCGCGGCGCTGAGATCGCGGAGATGGGGTTCCTGGGGGAGAGGAGAGGTGGGGTCGGCGGCGGGACGCGCAGTCATCGTCGGCAGGGTAGCACGGGCGTTCGCCTCGACCGTCTGGGGGAAGGTGCACAACTCCCCTCCTACGGATCAGACGCCGGCTAAGAGTTGAGACGAAGGGCTTGTCGGTGAGCGGCGAGGAAGCGGCGCAGCGCGATCAGGGACCAGATCGCCTCGATGACCGTGATCGGGTACACCTCGGCCAGGCCGCTGTAGACGGCCGTCGCAATCGACGCGCCCGCGAAGATCAAGATGAACCAGCGCGATCGATGCTCGAACAGATACGCCATGACCATGATGGAGACGGCGATCGATCCGAAAATCGTCAACATCGATCTAGGGTATAGGGCCGCCTCGTTCTCCTTCGACCCTTCGACAAGCTCAGGACAGGCAAGCTCAGGACGAACGGGGCGGGAGGGGGAACCTCACCCTTCCGCTGTGCGAAGGGCGCAAGCGCCCCCTGGCCCTCCTTCGACAAGCTCAGGACAGGCCCTCTCCATCGGCAAGCGATGGAGAGGGAGAGGATGAGATAAGGAGAGAAAGGAACGGGGCGGGAGGAGGTCAAATCGATCAGCGGATCGATCAGGCAAGTCGATGGCAGCGGCCGACGTTGCTATACTTAATGGCGACACGGTGCCCATCGGTGGCGGGGGCGACCGAGCGAGGTCAAGATGTTACTCCTAGCCGTCGGATGGCCCGGAGGCAGTCCCGAGAACACCGGCATCATCATTGGTGTAGTGTTTGGCGCGTACTTCGGCGCCCTCTGGCTGGCCGCCATCCTGTGGACGATCCGCGACATCCGCGAGCGCTCCCACGATCCCATTACCCAGATCATCGCCCTCGTGATGGTGGTCGGATTCAGCCTGGCCGGCTGGGCCCTGTACATGGTGCTGCGGCCGCGGTTCACGCTGGCGGAAGTGTACGAGCGCCAGCTGGAAGAAGAGGCCCTGCTCCAGGACCTGTCGCATCAGCTGGCGTGCCCGCAGTGCGGGGCCGAGGCGCACGACGACTACGTCGCCTGCCCACAGTGCGCCACCCGCCTTAAGGAGCCCTGCCACAGCTGCCAGCGGGCGCTCGCGCTGACCTGGCGCCTCTGCCCGTGGTGCGGCACGACGCGAGAGCCGCCCGCCGCAGAGCCGGTCGTCGCCGTGGCGGAGCCGGTCGCGGCCGTAGCCGCGGCGTTCGCCCCAAGAGAGGCGTTCGCTCCGAACGAAGAGTCCGCTGCGAACGAAGAGTTCGCTCCGCCGGAGGAAGTCGCTCCCGAGGAAGTGGCCGACAGCCCGCCGCCCACCCCTGCAGCCGCACCCGCCGGCGGATTCCTGCGACGCATTCCATCGCGGCGCGGGGCCGAGCAGGCGCCGACGGCGGACAAGGAAGCGGCTCACCTGGAACGACGCATGGCCCATCTCGAACGGCTCGCGGCCGAGCGAGGGGCGAGGGAAGACGAAGGCGAGGAACGGGCCTCGGAGCAGCCGGAGCCGATCGGGGATCACTGGCCGCGCGCGAGCAACGCCCCTTAGCTAACCGCCCACCCGCTCCGTGACAGCGAGCAGGCGCTCAAGCGTCGAAAGGTCAAGGTGTCCGCGGGCCAACTCGACGGCGCGCTCCGCCTTGCGCCGTCCGACGAAGGCGCTGCGCCCGTACAGCGGCCCCAGGCGCTCAACGGCGTCCGGCGTCGAAAGCGGGGTGCTGATGAGCGGGATCTCTTCCGACTGCGTACGCTCCAGCACATAGGAGAGCGGCGCCTGGCCGCCGGTCAGGATCAAACAGGCGGTCTCGGTGTCGAGCGCGGCCAGGGCCAGATCGGGCCGGTCGACGCGGGTGATCACGGCCTTGCTCCCGAGCCGCGCGAAGTGCACCGAGCCGGGGTGGGCCGTAATGGGCCCGATCTCGATCCACTCGAGGGCCTCGTCCCGCAACTCATCGGGGGCATGGAGCGTGCCGGAGAGCGCTTGCGCCATCTCGCGCACCGAGGGCGCCGCCAGCAGCCGGTCCTGCGGCATAGCGCCGAGAAAGAGAAGTTCGGCATCGAGGTGGGAGCCGAGATCATCGACCCGGGAGCGGGCGGCCTCGAGCCGGTCCGCGGGGACCGCCGTGAACACGATGCCGGCAGCGCTCGTCTCCCCCGCGGTGCGAACGATCGTCGCGTCATCGGCCTGGCCGTAGCGAGAGACGAGGAGCACCAGGCGTCGCGGGTCGGCGGCGGCGGCCGTCGCCACCGCCGCGGGATCGGGCGCTTCCACGATCGTCAGGCCGGCCGCCGTCTCGCGCGCGAGCGCCCCAGCGACGCCGGCGGCGACGGTCGATTTACCGTCGCGGCGTAGCGGAGAGGTCACGATCAGGCTGGGCATGCACACTCCCTGCGAGCGTCGGGCGAGTATAGCAGCGCGCCCCCAGGCCCCCGTGAGGCGGTCCGGGGACCGCGTCGGCCGCGGCGCGGCACGATGAACTCGACGGTCCCTTGCCCTTTACCTAGCATCGGTCCAGGGCCGGTCGCGGCGGTTTTTCCGGGCGTCGCCGCCTGTAGTACGCTGCGCATCGGCCGCGTCGGGCCGAGGTAGCTCAGTCGGTAGAGCACACGGCTGAAAACCGTGGGGTCGGCAGTTCGATTCTGCCCCTCGGCACCACGATCCCGTAGCTAATTCATCAGCTGCGCTTACCTGTGGGCAACTCCCGCCGGAGGAGATCATGAGAAACATCCCCGCCCTGCCGCCGAGCCAAATTGCGCATGCTATCGATGACCTCGATAAGCGTCCTGAGCACCGCGGACGTAGAACGACCAAGTTCTGCGTAGAGAGGGATGACCAGCACTACCCTCCGAAGGCGGTTATTTCGCGAGCGTGCGAATCCGCAGGAAAGCAGTTCGGTCAGGGCGGCGGGGGTTTCCACGGAGGCCCCGAAGCCAACGACTACCTCATAGCGCGCGGCTTTTGTGTGGCACTGTGCACCCGAGCAGCGGGAAAATGCTGCGGTGGAGAAGCGGGCCTCGCGAGGAAGCGCGTCGGACGCGCGCGACCGACGGCTGGGGCGTAGACGCCGGGAGCGAGTATCATCCGCGCGCCGAGAGGGGGAGGATGCAATGGGGCTCTTCAAGCCAAACAGCCGGAGCGGGGCGGCGGCCGAGGAGCGGCTGCAGCACGATCAGATCGCCTGGCTGACGACCGTGACGCCGGAGGGGATGCCGCAGTCGTCGCCGGTGTGGTTCATCTGGGACGGGGAGTCGTTCCTGGTCTACAGCGAGCCGGACAAACCGAAGGTCCGCAACATCGAGGGCCACGCGCAGGTGTCGCTGCACTTGGAGGGCGACCGTCGGGGCGGGGACGTAGTGACGATGGAGGGGACGGCGCGGATCGATCGGGGCGCGCCGTCGGCGGAGGCCGTGCCGGCGTACGTGGAGAAGTATCGCGACGGGTTCGAGCGGCTGAGCATGTCGGCGGCGAAGTTCGCGGCGGCGTACTCTGTGCCGATCCGGATCAGGCCGTCGCGGCCGCGGGCGTGGCTGGTGTCGCGACCGACGGAGGCGGGGGGCGGCGAGGAGAGGTAAGTCGCCGGGTGAGGGATGCCGCCCACATCGATGGCGGCGGACGGATATGAACGGGGCGGGGCTTGTGAGCCCCGCCCCGTCGAAGTGCGGTGATCGCCGCGTTTCCGCTGGCTGCTAGCAGGCTGCGACGTTGTCGCCGTGGGCCAAGTGGGAGTCCAGAGCGTTGCCGTTGACGCTCATCGTCCTCTCAGCCTTGGTGCCTGGCTTGTGGCAGATCACGACTTCGCCTGCGGTGGAGGCGGCGTTGGGATCGTGGTCAGTCGGGTCCGGGTGGGCCGGTCCACCGGCGAAGGCCGCGCCGGCGGCGCTCATGGTGAGCAAGCCCGCCAGCGACACTGCTATCAACCTTTTCTTCATACTTCCCTCGTCCTTTCAATACGGCCGTCCGGCCGTCTAGGTCGCGCTTGTGTCCGGCGAGGTTAGACCTGGGCGAAACGGTGTCAAGGTCGAGTCGAGTGGACTGCACACGGATGTGAGAGGGTTCACAAGCGTGGCGGTGGTGGGTGGATTCTGTCGCTCGGCGGCGCGTGGCTGCGCCTAGCCGTTAGTCGCCAGCGAGGCGGGAGGGGCGAGGCGGGAGGGCTCATGTCGGGAGGATGATACGGTGCGTGCGTCTCCAGGGTGCTGTGTGGATGGAGCGCCATTGTGACCGTTTATATTCCCGTCCTCATCGTGTTGCTCTTGCTTTCCGCGTTCTTTTCCAGCGCGGAGACGGCGTATCTCTCCTTGCCGCGGGTCCGGCTGGAGCACTACGTGCGCCAACGGGTGAGCGGGGCAGGACGAGTCGCGCAGCTGCTGGAATCGCCGCGGCGGCTGCTGGCGGCGATCCTGCTGGGCAACAACCTGGTCAACACGGGAGCGGCGGCGGTGGGGACCGCGATCGCGGTCGAGATCGTCTCGGGAGGCGAAGGGGTGCTGGCGGCGACGCTGCTGGTCACGGCGCTGCTGGTGGTGTTCGGAGAGGTCGGCCCGAAGACGGTGGCGCTGCATCACCCGTTCGCCCTCAGCCGCGTGTACGCCCTGCCGCTGCGCTACTGGGAGCGCGCGGCGCAGCCGGTGGTCACGGCGCTGGACCTGCTGAGCCGTGGAGTGCTGTACGTCGCGGGGAGTCGCGGCGAGGCCACCTCCGTCGTCAGCCTGGGGGAGTTGCGCACCGCGATCGTGCTGGGGCGCGAGGCGGGCGCGCTGGAAGAAGAGGAATCGGAGATGCTGCTGGGGGCGTTGACGCTGCAGCAGCGTCAAGTGCGGCGGATCATGACCCCTCGCGTCGCCATGGAGGTGGCGGAAGCGGACGAGCCGCTGCGCGTCGTATCGAAACGGCTGGCCGAAGTGGGCTTCCTGCGCCTCCCGGTCTACGTCGGCAGCACCGACAACATCGTCGGCTACGTCCACATCAGCGACATCAACGCAGCCTACGCCAGCGGGCGGGCCGACCAGCCGGTGCGCACCGTGATGCGCGATGCCGCCTTCGAATCGGAGCGGGCGTCGATCGCGCGGGTACTGGAACGCATGCAGGAGAGCGGCACCCACCTGACGATCCTGGTGGACGAGTTCGGATCGACCGCGGGGCTGGTCACGCTGGAGGACATCATGGAGGAGGTGGTGGGGGAGATCATGAGCGAGAGCGGGCGGGAGCAGCTGGGAGTCGACATCCGGGTTGGGGGGCGCCTCTACGTGGAGGGGCGGCGATCCCTGGCGGAGCTGGGCGACGACCTGGAGGCCGACCTCTCGCACCCGGGCGCGGAATCGGTCGGGGGGCTGGTGCTGGCCTATTTGCAGCACTTCCCGGCGCGAGGGGAAGAGGTGGAGCACGGGGGGTATCGCTTCAGCGTGATGGCGGCCGACGAGCGGCGGGTGAGCCTGGTGGCCGTGGAGAAGCTGCCGGAAGAGCCGCGGGAGGGAGGCGAGGGAGGCTAACGTCTCTGGTCCCAACCGCCGATGGATCCATCGCCGATATCCGCCACGCTGTGGCCATCGTGAGGCAGAAGGCGGACGACGCGGCGCGCGTCGCGCGCAGGGGGGGCGGACCTTCGCGGGACGCGTCTCCGTCGCCGGGCGGCAACCCTCTACGGGCAGCCCGCGCCCGTGTGGAATGTCCAGGCGAAATACACGGGCTGGGTCCCCGCGGGGATAGCGAAGCCGAAGAGGGAGACCGTCCACACGCCCGGCTGCAGCGGCCCCCGCACCGTGGCGCGTTCCCACACGGACGGCCCCGAGTCGGCGGTGCTCTGCGCCACGCCGCTGGGGTCAACGATCGAAAAATCCACGTCCGAATGCGCCAGGCCCGCATCCTCCGGCCACCAGATCGTCGCGTCGAAGTTGCACGCGTCCGTCGGCACCGCGACGGCCACATTCACCCGCTGCGAGTCCACCAGCGGGTCGACGGTGCCCCAGCCCGCCCAGCCGTTCAGCGGCGCGACCGGCCGTCCGGCCCCCTGAAGATTCAGCGCCGCCTGTGCGCCCGTCCGACCGTTCCAGCCCGCCCCTTCCCAGGCGGTGTTGTTGGGCGCGGAGTTGAGCAGGTACGCGTACACGTGCCCCGCACAGACGCGCCGCGCTCCGGGCGCCGCCGACGTCAGAGCGCCCGACGGTGACGATGGGCCCTGCCGCGTGGGGCACCCGTTGAACAGCGGGGAGGGAACTGCGGCCTGCATCCAGTTGTGATAGAGCATCGCCAGCGCGGCGATGGTCGGAGCCGCGGCGCTGGTCCCGTTGAATCCCGGCCAAGCCCAGGTCGCGGCCGTGCCCCACGAACTCGCCGCCTCGATGTTCGTGTAGCCCAGGATGTCCGGTTTCAGCCGCAGATCGGGCGTGGGTCCGCGGCTGGAGTAGGCGCACAGCCCGCTCGGCGGCGCGTAGGAGCGGCCGTTGTCCGGGCAGTTGCCCAGCACGTTCCAGGCGCCCACCGCGATGACCTTGTGCGCCTCAGCCGGAGAGCCGACGCTACCGAAGGCCGGCTCCGCGCCGGGAATGGGGTGGTGACAGTCCCCGTCGCCGGCCGGTCCCGTGCCCAGCGGGTCCGGGCCGCCCTGCCCGTCCGTGTGGCACGCATCGTTCCCGCTCGACGCGATCACCACCGCGCCCACGTCGAAGGCGTTGTCCATCAAGGTCGCCGTGGCCGAGGCCGGGTTCTGCAAGAACGCCGTCCACGAGTTCGAGACCACGCTGTCGAAGCTGGCCACCGCTTTCTGCACGGCCCGGATGACGGCGGCGGTGCGAAATTGGCAGCCGCTATCGACGGCCTTCCAGCTGTCGGTGGTGATCGGCGTGATCCCGCGCAGCTCCGGCCCGCGGTTCGCGTTGCCGCTGATGATTCCTATCGCCGGCGTGCCGTGATTCGCGCAGTCCCCCGGGTTGTAGTTCGGCGTCCCCACCACGGTGCCGTTGGGCGCGCGGCCGCTGCCCCAGCAGTCCGCTCCCCCGTGCGCGCAGTCGCCTGTCCATCGATCGGGATAGTCTCTGAGCAGTCGATGCCCGGCTCGCATGCCAGTCCCGACCACACCGATGTAGCCGCCGTTCAACCCCAGCGCGGCATACGGATCGCTGTTGAACGCCGCCCGCACCAGGATCGGCTCGTCGCCCCGTCTGCCGTTTGGACCGTTGGGGCCCGCCCTCTGCCCGGGGACGATCTCCCCTTCGTTCAGTTGGATGAAGAGCACGCTTGGGTGCTGGGCGATCTCAGGCACCAAGCGCAGCGGCGCCTCCACCAGCGCCGCGTTGATGAGCCAGAAGGTTTCCAGCAACGTGATCTCCTGGCTGCCGAAACTGGCGAGGAACGCGTTCACGGATTCCTCTCGCGCTCCCGTGAGCTCGGCGACCAATCGCTCCACCTCCGCGAAGTCCGCCGGCCGCTGCCCGCTGTCTAGGGCGTCGCGTCGCGTGCCCATCGGCAGCGCCGGAAAGAGCGGCAGCAGCAGCGGATCCACGAGGTTAATCACGAGGGTCTCGGCGACGTTGCCCAATTGCTGGGGATCGTCCCCGATTCTCTCGCGCAGCAGGGGCGAGATCTTGGACGGCTCGGTGGCGGCGGCGGATGCGCCCTTGAAGCGCTCGGGCGTCACATCGTTCTCGACGCTCATGCTCAGAGGCCGGAAGTCTCCGGAGCGCGCTTTATCATCGATGCTCACCTGCACCCCCACGAGGCCCCCCCCGCCCTCCACGTCGGCCGCGCTCGCGGCCGTGTAGGCGGCGTCGCGGAACTGCGTCATCTGACCGAACCGTGACCACAATCGCACCCAGATTGGGCTGCCGTCGGTCGGGAGGCCGGCCACCGTCGCGAATTGGATGAGACCCTGTGAGCCGGAGAAGAGGTCGGTGGCTCCCTCCGACGTGCCCACATGCAGCGAGAACTGGTCCACGCCGATACCGGCGCTCCACGTGAACGTGACCCTTGCGCCGGGCAGCGTGGAACCGGGCTCGGGGCTTGTGATCTCGGCCGGGATCGCCACCACAGGGCCGCCCGCTGCCGTATAGATGAAGTCGCGGAACTCCTATCGCGCGCCGAAGAAGGTAAACAGGCGCACGAACACTGGGCCGCCGGTGGTGGGGAGGCCGCCCACACTCGCGGCCAGGCTGAGACTCTGCGAGGCGGAGAAGATCTCGTCGCCGCCGGGCGACGTCCCCACACGGAGCAAGTACCCGTTGGCGCCGCTGCCGGCGCTCCACGTAAACGTCACGGTGCCACTGGTCAGCGTGGAGCCCGGCTCGGGGCTCGTGATCTCCGCCTGGCTTTGCTCGGCCGTGGGAATCCTTACGGTGTAGGCGGCGTCGCGGAACTCCCACTCCTCCCCGAACCGGGACCATACGCGCGCCCACACGGGACTGCCGTCCGTAGGCAGGCCCCTTAGGTGGAGGACGCGGTTGAGACCCTGCGAGGCGGAGAAAATGTCGTTGCTCGCCTGCGACGTGCCGATATCGAGCCAGTATTCGTCGACGCCGCTGCCCGCGCTCCAGCTCAACCGAATCGAGCCGCTGGTCAGCGTCGAGTCCGGTGGCGGGGCCGTGATCTCCGCGGCGACCCGCTCCTGCGCCGCGGCGGGCGGGGGCGGCGTCCCGCTCAGCCCCGCCGCGACGGCGAGGCCAGCGACGATGATCGCGAAGAGCACGGATCGACGCAGACCCGGCCAGGGACGAAGCACCACGACGCCTCGCATTCAGTAGGCTGCGCGAGCCTACGCGCGGCCTATCAAGGGGTCAATCGACTCGGTCCCTGATGTGCAATGCTCTTCGAAACACCAGAGGGAAGACGCGGACGACGCCGGGACACTGCTGGACGTGCCGTGATGGGCGGCAGCCGACGTCACCCTCGTGTCATCCCACCCTGGTCACTGGGGGGACAGCATGGAGGAGGAGGTGGGGGGGGAGATCATGAGCGAGAGCGGACGGGAGCAGCTGAGGGTCGTTTGCCCACGCGGCGGCCGGTTGCGATAATCGGAGGGGGCTGGACTCGCTGTTCCCGCGTGTACGGGGCGGCGCGCCCACTCCGACGGTGGACGCCGAAGTGGCGGAACTGGTAGACGCGACAGTCTCAAACACTGTTGGGGGGAAATCCCCGTGCCGGTTCGAGTCCGGCCTTCGGCACCAGAGTCGATCCCGACAGGACAGAAGCGTTGCCGAGTAGTGTAACGGTAGCACGCGGGACTTTGAATCCCCCAGTTCAGGTTCGAACCCTGGCTCGGCAGCCACGCTGTCCTGGACTCTCCCCGGTAGCTCAATTGGTAGAGCGGGCGGCTGTTAACCGCTAGGTTGTAGGTTCGAGTCCTGCCCGGGGAGCCAACATTCGGCGGCCAGAGAGGGAGCGTTAGAGCGGGTCCTTCCGCGGCTGCGCCGGGGAAGGACTCAGCGCTCGGTTGTCGGTGCGAGTCCTGCCCGGGGAGCCACCATGCGCCGGCCCGAGGGGGAGTGGTAGAGCGGGTCCTTCCGCGGCTGCGCCGGGAAGGATTCACCGCGCGGTTGTCGGTTCGAGTCCTGCCCGGGGAGCCAAGATTCGCTGGTACACGCATATTCTGGGTCTATGTCCTCCGGAACCCAGAGGGGCAGCTCTACATCGGCCATACCGCCGACTTGGAACGCCGCGTGCAGCAGCACCGGGATGGGGCGGCTCGCTGGACGCGCCACCGCGGGCCGTGGGAGTTGGTCCATCACGAGCAGTACGCAACGCGCGCGGCTGCCATGCGACGCGAGCGCGCGTTGAAGCGGGGGCGCGCGAACACGTGGCTTCGCGCGCGATACGGCCGGCCAGAGGGGAAGCGGTAGAGCGGGTCCTTCCGCGGCTGCGCCGGGAAGGATTCACCGCTCGGTTGTCGGTGCGTGTCCTGCCCGGGGAGCCACACTACAAAATCGGCCCTGGAACCGCTCCTCGCGGTCGGCGAGGAAGAGGTCGCGGTACGCGCGCTTAGGGCGGATCGCGGTCACGTACCGATCCCGCACGGTCACCCGGTCGAAGACGGCAAGGGCCGACGCGCCGTCCAGGTGAGGCGGCCGGAATGGCAGCATCTACCATGCGTGGACGCGATCATCGCGGACGCGACCAAAGCGTGAGAACGGAAAGCGACGACGGTGGGAATCGGCGCGGCCCTCGGTACGGCCACCGCGTGGGCGGTGGCCGTCACCTTCATGGCATCGCAGACGGTGCGCGTCGACACGCTCACGCTGACCTTCATCCAGGTGATCTGGGGGGGCGCGTTCTACGTGGCGGTCCTGTTCGCGCTGGGCGGGCTGGACGACCTCACCGCGATGAGCTTCGACGCCATGTGGCAACTGGCGGGGGCGGGATTCCTGGCCACCGGGAGCACCCAGACTCTCTACGCGGCCGCTATCGCCCTGCTCGGGCTGGCGCGGCCGTTCGCCATCATCACGGGCCTGAGCGTCCTGCTGACCTTCATCTTCGCGGCGATCCTCCTGGGCGAAGCCGTCACGTTGCGAGCCGGGGTGGGGGCGGCGCTGGTGCTCATTGGGGTCTACCTCGTCGCCCTGTACGGCCGACCGCGCGCCGACGCCGCGGCCGCCGCATCGGAGCCACGCTCCGCTCGCCCGCCCGGCGGCGGGAGTGCCGACTTGCGGGAATCCGCGACGGCCGCTCCGGCCTACGACCAGGGGCAGGCGCGGGACGTGCTCCCGACTCTCTTCCTCGGCTCCTCGCGCGCGGTGGGGAGGTCCGCGGTGGCGACGCTGCCGGTGATCGTGCGTTGGGCGTTTGCGCATCGCTTGGCGGTCGGCGTCGCGCTGGCGGTGGCGGCCAGCGCCAGCGCGGCGGCCTCAGTGGTGTGGCTGCGCGCCGTCGCCGTGGACGTCAACCCCTCCGCCGTCGCCATCGTGCGGATGCCGCTCATCCTGGTCGTGCTCGGCGCGGGGGCATGGCTGTGGCCGAACTCCCGCCTGCGCGCGCGCGACGTGGACCGGCGGACCATGAGCGCCATGGCGGTCTATGGCATTCTGGGAACCGGCGTCTCCAGCATGCTGATGATCGTCGCCATCCAGGAGATCGGCGCGGGCCAAGCGATCGCCGTGTTCTCCGTCTCCCCGCTCATCGGACTGCCGCTGGCGGTGCTCTTCCTGCGCGAACAGATCACGCGCTGGGCGGTCGTCGGGACGATCATCGCAGTGGTGGGAGTCGCGGCCCTCGCCTGAAGCGCGGGCCGAGCAGCGCGCACGATCGCGAGATGGTGGGAGCCGCCAGTACGGCATGACGGCCGGCTGCCGGCGCGCGATGACAGGCCGGCCGCGTGCGCGTAGTCTTTCCCGCACGGCCGCCAGCCGCCAGCGGAGCGGGCGGGTCGTCCCGACCCTGGAAGGGAGCGGAGCGATGGAGTTCGGCTTCTACGCGGATACGCATGGTTTGCACTACCTGGAAGGTCAGGACCACCGCATGCACGACGTGCCGGCGCAGCAGATGCGCACCGTGGAGGTGGCGCAACTGGGCGAGCGGCTGGGCTACCACTCCATCTGGTTCGCCGACCATCTCTGCATGCCGATCGCCTCGACCAGCAAGCACAAGGCGAACGTCACCGGAAAGCGAGCCTACCAATCCCACCACGACATGCTCGACGCCGCGGTGACGATGGGCGCCGTGGCCGCCCAGACCAGCCGGCTGAAGCTGGCCTCCTCGGTGCTGATCGCACCGTTCCGCGGCCCCCTGAACGATGCGCGGCAGTTCGCCACGATCGATGTGCTCTCCGGCGGCCGCTTGATCCTGGGAGTCGGAGGCGGCTGGCAGCGAGAGGAGTACGACGCCATCCAGCTGCCGTACGAAAAGCGCGGCGAGATCACCGAGGAGTGCATCGAGATCTATAAGCGTGCATGGATGGACGACGTCGTTGAGTTCCACGGCCGCTACTATGACTTCGCCAACCTCTCCATGGACCCGAAGCCGCTGCAGAAGCCGCATCCACCGATTTTCTTCGGCAGCGTTGTGCCCGCCGGGGTGCGTCGCGCCGCCCGCCACTGCGACGGGCTCTACACGATGTTCGTCGACGCCGTCACCGTCGCGGAGCCGGATCGCTACAGCGATCTGCAAGAGCAAACGCGCCGGGAGCTGAAGGAGTTCGGCCGGGAGCCGCATGACTTCGCCATGCTGGCTACCGTGACCATCCACGTCACCGGGCCCGACGACCCGCTTGCGCAACGGGCCGACCGAACGGTCTGCACCGGCACAGCGGGGCAGGTCCTCTCGGACCTCGAACGGTTCGCCGAGGCGGGCTACTCCCACATCGTCTGCTGCTTTGAAATCCCCTCGCATCAGATGGACGAGTACCAGGAGCAAGTGGAGCGCTTCGGCCGGGATGTCCTCCCGGCCGCTCGGGCGATGGAGCCCAAGGGTGGCTGGAACGCCAACTTCTGACCCCACGAGCCGAGAAGCCGCTACGCGCGGGGAAACCGTTCCTTCACCCAGCCCGACTCATACGGAGTGCGGAACGCCACGGTGCAGGCGATGTGCTGGATGAGCCAGCGGCCCGCGACCTTGCGGAAGCGGTCGTCGTACGTGCCGGCGAGCAGGATCGCCCGTCCCTCCACGGTCAACGTCTCCCAGGTGTACCAGCGGCCCGTGGCCTCCGTCCCGGACGCCCCGATATCGATCGCCCCGCCCACCGTGTAGTGAAGAGCGAAAGTGGCGCGGGTCGCTGCCGTGCGGAAGAATTCGCGGACCGACGCCTTGCCCTCGAAGCGCCCGAACACGTTGTTCTCCCAGACGGCATCGTCCGTGAAGAGATCCAGAAAGGCGGCGGCGGGGAACTCCACTTCGCCGCGAAGGCCCGCGTCCAGGCGCTGGGCGTACTCCTGTTTGAGCCGTTCGATGGCCGTCCCATCCTCTAGCCGCCGGATTCGCTCCTCCAGCGTCGGCAAGGCTGTCCCCTCCCCGTCGTTCTGCTTCACTCGCGAAGGCGCACGCCCGCTCAGCGCGCGACCGCCGGCGGACTCTCCGGCATGAGATCGGCGAGTCGCGGCATCACCTCTTCCGCCAGCAGCGTCATCGAGCGGTCCCACTTATCCCACGGCTTCCACTCATGCGCCATCGGCATCAGCACCCCGAACCCGCCCACCTCGTCGTACAACTTCCGGATCTGCTGCTCCACGTCGTCTGGGCTGCCCACGATCCAGCCGTTGTCCAGCAAGAACTCCGGCGTGAGGATCTCGTCCGGCATGCTCGGGTCCGGCTTGATCACCGTCGTGAAGTTGTAGAGCTTCAAGAACGTGATGAAGTACTCGCGGTAGTCTCGCGCCAGGGTGCTTTGCAGCACCTCCGCGCGGGCCTGCTCCGTGGTGTCGGCCACGTACATCTCGCGACAGATCCGCCACTGCGCGCGGTCCGGCGTGCGCCCCGCCTTCCGCGCCCCCTCCTCCACCGCCTCCCAGTGCTTGCGCAGCACCCACGGTTGCGTGATGCCAATGCTCAACGGCATCCAGCCTCGCTCGCCCGCCTGGATGAGCGTGGGCGACCGCTCCGATGTTCCCGCCACGGCGATCGGCGGGTGCGGCTTCTGGTACGGCTTCATGTACACCCGCAGGCTGACCTCCTCAATCGGTTCCCCGATCTCGATCCGCCACCACTTCGATTCGTACACTCCCGGGGCCGGGTCATCCCACAGCTTCAGCACCATGTCCACGCCGACCCGCATCGCCTCCCGCTGCTCGCCGGACGCCGCGTCCACTCCCACCGCGAGGAAATCCAGCGGGTTGGCCCCGGAGCCCACGCCCCAGTAGAACCGCCCCTTCGCCAGGTGATCCAGCAGTGCGATGCGATGCGCCAGGTGGAACGGGTTGTGGTTCACGAGCACGGTCACGCCCGTGCCCAGGATGATGCTCTTCGTCCTCGCCAGCGCCATGGCGATGAACAGCTCCGGCGCGGGGATCGGCTCCCATTCCGCCGTGAAATGCTCCCCCACCCACGCCTCGTGGAAGCCCAACTCGTCGATCCGGACGATAGTGTCCAGATCCTCGTGGATCGCTTCCGTGTAATCGCCGCCCGGTGGATGCAGCGGCATCGCGAAGTACCCGAGTTGCATTGTGTTCCTCCGTTCAAGCCAGCGATGACAACTCGGCCGGCCGGGCCGACCGATCGATCGCACGGACTCCCCGCCTACGCGTCCTGCCCGACGCCCCACGCGATCGCGTTGCGCAACAACTGCAGATAAGCGTCCGTCTCCCACGGTCCGCGCAGGATATCCGGGGCCTTCCCCGAGGGGCTCACGCTTGCGTCCACCAGGGATTGACTGTTGCTGACTTGGGAGTGGCAATGACCCAGCGCGATATAGGTCACGCCGCCCGCTCCGACATCGCGGGTGTAGCCCAGCACGCGCGATTTGCCGTCCGGCAACAGAGCGGTGTCCTCCTCGTACTCGAAGCCAAAACCGGGCGGCGAGGTCACGCCTCCGAGGACCGCCGTCAGCAGCACGCGGGTCGAAGCGGGATGTTGGAGCTCGATCATGTACGGTTCGTCGATCGCGTCGAAGGAAGGGGGCAGGTTCCTGGTCAAGAAGTGATCGCGGTCGGCCACCTCCACGCGGATCTTTCGCATCGGCGGGTGGCTGAGAAAGAAGCCGCCCAGCGTCTCGTGGTGGCTGGTCTTCACCATCCTTCGCCTCTCGCCGCTCTCCCCGACGCGCACCGCCCGTCCGCCGCTGGTGCCGTGCAAGCCCAGCCAGCGGCCGCCCTTCGCGAGCCAGTCCGCCACGAACCGGTTTTGCTCATCATTCAAGTAGGGGCCGGCTGTGTACGTGATCAGGAGCTGCGTCCCGGGCAGCCACCGCTCGATGTCGGTGAAGTCGTTGCAGACGGTAGCGATCATCCTCGGCCACTCTTGCAGAAGCTCCAGGAGCCGCCGGCGGGCGTAGTCCATGTCGTGCCCGCCGTGCGCGCCGGGAGGGAACCCCCCAACGACAACGTGGACTCGGCTGGCGTGCATCCGCTGGCCCTCCCGACGGCGATACGAGGCGCGCTCGCATGCGGGTGTCCGGCAGCTCTGGGCGTCCTACCCTATGCGCGCTCGGCGCACTTGGGAAGGCCTGGATGCGCTTCGTAGAAGCGCCACCCCAATGCGATCACGAATGGCGGCGTTCGATCAGCCTCCCGGCGCACAGCCAAGAGGAGGAGCGCAGTAACAGTCGGGTCGCGGGGTCGCCGCGCCTCACCGGCATCCCGAGAGGACCGGGGCCAGCAGAATCAGCCGCCGGCAACCTGTGCGGCGGGACTGGGCTCAATGGCATGCACGGCCGGCAGCACTTCCTTGGCGAAGAGCCGCAGGCTGCGCTCCGCCACGTCGGCGGGCATGCCCCCGTAGCGAAAGCCGAGGATGAGTTCCTCGGCGCTCGTCATGCGCTGGATGTGCTCGAGCTTCTCGCGGCATTGCTCCGGCGTGCCCCACACCTGCGGCTTGGCGTTGAAGCGCCCGATCTGCTCCGGCGTCTTCGTGTTCAGCGTTTGCGCGAAGCTCTGGTAGTACTCGTAGCCGCCGACGCTCTCAAACTGCGCGCTCTCGCTGAAGTGGTAGTGCCGTTCGATGCTGATCTGCATTTCGGTGGTGTGGCGCACAATGGATTCCCACGCTTCCTCCTCGGACTCGGCGCAGGCGACGTTGACCACCACCGTCGGCTGCACGGGCGCCCAGTTCCGCTCGGCGCGGACCGCGTTGAAGTCGCGCACGTCCTTCTGGTAGTCGTCCCAACTCTTCTGGTTGGTCAGGAGCATACCCACACCGGCGTCGGCCAGGATGGCCAAGCTCTCGGGGCTCACCCAGGCGGCCTTGATATTGTTCACCAGATTCGGCGTGCGCGGCCGCGGCCGGATCGTCATCTCCGGTATCTGGTAGAACTCGCCGTCGTAGGAGAACCACTCCTGCGTGAGCGCCAGGCGCACGATCTCCAGCGACTCCATGAAGCGCCCGCGCGACTCACTCAAGGGAATGCGATAGGCGTCGAACTCACGCTGGGCCACGCCACGGCCCAACCCGATGGTGAGACGCCGCCCCTGCAGCATGTGGTCGAGCACACAGATCTGTTCGGCGACTTGCACGGGGTCGTACCAGGGCAGCACGATCACCATCGTGCCCATGTCGAGGTTCTTCGTGAGGCCGGCGAAGTAGCCCAACTGCTGGAGGGCGCTGCCACACATGATGTAGGGAGAGAAGTGGTGGTCGAGGGCCCAGAGCGCATCGAAGCCCAGCGGTTCGGCGAGGCCGGCCAGGTGCAGATCTTCTCCCCAGACCTGCTGGTCCGGCACGGAGGGATCCACGTCCGTCGCTTTTGCCTCGAAGCGGTCCCAGTCTTGGTAATTCTGGAAGTTGAAGCAGATGCCGGCTTTCATCACAGACTCCTCATCCACGCCACGCTGCGGCCAGGCCTTCCCTGTCTGAGTCCAGCCTCAAGAGCGGCGCAGGCGGCAGTCTAGCATGGCTCCGTCCCCCTCAGTCACTGCCGCCTCGCGCGATTGAGGTCGAGCTACAGGTGGAGCCAAGGCGCTAAGCGATCGCGCACGCGACACCCGCCCCCGCCTCCTCCAGCGACTAGAATGCCGCCTGTCGAAGCCGTGGAATCCGGGCCGAAGGAGGACGGGGGAGCGGACCGTGTCTACCGCCTTCGTTCACGCCCGTCTCCTCCCCGGCGACGGCCGCGACTTCGACAACGCCAGCGTGAAAGTCGAGCGCGGCCGCATCGCCGAGGTGCGGACGGACGGCCGTGCCGTCCCGGCGGACGTCGTCATCGACCTGGAAGGGCGGACGCTGCTACCGGGCTTCATCGACCTGCACACCCACATCGTGGGCGGCGACGGCGCCATCGGCCAAGGCGATGAAGCCAAGAGCTTCAAGATATCGGACCCCCTGGACCAAGCCGTGCTCGATTCGGTGGAGGCGGCGAGGACCACGCTGCACGCCGGCGTCACCACGGCGCGTGAGACCACGGCCCGCGACTACATCGACGTCGCCATCAAGCGCGCCCAGGCGGCGGGCCGGATCGAGGCCCCGCGCCTGCTCACCACCGCCACCGCGATCTGGATGACCGGCGGACACGGGATGGAGATGGGGCGCTCCGGCTCGGACGGCCCGGCCGACGGCGTGGAGGAGATCGTCCGGCGCGTGCGACAGTTGGTCGCGAACAAGGTGGACGTCGTCAAGGTCGTCAGCGCGGACGGGCCGGAGACCGGCGGTGAATGGGCCAGCGCGCAATACACGAAGGAGGAAGTGGCGGCGGCCTTCGCGGAGGCGAAGCGGCTGGGGCGACGCACGGCGGCCCATGCCATGGGGCACGAGGGCGTCAACAACGTGGTGACCTCCGGCGTCGAGACAGTGGAGCACGGCTGGTACATCAGCGAAGAGAACTGCGCCAACATGGTGAAGCACGGCGCCTACCTGATCCCGACGCTGGGCAACGTGGTGGACATCATCCACAAGGGGCCGGGGCTGGCGATGCCCTGGGCCGTCATGATGGCCTCCGACGAGCAGGCGATCTTCGACCGGCACGCGATGGCGGTGCGCATGGGCGTGAAGATCGGGATGGGCTCCGACTGCGGCGGCAACGAGGCGCGGCGGCACGGCGACAACCTGCTGGAGCTGGAGTGCTACGTGCGCTGCGGCATGAAGCCGATCGACGCACTGACCAGCGCCGCCCTGGAGGCGGCGAAGGCGATCCGGATCGACGATCAGGTGGGGACGATCGAGGCCGGGAAGCTAGCGGACCTCGTGATCCTGGACGGCGACCCGCTGGCGGACATCCGCCTGACCCGCACGGGCGTGGTGGGCGTCGTGCAGGGCGGCGCGGTCAAGCGCGACGACCTGGGCATCCTGGGCCCCATGCGCCGCGACACCGGATCGCGATCGCAGGAGGTGGTGGTCCTGGCCAAGCAGGGGACGCTGGGCTGAGGCCGCCGGCTCCGGACGGCACCGTCCCCCTCGTTCGCTGCCGCCTCGCGCGCTAGAGGCTCATGGCGCCCATGGCGGGCACCGGACGCTTCGGATCGATGTCGGGGAAGAGCATGGCGTAGGTTTCGAGGTTTTCCTTGCCCTCAACCGTGAACGCCCCCGCCGCGATCGCGTCGGGCGCCGCGTGCATGCCGGTCAGGAGCTTGACGAACGACTCAGGACTCTGCGTGAGGACGATGTCCGGGTTCGCGGCGCGCCCCTCGCTGCAGGCGCAGCCGCCTCCCGCGACGTTAATCGTCCAGGCGCCGCCCCCCGGACCGGTGAAGTCCATCACGGTGGCATACTCGCGGCCGGAGGCTGCCTCCCGATCGAGCGTGGCGTGCGGAATCAGCATGTTGTAGAAGCCCAGGGCACGGTGCGTCGCGGAGGCGCTCGGCTGCGGCCCCGTCCGGTCCAGCCGCAGACGGAGCTCGGTATGACTGCCTGACAAGTAGATCCAGGCGGGGACGGGGCATCGCGGCCCTTGGTCCCTCTATAATCCGAGCGCCTCACGAGAGGGAGCCCGCGCCCGTAGACTGGTGCGCAGCCGGCCAACCTTCGGCAACGCGCTTGTCCCGCTCGGCGCAGCGGGCGGGCGGAGGGAGCGCCCCATGTCCGTCCGGATCTTCATCACCTACAACCTGCGACCGACGACGTCGATCGAGGAATACCGCAAGTTCTCGCACGAGGTCGACCAGCCCCTCGCGTCCAAGGCGCCCGGCATCCTGCGCTTCGAGGTCTTCGAGGTGCGCGGCGCCGGCGAGGGCGAGCCGGACTTCCGGATCGTCGAGGAGATCGAAGCCGAAAGCTGGCAGGCCTGGCTGGACATCTTCGACAACCCGGATGTCAAAGCGGCGCACGAAGGCTTCCAGCGTCTGTGTGACCCCGATTCCGCTCGCACCCACTGGACCGAGAAGGTCTAATCGGTAGAAGGTCTGATCGGCACCAACGCGCCTGCAAATAAAGAAGGGGGCGGCCCAGACGGCCACCCTCTTCGCATTCTCCACGCCAGCGGCAGTTACGACAGGTTGTAGATCCGGTTGATGTTGCCGCCCAGCATCGCCTGACGCGTCTCCGCGCTCAACGGCTCCACCAGCTCTTCCAGGTCCTTCACCCAGCCCCCCGTGTGGTCGAAGTGGGGGTAGTCGCTGGCCCAGGCGAAACACTGGGGCCCCGCGTAGTCCATGACGAGCGCGGACGAAGCCTCGTCCGGGTCGCCCGAAACAAAGCACTGCCGCTTGAAATAGGTGCTCGGCTTATCCTTCAGCGGCATCGGAAGCGTTTTGTAGTGGCCCTCGTAGATCGCGTCCATGCGGTCCAGCATGGAGCCGATCCACCCGGACTGGACTTCCAGGATGCCGAACTTCAGCGCCGGGAAGCGGTCGAGCGCGCCGAAGGCGAACATGCTGACGAACGCCTGCTGGGTCGCCTGCAACGCCAGCACCAAGAGGTACCACTGATTCACCGGCGCCATCGGGTCCAGCCGGAAGCGGGGCGAGAAGTTGCTCGGCATGTCGAGCGTCGTCGGGTGAATGGCCATGGGCACGTCCAGCTCCTGCGCCTTGGCCCACAGCGGATCGTGGGAAGGGTCGCCGTGCGCGACCTTGCTCTGCGTGAACGGGTGCACGAACCCGCCCTTGCAGCCGTCCTTGACCGCCCGTTCCAACTCGGCGGCCGCGCTCTCCACCCCGCCCGTCAAGGAGATGTGCGCGATCGCCACCAGCCGGCCGTCGCTGGAGCGGCAAAAATCGGCGACCCAGCGGTTGTAGGCGCGCGTGTAGGCCAGGGCGAGTTCCCCATCGTTGCACTCGGCCTCCCAAGTGAGGCTGACCGTTGGGTAGAGCAACGCCTTGTCCAAGTGCTCTTTGTCCAGGAGGTCGAGGCGTTCCTCGGCGTTGCGGGCGCCATAGGGCGTGTTTTCGGGGTTCATATAGTCCCGACCCGGCCGCGGCGTGGTGTCACTTTGCCCCATCGCGCCGAAGACGCCCAGCATCCCCTTCACCACCTGCTTCGACGGCTTCCCCGCGATCTCCAGGTACTCGTACCCTTCGTCATCCTTGGCGAGGCGAAGCGTGCGGTCTTTGTACTTGTTCTCGATGTACTCGGTCCAAAGGTCGATCGGCTCCAGCACGTGGCCGTCGGCATCGACGACGCCGTCGTACTTGATCGGTACAGGCGGGTACGCGTAGCCCATGGCGCTCTCCTTATACTCAGTGATACTTAGTGGCCCCGCAGCGTGCTTGGTACAGTGAGACTAATCCTCGTGTCAAGGGAGCTATCGTCCGTTGACGGCCGCTCGCGCGACGTGCGGGCGCTGCGTCCGCGACGGGCGAGGCCGGGGACCGCTCGTCAATCGAAGGCGACCGTGGAGCTGCCGCGGACGGAGCGCTCGCCTTGCGGATTGTCGATCCACAGCTCGACATCAACGAAGCGGACGCCGTCTTCCTGGTACTTCCGGGTGACCGTCCCGCCGAAGGTCATCTCGGCGTCGTGGAGGTCGGGGCGGCGGTGGGAGACTTGGATCCGCCGAATGGTGCCGGCGCCGCCCAGCCAGCGGCGGACGAACTGCTCCACGAAGGCCAACTTGACCGTCCCCGGGACAATGGGGCGCTCGAACCCCATGCTCAGTGCGGCAGCGGGGTCGAAGAACTGGGGGCTCCACTGCCAGGATGCGCCGATGAACTTCAGCATGCCGAAGTGCGTGGGCGTGCGCTTGACCGGCGGGAGGGCGTCCCCCTCGGCGATGCTGTCGTAGGAGCGGGGAGTCACCGGGGGTCTCCGCGCTTCGGGTAGTAGGCGACCGTCCGGTGCACGCGCGCTACCGTATCGCCGTCCTGGTTGGTGCAGCTCCACTCGTAGTGAACGAAGAGGGAGTGACCGACCCGCCCGCCGATCCGCTCCTGGATGTCGGCGATCTTGGGGACCACCCTGAGCCGGTCGCCGAGGCGCACGGGCGCGTCGTAGCGCCACTCGTCGGCGGCGAGCAGGCCGTGGCCGGGCAGGTCGGGCGCGCTCGCTTGCCGCATGCGGGTGACCACGGTGAGCAGGGCGTAAGGCGGCACCACAGCGCGTGGGTCATCGCCTTCCAGGGCGGCGATCACGGCGGGGTCGTCCTCGCCCAGGGCCTCGGCCATGCGGCGCGTCGCTTCCCGGCTGATCTCGACGGAGATTGGCTCGCCCTCGCGGCCGATCTGCGCCGTCATGGCGGGGGTCAGCAGACTCTCTTCATCGGGCATGGAACGCTGGGGCTCCTCGCGCTGGTTGGGACGAGCGGTCATACGTCTGCTCACCGACGCCCAGCCGCCGCACGTCCTCGGCGGTGGGGGCCTCTACTCCGCCCGGCGCCACCGCGGCTGCACCAGGTCCGGCGCCGTCCGCTCGAACACGACCCGCACCGGCATCCCGATCTGGAGCTCGTCGAACTCCATGTCAACGACGTTGCTCAGCATCTGGATCTCGGGGTGGTCATCCAGCTCCACGATCGCGACGTTATACGGGCCGCGCGCCTTCACCTTCGGGTTCGCGGGATGCACGGCGTTGATGCAAGACCACACAGTCCCCGTTCCAGCCACCTCCTGCCAGCCCAGGTGATCGAACGACAAACAGTGGTGGCAGATCAACTCCGGCGGATGCTGCAACTTCCCGCAGCCCCCGCAGCGCTGCACCACCAGCCGCCCCTCCTTCGCCGCGTCCCAGAACCCCTTGCTCAGCGGATCCTCGGGGTTGGGCTCCGGCACCCCTTCGGGGAAGTAGCGGCCGTCGATGAACTCCGCGCCGTCTTTGCTCATGGCCCTCTCGCTTGTCTCAGTTGTGCAGGATCACGTTGCTGACCGGCGCGACGCCCGGCCCGCTCGCCACCAGACACGTCCGCGCCCCCTCCACCGGCAGCGTGGAGTCCCCGCGCATCTGCCGCACCCCTTCCACCATCAATTCGAAGCCGTGCGTGTACGCCTCGGCCAAGTTGCCGCCGCTGGTGTTGAGCGGCAGCTCGCCGGCGTGGGGGGCGTCGGGCTCGGCGACCCGCTTGTGCTCGATGCGGCCCCCTTCGACGAACTGTCCCGCCTCGCCCCGCCCACAGAAGCCGTGGTCCTCCAGTGACATCAGCACGAGGCCCGTGAAGTTCTCGTACAGCTGCGCCACGTCGATCTCTTCCGGCCCCATTCCCGCCGACTTGAACAGCCGCCGCGCCACCGACGAGAACCCCGCCCCGTGCCGCAGTCCGGCCGCGTAGCCCGCGCCCTCTTGGTAATCGCTCCCCTGTGCCGCGCCGGCGATATACACCATCTTCTGCTTGAGATCCCGCGCCCGCTCCGGCGTCGTCAGGATGACCGCGGCCGCGCCGTCGGTCTCCTGGCAGCAGTCGAACAGCCGCAGCGGGTCGGCGATGATCCGCGAGTTCTGATGATCCTCGATCGTGATCGGCTTCCCATACATCACGGCGCGCGGGTTGTGTTGCGCGTGCTTGTAGCTCGCCACCGACACCTGCCCCAACTGACGGCTGGTGATCCCGTGCTCGTGCATGTAGCGCTTGATCGGCATCGCGAACCGCTGCGCCGGGATGAGCATCCCGGCCGGCAGGCGGAACGCGTCGGTCCCTTCGATTCGCCCCTCTATCAGCAGTTGCCCGAAGCGCCGGTACTGCCCCTGCGCCAGCGCGCGATAGGCCACCACGTAGTCGGCGTACCCCGCCGCGATCCCCGCCGCCGCGTTGCCCACCGCTCCGGCCACGCCGCCGCCGCCGCCGCCCCAGTACATGTTGCTGAAGCCGTGCTCCGGGGTGCCCAGCGCGGTCGCGACCCGGAGCGGATCGTTGCGATCGTTGGCGTAGGAGGCGAACCCGTCCAAGCGGCGCGGGTCCAGCCCCGCGTCGGCGCACGCGGCCAGGATCGCCTCCAGGGCCAGTTGGAACTCCGGCCGCTCGATGGAGCCGTGGCGGCCGTACTCCGACTCCCCGACTCCCACGATGCAGACCTTGTCGCGGATGCCCCGGCCGTTGTCCATGGCGCTACCTTATTCCTACCCGCTGGTCGTTCGGATCGCGCGGCCATTCTGTCGCATGCCCTCGCCATCGCCAAGTGCACTGCGGCGGGGGCTGGATGCCCGCCGCTCGCCTTTGACCAGATGGCGTGCCCGCACCCCGCCGCCGCGTGGACGTCTTCGCCGCACCAGCCCAGGCGCTGGGAGCGGCTTACAGCCCCCGTTCATCTGAGCGCTGCCGCCCACGGGAGGGGGGTTCGGCAAGACATGGGCAAGCCGCTATAATCTCCGCGCCGATTTACCGACCCAGGTGCGGAGACGCCTATGGCCGATGAACAGCTTGCACTGATGGCGCATCTGCTGCGCCGCGCGGGGGTCGGGGCATGGCGGGAGGAGTTGGAGGCGTACGCCCAGCGCCCCTATGAGGAGGTCGTGGAGGATCTCCTCCACCCCGAGCGGTTCCCGGAGCCCGAGGAGGACCTGCTCCAGCGCTACTGCCCAACCCTGACGAACGCGGATACACCCATCATTTGGGCGGGGCACTGGGTCTACCGGCTCGTCAACACGTCGCGTCCGCTGGAAGAGAAGATGGCACTCTTTTGGCACCACGTATTCGCCACCGGCTGGTTCAAGAGCGAACACAATCCCTCCATGGTGACGCAGATCCAGATGTTCCGCGAGAACGGCCTGGGGAACCTGCGGACGATCCTGACCGAGGTCTCGAAGGACCCAGCCATGATCTGCTGGCTGGACAACTGCGAGAACCTTGTCACCGGGTCCAACGAGAACTACGGGCGCGAGCTCCTGGAGCTCTTCTCCATGGGCATCGGCAGCTACACCGAGACGGACGTCAAAATGGCCGCCCGGGCGTTCACCGGCTGGACGTTCCAGCAGCCCATACCGCTCTATCCCTACGGCGTGTTCCCGTCGAAATTCGAGTACCACGCCGAAGAGCACGACGACAGTGAGAAGACGTTCCTGGGGCACAGCGGCCGCTTCAACGGCGAGGACGTCATCGACATCATCGTCCAGCAAGAAGCCGCGGCCCGCTTCATCTCGCGCCACCTCTACAACTTCTTCGTGGCCGACGAGCCGCAGGTGCCAGCCTGGAGCGTCACGCCGCCGCAGGATCCGGAGGCGATCGACACCCTGGTCCGGGCCTACTTCGACTCGGACGCCGACATGCGCTCCGTGATGCGGACGCTGCTCACCTCAGACTTCTTCCGAGCGGCCCGCTTCAAGCGCGTCAAATGCCCGGCCGAGTTCGTCGCCGGGACGCTGAAGCTTTCCGGCGACCTCCGCTCGCCCGAGCCCGAGCTGGGCACCCTGGGAGACGCGATGACGGCGATGGGACAGAAGCTCTACGACCCGCCCTCCGTGGAGGGCTGGCACACCGGCAAGGAGTGGATCGATGGGGGCACGCTGATCGAGCGCGTGAACTTCGCCGTATCCCATCTGCGCGACGTCTCCAAGCCGGGACCTCAGGCCGTTGTGCAGCGCCTGAGCGCAGGCGGGGGCCCCGTGACCCCCGCGGACTTCGTCGAGCGCTGTCTCGAACTGGTCGGGCCCTTGGAGGTGAGTGAAGAGACGCAGGCCGCGCTCCTGGAAGTCGCCGAAGGCGGCGGCGACCTGCGCTTCGACAGCGAGGAAGCGAAGCGCAGCAGCGAATCTCGCATCGGCCGGATGCTGGGGCTCATCGCTGCGGCCCCGGAGTATCAGTTCGCCTAAGCGGCAGTTCGCCGAAGCGTGAGGAGTGCGAACGATGGCAGGAAACAGCAACGGTCGTGCCTCGGTTCTGGTCGTGATCCAGTTGAGCGGCGGCGCGGACTTCATGAACACCCTCATCCCCTACACGCATGGCGCATACCACGACGCCAGACCGGTGGTCGGCATCAAGCCCGAAGAGGTGCTGCCGATCAACGACACCCTCGGCTTTCATCCGTCGGCCGGTCGCCTCAAGGAGCTGTACGACGCAGGCAAGGTGGCGGTGGTGCAGGGCATCGGCTACGAGAACTCCAGCCGCTCGCACTTCCGCGGCATGGACATCTGGCACACCTGCGAGCCCAACGAGATCGCCACGGAAGGCTGGATCGCCAAGGTCATTCGGGAGATCGATCCCCAGGGCGAGAACCCGCTGACCTGCGTCAGCTTCGGCCGCGGCTTGCCCCGGTCCCTGGCCGCGCCCGGCGTCACGGCGACGTCCGTCGGCAACCTGGACCAGTACGGGCTCATGACCGATATCGAAATTGAGCAGGAGCGCACCGAGGATCTGCAACTCTTCAAGCGCATGTACACGCCGGCGGTTGGGGCCGGAGCGGTGATGGATTACCTGGGCCGGACCGGCCGGGACGGGCTGGTGGCCGCCGACGTATTGAAGGAGGCCCCGGCCAGATACAGCACCAACGTGGAGTGGGGGACGAACCCCATCGCCAAGAGCCTGCGAGACGTGGCGCGCGTCCACACGGCGGGGCTGGGCACCCGAATCTTCTACGCGCAGCAGGCCGGCTACGACCACCACTCCCACGAACCGCCGAACCTGGCCCGGCTGCTGGGCGAGCTCAGCGGCGCGATCTCCGACCTGCAACAGGACCTGCGCGAGCACGATGCCGCCGAGGAGGTCACGTGTCTGGTGTTCACGGAGTTCGGCCGCCGGATCAGGGACAACGGCTCCGGCACGGACCACGGCTCCGGTGGCGGCGCCTACATCATCGGGGAGCAGGTGGAGGGCGGCCTGTACGCCGAGTACCCGTCCGTCGATCCCGCCGACTGGCTGTACGGAGAGGACCTCCGCCACACCGTCGATTTCCGCGGCATCTACGGCACCGTGCTGGAGCAGTGGATGGGGATCGATCCAGTATCCATCGTGGGCGGGACGTTTGAGCAGATCCGTCCGTACAAGGAGACGCCGGCGAGCGGTTAGCCGCCTAACGGGCCGGCCGATGGAGAGGGAAAGCGAGGGTACCGTGGGAGAAGCCACTGCGACGAGACCGTACGCGTTGCTCCGGGCCGGCTTCCCGTACCTCACCACGCTGGGGATGAGGCGCGTCACCACCTACTGCATCGATATCGCTATCGGTGATGAGGGGCGCTTGTATGTCCTCTGCCGGAATGACATCCCCGCCGGCGGCAACAACATCCGCCGCATGAACTGGGACGACGAGGACCTGGGCGCGATTGGCACCACCGGTTCGGGCGATGGTGCGTTCACCTGGCCCTCCTGCCTGGTCCGGGACCGAGACGAGAATCTGTACGTCTCGGACGAGAGCTTACACCGGGTCTCGGCGTTCAGCCCCGCGGGGGACTTTCTGGGCAAATGGGGGACGCATGGATCCGGCCCGGGCGAATTGGACCGCCCTTCCGGGCTGGCCTTCGACGCCGAGGAGAACCTTTACGTCGCCGACACGCTGAACCATCGCGTTCAGAAGTTCACCAAGGACGGCAGGTTCCTGGACCAGTGGGGCCACCACGGCGCCGGCGAGGGCGAGCTCAACATGCCTTGGGGGATCACCATCGACGCCGAGGGCGACATTTACGTCGTCGACTGGCGCAACGACCGCGTCCAGAAGTTCAGCGCCGACGGCGCGTTCATCATGCAGATCGGCCGCTCCGGCAGCGACGACGGCGAGCTCAACCGTCCCAGCGGCGTCGCGGTCGATGCCGACGGCGACATCTACGTCGCCGACCGCGGCAACAACCGCGTCCAGCTCTTCGACCGCAGCGGCCGCTACGTGGAGAAGTTCTTGGGCGACGCGACGCTATCCAAGATGGCCCGTGACTACGTGATGGCCAACCCCAAGGTCCTCCGGCTGCGGGAGATGGTGAGCCTGGAGCCGGCCAAGCGGCTGCGGGCGCCGACGTCCGTGCGGGTGGATGGCGAAGGGCGGATGTACGCGGTCGACTTCGCCTCGCACCGCATCCAGGTGTACAAGAAAGAGGCGTATCCCCTGGCGGAGGACGAGGTCATGCCCGCGCCGAAGGCGCCCACGCTCTCGACCGTCTGATGCCGTCCGGTGGGCGGTGGGGCGGAGCCGGGGAAGGCGCGCGATGCCGCTGATGTTCGGGTTCGCGCAGGAGCGACGCAAACTCCTGGAGGCCGAGCTGTTGCGGGTGGCCGCTGAGCTTCCAGCGTTGGGGGTGGAGCGCGCCTACTTGACCGGCGACCTGGCGCAGGAGCGGGTGGGCCCCGATTCGGAGCTGGAGTTGGTGCTGGTCCATTCCACCGTGGAAGCGTTCCACCGACGCCCGGACTTCTTCATCGATCATCTGCGCCCTCGAGTCGGCATGCGCCTCCTCGTCTACACGCCCCAGGAATTTGAGGAGCTGTCCGAAACGGACCCCGTCCTGCAACGGGCGCAGCAGCACGGTTCGCTGATCTATGCCGGCTGAGGGCGGTGCTCGTCCCCCGGGAGGAGCACGAGAGTCCGCTCGTTGGCTGAAGCAGGCCGGCCATGACCTGAGCGACGCCCACCTCTGCGCGGAGGCGGGGCGCCACGCCCTAGCGTGTTTCCTCTGCCACCAGTGCGCCGAGAAGGCGGTGGTCGCCTACTTGCTCGCGCAGGGCGCGGAACAGGTCTGGGGCCATGCGCTGGCCGACCTTTGCGAGGACGCCATGACGTTCGACCCCTCGTTCGTCTTCATCAAAACGAGTGCGCCGCTCCTGGACAAGTATTATCTCGGGGCGCGCTATCCGTCGGGCTTGCCGGGCGGGGTCCCGGCTGAGGCGTTCGACTCGCACGACTCGGAGCGGGCGCTGGCGATCGCGGGGGACGTGTACGAGTTCGTGGAGCGTCGGATCGAGGAGCCCGAAGAGCCGCAAGGCTGAGGCCGCGGGGGCGCAGCGCTTCAGGCGCCGAGCGCCGCGAGCGGCGGACGCTTCGTGTGCCAGTCGGTGGCCTGCTGGAAGGCGTGGCCCACGCGCAGCGTCAGGGCGTCGGCCCAGGGCCGGGCGACGATCTGCAGCCCCACGGGCAGCCCCTGCTCATCGAAGCCACACGGCACGGTCAGGGCCGGCTGTCCCGTGAAGTTGAAGGGGAAGCAGCAGCGGATGGAGGCCGACATCAGCGTCTCCTGGAAGCCGTCCGGCGCCTTGTACTCCATCTGCCCGTGCCGGGCCGCGGTCGCCGGCATCGTCAGCGTGGCCAGCACGTCGATGCGCTCGTCCTTCCAGAGGCTTTGTATCTGCGCGTTGAACCGCGTGCGGAAGCGCTGGGCGTTGAGGTAGTCGGTGGCGAGCATCACCTCGCCGATCTGGAGATAGCTACGCACGTCGTCCTGATAGTCCGGCCCCTGCCGGCGCATCCGTGCGGCGTGCCAGGCCGCCGACTCCGCCAAGGAGATGCCGAACCCCTCCAACTCGATCCGGTCGATGTCCTTCGGCATCGTGACTTCAAACACGTCGGCTCCCGCCGTCTTCAACTCGGCGACCGCGGCCTCGAACGCCGCCGTCACGCCCGGGAAATGGCTGTTGAAGTAGTTGCGCGGCACGGCGACGCGCAGGCCCCTGACTCCCTGCCCCAATTGCGCCGAGAAGTCCTCGGTCGGCTGCTTGGACGAGTTCAGGTCGCGGGGGTCGTAGCCGGCGAGCACGTTCAGCGCCAGGGCGGCGTCCTCCGCCGTCCAGCACAACGGCCCGATGTGGTCCATGGAGTACGAGAGCACGTGGACCCCATCTTTGGGGATGCGGCCGAACGTCGCCTTCAGTCCCGTGACCCCGTTCACGCAGGCGGGGATGCGGATCGACCCGCCGGTGTCCGTGCCCAGGCCGAAGGGGATCTGCCCCGTGGCCACCGCCGCGCCGGTGCCGCCGCTGGAGCCGCCGGGAACCCGCGGCGTCTCCATGTCCCAGGGATTGCGCGTCGGCGGCGTCTGCACGCCGTAGGCGAACTGGTGGGTGTTCGTCTTCCCCACCAAGACCGCGCCCGCGGCGTCCAGGCGCTCCACCGTGGAGGCGCTCTGGGTCGGGATGTGCCCCTGCAGCACCTTGGAGGAGGAGGTCGTCTCGATCCCGGCCGTCTCGACCAGGTCCTTGGCCGCGTACGGCACCCCATCCAGCGGACCCAGCGCGCCGCCGGCGCGGCGGCGCTTGTCCGACGCGTCGGCCGCCTGGAGCGCGTGCTCGGGCGCGACGCGGTTGAAGGCTTTGATCGTGCCGTCCGTCCGCTCGATGTGGTCCAGCAGGAGCTGCGTGATCTCGCGGCTCGAGAATTCGCCCGCCGCCAGCCCGTCGGCGATCGCCCGGACGGTGCGGATCTCCTTGTTCGTCGCCATGCTCCGCCTCCTGGTCGTCCCAGCCGCCCTGAATGGGAACCCGGACCGCAAGTCCGTCGCGCACCGCGCCGGAGCGGCCCAGCGCCGCGGCTGCCGACGGATACTAGCACCAGCGGCCAGGTCTCTTCGCGCCAGCGGCCGGTCACCCGGACACGAGACGGGCGATCTTCGGACGCCTCGCAGGGTCGTTCGGGAGACGCGCCCAGGGCGTCTCGGCCCAGGGCGTGTGCTCCGCGGGAACGTCCCAGCGGGACTCGTCGAAGTAGGTCTCGCAGAGCCTTTTCGCGATTGGGTGGTCGGGGCCGGGGCGTGGCGGCCAGGGAGATGATCGAGTACCTGCGGTAGGAGAAAGAATTGGGCGAGCAGTACAGGCCGCATCCCAGGGTCGATGACTTTCCCCAGAGTACGCCCAGGGTTATGACAGGCTGAGGGGAGCGTGAGAAGGCGGCGCGGGGGTTGCCCCGCGGACCCGTTGCGGGGGCGGGGCAGATGGTGCTAGCATCGGCGGCCACGGACTTGGAAAAGGCCCGTGTGGCCTGGATATAGGCGTCCGCGCGGAGAATTCGCGCGGGTCCACGCTTCTCGAGCGCCGTTCGTGCGGAGCAGAGGGAAGAGGATGATCCAGGGGATTTCTCGCGTTAACGATAGCGTCACGAACCGTGAGCGTTCGCGGCGGCTCTCTTGCGGGCAACGACCCGCGCGCGACCGGTATGGCGCCGGTCGAGTGGAAGAATCCCAAGACGGCGGCGCGTTCGTATTCCGAATTAACAGGTGCAAGCGTGCCGTGGTTGGCGATGGAGTGGATTGACATCTTGTAGGCGGTTGGCCGTCGCATGCGTCGGGGCGCCGACGGCCGAGATGGGGAGAGCGACGTCGAGATGATGGCCCCGCATCGCTTCGGCAGGACTTGGAGTGGACCGAAGGAGGCGCAGGAATAGAGGACCACGAGCGACTGCATCCATTACCAAGAGAGATCACCAGGAGGAATGACGATCGATGAGCAGACGACCAACCTATAAGCCGTGGCTGAACAGGAGCAAGCTCTCCCGCCGCCGGATGATGGTGATGACCGGGACGGCGGGCCTAGGGGCGGCCGGACTGGCCCTTGTCGGCTGCGGCGACGACGACGACGAAGCGATATCGCAAGCCATTGCGCAGGTGATTGAAGAGCAGGCGGAGCAGGCCCAGGCGCAGGTCACCGAGGAAGAGCAGGTCGCCCAGGTCGAGCAAGCGGCGGAAGAGATCGAGCAGGCGGCCGAAGAGGCGGGCGTGGACATTGAGCGGGACATGATTGTGGCGCAGAACAACCTGTTCGTGTCGCAGGACCAGGACTTCTCGAACATCCACGAGACGCAAGAGGCGAACGTCGCCATCAACGCGGTGTTGATTCGCAACCCGATCATCGGGAAGCAGACCGCGGACGGCCGCAGCTACTTCAGCCAGGACAGCACGGGCCCGTGGGAGCCGATGCTCGCCACCGACTTCACGCTGAGCGAAGACGGGCTGGTCTACGAGTTCACCCTGCGGGAGGGTGTGATCAGCTACAACGGCAACGAGCTGACGGCCGACGACGTGGTCTACACGTATGCGGCCAAGGTCGTGTCGGGCGGCATCGGTCAGTTCGTGTCGGACTTCGCGCTCGAGATCAAGACGGCGGAGCAGGTGGTGCGGGTCGACGATCGCACGGTGCAGTTCCACCTGAGCCGGCCGTACCCGACGTTCGTGCAGGGGATCTCGAACCACCACGCCGGCGCCATCCTCGACAGCACGGTACGGCTGGAGCACGCCACGGAGGACGACCCCTTCTCCACGGAGTGGGCCACGACCAACTCCAACAGTTTTGGCGCCTACAAGATCGAGAGCTTCATTCAAGGGGAGCAGGCGGTCTTTGTCGCCAACGAGAACTACGTGCGGGGCAGCGGGGTGAACCCGCCCGCGATCAAGAAGATGATCTGGCGCGTGGTGCCGGAGAGCGCCAACCGGCTGGCGCTGGTCCGCCGGGGCGACGTGCACATCGCCAAGCAGATGCTGGCGCGCGAGCAGTTGGACGCCGAAACCGAGGAAGGGATCGCCATTCCCTTCGCGGAAGGGAACCTCAGCTTCTGGATCAGCACGAACCTGGACAAGGAGCAGTGGAGCGACACGCGCTCGCGGCAGGCGTTCACCTACGCGCTTCCGTATGACGAGGTCATCAACACCGTCTACCGCGGCAAGGCGCGGCGGGAGTTCGGGATGGTCCCGGACGATATTCCCGGCGCCGCCCCGCAGCACTGGGAGAAGTACGTCCAGGACTTCGACATAGCGAGGGAGCTGCTGGCGCAGGCCGGGGTGCCCGACGGATTCTCCAGCGACCTGGCGTTTGAGCTGAACTTCCCCGATTCGGAGGAGAACGCCATCCTCATCCGGGACGCCGTCGCGAACGTGGGGATCGACCTGAGCCTGGTCGGCCTGACGCCGGCGGCCTCCACCGAGAACCGGGTCACGCGCGAGAAGCGCCAGCCCGCGTTCCTGACGCGGGACTACGCCATTGTGAAGGCGATCCCGTACTACCTGCACCTGTTCTTCCTGTCGGAAGAGTCAATAATCAACTGGTCCGCGTACTTCCCCGGGCGCGCGAACTACGATGAGTTCGAGGCGGCGCTGCAGGCCGGCATCGGCGTGGGGGACGACCTGGCTCAGGAAACGCTGGATCACTACGGCGAAGCACAGAGGGTGCTGGCGGACGACTCGGTGATGCAGTGGATGGCCTGGACGGACCCGCAGTACATCTGGCGCGACAACTTGAGCGGCTTCTACGGCCGCTCCGACAACCTGATCGACTACGGAGAGGTGGCGTTCACGGCATAACGAACGGCGGCTCGGCCGCACACACCAGCAAGCGAATGGACGGGAGGCCCTTCTTCGGAAGGGCCTCTCGCTTTGTCTGTCGCAGGGGCCGGGCCGGGCCGGGCCGGGCCGGCCCCACAGCGGCGGCGCAAGGCCGGCAGGCTCTCCGCTGGGCGGGTGGCGGGGGTGTGGGTGTGGGGCCTAGGGCACGGGCATCCACTCACCGCCGGGCTTGAAGCCCTTGGCGGTGGGGATGATCTCGTTGCCGAACTGCTCCAGGCGCTCGAACAGCTCGGCGCTGGTGCGGCTGCGGGTCTCCTGGAAGACGATCATGAGGGAGTAGCCCGCCTCAGCGTAGCCCTGGAGGTCGGAGAGGATCATCTCCGGCGTGCCGACACAGTTCGGGCGCCGGTCCTTCTTGACGTCCGGATCGTCGGCGTCGGTGATGCGGGCGACGGTGACGCCCATGAGCATGAAGTCCGAGAGGTCCCGTTTGCCGCGCTCCGCTTCCTGGCGGATCGCATCCAGGAAGCGATCGTTGTCAGCGGGGCGGGCGTTGGGGTGGGCGAAGACAGGGTAGAAGCCGTCGCAGAGCCGCGCGGATCGCCGAGCGCCAACCATGGACTGGCCGCCGAAGACGATGGGCGGGTAGGGCTTCTGCACGGGCTTGGGGTCCATGGAGAGGTTGTCAAAGTTGTAGAACTCGCCGTGGAAGGCGACGACGTCGTCCGTCCAGGCGCGCTTGTAGATCTCGATGCATTCGTCGGTCATGTCGCCGCGCCGGTCGTAGGGCAGGCCCAACGCCTCGAACTCTTCCTTCGCCCATCCGGCGCCCACGCCGGCGATCACCCGCCCGTTGGAGAGCCAGTCGACGGTGGCGAACTGCCGGGCGTCGTGGAGCGGGGGGCGGTAGGGGGAGATCAGCACGGAGGTGCCGAGCTTGATCCGCTCGGTGGTCACCGCGACGGCGGCCATGGTGGCCAGGGCATCGAAGAGCACCGGCTTCGTGGGGTAGTGCCGCTTGCCCGTCTCCGGGTTGGCGATGTGCACGTTGGTGGTCTGCAAGGGCAAGGTGACGTGGTCCGGGAACCAGAGCGAATGGAAGCCCACGCGTTCGGCGAGCTGCGCGTACTTGACCGGCTGGATGTCTTGCGGCGGAATCGATTCCAGCCAGAACTCGGTGTCGCTGCGAATGGCGACGCCGTGGGTATCCATGTAGCTGCCAATCTCCATCGTTGCGCGTTCCTTCCCCTGCCATTCGGGGCCGCCCGACGGCGACCCCTGGGCCCGCATGATGCCAGGCGCGGGCGGGCGTGTCGACGGGCCGCTGCCAGGGGCCGCGCGCCGCGGACGCCGGCGTCAGGCGCCCGCCCAGGCCAGATCCGGCCGCCGCGTGTGCCAGTCGGTCGCCTGCTGGTAGGCGTGGCCCACCCGCAGCACCATCGCCTCCGCCCAGGGCCGCCCGACGATCTGTAGCCCCGTCGGGAGGCCGCCTTCGTCGCGCCCGTTGGGCACGGTGAGCGCCGGTTGCCCCGTCAGGTTGAACGGGTAGGTGCAGCGGATGGAAGCGGACATCAAGGTCTCCGTGAAGCCATCGGGCGCGGTGTACTCCATCTGCCCGTGCGGGGCCGCGGTGACTGCGACGGTGGGGGTGGCCATGACGTCGATGCGCTGATCGTCCCACAGCTGCCGCATCTCGGCGCAGATCCGCGTTCGGTAGCGTGAGGCGTTGATCCAATCGGTGGCGAGGATGAACTCACCCGTCTTGATGAAGCTGAGCACGTCCGGCCGGTAGCCGCCGGGATTCGCGCGGACGTGGGGGGCGTGGTAGGCGGCCGACTCGGCGAGCGCGATGCCGAAGCCGGCCGGGTCGGTCATCTCCACGCTCTTGGGCACGGCGACCTGGATGACCTCAGCGCCGAGCCCCTTCAAGACATCGAGGGAGTCCTGGAGAGCGCCGGCAACCGCCGGGTAGTGGCTAACGAAATAGTTGGTGGGGACGGCGACGCGCAGGCCGCGGACGCCGCCCGAGAGCGCGGCGGTGTAGTCCTCAGTGGGGCGCTTGGAGGAGTTGGGGTCGCGCGGGTCGTGGCCCGCCATGACGTCCAGAGCCAGGGCGACGTCCTCGACGGTCCAGGCGAGCGGGCCGACGTGATCAAAGGAGTAGGAGAGCACCAGGGCGCCGAATTTGGAGATGCGCCCGAAGGTCGCCTTGAGCCCCGTGATCCCGTTGAGGCAGGCAGGGATGCGGACGGAGCCGCCGCCGTCGGTGCCGATGCCGAAGGCGGCCTGGCCGGCCGCGATCGCCGCACCGGTGCCGCCGCTCGACCCGCCCGGCACGCGCGCGGTCCCGCCGTCCCAGGGGTTGCGCGTGGGCGGGGTCTGCACGCCGTAGCCGAACTGGTGGGTGTTGGCCTTCCCTACCAGGACCGCCCCGGCCGCCGCCAATCGATCCACCACCGTGGCGCTGCGGTTGGGGACGTAGCCCTTGAGCAGATCGGACGAGCCAGTGGTCTCGATCCCTTTGGTCTCGAAGAGGTCCTTGGCGGCGTAGGGCACGCCGTCGAGCGGGCCGATGGGCCGGCCGGCGCGACGTCGCTCGTCCGAGGCGTCGGCGGCGGCCAGCGCCGTCTCGGCAGTGACGGTGATGAACGCCTTGACGGCGCCGTCGGTCCGCTCGATCCGCTCGAGGCAGAGCGCGGTCATCTCGCGGCTGGAGAACTCGTTCTTTGCGAGTCCGTCCGCGATCGACTTCACGGTGCGGAGATCCTGGTTACTGGTCATGGCCAACGCCCCCTTTTCCCGCGCGAAGGGCCGCGACGACTCCGTCCCGCACAGTCACCGCGACCCCGCAGCGTCCCGTTCTCGGCTTGCCCCGAGGCGGCCAAGATCGTGCAGAGTCTACGCCAGGGCGGGCGGCGTGTGTGAAGGCGAGCGGCGAGCGGTTGTGAGGCCGTCCTCAAGGGAGGAGAATGCGCGCGCGGAACGGAGGAGCCCATGCCGAACACGATTCTCTATGACGTCCACGAGCGCATCGCCACCATCACGCTCAACCGGCCGGAGCGGCTGAACGCGCTCTCGCCGGAGATGCAGCGCGAGATCGACGAGGCGCTGAGCGAAGCAGAGCGCGACGAGGCCGTGCGGGTGGTAGTCATCGCGGGCGCGGGGCGGGCGTTCTGCGCCGGCTACGACATCGCCGGGACGGGGGATTCGGCGCAGATCCGCGACGTCGCCGCCGACCGCATCCGACTGGAGAAGATGCTAAACCGCTGGTTGCGGATCTGGGACGCCACGCTTCCGGTGATCGCCAAGGTCCACGGCTACTGCCTGGCCGGCGGATCACAACTGGCGATCATGTGCGACGTGACGATCGCGGCGGAGGACGCGCGCGTGGGGACGCCGCAGCTGCCGCTAGGCGCCGGGTTCCTCTCGCCGATCTGGGCCTGGCACGTAGGGCCGAAGAAGGCCAAGGAGTTGCTGTTGCCGACGGGCACGATGATCTCCGGCAGCGAGGCGGCGCGGATCGGGCTGTTCAACGTCGCGGTGGCGGCGGATCAACTCGACCAGTACGTGGCGGAGTACGCGCAGAGCGTGGCCAAGACGCCCAAGGCGGTCCTGGCGCTGGAGAAGCTGGCCATCAACCGGAGTCAAGAGGTGCAAGGATTTCGGCAGGCCGTCCTGCAGGGAGCGGAGATCGACGCGCTGGCGCACGCCACCGATGCCGTGATGGAAACGAAGCAGCAGATCCAGGAGCAGGGGTTGAAGGCGGCCCTGGCCGCCTGGCAAGCGGCCGACTGAGCGTTGATCCCTCGGCAGGGCCGCGCCGCTCGGGCGCGGGCGCCGTCAGGCGCCGGATTGCGTCGGAACCGGATCGCCGGGTGGCGGGGCCGCCGCCGCCGCCGCCGGCGTCAGCGGGATGGCGCGCCGGCTCTCGGGGTCGAAGGCGTGGAGGTGGGCGAGGTCGAAGATGAGGCCGACCTCCCGCCCGGCCCGCGCCCGTGAGCGCGGGTCCACGCGGGCCAGAAAGCGGGTGCCCTCCCGGTCCAAGTGGAGATAGATCTCGCTGCCCATCAGCTCCATGAGATCGACGGTGGCCGAAACGGCCGCAGGGCGCACCCCCAGCGGGGGGAAGTCTCGATCGTGGATGTGCTCCGGGCGGATGCCGAGCACGACGCGCCCATTGGCGCGGGCCGCGAGAGCGGGCACCAGGTCGCGCGGCGTGTCGAGCTGAAACGCGCCCGCATCGAGCCGGATCGCCTCGGGGGTCTCGCTGACCGTTACGTCGAAGAAGTTCATCGCCGGGCTGCCGATGAAGCCAGCGACAAACATGTTCGCCGGACGGCTGTAGAGCTCCGCCGAGGCGCCCACCTGCTGGAGCAGCCCCTGATCCATCACCGCGATGCGGGTGGCCATAGTCATAGCCTCCACCTGATCGTGCGTCACGTAGACGAAGGTGGCGTCCAGGCGTTGATGCAGCTTGCTGATCTCCGCCCGCGTCTGCACGCGGAGCTTTGCATCGAGGTTGGAGAGCGGCTCATCCAACAGGAAGGCGGCCGGCTCCCGCACGATCGCGCGGCCCAAAGCGACGCGCTGCCGTTGCCCGCCGGAGAGTTGCCGCGGCTTGCGCTTGAGGAGCTCGCCGAGGTCCAGGATCTCCGCCGCCGCCTCCACCCGCCGCCGGATCTCTCGCTTGTCGAACTTTCGCAGCTTGAGGCCGAAGGCCATGTTGTCGAAGACCGACATGTGGGGGTAGAGCGCGTAGGACTGGAAGACCATGGCGATATCGCGGTCCTTGGACGGCACATCGTTGACGACGCGATCGCCGATGGAGATCTGGCCGCCCGTGATCTCCTCGAGTCCCGCCAGCACCCGCAGCGCCGTCGACTTGCCGGAGCCGGACGGTCCCACGAGGACCAAGAACTCGCCGTCGGCGATCTCGAGCGTGAAGTCGTTCACGGCGATCACGTCGCCGAAGGCCTTCGTGACGTGGTCGAACATTACCTTTGCCATGCGCGCGACCCCCGAGCGGCGACACCCGCCAGGATGGCGGGGCATCGACTATGCAGATTACCCCTTTACCGATCCGGCCAGAATCCCCTGGACGAAATAGCGCTGCAAGGCCAAGAAGATGATCAGCGGCACCACCATCGAGATGAAGGCGGCGGCGGTGAGGAGCTCGTAGTCCTGGCCACGCGAGCTGACCAGGTTCGAGATCCGCAGCGTCATAGGCGCGAGGTTCGGATCGCCGAGGAAGATGAGGGCAATCAGGAGATCGTTCCAGATCCAGAGGAACTGGAAGATCGCGAGGGAGGCGAGCGCCGGCACCGAAAGGGGCAGGATGATGCGGAAGAAGACGCGCAGATCGGAGGCGCCGTCCATATAGGCGGCCTCCAGGAGCTCGCGCGGGAGGCCGCCGAAGAAGTTGCGCAGCAGATAGACGGCGAAGGGCAGGCCGAACCCGGTGTGCGCGATCCAGATGCCAGGATAGCTACTGATGCCGAAGATCTTGCCGCCCAGGACGGGCAGGTCGGCGTCGATGCTCACTGCGCCGTAGAGCTGCTGGAGCGGGATCAAGGTCATCTGGAGCGGCACCACCAAGAGGCCGACCACGAGCAGGAAGAGGATGTTGCGCCCGGGGAATCGCATCCAGGCGAAGGCGTAGGCCGCAGCCGCCGCCACCAAGATCACGATGACCATACTGGGGACCGTAATGATGATGCTGTTGACGAAGGCGCGGCCCAGCCCCTGCTGGTTGAGGACGACGTCATAGTTGTCGATCGTGAAGTCGAGGGGGGCCTTGATCGCTTCCCACCAACCGGAAGCGGCGATGGCGGTTGGATCGCGGAAGGAGCTCACCAGCAAAGCGATGGTGGGGATGCTCCAGAGCAGCACGATGACGATCAAGGCGAGGTGGAGCGGCCCGCGCGCCAGAAGCCAGCGTCCGAGGCGACGGGGGTGCAGGCGCGGAAGGCGCGGCGCGGGAGGGCGTCCGGCCGGGAGGGAGAGACCGCGCCCCGTCATCAGCGGATCTCCTCCTGGAACTGGAAGCGCCGGATGCTGACGATCATGATGGGCACGACCCAGAGCAGCAGCACGACGGCCAGCGCCGCCCCCACGCCGAAGTCACGGAAGCGGAAGAGCTCCCGGAAGAAGAGGGTGGCGACGACGTCCGTATCGGAGCGGCCGCCGGTGATGACCCAGACGAGGTCGAAGATCTTGAGGGCGAAGATCACGAGCGTGGTGGTGACGACCATGATGGTGGGGGAGAGGATGGGGATGATCACGCGGCGGAAGATCTGCCACTCGTTGGCGCCGTCGACGCGGGCGGCTTCCAGCACCTCGCCCGAGATGCCCTTGAGGCCGGCCGAGAGCACCACCATGGCGAAGCCGGTCCACATCCAGACGCCCACGGCGATCAGGACGAAGTTGTTGATCTGAAGCGGGCCCTCGAGCTCATCGGGCCCGGCGTTGGTAAACCAAGTCTGGGGCGCGCCGGTGTCCTGCAGCCAGGGGGTGGAGCCGCCCGTGGCCGGGTTGTCGATGCCGATCCCCGTGAGGACGGCGTTGACCGTGCCGATGTCCTGATTGAACTCCAGCATGAAGCGCCAGATCACGGCGGCGGCCACGAAGGAGATGGCCATCGGGATGAAGACGCCGGCCTTGGCGATGGCCTCGTAGCGGACGCGTCCGGTGAGGACGGCCATGACCAGCCCGAGCGAGACGGTGACGAGGGTGAAGAGGACCACCCAGAGCAGAGTGGTCAGGATCGCGCTGTGCGTATCGGCGACGAGGGACTGGGGATTGTCGATGATGAATTGGAAGTTATCGAAGCCGACGAAGGAGTCGGAGTGTTCGTCGAAGAAGCTGCGGCGGATGGTGTCGAGGGTGGGGTAGACGAGGAAGACGCCGAGGATGGCGAGCGCGGGCGCGAGCCAGATCCAGGGTACCCAGCGGCGGCGACGGGTCATGGCGTCCCCTCCGCGCAATCAGAGGAGGCGGCCCGCCGTCGAGCGGCGGGCCGCCTCCGTCAAGCGCTAAGCAAGACGGGTTAGGTTCCTCGCGCGCCCTCAATGCTGGCGAGGATATCGTCCAGGTCGCCGGGGTTGACGAGGTACTCCGTCACGCCCACCCAGAACGCCTGCTGGAAGCCACCGCCCACGGTGTCATCCAGGTCAAAGCGGAAGGCCCTGGCCTGAAGCAACGACTCGGCCAAGCGGCGGGAGACCGGGTCGGGGTAGCGGTCAAAGTCGATATCGTTGTGGACCGAATTGAAGCCGCCGAGATTGACCCAGATCTGCTGCCCATCGGCGCCGGCGAGGTACTGCATCAGCGATTGCGTGGTGTCGTCGTCGTTGAAGGCGTAGACGAGGGCTCCGCCGCCGGCGACGCCGCCGCCGGGGAAGGGGAAGAAATCGAAGTCTTCACCGGCGACGGCGTCCGGGAACTGGTCGCTGATGAAGCCGGCCGCGAAGCCGCCCAAGTAGAACATGGCCGCGGTGGGCGGGTCCTCGAAGGGCGGGAAGCTGGCGTCGATGAAGCCGGTGGCGTTGATGCCCTCGCCGCCGCCCTGGACGACGTTGCCCTCCCCGAGCACGATCTGGCCGAATTTCTCCCAGGCGTCCTTGACGCGGGGGTCGGTGAAGGGAATGGAGCCGTCGATCACGCCGTCGTTGACCTCGCCCCCGCCGGGCTCGCCGAGGATGAGCTCCTGGATCCAGTCCGTGCCGGGCCAGCCGCTTGCGCCGCCGCTTTCCACCCCCGTGGACCACGGCGTGAGGCCATCGCCCTTGATCTGTTCGGTGAGCGCCAGGAGGTCATCGAAGGTGCTCTGGGCCGTGAGCGGCTGCCAGCCGTTGTCGGCGAAGAGCTTGGGGTTGTAGAAGATGGTGCCCTTGGTGTCGGCCTTCATGAAGAAGGCGTAGAGGGTGCCGTCCACGGAGCCGAGGTCGACGAAGCTCTGCGGATAGTTGGCGCGGACCTCCGCCTCCAGGTCCAGGTCGGCCAAGGGGACCAGCTCCCCCTCGCGGGCGAAATCGCGCAGCGTGCCCACCTCGGGCGGGATGGCGATATCGGGCGGGTTGCCGCCCTCCACGCGGGTCGTCAGCAGCTCGGTCAGATCGCGGGTGCCGGTGAAGGCCATGTTTCCGCCGGTGGCGGCCTCCCAGGGAGCGACCATGGCCTCGAAGCGGGCGAGCTCATCGCCGCCGCCCCAGACGCCGAGCACGTCGGCGGTGCCGAGCTCCGCCGGCGCCTCGGGGGGCGGCGCGGCGGCGGGGGCTGGGGCTGGGGCTGGTTCCTCGTCGTCGTCGTCGCCGCAGCCGACCAAGGCCAGCCCGGCGGCGCCGAGGGAGGCCGTGCTCGCACCCGCCAACAGCGAGCGCCGACTCAGCCGCTTCCCGTGCAAAACCCGTTGATGGAGCGTGTTCATGAGACTTTCCTCCTCCTATTGGCAGCGCAACGCTACCGCATCGCAGCGTGACGCTAGGCCACGTCCAGCGCGAAGCCTATCAGGTCCAGACTGTCAGCAGGGACGGCGGCGGCGCCTTTTCGCGGGAGGAAGGGTGCGGGAAGGGCACCCCCGGCCTAGAGGCGCTCAGCCACCGATGACCACGCTGCGCGCCGCCTGCCGGCTTCCGCCCGCCGCAAGTTGACGGCCGCGCCGATGTGTCCGAAGTGCGTCAAGGCCTGGGGGAAGTTGCCCAGCATCTCGCCGGTGCGGCCATCGATCTCCTCGCTGAAGAGGCCCAGGTCATTGGCGTAGCCGGTGAGGCGGTCGAAGAGGGCGCGGGCGCGCTCGACCTCACCGAGCATGATGAGGTTGTCGGTCAACCAGAAGGAGCAGATCAGGAAGGTGCCCTCGCTGCCGCGTTCGCCGTGCATGAAGTTGCGGTAGACGAGCCCATCGTCGGAGGTGAGCTCGCGCTCGATGGCGGCGATGGTGGAACGCATGCGGGGGTCCTTGGCGGGGATGAAGCGGACCAAGGGGAGGAGGAGGCTGGAGGCATCGAGCTCCTTGCTGCCGTAGGCCTGGACGAATGCGCCGCGGTCGGCGTCGTAGCCGCGGGTGAGGACTTCGTCGCGGATCTCGTCCCGGACGGCGCTCCAGCGGTCGACATCGCTGGGGAGGGAGCGCGCCTGCGCGAGCTTGACCATGCGATCGAGCGCCACCCAGCACATGACCTTGGAGTAGACATGATGCTGGCGGCCGTCGCGGCTCTCCCAGATGCCGTCGTCGGGCTCGCGCCAGTGGTCGAGGACGAAGTCGGCGACGCGGCGGAGAAAGGCCCACTGCTGCTCGTGCAGCTCGCCGACGTACCTCTGATAGAGGTACGCGGTGTCGACGACCTCGCCGTAGATGTCCAACTGGAACTGAGTCTGCGCCTCGTTGCCGATGCGGACGGGCCGGGAGCCGCGGTAGCCGTCCAGCTCCGGGAGCTCGATCTCGGTGAGGCGTCGCTCCCCGCCGAGGCCGTACATGAGTTGCAGATCGCGCGCGCGGCCCGCGGTGCTCCAGTCAAGCCACTGCTGATATGCCCGCGCGGTCTGGGTGAAGCCCAGAATAAACAGGCTATAGAGGGCAAAGGTGGCGTCCCGGATCCAGGTGAAGCGGTAGTCCCAGTTGAGGTCGCCGCCGATGCGCTCGGGAAGCGACGTGGTAGGAGCGGCGACCAGAGCGCCCGACGGCGCGTAGGTGAGCGCCTTAAGCGTGAGGGCGCTGCGCAGGAGCTGGGGCCGGTCGGCGCCCTGGTAGGTACACTGCGCCGCCCACTCCTCCCAGTAGCGCTTGGTCCCGTTCAGCCAGCGCCCGAAGACTCGCTTGTCGACGGTGCGTACGCTGGGGGAAAAGTGCGTCTCGTAGGTGACATCGGCGTAGACGGCGTCGCCGGCGGGGAGCCGGCCATCGGCGACGAACTGATCGTCGCGCAGATCCAGATCCGCGGAGCAGAAGAGCGAGATGCCCTGCGCACCGCCGTGCGCGATCCCGGAATGCTCGTCCTGGAGAGCCGTGTACGGAGTAATTGCGCCGTAGTCGAAGCGGGGCCGACAGACCAAGGAGAAGCGGACGGCCCCCTCCGTGCAGCGGAGGATGCGGGCGATGTGCTGGTTGGTCCCGGCCTCGAACGGCATGTCCGGCTCAGCGTGCTCATGCACGGGCATGAAGTCCGTCAGCGTCGCCAGGCCGGAGTCCGTCTCAAAGGCCGTCTCGAGGATGTTGGTCTCGGGGAGGTAGCGCCGACGGATCGATCGAGCGTCCGGCACCGTGACCTGGAAGTAGCCGCCGTTCTCCCAGTCCAGGATGCGCCCGAAGATCGAGGGGCTATCGAAGCGGGGCAGGCAGCACCAGTCGATAGAGCCGGACCTGGAGACGAGGGCACAGGAGTGCGCGTCGCCGATGAGGCCGTAGTCGGAGATGGGCGGGTAGGGGCCAGCGGAGTCAGGCACCGGGCTGAATCGGGACCAGGTCAGCCCGAGCGCCATCGTCGGTCAGGGACTGCAGGCCGATGGCGAATGCGCCCAGCAGGCCGACATCGTCGCCGCCCTGCGCCGGGACGATGTCGGCGCCCGAGACGGAGGAGTCGCCGTGTCGCGCTACGTATTCGCGAACGGGCGCCAGCAACAGCTCGCCCGCCTGGGCCAACCCGCCTCCGATTACCACGCGCTCCGGCATGAAGCAGTACACCAGGTTCAGGATACCGATTGCCAGGGCGTCGGCGACATCGAGGAAGTGTTCCCGCGCCCGCGCATCCCCGGCCCGCACCCGCTGGGCCACCAGCGCCGCATCCTCGCCGGCGAGGCGCGCGAGTGCAGTCCCCGATCCGAGCGACTCCATCGTGCCGCCGCTGCGGCGGTCGATGACCATGTGCCCGGCCTCGGCCAGAGAGCGGCGCCCGTGGAGCAGCCGTCCGTCGATGATGACCCCCGCTCCGACGCCCGTGCTCGCCGTGACGTAGAGCATGTCGGACGTGCCGATCCCCGCGCCGAAGCGGTGCTCGCCCACAGCCGCGAGATCGGCGTCGTTTGCGAAGATCACGGGGAGGCGCAAGGCGTCGGCGAGTCCACGTCCGGACAGCCGCCCCTCCCAGGCGGGCAGGTTGGGGAGCCGCAGCGGCTCGCCGCGGACGTAGTCGACGGGGCCCGGGACACCGACCACCGCCAGCCCGATCTCCGCGCCGCCCGCCGCGATGGCCTCGCGCATCGCCTCGGGGAGCGCCTGGGGGCGGTCCGGCGGCGTCGGGCTCACCGACTTGGTGCGCAGCACGCCGTCGAGGCCGAAGACGGCGACGCGCATCCGCGTGCCGCCCAGGTCCACGGCGAGGATCGCCGGCCGCTTGGGGGGCGGGGCGCTCACGGCGCGTGCGGGCGGGGAGGACGATCGGTCCGAACGAGCGTATCCGCCAGGGACGCTGCCGCCTTCACCTCAGGCGCCAGCGCCTGGGTGCGATCAGCGCGTCCGCCTGGGACGGACCCCAGGTCCCGGCGGGATAGAAGCGGATGGGCGGGGGTGCGTCCAGCACGGGCTGCACGACGGACCAGGCCAGATCGACCTCGTCGGCGCGGGCGAAGAGCGTGTGCTCCCCTCCCATGGCCGCGTGGAAGAGGCGCTCGTAGGCCTCAGGGGGCTGGGCCTCAAAGGAGCGAACGTAGGAGAAGTCCATCTCGACCGGCTGCACACGCAGCGTGGGGCCAGGCTCCTTGGCCAAGAAGCCCAAGGAGATCCCTTCCTGCGGCTGGATACGGATGAGCAAATGATTGGACTCCAAGTCCTCTACCTCCGACTGCTGGAAGAACCGCACCGGCGCAGGCCGGAAGCTCACATAGACCTCGACGGTGCGACCCGCCAACCGCTTGCCGGTGCGTAAGTAGAACGGCACGCCGGCCCAGCGCCAGTTATCGATCTCCAGGCGAATGGCCGTGTAGGTCTCCGTGGCCGAGTCCGGGTCGACGCCTTCTTCCTCGCGATAGCCGGGCACGTCGTCACCGTTCACCGCGCCCCGCGCGTACTGGCCGCGCACCACGGCGGCGGCCTCCACAGGCCGCACGGCGTGGAGGAGCTTCACCTTCTCGTCGCGGATCGCTTCGGGCTCAAAGGAGCGCGGGGGCTCCATGGTGAGGAGGGTCAAGACCTGCAGTGTGTGGTTCTGGATAACGTCGCGCAGCGCGCCGACCTCTTCGTAGAATTCGCCCCGGCTCTCCACGCCGATCGATTCGGCCATCGTGATCTGCACGTGGTCGATGGCGTCGCGGTCCCAGACGCGCTCGAACATGGAGTTCCCGAAGCGCAGCACCAACAGGTTCTGCACCGACTCCTTGCCCAAGTAGTGATCGACACGGAAGACCTGGGATTCGTCGAAGAACTCGTGGACAGTCCGGTTGAGCTCTCGCGCCGAGAGGCGGTCCCGGCCGAACGGCTTCTCAATCACCAAGCGGGTGTCGCGCACGAGGTCATGCTGAGCGAGGCCCTGGACCGTGGAGGAGAACGCGGAGGGTGGCGTGGAGAGGTGCACAATGCGTCCGGGCCGGGTGCGCTGCGCGACCTCATCTAGACCGCCCAGGCGGGCGCAGACGAAGCCCAAGCGAGCGGCGAAGCGGTCCCAGGCGGCCGGGTCCACGTCGCGGCGGGAGAACTCCCGGACCGCCTCTTCCGAACGCGCCCGGAACGCCGCGTCCGTGAGGTCGCGGCGCGAGTAGCCGATGATGCGAGCGTCCTGCGGCAAGAAGCCGTCCAGGTGAAGGTTGTACAGGGCCGGGAGCAGCTTGCGGCGCGCCAGATCGCCCGTCGCGCCGACGATGACGAAGTCCAGTGCCGGGGGAGCCCGGCCGCTCATTCCTCACGCACCGCGTGCCCCCCGAACTGCTGTCGCAGGGCCGCGATCATCCGCATCGCGAAGGGGTTGTCGTCCCTGGAAGTGAAGCGGCTGAACAGCGACAGCGTCAGGACGGGCGCGGGGACGCCCCGTTCCACGGCATCCTGCACCATCCAGCGTCCCTCGCCGGAGTCGTCCACGTAGCCGCGAAGCCCCTCCAACGTAGGATCCTCCTCAAACGCGCGCTCGGCCAACTCCAAGAGCCAGGAGCGCACGACGCTGCCGTGGTTCCACAGGGCAGCCACGCCGCGCAGGTCCAGATCGAACTCCGACGCCTGCATGAGATCGAACCCCTCGGCGTAGGCTTGCAGCATCCCGTACTCGATGCCGTTGTGAACCATCTTGGTGAAGTGTCCCGCGCCCGAAGCGCCCACGTAGGCGTAGCCATCCTGCGGCGCGAGCGCGACCAGCGCCGGCTCCAGCGTATCGAAGGCGTCGCGGGGCCCACCGACCATCAGACAGAACCCCACCTCCTCGCCCCAGACACCGCCGGAGGTTCCCACGTCCACGAACCTGAGCCCCTGCTCCTCCAGCGTCCGGGCCCGGCGCACCGAATCCTTGTAGTAGCTATTGCCGCCATCCACCAGGATGTCACCGCGAGAGAGGAGGGGGCTGAGCGAGTCGATCGTCGATTGCGTGGGATCACCGGCCGGCACCATGATCCAGACGACGCGGGGCGGGTGAAGCGCGTCGACGAGGTCCTGCATCGAGGCGACATCGGAGACGGCGGGGTCGCGATCGTAGCCGACCACCTCGTGGCCAAGGCGACGCAGGCGCGCCGCCATCCCGCCGCCCATCCGCCCCATTCCAACGATCGCGATTTTCATCGGATCAGCTCCTGTAGTTGGGACAAAGTGACGCGCGCGACCTGTCGATCATGCGCGCGCAACGATTCGAGGTCGCCCAAGGCCTGCGCCCGTGAGAGCTCGCCGAAGGTGTACGGCTGTCCAGGAATCGGCACGTCCACGCCGCCCTCGTCGACGACCTGGATGAAAATGCCGTTGTTGCGGCCGCCCTTGTGGTATTGCCCGGTGGAGTGGAGGAAACGCGGGCCGTAGCCCACGGTGGTAGCGACCCGCAAGCGATCGCGCAGGGCCAGGCGCACGGCCTGGAGGTGGACATCGACCTCGGGGCGGCGGGGCAGATAGGCGAGGATGGCGACGTAGTCACCGAGCCGGACCTGGTTAAGCAGATCCTCCAGCGCCGGCGTCTCCGGCACGGCCGCGCCTTCCTTCAAGATCCGCGCAGTCGCATCCTTGGCCTCCTGCACGTTCGGCTGGTCGAAGGGGTCGATGCTGAGGAGATAGCCCGCCACGGCGGTGGCGAAGGCCCAGCGGATGAACCCGCCGCCGATCTGGTCCGGCTCCGAGTAGGGCAAGCGGACGACGGGGTGGCCCGCGGCGGCGAGCGCCTCGAGACCTTCGTGGTCCCCCACGGCGACGAACAGGCGGTCGTCGCCGTAGACCTCGGGCGCACCCAGCGGCTCTCCCTCCACCGGGAGGATCCCCGTCCCCTCCTTGCCGGTGGATTCGGCGATGAGTTGTTCCACCCAGGTGCCGAAAGTCGCGACGGGCGGCGGGAGGACAAACGTGAGCTTGTCCCGCCCGAACAGCGCGGCCGTCCCGATGATCGCTCCCAGCCAGGCGCCCGGGTTGTCGTTGATCGAGACGCAGGGATGGCAAGCGTGGAGCATCTCGTGCGCCTGATCCAGCAAGTGGCCGATATCGGCGCCGATCAAGGCGGCGGGCACCATTCCGAAGTAGGAGATGGCGGAGTAGCGGCCGCCGATATCGCTGCGGTTCAGAAACACGCGGCGGAACTTGCGTGCGCGGGCTTCGTGTTCGAGCGAGGTGCCGGGGTCCGTGATGGCGATGAAGTGGCTGCCGTCGGGCACGATGTTCCAGAAGTAGGCGAGCTGCGACAGCGTCTCGATGGTTGCGCCGGACTTGCTGGCGACGATAAACAGGGTCCGGTCCCGGTCGATCCGTTGCTCCAGGGCGCGGATGCTCTCGGGCAGGGTGGTGTCCAGGATTTCGAGTCGCAGGGCGCCGGGCGCCACACCACAGGTCGCCTGCAAGACCTCCGGCGCCAGGCTCGATCCGCCCATGCCCAGCAACACCGCGGTGTCGAACCCCGCGCCCGCCACCTCCTGGGCCAAGCGCTGAAGGTCAGGCACCTCGTCCATCATCTCGTCGACGACGGTGATCCAGCCCAGCCGGTCGGGGATCTCGCGCGGCTCCAGCTTCCACAAGGTGTAGTCGCCGGCCCAGAGACGATGCACGACCTCCTGCTGCTCCAGCGCCTGCAGGCGGGTCTCGACCCGCGGGGCGAGATCGGCGAGCCGTGCGGAGTGCCGCGGCTTTCCGGCCGGCAAGGCCGTGAGCGAGTCGCCGATGCAGGAGAGCAGGCCCTCAAAGTCGGCGGCGAAGGAGGCCAGTCCGTCTCGCAACAAGCGATCGGTCGTCGCGCCGAGGTCGACGCCTTCGGCGTGAAGGGCGTCGAGCGTTTGCGCGGCGGCGTCCAGGGCGCCATCGACCGCGCGGGGGTCGACGCGGCCGTGGTCGACGAAGGCGAGGAGCGTCGTCTCCGGCACGGTGTTCACCGTGTCGGGCGCGATCAACCCATCGACGTAGAGGAGATCGGGGTAGGCCTTGTTTTTGGTGCTGGTGGAGGCCCACAGCGGGCGCTGCAGACGCGCGCCCGCCGAGGCGAGAGTCTCCCAGCGCGGGCCGCTGAACAGATCGCGGTAGCGGCGGTAGGCGAAACGCGCATTGGCGATCGCCGCCGTACCGCGCAGAGGCGAATCCTCGGGCAGTTGCGCGTCGACGGCGGTATCGACCCGCGAGACGAAGAACGAGGCCACGCCGGCGATCCCCGCGAGCGGCCGGCGCGCCTCCAAGCGCCGCTCCAGGCCCGCCATGTAGGCCTGGGCGACCTGTTCGTAGACCGCCACGCTAAAAAGCAGCGTGACGTTGACGTTGATCCCCTCGGCGATCAGGTCCTCCAGGGCGCGGACACCCGCCGGCGTGCCCGGGACCTTAATCATCAGATTAGGCCGGTCCACCATCTGGAACAGCCGGGTGGCTTCGGCCACCGTGCCGGCGTGATCGTTCGCCAGGCTGGGCGCGACCTCCAGGGAGACGTAGCCGTCGGCGCGGTCCGTGCGATCGTAGACGGGGCGCAAGACGTCCGCGGCCAGGCGCATGTCGTCCACGGCCAAGCGAGCGAACACGTCGATCGGCTCCGTGGCACCGGCGGCCGCGATGGCGTGGAGCGCGTCATCGTAGTCGGTGGAGCCGGAGATCGCCTTGGCGAAGATCGTCGGGTTGGAGGTGAGGCCGGTGATCCAGCCGTCGCGGACGTAGCGGGCCAGCGCGCCCGAGGTCACAAAGCCGCGCCGGATGAAATCCAGCCACAGACTCTGTCCCGCCTGACTCAGAGCCTGAATGGAAGTCGACATGGCTCACTCCCGTCGCAGATAGCGCTCCTCGATGGCTTGCACCTTGCGGAGGCGGCGCACATGCCGCTCGGCCCCGGAGAAGGTCGCCGCCTGCCAGACGCGCACGATCTCCACAGCGAGGCTGGGACCGATGACGCGAGCGCCGAGGCAGAGGACGTTCATGTCGTCATCTTCAACGCCCTGGCGGGCGGAAAACGTATCGTGGCAGAGGCCGGCGCGGACTCCCGGCGTCTTATTCGCCGCCACCGAAGCGCCGACGCCGCTGCCGCATATCAGCAGCCCCCGCTCCGCCTGCGCCGCCGCGACCGCGCCGGCCACGGCGTCCGCGTAGTCAGGATAATCCACGGCCTCGGTGCTGTCGGTCCCGAGGTCCAAGACCTCGTGGCCCAAGCGTCGGAACTCCTCCGCGATCTCGGCTTTGAGAGGGAACCCGGCATGGTCCACGCCCAGGGCGACTCGCATGTCAGCCGGCCTCCCGGGAGAACTGCTCGGCCCGCGCCGCCGCCCGTTCCGCCACGCGCTGGGCGGTGAGACCGAACTCCTTGAACAACTCCTCGGCGGGGGCCGAAGCGCCGAAGTGGTCGAGCGCCACGACATCGCCGTGGTCGCCCACGTAGTGGCGCCAGCCCTGCGGCGACGCCGCCTCCACGGAGACGCGCACCCGCACGTCCGGGGGCAACACCGCATTTCTCGTCGATTGGAGCTGCTCCTCGAAGAGCTCCCAGCTGGGCATACTCACGACCCGCGCGCGCAGGCCCCGTTGCGCGAGCAGATCGCGCGCGGCGAGGGCGATCGAGACCTCGGATCCCGTGGCCAGCAGGAGGAGATCGGGTGAGCCGGAGCCGGCATCGGTGTCGGCATCGGCGAGCACGTACGCGCCCTGCGCCACGCCGGCATTGACCCGATCGACATCGTCGAGGACGGGCAGTTTCTGGCGAGTCAGCACGAGGACCGAGGGGCCGGGCCGGGTGATGGCGAGGCGCCAGCAGGCGGCCGTCTCGTTGGCGTCGGCGGGGCGGAAGACAGTGAGCCCCGGGATCGCTCGCAGCGAGGCGAGGTGCTCAATGGGCTGATGCGTGGGGCCATCCTCCCCGAGGCCGATGCTGTCGTGCGTGAAGATGAAGACGACGTGCGCCTCCTGCAGCGCAGCGAGGCGGAGCGCCGGCCGCATGTAGTCAGAGAAGACCAAGAAGGTCGCCGCGTAGGGGATGACGCCACCGTGCAGCGCCATGCCGTTGACGATGTTGCCCATCGCGTGCTCGCGCACGCCGAAGTGGATGTTGTGGCCGCACCATTCGTCGAGGCCGAGGTCGCCGTAGCCTTGCAAGTACGTGTTGGTGGAGGGGGCGAGGTCGGCCGATCCGCCCACCAGGGTCTGCAGGCGCTCGATCAGCGCGTTGAGCACCTTCCCCGACGCCTGGCGCGTGGCCATTCCGCCATCGGCGGACGAGAACGCCGGGAGGGCGTCCGCCCACCCGTCGGGGAGCGAACCGGCGGTCACGGCGCGCAGCGATCGGGCGTCGTCCGGGTAGGCGCGCTCATAGGCGGCATAGCGGTCGTTCCACTCATCCTCCCAGCGGCGGCCACGGTCCAGCGCGTTGCGGAACTCGCTCAGCGCGTCGTCCGGCACGAAGAAGGCCGGCTCCTCGGGCCAGCCCAGAGCGCGCTTCGTGCGCCGCACTTCTTCATCGCCCAGCGGCGCGCCGTGCACCTCGGGCGTGCCGGCGCGGGCGGGGCTGCCGAAGCCGATCACGGTGCGGGCCATGATCAGCGAGGGCCTGGCCGTTTCGGCGCGGGCCCGCTCGATGGCGGCGGCGACGGCTTCCACGTCGTTGCCGTCGACGCGCTGCACGTGCCAGTCGTAGGCCTGGAAGCGGCGACCGACTTGCTCCGTGAAGGCGATCTCGGTGCCGCCCTCGATGGAGATGCCGTTGTCGTCGTAGAGGTAGATGAGCTTGCCGAGGCCGAGCGTGCCCGCCAGGCTGGCCGCCTCCGACGACACGCCCTCCATGAGGTCGCCGTCGCTGACGATGCCGTAGACGTAGTGGTCCACGACATCAAACCGCGGCCGGTTGAAGTGCTCAGCGAGGAAGCGTTCCGCCACGGCCATGCCCACGCCCATCGCGAAGCCCGCGCCGAGCGGTCCCGTGGTGAGCTCGACGCCGGGCGTGAGGCCGCGCTCCGGGTGGCCGGGGGTCTTGCTGCCCAACTGCCGGAAGCGCTGCAGCTCCTCCAGCGGCAAGTCGTAGCCGGTCAGAGCGAGGAGGGCGTACAGGAGCAAGGAAGCGTGCCCGGGAGAGAGCACGAAGCGATCCCGGTCCGGCCAGTCGGGATTGGCGGGATTGTGGCGGAGGAAGCGGGTCCACAGCGTGTACGCCATAGCGGCCGCGCCCATGGGTGTGCCGGGATGCCCGGAGTTCGCCTTTTGCACGGCGTCCATCGCCAGCGTCCGGATCGTGTTGATGCAGCGCTCGTCGAGTGGAGAGTTGGCCACGTCGCCCTCCCCTTTCCCCAGGTATGGCCCACCGAGTCTACGGAGCCGCCGGTCCGTCAACAATCAGCCGGGCCAAGCCCTTTTTCCCAACGCCGCCGTGCCGACCCGCCATCGCATCCGCCACGGACCGTTGTGCCACCCGGCGATCCGGCCATCAATCGTGAACGAAGCGCGTGGCCTGCCGGTCCTTGGCGTCCGGCGGCAAGTGCAGAAAGCGCAGGCGAAGCTCATCCCAGAGCGCCAGGCGGGTCCAGTCGGGCGGGGAGAGATTGTGGTCGTCGTCGTCGAGGAAGGGGTTGGGCAAGAAGACGGTCAACTGCTGCTCGTCCTTGCCGTTGAAGAGCCGCAGCCCCCAACTCACCGGATTCCCGTCAGGTCCCAGCCGCCGGTAGAGCTCCGCGCGCGCCGTGCGGCGGTGTCGCGCCAGTTCCGGAGCGACGGGGTTGCGCGCGGATCCCTTGTGCTCGCCGATGCAGATGTGAAGGTGCCAGTGGCCGAAATCGACGGTGAGGTAGCCGTCCAGCATCGCCACACGCGCCGGGGGCGAGGGCGCCCGAATCTCGAAGACCGCGCCCTGGATCAAGGTGCCGAAACGGATGTCCGCCCAGCGCTGCTGGAACAGATCCTTCAAGAGCGCCAGCAGTGTGGGCTCCGAAGTATCGAGCGGGAAGAGATCCAGCGTGCCGTTGCCCGGCTCATGGACCGTGCGGCCAGCGGCGGCGGCCTCGCCCGAGGCGCTCTCCGTAGTGGGCATCAGAACACGTCGTCGCGCTCGCCGAACTCGAACTCGCTGGTCCGTTCGACGATCTCATCGTCCGTCAGGATGCCCCGGCCGGTGAGGACCGATTCGAAGGCGCCGAGCCAGCACTTGTAGTAATCGAAGGGCTCATCACCGGCCTCAGCGGAGGCGATGCGCCCGATGAGGCCCCGGCGGAAGTCGTCCCAGTCGTAGAGTTGGTCTTCGTGCAGGGCCGCCGCCATCCCAAACGCCCGGCCCTCCCACGGCGCCTGGAAAACCAACTCGCCGTTCTTGCGGGGCATCGCCGCCGCGCCCTGCATGTCGGCGACGATCCGGCCGGGATCGGACGCATCGGCTCCGTTCGCTCCGTGGCTGACCGCGCAGGCATCCATCAATTCGGGGCGGGCGTCTCGGCCGCGCCAGCGGCGTCGATCGTCGAGGGGCTCGCCATCGGGCCGGTCCTGCCAGGCCGAGGCGGTGAACTGGAGTTGCGCGAGCGACAGCGGAGGCGCGAGGTAGTCGTCCGCGTCCAGCATCGCCTCGATGTAGTCGTAGAGATCAAGGATGAGCGTTTCCGAATTGACGGAGTGAAACCAGAGCGTCCGGCCATCGAAGAGCAGCAGCGCCACGTTGGCGAGGGCGCAGGGTCCAAGGCAGCCGCCGATGGTGAGATGCACGAAGTTGCGCAGGCGGCGGCGTTCCCACTCCTCGTGATAGAGGTCGACCGGCACGGGGGCGAAACCGTCCTCGGTGCGGCCGCAGCAGCAGGCGGAGGCGCAGACAAACAGTTGGCCGCGAGCGCGGGCGACGTTCACCAGCACGCCGTCCACGCGAGTGACCAGATTGCGGTTGCGGTCGTACACGGCCGTCGCTCAGCCGACCAGCGCGGGCGAAGGGACATCGGCCACGCCGATCATGGCGTCGCGGGTGACGAGCGGCACCAGCTCCTCCTCGCTCAGCCGCTCCGTGCCGGGAGGCCGCTGCGGCAGCACCATGTAGCGCAGCTCGGCGCTGCTGTCCCAGACGCGGATTTCGCGCGCGTCATCGATCTCCAGCCCGAACTCCCGCAGCACGCTGCGTGGCTCGATGACGACGCGCGAGCGGTAAGGCGGCGACTTGTACCAGGCGGGCGGCAGGCCCAGCACCGGCCAGGGATAGCAGGAGCAAAGCGTACAGACGACGACGTTGTGCACATCCGGGGTGTTCTCCACCACGTTGAGCATGTCGTACCTCAGGCCAAACTGGGCCAGCGCCTCGGCGGAGTTGTCCAGAAGCAGCCGCTTGTACGCGGGATCGACCCAGGCGCGGGCCACAGCGCGGGCGCCGATCATGGGGCCGGTGTCGTCCTGGAAGCGGCCGACCACCTTGTCGACCGTGTCGGAGGCGAGGATGCCCTTCTCCAGCAGCAGCGACTCCAGCGCCCGCACGCGGGAGGCCACGTACGGCTCCACGTTGGGATGGTTCTTGCCCATGCCTTCAGCCTTTCACCGCTCTAAACGGGCGCCGCCTCAGGCGGGCAGCAGATAGGTCTCCCACAGATCGAGGTAGAGCGCCTCGCGGCCTTCGACCGACTCGCCCCACAGATCGCGCGCGTCGAAGCGGACGCTGTAGACGGGCTGCGGCTCCTCGCCGCGCTCGTGCGCGTTGGCATCCGGGAAGACGAAGACGCCGTGCAGGCGATCGATGACGCCGCGCTTGCCCCGCGCGTATCGAGGCAGGCGGGTGTGCGCGTGGGGCTGGATGTTCCTGGTGACCACGGCGTCGCCCAGCGCGAAGCGGGGTGGGGCCGCAGCGGGGCGGCGGAAGGGGTGGGTCCCGGACGTCGTGGCGGGGGGCTGGAACGGCTCCCCCGACGCCGACGAAGCGGCCGGGGCGGGCGTCGCGTCCGGGTTGTCTTGGATGAGGGCGGTGCGCCGGTCCAACTCCTCCTCGGTGACCACGCCCTTCTCGGTGAGCACACGGGTCATGCCAGCGAGCCAGCGCTCGTAGTAGGTGGAAGCGAGGTAGCGGGCGGGTTGCATGCGCTCGATGCCGTGGCGGAACTCATCGAGGTTGTAGGCGCGGGCGCGGAGCAGGCCGAAGTTGAGGCCGCAAACGGTGCGCTCCCAAGCGTCGTGGAAGACGGGCTCGTTCTCCTCGCGCTCGACAGGGCCGAAGCCGTGCATGCCGCCCATGTCGTGCACGCTGTTCATCGCCCCTCCTCCCAGCGACCGGAACGGGTCCGAGTATACAGCGGGCCGGAGTGGACGGCCCGCGTGGACGGCCGAGGGCGGCGCTGCTAGCCTCGCCCGGCCGCGGAAGGATTTGCTCTGACCATGGCAGCAGGCAGCGCGGAGCTGGCCTTCGCGTCGATCGAGGAGGTCGCCGGGCGCATCGCGCGTCGCGAGGTCTCACCCGTCGAGATCACCGACCTGATGCTGGCCCGCATCGAGGAACACAACCCGACGATCAACGCCTTCTACACCGTGTTCCGGGACGCCGCGCAGGCCAGCGCCCGCGCGGCGGAGGCGGAGATCGCGGCGGGGAACTATCGCGGGCCGCTGCACGGGATCCCCATCGGCATCAAGGACATCTACGAAACCGGGCCCACGACCTGCGGCTGCGCGGCCCTGGAGCACTACGTGGCGGAGCGCGACTGCGCCCCCGTCCAGCGCCTGAAGGCAGCGGGCGCCATCATCCTGGGCAAGACGGCCACCTACGAGTTCGCGTTCGGGGTGCAGACCTTGGCGTCCCACTTCAAGCCGACGCGCAACGCCTGGGACCTCACGCGGGAGTGCGGCGGATCGAGCAGCGGGACCGCGGGCGCGATCGCGGCGGGGCTGGCGTACGCGGGGATGGGCACCTGCACAGGCGGGTCGATCCGCTGGCCCGCCCAGTGCTGCTTCCACGTGGGGCTCAAGCCGACCTACGGACGGGTGAGCCGCGCCGGCGTGTACCCGCTCTCGTGGAGCCTGGACCATGTGGGGCCGCTGGCGCGGACCGTGACGGACGGCGCGCACATGCTGCAAGGCTGCGCCGGCTACGACCGCGACGACCCCGCCTCCGCGAACGTGCCCGTGCCCGACTTCACAGCGAAGATGGGACGGGAGATCGCGGGAATGAAGATCGGGCTACTGCGCGGCCTGTACGAAGAGCGCTGCGACCCCAAAGTGCGCGCGACGTTCGAGGCGGCGATCCCGGTGTTCGAGCGATTGGGCGCGGAGATCATCGACGTGCCCACGGTATCCCACGAGCAACTCTCGGCGGTGGTGCTGCCCCTGCTCTGGGCCGACGCCGGCGCCATCCACGTGAACAACCTGCGAGCGCACGGCGATCGGTACAACCCCCACACGCGGCAACTGATGACCTGGGGGCTGCTCTACGACAGCACGGCCTACTTGAACGCCTGCCGGGCACGCGCGCAGATCCGCGACGGGCTCCTGGCGGCGCTGAGCGAGACGGTCGACGTGCTGCTGATCCCGACCGTCGGATTCCAGGGGCCCGGGCCCGTGCCGGAGCAGGTCGTCAGCATGAGCATGCGCATCGTGCGGGGGGCGCTGTACACGGGGCTGTTCAACATCACGGGCCTGCCCGCGATCCAAGTACCGTGCGGCTTCGACGCCGACGGGTTGCCGGTGGGCTTGCAGATCGCGGCGAAGCCGTTCGACGAACCAACGATGCTGCAGGTGGCCCACGCCTACGAGCAAGCGGCCGGCTGGTACAAACAACACGCGGAGATCTGAGCGCCGCCGCAGCCGCTGCCGTGCGCTATGATCCGCGCCAGAGCCGATGCGCGGAAGGCGATCCCCATGCACTTGATGTATTTCACCGAGCAGCCGCTCTCGACGTACCCCAGGGAGGCGAGCCGGGAGACGGACGACCTGACCGTGCTGCTGCTCTCCAACCGACACTTCAACCCGGTGGACGCCAGCCGGCTCTACAACGAGCGCTTGGAAGAGTACCTGCTGGCCGAGGAGGTCGGAGTCGACGGGATCATGCTGAACGAGCACCACTCCGCGCCGTTCTGCATGCAGGCCAAGTGCAACATTTTCGCCGCCGTGCTCGCCGCCGCGACGGAGCGCGTGAAGATCGTCCTATTGGGGAACCCCACGCCGATCAGCGAGAACCCGGTGCGCCTGGCCGAAGAGCTGGCGATGATCGACCTCATCTCGAAGGGACGGCTGGTCTCCGGCTTCGTCCGCGGCGGCGGCACCGAGCAACTGGCCACGAGCACCAACCCCGCCTACAACCGCGAGCGGTTCCAAGAGGCGCACGATCTCATCATCAAGGCGTGGACGGAGCCGGGACCGTTCCGCTGGGAAGGCAACCACTACCAGCAGCGGGTGGTGAACCCCTGGGCGCGGCCGCTGCAGAAACCGCACCCGCCCATCTGGATCCCGGGCGTCGTGAGCCGGGAGACCACGCTGTGGGCGGCGAAGCATCGCTACCCGTTCATCTGTCTCAACACGACCATCGAGGCGACGAAGAAGATCTGGGCCGTCTACAACGAGGCCGCCGAGGAAGAGGGCTACACGCCGGGGACGGAGCATCGCGGCTACCTGCTGCGGGTGCACGTCCAGGACACCGAAGAGAAGGCGCTGGAGAACGCGCGCGAGTACCTGTGGATGATGGGTGAGTTCACCGGCCTGGTTCATCCCACCTGGAGCAGCCCCGCGGGCTACTCGTCGCCGCGACAGCGCCGCGCTTGGGTAGAGATCGCGAACGGGCGGCGCGCCAGCCCCCGCGGCGAAGGCGCGCCCTCCCTGGAGAAGCAGATCGAGAGCATGCAGATCGTCGCCGGGACGCCGGACCAAGTGGTGAAGAAGCTACGCGTGCTCATGGAGGAGACGCGCCCGGGGATCTTCGCGTTCTGGGGCAACGACGGCGGCATGGGGCACCAGGACTCGATGCGCTGCATCGAGCTGCTGGGCAAAGAGGTGATGCCGGCCGTGCGCGACATCGCCGACGAACTGGACCTCAAGGGCCCGTTCGAGCGGAGCCCGGTCCCCGCCGCGTCGACGGCCGGGGCCAGCTGAGCGACGCCGCTGCTTGCGGCGATCTGGGCTGCGTTCGCCCGCGGCGGCCATCCCTTACACGAGGTCCGGCATCGACGGGCGAGTATCAAAGTAATGTCCAGACCCGGCGTGGCGGGCCGTACGAGCCCGTAGTAGGGTTTTTCTCGTAGAGGGTACCGACGGGGGCACCGAAGATCGTGACGGACGCCCCCCCGGTGCGGCCCAGCGCCGGGCATCCCCGGCGGCCGCCGAACGGACTGTGGGTATCAAGGGAGATAGGCATGAGATTTCCGAGACGGCTCTTCGTACTCCTAGGCCTGACGAGCCTGCTGCTGAGCGGCGGCATCGCGCTGGCGCTGCACGACGTAAACACGCTGGATATCAGCCGGCCTTGGGGCGGCGCGGACCAGACCGCCGTTTCGCCCACGCCGCGCGTGGAGGTCACCTACGTGATCAAGGCGAGCGGGAACATCCCGGCGGACACGGTGGACGCCGTCGAGGATGCGATCACCGCCTGGAACGCGAAGATCGACGACCGGGAGGGGGGCAACTGGGTCTTTGACCTGGTGCCGCTAGCTGAAAGTAGCTCTAGCTCTAGCTCGGCCGCGGCGGAATTGATCCTGCTCGGCCATAACATCAAAGCACCGCCCGACCACGGCGGTGGCGGCGGTGGCGGCGACGACGGCGACAAGAAGGCCGACATCGAGATCCAGATCAAGAAGGGCGGCGGCGTGATCGCCGGATCGGCGCAGTCATCGTTCGACGCCGACGGCTTCCGGGTGCACGTGAAGATCCAGATCTCGAGCAGCTCCTTCGGCATCGGGAACAGCGACGCGGTGGTCGAGGAGATCGCGATGCACGAGCTGGGTCACGCGCTCAGCCTCGGGCACCACGGCGACGAGAACGACCTCATGGGCCGGACCGTGGGCTTTGTCGGCGACGGCCCTTCGGCGTGCGACCTGGACGGGTTCGAGACGTCGCACCACTGGCTGGTGGAGGGGGCAACGGTACCGCACCTCAACCACGACAGCGTCATCCCCTGCTAACCGCGCTGGAGGGCCCGCGGCCTCGCCGAACCGCTCGGCGCGCAGGGCGCCGGGCGCAACAGGTCAGACTTCGACCGGCAGTTCCGGGCGCGCCGCCCAGTCGGCGAAGGATCCGTCGTAGAGGCTGACTTCGTAGCCGAGGCGCTGTAGCGCGATCAGCGCCACCGCCGCGCGAGGGCCTCTGCGACAGTAGGTCACGATCCTGGGACGGGGATGCGGACCCGGTTGGGCGCCGGAGGCGGCGAGCAGGGCCGCAACGTGGGCGCGTGAAGCGAAGAGAGTCTCGCCCTCGGTCACGAACTCGGTCCAGCGGATGTGGGTCGCGCCGGGGATATGTCCGGCGCGGTCCTCCGTGACCTGCCTGCCGGTAAACTCCTCGACGCTGCGCGTGTCCAGGAGGACCGGCGGATCCGCGCCCGCGAGATCGGGCGCGAAGACGCGCAGCTCGGGACGCGGCCGCAGCGTGAACTGCGCCGGCGGGGCCGTCAGCGGCCGGTAGAAGATCTCGTGGCCGGCGGCCCAGCGATCGAAGGGGTGGTCCAGCAAGCGCACGTCGGGGTGGCCGAGGTAGTCGAGCAGCCAGGCGAGCATGGCGCCGCTCTGGCCGTCGTAGGCGTCGTAGACGACCACGGGCATCCCGGCGCCGACCCCGGCGGCGCCGAACCACTGGGCCAACTCATCGTCGGGGCGCAGGCGGCCGTCGGCGTCGAAGATTTGCGCCAGGGGCAAGTTGATGGCGCCGCCGATGTGGCCCTGGAGGTACTTGACGGGGCGGCGGGCATCGACGAGGCGGCCGGCGGGAGCGGCGAGCTCACGCTCGAGCCAGGCCGCGTCGACAAGTTCGATCATCTAGAAGCGCTTCCGATAACGCCTCCTACAGCGCCTCGCTATAGCGCCTCGCTATAGCGCCTCGAAGGCGACGTTGATGGGGGTGGCGCGGGTGACGCTCTGGGCCACGGGCGAGCCGTCGACGGCCTTCTGCCAGATCTTGCGCAGCGTGGCTTCGTCGGCGTCGGCCTGCACATAGACCTTGGCGGTGATGCCGCCGTAGCCGGGGTTGCCGGCGTCGTCGAGGTCAGCCCACTTGAGGATGTTGTCGAAGTTGCCTTCCAGTGCGATCTCGAGGTTCTTGATCTGGACGCCCTGGCGGGTGGCGTTCAGCACGAACCCGACCATCATGCAGGAGCCGACGGCCGAGAGCAGATGCTCGTGGGCACTGGCGGCGGTGTCTTTGGTGTCGAGGTCGGCGGGCTCATCGAACTCGACGGTGTGGGTGCGGGTGTGCGCCTTGGCCTTGAAGCCATCCTGCCAGACGACGCGCGAGCGCCAGGGGCCGCTGAAGGCCTTGAGGTTCTCGGGCTTCTTCAGCGACGCGATGACCGCTTCCAGCTTCTCGGGGTGCAGCCCGTTGATCGTGTCCGGCTTCGTCGTCATCATCGGCTCCCTTCGGCAACCGGGGCGTACTCCCGGCGCAGGATGTCCGCCGCCTGGCGCAGCGCTTTGAGCTTGCGGAACGACGTCTCCGGGGTGTTGACGGAGCGCTCCGCAAAGGTGCCAAAGCCACAGTCCGGGTTGAGGTAAATCTTCTCGGGATCGAAGTACTGGAGCAGGTCGCGGGCGCGTGCGGCGATGGTCTCCGCGTCCTCGACGTCGTCGCTGCGGGGGTTCACGACGCCCAAGCCGATCTCCTTCTCGTTGGCGTACTCCTTGAAGACCTCCACCTCGCCGGCCCGGGGGGTGGCCATCTCCAGGACCAACTGGTCCACGTTCATCTGCACGAGATACGGCAGCAGCGGCCCGTAGTTGCCGCTGAGGAGCACGTCCTCGCGGCGGCTCCAGTTGCCACGGCAGACGTGGACGCCCAAGCGGACGCCGTCGATGCCGTCGACGGTCTCGTTCATGAGTTGGAGCGCGAACTCCATCTCCTCGGTGGGGTCGCGGCGCGATCCCAGCGCCGCGCACATGAACGTCTCCTGGCTCTCCTCGCCGTAGACCACCTGCGTCAAGGTCGGTTCGTCCAGCTGGATGAAGGCCACGCCCATATCGCGCAAGGCGATGATCTCGTCGCGGAGGATCTGCACGACATCCGCGGCGAGGTCCTCCTGCGTGGGATAGGCGTCGCGCGAGAGTTGCTCGAACCAGGCGGCGCGGCTCAACAGGTAGGGGCCGGGCAGCGGGACCTTGATGGGCTTCTGGGTGTGCCGCTGGAGGAAGGCGACCTCGTCGCGGGCGAGGCCGTCGCGGACCCGGAGCTTTTCGACGGCGACCGGGCTCTTGATGGCGAAGGAGGGGACATCGAGGGCGCGCAGGGTTTCCTCGAAGCGGGCGCGGTCGGGGACGTAGTCCAGCAACTCGGAGACCGCCATGAGGCGCATGCCCTGGATCTTGTCGACGACGAAGGAGTAGAAGTTATCGCGGCGCTGTTCGCCGTCCGTGATGATGTCGACCCCGGCGTCCTCCTGGTAGCGGAGCGCCTCCAGGACGGCCTGATCTGCCACGGCGGCGAAGTCGGCTTCGGAGATCTCCCCGGCCTGGCGCCCCCGGAGGGCGCGGATCAGGTCCGGGGGACGAGCCCAGCTCCCAACGGTGGTCACCGGAAACAGCATGGTCGCCTGCCCTCCACACCGAATCAGCATCAGAGACGCGCCGACAGGCGCTCAGCCTAACATGCCCCCCCCGAAATTCCACAGCAACCGCGGCGCGCCTGGGCTCCCTTCCGCCGCCCGACCTGCTAGTCTTTCCGCCGTCAACCGAAAGGGCACGAGAGGAGAGAGTGAATGGCGACGCTTGAGCAACGAGTCCAGCTTCTGGAGGACACCGAGGCGATCCGGCGGCATAAGCACGTGTACGCAAAGGTTGTCGACGCTTTCTCATCGGGCGAGGAATACGCCGCGCTCTTCACCGAGGACGGCATCATCGACGGCGACTTCGGGCCGTTCAACGGGCGCAAGGAGATCTCGGATTTCTTCGGCAGCGTGGGGGACAACATCACCTTCTTCCTCCACTTCATGACTGGGGAGATCATCGACGTGGCGCCATCGGGGACCGAGGCGAAAGCCTACTGGTACCTGTGGGAGCCCGCCACGGTCAATGGGGAAGCGGTCTTCATCGCGATCACGTACGACGACGAGTACCGCAAGGTGAACGGGAAGTGGCTGATCTCGCGGCAGACGTTCCACAACCAATTCCTCACGCCGGTCGATAAGGGCTGGGTGAAGCAGCAGTTCGTCGAGATGGAGACCTAGCCGCAGGCGCTCGACGGTCCAGCAGCCGATCGCAGCGGCGACCAGGGTCAGACCGCGCGGCTCCATGGCGCGGTCTGATCCTGTGTGGCTCACAGCCGGAAGCACGAGCAGGGAGCGGAGAGGAGCAGCGCGCGATGGAGATCGGCCTGTTCATGGACACGCACGGGTTGGGCACGCGGGACGAGACGCAGTGGTGGCTGCAAGCGGTACCCGCGCCGGAGATGCAGCCGGTGGAGATCGCCAAGCTCGGGGAGGCGAACGGCTTCCATTCGCTGTGGTTCTCCGACCACGTGGCGATGCCGCCCACCAGCGTCCCCATCACCTACGTGAACACGGAGACGGCCCGGCGGCACTATCCGGAGCGCTTCGACATGCTGGACGGGGCGGTGGTGATGGGCGCGGTGGCGACCCACACCACGCGGATCAAGCTGGCGCCGTCGGTGCTGGTGAGCCCGTACCGGCCCCCGATGAGCGACGCGCGGCAGTTCGCGACGATCGACGTGCTGTCCAACGGGCGGCTGATCATGGGGGTGGGCGCGGGGTGGTGCCGGGAGGAGTTCGAGGGGCTGGGGCTGCGCTTCGAGGATCGCTCGTCGATGACGGAGGAGTGCATCGAGATCTACAAGCGCGCCTGGACCGACGACCTGGTGGAGTTCCACGGGAAGCACTACGACTTCGCCAACCTGGTGATGAACCCCAAGCCGATCCAGAAACCGCATCCGCCGATCGTCTTTGGGGGCGTGACCAAAGAGGGCGCGCGCCGGGCGGCGCGCCTGTGCGACGGCTTCTACCCCATCTTCTCCGAGCCTGCCATCCGGGCGGACCACTACGACGCGATGCAGGACGAGATCCGGCGCGAAGCGGAGCGGATCGGGCGCGACCTCACCAACTTCCGCATGCTGGGGACGCTGGCCGCGCGCATCACCGACTCACATGACGCCTTCGGCAGCCGGGAGCCGCGCCCGCACGCGGCGGGCTCTGTCGAGCAGGTGCTGTCCGACCTGGAGAAGCTCTCCGAGGCCGGTTACTCGATGATGGCGGTGCACATGGATTGCCCGACGGGCACGGTCTCCGAGCTACGCGACCGCATCGCGCAGTTTGGGTCGGAGATCATCCCGACCGCGAAGAAATTCCAGGCCAAGGGGGAGTGGCGGCGGGACATCTAGCGCCGCGGGCGGTGCAGGGCGTCTACGAGCGCTTGCCTACCCGCCTTGGGGGTCGCGCCACATGAGCCATTGTTTGGGCCCGCCCATGGGCAGGACGACCTCTTCGGTCACGGCGAAGCCGTTGCGCTCGTAGAGCGGAACGTTGCGGACGTTGGTGCAGACGAGGTAGGCGGGGATGCGCTCCCGGTCGCAGCGCTCCAGCACGGGCTGCATGAGAGCCGTGGCCAGGCCGCGGAGGCCGCGCCCCTGCATCTCGGGCAGGACGCCGATCGCGAGCAGGTAAAAGTGCGGCACGTGCGGATGCCGCTCGTCCAAGAAGTCCAGGCTCTTGATCACCGCCCGCGCGTGGCGCAAGCCGGCGACCCCGGCCATGTGCCGGCGAAACGCCATCCTCTCCCGGAGACTCGGCGGCGGCTTCCCGGGCGGCTCCCAGAGCGCGGTACCGCGAAGGTCCGTGTCCGCGTACACCTCCCCAAAGGGGAGCGTGTCCGTTCGCAACGAGCGCGCGAAGAGCTTCTCGATGGAGGCGCCGCGCTTGCGGCCCTTGCGCGCCCACCAATCGACGAGCGGGTCCTTGTCGAAGGCCTTGGCCAGGACGGTCGTGAGCACAGGCGCGTCGGCCAGGGTCGCTTTCCGCACCGTGAGCGGCGCGGTCTGCGGCGATCGCACGGGTTGATCAGTGGTCATGCGGCCCAGTCCTTCGTCCGCAAGCCAGGCGATGCAGTTGGGCCTTCACCCGGAACTCCCGATCGCCGCTCGGCCGCCGCACAGGTCCGCTGCGTCCGCGACCCGTAGCCAGAGACTACAGGAGCGGGCGACGGTGGCGGCCACGCAGGCACGGCCCAGCCGCCCGCGCGGCGCCCAGAGTGGCGCCCCCCATCGCTTGACGAGTCCGGCCGTCGGAGCGAGATTACACAGCAGGTGAGGCCGGTCGGCGCTCAGTCGCGCGGCTCGCGCCGGAGCCGGATGGATAGGAGAGCCGCAGGATGGCCGAAAACAAGAGCATAGTGCGAAAGATCCACGACGCGACCTGCCTAGGAGCGGTGGCGAATTTCAAGCCGCTGCAAAAGGTCTGCCCCGTGTGCCGGAGCGATCAGGCCACGTAGAGCGCAGGTTAGAGCCGACGGCGGCCCGCCGCCGGACGTCCAGATCGACGACCGACCGTGGCGGCGTGAGCCGCCGCGAGAGGCAGGCGCCGTCGCTCGACGGGCCATCGTTGGCCGAGCCGGAACTCGGCCCGCATCACGCGTCGCGATCCCGCGGCCGCGACTCGACCGGCCGCGGGCCCTCAGCGGCAACGACGCGCTAGCCTGACAGCGGACGGCGAAGGTGGCGGAGCAGACCGCCGCGCCATCCGGGATCGCACGGTGCCACAACCACGTCGCGAGGTTCGCCTGGGGATGACGGCGTCCCTGACCGGCCGCTACCGGATCCAGGGCGCCCAGGCTCTGGCCGGTGCCCGGCTGTGGGTGGAGCACGTGAACCGCTCGGGCGGCCTCCACATCGGTACAAGCAGTAGAGCCGTCTCCGTCCGCTTCTCCTCCTACGACGACCGCAGCGAGCCGCGGCTGGCGGCGTCGTACGCGCTGAAGCTGCTGGCGGTCGATCGTGTGGACGTGTTGCTGGGGCCGTACTCGAGCGGCCTGACGATGGCCGCGGCGCGCGTCGCGGACGAGTACGGAGCGCTGCTCTGGAACCACGGCGGCGCGGCGGACGGGCTCTACGAACGCGGGTATCCCGGGGTGGTCGGTGTGCTGCGGCCGGCCAGCGGCTACTTCGCCGGCGTCCTGGAACTGCTGCGGCAGGTCGACCCCTCGGCCCGACGGGTGGCGCTGCTGGGCGATGCTCGGCGCGGATTCGCCGGCGCCGTCCTGTCCGGCGCCGAGGCAGCCGCGCAGCGGTTGGGGTTCGAAGTGGTGCACCAGGATGACCACGGGGGGCCGGACGCCGGAGTCGATGGGCTGCTGGCCGTGCTGGGAGAGAGCCACCCCGACGTGATCCTGGCCGCGGGCGAGCTGGAGAGCGACGTGCGCCTGGCGCGGCGGCTCGTCGATGGCTACGGGGGCGGCTACGGCGGCGCGAAGGCCGCGGCGCTCGTCGCGGCGGGGGTGGACGAGTTCCGGCGGCAGCTCGGCGACGCCGCCGACGGCTTCCTGGGCCCCAGCCAGTGGGAGCCCGTCGTCGACGCCGCCCCGGAGATCGGCCCGACCGCCGAGGAGTTCGCACAAGCGTTCCGGCAAGGCGGCTCCGACCCGGCGGGGTACCCGGCGGCACAGGCCTACGCAGCCGGCCTGGTGATCCAGCAGTGCGTGGAGCGCGCCGGCTCCCTGGAGGCGTCGCGGCTCCGCGCGGCCGCCGCCGAACTCGACTTCACGAGCTTCTACGGGCGTTTTCGCATCGATCCGGTCAGCGGCCGCCAGATCGGCGGCGAGCCCCTGGTGGTGCAGTGGCAGGACGGCGTCCGGCGGGTGGTGTGGCCGGCGGCGATCGCGCAGGCCACACCGCTATACCCAGCGTGGGAGGGCGGAGCCTGAGCGCCGCGGACGCAGACGCGCATGCCGTCCGCGAGCGGGGCAAGGGCTGAGCCAGAGTCGTCGGCGGCATCGAATTTCTCCGTTGGACGGCCGGGCGCGAAGGCGCGCGCGATGCTAGCCTTCGCCACGCATCGCCGCGAGAGGGGGAGCATCGCCATGCCCAAGCCGGGATTCATCATCAGCGCGCGGACGGGCCAGCGCAAACAGGTGGTCGAGCTGGCCCAAGAGTTGGACCGGCGGGGCTTCCCGCACGTCTTCTGCCCGCACGACTACAGCCCGATCCTGACGTCGAAGGGGACTAAGCCGCCGCCCTACGACGCCCTCAGCCTCACCACCGCCGTGATCCAAGCGACGAAGCAGATCCGCGTGGGCAGCGGCATCGCCGTGACGTACACACGCCACCCGGTGGAGATGGCGGCAGCGGCGGCCTTCAACCACGAGATCAGCGACGGGCGGTTCGTGCTGGGCCTGGGGATCGGCCACGCCGACGTCCTCACGCGCTACGGGATCCCCTCCGAGCGGCCGATCCCGCACATGCGTCGCTACGTGGCGGAGGTCAAAGAGGCCGCCGCCGACTGGGCGATGCCGCCGATCATCCTTGCGGTCCTGCGACGCAAGATGACCTACCTCACCGGCGAGATCGCGGACGGGTTCCTGGCGAACAACTGGGCGCTCCCGCACTTCCCGACCACGCTCAAGGAGTTCCCCGGGAGCCAGCCGGAGGGCTTCATCCGCGGCGCGATCGTTCCCACGTACGTCTCGGAGGACCGCAGCGAGGGGCTGGCGGCCGTGCGCCACGTGCTGTCCTTCTACCTGCGGATGAACAATTATGTCGAGTATTACCGGGAGGTCGGGTACGGAAAGGACGCGGAGCGGGGGCTGGCGGCGCTGGCGGCGGGCGACGACGAGGCGATGCTGAACTCCATCTCGGAAGAGATGGCCGAGGGGATGGGGATCATCGGGACGGCATCGCAGGTGCGCAACAAGGTGGAGGAGTGGCAGGCGGCCGGCATCGAATGGCTGACCCTGTCCGCGCTGCAGTCGTCGGGGAGCCAGTACGACTCGATCATGCGCATCGCCAAGATCTTCGACTGACGGCGGCGGCCGCGCGCGTTACTCGTCGAAGAAGTCGCGGACCGTTCGCACGAACAGATCCAGCTGGTCGTGGTGGACCCAGTGGCCCGCCTCGGGCACCGTCCAGAGTCGGGCGTCGGGAAACTCCTCGAGCAGGCCCTCCTCCATGGGATCGCTGGTGGGGCTCTCGGCCCCGTGGATCAACAGCGTGGGGGCCGTGATGCGACGCCAGAGCGCGCGCGCGATCTCCGCGGCCGCGGGGTCGGGCATCCAGATCCGCTCGTAGTTGTCGAACTTCCAGGTGTAGGTGCCGTCCTCGTTCTGGTTCATGCCGTGGATGGTGAGGTGGCGCGCCTGCTCGGGCGACAGGCGAGGATTCGCCTTGCGCATGCGCGCGATGGCGGCATCGATGCTCTCGTAGCGCCGTGGGAGACGGCCGGCCATGCCGCGAACGACGTCGATCCACTCCTGGAGTTGCTCGTGCACCTCCCTCGGCTTGCGGTCCTTGTTTCGCCGCCACAAGGGGCCCAGCCCCTCGATGGCCACGATCTTGCGCACCTTGTCCGGGTACAGACCGGCGTAGCGAAGGCTCACCGCCCCACCCCACGAGTGGGCGATGATGGTGACCGGCTCCAGGCTCTGCTGATGGACCAGTTGCGCGACGTCGTAGACGTAGTCGTTGATGGCGTAGCCAGAGCCGATGACCCACTGCGAGTCGCCGTGGCCGCGCAGGTCCGGCGCGATCACGTGGTAGCGATCGCGCAGGCGCTGCGCCACCCAGTCCCAAGAGCGGCAGTGATCGCGGCCGCCGTGGACCAGGAGAAGGGGCGGCGCGTCGTTGTTGCCCCAGTCGACGTAGTGCAGCCGCAGGCGCTGGGAGAAGTAGACGTGGGACGTGGGTCCGGACAGTCCCGGAGCATCGCTGGGCATCAGGTCAGAACCAACGCGACACAGTGACCTTAGTGCTGGTGTAGAAATGGACCGAGTCCATGCCGGTGGCGTGCAGGTCGCCGTAGAACGACTGATTCCAGCCGCCGAAGGGGAAGATGCTGGCCATGTTCCCGTAGGTGCTGGCGTTGAGCAGCGTGAGCGCCTCATCGATGTCGGAGGCGCGCATCACCGAGAGCACCGGCCCGAAGAGCTCATCGCGCCAGATGCGCATGTCGGGCGTGACGTTATCGAAGATGGTGGGGCCCAAGAAGAAGCCGTCGGCCGGGCCCGCGCCGCGGCCATCGGTGACCAGGCGAGCGCCCTGCCCGGCCGCCTCGTCGATGTAGGCGAGCAGCTCCGTGCGGCGCTCGTCGCGGATCACCGGCCCCATGTCGGTTTCGGGATCGCGGCCGGGGCCCAAGTGGAGGGCCTCGGCCTGATCCACGAGCCGGCGCACCATCTCATCGCCCACGGAGCCGACCCCCAGCGCCACGCTGCCGGCCAAGCAGCGCTGGCCGGCGCTGCCGAAGGCCGAGGCGATGAGGGCCGGGATCGATTGCTCCAAGTCGGCATCGTCCATGATCAGCATGTGGTTCTTGGCCCCGCCCAGCGCCTGCACGCGTTTGCCGTGGGCCGCGGCCGTCTCGTAGATGTAGCGCGCCACACCAGCCGAGCCGACGAACGACACGGCGGCGATATCCGGGTGAGCCAGGAGTTTGTTGACCGCGTCGTTTGCGCCGTGCACGACGTTGAAGACCCCGGGCGGCAGCCCCGCCTCCAGCAGCAGCTCCCCGAGCCGCACGCCCGAGAGCGGCGTCCGCTGCGAGGGCTTGAGCACGAAGGCGTTCCCACAGACCAGCGCCATGGGGATCATCCACATCGGCACCATCACGGGGAAGTTGAAGGGAGTGATGCCGGCGACCACGCCGACGGGGAAACGGCCGATCTCCTCGTCGATGCCGGGAGCGATCTGATCCAGGCTCGAGCCCATCAAGATCGTGGGCGCCGAGCAGGCGAAGTCCACCACCTCGATCCCGCGGCGTACCTCGCCGCGGGACTCCGCCAGCGTCTTGCCGTTCTCCAGGGTGACGAGTTGGGCGAGGTCCTCAAGGCGCTCCTCCATGAGCGCCTTGAGGCGGAACATCACCTGCGCGCGCTGCGGCGCCGGGGTATCGCTCCACTCCGGCAGCGCCGCCCGTGCCGCGGCGATGGCGCGATCGATCTCGTCCATCGTGGAATAGGGCAGCCGGGCGATGGTCTGACCGGTGCCCGGATCCGGAATCTCGTCCACAGTGGCGGAGACGGGCGTTTCCCACTCCGCGCCGATGAGGGTCGGGACGTCGGTACTTGTCGTCGTCATTCGGGGCTCCTTCGGAACGGACTTAGGATAGGCGCGGTGAGTCGCACCGTTCCACCCGCGTCAGCGGTGTCCCGGCGGTGTCTCGGCGTCGCCGGCCTAACTCGACTCGTAGACGACGCGGCCCTGCACGAGGGTCGCCGCCACCGGCAGGTCGCGCATCTCGTCCGGCGGGAGCGATCGCAGGTCGGCGCTGAGCATCGTCAGGTCCGCGAGCTTGCCGACCTCGATGCTGCCCTTGCGGTCCTCCTCGAACGAGGCGTAAGCGCCGTTAATGGTGTGCATGCGGATGGCGGTGTTCAGGTCGACGCGCTCACCGGGCCCGCAGACGTCGCCGGACATCGTCGCGCGGGTCATCGCCTGCTCGATGCCAAAGAGGGGCCGATAGTCGGTGACCGGGGCGTCGGAGGAGCCAGCGACGGTAACGCCCGCCTCCAGCAGCGACCTGGCGGGGAACATGACGTCGGCCCGCTCACGGCCGTAGTTGCGGATGTAGCCGTCGCCGAACTCCCAGAAGAAGGCGGGCTGCATTACGGGCAGGATGCCCTGGGCGATCACGCGCGCCTGGAGATCCGGCGGGGCGATGCCGCAGTGCTCGATGCGGTGGCGCAGTCCCCGGCGCGGGAACTCCCGCTGCGCGCGGGCCATGGCGTCGAGCGACTGCTCGATCGCTCGATCGCCCACGGCGTGGACCGTGCACTGCCAGCCCGCCCGGTGCGCGCGGCCGACGAGGTCATCCAGGCCGTCCTGCGACCAGTAAGCGATGCCGGAGTCGTCCGGGTTGGAGGTGTAGGGGTCGCGGGTGGCGGCGGTCGGGCCGGAGCTGGAGCCGTCCGTGATCACCTTGAAGGCGCCGATACGCAGGCGATCGTCGCCGAAACCGGAGCGATAGCCGGTGGCGAGGACCGGAACGTGGGGATGATCGGCGGCGTTCACGGTGACGAAGCCGTAGAGCCGCACCTGCAACGCGCCGCTCTGCACCAGATCGGTGGCGTGGTTCATGGCGGGGCCGGTGAGGCCCAGCGCATCGTGCACGCTGGTGCAGCCGGCGGCCAGGTAGGCGCGGTTTGCGCCCACCAGCCAGGCGCGCGTCTCCTCCGCCGTGGCCTGCGAGGCGCTCGCGAGAGGGATATTGGCCCGCTCGTAGGCGACGCCCAGCAAGCGGCCGTCGCGGCGGTCGTAGCGGCCGCCCTCGGGGTCCGGGGTGTCATCGGTGAGGCCGGCGAGCTGCATCGCTTTGGTGTTCCAGGCAGTGATGTGGCCGCAAGTGCGGGTGATGAGGACGGGGTGGTCGGGGGAGACGGGGTCCAGGTCCAAGCGAGTGGGGTGGCGCCCCTCCGCCAGTTTTGACTGGTCGTAGCCCCAGCCGCGAATCCAGGTCTCGGCGGGAGCCCCTGCAGCGCGCTCGCCAACGGCGCGCACGATGGCGGCCATATTGTCCATCCCCGTCGCCTTGAAGCGGATCGACTCCTGCGTCTCGCCCAGCCAGGGGAAGTGCGCGTGGGCATCGATAAAGCCGGGGAGGAGGGAGCGCCCTCGGAGATCGACCCGCTGCGTCGACGGCCCCGCGGTCGCGAGCACGTCCGCCTTTGAGCCGACGGCCAGGATGTGGCCGTCGGAGACGGCGACGGCCTCGGCGAGGCGGTTCCCGGCGTCGACCGTGTGGACGACGCCGCCGTGCAGGATCAGGTCCGCGCGTTCCCCAGGCATCCCGGCCTCATTCCGTGCGCCCGCGCTCGTGCGGCTCCAGGGAGGATAGCGCCGAGGCGGTCGCGATGGGGCATGGCGTTGTAGCGAGGCGCTATGCTGCCCGCGGCCGATCCCTCGGCTCGCGTCTCGGAGGAGCCTATGAGCGCCGACCCCAACGTGATCGAACGGCTGCGCGCGGTGGCGGAGGCCGCGGAGATCGAGATCAACGACGAGGGCCTGCGGGCCATCGCGCCGACGGTGCTGGCGATGTTAGCGCGCCCGTCCGGCGTCGCACCGCGTGACCTGGGCGAGACGGAGCCCGCCTTCGGGCTGCGGATGCGCCGGGAGTAAGTCATGGCGGGTGAGGCCTACGACCTGACGATCCGGCACGCCGCCGAGGCGCTGCGCGACGGGACGTTGACATCGGTGGCGCTGACGGAAGCGGTCCTGCGCCGGATCGAGCAGACCGAGCCGACGCTCAACGCCTACATCACCGTGACCGCCGACATCGCGCGCGAACAGGCAGCCGCCGCCGACGCGGAGTTGCAGGCCGGTCGCGAGCGCGGGCCGCTGCAGGGCATCCCCTTCGCGCTAAAGGATCTCTACGACACGGCGGGGATCCCCACCACCGCGGGCTCCAGCTTCCTGCGCGACCGCGTGCCCAGCGAAGACGGGTTCGTCACAAAGAAACTCAAGGACGCGGGCATCGTGCTGACGGGCAAGCTGACGCTGCACGAGTTCGCCCTGGGCACCACCAGCATCAACCCGCACTACGGGGCCGTGCACAATCCCTGGAACCCGGCGCACGTGTCGGGTGGCAGCAGCGGGGGGAGCGGTGCGGCGGTCGCCGCCGGGTCGTGCCTGGGGGCGCTGGGCACAGACACGGGGGGATCGATCCGGATCCCGGCGTCGCTGTGCGGCGTGGTGGGGCTGTTGCCCACCTACGGGCGCGTGAGCCGTCGCGGAGTGCTGCCGCTGTCGTGGACGCTGGACCACGTGGGGCCGCTGTCCAAGAGCGTGGAGGACGCGGCAATCATCCTCAACGCCATCGCCGGCTACGACCGCGAGGACCCCGGCAGCGCGGACGAGCCCGTGGACGACTACACCAGCGCATTGGGTCGCGAGCTGCGGGGCCTGCGCGTCGGGCTGCCGCGCGACCCCTTCTGGCAGGCCTGCGACGACCCCGTGACCGCCGCCTGCGAAGCGGCAGTCGACGTGCTGCGGGAGCTGGGGGCCAGCGTGTCCGAGGTGGCGCTGCCCCTCCAGGCCGCGACGGGACGGCTCAACATCCTCTGGGCGGAGGCGGCGTCGTACCACATCGACACGCTGCGCGAGCACCCGGACGGCTACGGCCAAGACGTGCGCACGACGATGGAGGGCGGCCTGGCGGTTGCGGCGACGACCTACATCAACGACCAGCGCCTGCGCCGCAAGTTGATCGAGGAGACACGGGCGGTGCTGCGGCAGGTCGACGTGCTGGTATCGCCGACCACGCCGCACACGGCGCCGACCATCGCCGCGGGCGACCCGACGCGGGACCTGGCGCGGCTGACGCACCCCTACGACGTGTCGGGCATCCCCGCGGTCAGCGTGCCTTGCGGCTTCGACGGCGAGGGTCTGCCGATCGGGCTGATGATCGGCGGGCGGCACTTCGACGAGGCGACGGTGCTGCAAGTCGCCCACGCCTACGAGCAGGCGACGGAGTGGCACCGGCGTCGGCCGGCGGTCTAGGCGGGTGTGATCCTGTTGGCGGCGGCGGGCTCCGTGGAAGGGTGGGCGAGGGCCCGCTCCAGGGCCTCAACCACAGAGGCAGGCTCAGGATGGTCGCCGGAGAGGCGACTGCGGTAGCGGTACGGGATCGAGCCGTCCGGCAGCACGATAAACACCCCGCCCTGCTGCGTCGCCGAGCCCTTGGTGCTCGACTGCCGGTAGCCGCCGCGCATGGCGCGGAAGCGATAGAGAAAGGTCTTGGGATGGAGGAGCGTGAAGACTCCCTTCCGCGTCCCGAAGGCCTCGTAGACGGACAGCGTCGGGTCCGTGTAAACGGGGGTCTGGATTTCGCAGTCCTCAGCGAACCAGCCGGCCTGCTTCGGCGCGCCGTTGCCGACGATCACCAGTTCGGCGCCGGCGGCGTGGATGCGAGGCAGGACGTCGCGCAACTGCGCGACCTGCTCCTTGCAAAACACTCAACCGAAGTGCCGGATGAGCGCCAGCATGATGGGCTGTCGCGCCCAGAGTGACGCCAAGCGGACGGCGTCGCCGGCCGGCGTGAGGACCTCAACCGAAGCCGGGTCCCGTGTGCCGGTCGCCGTGGTCATCGATGGCCCTCCGCGGGCTCCAGCGGCCGCGCGCCGCTACAACTCGAGCGAGGACATCTCCAGCATGCGCTCGGGATCGGTCTTCCAGACGTCGGACGTGTCCACGTAGAGCTCCACGCCGTTGCCGTCCGGGTCGCGGACGAAGATCGCCTTGGCCACGGTGTAGTCGGAGGTGTTGTCGATGGAGACGCCGGCCTCCTCGATGGTGCGCTTGACCTCGCGCAGCTCCTCCAGCGAGTCGCCGACCTTGAAGGCGACGTGCAGCAGGCCGGTCGCGCCGCGGGGCGGGGCGGGGGCGTCGTCCCCGACGCCGATCAGCGCCAGATCGTGGTGGCGGTGGATGGTGAGAAAGGATGCCGGGATGCGCGGGTCGCGGGCGGCGACGGGGATGCCCAGGAGGCCGTTGTAGAAGCGCTCGGCGCGCTCCACATCGCGCACCTTGATCGCCGCGTGGCCCAGCGCGTGCACCTTCATCGGTCGCCTCCTCTCGATGGCATGCGATGGTTGGCAGCCTAGGGGACCAGCTTCCACTCGCCGCCCGGCTTGAAGCCCTTGGCGATGGGGAAGATCTCCTGGCTGAACTGCTCCGTGCGCTCGAACAGCTCCTCGGCCGTGCTGGTCTGGCAATCCTGATGCACGACCATCAAGGAGTAGCCGGCCTCGGCGAACTCCTGGAGGTCGGAGAGGATCATCTCCGGCGTGCCCTCGCAGATCGGGCGCACCTTGCGCTGCAAGTGCGGATCATTGGCGTCGGTGATGCGGACGGCCACGAGCCCGATCATCATGAAGTCGGAGAGGTCTCGGCCGATGCGCTGGGCCTCGCGCCGGATCTCATCCTGGAAGTGATCGAGCTCGTGGGGCCGCGCTCCGGGGTGCATGAAGATGGGGTAGAAGCCGTCGCAGAGCCGGGCCGCGCGGCGGGCCCCGGCCTTGGACATGCCGCCGAAGACGATGGGAGGCCGCGGCTTCTGTACCGGCTTGGGGTCCATGGTGATGTTCTGGAAGCTGTAGAACTCCCCATCGAAATTGGGGGTCCCGTCCTGCCAGGCGGTCTTGTAGACCTGGATGCACTCATCGGTCATCTCACCGCGCTTCTCGTAGTTGAGGTGGAGGGCGTCGAACTCCTCCTTGGCCCAGCCGGCCCCGACGCCGGCGATGAGGCGGCCGTTGGACAGACGGTCGACCGTGGCGAACTGGCGGGCGTCGTGCAGAGGGGGGCGGTAGGGAGAGATCAGCACGGAGGTGGCCAGCTTGATGGTGCTGGTGGCGCCCGCCACAGCGCCCATCGTGACGAGCGCGTCGAGCATCTCGGGCCGCTCGACGTAGTGGCGCTTGCCCGACTCCGGATTGGCGATGTGGACATCGGTGGTTTGGAGCGGCAGCGTGACGTGGTCCGGGAACCAGAGGGAATGATAGCCGAGGCGTTCGGCGCGCTGCGCAAACTCGATGGGGCGCATGTCGTCGGCGGCGAGGTTCTCCAGCCAGAACTCCGTCTCGCTGCGGAAAACCACGCCGTGGGTGTTCATGTAGGAGCCGATTTGCATCGATTGCGTCCTTTCGCCTGTCAGTCGCCGTTGCGGGCCAGGTGGCAGCGCGCGTCGAAGCGCCCCCGAGGCCGGAAGGCATTATCGCGGACCCGCGCCCGAAGCGAAACAGCCCTCGCGGCAAATGCGCCGGCCGGGGCGGCGCGGCGCTTTCGCGGCGGGGGCTACTCCACGGCGATGGAGATGGTCTTGATCGCCGCCCCAGGCGGAGCGCCGGGGACCGGATCGCGGGGCGTGATCTCTCGCACCACGTCCATGCCCTCCCGGACCTTGCCGAAGACCGTGTAGTCGCCGTCGAGGCTGGGCACGGCCGCCAGCGTGAGGTAGAACTGGCTGCCGGCCGAATTGGGCGCGGCCGTCTTGGCCATGGAGATCACGCCCTCTTCGTGTTTGTGCTCGTTGACCTCGTCGGGGAGCGTGTAGCCGGGGCCGCCGGAGCCGGATCCCGTGGGGTCGCCGCCCTGGGCGACGAAGCCGGGAATGACGCGGTGAAAGGTGACGCCGTCGTAGTAGCCCTCGCCGGCGAGGAAGACGAAGGAGTTGACGGTCTCGGGGGCGGCGTCGGGGAGGAGGTCGATGACGATGGAGCCGCCGCGCTCCATGTCGATCGTCGCCGTGTAGCGTTTGCCGGGTTCGAGCGCCATCTCGGGGCGGTTGGGGTACTGCTGAGCCATGGGCTGGGTCCTTCCGCGGGGAATCCGGGTCCGGCCCACACGGCGCCGACCCGCGTCGCGAAGCGAGGGTACTACCCGCCCGAGGGGCGCGCGATTGCGATGAAGAGAGCCGGAGGCGGCGTCAGCGCCCCTGCATCATCTGCCTGGCCGCCGCCAGCAGATCATCGGCGGCGGTGACCGGAGTGGCGTTCATTTCGGCGAACTCGCCGTAGGGGTTGGCATCGCCGAGGAAGGCGGCGATGTTCATGGGGCTGTCCGCCTCGGCGATGAGGAACTCCACGTGCTCGGGCGCGGCGTTGTAGAGGCCGTGCACCTTGACCCCGTGCCGAGCGGCGATCTGGTCGATGTTCTCGAGCGCCTCGATAATGTGGGGCATGAGCTCGGGGTGAAAGCCGGGGCAGTGGGCGCCATCGTGGCGCATGGTGCCGTGGAACAGCATGCAGATCTCCTCCCCAAGGCTCGCCGTTCGAGTCGTTGACCGGGCGCGAGTATAGCGCGCCGCACGCTCACTGCGCGACGAACGTCGTCTCGATGTCGTTGACGAGGACGGAGTACTCGCGGCCGGACTCGAAATCGGAGCCGAGGGCGACGTTGTGCTCCACGGTGCCGTAGATCGTGGTGCAGGCGATATCAGCCTCCGGCGCGGGGGCCAGGTTCCAGACGTCGATGCGGATGGTGAGGCCGTCGCGGGCGACATCGAGGGCGTCGAACTCGTCGCAGCCGCTGGGCAAGCCGGAGAGGATGTGGACGAAGACCTGCACCGGGAACGACTCGGCGATGTTGATCTCGACGGCGTCAATCGGCGCGCGCACTCGCACCTGGGGGAAGCCGGGCTCGATCACGATCTCCTGCGCCGCCTGGGAGACGATCCAGAGGACATCGCCATCCCGCAGGGGGAAGTTCACGACACCGAGCGCCGGGATGAACGAGGTCCAGCTCAGGGCGCCCGGGTCGAAGAGCCAGGCGATCTTGACGGGGCCGAAGAGGTCCGCCGCCTGGGCCGGGCCCAGGTCCCAGAACACGAACTGGCCGCCGGCGCTCAGGGAGAGGACGCGGGCGGGTTCCTCATCGTCGGGCCGTGCGCCGGCGTCGGTCGCGGTGAGGCTCGACGCAAGAGCGACGGCGACGACGACCAGCAGCAGTAGCGCCAGCGCGAGTTTGCGCGGCTGCGCGAGTGCGACAGGCATGGTTTCTCTCCCTCGCGAGGCTAGACGCTGCACTTTGCCATTTGTTCCTGGGCCATTAGTTCCTGGGCCGGGGGTTCCTGGGTCATCGGTTCCTGGGGCATCGGCTCCGACGGTACCTGGTCCAACCGCCGGAGGTCGCGGCCATCATTATCGGACAGGCCGACGGACGGAGTCGCGGCCGGGCGCGATCGACGAGCGGGTGGTTTGCCGCCGAACAACCGCTGTGCTATCTCTGAGCGCGCTGTCAAACAGAGGAGCCGCGCGGGGCTCTGCTCTCTAGAGGCTGGGCCTCCAGAGGCGCGGAGCGCCAAGAAAGCTGGGAACGCATGCCAACGCCCGACGAACTGCGCGCCGCGATCGCGAAGGGGCGGGCCGACTTCAAGGCCGCCATCGAAGCGGCCGGGGACAACTGGGAGCGGAAACCGTCCCCCGCCGAGGGCGCTGGTGAGGGCGAGGCGTCCTGGTCGGCGCGGGAGGCCGCGGAGCACACCATCGATGCGGAGGCCTGGTTCGTCACGGAGGCCTGCCAGGCCTGCGGCTACCCAGGCATCGACGCCGTCAAGCCCTCCTGTTCCAGCGCCGCCGACGCCGTTCAGGCGCTGGACGACATCTCGGCCAAGGCCGACGGCCGCCTGAAGTACATCACCGAGAAAGACCTGGAGATGGCCCACGAGCAGATGAAGACCGTAGCCGGGCTCCTGGACTACAACGCGCAGCACCTGCAGGAGCACGCCGCGCAGATCCGCGCCGCCGCCGGCGCGTAAGCGCCGTTCGCGGGGGGGGGTTAGCGGTGCGCGGCGGCGGCGTGCCGCGCCAGCAGGCCGGCTCCGAAATCGCCCCGCGGGTCGCGCCAGACGGCGTGGATGTGGTTCACGTCGTGCTGGACGTTGTCGTACTCCACCAGGAATCGCGGCCCCTGGAGACGATAGTAGTGAGGCTGCCGACGCTCCAGGCCGCCGGCCCAGGCGAAGTGGACGGCGGCGAGGGCGTCGCCGCCGAGCTTGGCCGTCTCGACGGCGGCGATCTCGTCCGGCATGCGGTCGATGTACTGACGGATGAGAGCGGTTAGGGCATCTCGCTGGCCGGCGGTCATGTCCGCCGCGGGCAGCCCCTTGGGCCGGTCGCTGTAGCGCAGCGCCTCGAAATGCTCGTCGCGCAGGCCCAGCTCCTCGCGGTCGCGCTGCATGCGCTCTTTCCATCGCTCCGAAGTGGGGATGCCCATCATCTCGGGCGCGGGAATGGGCAGGGCGCCGTCGATGACACGGGGCCGGTTGCCCTGCACGATGTCGGGCGGAGCGGCGGCGGAGATGATGGCGGTGGCGCGCTGGGCGTCGGTCAGCGCGTGGACGAGCGCGCGGGCCAGGTCCTCCTCACCGGCCAGCGGACGCAGCACCCCAGGGCCGACGAACGACACCTCCGCCGGGTCCGAGCCGAAGAAGGTGGGTGTGGGTGAGTCCACACGGCCGTCGGCGATGGTGTAGTGCAGCGAGACGTGATGCCCCTCGAAGCGCCAGCCCCACGGCCCGTTGCCCTGCGGCTCGCCGAACACGGTGACGAAGTACATGCCGGGGTCGCGACCGCGCTCGGGGTACCAGGTCCTGCGCCAGTCCTCCATCGCATCGAGGGTGTTTTCCAGCCCGATGATCGTGGAGGCGGTGACGTAGCCGGCGGGGCTGAGGCCGGAGGCGACGAGGGCGTGCGCCAGCCGCTGCTGCCTGGGCGTCATCTCCCCCAGGGGCAAGCCGCCGCGGGCGTTGGGCGTGTAGAACCAGCGGGTGCGCTCGGCGTCATCGGCGAAGTTGAACCGCGCCTTGGCGTTTTGGTCGCCGTCCAGCGCGGCAAGCAGGTCCGACGCCGCCTGCGCCATGCGCTCCGCGACGACGCGCGCGCCCGTGCGGTCGCCGGGGGCCGACGGATCGGGGGCGGTGGGTGTCGTCTTGGCCATGCCCACTCCGCAGCCCGTCGCTAGCCGAGGGCCATGGGCTCCTTGACCCAGCCGGACTCGTACGGGGTGATGAACTTCATGTTGATCTTCATGCGGCTGAAGAACCAGCGCCCGCTCAGCTTCTTGTAGTCCTCATCGTAGGTGGCGGAGATGAACATCGCGCGGCCCGAGACCGTGGCGGGGAGCCACATATACCACGTCCCGGTCGCCGTCCGGCCGGAGGGGTCGACGTTAATCTGCGGGCCCATGTAGTAGTGGAGTGCGAAGGTAAAGTCCTTGCGGACCTCCGCGAAGAAGTCCTGGATCGCCTGGCGTCCGTTGTGCACGCCAAAGCCCTCGCCGCCGTCCCAGACCCCATCCTCCGTGAAGAGCGCCCCGATGCCGGGTGGGTCATAGTTGTCGTCACAGACCTGGGCGTACTTGATCTTGAGCGCCTTGATCTCCTCGATGTCCTCAAGTTCTTGGACCCGTTGTTCCAGCGTGGTCATGGACTGCTCCTTCACCGTCTCGCGGCAGCGGGAACGCTAGCACCCACCGGCGGCCGCTGTCCAGGAGCGGCGCCAGAGGTCGCGCCGATGTCGCAGGTGACATGCCGCGGCGGTCCGGGTATCGTTCTGCGTGTGCGCATATCGTGGGGGGGAGACTCCCGCGCGGCCCTCCGGCCTCCGGCCGGACTGCGCAAGGCGCGGTGAGCGCTGGAGGAAGTGATGAAACTCGGCGTGTTCATGATGCCGCTGCACCCGCCCGGCTCCCCTCTGGCTAAGACGCTGCAGGACGATCTGGAGCAGATCGTGAAGATGGACGAGTGGGGCTACGAGGAGGCGTGGATCGGCGAGCACATGACGCTGGAGTGGGAGAACATCCCCTCGCCGGAGATCTTCATCGCCAACGCGCTGGCGAGGACGAAGAACATCGTGCTAGGGACGGGGGTGAGCTGCCTGCCGAACCACAACCCGTTCGCCCTGGCGCACCGGATCGCGCTGCTGGACCATCTGGCCAAGGGGCGGTTTCGCTGGGGCATCGGGGCGGGCGCGGCGCCGGGGGACTTCGACGCGTTCAACGTCGACGCGGCCGCGGGCGAGCACTGGGAGGTGACCAAAGAGACCGTGGCGATGGTGATCAAGATCTGGGAGGGGCTGCCGCCGGGCTACTACGGGAACCGCTGGTGGCGGTTCAAGATTACGGAGCCGATGGAGGACGTCGCCTCGCACGTCTACATCAAGCCGTACCAGATGCCCCACCCGCCGATCGCGGCGGCGGGCGTGACGGAGAAGTCCCCATCGCTCACGCTGGCGGGCGAGCGCGGTTGGATCCCGATGAGCATCGGCTACGCGGCGCGGCGCCTGTTGATCGAGCAGTGGGAAGCGGTGGAGACCGGGGCCAAGATATCGGGCCGAACGCCGGACCGCTCGGAGTGGCGGGTGTCGCGGGAGGTCATTGTGGCCGACACGACCGAGGAAGCGCGTGAGATCGCGCTGAACAGCCCGATCACGCGCGACTACGTCGAGTACAACCTGCCCCTGATGGGCAAGTTTCAATTCCTCAAGCTGTTCAAAGAAGACCCCGACATGCCGGATGCCGCCATCACCCCGGAGTACCTGGTGGACAACATCTGGATCGTGGGCACGGTGGACGAAGTGGAGGAGAAGATCCGGGCGCTGTACAAGCACGTCGGGGGCTTCGGCGTGTTGCTGACGATGGCGCACGAGTGGACGCCGCGGGACAAATGGGAGCGGAGCGTGTCGTTGCTGGCGAAAGAGGTCATGCCGCGGCTGACCGACCTTAAGTAGCGCCGCGCCCCGCGCCAATTGAAGGAGGCCCTCGCGTGCGAGGGCCTCTCATTTGTTCTCCGAGTCCGGCGGTCAGACCTTGGAGCGATCCGCCGCCATCTTCTTGCGAAGCTTATCGGTCGCCTTCTGGTCGACCTCGTAGATCTGGCGGCGGCGGTCCTTCTCCTTGATGACCGCGCCGTACTCCTCGCGGGCCTCGGCGAGCGTGACGTAGTCGTCCTTGAGGTCCTCGATGATCAGGTCCAGCGATCGCTCCAGGGCATCGCCGTAGCCACCGCCCCCCGCCGACCAGAAGCTCATCGTCTCGCCCGCGTTCGCGGCGGCGTTGAGCGCGAAGATGCCGATGTTGCGCTCGTTCTCCGTCTCGTGGTTGATCACCAGCCCGGCCTTGCCACCCACCTCGCCACCGAAGATGCCGGGCGGGCCGAAGCGCTCGCGGTCGCCGATGCAGGTGATGGTGCCCGAGATCCAGGGGAACTCGACGATCTGGATCAGTCCCGTGCCGCCGCGGGTACGTCCCGCCCCACCGCCGCTGTCCTTGCACTGGTGCTTGCGCCAGAGGACGGGGTAGCGCCGCTCTTGCAGCTCCGCGGGGATGTTCATAGTGCTGGCGGAATAGGGCGAGCCGGTGACGTTGTGGCCGTCCTTGTACTTCGTGCCACCCAGACCGCCGAAGCCCCAGACGTAGTTGATGAAGGGGGCATCGAAGTCGGGCCGCGCGTCGTGTCCGGCGAACACCGTGTTGAGGATGCTGAACGGCGTGGCGGTGCCGCGCTCGGGCAGCGCCCGGCTGAGCGCGGCCATGCAAGCGCCCACCACGCACTCCATGCTGGTGGCGGCAAGGCCGGAGATCCCGACGGGCGGCTGGGCCCAAACGATGGAGCCGCGCTTGGCCTTGATCTCGATGGTGCGCATGACGCCGGTGTTCATCGGCATCGGCGGCAGCACGCCCCCGAGCCCGATGAACACGGCGGAGGTCGTGGCCGCGATGGTGCAGTTGATGGCCGACTCGGCGGCGGTGTCGCTTTCGGTGAGGTCGAAGATCGCGTGATCGCCATCGACCGTGAGGGTCAGCCTGATCGCCTTGGGCTCGCCGGTGTGGACGTCCTGGTCGATCCAGTCTTCCGACTGGTACTGACCGTCCGGCAGGCTGGTCCAGGAGGAACGGGCCAAGCGCTCGGAGTGGTTCTGGACCTCCTCCATGGTGTCCAAGACGGTCGGCAGGCCGAACTTCTCTATGAGGGCGAGGATGCGCTCCGCCCCGGCCTTGACGGCGGCCGTCTGGGCGTTGAGGTCTCCGACGCGCTCCCACGACTGCCGCATGTTGGCCAGGAGCACGGTCAGGATGTCTTGATTCAGGACGCCTTCGCGATAGATGTGGAGGGCCGGGATCCGCACGCCCTCCTCAAAGTGGGAGCGGGCGCGGGCGTTGAGGGAGCCCGGGGCGACGCCGCCGACGTCCGACCAGTGCGCGGTGGAGGTGGTGAAGGCGATGAGCCGGCCGTCGTGGAAGACCGGGTTCACCAAGTGGATGTCGTTGCAGTGGGTGCTGGCGACGTAGGGGTCGTTGATCATGTAGATGTCGCCGGGCTTCATGTTCTCGAGGCCGATGGCCCGGACGACCTCGGGCACGGTCAAGAGCGTCAGTCCCACGAAGGCCGGGAGGTCGAACTGGCCCTGGGAGACGAGCTTGCCGTGGCGGTCGTAGACGGAGCCGGAGAAGTCCCGTCCCTCGTTCACGGGCGTGGAGTAGGCGGTCTTGGCGACCACCAAGGCCATCTCGTTGCTGACGGCCCCGAAGGCGTTGCGCAGCACTTCAAAGGTGATGGGATCGACCTTCAGATCCGCGGCGCCGGCAGGCGCCGCCTCCTGGCTCTGTTGCGACATGCATGCCCCTTCCCTCGATGCGCGGCTATCGGCGCCAGGCTAGCACCGGAGCCCGAGCGGGGCCACGCTCGTACCGGGTTGCGGGACGGGCTAGCATAGCGAGCGCGGAAAGGACGACCCATGGCATCTCCCCAACTGCAAGAAATGGTCCAGAAGATGCGAGCCGCGCCCGTGCTGGACCCCAGCATGAGCGTGGCCGAGCTGCGCGCGGCCTACAACGCCGTCACCTACCCGATGCCGCCGAACACGACCCTGACGCCCGTGAACGTGAAGGGTGTCTCGGCCGAGTGGGCCGTGGCGGAGGGGGCCGACCCGACGCGCCGCGTGCTCTATTTTCACGGCGGCGGCTACGTCATCGGCAACGTGGTGACGCACCGCGACCTGGCGGCCGCGATCTCCCACGCCAGCGGCTGCGCGGCGCTGAACGTGGACTACCGGCTGGGGCCCGAGCATCGGTTCCCGGCCGCCGTCGATGACGCTGTGGCCGCCTATCGCTGGATGCGCGCGAACGGACCCGACGGCGCCTCGCCGGCCGCCGCCACCTTCATCCTGGGAGACTCCGCGGGCGGCGGCCTGACGCTGGCCATGATGCTGGCCCTCCGCGACACGGGCGCTCCCCTGCCCGACGCGGCGGTCACCATCTCCGCCTGGACCGACCTGGCCAACAGCGGCGACGCGATCAAAGGCCGCGCCGAGGCCGATCCTCGACTGAGCCTGGAGATGCTGGAATCGATGGCGTCGAACTACCTAGGCGACACGGACCCGAAGACGCCGCTGGCGTCGCCGCTGTACGCGGACGCGACCGGGCTGCCACCGCTCCTCATGCAGGTGGGCGACGCGGAGATCGTGCTGGACGACACGACGCGGTTCGCGGCCAAGGCGCGCGCCGCCGGCGTCGACGTGACGGAAGAGGTGTGGCCGGAGATGTTCCACGTCTGGCAGCACCAGTGGGCGGCGCTGCCGGAAGGGCAGGAGGCGGTCGACCGGATCGGGGCGTACCTCAAGGAGCACGTGCCCGCGACGGGCTAGCCGCGCTGCGGCGGAAGGAGAGTCCCATGTCAGAGCCTCGGCTTGTCCCCGGGGACGCCCTGCTGATCGTCGATATGCAGAACGACTTCTTACCCGGCGGCCTGTTGCCCCTGGAGAGCGGCCTGGAGGTGATCCCCGTCCTCAACCGCTGGATCGAAGCCGCCAGCAAGGCGGGTTACCCCATCTTCGCATCGCGCGACTGGCATGCGGCGAGCCACGTCAGCTTCGTGGAGCGCGGCGGGCCCTGGCCGGTGCACTGCCTGATGAACACGCCGGGCGCCGAGATCAGCCCGGACCTGAAGTTGCCGCCGGACGCAGTCATCATCGACAAGGGAAGCGAGCCGGACAAAGAGGCGTACTCGGCGTTCGACGGCACGGAGTTGGGCGAGCATCTGCGGCGCGGGGGCGTGAGGCGGCTGTGGGTTGGGGGGGTGGCGCTGGACTATTGCGTGCGCGCCAGCGTGCTGGACGGGGTGAAGTTGGGAGCCTTCGAGGTGCACCTCATCCTCGACGCCACCCGCGCGGCCGACGTGGAGCCGGGAGACGGCGAGCGTGCGGTGGAGGAGATGCGGACGGCCGGGGCGCTCATCGAGGAAGTGGCCTGACGATGAGCGAGGGCGTGTCGCCGCGCCGCGCGTGGGTCACGGACGCCAACGCCGCCCTCCTGACCGACCTCTACCAACTCAAGATGCTCCAGGCCTACCTGCGCGAGGGCCTGGTGGAGACCGCCGTCTTCGACCTGTTCGCGCGCCGGCTCCCGCGGCAGCGCAACTACCTGGTCGCGGCCGGGCTGGACGACGCCCTGCACTACCTGGAGACGATGACGTTCTCCGCGGAAGCGCTGGAGTATATCGCCTCGCTGCCGCAGTTCTCGCGCGAGTTCGTCGATTACCTGGCCACGTTCCGCTTCCGCGGCGACGTGTACGCGGCGCCGGAGGGCACGGTGGTGTTCGCGGAGGAGCCCATCATCGAAGTCGTTGCACCCGTCCATGAGGCGCAACTGGTGGAGAGCTTCCTGCTCAACCAGATCCACTTCCAGACCGTGGTGGCCTCCAAGGCGGCCAGGGTAGTGAGCGCCGCCGGCGGCCGGCCCGTCATCGAGTTCGGCCTGCGGCGGCTGCACGGCACCGACGCCGGGATGAAGGCCGCGCGGGCCGCTTACATCGCCGGCGTCGCGGCCACATCCAACGTGCTGGCCGCGCAGGTCTACGGCATCGAGCCCAGCGGCACCATGGCGCACTCCTACATCGAGGCGCACGAGGACGAATACAGCGCCTTCCGCGAGTACGTGGCCCTGTACCCGGAGACCGTGCTCCTGGTCGACACCTACGACACGCTCCACAGCGTCCGCGAGGTGGTGCGACTGGCGCGCGAGCTGGGGCCGGAGTTCCGGGTGAGCGCGATCCGCCTCGACTCGGGGGACATCGCGACCCTGGCGAAGGATGCGCGCCAGATCCTGGACGAGGGCGGACTCCCGCAGGTGGAGATCTTCGTGAGCGGCAGCCTGGACGAGTACATCGTGGCGGAGCTGCTGGAGAAAGGCGCGCCGATCGACGCCTTCGCCGTGGGCACGCACATGGGCATCTCCGCGGACGCGCCCTACGTCGACAGCGCCTACAAGCTGGTCGCGTACGGCGGGCGCGGGCGGATGAAGCTCTCGACGGGCAAGACGATCTTGCCGGGACGGAAGCAAGTGTTTCGCACGGGCGAAGGCAGCGACGACGCGCACGACGTCATCGCGCTACACGAGGAAACGCTGCCGGGCCGTCCGCTGCTGCTGCCGGTGATGCGCGGGGGAAAGCGGCTCCCGGCGGGGCGGGCCACGCTATCCGAGGCGCGCGATTTCGCCCGCGACGAGCTGGCGCGCCTGCCCGCGCGGTTGCACAGCCTGGCGCCCGCGGATCCGGCCTATCGGGTCGAGATCAGTCCCGCTCTCGGCGCCGAGCGCGACCGCATCCGCCAGGACATCGAACGAGCGATAGGATAGCCGCCCAGCGCGCTCACGGATCAGCTGAGGGCGCCCCCGCAGCTGGAGCCCGCCCCCGCGGTGCAGCCGAAGCAGTGCGGCCCCACCGTGATCCGCCGGGCCGCGGCGGCGGCGAGATCGACGTCGAAAATTGTCTGGGGGGCGTCGTCCGCGCAAGCGATCTCCAGCATCTGGTTGAAGTCGCAGTCGTAGAGACGGCCGTCCCAGCCGACGGACAGCGTGGAGCGACACATCAAAGCGGGAACCGTGGCCGGATTGAACGACGCGACCAGGAGATGCAAGTAGTCCTCCAGGTTGCCGGAATCGTGGAGGTACTCCAGGAAGCGGCCGATCGGCATGTTGGTCAGCGTGTAGAGATCGTTGAAGGCGATGCCGTAGCGGCGATCCAACTCGCGCCGCCAGTCGCGCGCGGCCGCGGCCTGGTCCGGCGGGAGGAAGGCGCCCACCGGGTTGAGCACGAGATTCAGCACCAAGCCGCTGCCCTCGCGCCCGTACCCGAGCGCGTTCAGCCGTCGCAGGGCTGTGATACTGGCGTCGAAGACACCGGCGCCGCGCTGGGCGTCGGTCTGCTGTGCGAGGTAATACGGCAGCGAGGCCACCACCTCGACCTCTCGATCCGCCAGAAAGGCGGGGAGGTCGTCGTAGTTGGGCAACAGCAGAGCGGTGAGGTTGGCGCGATCGATGACGTGGCGCCCCAGGCCGCGCGCCCGCTCCACGATCTCCCGAAACTGCGGATGCAACTCCGGCGCCCCGCCGGTAATGTCCAGCGTCGGGATGTCGCTGCGGGCCAGGAGGTCCAAGCAGGCATCGACGACGTCGGAGGGCATCACCTCCGGCCGGTCCGGACCGGCATCGACATGGCAGTGACGGCAGGTCTGGTTACAGCGCTTGCCGACGTTGACCTGGAGCACGTCGATCGTCACCGCGCGGAGCGGGCCGTCGCCCGCGCGCGCGACGGCCTGGGCAAACGACCCCGCGATCGGGATCGCGTCCAGCGCCCGGCGCTGCACCGCGACGTCCGCGAGAGCGTGGCCGCGCCTACGCAGCGATCCCGTCAGGGCCTGCGTGGCAGTGGGTGCGCCCGTCACATCGACAGTTTCGCGACGTGGTCACGCATCTGGACGCCGTGCACCAGCGTCGAGCCGCCGGTGATCGCGGAGGCGACGTGCACCGCCTCGGTCATCTGCGCGATGTTGGAGCCCTTCTCCAAGGACGCCTGACTGTAAGCGTCGATGCAGTAGGGGCATTGCACCGCGTGCGCCACGCCCAAGGCGATGAGAGCCTTCTCGCGCGCGCTGAGAGCGCCCTCCTCGAACACGGCGCCGTACCAGGCGGAAAACTTTTCCCACAGATCGGGCGCCTCTTCCCCCATCTGCGCGAATTGCCCCAGCCCGTCCCGGCTGTAGTACGGGTGCTCGTTCGCCATCGCATGCCTCCTCCCAGCCACCGCCCGTGGATCGGCGCGGCCCGCCGGGAGATATTACGCCTCAGCCTGCATGCCAGATCGCTGCGCCTCCCGGCCGCCGCCAGCGAGCGGCCAGGGCTCCACGGCCAGCGGATCCTCCGCCGCGGCGTCGCGCACGCGCAGGGCAACGCCCCCGCTGAGCGTCTTCTCCAGCAGATCGCCGCACAACTCCGCGCGCCAGCCCTGCAGCAAGGAGGGCATCGCCTCCGTCTTGGCGTCCGCCAGGCGCCAGGCGACGAGATCGCGCAAGGCGTGCGCGCTGCCCACCAAACCGGCATCGACCTGCCGCTCGGCGCAAAGGGACTCCAGCACCGCCTCCAGCAAGAGCCCCAGCATGCGGCTCTGGGGCGGCGGCCGCCCGGGGCGGCGGCGGGCCGGCAGCTCCGACTCCGGCAGCCGCAGCGCCCGCTCGACGGCGGCCAGCAGGGCCTCCACGTCCCGGGCGCGGATACGCTCCGTGCCGCGCAGGCGTCGCAGATCCTCGGGCGCGCGGGGCAGGGCCTGGGCGATTGCCGTGATGAGGTGGTCCGGCAGCACCCAGCCGCGCGGCAGGTCTCGGCTCTGCGCCGTCGTTTCGCGCCACTCTCCAATCTCCCGCACCACCGCGAGCGCCCGACGGCCGAAACCCTGGCTGCCGCCGACTCGCTCCCAGCGTGGCGCGCTCAAGTCCTTCTGCACCGCTGCGAGGCGGCGCTCGGTCTCCTCCGTCAGCCAGCCGTCTCGCTTGAGCCGCGCAAGCCGCTCCCGCAGTCGCTCCCAGAGGGGGATGAGGTAGCGCACGTCTTCCAGGGCGTAAGACAGTTGCGCGTCCGCCAAGGGACGGCGCAGCCAATCGGTGCGCGCCTGCCCCTGCCGGGGACGGGCACGGACGACGCGCTCCACCAGGTTGGCGTAGGAAAGTGGATAGCGCTCACCAAGCAGGCCCGCGGCCAGTTGCACATCGAAGAGAGCGCCGGGCAGCGCGCCGGCGGCCGCCAGGCAGAAGCGGGTCTCCTGCTCACCGGCGTGCACCACGGTCGTGACCGTGGGATCGGCGACTAAGCGCCAGAGCGCGCTCAGGTCCGGCACGGCCAGCGGGTCGATGGCGACGATCCGCTCCGCGGTCGCCACCTGCACCAGGCCCAGTTGCGGGTGGTAGGTCCGCTCGGAGACGAACTCCGTGTCCAGAGCGAACAACCCGGCGCGCGCGATGTCATCGCAGAGCCGGGAGACCGAGGCGGGATCGTCCAGGAGGGACAGATCGGTCACACGTCCATGCTAGCGCCGGTTCATCCAGCGCACGACGCGTGTCGGCCCGGCGCATCCCCATCGACGGTTCCGGCGGCGGCTGTGTGGGGGAAACGACCTCACCCCCTCACCCCCTCACCCCCTCTCCATCGGCAAGCGATGGAGAGGGGGGACCGGAATGCCTGCGCCCGCCGCTGGTCAAGCTGGAGAACGTGCTGTGACGGAGCGCCGACCCGGGGTGCTGCTTTTGGAGAACGGCGGCGGCTCTGTGGGGGAAACGACCTCACCCCCTCACCCCCTCTCCATCGGCAAGCGATGGAGAGGGGGGACCGGAATGCCTGCGCCCGCCGCTGGCCAAGCTAGAGAACGTGCTGTGACGGAACGTCGACCCGGCGTGCTGCTTTTGGAGGACGGCGGCGGCTGTGTGGTACGGTGAGAGCCGCTGCCGCCGGAGGGCAAGATGAAAGTCCGTGCCTCGATCAAAAAGCGATCCAAGGACGACAAGATCGTCCGGCGTAAGGGTCGCGTGTACATCATCAACAAGAAGAATCCCCGCAACAAGCAGCGACAGGGCTAGCGTCCCAACGGCCGACAAGGGATGAACCCAACCCGCCACGCCCTGCTCTGGCTCGCGGCCAAGCCGGCCGTCGGAAGCTGGCTGGAGCGGAGCCCGCTGTGCGAGCGGCTCATCCGCCGCTTCGTCGCCGGCCGAACCAGCGCCGAAGCCCTCGCCGCGGCCGCTCCCTTGGTCGCGCAGGGATACGGGGTCACCTTTTCCTACCTCGGTGAAGACGTAGCGACCGAGGCAGAGGCCGAGGAAGCGGTCGAGGAGTATCTGGCCCTGATCGCCGCGGTCGGCGCAGCCAGCGTCGCGAAGAGGACGAAGATCGCGGTGAAGCCGTCGCTGATCGGGCTCCAGCTCGCGCCGGCCGCCGCGTTGCGCAACCTCGAGCGCATCCTCGTGGCGACGGCCCAGCATGAAATGTCCGTGGAGCTGGACATGGAGCGCTCGGCCTTCGTGGATAGCACGCTGACGTTGTACCGCGCCGCGCGCGAGCATCACGCGACCCTCGGTGTTGCGTTGCAGGCTTCCCTGCGCCGCACGGAGGCCGACCTGCAGGCGCTCCTGGACGAACAGATCGCGAACGTGCGCCTGGTCAAGGGGGCCTACGATGAGCCCGCGAGCGTGGCGTATCGCTCGCGGGCGGCGATCGAGCGGGCCTACCAGCGCCTCCTACGCGCCATGCTCTCGTCCCAAGGCACCTCGGCGGGGGCGTTCACGGCGGTCGCCACGCACGACCTGCGGCTCATCGCGACCGCGCGCACGCTCTCGTTTCGGCAGCGGATCGCGCCGGACCGCTGGGAGGTGCAGATGCTGTACGGCGTGCGGCGTCCGCTGCAAGAGCGCCTGCGGCGCGACGGCTACCCCATGCGAGTCTACCTCCCCTACGGGGAGCGCTGGTACCCCTACTTCGTCCGCCGGTTGGCGGAGCGCCCCGCCAACCTCTGGTTCGCGCTGCGGCAGCTGTTGCCCTAGCGCCCTGCCATAACGCCCGGGACGCGCCCCGCCCTCAGGGAAATCCCGGAGACCGCAGGGGTCGTAGTGGAGCGTGGTCGCCGTGATGGGGCCATTTACCGATGCGCCGGCACCGCGTCCCGCACCTACGCTGAACTCCAGTGCAAGAGAACGGCGGCCCGCGCATCGCGAAGAGCGCGGGTCCCGGTCACGACATCGAGTCCGGCCAGGCCGGCGGACCGGCAGCAGAAAAGGAGCAGTGGGATGACCGACCTCAGCAGCGCGAACGAAGGCGAGCGCCACGACCCAGACGAGAGCGCCGGTACGGAACAGCTCGTCGTCATGCGGCTGGCGAACGAGGACTACGGCGTGGACATCACCACCGTCCGCGAGATCATCCGCATGCAGAAGATCACCGACGTGCCGCAGGCGCCGACCTATGTGGAAGGCATCATTAACTTGCGGGGCTCGGTGATCCCCGTCGTGGATCTGCGCAAGCGCTTCGGGCTATCCGCCGCCGAGGAATCGGCCGATACGCGGATCGTGGTGGTGGACGTCAAGGATCACACCGTGGGGCTCGTGGTGGACGGCGTGTCCGAGGTAATCTCCGTACCGGCGAACTCGATCGAGCCGGTGGGGAACTTCGCCGGCGGCTCCATGGCCAACGACCTGCGCGGCATCGTGAACCTGAGCGAGAAGATGATCATCCTGATCAACCTGGAGACGATGCTCGACGCGATCGCCGGCACGGAACTGGAAGAGGCCGTTCGCGTCTCCTGACAGCGACTGCCGGCCCGCGCCCCTTGGCCGCGCCTGCGCTATTCTGAGCCGCAGATTCACAGCCATCGGCGGCTCAGAGCAGGGAGAGGCGCGTGAGCGAAGCGGCCGCTGCGGACCGGGGTCCAGGCGTTACCCCTAACGAGACCGGCGAGCCCGACTGGCTGGAGTCGCTGGAATACATTCGCCAGACCTACGAGTTCATCGCCGGGAAGGCGCTCTTCGGCGCACATCTGGACGCGGTGGAGCGGGGTCGCGCTGTTTTCAAGCTGCCGATCTCGCCCATGCTGGGCGGGGGCGTGGCCGGCGGGGTGCACGGCGGCGTGCTGTCCGCTCTGGCGGACATCGCCGTCGTTTCCGCGGTGCGCACGGTCTGCGTCCAGGGAGACGTGATGCGCGGCACCGCCGAACTGAACATCTCCTACCTGCGCCCGGCGATCGGGCGGGAGTTAACGGTGACCGGCAGCATTCTGAAGAAGGGCAGCAGCCTGGCGGTCGGCGATGCCGAGATCCACAACGACGAGGGCAAGCTGATCGCCAAGGCGCGCGTCACCTACGTGCTGGGGCAGGACGGAGGCTAGCGGCACCCCCTCACTGCACAGTCTGCGACGCCAGCGACTGCTTGGCGGCGAACAGTTGCAGATCCTGCGCTCCCCGCAGCCCAAGCTTCTTCACAATATTCGCCTTGTGCTGCGCCACTGTCTTGGGACTGATCACCAGTCCGCCGGCGATATCCCGCGTGCTCTGGCCCTCGCCGATCAACTGGATGACCTCCCGCTCGCGGCTGCTCAGCAGCGCCAGGTCATCCTGGCGGTCGAGATCGCTCCGCACCGCCAGCGACACCAGGAGCGGCCCCGCCAGTTCGGGACTGATGTAGGTCTCGCCCCGCGCCACAGCCCGGATCGCCCGTTCCAGCTCCGCCAGGTCGGCGGCCTTCGATACCAGGCCGACCGCGCCGGCCCGCAGGACATCGAACACGGTCTCCACCCGCGCCGCCGCGGTCAGCACCACAATGCGCGTCTGCGGGCATTCGCGCTGGATGCGCCGGGTCGCCTCCAGGCCGTCCAGCAGCGGCATCACGATGTCCATCAAGACAACGTCCGGCCGGATCTCAACGACGGCCTCCACCGCCTGGCGCCCGTTCGCCGCCTGGCCCGCTACCCGGACACCGTCCATGGACTCCAGCGCGATGGCCATGACGCCGCGCAAGAGGCCGTGATCATCGACGATGAAGACCGAGATCTCTTCGGTGGCGGTGGTCATGGGCAGCTCCCGCGGGGCCGGAGTTCCTAGGACACCGGCTGAACGAGCCTAGGACAGGGATCATCACCGCCACGTCTTAGGACGGGGCGCGTCGATCACGGATCGATCACATGACGGCGGGGGCCGGCGACCCGGAGCCTAGGGCGTCCCGGCACCAAGGGTGTAGCCAACTCGGTTGACCGTGACCACGAAGCGGGCTCCTTGGGATTGGGCTCCAGCTTCCGCCGCAGCCGCCACACGGCCGTGCGCAGGAGGCCGAAGTCATCGACGTAGGCGGGCCCCCAGACGGCGCGAAGCAAATCGGCCGGCATCAGAACAGCGCCGGCATGCCGGATCAGCTCGGCCAGGAGCCCAAACTCCGTAGGCGTCAACACAACCGGCCGGTTATCGACCAGCACACGATGCTTGGCGAAGTCAACGGTGAGGCCATCCAGCCGGAACGGCTGGGACGGCGGGGCCGGGTGGTCCGCCGCCCGGCGGAGATTGGCGCGCACGCGCGCGATCAATTCCCGCATGCCGAAGGGCTTGATGACGTAGTCATCGGCGCCGAGGTCCAGGCCGCGGACGCGGGAATCTTCGCTGTCCCGCGCGGTCAGCATGATGATGGGGACGTCGGAGAACTCGCGCACCAGGTGCACCACGTCGAAGCCGTCGAGGTCCGGCAGCATGAGGTCCAGGAGCATGCAGTCCGGCGCGCTGTCGCGCGCGCGGGCGATGGCCTGGCCGCCGTCGGCCGCTTCCACCACCCGCCAGCCGATCCGTTCCATCTCCATGCGCACGTACCGGCGGATGCGCGGCTGGTCATCCACGACGAGGATGGTGATGTCCTTGGCTGCGTTCACCATGCAAGTCCCGCGAGCCGTGCTGGAAGGAGGCGACAACCGCGGATGGGTCCATCCGGCAGGCTCAGTTTGCCCCGTCCATCGCCGTCCCGGCGCCGATAGGCATCACCGGCCCCGACAGCCGTCCCGCATCTATCCTGCGAGAAGCACGGTACCGTTTGCAAGGGCCGCTGTCGCGGCGGTTTTGCACGGGCCGCTGTCGCGGCGGTTTTGCACGGGCCGCTGTCGCGGCGGTTTTGCACGGGCCGCTGTCGCGGCGGGCAGCTCCCTGCTAGCCTGAGCGCCGATGCACGGAACGGACGAGCGATGCAACGTGACCTAGTCGAGATTCTGGTCTGCCCCGTCACCAAAGAGCCGTTGGAGCTGGTGGTGGAAGAGACGGACGGCGACGAGATCATCCGCGGCCACCTCTACTCCCGCTCCATCGACTTCAAGTACCCGATAGAAGACGGGATCCCGAACCTCCTGCCGCCGGAGATGCAGAAGGCGCCCAGCGAGGACGACTAGCGGCCGCGGCTATCCCTCCGCCGCGGCCTCCCGCTGATCGAACTCGATTGCGGCGTCCAGATCCGCCAGCAGCGCGTCCAGGTCCAACGGCTGCCGGAAATCGGGCGGCCGACGGTAGGTCACGAGGGCGATGATATCGCCCCGGAGCAGGGCGGCGGCCTCGGCGTCGTCGCCCTCCACCGTGAAAGCGTAGCGACGGGCGCTGTCTCCCAGGCCGCGGACCACCCCGATCGATCGCACGCCACGGAAGTTGGGATTGTCCGCCAAGGTGTCGACGAAGGCCGTGAAGAACGGGCCGGGGTCGACGTCGGGCTCCAGCATGAGCACGTCCACGGAGAGCACTTCGTTCGTGATGGCGACCCGGTAGGTGGCGCGGGCGGCGCCGGTCACCAGGCCCAGGGAGAGGATCGGTTCGCGGTCGTCGCGGGCGACTTCCAGAAAGCGGTCCGGCAACTCCACGCTGTCGCGCAGCAGGTATCGCTCCAGGAAGGGATCGTTGACGAAGGGCGCCGATTCATCGACGGGCAGTTGGAACGCGGGCGGGAGCGGCTGGGGAGGCGGCGGCGGGGCCGTTTCCGCCTCCTCCTCGCCGTCGCCCGAGCAGGCGGCGCTCAGGACAATCACGACGCCCGCCAGCGCCGCCGTGGGGATGAAGCCGCGTCGGATCATCGCAACGCCTGCAACCCGCCAGCCTGGTCGCCAGTGTATGGGGGTTGCCAGTGTATGGAGAGCCCGGCGCGGCGCCCGAGCAGTCTGCGCGCGCCGACCATCGTTCTGGTCGCGAACGTCTGTGCTATGCTCGCTCGGACGGAAACGTTGGACTTTAATCCCGGTCCCGTGAGGCCGGAAAGGACAACGGGGCGCAGCATGCGCGAAGGACACCCGAGAGCCGGGCGCCGCCCCCTACACGGGAGAGCGCGGCCCCGTGAGTAGCCCTCACCCGATCCCCACGACCGAGGTCCTCTCCGCCGCCGCGATCCGGCGCGCGCTGGTCCGGATCGCCCACGAGATCGTCGAGCGTCACGACGACCCGGCCCGCTTGGTGCTGGTGGGCATGCGCACGCGCGGCGTCCCGCTGGCCGAGCGGATCGCGGGGGCGATCGAGCAATTCGAGGCGGTCCGCGTACCCGTCGGGGCACTGGACATCGGGCTGCACCGCGACGATCTGCCGCTGCGCGGCACCGCGCCACGGCTGCAACCCAGCAACCTCCCGGCCGCCATCGACGAGCAGGTCGTGGTGCTCGTCGACGACGTCCTCTTCACAGGCCGCTCGATCCGGGCCGCGCTGGACGCACTGATCGACTACGGCCGTCCCGGCGCCATCGAACTGGCCGTGCTGATCGACCGCGGCCACCGCGAGTTGCCCATCCGGCCGGACTACGTAGGCAAGAACGTGCCCACGCAGCGAGCGGACGACGTGGTGGTGCGGCTGACGGAGACGGACGGGTGCGACGAGGTCATTCTGCGCTCCAGGGCGCCATCGCCCGCGTAGGAGAGGAGCAGCCATGGTCACCAAGCCCCGGACCGAAGCGGCCGCCGGCCGCGCGGCCGAACCCGCCGAAGAGGCCTCTGCGCAGCCGTGGCCGCACCGCCACCTCCTGGACGTGGACCAACTCACGGCCGCGGAGATCTTGCGTCTGATCGAGACCACCGAAGCCATGGAGGAGGTCCTGCACCGCCGCGTGCCGCGAACGCCCACCCTGCGCGGCGTCACTCTGTTCACGCTCTTCTACGAGGCCAGCACCCGCACGCGCGCCTCGTTCGAGCTAGCGGGCAAGGTGCTGGGCGCCGACGTCATCAACATCGCCGCGGGCAGTGCGAGCATCGAGAAGGGGGAGTCGCTGCTCGATACCGTGCGCACGCTCCAGGCCATCGGCGCGGACATCATCGCGCTGCGCCACCCGCACGCCGGCGCGCCCTATCTCGCCGCCCGCCACGGCAGCGCGCACATCGTCAACGCGGGCGACGGCGCGCACGCCCACCCGACGCAGGCCCTGCTCGACGCCTACACGCTGCGCAAGGCGCTGGGAACCATTGAGGGCAAGCGAGTGTGCATCGTGGGGGACATCAAGCACTCGCGTGTAGCGCGATCAAACATCTGGGCGCTGACGAAGTTGGGGGCGCAGGTGACCCTGGTCGGCCCCAGCACCCTGATGCCCGCCGGGCTCAATGCGTCGCATCCGCTGGCGCTGCCATCGGTCACAACGGATGACGACTTGGACCGCGCGATCGCCGGAGCGGACGCAGTGATGACCCTGCGCCTGCAGCGGGAGCGCATGCAGAGCGCGTTGTTGCCGTCGGAGCGCGAGTACGCGCGTCGCTACCAGATCACGCCCGCCCGCCTCGCGCGCGCCGCGCGCGGAGCGCCCGTCCTCCACCCCGGTCCGATGAACGAGGGGATCGAGATCGCGCCGGAGGTGGCGCACGGCAGGCAAAGCGAGATCGAAAGACAGGTCGAGCACGGCGTAGCCGTGCGCATGGCCGTGCTCTACCTCTTGGGCCGGGGCACAGAATGACCGCCCTGCTGATCCGCGGGGGGCGGGTGATGGACCTCACCCCCCGGCCCCCTCTCCATCGTGACCGATGGAGAGGGGGAGAAAGAATGGGGACGGTGTTGAGCCGGGATGCGGCGCACGAGGAGCCGGCGCGATGACGGATCTGCTGATCCGCGGGGGGCGGGTGATAGACCCGGCGAACGGCGTGGATGCCCTCCTGGACGTGCTCGTGCAAGACGGGCGGATCGCGGCCGTCGGCGTCGACGCGCCGGTCGACGCGCCCGTGCTGGACGCCAGCGGGCTGGTCGTGGCGGCCGGCTTCGTCGACCTGCACACGCACCTGCGGGAGCCGGGCGAAGAGCACAAAGAGACCATCGCCAGCGGGACCGCCGCCGCCGCCCGTGGCGGCTTCACCACCGTCTGTGCCATGCCGAACACGAGCCCAGCGATGGACAGCGCGGCCGTGGTGGCGCAGGTGCTGAACGCCGCCCGGGGAGCGCCGGCCCGGGTGCTGCCCGTCGGCGCGATCACCAAGGGACGCGCCGGCAAAGAGCTGGCCGAGATGGAGGAGTTGCGCGCGGCCGGCGTCGTGGCGTTCAGCGACGACGGCGCCGGCGTCGCCGACGGCGGCGTAGCCCGCCGGGCCTGCGAGTACGCCGCCGACCTGGGCCTACCGATCAGCGAACACTGCGAGGACCCGGCCCTGGCCGAGGGCGGCCTGATGCACGAAGGCGCCATCGCAACGCGGCTCGGCCTGCCCGCACAGCCGGCCGAAGCCGAAGTGGCCATGGTCGAGCGCGACCTGCGCCTGGCGGAACGGACCGGCGTCCGCCTGCACCTGGCCCATATCAGCACGGCGGCGGCGTGCGCGGCGATCGCAAGCGCCAAGGCGCGCGGTCTCTTGGTGACCGCGGAAGTCACGCCCCATCACCTCTTCCTCACCGACGCCGCCGTCGCCGGAGCCGCCGAGACGCCAGGCGCCCTCGCCTACGACACCAACGCCAAGGTCAACCCGCCGCTGCGCAGCGCGGACGACATCGCCGCCTGCATCGAGGCGCTGGCGGAGGGCGTGCTGGATGCCGTGGCCACGGACCACGCCCCACACGCGATCCCCGACAAGCTTTGCGAGTTCGACCGCGCCGCTTTCGGGATCAGTGGCTTGGAGACGGCCTTCGGCGTGCTGGGGACGCTGGTGGCGCGGGGCGCGTTTCCACTGGCGACTCCTCTGGCGACCGTGATCGAGCGGCTGACCATCGGGCCGGTGCGGGCGTGGGGGCTGGACCGGGGCGACTTGACCGGGCTGGGGACGTTGGGCATCGGCGCGCCCGCGGACGTGGCGATCATCGATCCGGACGCGGTGTGGACGGTGAAGCCTGAGAGGTTCGCATCGATGGGGAAGAACACGCCGCTGGCGGGGCGGGAGCTGACGGGCCGGGTGGTGGCGACGGTGTTCGGGGGTCGGGTGGTACACGAGGAACGGGAGTAGATGAGCGAGCGGCAGCCGGCGGCGCTGGTGCTGGAGGACGGGGGCGTCTTCTGGGGGGAACGACCTCACCCCCTAACCCCCTCTCCATCGGCAAGCGATGGAGAGGGGGAACGCGCGAGGATACTCCCTGTTCGGGCGGGGCAGGCCGGCACGAGTGGATCCCAGGAGGGAAGGATGGAGAGGGGGGACCGGAATACCTGCGCCCGCCGATGGCCAAGCTGGAGAACGTGCTGTGACGGAGCGCCGGCCCGGCGTGCTGGTTTTGGAGGACGGCGGTGTCCTGCGCGGCCATCGCATCGGCGCGGACGGCGAGGCGTGGGGCGAAGTGGTGTTCAACACATCGATGACCGGCTACCAAGAGATGTTGACCGACCCCTCCTACGCCGGGCAGATCCTGGCGCTCACGTATCCGCTGATCGGCAACTACGGGCTGGAACCCCCGATCGACGAGAGCGCGCGGGTGCAGGTGCGCGGCCTGGTGGTGCGCGAAGACTGCCAAGCGCCCAGCCATCCTCACGGCGGCGTCACGCTGCACGAGTACCTCCTGGCCGCCGGCATCCCCGGCCTGGCGGGGGTCGACACGCGCGCGCTCACGCGCCGGCTGCGGAAGCGGGGCGTGATGCAAGGGCTGATCGTCGAGCCCGCGGAGATCGAGCGCGCGCGCGCGCGCCTGGCGGACCTGCCCGCCTACGACAGCCAGGACTTCACGGGGTCGGTGAGCGCGGCGGCGGCGTACGACTGGGAGCGGGGGCCGGTCGATGTGGGATCGACGCGAGGCGGTCACCGCATCGTCGTGCTGGACGAAGGCTTGAAGTACAACATCCTGCGCAGCCTGCGGGCGCGCGACTGTCGAGTGACCGTCGTGCCGGCGCACACCCCGGCGGCGGAGGTGTTGGCGCTGGAGCCGGACGGGGTGGTGCTATCGCCGGGGCCCGGCGACCCGGCGCTGCGCGACGCGCAGGTGGAGACGACCAAGCGGCTGCTGGGTCGCGTGCCGCTGATGGGCATCTGCCTGGGGCACCAAATGATCGCGCGGGCGCTGGGGGCTGGCACGTTCAAGCTGAAGTTCGGCCACCGCGGCGGCAACCATCCGGTCAAGGAGCTGAGCACGGGGCGCGTTTCCATCACGGCGCAGAACCACGGCTACGCGGTCGACCCGGAGAGGCTGGAGGGGGGCGCGTCGGTGAGCCACATCAACCTGCACGACGGGACGGTCGAGGGGCTGACGCATCGCGAGTATCCATTGGTGTCGATCCAGTACCACTCGGAGGCGTCGCCGGGGCCGCTGGACAACGGGTATTTGTTCGACCGGTTCTTGGAGATGGTGCGTGAGGCGAAGGGGGGCTGATGGGCACACGGTTGCCGGGAACCGGCATGCTCCTGTTGCTCGCGGTAACGGCGGGAACCGTCGGGACCGTGTCGTTCGGGTTCGGGCTGGCGTGCTTCGCGAGCGGCGACGCGGGGGTTGACTGCGCGGTCCTCACGGTTGCCGTGCCGTTCGTCGCGTGGCCGTTGGGGATCGCGCTGGCGATCCTGGGAGCGGCGCGGCGGGGCTGGCTGGTGGCTTTCGAGGAGGAGGAGAGAACCTCACCCCCCGGCCCCCTCTCCATCGTGACCGATGGAGAGGGGGAGCAAGCATCGGCATCGTCGAAGGCACGCTCGACGGCGGGGGAGAGGCGAGGATGAACGGGTGAGCAGCCGTGCATAAGCCTCGCAAGGTGCTGATCATCGGCAGCGGGCCGATCGTCATCGGGCAGGCGGCCGAGTTCGACTACGCCGGCACGCAGGCCTGCAAGGCGATGCGCGAGGAGGGCGTGACCTCCGTCCTAGTGAACTCGAACCCGGCGACGATCATGACCGACGAGGACGTGGCGGACGTGGTCTACATCGAACCGCTGACCGTCGACGTGCTCACCCGCGTGATCGAGCGGGAGCGGCCGGACGGCCTGCTGCCCACGCTGGGCGGGCAAACGGCGCTGAACCTGGCGGTGGAGCTGGCCGACGCGGGGGTGCTAGAGCGCCACAACGTGCGGCTGCTGGGCACGCCGCTGGAGACGATCAAGAACGCCGAGGACCGCGAGCGCTTCAAAACCATGCTGCGAGCGATCGACGAGCCATCGCCGCCGAGCCGCACGGTTACCACGGCGAAGGAAGCGGACCAAGCGCTCGCGGAGATCGGCCTGCCGGCGGTGATCCGCCCCGCGTACACCCTGGGAGGAACGGGCGGCGGCATCGCGCGGACGAGCGACGAGTTCGCCACGCTCGTCCGCGGCGGACTGGCGGCCAGCCCAATCACCCAAGTGTTAATCGAGCAGTCCCTGCTGGGCTGGAAGGAGATCGAGTACGAGGTGATGCGGGACGCCGCCGACACCTGCATCACGGTCTGCAACATGGAAAACCTGGACCCGATGGGCGTGCACACGGGCGACTCGATCGTCGTCGCGCCCAGCCAGACGCTCTCCGACAAAGACTACCAGCGGCTGCGATCGGCGGCGCTCAAGATCATCCGGGCGCTGGGGATCGAAGGCGGCTGCAACATCCAGTTCGCGCTTGCGCCGCGTCCCGACATCGTGGAGTGGGGCCCTGCGCCGGACGACGGCTCCCTGCCCTACCACGTGATTGAGGTCAACCCGCGCGTCAGCCGATCATCGGCGCTGGCCAGCAAAGCGACCGGCTACCCGATCGCACGGGTGGCGGCGAAGATCGCCGCGGGGAAGCGGCTGGACGAAATCCCGAACGCGGTCACGAGCAAGACCAGCGCCGCGTTCGAGCCGGCGCTGGACTACGTCGTGGTCAAGATCCCGCGGTGGCCGTTCGACAAGTTCGGCGCCGGCGACCGTTCCCTGGGCACGCAGATGAAGGCCACCGGGGAAGTCATGGCTATCGAGCGCAGCTTCGGCGCTGCCTTGCAGAAGGCCGTGCGCTCGCTGGAGATCGGTGGCCGCACATTGCTGTGGGAGGAGCGCGGGGATCTGGATCCCTCGACCGCCGCGCAGACCGCCACGGACAACCGCCTCTGGCACCTCATGGCCGCGCTGCGTCGCGACGCGGATCCCATCGCCCTAGCCAAGCGGACGGGGATCGATCCGTGGTTCCTGGACCGACTGCTAGAGCTGGTCCGCATGGAGCAGCGGCTGCTGTCGGAGCCGCTGCTCCACGCCTTGCTCTACGAGGCCAAGCGCACGGGGTTCAGCGACGAACAGATCGCCAACCTGTCCGGCTCCGTCACCGAGAAAGTGCGCCAGCTGCGGATCGATCGGGGCATCCGACCCGTCTACAAGATGGTCGATACCTGCGCCGCCGAGTTCGACGCCGCCACGCCGTATTTCTACTCCACCTACGAGGAGGAGAATGAAGCGCTCCCCGACGCGACTCCCAGGGCGCTAGTCATCGGCAGCGGGCCGATCCGCATCGGCCAGGGGATCGAGTTCGACTACTGCTCGGTGAAAGCGGCGCAGGCGCTGCAGGCGGCCGGCTACGCGGCGATCATGGCCAACAGCAACCCGGAGACGGTCTCCACCGACTTCGACACCTCCAACCGCCTCTATTTTGAGCCGCTCGACGAAGAGGCCGTGCGCGACATCCTGGACAACGAACAAGGGCGCGACGGCGGCGCCCCCGTGGCCAGCATCCTGCAGTTCGGCGGCCAGACCGCGATCAACCTCGCCGAACCGCTCAGCGTCGCGGCGCAGCCCATCCTGGGCTCATCCGCGGAGGCCATCGATCGGGCCGAAGACCGCAAGCGCTTCGAGGCGTTCCTGGCGGACCTCGGCATCCCCCAGCCCCCCGGCACCACCGTCACCAACGTCGAGGATGCGGTGATCGCGGCGGAGACCATCGGCTATCCGGTGGTGGTACGCCCGTCCTACGTGCTCGGCGGGCGGGCGATGGAGATCGTGCAGGATCCGAGCGAGGTGGCACGCTACATGAACGAAGCGCTGGAGTCGTCACCCGACCGGCCGGTGCTGATCGACAGGTACCTCGCCGGGCTGGAGGTGGAGGTCGACGCCATCTGCGACGGCCAGCAGGTGCTGATCCCCGGCATCATGGAGCACATCGAGCGGGCTGGCGTCCACTCCGGCGACTCCATGGCCGTCTATCCCGCCCCCAGCCTGCGCCCCGAAGAGGTGGAGACGATCACCGCCTACACGCGGCAGATCGGCCTGGCGTTGGAGGTGCGCGGCCTGATGAACGCCCAGTACGTCGTGATGCGGCGCGGGGAGGAGAGCGACATCTTCGTCCTGGAGGTGAACCCCCGCGCCAGCCGCACCGTCCCCTTTCTCAGCAAAGTGACCACCGTGCCCATGGTCCACGTGGCCGATCAATGTGATGCTGGGTCGCAGCCTGGCGGATCAGGGCTACCCCGACGGTCTCTGGCCGGAGCGCGACCTCGTGGCGATCAAAGCGCCGGTGTTCAGCATGGCCAAGCTCACCGGCGTCGACACCTACCTGGGCCCCGAGATGAAATCCACCGGCGAAGTGATGGGCATCGACCGGACCCTGGAGCGCGCCCTGGCCAAGGCGCTGCTGGCCGCGGACGCATCGCTGCCGCGCGACGGGACCGTGCTGCTGAGCATCGCCGACAGGGACAAGCCCAGCGCGATTCCCATGATCCGCAACCTGGGCGCCGCGGGCTACCGCATCTTTGCCACGCCCGGCACCGCCGACCTCGTCCAAGGACTGGGGGTGAAGGTGACCATCGTGCCCAAGCGGCTGCATGAGGGTGATCCCACGGTGATCGAGCTGGTGCGCCAGCACACGGTCGATTTCGTGGTCAACACGCCGGAGGGACGCCGGGCGCCGCTGCGGGACGGGTTCGCCATCCGCCGCGCCGCCAGCGAGGAGGGCATCCCCTGCTTCACCAGCATCGACACCGCGGCTCAGGCGGTGGCGGCCATGGTCACACACAGCGGCGACTACAACGTGCTGCCGCTGAGCGACTACACGGGGCGGGGGCAGTCAGCATCGCGCGCGCGGGCGCGCTCAAGCGAACCGGTGACCGAGCCGGAGCGTCCCGCGTGATCCCCCACGGCCCGGCGACCGTTCTCAGCAGCGAGGAGATCTATCCCGGCACGTTCGTCACCTGGTACGCGGGCAAGGAGTTCTGCCGCGCCGCCGAACCAGGCCAGTTCGTGATGGTGCAGCCGCGAGACGGGCTCGATCCGTTTCTGCCCCGCGCCTTCTCCTTCTATCGCTTCCGCGGGGAGGACGAGCAGCGCGAGTTCGCGCTGCTGTACAGCGTGATCGGCGCCGCGACGGAGTTGATGGCGGCCCAGGAAGTGGGCGACACGATCATCGCGACCGGGCCGCTGGGCCACGGCTTCCAAGTGCGCCCGGGCGCCGGCAACCTCCTCCTGATCGGCGGCGGCGTGGGCATGGCGCCGCTGGTGGCGCTGGCCGAGCGGGAGGTGGCGGCGGGCCGGACGGTGGTGATGTGCTGCGGCGCGCGCACGGCGGCGTCGGTGTTTCCCGCCTCGCTGCTGCCGGCCGAGGTGGAGTACGCCGTGACGACGGAGGACGGATCGATGGGGCAGCAGGGGCTGGTCACCGACCTCTTCGCCCGCTACCTGCCCTGGGCGGACCAGACACTGGCCTGCGGTCCGGTGCCGATGTTTCGCAGCATGGCGGAGGTCGTGCGGCGGGACGGGATGCGCCGGCCGGCGCAGATCCTGATGGAGACGGAGATGGCCTGCGGGACCGGCATCTGCTACGGCTGCGCCGTCTTCACCAAGAAGGGCGTCAAGCTGTGCTGCAAGGACGGTCCGCGCTTCGAGCTGTTGGACGTGTTCTAGGCCGACTCAGCGAAGCGCTTGACGATCGCTTCCGCAATCTCGTCGGGCGCGTCTTCCTGGATGTAGTGTTTCGCCTTGGGCAGCTCAACCAGCGTGTGATCAGGGAAGGTCTCCTGCCAGCGCGGCAGGAAGGCACCCGGCTTGAAGCCGAAGTCGCGCATGCCCCAGACGAGCAGCAGGGGTTTGTCTCCGAGCGCTTGCGGGACGCGCCTCTCGAGATCAGCCAACCACGGCCCGGCGCCGCGAATCTGCCGCGGAAACACCGCCACGCCGCGCCGCGCCGCCGGGCGTCGGCTGAACCGCCCGGTAGTGCTCCTTCTCCTCGTCCGTCAGCTTGGTCGCCATAGCCATCGGCATCACGCGCTTGACAAAGAAGTTGCGCTTCAGGATCGACCACTGCACGGGCGGCGACGACATCACGATCCCGAAGGTATTCATCATGCGGGAGTCGGCCGGCCAGAACCAGGTGTTGCCCATGACAAGCCCGTGCACTCGATCAGGCGCAGCCGCGGCAACCGACATGCCGATGGGCCCTCCCCAGTCCTGCCCCATGACGATGAAGCCGTCGAGCTCGAGATAGTCAACGAGCTCGGCAACAACCGTTGCGTGCTCGCCGGGCGTGTAGCCGTAACCGGCGGGCCGCACCGAGAGGCCGAAGCCCGGGTAGTCCAGGGCCACGCAGCGGAAGCGGTCGCGCAGGCGGCTCACGATCTTGCGGTAGAGGAAGCTCCAGGTCGGGTTTCCGTGGAGAAAAAGAATCGGCCGTCCGCTTCCCTCGTCGATGTAGTGCACACGACCCACCGAGCTATCGAACCACTGTGATGTGAAGGGGAACAGCGAAGGCGAGGGGGTGAAATCGACCTGGCCTTGCGTCGGCGTCATCGGAGCCCCTTTCACGGAACGTGCGCGCGGTGCTGACATCGAGCAAGTCTAAGCGCGTCGTCAAGCAACAGCGAGGGTGTATCGTCGTGACGCCGCGCATCAGGAGACGCCGTGTCCGTTCGCTACGAACTGCTTCAGGTCGACGCCTTCACCAGGCACGCCGCTGGAGGGGAACGCCTGCGCCGTCCTGCCCGACGCCCAAGGCCTGAGCGACGAGCGGATGCAAGCGATTGCGCGGGAGATGAACCTCTCGGAGACGACGTTCGTCTTCCCTTCCGACGTCGCGGACTTCCGCTGCCGCTACTTCACGCCGCTGGAGGAGATACCGCTGGCCGGGCATCCAACCATCGCGACCGTCCATGCCCTGGCGGAGATCGGGCGCATCGCCGCGGAGACCACCGCGGTCACCCTGGAGCTGGCCGTCGGCGTGATCGCGGTGGAGCGGCGACTCGATGGCAGCAGCGATCCACTCATCGTGATGACGCAACTGGCGCCGACGTTCGGGCGGCGGATGAACCGCGGCGAGATCGCGGTGGCGCTGCGCGTCCCGGAGACGAGCGTGCGGGCGGACCTGCCGGTGCAAGTCGTGAGCACCGGCACGCCGCAACTGATGGCGCCGCTGACGTCGCGAACGTCACTGGACAACGCCCGCGCCGACGCCGCGGCGCTGCGTGAGCTGCGCGAGAAGGGCGAGTTCTTCAGCGTCCACGCCTTCACGCTGGAAACGCTGGAGCCGGAGAGCACGACCCACAGCCGTCACTGGGGCTTCGCCGCGTCCGGGGTGTTCGAGGACCCGGTCACAGGATCGGCGTCGGGGGGGATGGTGGCCTATCTCCTCCAGTACGGGATGATCGAGCCGGGGGTGCACCGGCTGGAGCAAGGCGACCGCATGAAGCGGCCCGGTCGAGTGACGGCGGAGGTCGGCTACGCGGAGGACGGGAGCATCGCGCCGCCGAAGATCGGGGGACGGGCGGTGACGGTGATGCGGGGGACGATAACCAGCTGAGGCCTTCCCCCCCGATCGGCGACGTGATCAAATAGAGGCATGGCGCGCGCTCCCCGACGCAACAGCATCCTCCACGGCGACGCGCTGGAGGTGATGCGCGGCTGGCCCGACGGCTGCGTGGACCATTGCATCGCCGACCCGCCGTTCAACATGAGCAAGAAGAAGGGGCTGGGCTGGGCGTTCTCATCGCACGTCACGATGGAGGAGACGTGGGGACCGGTTCACGGAGGACGACTTCTTCCACTTCAACGTGGAGTGGCTGCGCGAAGTGTGCCGGGTGGTCAAGCCGAACGGGAACGTCATCGTGTTCGGGACGTACCACAACATCTACCAGCTGGGGTTCATCCTGCAGAGCGGGCTGAACCGTCGGATCCTGAACTCCATCGTCTGGTACAAGCCCAACGCGCAGCCCAACATCACGGCACGCATGCTGACGGAGAGCACGGAGCACCTGATCTGGGCGGTGAACGGGGCGCCGGCGGGGAAGGATAAGGCGTCGAAGTGGACGTTCGACTACTGGGGGGCCAAGGAGCTGAACGGCGGCAAGCAGATGCGCAACCTGTGGGAGTTCCCCGTCACCCCGAAGAGCGAGCGACGGAACGGCAAGCATCCGTCGCAGAAGCCGCTGGGGGTGCTGGAGCGGCTGGTGCTCATCGCCACGCAGCCCGACGACCTGGTCCTGGACCCGTTCGGCGGCGCGGGGACGCTGGCGCTGGCGGCGGAACGGCAGGGGCGGAACTGGCTGCTGATTGAAACCGTGGAGGAATACGCTACCCTCGCCCGGACCCGGCTGCAGGCACAGCGCGAAGACCAGGCCGACGGGTAAGGCCAGCGGAGGGCACGATGAACCGATACGAAAAGTTCAGCGTGGGCAACGCGGAACTGATCCACATGCAAGACACGTGGATGGCGCTGCCCCCCACCGACCTATTCCCCACGTCCACGGCCAAGGACTGGGACGCCTACCGCGAATTCGTGGACGCCGAGGGCAACATCACGCTCAACACGGGCAGCTGGCTGGTGCGCAGCGGGGGCCAAACGATCCTGGTGGACACGGGCTTCGGCGACCGGCCGCCGGTGGATTTCCCCACCCGCGAGCAGCCCCACCTCCCCGACGTCATGGAGGCCGTGGGGCTGCGCGCCGAGGAGGTGGACATCGTCCTGTTCACCCACCTGCACTTCGACCACACGGGCTGGAACACCGTCGACGAGGGGGGCGCGATCACGCCGCGGTTCCGCAACGCCCGCCACATCGTGCAACAGAAGGACTGGGACTACTGGCGGAGCAGTGACGCGGAGCGGGAGTTCGCCAACTACGACTACTCCCTGGCGCCTCTCGAAGCGGCGGGGCTGCTGGACCTCGTGGACGGCGAGTACGTGGTGAACCAAGAGATCGTCACGGTCCCGACCCCCGGACACACGCCCGGGCATGTCGCCTTCGTGCTCACGAGCGGCGGCGAGCGGGTGTATCTCATCGGCGACGCGGCCCACCACCCGGCGCAGCTGAGCGCGACCGACTGGTGCCCCGACTTCGACGTGAACAAAGACGACGCCCGACGCAGCCGTCACGCCATCCTCGACCGCATCGAGAAGGAAGGGGCGATCATGGCCAGCGCGCACTTCCCCTTCCCGAGCATCGGTCGCGCCGAGCGGAGCGGGGGCCGGCGCATCTTCTCGCCGCTGTCCTGACCGTCAGCGCCGGAGCGATCGTGGGGAACTTCCAGAAGCGCAACGTCGGAGCCGTAGAGCTGATCACGCTCCAGGACAGTTGGGCGACGGCGCCCGCGACCGAGTTCTTCCCCAGCACCAACGCAAGCGACTGGGAGCCGTACCTCGAATTCCTGGACTTGGAGGGCAACTTCACCCTCAACCTCAGCGTGTGGCTGGTGCGCAGCGGAGGCCGGACCATCCTGGTGGACACGGGCGTCGGTCCGCGCGACGAGCAGAAGCAGCGCCTCACGCTCCAGGCACCCACCGCGCTGCCGTCGGTGATGGAGGAAGCGGGGATCCGGCCGGAGGAGATCGAGATCGTCCTGCACACGCACCTGCACTTCGACCACACGGGCTGGAACACCATCGACCGGGACGGCGCGCCGGTTCCGCTCTTTGCGAACGCTCGACACATCATCCAGCGCCGCGAATGGGACTACTGGACCGAGACGGAGGAGCGCAAAGGGAACGCGCTCTACGACATGCTGCTGCGGCCCCTGGAAACAGAGGGGCGCATTGACCTGGTCGAGGGAGAGCACGTGCTCACCTCCGAGGTCGTGACCGTGCCGACGCCGGGGCACACGCCGGGGCACGTCTCCTTCGTCGTCGCCAGCGCGGGAGAGCGCGCCTACATCCTGGGCGACGCCGCGCACTCGCCGGTGCAACTGACGCGGCCCGACTGGTCCTCGCGCGCAGACATCGACCCTGTGCAGTCTGCGTCCACCCGTCGCGCGCTGTTCGACCGGATCGAGCAAGAGGGGGCGCTGATCGCCAGCGGCCACTTCCCCTACCCGGGGCTCGGCCACGCAGTGCGGGTGAACGACACACAGGTCTTCCAGCCCGCGCCGTGACCAGGGCGCGGCGCGTCTCGACTGAGGGCTAGGGAAAGGAACGGCGAGCGTGGATATCGAGAAGGCCAGGACGGCGCTGCTGCTGATGGACTTTCAGAACGACATCGTGGACCCCAAGGGCAAGTTCGGCTCGCAGGGGATGGCCGCAGAAGTCCAAGAGAAAGGCGCGATCGAAAACACGGCGCGCGCGTTGAAGGCGGCGCGGCGCGCCGGCCTGCGGGTGGTGCACGTCGCCGTCGCGTTCCGCCCCGGGCATCCCGACGTCAACCAACACTCGCCGCTGATGGGCGGCATCGGCAAGGCCGAGGCGCTGGTGGAGGGGACGTGGGGCGCGGAGTTCCACCCCGGCGTCAAGCCGACAGAAGGGGAGCTGGTTGTAGTGAAGCGCGGGGTCAGCGCGCTCGCTGGCACGGACCTGCCGCCGATCTTGCGGGCGCAGGGCATCGACACGCTGGTGCTGACGGGGATCGCCACGACGTTCGTGGTCGAAGGGACCGCGCGCGAGGCGCTCGACAACGGCTACCGGGTGATCGTGCTGCAGGATTGCTGCGCCAGCTTCAGCGAAGAGCAGCACCAGGCGTCGCTGGCGGTGCTGGGGCAACTGGCGCTGCTGGGCAGCGCCGACGAGTTCGCGAAGGCGCTCTAGCGGCGGCCCGTCCCGGCGGTCTTCTTGTCCACGCTGAGCTGGGGCACATAGGCCGCGATGTCCACGTAGCGGTCGGCCACGGCGCGCAACTCAGCCGCCGTGCTCTGCCCGAAGGCGACGACCTCCACGCGCACCCCCCGGGAGGCCACGATCTCCACCAAGCGGCGGAAGTCGCCGTCGCCGGAGACTAGCGCCACCACGTCCAAGCGGTCGGAGAGTATGAGGATATCGATCGCGAGCTCGACGTCGAAGTTGGCCTTGACCCCGCCGTCGCTGAAGCGCTTCAGCGGCTTAGTCACGATGCGATAACCGTGACCTAGGAAGGGGAGCACGAAGCGTTCGTTCTCCACGCGGGTGTTGGGGTCGTCCGAGATGGGGGCGTAGGCCATGGCCCGCACCACCGTGCGCCCGTCGCCGAGGAACTCCGCGACCTTGCCCCAATCGAGCTCCACGCCCGATCGCTCAGCGGCGTAGATGATGTTGGGCACGTCGACGAAGATTCCCAGCCTGGGGCGGAGCCCGACGCTCACCGGCATGGCGCCATCGCCGGGTGCGAGCGCGGGCGCGGGCGCGGCCGCCAGTTGCTCCATGAACTGGTTCTGGCGCTCTTGCGCGCCGGCGATCCACTCCAACACCGTGTTCTGCCGCTCGATCAGCTCGGTCTGGCGGGCCAGGATCGCGGGGAGGTCCGCCGGGCGGGGTTCCGGCGGGCGGGGTTCCGGCGGAGCCACCGGCTCCGGCTCCGGCTCCGCCGCGGGCCGCCGTCCCGTGCGCCGACGGGGGGCGGCGGTCGCTCCGTCTGTCGGCTCGGGCGACGTCGCGGCGGTCTTGCGGCTTCCGCTGGAGCGCGAGCGCCGTCGTCGTGGCGCCCTGCTGCGGGCCGCCGGCTCGCCGCTGTTGGGCGCCGGCTCGCTAGGCGTAGGCTGATGCTGGACCGGATCGTCGCTTTCGCCGCTCGTCGCGGGCGCGGCCGTCTTGCGTCGCAAGATTCTTGGCATGGTTTTCGTCTATACCTGCATCAATGTGAGAACGCTCAGTTTCGCGGCCACGCGCTGCGCGACGTCCACGAACGCCTGGCTCGTGGGATGATCGGGATCGCTGTCCACGATGGGCACGCCGGTGTCACCGGCCACCCGCACCTCCGTGGCTAGGGGGATTTCGCCCAGGAAGTCGATCCCCTGCTCATCGGCCGCCTCGCGCCCGCCGCCGTGGCCGAAGATCTCCAGCCGCTGCCCGGTGTCCGGGGTGATGAAATACGACATGTTCTCCACGATCCCGAAGACCGGCACCTGGAGCTTCTCGAACATCGCCACCGCCTTGGCGGCGTCTTCCAGCGCCACCTTCTGGGGCGTGGTGACGATCACCGCCCCGGCGATGGGCGCCTCCTGGGCCATGGACATGGGCGCGTCGCTGGTCCCGGGCGGGAGATCGATCAAGAGATAGTCCAGATCCCCCCAGGAGACGTCGTGCAGGAGTTGCCGCACCGCGGTGCCGACCATGGGGCCGCGCCAGACGACCGGCGCACCGCGCGGGATGATGAACCCGATCGAGACCACCTTCACACCATAGCGCGAGATCGGATGCAGGCCTTGCTCGCTCTCGGCCTGGAAGGCCGCGGGCAGGCCGACCATCGTGGGGATGTTGGGGCCGGTGATATCGGCGTCGATCAGGCCGACGCTCGCGCCCGCCCGCGCCAGCGCCACGGCTAGATTGACCGCCAGCGTGGTCTTGCCCACGCCGCCCTTGTTGGAAGCGATGGCGACGATGTTCTTGACCCCGGCCACCTCCTTCGCGCCTCCGGGCTGCTTGAAGGTCGGCACCTTGGCGCCCCAGTCGATCGTGACGGCGCCGGCGCCCACCGCCTGGATGGCGGCGGTCACCTCGCTCTCGATCTGCGAGCGCAGGGGGCAGGCGGGGGTCGTCAGGATCACCTTGAGGGAGACGGCGTCGCCATCGATGCGGATGTCTTGCACCATGTTGAGGCTGACGAGATCCTGGTGCAGTTCCGGATCTTGGACGGCGCTCAAGGCGCTCAGCACAGCGTCTTCGGTCACCGGCATGCAATACTCCTCAACATGGGCTCGGCCCACGGAGCGCGCGGCCCCGGGACGTGTGTCTCTATAGCGTGACGCGGAAGCAGCAGGCTTCCGCCCCCGAAAACTGACAGGACGTGAGTTCGACGGGAGCACCCATCAGGCGGCCGGCGTAGGCCGTGTGAAAGGTGCACAGATCATCGTTTGATTGCGCCACGCGCCCGTAGATGCAGTTGTAGTCGCGCACCGCCAGCCCGTCCTCGCTGGACTCCACTTCGACGAAGCCGCTCTCTTCTTGCATGATCTCCGCAGCGGCCAGCGCACGCTCTCGCCCGTCCATGCGCCGCAGCCGCTCCAGATAGGGGGCGGCGGCACGCTCGGCCATCCGCCGCATCACGAGCGTCCGCTTGTCCGCCTGCGAGAGGCCGGCGATGTCCCCGGCGTCGAGGGTGGTGACTTCTTGCAGGAGGAGCGCCGCCAGACGGTCGTAGGCTTTGGGGAACTGATCATCCCCGTTGGGCGTCAGGCTATAGACATGCGCAGGCCGCCCAGTGGGTCGACGCTCGGACTCGGCCACCAGCAGCCCTTCGCCCTGCATGCGGGCCAAGTGCTGGCGAATGGTCATGGGCGCGAGGTTCAGGCTCTGGGCGAGCGCCTCGACATCCGTGCCGGGGCGCCGCTTGAGGTGGGCCAAGATGCGTTCACGACTGCTGTGGACGGTCAAATAGGGGCCCTCGCGGCTCGGCCCCGGGACGCATCCAGGGGCAGCCAGCGCACTGAATCCGCCGTTTCGCTCGGATCGTATAGAGAAGCAGAGCGAGGTGTCAAGGATTACACGTTGTAAACGGTTTCAACGTTATTTTCCTTGACAGTGATCAGGCCCCTTCATATTGTTGGAGAGGCGATTCCGGCGGAGCCGGGGCGCAGCGCGCTCCCGGAAGCGTCGGCACTGGAGGCGTCATGGCGAGGCAGAGCATGAAGGAGCGAGCACCGCGCGGGAGTGTCGGCGTCCGGCATGGAGCCGGCCGGGTCGGCGCCTGCAACCACCACTGGATCATCGATCCGCCCAACGGCCCGACCAGTTCCGGAAACTGCAAGCTGTGCGGCCGCAAGCGGAAGTTCCCCAACTCCTCCGAAGACTCGATCTGGGACGGGGGGGAGGGGCGCTCACGCTGGAACGACATGAGGATCGCCCGCCGCCGACGGCCCGCGGATGAGCCGGTGGCCGAGGAGAACATCGTCGTCTTCTGAGGGTCTTCTGACGAGGTCTTCTGAGGTCTTCTGACGGGTCTTCTGACAGGGTCTTCTGACGAGGTCTTCTGACGGGGTCTTCTGACGGGCACCCGTTGATCGCAACGAAAACGCCGCCCTCCGGGGCGGCGTTTTTCGTCGCCGGGTGCCGAGCGCCGGGAGCGGGTAGAATCGAAGCGGAGCGCGCCTATCGTGGACCTGTCGGTTGACCTCGCGCAGGACTCCAAGCGGGGGTTGCCGCTGCGGAACCCCGTGATGACCGCCTCGGGCACGTTCTCGAACGGGCTGGAGTTCGCCAAGGTCTTCGACATCCAGCGGCTGGGCGGCATCGTCTCCAAGGGGCTGACGCTGCAGCCGCGTCGCGGCAACCCGAACCCGCGCATCGCAGAGACGCCGGCCGGGATGCTCAACAGCATCGGCTTCCAGAATGTGGGTCTGCGCCGGCTGGTGCGCGACGTCTGTCCCGTGTGGGCGACCTGGGAGACGCCGGTGATCGTGAACATCTTGGGCGACACCGTCGATGAGTTCGCCAGGTTGGCGCGCGCGTTGGACGCCGTGCCGGGCGTGGCTGGGCTAGAGGTAAACATCTCCTGCCCCAACCTGGACGTGGGGGGGATGGAGTTCGGGCAGGATCCCGAGCAGGCCGCCGCGGTGACGGCCGCCGTCGTCCGCTCCACGACGCTGCCGGTCATCGTGAAGCTCACGCCGAACGTCGCCCAGATCGCGCCCATCGCCCTGGCCGTCGAGGCGGCGGGGGCGCATGCTCTCTGCGTGTCGAACTCGTTTCTGGGAATGGCGATCGACGTGCGGACGCGGCGGCCGCGGACCTGCCGCCCCACCGCCGGGCTCACCGGCCCGGCGATCAAGCCGCTGGCGCTGCGCCTGGCCTACGAGACGGCCGCGGCGGTCTCGATTCCCGTCATCGGCTGCGGTGGGATCGAGAGCGGCCGCGACGCCGTGGAGTATCTGCTGGCGGGAGCGAGCGCGGTGCAGGTGGGCACGGCGACGTATCGCGACCCCTGCGCCCCGCTCCGGGTCTTGGAAGAGATCGAGGCGTTCTGCGCCGAGCAGGGAGTCGAGTCGCTCACGGAGTTGATCGGCGCGGCGCGGGAGTCGTGAGGGCGTGGTGGTGAGGCTGGACGGGCAAACTCCGCGCCGGTTGCGGGCCGTCGATCCGGGCCGTACGGTGACACTCCAAGAACCTTCGCACCGGGGTGTAGCTCAGCCCGGCAGAGCGCGCGGTTTGGGGCCGTGAGGCCGGCGGTTCGAATCCGCCCACCCCGACCATCCTCCCCACCCGGCTGTTCCCCTCGATGACGCGTCCCGGCGTCCAGGGGACGCCGCGCTCGGTGTCCGAGTCGTGCGTCGGAGGGGGTGAGGGGCCGTGCTAGACTGCGGCCGTTTCTCCGGTACGGCGCGCGCGGCCATCTGGCCGCGCGCCGCACGGCGTGAGCGAAGGAGCACACCATGGACGTCGGCGTGACCTTGACATTCCAGAACTTCCACGACTGGGAGCGCTACAACGCGAAGTCCTCCGCGGCCCCGATCGTGCCGGACTCGCAGATCTACGAGGAGGACCTGCACCTGGGGAGCCTGGTGGAGCCGCTGGGCTTCGATTCGCTGTGGGCCGTCGACCACCACTTCTCGCCCTACGTCATGACCGGCGGCGCGATGCAGAACCTGACCTACTTCGCCGGGCAGTCGAAGCGGCTGGACTTCGGCACGATGGTGATCGTGCTGCCGTGGTACGACCCGGTCGTGGTGGCGGAGCAGATCGCGGTGCTGGACAACATGCTGCAGGGACGCCGCTTCACGATCGGGCTGGGACGCGGCGCAGCGCAGCGGGAGTTCGACGCCTACCGGATTCCGCTGGGCGAATCGCGCGGCCGCTTCATGGAGTCGCTGGAGATCGTGCGCAAGGCGCTCACGCAAGAGTGGTTCTCCCACGAGGGCGAATTCTACACGATCCCGGAGACGACGATCCGGCCGCGGCCACGCACGCCGGACCTGGTGGACAGGATGAAGGTCGCTTGGGTGAGCCCGGAGACCCTGGGCATCGCCGCGAACGCCGGGCTGGGGATGCTGTTCGCGAACCAGAAGAGTTGGGACGCCTACCAGGATGACTACAAGGAGTTCAACGCCGTGCGGGCCGAGCACAACTGGGCGCCGGTCCAGCCGACGGTGGTGGTGAGCGTCGCGTGCGCCGAATCGGAGGAGGAGGCGTGGGAGACGATCCTCAAGCACACCACCGAGGCCATGGACAGCGTGGAGCACCACTACCACTTCGGCGACAGCGCGCACTTCAAGCGGGCCGGAGGGTACGAGTTCTACGAAACCTTCGCGGAGACGCTGGAGTCAAAGAGTGCAAAGCAGATCGGGAAGTTCAACGCCAAGCCCCAGGCGTGGGGAACGCCCGCCCAGTGCCTGGAGAAGCTCCAGTACATCAAAGAGATGACGAGCGCCTCGGAGCTCGTGCTGGGGTTCCGCTACGGCGGGATGCCGGCCGAGGTCGCGGAGCGGAGCATGCGGCTGTTCGCCAAGGAGGTACTGCCCGCCGTGAAGGCGATGGATCCCGCTCCGCTCGCCGCGGCCGGGCGCGGCGGCTGACGCCGGCCGGTCGCGCGCGTGTGCGGCCGGGGAAGCGGCGGACGAGGCTCGCGCGAATCACGGCACAGCCGTCGCAGGCAACGCGAGGCCATTCGAGTAAGGCATCGACATCACGCAGGGCCTCTGGCGGAACGCCCAGTTCCCGCGCCAGCGCCTCCTCGTCGCGGTACGTGAGGGTGTAGCGGGCACACATGGGCGAGTCTCCGATGCGGGCCTCCCGCCGTCCCCTATGGTACCTTTCCGCCGTGCGACGGCTCGCGGCCCTCACGATCACGCTTGCCCTTCTCAGCGCCTGTGGCGGCAGTGACGACAGCGACGACGCGGCCGTGGCCCAAAACGTCCCAGAGGCCGGAGCCGACGCCGACGCCGACGCCGACGCCGGCGAAGGAGAGGCTGCGGAGCCGGGGCCGGACCAGTCGCCGATCGTCGAGGCACTGGAGGTGTCATCGGCGGACGGCGCCGCGGTCCTGACGATCCCTGCAGGGGCGCTGCCGGCGGGCGTCGGACCCGACGATGTCAGCATCACGGACATCACGGCCGATGCCGCTGCCCTGACCGAAGGGGTGACGTTGCTGGCCGCGTACGAACTCCGCCCCAGCGGCCTGCAGTTCCCCGAGCCCGCGACGCTGACCGTTCGCCTGCCGTTCACGCCGGGGCAGCCGCATGACTTCGTGCTGCTGGGCGACGCCGGGGAGTTCGAAGTCCTGCGTGCCACCCTGGCGGAGGTTGACGGAGAGGCGCGCGAAGCGGTCTGGGCGCTGGCGCTGCCCCATTTCAGCAGCGTGCACATCTTCACGTCGATTCAGGACGGCGTGACGCTGGAGCCGCGCCCGATTCCGGACGTGAACGTGGGCGAGGCATTCATCGCGCAGGTCGTCGTGCGGCGGGGCGACTGGGAAGGCGAATCTACCGTCAGGGGCTTCTTTGTGGGCGAAGATGCCCCGTCCGGGATTGTGCACTTGACAATCTTGACCACGACCGGCGAATGGACGCTCGCCGGAGATTTCCGCGCGGCGGGACCGGTCACGCCCACCGAAGGCACGAACCCGGACCCACGGATGGCATTCGCTGATCGGTCGGAGTTCCTGGTGGAGCAAGCGTTCACCTGCACGGCAGTCGGAGCGTTCACGATCAGCTACACCGCCGATGCCGAGTTGCAGATCAGTCGCCGAGTGGTGCGGACGCAGGGCGGCGAAGTTATCAGTGACGAACTAGTAACGCCGCCGCCGGGTCGGGAGGCTGTGCAAGCCGTCGGCGTCGCCGCGCTGTCGGGCGTGTGCCGCGACCAGATCGTGGCGCAGGCCGCCGCGCCGATCACCACCTACAGCGTGGAAGTCCCCGGCGATGCCGGGACCTTTACCTGGTCCGGCACCGATTGCGGCTCCGTGACCGGATCGACGACGAATACCATGGTGTGGAACCACGGGGAAGAAGACTGCGTGCACGTGGGCGAGGCCCATCCCACGACAATGATCGAGCTTGTCATGGTCATCGACGAGATCGAGTGGCGGTGCACCTACCTCAGCGCCGCGAGCGGCACGGGGCCGCTGTGCGAGCGGCCAATTAGGGTGGGGGAATCCTCGTCCTGACGCGACGGACTCACCGCCCAGGGAACGTGACGGCTGCCGCCGCTCCCATCTGGACGCTCATCACCTCGGCGATCGCTTGGATCGGCGACTGACGGCGCTGTCACTCCCTGCCGCGACAAAATGGTGGCAAGCATCCGACGAGGTCGTTCGGCCCTCCTCGCTCCCGGGAGGGGCTCCCCGCGGGCGGGTCAATCGTCGAGCCGCTGGTCGCCCCAGCGGTTCCAGTGGGTAACGGCGCGGGCGGGGACGCGCTTGGGTTCGCCCCAGCGCCCCTGCGGGTAGCCGACGGGGATGATGGCGATCGGGTTCACGTCCTCGGGCAGACCCAAGATCGTCTGCACCTCCCGGTGGCGACGCGTGAGCAGCGTCGTCAGGGTGGTGCCCAAGCCTCGCGCCCGCGCGGCGAGCATGAGGTTCTGGACCGCCGGAAAGATCGACCCGTAGTAGGCGGCGGCGCCCTCGGGCGATGTTGGAAGCGGACCGCGCATACAGGCGGCGATGATGGCGGGCGCCTCGCCGAGATGATCGACGAGGTGCATCGCGCCTTGGTAGACCTTGCGCTGATCGGGCGGCAGGTCCGGATCCGCCAGGACGGTGTCCCGGAACAGGGCGTTGCCCAGTTCCCGGTAGTGCTGGGCCAGCCGCCGGCGCAGCTCCGCGTCGGACACGATGACGAAGGCCCAGCTCTGCCGGTTGGCGCCGCTCGGCGCTTGCGTGGCCGCAGCGACGATGTCGCGCAGGTCCTCGTCGGGGACGGGGTCGGGCTTGAGCCGCCGCATGGCGCGCGTGGTCGTCATCACCTCGTCCATCGAGAGATCGGCCATCCTCAATCCTCCATCGGCTGGGGGTGCAGGCTTCGTCCAGGCAAACCTTAGTGGCAGAGCTGAAGGAAGGCGATGCGGGGCCCGCCAGGATCTCCCACCCCCGTGCACGGAGCGGATCGCGGTACCCTGTGCCCCTGGCGGCGAGAGGCCTGCCGAAGGGAGCCACGATGCCGACCCTGGCGACGAACGGAACCACCCTGCACTACGACGAGGCCGGGAGCGGGCCGGCACTGGTCCTCACGCACGGCTTCGGCGATTCCGGCCTTCTGTGGACCGCGCAGATCGAGCGCTTCCGGGATCGCTACCGCGTCGTCACGCACGACCTGCGCGGCCACGCGCGATCCGGCGCCCCTGAGGAGTTGTGGGCGTACACGCAGGATCTGATGGTGGAGGACCTGCGCGCGATCATGGACCATCTGGGCATCGAGCGCGCCGTCCTCGGAGGGCACTCCCTGGGCGGCTACACGTCGCTGCGGTTCTACCAACGCTACCCCGATCGCGTGCGAGCGCTGATCCTGTCCGGCACGGGTCCGGGCTACCGGCGGCAAGCGGGGGCGCGGGAGTGGACCGCGCGCGGCGAGGCCGCCGCCGCGGAATATGAGAAGCGCGGGCTGGATACGACCGTCGATGCGCGCGGCGAGGGCATCGGTCGGCACGGCGGCAGCGAATCGATCCAGCACACGTTGCGGGGCTTGGCGTTCGTGCGACGCGGGGTCATGCGTATGCCGCCGCTGGTGGACTGCACCGAGATCACGACGCCGGCGATCGTGCTGGTGGGCGAGGAGGACACGCCGTTCCGCAACTCATCTGCGTACATGGCGGCCAAGATCCCGGAGGGGACGGGGCCGGTCGTGATCCCCGGCGCATCGCACTGGGCCAACTTCGACGACGCCCCGCGCTGGAACGAGGCCGTGGCAGCGTTCCTGGCAGCCCTGCCCACCTAGGACAGGAGGAATCAGCCTCATGGAGTTCGCGCTCTTCTTGAACACGCACGGTGTGGGCACTCGCGACGATCACGACTGGTGGCACCAGCCCATGAACCCGGCGGAGATGCGGCCGGTGGAGTCGGCGCAACTGGCGGAGCGGCTGGGCTTCCACTCGGTCTTCATGGGGGACCATGTCGCAATGCCGGAGCAGTCGCCAGAGTCGGTCTCCCCGGGGCACTTGGAGGGCGCATCTGATCCCGAGGTGCGTCAGCGGGGAACGGCAGAAGACGACGTGGGCGGCAGCAAGCGGCATTACCCGCCGCGCCCCAGCATCCTGGATGGCGCCGTGGTGATGGGCGCCATCGCCACGCACACGAGTCGCATCAAGATGGGGCCCAGCGTGCTGATCGCGCCGTATCGCCACCCCCTCAGCGACGCCCGGCAGTTCGCCACGATCGATTACCTCTCCAACGGCCGGTTGATCATGGGAGTGGGCGCCGGCTGGATGAAGGAGGAGTTCGACGCGCTGGGGCAGCCGCACGCATCGCGATTACAGATGCTGGAGGAGTGCATCCAGGTCTACGACCGGTGCTGGACCGAGCCGCTGGCCTCCTTCCAGGGCGACTTCCACCGCTTCGAAAACATCGCCATGGATCCCAAGCCGGTGCGGAAGCCGCGCCCGCCGATCGTCGTGGGCGCCACGACTAAGGCGGGCGCCCGCGTGGCCGCTCGCCACAGCGACGGGCTGATGCCGATCTTGGCGCGGCCTCACGACCAGCCACAGCAGTGCGCCCCCCTCCAAGACGAGATCCGGCGCGAAGCAGCGAAGATCGGCCGCGACCCCAGCGAGATCGCCATGTTGGGCACCGTGTCGATGCGGATCACGGACGCCGGCGACCCCGAGGCGACGCGCAGGCCCCGGCGGTCCTGCGGCGGCACGGCCGAGCAGATCCTCAGTGACCTGGAGCGCTTCGCAGAGGCCGGGTACTCCCTTATATGGATCGCGCCCGACTGCCCGTCGCGGACCTACGCCGAGTATCGAGAGCAGGTGGAACGGTTCGCGGCGGAGGTCATGCCGGAGGGCAAGAAGTTGCGGCCGCAAGGTGAGTGGCGCACGGACCTCTAATGGCGGCGCGGTACTCGGGAGAGGGGGGCGGATCCTGCGTGTGGCGCTACCTCGGCACGGGCGCGTCCAAGCCCATCTTCAGTCACATAGCCTCCGTGTCGAATACAGACCATGTATGTGGTTGCGTTAGGCTCGGGCTCCCCCGATCGACGCGCTGACAGGGTCTAGGAACCAATGATCTCATCATCCGAGTTAGCAGGCCTCTTCGGACAGAGCCTGGACATGTATCTAGATAGCTGCATTGTCGTAGGTGACGACGGTACGATCTTGCTGGCGAACCAACGGGTGCGGCGCGACTTCGGGTACAAGCCGCACGAGCTCGTGGGAAAATCGATCGAGACCTTGGTGCCCGAGCGCTTCCTCGAGGCCCACAGGCGAGGTTTCGCGGGCTTCTGGGAGGAGCCCACTGTACTCCACATGGATCTCAGCAGAAATCTCGTCGGACGGCGCAAAGACGGCTCCGAGCTTCCACTGACTATCGGCCTCAGCCCGGCGCAGACCGACAGCGGCCTGGTGGTGCTCGCCGAATTGCGCGATATGAGCGAACAGCGCCGCGCTGAGCAAGCGCTGCAACCCAGCGAACAGCGGCATCGCGCCCTCATCGAGAGTGCCGCCGTGGCCATCGTGCAGCTCGATCGAGATCTGATGGTCGAGTACGCCAACCCGGCCTTGTGCGAGCTGCTCGAAGTGCCCGACCCAGGGGACCTCATCGGGACATCCTATCGCCGGTTCTATAAAGGCAAGAATCGGGCGCTCCTTGAACAGGCGTTCGCGCGGCGCCTTCAAGGCGACACGGGAGCCAACGAATGAGAGCTCACGACGCAGAAGGGACGAACGCGGACCGTGATCGCTGGGGGTGGGGCGGTCACGGACGCCGCCGGCGAACTCGTGGGTACGATCGGCACCCTCGTTGACATCACGGAGCGGAAACGTCTGGAAAAGACCGTCGCGGCAAGTGCGGCGCTACTGGCGCGGGCCGAGGCGATGGTCCACGTCGGAACCTGGTCCTTGAATCTCACGAGTAACAAAGTGACCGCGTCCGAGGAAGTCTACCGGATGCATGGCTTGGATCCGAAAGGCGCCAACGAGGTCACGGACCCGCAAACATTCCTTGCCCTCGTGCAGCCGGACGACCGAGCCGTGCTGCAACAAAGGCAGTTGTCCCACAGCGCAGGAGGCGTGCAGGACGAAGTCGACTTCCGCGTCGTGCGACCGGACGGAAGCGAACGGGTTCTCCGCGCACGGCATGACGTAGTGTTCGACGAGGCTGGGGCGCCAGTCACCCTCGTGGGCGTAACCTGGGACGTCACCGAGCGGAAGCGTCTGGAAACGGCCACCAAGGAAAGTGCTGCGCTCCTCGCGGAGGCCGCGGCGCTCGCCCACGTGGGGAGCTGGTCCCTCAATATCGCCGCGACCGAGCTGAGTGTATCCGAGGAGTACTGCCGGATACATGGCTTGGACTCGGAGGACGTCAAGGGCACCTTGGATCTGTTAGCGATCCGTGCCTTCGTGCACGTCGACGACCGGGCCATGGTGGAACGAGCGCTGGAGAAGAGCCTCGAGGAAGACGTGCATGACGAACTCGAGGTCCGTATTGTGCGACCGGACGGGAGCGAGCGGGTCATACGTTCGCGGCGTACAGTAACTCGCGACGAGGCCGGGGCGCCGGTCCGGATGGTCGGCGTAGGCCAGGACATCACGGAGCAGAAGCGTCTGGAAACGGCCGCCGCGGAAAGTGCGGCGCTACTCCTGAGGGCCGAGGCGATGGCGCACACGGGGGCCTGGTCCTTGGATCTGGCGACGAACAAGGTGACCGCGTCCCGCGAGCTCTACCTCATTCATGGCTTGGATCCGAAGGGCGCCAACGAACGCACGGATCCGCAAACATTCAGGGCCCTCGTGCACCCGGACGACCGCGCCTTAGTGGATCGCGTGCAGGCGCCCAGCAGTGAAAGAGGCGTACACGACGCCATCGAGTTCCGCATCGAGCGAGAGGGTGGAGGCGAGAGGGTTCTCCGCTCGCGCCATGAGGTACTTTTCGACGAGACGGGGGCAGCGGTGGAGATGGTGGGCACAGCCCAGGACATCACCGGGCGCGAGAAGGATGAGATGGCACTCAAGCGACTCTATGGAGAGCGCAGTCATTTAGTTCAGCGCTTAGTGGAGGCGCAAGAGGGGGAGCGCCAACAGATCGCCTATGACCTCCATGATGGAGTGGCCCAACATCTGACGGCCGCGGCCATGTTCCTGGACGTCTATGCGTTGGAGCGGGAGGACCGGCAAGGGGAGGCCGAGGGGTATCTCAGGCGGGCGAAGCAATCGCTGGACATCGTGCTCCGGGAGACGCAGCGGATCATGTCCGGGCTGCGGCCGCCGGCCCTGGATGACCTCGGCCTTGCGGGCGCTTTGCAAGGCGCGCTTGAGGACCTGCGGGCGGTCAGCGATGGCAAGCTGGAGATTGACTCCGATCTGAGTAACGTGCGCTTGTCCGGGGATGTGGAGATCTTGCTGTTCCGCATTGCGCAGGAAGCCCTCAACAACGCGCTGAAGCATGCGTCGGCGACACACATCCAGGTCAGTCTGCACATGGAGGGATCCCGGTTGACGCTGGCCGTGCGCGACAACGGCGAGGGATTCGATCGACGTGCGGAGGCAGGACCCGGCAATCGTCCGCACATGGGGCTTGAAAGCATGCAGGAGCGGGCAAAGCTAATCGGCGCCACCTGCGAGGTGATCTCCACGCCGGGGCAGGGCACTACGGTGCGCGTCATGATGCCGGTGCCGGAATAGACGCGAGGGACCCACAAGGAAACGGGACTGAGATGCCCAGTGGCTGAGGCACAGCGAGACGACGCAGATTCAGGCGGCGGCGGGATCCGGGTGCTGATTGTGGACGATCATCGCGCCATGCGCGAGGGGCTGCGGGCGCTGCTCGACGTGCCGGAAATTCACGTGGTCGGCGAAGCCGCATCCGGCCGCGAAGCGGTCGCGTGCGTTCGCGAAGCGCAGCCCGACATCATTCTCCTCGACGTGCGCATGCCAGACATGGACGGGCTGACGGCGATCCCGCTGATCAAAGAGGAGTTGCCGTCCGTCGCGGTGATCATATTGACGAGCTTCGAGAGTTCCACATACGTGGCAGAGGCTCTTGCCGCCAGCGCCGCCGGGTATGTGCTGAAGGGTGTCGGGCGGGTCGCCCTGGTGAGGGCCGCCCAGACCGTGCACGAAGGCGGGGCCACTTTCGACCCGGTGGCTCTCGGGGGTTTAATTCGCAGCGTGAGATCTTCAGCAGGGCCTCTACCCGACAGCGCGGGCCATGACTTGGTATCGCTGAGCGCAGGGGAGCAAGAAACGCTCAAGCTCGTGGCGAGCGGCCGGACCGACCAGCAGATCGCAGAGCAGATCCATTCCAGCGTCGCCACGGTCGAGAACACCGTGCAGAGCATCATCGAAAAGCTGGGCGCTCCAGACCGGATCTAGGCTGCCGTGCTCACCGGCTGCGCAGGATTCGCCATCGGTTAGGCAGCGGCGTGGGGATCGAGACGGCTCAGAGCCCTGCGACGGCCATGCGGCCCGGCCTGGGAAACCGATCCAGGTGCAGCGACGAGAAGCGGAAGAGGCCGGCGAGGCGACGAAGGAACCGTCGGCGGGGTCAGTGCCGCGCATCAGCCTTGGTCTCAATGCATGATCGACGAGGGGCTGCCGCCGGCGACGACTGCGTTGATCGGGGCGGGCAGCACGTGCATCGATTGCCACGGGCCCCCGGCGCTCTGGGCTCGGAACAGCGCGCCGGCGTCGGTGCCGATCCAGGCGCCGTTCTCGGCGAAGAACGGAACCGGCGCGCGCGCATGGCGTCCCGGAAGGACCGAGTCGGTTAGCTCGATCCAGGTCTGGCCGGCGTCCAGCGAGTGGTAGAGGCGACCGTTCATGCCGGGCGGGCGGTCGCCGGCCGCGACCAGCACCTCGCCCGCGCGGTCCGGATTGATCCCGAGGCCCACGGTATAGCCGTTGTCCATCCCCGCCATGCGACGCTCCCAGCTTCCGCCCGCGTCCTCACTTGCGTAGAAGCCCGACCCGGTGACGGCCAGCAAGCGCCCCGGCTGAGACGGGTCGGGCCGGACGGAGTGGACATCGACGTAGAGGCCGGCGTTGCGTTCGACCCAGGTCTCGCCCCGGTCCGGCGAGAGGATGACGCCGCCCACCTCCACGCCCGCGAGCAGGGCGGCAGGGTCCTCGGGAAGGAAATCGATGGAGAGCACGTGCGGCTCGTGGGGCGGCGGCGGGAAGGTCCATTCGGCGCGGGTGGGCAGCGCGTCGATGGGGTCAAGGCGGCGCCAGGTGTCGCCGCCGTCGTCGCTGCGATAGCTCATCGCCGGCTCGACGCCGGCGATGAGCGCGCCGTCCGGTCCAATCGCGCAGGAGCGGGCATCGCCCTCCCACAAGAGCCGCTCGCCCTCCGGGGTGACCGGTAGATCCCCGTCCGCGCGACCGCCGCCAGTACCCGATCGCCGCGGCTCGCCACGTGGTTGATCCTCACGCCGGCTAGCGCCAGGCGCCGGCAGCCGTCCGCCTGGACGGTCCAGACCCCGTCATCGGTGCCGACGATAAGCGCTATGCGCCACTCCCTCCACAGGTCGCGTGTGCGAACCCGTCAGCCTTCGCCGATCGACTATCTCTGATCGGAGCGGGCGCGTCGAGACGGCCGGTGCGGCGTCCCGCCGAAGCCGGGAGCCGTCCGCATCTCCGAGCGTCTCCCGGCTTCGGCTATGATGCCGGCATGTCGCCCGCGGAGACGGTGTCCACGGACGGGCCGGTGCTGCCTTCGGATCTCGTGGGGCAGTACACCATTGCGCAGAGCTACGAGCTGACGCCGCGCAAGTGCATGGCGTTCGCGGCCGGCGTGCACGATTACAAGGCGTGCTACTTCGACGACACGCGCCCCGAGGAGCTGGTGGGGCACCCGGGACTGGCGTTCGCGTTCCAGTGGAACAGCCACTACACGGCGGGGCGCCCCTACGACGTGCGCGCGCCGATGTGGCGGCACCTGCTGCACGCGGGGTCGGACGTGCGCTACGCGCGGCCGTTCCGCATCGGCGACCAGATCACCTGCCAGGGGCGGACGGTCAGGCTGCGCCCGATCAAGCCGGGCCTGCTGTGGGAGCAGCGCTACACGATGGTCGACGCGAGCGGGGCGACGGTGGTGGAGCTGGACCACAGCGCCATTGTGCGGAACGCGCGGCTGGAGGGGCCGCCGCGGGAGATCGACGAGTCGCCGCCGCTGCCGCAGCCGGCCGGGCCTGTGGACGAGCCACTGTGGACGGCGTCGGTCCCGATTGCACCGGAAGCGCCGCACGTCTACAGCGAGTGCGCGGACATCTGGAACCCGATCCACACGGAGCGCGCCGCGGCGCTGGCGGCGGGGCTGCCGGACATCGTGCTGCACGGCACGGCGACGTTGACCATCGCCGCCCGCGAGTTGATCGACCGTGAGGTTGACGGCGACCCCAGGCGGCTGAGTCGCATCGCCGGTCAATACCGGGCGATGGTCTTCCCCGGGCATCCTCTGACGGTCCGGCTCCTGGAGCGCCGGAGGCTGGACGACGGCTCCACCGCGATCTTCTTCGACGCGCTGAACCACGAAGGGCAAGCGGCCGTGAAGAGCGGCGTGCTGGTAAGCCGCTGAGGCCGGTTCCGGCGCCCTCCTCCACAACGGCGCGATCACGGACGGCGCTGGACCCGATCACCCTGGAAGTCGTGCGCGCAGGGCTGACGGCCGTCTGCAACGAGATGGCGCTGGTGGTCGCCAAGACGGCCTACTCGACGCCGGTCAACGAGGGCATGGACTTCGCCGGCACCGTCTACGACGCGGGCGGCGAGCTGGTGGCGCAGGGGGAGTTCGACCTGCCGGCATTCGTCGGGCTCACGCACCTCACGGTGCCGGAGATCATCCGCGCCGTCGGGCGGGAGAACATGGCGCCGGGCGACGTCTACCTGATCAACGACCCCTACACGGCCAACACGCACTGCAACGACATCCACTTCATCAAGCCGATCTTCCACGACGGGCGGCTGGTGGCGTTTACCTCGTCGACGGCGCACTGGGCGGACGTGGGCGGGGCGGCGGCGGGATCGATGAACTGCCGGGCCCGCACGCATTTCGAGGAGGGGATGCGGATCCCCGCCGTCGCGCTGTACAAGCGGGGGGTCATCAACCAAGACATCCTCTCGCTGCTGCTCATCAACATGCGCCAGTCGTGGGAGCGGCTGGGCGACCTCAACGCTCAGGTCGCCGCCGTACGGGCCGGGGACGCCCGCATGCAGCTCCTCATCGAGAAGCACGGCCTGGAGACCGTGCTCGCGGGGATGGACGAGGTGAAGGACTACACGGAGCGCTTGGCCCGCGCCGCCTGGGCGCGTCTGCCAGACGGCGGATATGAGGTGGAGGATCGGGTCGATCAGGACGTGCTCAGCGGCGAGCCGAAGACGGTGCGGCTCACGCTGACGATCGCCGGCGACCAGGCGGTGTTCGACCTCAGCGAGACGGACGGCGCCGCCGAGTCCGCCATCAACTGCACCATCGCGGCGACGACGTCGGCGATCTTCATCGCGCTGGCCTCGATCCTGCCGCCGATGCCGATGAACGCGGGGGTCATGCGGACGATCGAGATCAAGGCGCGGCGCGGCTCGCTCGTGTGGGCGCAGCCGCCGGTGGCGGTCTCGGGATTGGCGGCGACCACGATGGACGCGGTCATCGGGGCGGTGATGCTGGCGCTGGGCCGGGCTCTCCCCGAGCGGGCCGTGGGGCTGCCGGCGGCGGTGGTGAACTCCACGTTCGCCGGCCACGACACCCGCCCGGGCTTCGATGCGCCGTATATCAATTTCGTCTGGGCCTTCGGGGGGATGGGAGCGACCAAGCACCACGATGGCGCCAACGACACGGCGCCGCCGTACGGCGCCAGTACGCAGAATATCCCGTGCGAACTGCAGGAGCGCCGCTATCCGATGCTGCACCTCCGGCACATGCTCCTGCGCGACTCCGGCGGGCCGGGATCGACGCGCGGTGGGCTCGGCGTCGACCAGTTGGTGGAGCAGCGCCACGCAGGCCCGGTATCGACCATCGGCCATCGCGAGCGGTTCGGCCCCTCCGGCATCCTAGGCGGCGGGCCGGGACAACGGTCGCGGGTAGTCGTCAACGCCGGGACGGAGCAGGAGCGGAACATCGGAGTACTCAGCGTGAACGTTCCCGTCGCGCAAGGTGAGCTGCTTTCGATCTGGACGGCGGGCGGCGGGGGCTACGGCGAGCCGCAGGAGCGGCCGGTGGAGCAGGTCATCGAAGACATCAAGGATGACTACGTGTCCATCGCGGCGGCCGAGGCGAGCTACGGGGTCGCGCTGCGCGAGATCGACCGGCGGGCCCTGCGCTGCGAGGTGGACGAGGCGGCGACCCGCCGCCTCCGCGAGCGGCTGCGTGGGGAGCGAGCGCGCGGATGATGGGTCGGGCGGCCGGGATGGACGGATGTCCGCGTCGCCCCACTACAATCGCATGGCCAGCGAACGAGGGACGCCCTTGCGAGAGGGCGGCGAGGGGCCGCGGCGGCGGCCGGAAAGAGGAGGCACCATGGGCCCGCTCTCAGGGATTCGCATCATCGAGATTGCCGGCATCGGGCCCGGTCCGTTCTGCGGCTTGCTGCTGTCCGACTTAGGAGCGGACGTCATCCGCGTCGACCGCGCCTACGAGGTGAACGGCGGCGACCCGGCGGAGCCGCCAATGAATGTCCTCAATCGCGGGCGCCGCTCGATCGGCGTCGACTTGAAGAACCCCGAGGGCGTGGAGACGGTGCTGCGGTTCGTCGATTCGGCGGACGCCCTGTTCGAAGGGTTCCGGCCCGGCGTGATGGAGCGGCTGGGGCTCAGCCCGGAGGTCTGTCTGGCCCGCAATCCCAAGCTGGTCTACGGGCGCATGACGGGGTGGGGCCAGGAGGGTCCCTACGCGCAAATGGCCGGGCACGACATCAACTACATCGCGCTGGCCGGGGCGCTGGACAGCATCGGCCGCCGGGGGCAGCCGCCCACACCCCCGCTGAACTTGGTGGGGGATTTCGGCGGGGGCGGGCTGGTGCTGGCCTATGGCCTGGTGTGCGGCCTGCTGGAGACGCAGCGATCCGGGAAGGGCCAGGTCATCGACTCGGCCATGGTGGATGGGGCCGCGATCCTGATGACCATGTTCTACGGCATGCACGCGGCAGGCACCTGGTCTGCAGAGCGGGGCATGAACCGCCTCGACTCCGGCTCGCACTGGTACGACGCGTACGAGACGGCGGACGGCAAGTACGTTGCGATTGGGTCGGTGGAGGACAAGTTCTACGAGGAGATGCTCCGAAACACCGGAGTGAGCGGTGCGGAGCTGCCGGACCGGCAGGATCCGACCTACTGGCCCGAACTCAAGGAGCGGATGGGCGCCATCTTTCGCAGCAAGACCCGCGACGAGTGGTGCACCATCATGGAGGGCACCGATTCCTGCTTCGCTCCGGTGCTCTCCCTGGAGGAGGCGCCCGATCATCCGCACAACAAGTTCCGCGACTCGTTCACGGAGGTGGCAGGGGTCCGCCAGCCGGCGCCCACGCCGCGGTTCGACCGCACGCCGGGCGAGATCCAGCGGCCGCCGCCGCACCCGGGCCAGCACAGCGACGAAATCTTGAGCGAAGGGGGCTACTCCGCCACAGAGATCAAGGCGCTGCGCGCCAGCGGCGCGGTGGCCTGAGCGCCACTCGCGCGGGAAGCAGGCGATGGCCGCACTCTCCGTCGGCGCCGTGATCCGGGCTTGGGACAGCCGCGCCGGGGCGTCGGCGGCCATGACGCTGGACGCCGCCCGGCGCGCGGAAGCGCTGGGTCTGGACAGCGTCTGCGTGGGCGACCACGTCACCTTTTATGGTCACGGCACCGACGGCTTGATCACGCTGACCGCCATCGCTGCGGTCACGAGCCGGATCCAGCTGAAGACCAGCGTGTACCTCCTACCGCTGCGGCACCCAGTGCCGGTGGCGCTGCAAGCGGCGCAGCTGGACCAGCTGAGCGAAGGGCGCTTCGTCCTGGGCGTGGGTGTGGGCGGCGAGGACCCGCACGAGTTCCTCAGCTGCGGTGTGGACCCGCACACGCGCGGGGCACGGACCAACGAAGCGCTGCAGATCGTCGCGCGGCTCTGGCGCGAGGACCACGTCAGCTTTGAGGGCGAGCACTTCCAGATCGAGGACGTGACCATTGAGCCCAAGCCGGCGCGCCCGATCCCGATCTTCATCGGCGGCCGCAGCAAGGCGGCGCTGGTGCGGACGGGCCGCTACGGCGACGGCTACACGGGGATCTGGCAAACGCCGGACCGCCTGCGGCAAGCGCGGGAGACAATCGCGGAGGCCGCCGAAGCCGCCGGCCGCGACCCGGCGGCGATCGAGATCGGCATGCAGTACTGGACCAGCGTCGCGGCCGAGAAGACGGCCGCCCGCGAGGCCGTCGCGGAGCGGATGGAAAAGAGCTACCGCATCCCGTTCGAGCGCTTCGAGCGCTACACGCCGTACGGTACGGCGGCCGAAGTGGCGGCAGTCATCGCGCCGTACTTAGAGGTCGGCGTCAAGCACATCAATCTCATCACAGTGCAAGCGACGCCGGAAGAGTCGATCGAGCGGAGCGCGGAGATCCAGGGGGAGTTGGCGGCGCTTGGGCGCTGAAGGCTACGGCCTAGCCTACGTCGCGATCGTCGTCGAGGACGTCGAGGCGGTCGCCGCTACGTTCGAAGATGGGTTCGGGCTACGCCGCAGCGACTGTTCCGTCGCCGGCGACCGGCGCGTGCCGCTCTTCAGCGTGGGCGCGTCCGCGCTGGCGCTGTTCGCTCCCGCGGACCCCTTCCTGGACGAACCGACAAAGCCCGGCGTTCATCACATCGCGCTGGCCGCGGCCGAACCGGAGACGGCGGCGCGCGCCCACCGCCTGCCCGTCGTTCCCGAGAGCGCGGCGATCGGACTCGACGGCGCCCGCCAGGTGATCCTCGACCCGGTCGCAACCGGCGGCGTGCGGACCCGCCTCTGCCAGCGGCCGTCGCTGGAGCCCTTTACGCCCGGGCCGGTGGAGCGGATCGACCATCTCGGCGTCGCCAGCGCCGACAACGAGCGCGCGATCGCGGTCTTCTCCGACCGGCTCGGCTGTCCCGTCGAAAGCCGGCAGACGGACATGGAAGTGCAGCTCCCCGTGGAGAGCTTCACGTCGGACAAGTACGGCGTCGTATACCACAGCCGCCCGCCGGTCCCGTTGGGCGGCTTCCGTGTGGCCTTCGTCACCGTGGGCGATTGCGAATTGGAACTCCTCCAGCCGATCGATCCGTCGCCGGCCGGCGGCGGCGTCCAGCGCGGCGGTCCCGGGACCACCCGGCAGGATCGAGGCGCCGTCGGCCGGTTCATCGAGCGACGCGGCCCAGGGCTGCACCACCTCGCGCTGAAAACCGGCGACATCAACGCCACCCTCGCGAGGCTGGAGGCGGGCGGGCTGTCGCTGATCGATACCACCGGCCGCCCCGGCTCACGGCGCGCGCTGATCGGCTTCATCCACCCGAGCGCGCTGGGGGGACTGCTGGTCCACCTGGTGCAGCGCGACGAACTCTGACGCTCGGCGCCAGCCCTACAATCGGAGCAGGCGGCGTCGAGCCGCGTGAGGTCGAGTCGCGCGACGAGGGTTCTCCATGCCCGATTACCTGAACGTGATCGCCGGTGAGCCGGTGGCGGCCCAATCGGGCCGCGAGTTCGCGAACCGCAACCCGGCCACCGGGGCCGTCCTGCACACGTTCCCCAACTCCGACGCGAGCGACATTGCAGCCGCCGTCGCCGCGGCGCGAGGCGCCCAGCGCGAATGGGCCCGCACGCCCGCACCCCAGCGCGGCGAGATCCTCTACCGCGCCGCGGAGTCGATGCGGCGACGCAAGGAGGAGTTGGCGCTGGATCTCGTCGAGGAGATGGGCAAGGTGCTCCCGGAGGCGCGCGGGGACGTGCAAGAGGGCATCGACATGACCTACTTCATGGCGGCGGAGGGCCGGCGCCTGGTGGGGCAGACCGTGCCGGCCGAGTCGCGCATGAAGTTCGCCATGTCGGTGCGGGCGCCGATCGGCGTCGTCGGCGCGATCACGCCCTGGAACTTCCCCTTCGCCATCCCCACGTGGAAGCTGATGCCGGCGCTGATCGCCGGGAACAGCGTGGTGTTCAAGCCCTCAGAGTTCGCTCCCAAGACGGCTTGGAACGTGGTGCAGATCTTGATCGACGCGGGCCTGCCGCCGGGGGTGCTCAACCTGGTAGCAGGCGAGGGAGCGGAGCCGGGCGCGGCACTTGTGGAGCACCCGGACATCGACCTGATCTCGTTCACGGGCTCCAACGCCGTCGGGACGCAGGTCAGCGTGCGCTGCGCCGAAGTGGGCAAGCAAGTGTCGCTGGAGATGGGCGGGAAGAACGCCATCATCATCCTGCCGGATGCAGACCTGGACCTGGCGCTGCAAGGCGTGCTCTGGAGCGCCTACGGCACCTCGGGGCAGCGCTGCACGGCGGCCAGCCGGGTGATCACCCAACGATCGATGGCGCAGGAGTTCGGCGAGCGGTTGGTGGAAGCGGCGCAGGGGCTGCGGCTGGGGCCCGGGACCGACCTCGGCACGGACATCGGCCCGATCATCAATCCGCGGCAACTCGAAAAGATCGCGGGCTACATGGAGATCGGAGCGGGCGAAGGCGCGACCCTGGCCACGGGCGGCCGGGTGGCGACGGTGGCGGGGCACGAGGAGGGCTACTGGTTTGAGCCCACGGTTTTCGTCGACGCGGCCCCGGGGATGCGCATCGCGCAGGAGGAGATCTTCGGGCCGGTGACGGCGGTGATCCCGGTGGATGACCTGGAGGCAGCGATCGAGGTAGCGAACAACGTGCCCTACGGGCTCTCGACATCGGTCTACACCACCAACGTGAACGCCGCCTTTCGCGCCATGGAGGAGCTGCGGACCGGCTTGGTGTACATCAACGCCGGCACCACCGGCGCGGAGATCCAGTTACCGTTCGGCGGCACGAGGGGAACCGGAAACGGTCACCGGGAGGCGGGCACGGCGGCGCTGGACACTTACACCGAGTGGAAGACGATCTACGTCGACTTTTCCGGACAGTTGCAGCGCGCACAGATCGATTGAGTCCCGCCGCCGTTGTTGGAGAGGGCCGGCGATGTTACGCTCGCCGACGGCCGTGTCGATTCAGCAACCCCAGATCCCGGTCATGGCGGTCGTCGTGCGGGTCGTGTCGATCCTGGGGATGGGGCTGTCCGCCGGTGCGTTGGTGCTCTTGCTCATCGCGGCGGAGTGGCTCTGGGCCGGGGTCTCAGCGGTGGTCTTGGTCCCCTTCGTGGCGCTGATGTGGGTGGTGGAGCGACTTCTCCCCGATCCGCCCCAACGAACACCGTAACCGCCCGCTCTGAAGGGGCACGGTCTCACTCGCCGTCGGCAGTCGCCGGTGCGGTCTGCTCGGCCTCTTCGATCTCCGGGGCCGAGGCGGGCTCTTCAGCAGCGGCCGCGCCATCCGGTTCCAGCACCTCGATACTGATCCGGCGGATGCGGCCGCCCGCCGCCGGCACCGGCACCAACTGGGGATTCCGCTCCGGGAGAGCCAAGACGAACTCCATCCCCTCGACCACACGGCCGAAGGCCGTGAACCCGCCACTGTCCAGTTGCGGCTGCGGCGTGAGCGTGATGAAGAACTGGGAGGAGAACGCCCCCTCCTGTGGCGAGCGCATCATGGCGAGGATGCCCACGCCATCCAGCGTGAGCGCCGCCGCGTTCTCACCCACGTCATCGTCCGGCAGGAAGTAGCCGGCGCTCCCCGTCAAGGTGGCGTCCGGAGCGCCGGTCTGCGCAACGAAATCCGCGACCACCCGGTGGAAGGTGAGGTTATCGTAGAAGCCCTGGTCCACCAGGAAGATAAAATTGTTGACGTGGATCGGCGCTTCGTCGTCGAACAGCTCGATCCGCACCACCCCGTTCTCCAACTCCACCACCGCGACGTACTCCTGACCGACGTCCAGCGTGAGGAGCGGTGGGGCGTCGAAGGTGGGCTTGCCTTCCACAGCGCCGGTCTCCCCGAGCACCTCGGACTCCAGCCGCCGCAGCGGCGCCTCGCCGTCCGGCGTGGTCGTGCTGCCCCCGCCCAGGAGGAAGACGGGCAGGAGGCCGCCCAAGAGCCCGACGACGCCGACGACGTAGAACATCTTGGCGTAGCGCGAGCGGAAGATGGAGCGCCGGCCGCCCCCGCGGTCGAAGCCGCGGCCGCCGCTGCGCCGCTGCGCCAAGCGCTGCGCACGCTGCTGCCGAGTGAGTCGCTGTCGCGACGGCAGGGCAGTGCCTCCCTCGCCTTTACGCTCGGCCCCTGAGCGCGGATGTCCCGGCGCTGGTACCCCCGGCAGGACTCGAACCCGCGCTTCCGGCTCCGGAGGCCGGCGCTCTATCCAGCTGAGCTACGGGGGCGTGCGCCAGATGGCGGGCGCGCCAATGTAGCCAAGGTGTAGCCACCGTACCGGTATCAGGCGTCGGACGGGAGGGTCCGATGCGACGGCGAGGACACGGCGAAGGCAGTCTGTATCAGCGGGCGGACGGGCGCTGGTGCGCCAGCATGCGCCTCCCCGGCGGCAAGCGTGACCTGCCCCCGATCGTTGTACCAGTCGTTAAGTGAGTCCGATCGCCGGGACGAGCGTCATGGGACGTTCCCGGGGTTGCTGCGTTTCCGGGGCGGGGGGGCGGTAGCCGAGGGCACGGTGGGGGCGGATCTGGTTGTCCTCCCGCCGCCAGCCCGCGATGAGGATCTGGGCTTCCAGCAGGGTGTCGAAGCGCTCGCGATTGAGGCACGCGTCGCGCAGCTTGCCGTTGAACGATTCCCCAGAGCCGTTCGCCCAAGGCCTGCCCGGTTCGATGAAGCGGGTCGTGCCCCCGACCCGGTGCAGCCAGTCCCGCACCGCGGTGGCGGTGCACGCCGGGCCGTTGGCGGACCGCAGAAACGGCGGCGGCCCGCGCTCGACGAACAGCTGGGCCAACCGCGCCAGGCCGTCGTCGCTGCGCCGTCGGCGGGCGACGTCGAGACGCAGGCCCTCGCGGGTGGTCCTCATCCACGATGGCGAGGATCCGCACCGGGCGCCCCTCGGCGGTGCGGTCGAAGCCGAAGGCGTCGGACCAGCCGTGGGACGGCCGCTCGGCCCGCCGCCGCACCAGCGCGCCGGCCGCGAGCCAGAGGCGGCCCCGTTGGGGGTGCTTCCCGGGGACCCGCCAGCCTTCCTGACGCCAGAGCCGCTCGACCCGCTTGGGGTTCACCCGCCAGCCCGCCTGGCGCAGCCGGGCCGGGATGCGACGGGAGCCGTAGCGGCCGCAGCGGGTGGCCAGCGCGACGCTGCGCGCGATCAGCGCCGGCTCATCCGGGGACGGCCGGGGCACGTAGCGCGGTGTCGCCCGCGCCTGGCCGGTGACCTGGCAGGCCCGCCGCTCCGACACCGCGTACGGGTCCGTGCGGTAGGATGTCGCCCGGCGCCGCTGGGCCGGGCGCAGAAGTTTCCCGCTGCGACGTCCCCCAACATCGCGTTGGCCCGCGCCTGATCGGCCACCACCCGCTTCAGCCGACTGTTCTCGCGCTCCCGTTCTTTCAGCCGCTTGGCCCCTGGTCGACCCGCAGCCCCCCGTACTCCCGCCGCCAGCGGTAATACGTTGGCTCGGCCACGCCGAGGCGGCGCGCGACCGGCGCGACCGATTCCCCCTGCGCGAGCACCACCTCCGCCTCCCGCAGTTTGCCGATGATCTCCTCGGCCGCGTACCGCTTGCGTGCCATGCCGACTCCCTTCGCACCGGCCCGAATCCTCGCACAGGATCTGGACCGGTTCTGGGGGGGCAGGTCAATGCAAACGGTCGACATGAGCCTCGAACTGGACGCCTTGCCGCTGGAGCGCGCTGAGGAGGCCGACGGCGGTCATAAGGGAAGATCAAACTCCTCACCTACCCCACCCTCCAGAAAAGGGCTGTGATCTTGCGACGCTTGCGATTCTTGCGACGCTCCATCTGGAGCGCTCACTTCACGTTGCGACGCTGTTGGCCCCTCTTGCGACGCTCCTAGAGTCGTTGCGACGCTGTCCTCCAGATGGGGGGCAGCCTCAGCGTCGCTAGCGACGCAAGATCCGCGCTCTTTTCTAATGGCGATGACCTTGCGGGAGCGAGAGTCAGGTTCTTGGTCGAAATTGATGGTGACCCCGGCTGCGCGTAAGGCGGGAGCGAAGCTCCGGAGCCGGCCTGACAGCACGCGAGCGTTTCCGGGCCACTCTTTGGCCTTGCGCTGTTCGTCGGTGATTTGGGCTTCCAGGAGATCCAGCAATTCAGTCGCTGTCCCCTGCAACTCGTCCCGCTCATCGAGTACTGCGATGACCGTTGCGGCCAGCAGCGATCCTTCCAGTACGGCCGTTTGCGCTTCTTGCTGGATGCCCGCATAGGCCGCTAGAAACGCCCCGTCCGGCCAGCCAGCCGCTTGCTCCACCGCGACGCCCCACGTTGCGAAATCAGCCATTCTTGGTACTGCGGGGAGATGCACCGTTGGCAGGATCCGGTTTGCGGCGGCAACGAGATCGAGGAGAGCGCCGAGAAGGCGCGGTCGCGCTTCCTCATAGGCCGCCCAGAACGTCGCGTCCGGGATGCGTTGCTCATCCGTGAGTCGTGGGAGATCGAACGGGATCACCCGGCTTTGGAGATCGGGCCGGTTCACCAACTCCTCGATGCCGCTCACAATCACTGGCCGGCGCTCATCGAAAATGACTTCTTCCTCGTCCGCGAAAAGTTGGCGAGTTCCAAACCCTCCGCCCGTCGCGATGCGGCAGAGCGCGTTGGAAAGCCACTCGGGCAGATTGGACAAATTGTCGAAAGCAAGAACCCAAGAGTTCCGCGCCGCGATCGCGAGATCGCGTTCACCGCGCGGCGCCGACCGGACCATCGACTCATGCGGATCAATGAGTCCCCGAAACACCTGCGTCGTAGTGGTTTTGGATGAGTCCTGCTCCCCACGGCAGTTCACGATCGGATACTGGCGTGCGTCGCGAAGGGCCTGCGTTAGCCATACGGTGGCAACCAGACGGTCGCGCTCCTTCGTCACGTTCGCAAACCGCCAGAGTTCTTCGACGGTCCCGCCAGGAACCGGATACGGAAGCGGGAGCATCCCTCGCGCGCGCCGAAACTTCACAGGCGGATCGGTGATCACGCGCCAGCCATCCGGGCTGATCTCGATCACCTCCCAACGGTCATTTACGAGGTCCAGATACATGCAATCGCCATGACTGGCGACGCGGAAGTGAACCCGATGAACCTCGCCCTCGAAGCGGGCACGGCCACTCAGGATCGCCTTGGCATCCGCGACAGCCTGTGCGCTTGGGGCACGCTGCTGATCTTCCCAAAACCGGAGCGCGAGATAATCATGGAATGGCTCGGACCGAAGCGGCCACGTCTGACGCATCCCTTTGATCTTCGCGGTGACAAAGGGAAGCCCAGCGGAACTCAAGAAGTATTCTTCCCCACCGGCGAGATCCGCAAGGATGGTCGCTTGTGAAGGGTTCCCGCCCTTCTTGTCTGTGTCGTCGCTGGGCTGCGCGGGTACGTGGTCGAGCGTCGCGATCGCTTGCCGGATCGCCTGTGCGCCATCGCGGACCAACACATCGTTGAAATCATCCCCGCTGCGCTCGGGCACGAGGAGCGCAGATCGGCGACTTCCAGTTCGCAGCCGCTCGACCGCTTTGGTAGCGGACTCCAGGCCATCTTGATCGTTGTCGGCGACGATGATGACTTCTTTGACACTGGAAGGCACATCCGCCGTCCCAAAACCAGAGGCTGAGCCCACGACCCACACGGGAACGCCGGCCGCTTGTCGCAGCGCCAGTCCTGTTTCGATGCCTTCACAGAGGAAGAGGCGTTCCCCAGGATCACTCAGATGGATCGCGGAGCCCGCGACGGGTCCCAGCATCGCTTTCGCTGGTTGGATGTCTGCCTTGCCTGGTCCGTCGACGCTCAGATATGTGCGGTGGATGCCGGTGATCTCCCCAGCACACGTCTCGAACGGCGCGACGATGCCAGGGAAGGTGTCGCCGTCTGGATGTTTGAGATGCGGGGAGAAGCGGAAGGACTGCGGGATCACGCTTGCGTCGATACCGCGAGAAGCGAAGTATCTTCGGCCGCGTTCGCCGATCGGCTCTGCATCCTCGTACAACTCCCGCGCGCGTTTCTTGTTCGCGGGGATCAGAGTGGGCGCGTGTTGCCCATCACCAAGTCCACTACGTTGCCCGTTACCGGATCGTGATGGGACAGCCAATCCGTCGCGATGATCTGTGCCGCATCGACAGGGACCACCCAGCCAATGGGCGAAGGTGTGCGCATCATCTTGTTCAATCGGGCCGGCGAGTTCTGTTCGGGTGCAGTGTTCATAGTCCCCATCGTCGCTCACCAAGCCATAGCATCGCTCGCCTTTGCCGTGCGGTAGAGCGTCGTGTCCACCGCAGATCTGACACGGGCTAATAGGGCGATGCCGTTGTTGCGCGTTCACAGTCATGGCGTCGGCTGCGCGTAGAGGATGGCGACGCGCTCCCCGCCGTCATTACGAAGGCAGCGGATGGTGAAGTGCAGTCCTACAAGGCGGAGACGGTCCTGAGGATCATCCAGGAGCGATAGCGTGCGCACGAATTGCTGGTATCGAGGATCGAGTGTGGCATCCAAAGGGAAATCCAAAGGGAACCCGAGAGTTACCTGACAGATCGCGGTGGCCGTCACTGGTGGGACAACTCGCTCAACGTCTATGAGGTCGGTGTTACAATTTTCGTGTTCGAGCACGATCATCGCGTGCTCCCTTCGCCGAGGCGCCGCCCAACACCGGGCGGCGCTCTCATATCCGACTACCGTCCGGCGGCAGTAGCCAACTCGGTTTTCTCCGCGATCCACTTCTCAAGTGCCACGCGGGACACGCGCCGCTGCCCGCCAACTTTCATGCTGGGCAACGTCCCATCCATGATCAGTGGCCACGTCGCGGACTCGCTCCGATTGATCAACTTGGCAACGTCGGAGACTCGGAGCAGGAGTGGTTCCACAACTTTTCCCTTCATCGAAACCTATCCGCCTCTCGATCAGTCTTGTATGCTTCGCCTGGGCCGTCCAACGCTCTTGTGACGTATCAGCGTTACGGAGGGGACATGGCAGTAGTATCCGACACCATCGAGGTGATCGAAACCGTCGTCCCCTCGCGACTTGTCGAGGTGCGGGATGGATACGTCTATGTGCAAGACCCAAAGATGATTCTCACGAAGGACGAACTGAAGAAGATTGAGGACGCGTCCGACCATGTCTTCCAATTTCGACGCAGCCCCGAGAACGTCATCATCGAGTTCGTCGATCTCGAAGAAGGTGACGACGATCGGCTGGCCCAATTCGTCCGCCGATTCGGCCTTCTCGGCTTGTGCCAACACGGGAAGCGCCACAATCACCTCCCAGGTTGTGGGGCAGAGCGGGTGTCCTGGATCGAAGGCGAGGAAGACACGCCATCGCTCTGGAAGGCTCCACGGAGCCGTACAGAAGTTGGTATTCGCGAGCGTGTTGAAGCGTGGTACCGCTATCGCGACCGGGCTGAAGCGCTCCTCACGATTGCGGTGTTTCTCAGAGGCAAGGTAGATGCGCGTCGAGGGAGAGTTCGGGGGGCATGGCGCACATTGATCGACGATGGGGGTGCCGACCAGTACCCCACGATCCCGACGCTGATGAGAAACCGCGTCGCAGCCATCACAATGCACTCAGAGAACCTGAACGACTGGCTTCAAACCGCGGCACTGGCACTCTCGCAGGCTTGGGATCCGAATGAGGAACGCGGAAGAACGGAGTTGACCGGAACGCTGTTGGGCAATCTGGGGTATCAAATTCTGGCCGCGACGAACGGGTCAACGCTCCTGGCGTATTGTGACAACTGCGCTCGGCTCTTCGAACCGAACCCGCGTGTCCCCGAAGATCGCGGTAAGTACTGCAAGCTATGTCGCTCGAAGAACGTGAGCGGTCGAGTCCGCCAGCAGCGATTCCGTGAGCGGCAGCAGGAGATCCGCCGGTTAAACGCGGACGGTGTACCCATCCGCGAAATCGCGACGCGCATGGACGCCAAGCCAGAGAAGATTCGTAAGTGGTTAGGAGTCAAAAGATGAGCCGACGTGCCCGCGGTGAGGGCTCCGTTTTCAAGAGGTCCGACGGGAGATGGGCCGGCGAGTTGGTGTTGGGCTGGAAGGATGGGAGACGCGTTCGTAAGTCATTTACGGACGCTCCCAGGCTGAGGCTCTGCGGAAGCTCAGGGCCGCACAGAGAGCACAGGACGACGGACTGCCTCAGCCGTCCGAGCGAGAGACGGTCGGGGGTTTCCTGCGCGTCTGGATCGAGGAATCGGCACAGGTCCGCCTCCGCCCTTCCACGCTTCAGTCGTACACATCTATCGCCTACGGGAATTTAATTCCGGCCTTTGAAAAGACGCGGCTCGCGAAACTCAGCCCCACAGACGTCGAGGCCTACGTCGCCGAGAAGTCGCGAGTGGGGCTATCGGGGTACTCCGTCCGTAATCACGTCGCCCTCCTCCGCAGAGCCTTGAACGACGCAGTCCGCTGGGGCCTCGTGCCCCGCAATGTCGCCGCCGGCGTGAGGCCACCCCGGCTGCGCGACGCGAGCAGCCGCCCCTTCGACGAGGCGGAAGCCCAGCAGTTCCTTGCCCATGTACAAGGCGACCGCCTTGAGGCTCTCTTCGCTCTCGCGCTCGGCTTGGGCCTGAGACAGTCGGAATTATTGGGGCTCACGCATGATGCCGTCGATCTGAATCGCAGGCGTCTGCAAGTTCAGGCTCAGCTCCGGCGTCATCACGGTCGCTTCTGGCTGGAGGAACCGAAGACGGCGCGCAGCCGCCGCACCATGTCGCTTGAACTCCCGCTCGTCGAAGTCGTTCGGCGCCGTCGTGTCCTTCAGAAGGAAGAACAACTCGCTGCCGGCCCAGCGTGGCAGGGGAATGAGCTTGGCCTGCTGTTCAACACGGAGCTGGGAGGTCCCATCTCAGCCGCCACACTGAGCCGGCGCTTCCACGCCCTCTGTGAGGGAGCCGGTCTTCGCCGCGTGCGGTTCCACGACCTTCGCCACACATACGGGAGCCTCTTGGCGGAGAAAGGTGTCCCGATGCGGACGGCGATGGATCTCATGGGCCACACGCAGATCTCGACCACCGCCCAGGTCTACCAACACGTCTCCGAGGAGTCGATGCAGGACGCTGCCGCGCGGGTGGCAAGGGCTCTTTGGCGCTGACTCTGCTTCGGGTGACTACGCCATCGTTTGACAGGCATTCTGACAGGCACAGGACTGGACGTGGGCGGAGGGAATTGGACGTGGTTGGAGTCTCACTATCGAGTGAACCTGGTGCTTGGAGGACGCCGGTCTGCCTGAGAGGGCTCGCCTTGATTTCCTAAACCATGTGCGCAGGTTCGACTCCTGCCGGGGGGACCATATCGCACGTGGGGTACTCCGGCCCGCTCTCCCGACTAACACCTACCCCTCGCGACGATAGCTTCGCGGATGGGGTTTTGAGCCACCACAGGTTGACAGATAAGAACATGTGTTCGTATCTTGCTGATCCTGCCGGGGTATCTAGGGCCGCTCTTGGGCTGCCGGTGGGGACCGGGGGTGAACGCCATCGCTCCGAGCGTCGCAGCTTCCAGGTGGACCGCCGCTGTACGCATCCCGCACTTCGCCTTGGCATTGGCGCAAGCCGCCAGAGGGTGTCTCCTGCGCCACCGCGGTCCGCCGCTGGTGCTCTGCGACGCCCATAGCGCCCCGGCGCGTGTGCTCGACGCCTGCGACCAAGCAACACGGTTCGGCGTTCGCGCCGGGATGCCCGTGCGGGACGCCCTCGCCTGCTGCCCCACGGCCGAATTCCTCTCGGCCGATCCCCTCCAGGCGCCGCGGGAGCGGGAGCGCTGGCTCGACGCGCTGGAGGCTGTCAGCCCGACCGTCGAGCCCGACACGCAGGATATCGGCACCGTGCTCGTGGATCTGGAAGGGCTCGATCAGCTGCACGGCGGAGACCTCGGCGTGGTCAAGGCCCTCGCGGCCACGACGAAACAGGCACTCGGGCTGGAGCCGTGCATCGGCGTGGCGGACGGGCCATTCGCCGCCCGCGCGGCGGCCGTCAGCGCGATTCCTTCAGCGCCGGCGATCGTGCCGCGGGGTCAAGCGCCCCGCTATCTCACCGCGCTGGGAGTGGAGCAGTTGCCGCTCGGCAGGGATGTCACCCACCGGCTGCGCACACGGTTCGGCATCCGCACGATCGGGGAGTTCGCGGCGCTCCCGCTGGGGGCGGTGCAAGCACAGTTCGGACTAGCGGGCCGCGAGGCGTGGCACCTGGCACACGGCCGCGACCGGCGACGGCTGCGGCCGCGGGTCCACGCCGCGCACCTAGGCGAACGACTGCAGTTCCCCTCGCCCACCGCCAGCGGCGAAGCGCTCCTGACCGCCGCACGCCATCTGGTGACGCGGCTCTTGCAACGGCCCGAGCTGGAGCAGCGCGCCGTGCGGCGGGTGACTGTCTGGATCCAGGTCGCCGACGGTCCCAACTGGGAGCGGAGCGTGACGTTGCAGGAGGCGTCGCGCGACGCGCAGCGGCTGCGGATCGTGATTCGGCGCGAGTTGGAGCGGTTGTGGGCGGCCGGGCAGACAACGCTCCCCGGTCCCGTGGCCGAGATCGGGCTGGAGTTCGCCGACCTCTGCACGGAAAGCGGCAAGCAGGCCGCGCTGTGGACCGGGAACGGCCGGCGCACCAAGCAGTTGGACGACGCGGTGCGCCAGCTCCGGGCGCGCTATAGCGAGCCCACGCTTTTCCGCGTCGTGGAGGTGGAGCCGTGGTCGCGCTTTCCCGAGCGGCAGGCGGCGCTGATCGCCTACGACCCCTGAGACGGCCGCGGCCCCTGGGGGTCGAGGTCTCCGCACAGGGGATGCCGGCGGCGGTCCGCACCGCGGCGGGCTGGGTGGAGGTCGTCGCCGTGCTCGACCATTGGCGGCTCGACGACGAGTGGTGGCGCGAGCGGCCGGAGCAGCGCTGGTACTACCGGCTCGCGCTCGCCGGCGGGCGCACGCTGACCGTGTTCCACGACCGCGCCAGCGGCGCGTGGCTCGCCCAGGAGTACGGACGGGCGGGCTGAGATGGCCTACGTCGAGCTGCACTGCCACAGCGGCTACTCGTTCCTAGACGGCGCTTCCACGCCGAACGAGCTGGCGCACTACGCCCACGCCCTCGGCCATTCGGCGCTCGCGCTCACGGACACCGACGGGCTCTACGGCGCGATGGAGTTCGCGAAGGCGGCGAGCGCCTGGGGGGTCCGGCCGATTATTGGCGCGGAGGTCACGCTGGCAGGGCCCGACGGGTCGCGGCCACGCATGGATCGCCCGGCCGAAGGCTATCAGCTGCTTTTGCTCGTCGAGAACGCCCACGGCTACGCCAACCTCTGCCGCCTGATCACGGCCGCGCACCTCGCCCACGAGAAGGGCGAACCGGCGCTCGACCCGGCGCTGCTGGCGACACATGCGAACGGCCTGATCTGCCTGACCGGCTCGCCAGATCACGGCGAGGTGGCGCGCCTCGCGTCGGCCGGCGACCTCGACGGTGCACGCGCCGCCCTCGCGCGACTCGTCGAGTGGTTCGGGCATTCCCGGATCTACGTCGAACTCCAGCACCACTACGCCCCCGGCGACCGCAACAGGAACGAGCGGTTGGTGGCGCTGGCCCGCGACTGCGGCCTGGCAGTGGTGGCGACGAACGACGTGCACTACCACGCGCCGGACCGGCGTCGTCTGCAGGATGTGTTGGTCGCGATCCGCACGCACCAACCGCTCGACGCCTGCCACCGCGAGCGCTTCCCCAACGGCGAGTATTACCTGAAGTCCGAGGCGGAGATACGGGCCGCCTTCGCCGACTGGCCCGAGGCGATCGAGCACACGGGCGAGGTAGCGGAGCGCTGCCGCTTCGACATCGAGTCCCAGCTCACCTACCGCTTCCCCGATTACCCCACGCCCCAGGGCGAGCCGCCCGACGCCTATCTCCGCGCCGTCTGCGAGGCCACGATACGCGACCGCTACAGCACCGTCACCGGCGCGGTCCCTCCGAACGTGCAAGCGCGGCTTGAGGAGGAGCTGCGACTGATCGCCCGGCATAGACTCGCGGGTTTCTTTCTCATCTACCGCGACCTGATCGAGGAGGGGAAACAAGTGCTGGCGGAGCTGCGGGCCGAGCGCGGCGACCCCACGCCCGTGACCCACCCGCCGGGACGGGGGCGCGGCTCCTCGGTCGGATCGCTGGTCTGCTACCTGATCGGGCTCTCCCACATCGACCCGATCGCCAACGACCTCTTCCTGGGACGCTTCCTCAACGAGGAGATGGCAGCCGTTCCCGACATCGATCTGGACTTCTCACGGGAGGTGCGGGAGCGGATGATCGCGCGCGTCTACGAGCGCTGGGGGCGGGATCATGTCGCGCTGACCTGCACGTTCCCGACCTACCGCACGCGCGGGGCGATCCGGGAAGTGGGGAAGGCGCTCGGGCTTCCCGCACCGGCCCTGGACAAGCTCGCCAAGCTCGCCGCCCGGACCGGCGTGGAGGACCTGCCGCAGGAGATGGCGCGGCTGCCCGAGTTCCGCGACCAGACCCGCACCCCGATGTGGCGGCACTTCTTCCGCCTCGTGCAGGAGATCCACGGGCTGCCGCGGCACGTCAGCCAGCACGTGGGCGGCATGATCATCTCCTCCACTCCCCTCGTGAAGTGCGTGCCGCTGGAGAACAGCCGGATGCCGGGGCGAGTGGTCTGCCAGTGGGACAAGGACAGCATCGACGACGCCCGCTTCATCAAGATCGACTTCCTGGCCCTGGGGATGCTCTCAGCGGTGGACGAGTGCCTAGACCGGATCCGCGCGCGCACGGGCAAGAGCGTGGATTTGTCGCGCATCGACTTCGCCGACCCGCGCGTCTACGCGGCGATCCAGGCCGGCGACACGGTGGGCACGTTCCAGGTCGAGAGCCGCGCACAGATCCAGAGCATCATCCGCACGCGGCCCGAGAACCTGGAAGACCTGACGGTCCAGGTGGCGATCATCCGGCCGGGCCCCATCGTCGGCGGCGCGGTGAACCCGTACATCAATCGGCGGATGGGGCGGGAGCTCGTGACCTACGACCACCCGCTCTTGGAGCCCGCCCTGAAAGAGACGCTGGGGGTGGTGCTCTATCAGGAGCAGGTGATCGAGGTCGTGATGGCGATCGGCGGGTTCTCGCCCGGACAGGCGGACCAGATGCGCCGGGCGATGCGCCGCAAGCGGTCGTTCGAGGCGATGGCGGAGTTCTGGGAGGCCTTTCGGGCCGGCGCAGCCGAGCGAGGCATTGCCCGTGATTTGGCGGAGACGATCTTTCGCAAGCTGCTGGGGTTCGCCGAGTTCGGCTTCCCCAAGAGCCACGCCGCCGCCTTCGGGCTACTGGCCTATCAGTCGAACTGGCTGCGGGTCCATTACCCGGCGGAGTACCTGGCGGCGTTGCTCAATGCGCAGCCAATGGGCTTCTATTCGCCCGAAGTCCTGGTCGGCGACGCGAAACGCCACGAGGTGCCCCTCCTCGCGCCCGATATCAACCGCAGCACGGACCTCTGCGCGCCGGAAGGCGAGGGCGTACGTCTGGGTCTCGCGATGGTCCGGTCGATCGGTGAGACGCCGGCGAAAACGATCGTCCAGGAACGGGATCGCTACGGCGCCTACGGCTCGCTGTTCGATCTCTACCGGCGCGTGCCGTTGCGGCGGGAGGGGATCGAGGCGCTGATCGAAGCGTGCGCCTTCGACTGGACGGGGCTGGAACGGCGGGAACTCCTCTGGCAGGTGGGATTGTTCTACCAGCCTGTCGCGCAGCCGGCCGGTGAGGCGGCCCGAACGGCGCCGCGTCCCCGGCAGTTACCGTTGGCGCTCCCGACGGTGCAGGACCAGCCGCCGCTGCGGCCGATGAGCCGCTGGAAACGGCTGGTGGCCGACTACCGGGCCCTCGGCCTTTCCACCGTCGATCACCCGATGGCGGCGCTGCGAAACTGGCTGGATCAATTGCACGAAGGCGTAGTGCGGGTGGCCGGGCTGGAGGAGATGGCCGCGGATGGCCCGGTGACCATCGCGGGCCTCGTGGTCTGCCGCCAACAACCGGAAACGGCCAAAGGGTTCATCTTCCTGCTACTGGAGGACGAGACGGGGCTGGCCAACATCGTCGTCAGTCCACAGGTGCACAAGCAGTTCCAGGAGCTGGTGCGGCTAGAGCCGTTCGTCGTGGTGCACGGCGACTTGGAGCGCAAAGACGGCGTGACCAATGTGATAGGCCGGTCGCTGGAGCGGCTCGAGGTGCCGCCGGAGATGGTCGCGCCGGAGGCGCACAGCTTTCACTAGGTCTGGAAGATCAGGAGGAATGCACCATCGAAGGTCGCCGATTCGCCTGGATCGGTGTAAGACGAGCGGACGATCAAGCAGTCGGTCAACCGCTCAAACCGGCTCAGCCCCTTTTCCTATCTGGTAGTGCAGGCCAGATGAGGTTGGGCACCCGTGGGACCACAACATGCCGTCCGACGGCCCGCCGAGCGCTCAGATCTACCGGGAATCGTCGGCGATCCGAGTTTTGTGGTCCCACAGGTGCCGCTGCGCGGAGTGGAGAGCCGGTCGACGTGAGCGGCCGGCAGATCGGGCATCGGATGCTGATCGTGCACTGAGGTGGGGTGGAAGACACGTCGTACGGCCGCGTCATGGAATCGCGCGATAGATCCCGCACGTCGCCGGATCGCGACGCCCGCGGGCCGGTAGACTGCCGCCTATCGAGCAGCGCGCGATCTGGCGCGGCCGCCGCCGGCCGTGCCGGGCGAGAAAGGATGCGATGGCGATGTATGAGACCGATCAGTACGAGGGCATGCTGGCCGAGACGATCACCGTGCGCGGCGCCGGCGGCGAATCTGATCCACGCGTACTTCGCGCGGCCGTTGGGGGCCGGGCCATTCCCCGGCGTCGTGCTCTTTCACCATATGCCGGGCTGGGACGAGTGGTACAAAGAGACGACTCGGCGCTACGCGCATCACGGCTACGCGACGATCAGCCCCGACCTCTACTGCCGTGCAGGACATGGTGCGCCGGACGACGTGACGGCCAAGATCCGGGCCGAGGGCGGTGTGGCGGACGATCAGGTCGTGGCCGACGCGGAAGGGTGCATGGCGTATCTGCGCTCCTTGCCGATCCTGAACGGCAAGAACGGCCTGATGGGCACCTGTTCAGGCGGGCGGTATTCGTACCTGACCGGCTGCCGCTCAGACGGAGTCGACGCCGTGGTGGACTGCTGGGGAAGGGGCGTGGGTGATGGCCGACGACCGGCCTGACGCCGCAGCGTCCGGTCGCGCCGATCCGATCTCACCGAGTCCCTTCGCGCGCCCCTGCTGGGGTTATTCGGCGAGGACGATCAGAGCCCCACGCCCGATCAGGTGGCGCAACACGAAGAGGCGCTCAAGCAGCATGGCAAGCACTACGAGTTCCACATGTACCCCAATGCGGGGCACGGATTCTTCTACTACGACCGGCCGGCGGCCTACCGGGCCGGGCCGGCTGTGGACGGCTGGGAGAAGAACTGGGACTTCTTCGGCCGCACCTTGCAGTCGGCCTGAGCGCGAGACGGGAACAAGGAGGCTAGGCCCATGTGCACGATGATTGCTGAGCGCCTGACGGTGCAGGGGAGCGGGAAGGGCCGCGAGGGCTGGTTCCCCCTAACTCAGGCATACGTCTCATACGACCACCCGATCTACGCGCCTTTGGATCACGCGCTGAACCTCGACTTCGTCAATGATGCGTCGGGGTTGGGGGCGCGTGTGGCGGTCGAGTTGGACGCGGCGTCCGCCGAGCAGTTGGCTCGGGCGATCCTGGAGGTGCTGGAGCAGGCCAAGTCCGAGCACCTGACCGATGGCGACCTGTGAAGGCTCGAAAATCCATCCG
>CAXXNO010000010.1:0-13758 GCA_963663235.2 Dehalococcoidia bacterium
ACATGAGGACGATCGCGCAGCGCGATTGCATAACGCCCCCGAGCGTGCCACGCAGCCGCCAGTCCTGTCAATCTTCGAAAAGGGAGGCAGGGCAAGAGCGGAGAGAGCGTGTGGAATCCTAGATCGTAATGCGCTCCTGGGCCAGGCCGTCCATGGCGAGCACCGTGCCGACACCCATGCACTGGAGTCCGAACTCCAGGGCGGCCTGGAGAAGGGGGTCCGGAATGGCGGACCGTGGATCCGCCGCCAGAGCGGACTGGAGGAACATCTGGCTGAGGAGCACCTCCCAGATCTCCGCCTCCGTGGCGGCCTCTAGGCGCAGCTTCTCGATCTGCGTCGCATACTTATCCGCCAGCTCGTTGTGGCGATCCACTCGCTGCTGCACCGCGCGCAACGTGATCTCGCGCTCTTCCACTTTGGCACCCCCAGATCCGTGACGGCCCGCGCCCGGAGCACGATGGCGGGTCGCGTCTAATGAATCGACGCGAGGGCGCGCCTTCGCATGGGGGTTTCCCCGAGCGCGGAGGCGGAACGCACGCCAAATTGGGCGGCATATCAGCGCGGGAAGGCCGCGGGCACGCCGCCATCGACGGTCAGCGTGCAGCCCGTGATCTTGGCGGCGGCATCCGAGATGAGAAAGGCGACCGCGTCCGCCACATCCTCCGGGCTGATGGGCAGGCCCAGCAGGTTGCGCTTGGCATAGAACGCCTCGAGCGCATCTTCCGAGACGCCGTGGGCTTGCGCGCGACCCCGACGCACCTCCGGCGACCACAGGCGTGAGCCGCCGAAGACGGCGTCCGGGTTGACCATGTTCACGCGGATGCCGGCATCGCCGCTTTCGAGGGCGAGCACCTTGGCGAGTTGCGTCTCGGCCGCCTTGGCGGCGCTGTAGGCGCCGAAGTCGCCGCCGGGGGCGAAGGCGTTCTTGGAGGAGATGAAGACGACGCTCCCACCACGTCCCTGCCGGCGGAGGAGGCGCGCGGCGGCGCGCGCCGCGAGGAAGTGGCCTCTGGCGTTCACGGCGAAGCTGCGCTCCCAATCGGCCAGCGAGAGCGCGTCGATGCGAGAGACCACCGCGACCCCGGCGTTGGAGACGAGGATATCCAGGCCGCCGTACTCCACCGCGAGAGCGGTCAGGCCTTCCTGGACCGAGCCCTCCTCGGTGACGTCCATAGCGATGGCCATGGCGGCGCGGGGGTGGGGCGCGCGATCCGAGATGGCGGCCGCGACCGCCTGCGCGCCCTCGGCATCGACATCGGCCACACCGACAACGGCACCGTCGCCGGCGAGCCGCTCCGCGATGGCGCGGCCGATGCCGCCGGCCGCGCCGGTGACGAGCGCGATCTTGCCCTGGAGCGGCCGCGGCGGGGGCGCAAGCGTCAGCTTGTAGAGTTCCAGCGGCCAGTACTCGACGTCGAACAGGTCCGGCTCGGCGACGGGACGGTAATCGCCGACGGCGGTGGCATTGGCTTGCACCACGATGGTCCGGCGATAGACGTCTTGGGCGATGCGAGCGTCCTTCGTGCCGCGCGCGGCGGAGAACGCGCCCAGTCCGGGTACCAGGATGACGCGCGGATATGGATCCAGGCGGGGCGTGTCGGGAGCCGCGTAGCGGTCCACGTACTCCTCATAGCGCTGCGCGTAGAGGGCGACGGCATCGCGCACGTGTTGGTCAAGGGCGTCGGCGTCGGCGTCGGCGTGCGGGGGAAGGTCCACGAAGGCGGGCCAGCCCTTGGTGCGCAAGGCGTGATCGGGCGTCGCGGGGCCGCGCTGGGTCACCGTCGCCGCGAGCGGATCGGCGAGGAAGGCGAGCATCTCAGGCGAGCCGTCGTGGTCGATCACGACAGGGAAAGGGATGGCGCCGCGAATGGCGACGGCCGCGCGGGCGACGCGCTCGGGGTCGGGGGATGGTGGGGCCACCGCGGCGAAGTGTCGCGCGTCGGCGCGCGCCTCGGCGATGAACTGCTCCGCCTCCGTCACGAGGGCGATAGTGCGCTCGTAGGACGCGCGGGCGTCGTCGTCGAAGGTGAGGAGGCCGTGGTTGACGAAGGCCACGCCCTGGGCGGAGGGGTCCGCCTCCCAGGCCTGCGCCACCGCGCGCGAGAGGGCGAAGCCGGGCCGGACCCAAAGAACCACCGCCAAACGATTGCCGAACAGGCGCCGAAGCGTGGCGGGTCCGTCGGGCTGATTGGTGAGGGCCACGATGGCATCGGCGTGGGTGTGATCGACAAAGCGGTGGGGTAGGAAGCCGTGCAGCAGCGTCTCGATGGAGGGGCGGGGGTCATCGGGATCGAAGAGGGCATGAGCGAGGTAGGCGACCATCTCGTCGTCGGACATCGAGGGCACATCGCGGAGGCGGCGGACATCGGCGAGGCGGACGCCGGCGAAGTGGCGGCGCTCGATGGTCTTGAGGTCGGAGCCGCTGCCTTTGACGCGGAGGACATCCACCCGATCGCCGCGGTAGTCGGTCTGGGTGAGTTTGACGGAGGTATTGCCGCCGCCCCAGAGAACGAGCGATTCCTCAGCGCCGATGAGACGGGAGGTGTAGACGCGGAGATCGAGGAGGTCGGTGGGGGCGTCGGCGTGGGACCAGCGGGAGCGCATGGGCGCATGGTAGCGAGCGCGCCGCGGCGCGGCGCACGGCGGCATCGAGCGGTGGCGCCTGCTGATCGTTGACGATGCCTTCGAGTTGCTGGGCCTGCCGCTCGCCGACGGGTGAGTTGCGGGGCACTTTTCTGTCACCCCCTTCGCGCCGCTCACCAGATGGGAAGGCGGCCAGCCGTGCGCCGCCAGCGGCCAGGGGGCGACAGAAAGGGACGCCGGTCGAGCGGGCCTGGACAGGCCTCGGTCAGGCCGGCGGCAGGCGGCGGCCAGGGGTCGGACAGGCGGGGTGGCGGCGCGGGGGCAGTGGGGGCCGATGGTTGCTGGGATGGGGGAAGCAGACGGCGGCGCACGCATCCACAGGGAAGTGCGAAACGCCGCATCCCCCGCATCTCGCCGCGGCGGCCGCCACCGCACGGCTACACCGAGAGCCTCTACGCGACCCGCCAGTCGATTGAGCGGTGCTTCTCTCGGTTGAAGGGCCATCGGACGCTCGATACCCATTGTCGGCGCGGGCTGCGGAGAGTGCGGCTGCATGTGCTGATGTCGGTGCTGGCCCTGCAAGCGGGGACGGTGGTGGCCCTCGACCGGGGTGAGAACGTGCGTGCCTGCACCCGCAAGGTGGCCTGACTCATTCCCGCTCCAGATGACTGAGCGGGCGTAGGAGGAGCTCATCACGAACGAGGCTCCCCTTCATCCTCCGTCGCAGGGTCAGCCTCAAACGCAACCTCGCGCGCTCCCCCCGAAGGAACCTGCACGGGATTGACTCCGATGCGGATCAGGCCGCTCCACGCCTTGCAGCACCGCAATTTGACAGTGAGAGGGATTCGGTCGCCTTTCTTCTTTCGCACGTCAGGGAACCGCAACCCGGTAGTCCGTTGGGGGGTATATGAAGAGCCTCCATCGGCCTTCAGGTCAGTAATCTGAATGATGCTGCTGTCGGGCGTTCCGATCCCGTCACTCTCAACAAGGGAAACGATAATCAGATGGAGCGCGATGGTGCGGGTGAATTGCACCGTAAGCGATGCCTCACTACCCGTGACTGAAACTGGACCGACGAGCTTGAATGCGATTCGAGCAGCGCGCCATCGGAGGTGACCTGCCCCCCCAGAACCGGTCCAGATCCTGTGCGAGGATTCGGGCCGGTGCGAAGGGAGTCGGCATGGCACGCAAGCGGTACGCGGCCGAGGAGATCATCGGCCACCTGCGGGAGGCGGAGGTGGTGCTCGCGCAGGGGGAATCGGTCGCGCCGGTCGCGCGCCGCCTCGGCGTGGCCGAGCCAATGTATTACCGCTGGCGGCGGGAGGACGGGGGGCTGCGGGTCGACCAGGCCAAGCGGCTGAAAGAACGGGAGCGCGAGAACAGTCGGCTGAAGCGGGTGGTGGCCGATCAGGCGCTGGCCAACGCGATGGTGCGGGACGGCGCAGCGGGAAACTTCTGCGCCCGGCCAAGCGGCGCCGGGCGACATCCTACCGCACGGACCCGTACGCGGTGTCGGAGCGGCGGGCCTGCCCGGTCACCGGCCAGGCGCGGGCGACCCAGCGCGACGTGCCCCGGCCGTCCCCGGATGAGCCGGCGCTGATCGCGCGCAGCGTCGCGCTGGCCACCCGCTTCGGCCACTACGGCTCCCGTCGCATCACGGCCCGGCTGCGCCAGGCGGGCTGGCGGGTGAACCCCAAGCGGGTCGAGCGGCTCTGGCGTCAGGAAGGCTGGCGGGTCCCCGGGAAGCACCCCCAACGGGGCCGCCGCTGGCTCGCGGCCGGCTCGCTGGTGCGGCGGCGGGCCGAGCGGCCGGCCCACGTCTGGTCCGACGCCTTCGTCTTCGACCGCACCGCCGAGGGGCGCCCGGTGCGGATCCTCGCCATCGTGGATGCGTACACCCGCGAGGGCCTGCGTCTCGACGTCGCCCGCCGACGGCGCCGCGACGACGGCCTGGCGCGGTTGGCCCAGCTGTTCGTCGAGCGCGGGCCGCCGACGTTTCTGCGGTCCGCCAACGGCCCGGCGTGCACCGCCACCGCGGTGCGGGACTGGCTGCACCGGGTCGGGGGCACGCCCCTCTTCATCGAACCGGGCAGGCCTTGGGAGAACGGCTCTGGGGAATCGTTCAACGGCAAGCTGCGCGACGCGTGCCTCAATCGCGAGCGCTTCGACACCCTGCTGGAAGCCCAGATCCTCATCGAGGGCTGGCGGCGGGAGGACAACCCGATCCGCCCCCACCGTGCCCTCGGCTACCGCCCCCCCGCCCCGGAAACGCAGCAACCCCGGGAACGTCCCATGACGCGCGTCCCGGCGATCGGACTAACTTAACGACTGGTACAACGATCGGGGGCAGGTCACTGCCCCATGCGTCGCGGTCGTAGTCGTCGCCCGTGCAAGGGGCGGCGGTGAGCACGGAATCCGGCGCAGGCTCCAGCGGGATCGTCTGCGCGCGCGGGGAGACGACCCAGAGGAAGTCGTCCGCTTCCAGATCGAAGGATGGACTGATTCCCGGGATGTAGGAGTGCGACCAAGCGCGGCCATCCCAGCGCCAGACGATCGTCACGTCGTGGAAGACCGTCGCCACAGGCGTCGCTGGACTGTGCCAGTGAAGGAACTGGCCGCCCTCCTTGAGCTGGATGGTCTGTGGGGCAGGGGGATCGTGGGCGGTTGCGGGGAGGAACTCGATGGTGGCGACGCCGTCGTTGGTGGTGAGTAGGAATTCGCGCCCCACCAGATTCACCGCATCGAGGGCGTCGTTCACGCCATCGGCGACGGCATCCTCCATCGCGCTGGTGAGAAAGCCGGGGAGGCTGCCGGCATCGACGTCGGTGATGGTGACGACGGGATGTTCGCCGCTGAAGTCGATGGCGCCGGTGAGGCGGACGTTGATGTCGGGGAGGATCGCGATCGCCAGTTTCCCCGTGGCCTCGATCTCATCGCCGGAGAGGCAGATGGTCACGTCGCGAATCTCCTGGACGTCTTCGGCGCGCAGGAAGTCCCGCGCGCGAGCGGTTAGGTCACTTTCGTCGAACGAAACCGAGGTGGAGCGCCCACGAGCGTCGATGCGGACGTTGAAGTTCTCCCAGCGATCGTCGAAGTGAACCAGCGTAGCCGGGTCGCGGTCGATCGGCCGGTCGTCGCAGGCATCGGCGAGGCCGGGGCCGCCGATGAAGAGGAGGGCCAGCATCACGACGATGAAGATCGCGATGGCGGCGAGCACGGCACCGATCAGCGCCACCAGCGTGACGACGCTGTAGAGGACTTCCCAACGAACGTCCATCTGCGGCCGTTCCCCGCCGGACGCCGCCACACGCCGCGGAGCGGCCTCGTCGCGGTCTCAGCGTTCATCCAGCGCTTTGCCGTACGATACGGGGGAAGTCGCCGACGGGCTAGGCGGGCGCGATCGACCGTGGCGAGGGCGCGCAGACGGCCCCCAGTCCGGGGCCTCGCCCCCCCGCTACGGGTCGCGGGTCAGAAGTAGGGGCGGTAGAGATACTCGCGAATCTCTGCGCCGCATTTCCTGCAGATCCGAACGACGGCAGGCTCCGAGATCTCCGCTCCTTCGAGCGCCAGAAAGCAGTTGCCGCAGTAGTGCGCGCTGCATCGCGGGCATGTCCGCCAGCCAGCGAACAGCCGGACGAACCACCCACGCTCGGTTCCGCACCCACCGCATGTCGCCATGGTGGCCTGCACAACTGGGAGAGCAGAGAGCCACATTCTCCCGCCCCGGATGTCGCACAGAGTAGCCGAATTCTTGCCCGAAATGGCCCGCCGGTGGCGCGTGGCGGGGCCAGACCGGACTTCGGGCGGCGGCTGAAATCCAGAGGCGGCGACGACGATGGCTCACCACCGACGCGGTAAGCGCTGCGGCGCCGGCACAGCCGTATGATGCCGATACGATGCCCCTCGTCGTCGAACGGCTGCCGACCCTGGAAGCGGCGGAGGAATGCCTGAGCGCATTCGTGGGCTCCGTGCAGACGGAGCCCATAGCGCGGGTCAACGTGCTCACGGGGTCCAACGCGCAGCGGATCTACTTTCGGCGTACGTTGGGCCGCCACCTGGGGGCGACCGCGAACGTCCGCTTCTCCACCCCGATCGACCTAGCGAGCGAGGTCCGTCGCGCGGCCGCTCCGCCCGCGCGGCTGCCCCTGCCGGACGGGGGCGACATCCTGGTGCTAGCCGGCCTGATGCGCGAGCTGCGGGAGTCGCGGCGCCTGACGCGGCTGGACCCCGAGATCCAGGGCGTGCCGGAAGCCGTGCTGGGATCGATCACCGACCTGCGCGAAGGGGGCGTGAGCGCCCAAGAGTTCGCCGGTGCGCTGCGGCGGCAGGACGAGCGGAAACTGCACGAGTTGAGCGCGATCTACCGCGCGCTGGAAGAAGGCACGCCGTTCCTGGACCGGCCCGGCATCTACCAGGACGCGCTGGACCCGCGTGTGAGCGACGAGGCCGTGCGCGAAGCGCTGGGGAGCGGGCCGCTGGCGGTCATCGGGCTGTACGACGCGACGCCGGTGCAGGTCGCCCTCATCCAGCGCTGCGCGCAGGTGACGCCGGTGCGCGCGCTGGTGGTCGCGCCCGCAGCGCCGGAGTTCGCGTTTGCCCAGCGGTTCGCGGAAACGCTGGAGGCCGCAGGCACGGCCCCGGCGTCGAGCGAGGAGGCGGGGGATCAGTTGTCGGGGGAGTTCGATGGGCGGCTAAGCCTGGCGCACTTCAGCGCGCCGACGCGGCAAGCGGAGGCGGAGGCGATCGCGCGTCGGATCCTGGCGCTGGCGCGGGAGCAGGGTGTTGCGTTCGACGAGATGGCCGTGCTGCACCGCCTGGATCACGGGTACGACGACCTGCTCACGGCAGTGCTGGAGCGGGCGGGCGTGCCGGTCTATCGAGGGGGCGGGCTCCCGGTGCGGCACTCCGCGGCGGGGCGCGCGGTCCTGGTCCTGCTGGACCTGCTCCTGGAGACGCCGACGCGGCACCGCCTGCTGGAGTTCCTGGCCAGCCCCGCCCTGCGTCCAGCGATACCGCCTGGCGTCACGCCCCAGCCCGTGCGCTGGGAGCGGGTGTCCAAGAAAGCGGGGATGGTGCGGGAGTGGGAGCGGTTCGGTGGCCAAGTCGAGGCGCACATCGAGTCGCTGGAAAAGGCGGAAACCAGCAGCGGCGAAGCGGAGGCCGCCCGCGGGCTGCGGGACGTCGTGCGAGGGCTGCACACCGCCGCGGCCGCGTGCGACGGACTGGCGACATGGGCCGACTACAGCGCGTGGTTCGTGGAGACGATGGACGCATACCTCGCGAGCGGTGAGGGCGAGGCAGAGTCGCTCGCGGCCGCCCGGGGGCGGATTGAGGCGCTGGCGCAGCTGGACCGCGCAGAGCTGGGCGTGGACGCATCGCGCTTCCGGCAGACGGCGGCGCGCGCCGTGCGCCGGGCGCTGCTGTCCGGCGGCTACTTCCAGCGAGACGGCGTCTTTGTGGGGAACGTCGTGGCCGCGCGGTCGTTGCGGTTTCAAGCGGTGTTCCTGGCGGAGTGCGCCGAGCGGATCTTTCCGCCGCTGATCCGGCAGGACCCGCTGCTGCTGGACGGAGAGCGGGAGCAGATCAACCGACGACTGGGGCATGTAGCGTTGCCGCTGAAACGCGAGCGTCAGCAAGAAGAGGAGATGCTCTTCGCGCTGGTGCAGCAGAGTGCGAGGCGCTTCCTGACCCTGTCCTGGGCCCGGCGCACCAGCGCCAGCGGTGCACCGCGGCTGCCCTCGACGTACCTGCTGGAATCGGTGCCAGGCGATTTCGACGAGCTGGCGCGAGTCGACGACCTGGTGGAGCAGGGACGGATCCAGCGCCTGCCCGCGCGCCTGGCGGGGGCAGCGCCCAGCACAGAGGCGATCGCAGCGGGCGACTGGAGCGCCACGGCGCAGGCGCTGGACGAGTCTGACTTCAGACTGGCGGTGCTGGCAGCCGCACCGCACGTCGCGCCGCGGCTGCTGCGGGAGTTGTGGGCCGGGTACGAACGGTACGAACGGGCGCGGGCGAGCCGGAACGAGGCGCGATTCGGCGAGTACGACGGCGTGTTCGACGCGGAAGCGGCGCCCGGGGACCTGCTGAAGCAAGCGACAACGCCCACAGAGCTGGAGACGTACGCCACCTGCCCGTACCGCTACTTCATGAAGCGTGTGTTGAACGTCGCGGCGGTCCCGGAGCCGGGCGAGGCGCTGGAGATGACCCCGCTGGACCGAGGGACGCTGGTGCACGCGATCCTGGAGCGCTGGGTGCGGGACGCCATCGACGAGCAGGCCGACTGGCCCACCTACCTGCGCAACCACGAGCAGCTGATGCAGATTGCGCAGGAGGAGTTCGCGCGGGCCGACTTGAGGGGGCTGGCGGGCCACGCGGCATCGTGGAACGTGATGCGCGAGGAGATCCTGGGCGACTTGGAGCGCGTGCTGAAAGCGGAGCGGCAGCGAGCAGAGGCGGGCTACCGGCCGGAGCGGGTCGAGATGCGCTTCCAAGACGTGGACATCCCCCTTCCCGACGGCACCAGCCTGCGCTTCAGCGGCCGGATCGACCGGGTGGACCGGGGCCCCGAAGGGCTGGTGGCGACGGACTACAAGACGGGGAGCGTGCGCAAGCAGGCGGCGGACTATGTGAGCGGAGCGGCGTTGCAGCTGCCGATCTACCTGCGGGCCGCGGCCCACGAGTTCGGCGTGGAGGCATCGACGGTGCGGGCCGAGTACTGGTACGCCACCCGGAAAGGCAACTTCACACGCAGCGGCCTCTCCGGGGCCGACATCGAGCGGGACGACGCCCTGGGGACCGTGCTGGCGACCATCAGCGAAGGGATCCGCGCCGGGCGCTTCTTTCCTTATCCCGGGCGCGGCAGCCGGCGACGGCCCAACTGCACCTACTGCGACTATCTGCCCGTCTGCGCCACCGACGTGGACCGTCGGTTTGACGCAAAACAGCGGCAGGACCAAGCGACGGTGCGCGACTTCCTGACCCTCCAGGCGCGGCGGCCATGACCGGCGTCGCGCCCAGCGACCAGGCGCCCAGCGACCAGGCGCCCAGCGACCAGGCGGTGCGCGAGGCCGCGATGCGCGACCTGGACACGTCGATCTTCCTGCGGGCGGGCGCGGGCACAGGCAAGACATCGGTGCTGGTGGGGCGGGTGGTGGAAGCGGTGCGCCGGGGCCGGGCGGAGCTGCGGGAGATCGTCGCGATCACGTTCACAGAGAAGGCGGCGGGTGACCTGCGCGACCGCGTGCGGCGGGAGCTGTACGAGGCGTTGCGGTCCGCGGACGCGGTGGAAGCGGAGCGGCTGCGTCGCGCCCTGCAACAGGTCGACGGCGCGCACATCGAGACGATCCACGCGTTCGCATCGAGCCTGCTGCGGGAGCGGCCGCTGGAGGCAGCGCTGGACCCGAACTTCACCGTGCTGGACGCCGTGGGCGCGCAGCTGACGTTCGAACAGGCGTGGCAGGACTGGCTCTGGTCCGAGGAGGAGGCGGAGGCGCGCCCCCGCATCGAGCGGTGCCTGCGCCTGGGGCTGCCGCTGGAGACGCTGCGCACGCTGGTCTCGCGGATGGCGGAGACGCGCGACGTGAACCCGCAGCAGACGGTGACGGAACCGGAGGCAGCGGCTTCGGTTCACACAGCGCTGCGAGCGGAGGCGAAGTCGCTGCGCGAGCGGGCCGAGGACCTGGGGCCGACGGTGGTGGAGCAGGCGCAGCAGGTGCTGGAGCGGCTGGAGGCGATGTCGGGGCTGCCCGAGGCCGCACTGGAGGCGGAGCTGAGCACCCTGGTACTCCCGCGGGCGCGCCTGGGCCGGCGGAAGGGCGAGGCGCGACTGCGCTACGAAGAGGTGTGGGAGCGGCTGGAGGAGCGGTTGCGGCGCTTCGCGGAGGGGACGCGGACGGCGGCGCTGGCGGCATTTATCGAGGTGGCGTACCAGTTCGTCCAGCGGAATGCGGTGGAGCGTCGCCGGCAGGGGAAGCTGACGTTCGAGGATCTGCTCATCAACGCGCGCGACCTCCTGGCCGGCGAGGCGCGGGTGCGGGGCTACTTCCGCGAGCGCTACAAGTTCCTGCTGATCGACGAGTTCCAGGACACCGATCCGCTGCAGACGGAGATCGTGCTGCTGCTGGCCGCGCAGACCAGGAGCATCGAGCGGGGGGAGATCACGCTGACGCCGGGGCGGCTGTTCGTCGTGGGCGATCCGAAGCAATCGATCTACCGGTTCCGGCGCGCGGACATCGACAGTTACGCCGAATTGGAGGAGATCTTCCGACGGCAAGAGGCGAGCGAGGCAAAAAGCGCACGGGTCGACGAACTGGAAGTGAACTTTCGCTCGCGGCCGGAGATGGTGGCCTGGCACAACCAGGTCTTCCAGACACTGATCCAGCGCACGCCGGACTTTCCCCACGCGCAGCCGGACTACCAGCCGCTCACACCGCACCGCCGGGACGAAGGCTTCGGCGTGATTCACCTGCTGCCCAATACCGGCGTGGACTGGCGGACCATCGGCGAGGCGCGGGCGGACGAAGCGCGGGCGATCGTGCGGTTCATCGAAACGGTGGTGGGGACGGATGAGCTATCGATCGCGATCCCCGATGCGGACGCGCCGGGTGGCAGCCGGCCCCCCCGGTATCGGGACATTTGCCTGCTCGTGCGCAACCGGACCGCAATCGAGATCTACACCGAAGCGCTCGAGGCGGCCGCGATCCCCTACCACCTGGACAGCGGCCGGAGCTTCTTCCTCCAGCAAGAAACGCGCGACGCCGCCGCGATCCTCACGGCGCTGGACGATCCATCGGACGAAGTGGCGGTCGTGGCGACGCTGAAGAGCGCGCCGTTCGCCGCGTCCGACGCAGAGCTGCTGGCCTACGCGCGGGCCGGGGGCCGCTTCCGGCTGAGCGAGGAGGCGATCCCGCGCGAATACCAAGGACCGCTGCGCGAGGTCTTGCAGTCGCTGCTGGACCTGAAAGAGCGCAAGGGGAGCATGTCGCTGCCGGCGTATGTGGACTACGTGCTGCGTGCCACCCACATGCTGGAGATCCAGCTGGCGCGGAAGAGCGCGCAGCGGGCCGCCAATCTGCAGATGATCGTCCAGCGGGCGGCCGACTTCGCCGGGAATGAAGTCGACTCCCTGCGGCCGTTCGTGCGCTGGCTGGGGACGCAAACGCGCACAGACCTAGGCGAAGCGGAATGGCCGGTGACCGAAGTGGAAGAGGACGTGGTGCGGATGCTCACCATCCACCAAGCCAAGGGGCTGGAGTTCCCCATAGTGGTGCTGACGAAAGTGGCCGCCGCGAACGCGCCGGACCGCAGCGTGGCCGTAGTCAACCGGGAGAGCGCGACGATCGACTTCCAGGTGGGGCGGGCCGGGCAGCGGTTCCAAACGCCGGGCTATGGGGCGGCCCAGGCGCGGCAGAAGCGCTACGAAGCGTCGGAGGAACGGCGGTTGCTGTACGTGGCGGCGACACGAGCGCGCGACTACCTGGTGGTGCCAGCCTTCTATACCGATCGCGTGCTCGGATACCACGCCGACCTGGAAGAGGCGCTCCCAGGCTGGCTGAACCGGGATTATGAAGTGGACGCGCCGGGCGCCGTGAACCTGCGCGTAGAACAGCTAGTGCAAGCGCGGCGCGTCAGCGAGCGGCCGGCCGCCCCGGACCTGCCGGCGCTGCGCCAGGACTGGGCCGCAAGCCGGGAGGCCGGGCTGGCAGCAGGCGCATCGCAGCGGCGGTACGTCACGCCCTCGCGGCTGGGACACGACCGAAGCAAGGAGCCGCGGGAGTCGGAGCCGAGGGACCGGTCGATCGAGGAGGTGGACCGCAGCATCGCCAGCGCGCAGGGCGGACCGCTGGAAGGCGCGGAGGTGGCCGACGGCCCGCCGGTCGCCGGGGGAGCGGGGGACGGGCGTGACCTGGGGACGGCGATCCACGACGCGCTCCAGATCGCGGAGTTGCACGACGTCGAAGCGTCGGTGTGGCGGGCGCGGAACCTGTGCATCGAACGGGGGAGCGAGAGCCTGGCGGACGACGTAGAGCAGAACCTGCGCACGACGCTCAGCAGCGAGCTGTTCGGCCGGGTGCGGGCCGCCGAGCGGATCGAGCGCGAGTTGCCGCTGGTGCGGGTGGATGCGGACGAAGTGATTGAAGGGTACGTGGACCTGGTCTTTCGAGAGGCGGAGGGCTGGGTGCTGGTGGACTACAAGAGCGACCGGGAGCCGTCGCCGCAGACCATTGAAGGATACGAAGCGCAGATTCGCGCCTATGTCGAGGCGTTCCGGGGCACGGGCGAGCCGGTGACAGGCGCGTACCTGCTGTTCACCGGCAGCGGCGCGGCGCGGGCGGTGGCGGTGGAGTAGCGCCGAGGGGTCGGGCCCGGCCTGCGTAGCCTTCGCTGGGCGGTCGATGATCGTGCTGAGTAGTCCGGAGGACGCTGCGTGCGCATCCTTGTTGCCGCCGCCGACAACGCACTTCGCGAAGTGCTGGAACGCCAACTGTGGGAGGCGCGGCACGAGGCCGTCGGCGTCAGTGACGGCCTGGCGGCCCAGCGCGCGATCGCACAGGAGCGGTGGGATCTGGTGCTGACGGAGCTGGAGCTGCCCGGCGCCGGGGGGCTGGAAGTGCTTCGCGCCCTGAAGGCAACGGAGCCCCAGGCCGCGTGCGCCGTCATGAGCGACGGCGAGTCCATGGAGGCGGCCGTCGAAGTGATGCGCAGCGGAGCGGTGGACTGCCTGAAGTGGCCGCCGGACGCCGCGCGATTGGAGCGGCTCCTAGCGGAAGTGCAAGCGCGTCGTGAGCGCACCGGCGGGCGCGCGGTGGCCGACGAGCCGTGGCCGGCGGACCCGCTCACCGGGATCGCCACCTACCAGAAGTTGCATCAAGCGCTGGACGAATTGTTGGGCGACGGGGGGCCGTCGCAGACCGCGGTGGCGGTGGTGGACCTGGACAACTTCCAGCTCCTGAACGACACGGTGGGTCCGCCGCGGTGCGACGAACTGCTGAGGACGGTCGCCGGAGTGACCGCCGCAGCGGTGGATCCGGGGGACGTGGTGGGGCGGCTGAGCGGCGACGAGTTCATGATCATCATGCCCGGCGCCGACGTGGCGCGCGCACAAGCGACGGTGGAGCGAGTGCAGCAGCGGATCGGCAGGATCCATTTCGAGAGCCCAGGGGGCGTGGCGCTGCC
>CAXXNO010000011.1:0-137201 GCA_963663235.2 Dehalococcoidia bacterium
GGGGACGCGAGAGTGCACGGTCATTCGTTACCTCATTTTCGCAGGGCCGCCGTGGCGGCGGTATCGATGGATAGGGTCTCGACGCGATCGGGGTTGCCGCGGACGGCGACGGCGTAGACGTCACCGGCGCGCTCGACGCTGACAAAGCCCTCCACCACGTCGCGGAGGACGTCGTCCGGGTCGCGGGTGCGGGCGTCGCCGTAGCCGCCCCCGCCGCAGGACAAGGAGATGATGCGCTCGCGGGCGTGGACGGGTTGCTCGCCCACCATGTCGAGGAGGGGCACGATGGCGCCGTCGGCGTGCTGGAGCAGCGCCTGGGGGCCTTGGGCGGGGCCGCCGCCCTGGACGCCCTGCGGCGGGGTGTACATGCCATCGAGGGAGTAGTGGACCTCCATGTCGCCCTCGAGGGGTCCGTAGGTGCAGATGTTGCCCGGCGCCCCTCGGCGGCGGCCGGGGCCCTCGGAGTCCGGGCGCAGCTGGGTCTCCCAGACGACGAAGGGGTACTTCTGCTCGACGACCTCGGTCTCGTCGACGTAGTTGAGGCCGCCGCCGTTGGCGATGAGGAGGGTGAGCCAGCCGTCGGTCTCGGCGCTGCCGGGGCCGCCGGCGGTGCCGCTGAGGATCTGGAGCACGTAGGGCTCGCCGCGTTTGCCGTCGAAGCCGGAGACGACGCCCTGATAGGGGCCGGAGCCCCAGCAGGGCTCGGCCAGGCCGATGCCGTCGGCGAGGCGGCCGAAGGCGGCGTAGATCATGCCCAGGGCGCGGTCGGCGACGGTGTTGGTGGCCATGGAGCAGGAGACGGGGTGGCGCGGGATGCCGACCACGCAGTTCTCCCGGACCATCACCTGGATGCGACGGAAGGTGCCGGCGTTGTTGGGCACCAGCGTGGCAGTGGCATCGCGCTTGGAGTTGAGCACGGTGAGCACGCCGGAGATGCCGCAGTTGATGGCGGTGGATTCGCTGAGGTTGATGCCGGCGGGGACGCAGTCCGGGTTGTCGCGGAGGTCGACGGTGACGTAGCCGGCGACGGGGTCGACTTGGATGTCCGCCTGGAGCGGGATCCCGTCGGGAACGGTGGGGAAGGGGTCCAGGGCGGTGTGGGCGCGGACCCGGCCGGCCGGCAGATCGCGGATGGCGGCGCCGGCGAGGCGTTCGGAATAATCCAGCCACTCGCGGGCGAAGGCCTTGACGGTCTCCAGGCCAAACTTGCGGCAGAAGTCCTGGATGCGCTGCTCGCCGACGCGGGCGGCGGCCAGCATGCTGAGGTAGTCGCCGTACCAGATCTCGGGCGCGCGGATGCGCTTCTGGCACATGCGGATGATGTCACCGACGTCTTGGTAGTGCTCCTGAATGCGGACGCAGGGGAAGATGAGGGCGCCCTCGGCGTAGACGTCGATCGCTTTGGGCGCGTAGGTGGTGGGGATGGCGTTGCCGCAATCGGCCTGGTGGGCCTTCACGCAGGTGGTGAAGAGGTGCTCGCCCTGGAAGAACACCGGCACGAGGATGGTGTGATCGGCGGGATGGGAGTTGCCGAGGTAGGGGTCGTTGTGGAGGAAGGCGTCGCCCTCCTTGAAGTCGGGGTGGAGCTCGGCCATCGACTTGCACAGCAGGCCGGAGCCGTAGACGTGGCAGGGGACCCCTTCCGGGGCGGTGAAGAGGTCATGGTTGGCGTCCGAGATGGAGGTGGAGAAGTCGCGGGCGACGAGGGTGGTGGAGCGGGCGGTGCGAAGCAGCGTGTTGGTCATCTCACGAGTGATGCCGTCGATGCGGTTGCCCATGACGAGGAGCTGGACGGAGTCGAGGGTGGGCGTGCTGGGGCTATCGCTGGTCGTCATGGGAGGCCCCCTTGGCCGGGCTCATCTTCCGATCGGTGGCGTCGACGGACCCTTCGGCTGGGCTCGGGACGCACAGACTGCCCCGGTACCTCTAGTCGTCGAGGACGGCGACGCATTTGATCTCGACGCGGGCGCTCATGGAGAGGGCCTTGCACTCGAATGCGGACAAGGTGGGGTAGGGGCTGGAGATGTAACGATCCTTGACCTCGAGGAAGGTCTGGAAGTCCTCGGACCAGTTGGTGAACCAGACTTCCATGTCGACGATGTCGGCGAATGCGCCGCCGGCCGCCTTCAGGATCTTGCCCACGTTCTCGAAGGCCTGCGCGATCTGGGCTTCGGGGTCCGGGATGACGTTGAGGTTCTCGTCGCGGCCGAGCTGGCCCGCCATGTAGAGCGTGTTGCCGACCTTGACGCCGGGCGAGTAGTGGAAGCGATCGTGAACGTTGCGCATCTCGTCGGGGATGATCGATTCGCGCTTCGGCATCGGTGGGGTCCCTTCTAGGGCGTTCGCGTTCCGTTTCGTGATCGGCGCGGCGCTGGGCGGCGCCGGAGGGAGAGCATGGCGGTCAAGCGCCGGACTTCACCGGGGCCGCCGTGGCGCGTAGCGCCGCGGTGGCCGGCTCATCGACGCGGAGGGTCTCGACCTTGCGCGGGTCGCCGGTGAGGGCGACGCCGTAGACGTCACGGGCGCGGTCGACGGTGATGTAGCCATCGACGGCGTCGCTGAGGACGGCTTCGACCTTGCGGGTGCGTGGATCGCCGTAGCCGCCGCCGCCGGCGGAGAGGGAGACAATGCGCTCGCCCGGGCCGATGCTCTGCTCGCCGATGATGTCCGGGAGGTAGCGCCGTTCGCCGTCGGCCTGCTGAAGCCACACCTCGGAGCCCATTGCGCCGCCGCCGCCCTGGACGCCTTTGGGCGGCGTGACTAGACCGTCCTGGGAGTAGTGCACTTCGATGGCGTCGTCCTGGGGGAGAGGGCCATAGATGCAGACGTTTCCGGGCGCGCCGCGCTGGCGGCCGGCGCCTTCGGAGTCGGGGCGGACCGCGGTCTCCCAGATGAGGAAGGGGTACTTCTGCTCGATGACTTCGGTCTCATCGAAGTAGGCGAGGCCGGCGCCGTTGGCGATGAGGAGGGTGAGCCAGCCGTCGGATTCGGCGCCGCCGGGGCCGCCGGCGGTGCCGCAGAAGACTTGGAGGACGAAGGGCTCATTGCGCTTGCGGTTGAAGCCGGAGACGACGCCCTGGTAGGGGCCGGAGCCCCAGCAGGGCTCGGCCAAGCCGATGCCGTCGGCGAGGCGGCCGAAGGCGGAGTAGATCATGCCCAGGGTGCGATCGGCGACGGTGTTGGTGGCCATGGAGCAGGAGACGGGGTGGCGCGGAATGCCGACGACGCAGTTCTCGCGCACGAGCACGTTGATGCGGCGGAACGAGCCGGAGTTGTTGGGGACCAGGGTGGCCTTGGCGTCACGCTTGGAGTTGAGGACGATGAGGACGCCGGAGATGCCGCAGTTGATGGCGGTGGACTCGCTGAGGTTGACGCCGGCGGGGACGCAATCCGGGTTGTCGCGGAGGTCGACGGTGACGTAGCCGGCGTCGGGGTCGACATCGATGTCGCACTGCAGCGGGATGCCGTCGGGCAGGTTGGGCGGGAAGGGGTCGAGGGCGGTGGAGGCGTGGATCTTGCCGGCGGGGAGGCTCTTAATCTTGGACTCCGCGAGGCGTTCGGAATACATGATCCAGTCGCGGACGAAGGCCTTGACGGTCTCCAGGCCAAACTTGCGGCAGAAGTCCTGGATGCGCTGCTCGCCCACGCGGGCCGCGGCCAGCATGGCGAGGAAGTCGCCGTACCAGATCTCGGGCACGCGGATGCGCTTCTGACACATGCGGATGATGTCACCGACGTCTTCGTAGTGCTCCTGAATGCGGACACAGGGAAAGATGAGCGCGCCCTCGGCGTAGACGTCGATGGCTTTGGGGGTATAGGTGCTGGGGATGGCGTTGCCGCAGTCTGCTTGGTGCGCCTTCACGCAGGTGGTGAAGATGTGCTCGCCTTCAAAGAAGACGGGGACGAGGACGGTGTGGTCGGCGGGGTGCGAGTTGCCGAGGTAGGGGTCGTTGTGGAGGAAGGCGTCGCCTTGCTTGAAGTCGGGATGGAGATCGGCCATGGCTTGGCAGAGGAGGCCGGAGCCGTAGACGTGGCAGGGGATCCCCTCCGGCGCGGAGAAGAGCTGGTGGTTGGCGTCCGAGACGGAGGTGGAGAAGTCCCGCGCGACGAGGGTGGCGGAGCGGGCCGTGCGGATGAGCGTGTTGGTCATCTCGCGGGTGATGCCGTCGATGCGGTTGGCCATCACCAGGAGCTGGACGGGATCGATCGCGTCCCAGCCGTTGGAGTTTCCGCGTGCAGGCATTTGAGCTGATCCCCCCGTCGTTCGACGCGGTGGTGCGTCGCGGTGGTGCGTCGCGGTGGGCGCCGCTAGTCGGCGCCGACGTCGACGAGGTAGTGGGCCGGCCGGACGGTGGCCCGGGCGCCCGGGATCAGCACGATGGTGGTGGTGGGCTCCTCGATGATGGCGGGGCCGTCGATCACGGCGCCGTCGGCGAGGCCCTGACCGAGGTACACCTTGGCGGGCAGGGGTTTCCCGTTGAAGTAGGCGGTTCGTTCGCCGGGCTCGGCCGCCTTCCCCTCGGATGCGGCGCCGCCGAGCAGGGCCGGCTTGGCGAGCTGGACGCGGGCCTCGCCGCGCCAATTGATGGTCTCCACCTCATGACCGGGCTGGTTCACCTTGAAAAGGTCCAGGTGGACCCGGTCGAACTCGTCTTGGAGGGCCTTGAGGCCGGCGGGGCCGTCGATCTTGCCCTTGGCGCCGATCTCGACATCGAGCTCCCAGACCTGGTGCACGTAGCGAGCCTCGCAGATGAAGCGTTTGACCTGCTGGCCCTCCATGGCGACCCGCTTGAAGAAGTCGTCCATGTCGGCGGAGATCTCGGCCAGGCTGTTGTTGACGCCGTCGTAGTCGAAATCCTTGGAGGTGGAGTGCCAGCCGCGGGAGAAGGTGGCCATCAGGTCTGAATACTGGCCGCCCATGGCGCTCAAGCCGGCGGCGAGCTTGGGGATCAGCACCTGGGAGACGCTCAACTCGCGGGCGATGCCGACGACATTGAGGCCGGAGGCGCCGCCGCCCGCGATCATCAGCGACTCACGCGGATCGATCCCCTGCGAGATCGTCATCTCACTGATGAAGCCGCGCATGCGCTCCGACGACACGGTGACGATCGCCTCCGCGGCGGCTTCCGCGGAGAGGCCCAGGGGCTTGCCGACGCGCTCCTCGATGGCGGCGCGCGCCTTTTCCGGCACCAGACGCATGCGCCCACCGAGGAAGAAGTCGGGATCGATGTGGCCGAGGACGACGGCGGCGTCGGTGACCGTGGGCTGGCCTCCGCCCTTGTCGTAGCAGGCGGGGCCGGGGTCCGCGCCGGCGCTTTCGGGGCCGACTTGGAGGAGGCCGCCGGCGTCGATGGAGGCGATGGAGCCGCCGCCGGCGCCGACCGAGCGGGTGTCGACGGCGGGGAGGCCGGTCATGTGGCCCTGCCACTGCCCGCCGAGCCACTTCTCGCGGGTGTAGAGGATGGCGCCGCCATGGGTCAGGCTGACATCGAACGAGGTGCCGCCGGCGTCGATGACGAGGAGGTCGGAGTCGCGCGAGGCGCTCTCGGCGTCGGCGTAGGCGAGGCCGGCGACCGGGGCGAGGGAGGGGCCGGAGTCGACGGTGTGGAGGGGGCGGGTGACCATCTCTTCCAGGTTGAGGACGCCGCCGGACATGTGGGTGACCATGAGCGGCTCGCCGCGGAAGCCGAGCTCGCGCAGGCGGCGGTCCATGGTGGTGAGGTGGTCGCGCATGAGCGACTTGATGGAGACATCGATGCAGGTGGCCGAGGCGCGCCGGTACTCGCGGATGATGGGGTTGAGCCGATGACTGAGCGTGACCTCGATGTGGGGGACCATCTCCTGCAACAGCTCGCCGACGCGCTGCTCGTGCGCGGGGTTGACGGGCGACCAGAGCAAGCAGACGCCGACCGCGGCGACGTCCATGTCGATTAGGCGCTGGATCTGCGTGCGGACTTGGTCGTCTTTGAGGGGCTCGTAGACGGTGCCGTCGGCGAGGATGCGCTCGTCGATCTCGAAGGTGCGGCTGCGGGGGACGTAGGGCTCGGGGTAGGGCATGGCGAGGTTGTGCGACTGGAACTTGCCGCCCTCGCGATAGAGGAGGCTGTCGGGGTGGCCCTTGGTGGCGAAGAAGGCGGTCTTGGCGATCTTGCCCTGCAGGATGGCGTTGGTGGAGACGGTGGTGGAATAGACGAACGAGTCCGCCTGTCCGAGCAGGTCCTCCACCGTGATCCCTTGCGACTCCGCGGCGAGCTGCATGGCGCTGAGGATGCCGGAGAACATGTCGTCGGCGGTGGTGGGGGCCTTGTAGAGGCCGAGGACGGTCTCTCGGTCGGCCAGGACCATGTCTGTGAAGGTGCCGCCGGTGTCGATGGAGATCTTGTATCGAGGCGAGTCGGAAGGCATGAGCCGGCCACCTGTCGTTGCGAACTGGCCCCTGGCGGGGCTCCGCGGGGTGTGGATCGAGGTCGGACGGGGCCGGACACGGAGCGGCCGGCCGCGGAACACCGATCAAGGAGGCATCCTAATGGATTTTGGCCGGGGGCGGGCTAGTGGATTAGGGCCGGGGGCGGGCATGGGTTTTGGGGCCCCGGCTGGCGGCGGCGCCTAGTAGGACGGGGAGTGGATCAAGGAAGACGGCGCCTACGACCTCACGGGCGCGGTGCTCGTCGACGGCGAGGTGGGGTAGCCGTCGCAGTTGGCGGTCACGCTGGCGGGCGACGTGCGGGCGCTGCTGCCGGCTAGCCCGTGTTGCGGAGACCGGCCGCGACGCCGTTGATGCTGCGCAGGATCGCGTCCAGAAGCGCCGGATCATTCGAGAGTTCTGGATCGGAGCGCCGCCGCCGGATCAGCTCGACTTGCAAGAAGGAAAGAGCATCCACGTACGGGTTGCGGACGTCGATCGAGCGACGCAGGACGGGATTGCGGCCCAGCAGGCGAGTGGCGCCAGTGATGAGCCGCAGCCCATCCTCCGTGCGCTGGAACTCTTCGCGCAGCGTCTTGAAGATGGCGGCATCCTGGGCGCCCGCGCCGAGCGTCTGCACGTAATGTTCGGCGATCTCTAAGTCGGCCTTTGCACACACCATCTCGACGTTGGAGAGCAGCGCGGCGAAGAACGGCCAGCGCTCATACATCTCGCGCAGCAACCGCAGGCCCTGGTCGCCGTGCCGCCGGCGATGCTCTCGCAGAGCCGTCCCGACCCCCATCCAGCCGGTCAGGACGTGCCGGGACTGCATCCATCCGAACACCCACGGGATCGCCCGCAGAGATGCCAAGGAGCTGTGGCTGTCCGGCCGGAACGCCGGTCGCGAGCCAATTGGCAGTTCGGCCAACTCTTGGATGGGCGTGACGCGCTGAAAATATTCGAACAGCGCGGCGCTCTCAGCGATTTCGCGCCGGTAGATGGCCTCGGCGGCGGCCGCCAGCTCGTCCATCGTCTCGCGATAGCGGCGCTGAGCAGGTGCGCTCACTGTCTCGCGCCAGTCCCGGAAGCGATGCGCGAGCGCCGCCGCGACCGACTGCTCCAGGTTCCAGGAGGCGATGGCCGGCAGGCCGTACGTGAACTGGATCATCTCGCCCTGTTCGGTCCACTTGAGGCCCGCGTCGGTCGAGCGGGGCGGCAGGGCGAGGATCGCGTCGTGCGACGGCCCGCCGCCGCGACTCACCGTGCCGCCGCGCCCGTGGAAGAAGAGCACTTCGATTCCGGCGCTTTCCGCCTCGGCGCGGATCGCTTCCTGCGCGCGGTAGAGACCCCATTGCGCGGGGAGAATCCCGACCTCTTTGGCAGAATCCGAATAGCCGATCATCACTTCTTGCCGGTCCGCGTGCGCAGCGAGATGGCGCCGGTAGATCGGGTCGGCGAAGAGCGATCGCAGCATGGCCGGCGCCACCGCCAGGTCATCCAGGCGTTCCAGCAGCGGCACCATCCGCAGCGCGGCGCCGGGCTCTCCCGCGGGAGCGTTGAGGCCAACCTCCCGCGCCAGTAACAGCGGGGCGAGGATGTCGGCAGCGCTGCTCGCCATCGACACGATGCAGGATTCGATCGCCTCCGGCCCCACGGCCTCTTTCACCCTCCGAACGACGCGCAGGCGCTCGACGATGTCGCGGCTGTCCGCGCTCAGCTCATACCCGGCAGGAAGGAAGGGCGGCGCGCTTGCCAACTGCTGCTGGAGGAAGGCGATGCGTGCATCGATCGGCGCATCCAAATAGCGCCCCCCGCCAACGGGTATCCCACGGGACTGCGCGATCTCGTCGATCGCACGCGCGTATCGCTCGGCGTGATCGCGGATGTCGAGAGTCGCCAGCCGGAAGCCGAACGCGTGTCCGCGATCGATCAACGGCTGCACGAGCTGATCCGCGCTGCCGTGCGCCCCATGCCCGCGCAGGCTTGTGGCGATCCATTCCAGATCCTGGATGAACTCCCCCGCGGAGGCGTACGCTTGCCCGTCCTCCGCGGCCTCCCGCGCCGCCACGCGGGTCCGGGAACCGGGCAGCAAGGCGGTATCTTCCGCTCCCAACTGCTGGCGATTGGCCGCGATTGTGGCCTGCAAGCGGGCGCCCATGAAGGCCAGTTTGTGCCGGTACGGCTCGCCGTCGGCGCGGTTCGCGAGACGCTGCTGCACGGACGGCATGGCGTCCGCGTTTCGGCCAAGACTCGCGAGGAGTTCCGGCGACATCTCGACGCGCCTGGCGGAATGCGTCAGCCACGGATCCAAGGCGCGCACCGCTTCGAGATAGCGGAGCAAGACCCGCTCCTTCATCAACAGCGCGGTGTGCCAGGTCGTCTCGGGCGTGACGGCAGGGTTACCGTCGCGGTCGCCGCCCATCCACGACCCGAGTGTGACTGGGGCGATCGGGTTCGTCTCCACAGCGACGTCGCGAGCGGCGCTGCGGAGAAGCTGGACGACGGCGGGAACGGCATCCCACAGCGTCGCGTCGAAGGAGTTGAGGAGGAGCCGCGTCTCTTCGAGCACTGTGGGCCGGCGGTGGCGGAGTTGATCCGACTGCCACAGCGACTCGACCTGCATCGCGATGTGGGCGTCGAGCGTCTCTCGTTCCTCCTGCGTTGCCGCGTCGCGCCGCAACAGCTGAGCGTGGAGCGCCTGAAGCTTCGCCTGAATCGTCAGCCGTTGTGACTCCGTGGGATGCGCCGTCAGCACCGGCCGCAACCGCAGGCCGTGCACTGCTTCAGCGATCGCCGCCTCGCCGGCGCCCGCAGCCCGTAGCGCCCGCAGCGTCGCCGATAGGGACCGTGGGGCCGGGGAGGCGTCGGGCCGCGCCGAATACGTTCGCCGCCGCCGTACGCGATGCGTCTCTTCCGCCGTGTTGACGATCTGGAAATAGGTCAGGAATGACCGCACGACGGCTTCAGCGAGCGGCAGCTCCCACGACCCGATCAGCGTGATGATCTCATGGAGCCGTTCCGGCTCCGGCGCGCCCTCCACCCCGCGCCGGCGGCGCGTCAGCGCCCGCAGCGCCTCGACGGCCGCGAAGACCTCGGCGCCGTCGAGCGCGTTGATGGTGTCCCCCAGCAGCGCCCCCAGCCGACGCACGTCTTCCGCCAAGGGCGCGTCTTCTGGACGGCGCGGGGTGAACGCTGAGGTGTCGTGGCTTGGATCCCCGGCGATGGCGGCCTCCGTTGTCTCGGGCTCGTGCGTAACGGAGGATATCAAGCTCAGCGCACCCCACCACCCCGTATGGTAGGGCGCGCACGGGATCGGCCCTACCAGTCCGGGCCGATACCCGGCAGATCGTGTCGGAAACGGAAAGAGGGACAGCATGGGGTTCTCCATCGGCCAATTGCGCTGGGGATCCGTCATCGTCGTGGTGCTCGCGGCGGTCGTGGCGGTGATGGTGTGGGGTGGGGAGCCAGTCCGGGGGGGCGGGGAGGACGGGTTCGTGGGGGGAGAATTCTTCGACGCGACACTGAGCGGCGACCAGGAGGACCCCCCCGTCGAAACGGACGCGAGCGGGACGTTTAGCGGGTCGCTGGAAGGCGACACGATCCCCTACGAGTTCGTGGCCACGAACCTCGTCGGCGTGACGGGGGTGCACCTCCACGTCGATCCGGACGATGGCCTGGGGCCGGCCGTGGCGTTTCCCTTCAGCGCTAACGGGGAAGGGGAGGACGGCTCGCTGGCCGCCGGCACACTGACCGCGGCTGATCTCATCGGCCCGCTGGAAGGCCAAACCATCGCCGACCTGGTTGCGGTGATCGAAGCGGGCAACGCCTACGTGAACATCCACACCAAAGCCAACCCGGGGGGTGAGATTCGCGGCCCGATCTTCGCGGCGGTGCCGGTGATCGGCCCTGGGCCGGAACTTCTCGGCACGCTGTCCTTGAACGCGGGCGGGCAGTTCGTGTTCTAGCAGTTCGGGCCGCACACCGCGGATCACATATTTGCGGACGTGAAGATCGCTTGGCTGTTCAACACGACCGCTGTGAGCTGGACCTCGTTCATTCCCCTGCTGGGCGTGACCAACTTCGCGCTGGTCAACGGCGCCGTCCTCTGGGTCGTCTCCAACACGGCGCAGGAGATTCAGGTCTTCGGTCCTGGTGAGGAGGATGGGGTTCCCGAGGAGGAGGAGGATCCGCTTCCCGTGGAGGAGGAGGATCCGCTTCCCGAGGAGGAGGAGGATCCGCTTCCCGAGGAGGAGGAGGATCCGCTTCCCGTGGCCGGAATCGACTGCGAGACGCAGATTGGCGAGGGCGTGCCGGAGTTCTTCAGCCGGTACTTCCGCTGCGTGCAAATCGAACTCGATGGAGACAGCGTCCGCATCACGAGCGACAACCTCCCTCCGCATCCCTCCTTTTACTACGGGGAGGGCCACCCCCTGTTCGAGGCGTTCGACACCTCGCGCGGCGCCGAATATCGCGCCAACCCGAACGTGATCGGCGGGACGGGGTTCGTCCTTCGCATCCCCGTGGCGCCGGTGGAGGCGGGCATCACCGTCGACGCTACCACCGTCAACGCAGCGACCGGCGACGCCACGGACTATCCCTTTGGCACGGCCGGGGCCGCCTTGAATGGGGTGGCCTTGTTCAACCCGCTGGCCCGTCCCGGCGACGACATTGAGGACGAGAAGTTCTCCTTCGACAGCTATGAGGGGCACCCCCAGCAAACCGGTAACTATCATTACCACGCGGTTTCACCCGGCCCCCTGGAGGTACTGCAATCGCTCGGCTTCACGACCTCTACCGTTCCTGGGGCGGCCGATATCGAGCTCTACGGCATCATGTGCGACGGCACCGTGGTGATGGGCCAGGTCGAGCTTGATGGAGCGGCCGTCGCCGCCGGTCTCGATCTCCAGGGCGGCCATAGGCACGATCTCGTCGATGATGATGGCGTCGTCTTGCTGACGAACCGGTACCATGTGCACATCGCGGCTGAGATCGGCATCGAGCCCCGCGGCCTGACACCGGAGGCCCAGTTTTATCAGGCCTGCGTGGTCTCCTAGCATCGCCCGGGTTCTGAGTCGTCCAAGGGGCGCGCTAGTACGCCGGGCGGTCGCGTTTGCGGTACGTGCCGGAGGGGACGCCGGCGCCGAAGGGCGCTCGTCGATGGTCCCCGCCGCGCCGACCACGATGTCCGTCATCGATAGCGCTGAACGGGTGTTCGTTCTCGGCGATTTGGCCTATGAGGACCAAAACGCGGGCTTCAACCTCGGTGTGAGTCCACCCAGCGGCGTCTGGGTCTTGCAGGAGGGCGAGTGGCGCGTCGCCAACTGCTCGGCAGCGCGGCTCTCCGCCTAGACCTGCGCGGAGGTCGATGCGTGGCCGGTGGGCGTGATGGAGCGTCGGCGTGCCCCGGAGGTCGCGTAGACTCAGCGCCGGGACACGACCGCAGGATCACGCCGCGATAGGCTTGAGGGCGCATCAGCCCAGGAGGAAGGACGCAGATGGCTCCCCAGCAGATTGCACCCCCCTTCGATGTGGCGTCCGCGACCAAGAAGGTCCGGATGGCCGAGGACGCCTGGAACAGCCGGGATCCAGATCGGGTTGCGCTTGCGTACACGCCCGACAGCCGCTGGCGAAACCGGGCCGAATTCCTTCAGGGCCGTGACGCGATCCGCGAATTTCTGCGGCGCAAGTGGGCGAAGGAGCTCGACTACCGACTCATCAAGGAGCTGTGGAGCTTCACCGAGGAGCGCATCTCGGTGCGATTCCAGTACGAGTGGCATGACGACTCGGGGAGCTGGTTTCGGGCGCACGGCAACGAGCAGTGGGAGTTCGACGCCTCGGGGCTGATGCGGCGTCGCGAGGCCAGCATCAATGACGTTCCCATCGCCGAGCCGGACCGTCGCTTTGACTGGCCCGCTCCTGGTGCGCGACCCGCCGATCACCCCGGACTCTCAGAGCTCGGCCTCTGAACGCCGTACGGCGCGGACGACGCCGGCGCAGCTCCCCGCATCGCCGATGGCGCCGGTTGCGGCCGCGCCGGTCGCCCTCAGCGCGCGGATCGTGTGAGACCTCCGGGCCGCGTGTGCGGAGGCCGCCTAGCGGGGCTCGGTCCAGCTCTCCGAGAACGCGAGCGCGCAGGTGCTGAACGGTCTCCCGTCCCGCTCCGCGGGCCACGCCTGACCGGCTGCCTGCACATCGTTCACGGTGAGGCGGGTTCCGAGCGCGGGGACGAGGACGGTGCAGACGCCGTACGGCCGCTCGCCCGGCTGCATGTGCAGCAGAAGCGGATCGCCGAGGTCATGCCAAGTCATCGTCACTTCTTCCTCGTTCGAGGCGATGGTCTCCGTCCAGTACGAGCGCATGTCGCCGGAACTGCCGAAGGCCGCGTCGACGATGGGGATGGCGGTGTCCGCCGTCTCCTTGTTCAAGTTGCCCTGCACGGTCGTCTGAAGCCATCGCGCCATGGCGATGTTGTCGGAGTAGATGCGCCAGCGATCGTCCGTGAGCTCGCTCTTCAGGTACAGGACGTGCCCCGGACCGCCGGGCGAGAAGATGATGCGCCAGAAGCTTGCGTTGGTCGTCTCGAGGCCGCCGTCGGTCTCGCTCAGGCGGATGAAGGGATTTTCTCCGGTCAGGATCACGCGGTTGGGGTCGTTGTTTGGGGTGGGCATGACATCCTCGGTGTGCTTGGAGCCGGTAGCGCAGCCGGATGCCGGCGGCGGGCTTCCATTCTAGCCGCCCGGCGCACCGAGCAGGAGCGAGGGGAGAGGGGTGCGGGACTAGGCCGGCCCCGTCGCGTCGTCGACCACGAGCAGCCAGGTCCCGTCGGCCTGCTTGCGCAGCACCTCCGCCCCGCGGCCCGTCAGGTTCAGCGGCTTGCCGTCGTCGTCCTTGGTCCGCAGCTCCCAGGCGGAATGCGTCAGCGCGATGCCGTTCGCTTCCAGCACCCGCGTGGTGTTCACCGTGACCGAGGCCCCGCGCTGGAACTGGTCCCGCAGCCGCGCGCTGAATGTCTCCCCCTGGCGCTGGACGTCCCCTGCCGCCTGGATCCCGCCCTCCTCGAACAGCGCCAGGATGCCGTCGGCGTCACCGGCGTTGAACGCCGCCTCGTACAGCTTGTGGTGCTCGTGGGCTTCGTTGATCGGCATGTGTGGACTCCTCTTCGGTTCTCGGCGGAGATCGCTCAGGCGCGGGATCACGTCGTTCGCGTGCTTTGCCCTGGACGTTGTACCACTTCCGAGGACGGGATCCCCGCCGGTGGACTTGCCCTCAACGTTGATCCAGGGACGATGCGACTTCTGGGGCTGATCGGCGCTCTAGGCGCCCGAGTCGATGATCGGCAAGAGAACGTAGGCGGCCCGGTCTCCTCCCGCGTGCACCGTCACGCGGCTGCCGGAGGTCAGGGGAGAGCGATCGACGGGGTCGTCGTGGCTGAACGGCCCGACGCCGCTCATCACAAACCATCCGACGTTGATCTCCTCGCCGCCGTAGTGGTAGTCCGTGCCCTGGACGGTGAGAGCGATTCGATAGCCGGCCGGGACGACGATCGACGTCGGCCAGATCTCCACGTCGAGCTCGTAGCGTTGGCCGGGTGTCAGCGGCTGGCGCTCGTCGTGGGTGTGGACCGGCCGATACGCGGTCGAGAGCTTGGCATCCAGCTTGCGGTGGGAGGCGCGAAGCCAGCCCTGGCCGAGCGGGCTGTGGGGGTCGAGTGCGCCCTGGAACAGCACCTCCGCCCCATCCGGTGCGAAGAGATGCAGCACGAGGAACACGTCGACGTCGTCGCGCGAGGAGGAGAGCCACAGCTTCGACGCGGCCGGCCCGGTGATCTCGGTGTCGCGTTCGAGCGGCGCGGTGGTGAACGTGACGCCTTCCCCCAAGGCCTCAAAGATGGCGCTGCCCTCCGCAATCACCGGATCCCAGGTCAGGCTTCGGCCCGCGGGGTCCAGGTAGAGCTTGGTCCACTGCGTGCGCGCGATGGGCCACTCGTGCTCGTGCCGGAGCGTGAACGAGCCGTCGACGTGCCGGATGTTCAGGAGCACGGGTGGTTCCTTGTCCCAGCCGTTGTCCTCTCCCTTGAGGAAGTGGTCAAAGAAGCGCTTCTGGATGTCGCGGCCGTAATCGGTGTAGAAGTGGGTCCAGTGCTCCAGGCCGTGGATCTCGAGCCACTTCTGTTCCGACGCGGAGCGAACGAAGCCCTCCGTATTGCCTCTCAAGTGAAGCCCGTGCCCTCCCCAGTTCCCTGACGAGAGCAGGGGGACGTCGATCTTCGAGAAATCGGGGATGCGCTCCTTGAAGTAGTCGTCGATCAGCGTGTGCGACCGGATCTCCTCGCCGAAGTCGACGCGGTTGCGCTCCAACTCCTCGTCCGAGAGGTTCTCCTCGCCCGAGACGGCGAGGCCGGTGGCGACGTGCCTGCGCCCGCGCTCGCCCAGCCCGTACTGAACGTTCGTCACCTGGTTGTCGTACCAGGTGCCCCACCACGGCGTGAGGATCCCTCCATGGTGCGTCGCGTCCCGGTACCAGTCGGCGGCCCCCTCCCAGGGACACATCGCCGCGAGGTGAGGGGGCTGAAGCGCGGCGACGGCCCACTGGTTCATCGCGTAGTACGAGATGCCCGTCAGGCCGACCTTGCCGTTGCTCCAGTCCTGGACCCCGGCCCACTCGATGCAGTTGTAGAAGTCCTGCGTTTCGCGCGGCGCGAAGGGCTGGGTGTAGCCCGGTGTCCGGCCCGCGCCGCGTGAGTCGACGCGTATGCACACGTAGCCCTGGGGCACCCATTTCTCGGGGTCGACGACCTCCCACGACTGGTACGTGTTCGTGGAACCGGCCGGTACGTCAGGGTGCTCCTCGCACATGATGCGCCACTGGTCGGGGTAGGCCTCCTGAAACGAGAGGAACTTGGCGTACGGCCCGTAGCTCAGGAGAACCGCGAACTGGCCCTCCTCGACCGGCCGGTAGACATCGGCGCGCAGCACGAGCCCGTCGTCCATGGTGATGGGGAGATCCCAGTCGATCCGCATCCCGTTGCGGATCTCGGTCTTCAGAGGAGCCTGTGCGTCGGCCAACATGTCCCTCCGTGGTCCTCGATCGGTGTGATTGAGCGGTCGCGCAGGGCTTGCCCGGGGCGAGCGACGCATCGATCGTGCCTGTGAGGGTCGCGCATCTTCAACGTGGCCTACTCGGGAACATACGCAACGCCGTCGATGATCATGGAGCCGCCGGGAACCGGAAGCGGGCCGGGCACCGCCGTTACCACAACCGAAGGAGGATTCGACGGCACCGCCTCCCGAAGAGCTGCGTAGACGGCGTACGAGTCCTGCACGTCCGTGACGAAGGCCCGCAGCCGGACGAGGTTTGAGAGATCCGTCCCGCCGGCGTGGCAGATCTCGTCGAGCCGACCGAAGATGTAGTCGAGTTGGCTGCGGGCATCCGGAGCGGAGCGCGCGCCGCTGCGATCTCCAGCCACCACCTGGGAGATCCAGAGGAGCGGGCCAGCCTTGATCGCCTCCGGCTCACGCGCAAAGGGCTCGACGCCCGTGCTGATCACCTCTTTCGTCGCGCCGAAGCCCGGCCGGAGCGTCTGGGTCAGGTGCTCCATTCTCACGGCGTTGTCAGCGTGGCCGAGGTTCGGTGCGTCGCGCCGAGGCACGCCGAGTCCGCGGACCGGGACGACCGTTCGTGCCGGCGGGTTCTCGCCGAAACGGATCTTCCAGACCCGGTCGAGCTCGAAGTAGTCGCCGATGTCGGTCAGGTAGACGGTGGTGTGCACGACGTCGTCGAGCGTCGCTCCGGCGCGGCCGACATAGTCATCGAGGCGCGTCAGCAGGAAATCCGCCTCGTTGCGGATCTCGCTGCCCCACCAGGTCCCGTCGTCTACCTTGACCTCTGCTTTGATCTGGGTTGTTGCCCAGTCGTTGGCGACGTCCCCCACGGTGAAGACGTACGGGCCGGCCGTTACGACCTCGTTGAAGGGACCCTCGTCCGCGAATGACTCGCCGTACTTCGGCTGAGTCAAGCTGTCGTGGAAGCCCGCGGTGGAGCGCTGGATCTCTTTGCGATGCGTGTCGCTCGGCATTACGGCGATTCCGGTCGGGTTGATCACGCAGCCCTCCGGCGCGAACGCTCCCGTGGGAAGAAGCGCGCTCGTCGGTCGGCCCCGCTCCATGAAGCCGGGTCCCCGGCTGACCTCGAGATACGAATCCGCGTACACCTTGCGCGGGATGTACTGCTCGACCTGGAGCACCTCGTCGATCGACGAGCCGAGCCTCTCCAGCCCTTCGGCGTAGCGGTCGAAGATGTAGCGCGTCTGTGCCGCGCAGTGGGCCGGCGGGGAGAGGTGGTAGGGCGCCTCAGGCTGCGCCTCCTTGGGAATGCGGCCCGAGCCGTCCACGGCCACGCTGCCCATGAAGATGTAAGGCCCGGCGGTCGCAATCCTCGAATAGTAGAGGCCCGCACCGTCGACGATGTCGCTGACCACTCGCCCGACGCCGGATTCACCTGTGGTCATCTTTTCCTCGCCTCTCGTTGGTTTTGGGTTGAGCGGCCGGTTCGGAGCCGCATCAACCCGCGGAAGCGCTCGATCCGCCGTGCCGCGACGATGAGCGCGGGGCACGACCCGACTTGCCCCTGATCTCGATCCAGGGGCGATGGGACTTCCGGGGCTTCCAGAGCTTGTTCGATGAGCTCCTGGGGCGTCAAGTTCCCGAGCGCGGTGTGGGGACGGTCCTCGTTGTCCTCCCTTCGCCAGCCCTGTGGGGCTCAAAACCCCATCCGCATCATGCGACGTGCCACTGGGACGCGTGATCCAGGCCGCCGAGGATGGACCGCGCGTCGAGGTGGCGTCAGCCCCTTACGGGAGGGCAATCCGTCGGAGTAGGCAGAGACCGCCCTTGGCGTCTCGACTCGCCGTTGTAGGGTCCTCCCGCCGGGTTTACCGTTAAGTCCGCACTGGGCCAGGTGGCCGAGGATTCGATGATCTCCATGTTCCCGCCGCGAGCGGGGAGGGAGTTGCAACATGAAACGAATTTCCATCGCACTCGTCGCGTTGGCGGCCATCGTGACCGGCTCTGCCCTGGGCCAGCCCGGCGACGCCCAAGCGCAGGCCGACCCTGCCCCAAGGCCCGATGTGTTTGTCGACGTTCTGATCGCCTTCGACCGCACGCCGGGCCCCGCAGAACAAGCGTTCGTCCGGGGGGCAGGCGGCCAGATCAAGCACACGTTCCACCTGGTGCCGGCGATCGCCGCCTCCGTTCCGCAGGGAGCGATCCAGGGCCTGCTCAATAACCCGCGCGTGGCGGCCGTCGATCCGGACGGCCGGGTCCACGCCATCGATCACGACATCACCACCAGCGACGCGGAACTCGAGGCCGTATGGGGCGTCGAGCACATCGGGCCTGGCGCCGTCCACGCCGGCGGCAACAACGGTCTTGGCGTCAGGGTCGCCATCATCGACTCGGGCATCGGTTACACGCACGCGGACCTGGACGCGAACTACGCCGGCGGCTATGACTTCGTGAACGACGATGCCGATCCCATGGACGACAACGGCCACGGCACCCACGTCGCCGGCACCGTGGCGGCCGAGGATGACGACGCTGGTGTGGTCGGCGTCGCGCCGGACGCGTCGCTCTACGGCCTCAAGGTGCTCAACGCCAGCGGCAGCGGCTCCTGGAGCGACATCATCGCCGCGCTCCAGTGGGCCGTCGACAACGGCGTCCAAGTCACGAACAACAGCTACGGCAGCGGCACGAATCCCGGCGGAACCGTGCAAGCGGCTTTCGACAACTCGGCCGCCGCTGGGATCCTGCACGTCGCGGCAGCCGGCAACACCGGCAATCCCAAGGGCAAGGGCAACAGCGTGGGCTGGCCGGCGCGTTACGACTCTGTCATTGCCGTGGCCGCTACGGACAGCAGCGACAATCGAGCAAGGTTCTCCAGCACCGGCGACCAGGTCGAGCTGGCGGCGCCGGGCGTCGCCGTCAACTCCGCGAAACTCGGCGGCGGCTACATCGAGTTCAACGGCACCTCAATGGCCTCGCCCCACGTGGCCGGGACGGCGGCGCTGCTCATCGCTGCCGGCATCACGGATTCCAACGGCGACGGCAACATCAATGACGAAATCCGCATCCGTCTGCAAGAGACCGCCGACGATCTGGGCGACCCCGGGCGCGACTCCCTGTACGGCTTCGGCCTCGTGCACGCGGACGAGGCGGCCGACATTGGACCGCCCAACGACGCCCCTGCCGTCTCCATCACCAGCCCGGCCGACGGCTCCACCTTCGACTCCGGCGCCTCGATCCTCTTTGAGGGGACGGTCAGCGACACCGAGGACGGCGACCTGACCGCAAGTCTGGCATGGACCTCGGACCTTATCGGTCCGATCGGCGCCGGCGGCAGCTTCTCCACGACGCTCAGCGATGGAACGCACACCATCACCGCCTCGGTGACGGACTCCGGTGGCAAGACCGGCAGCGCCTCGATCTCCCTCACCGTGGGGAATCCCCCAGCGGAGGCGACGAGCGTTAGCGTCGACTCCATCACCTACGCCACCGATGGCGGCAAGAACCAGGACAAGCACCTCGGCCTCACCGTGACTCTCGTCGATGACCTCGGCAACCTCGTCGCCAATGCCTCCGTCTCCGTTGACCTCTCCCGTGACGGTTCGTCCGTCGCCAGCGGGACCGGCACGACCGACGCCGACGGCACCGTGACCTTCACTCTCAATAGCGCTGCCTCCGGCTGCTACCACACTGATGTGACGGACGTGCAGGCGGGCGGCCTCCTGTTTGACGGTTCCGAGCCTGCAAACGAGTTTTGCAAATAGCGGGTAGTCCGCAGTCTTCGCAGGCATTAATGCAACTCCCCGGCGTGCGCCGGGGAGTTGCTCTTTCCGACCGTCGCGCTCCGACATTCGATCACGCCGAAAACAGAACGGATGTCGCTTGGGACCCCGGCAGGGGTCCCTGCCGAAGCCGCCTAGCGCAGGACTTTCTTAGAGGCCCGGTGGAGGAAGTCGATCACCGCCGGGATCGTCTGCTCCGGACACTCGAGGAGGTCAGCGTGGCCGATCTCCTCGTAGACCTTGGTCTCGCAGTCCGGGATGTGCTCGGCCACCCACTTCGCACCCGCGCCCGATGGGGCTGTCTCCATCGGCGTGAGCATGTCCTTGGCCGCGGTAATGATGAGCGTTGGGTTCTTGATGCGGCTGCAATCTTCCCGGATGTCCATCTTCTCCATAGCCAAGCAGGCCTGGACGACCGTTTCCACGGAGTTTGTCCCGACGACCTCTCGCACCATCTCGATCGCCGCCGCGCCGTTGGGTCCCTCAAGGTAGTCGGCCCCCACCGCTTGCGTGAGGACGTGGTCCGCAAACTCCGGACTGCACCCCCAGGTCTGCGCCATGTGTCGCCAGGTGCGGAACATGATCGTTCGCATCAGGTCGCACTTGGCAAAGGCGCAGTCGCTGACGACGCCGATGCACTTCTGTGGGTACTTGGCGGCGAACTTGAGCGCAATCATCCCTCCGGCCGAAGTCCCCATGATGTGAGCGCGGTCAATGTCCAGCGCCTCAAGCAAGGCGGCGAGGTCGTCCGCCCACAGGTCAAGCGAATAGGACTGCAGCGGACGGTCGCTCAGGCCGTAGCCACGCTGGTCGTAGCTGATCAGCTGGAACTGCTCGGCGAGGCCCTCCCAGACCATGCCAAAGTTCTGCCGGCCGAACAGCGATCCGCCGACCAGTGCCAGCGGCTCGCCATTCCCCATGAACTCGTAGTAGATATTGATTCCGTTCGCCGCCACTTTCGGCATGGTTGGCTCTCTTTCTCGGAATCGATCGTGCGGTCGTAGTGGTCAGAATAGCGCCGCACCGCATCCTTCGCCCCGTACAGTTCTTGGCCCGGGACCATCCATCGATTGTGCATGCTGCCGATTGTCACTCGGCCGGCGAGAGCGTGCCAAGCCTGCTTCATCCCGCCTGGCGCAAGTGACGTGCGGAGTGCACGATCCCGGCGAGCGATCTGTGCGACACGTCCGGGCTCAGGCGCGGCCGCGGGCCCGCCAGTCCGCGACGAGCCCGGTGGAGTAGTCGGCGAGAGCGGCTTGGTACTCCCGTGTGCCATCGATCGAGTTGAGGAGCCAACCGCCGTCGACGACGATCGACTGCCCATTCATCCACTGGCTTTCCTTCGACGCGAGGAAGAGGGCGGCATTGGCGACGTCCAGGGCTTCGCCGGGACGGCGGTTCTGGAGGAATTGAAAGTAGTGCGCCTGGATGTGCGGATTCTGAAACATGGGGCCGGTCATCCCTGACACGATGGGCCCCGGCTGGATGGCGTTGACACGAATATCGTGCGCCGCGAGCGCGACGGCAGCGGACTTTGTGAGGTTCTTCACCGCGGCCTTGCTGGCGCTGTAGGCGGCGGCCGTCGCCGCGCCACATTCCGCCAACTGGCTCGAAGTATTGATAATCACGCCGCCGCCTTGCGCGACCATCTGGCGGGCCGCGATCTGGTCGCAGAGGAACACGCCGCGGAGATTCACGGCCAGCACCGATTCCCAAGCGGCGTCGGTCATCTCCAGGAACGGGATCACTTCCATGATGCCCGCGTTGGCGAACATGACATCGAGTTTGCCAAACTGAGAAACTGTCTCGTCAACGAGCCGCTGGACATCGGCGCGCTGAGCGACGTCGCAGCGGACCGCATGGGCCCGGCGCCCGGTCGCCTCGATGCGTTCTGCGGCCGCCTGCACGCCGGCCTCGTTGATATCGGCCACCACGACATCGGCGGCCTCCTGAGCGAAGCGCTCGGCGGTGGCAAGGCCGAAGCCGCTGGCCGCTCCGGTGATGACGGCTACCCGGCCCTGGAGTCGCAAAGCCTGCCATCCTTCCCTCGGATACCGGCGTCTCGATCGTGGTCCGATCGCCGCGCAACAGGCGGCCACCGGGCAGCCGAACCGGAACGGCTAGCCCCGGCGCGGACTGCGCTGGGCGAAGTCATCCGCGATCTCTTCGAAGGTGCGGAATTGCACGCCGGGGTGGCGGGTCATGTACGAATACAGCCGCTCCAGCATGAGCAGCACCTGCGGGCGTCCCGAGACATCGGGGTGAATGGTCATGGTGAAGACCGCGTAGTCGTATTCGCGGTAGACCCAATCGAACTGATCGCGCCACATCTCTTCGAGATGGCGCGGATTGACGAAGCCGTGGCTGTTGGGGGCCGCCTTGATGAACATCATCGGCGGCAGATCGTCGAGGTACCAGTTTCCTGGAATCTCGATCAGATCGGTCTCCTGGCCCCGGACCAGCGGTTTCATCCACTCGCTTGCGGACTTGGAGAAGTCGATGTTCGTCCAGCGATCACCGACGCGGGCGTAGTAGGGATGGACATCATCGTGGTGCAGACTGTGGTCGTACTTAATGCCCTTCTTCAGCAGCAGCTCGTTCGTGATCGGGCTGAACTCCCACCAGGGCGCCACGTAGCCACGGGGGCGGCTGCCGCTGAGTTCCTCGATCAACTCGATGCACTTGTCGAGGACGGCCTCTTCCTGCTCAGGGGTCATGGCGACCGGGTTCTCGTGCGAATAGCCGTGCAGGCCGATCTCATGGCCCTGCTCGGCCACCGCGCGCATCTCGTCGGGAAAGGTCTCGATCGAGTGGCCGGGAATAAACCAGGTGGTCTTGATGCCAAACCGTTCGAAGAGTTGAAGGAGGCGTGGTGCTCCTACCTCGCCGGCGAAGACCCCGCGGGAGATGTCGGTGGGGGAGTCCTGGCCGCCGTAGGATCCCAACCAGCCGGCGACGGCATCGACGTCGATTCCGAAGGCACAGAAGATCTCTTTGGCCATGCTGCGTTCCTCCTTACGGTTCGTCCCGGCGCCCGGGGACCACTCGCCGTGGCGTGATGGGGATCCCCGCCACCTCCCGCTCGGCGGCGCACCGCCGCGCGACATTCTACAACCGCGGCATTCTACAACAAGGCATGCGCCCGCCGCGCCCCGCTGCGTGTCCACCCGAACCCGCCGCCGCGGAGCGTCCGCGGGCCGCTGAGTCGAAACTCACCCGCCCCTAGGCCGCCGCTCTCCGCGGACCACGGGCGGGGGCTATCCTCGTGCCGAAGACATTGCAGAAAGGGAGGACGGTGTGCGACTAGGATTCAGCCTGCCTCAGATCGGCGCTGCCGCCAGCCCGGAGGCGATCCGGACCGTAGCCACCCGGGCGGAAGAGATCGGCTATGACTCGCTATGGGTGTCGGAGCGCCTTCTCTATCCGATCGAGCCGAAAACTCCCTATCCAGGCTCGCCCGAAGACGGGATGCTCCCCTACCAGTACAAGCGAGTCTTGGACCCGATCGAGTCGCTGACCTACGCGGCGGCGCTGACTCAGCGCATCGCTATCGGTACCAGCACGCTCAACATCCCGTATTACAACCCGGTGATGCTGGCTCGGCGGTTGACCACGCTCGATGTCTTGTCCGGTGGCCGCCTCCGGGTTTCGCTCGGTATCGCCTGGTCCGAAGATGAGTGCGACGCCGTGGGCGTGCCGATGCGTGAGCGTGGCCGGCGCGCTGATGAATTCTTGCGAGTCCTCAAAGCAATCTGGACCACGGACCCGGTAGAGTTCCACGGGGAGTTTTACCACGTGCCGAAGTCCATCATTGAGCCCAAGCCCGTGCAGAAGCCGCACCCTCCGCTCTATATGGGCGCGTTCGTGCCACGCGCTTTCCAACGGATCGCCGCCCACTGCGACGGATGGAACCCCGTCTTCTTGCCGATTGATGACATGGAACGGATGTACGCGACCATTCAATCGATGGCACAAGAAGCCGGGCGAGGCTCCTTCACACCAGCGTTGGTGGTGCGTGCCAACGGCGCCATCACTGAGCAACCGCAGGGGGACGGACGGCGCGCGTTCACCGGCTCACCCCAGGAGATCGCCGCAGACTTCGAGGCGATCCGGAGGCTGCAGCCGACCGAACTGTTTTTCGACCCCACGCAATCACCCGGCATCGATACGGTCGACGATATTCTGGATCAGATGCGACGATTCTGGGAGATCGCCCACGCCTAGGGATTGCGCCTTGAGGACAGGGGATGCATATGGGCCCCGACTTCCCCGCTGGAAGATCGCGGGTCCGAGCCCGGGCATCCCTCCCGGCCCCGTCAGATCCTCGGGTCCGCCAGGAACCCGCCGTCGGCGACGATCGTTTGCCCTGTGATCCAGTCGGAGAGATCGCTGGCCAGCCAGAGTACGCTCTTGGCAATGTCCTCAGGCAACCCGGCGCGCGGAGTGGGTTGTGCTTTGGCGAACAGCGCCAACTGCTCCTCGTGTGTGGGGGCCTGCAGAGTCGGATGCGCGAAGGCTTGTGGGGTCGCGGTGATGCCGGGCACGAGGGCGTTCACGCGGATGTGCTGGTCCGCATACTCCACCGCCGCCGTGCGCGTGAGCCCAAGGATGCCTGCCTTGCTGGCGCAGTATATCGCGCCCAGCTTCCAGCCCTGGAAGGCGGCGGGCGACGCGGCCGAGATGATGGAGCCCCCGCCGCGCTCAATCATGCGCGGGATCGCGTGGCGCATGCCGAGGAACGTCCCGCGCAGGTTGACGTCGAGGACGGTCTCGTACTCCTCGTCGGTCACGTCGGCCACGTAGGCGTTGCGCCAGAAGATCCCGGCGTTGTTAAACATGACGTCGAGACCGCCCCAGCGGTCCACGGCGGCGTCAACGAGCGCCTTGACGTCCGCGTCACGTCTGACGTCGGTATGCCGGTACACCACGTCACCCCCATCGCGGGCGATGCCGTCTGCGACAGCCTGCGCCTCCTTGTCCTGGATGTCCCCCAACGCCACGCGCGCGCCTTCGCGAGCGAACAGCTGCGCCGTCGCGGCACCGATGCCGGTGGCGGTCCCGGTGATCACGGCAATTTGTCCGTCGAGCATCCCCATGCGGTCATCCTCTCTGCGCGCCGGGCCGGTGGGCCTGGAAATCTAACAGGGCAAGAGCGTGTCCTCTAGGGCGCGCATGCGCGACGCGAACGGCGCCGTCTCTTGGGCTGCCGCGGCGGGCGCCGGCTACTCGTCGAGGAAATATGTCGTGCCGTACTTGCGTCCGATCTCCGTGATCTGTTCCGGATGCGCAGCGAGTTCGCGAAAGAGTCCCTCGATCCCCGCCGGGGCAAACCAAAAGAGCAGTTCGGCATCGCAATCCGAGGCGTTGTAGAAGCGATGTTTGGCGCCCTTGGGCACGTTCAGAAAGGTGCCAGAAGAGACGGCGATCTCGGTCGTTCCCACGAGAAACACCAAACTCCCTTGAATCACATAGAAGGCTTCCTCTTCGCGCGTGTGGATGTGCGCCGGGGGGCCACCACCCGGCGGTACGACGGCATGGGTGAGGAAGTACGCGTCGTCGGTTTCGGCGCCCGTGGCGAGGGTGGCGTAGATATCTCCGCCCGCAAGCGTGGGGATCGGGTCGCGATCCGCGGGCCGGACAACGATGAGCGGCCGATCCACCGTGCACCTCCTCGCATGCGCATCACCAGGACGTGTGGAGTCTAGCAGCGCTTAATTGCCGAGTAATCGCGCCGCCGGATCGAACGCCTGGAGTGCTTCCACATTCCATGCGGCCGGCATACCTCCGCCGATCGGGTTCCGAGCCGAGTTCCGACCAGCCGAGACCGGAACGGATCTATGTTGGAGCCCCCACAGAGCGACGGTCGCTACGCGTCGGCGTCCGGCACCATGCGGAGATGCGGCGGTGGCTCCGGCGGCAGCGTCCAGTAGATGTACGGGTAGCCCAACGACTGATGCAGCGCGTTGGCCGCGTCGGTAGCGGCATGGTAGGCGGGTTCGAAGGCCGCCCAGTCTTGCCGTTTCGTCAACTCTGTGAGTGGCCGAATGTGCTCCGCTTCGAACTGGTCCAGCCACGGCTTCATTTTGGGGCGCGTCTTGCCACCGTACTCGTGCAGCTTCCGGATGTTGTTCAGCATGTAGGTGGCCAGAGGCCAGTTGCCGCCTTGGGCCGCGTAGTAGCAGGCCCAGAAGCGATCGCTGTACTCGCGCATCAGGCGGGCCAGCCCCATCTGCATCGAGGCAACGTCATCCAGGGAGAGTTCGCCGTGGCGCGTGCGCCCTATCAGCGCGCCATCGCCATCCGCCTCGGTCATCCCGGCACCCTCCACCTACCCTCGCGTCGGCGCGAGCAAGCCCTCGATGCGCCTGTGTCCTGCCAGCATCGCCCGCACGACGCACCGTGGCAACCTCGCACGGGCGGCGGGCAGCCCCTATCCTGTCGGCTGTTCCCACGTCGCGTCGGCGCTCCACCGAACGTCCCGGGAGGTCCCGCGGGTCGCGGAGTGCCGTGGTATAGACTTGGCGCACTTTCGCCGACGGAGGTCGAGTCATGGTCACAGTCCCCGATTCACCGCACGCCAAGGATATCGAGTCCCTGCTGCACCCGATGTCCAACATCATCCAGTTGGAGGAGGAAGGACCCCTCATCCTGGAAGAAGGCCAGGGCGTCTTCGTCCGGGACATCGAGGGCAACGAGTACCTCGAAGGGATGGCGGGGCTGTGGTCGACGTCGCTCGGGTTCAACAACGAGCGGCTGGTCCAGGCCGCGTTGGCCCAGATGCAAAAGCTTCCGACGTATCACACGTTCTTGGGGCGCTCGAACCTGCCCGCCATCGAACTCGCCGACCGTCTCTTGAAGCTCGTGCCGGTACCCATGTCGAAGGTGTGGTTCGCCAACTCGGGCTCCGAGGCGAACGACCACATGATGAAGTTCGTCTGGTATTACAACAACGCCCGGGGCAAGCCCGAGAAGAAGAAGATCATTGCCCGCGACGGCGGCTATCACGGCATCGCGATCTCATCGGGCAGTCTGACCGGGCTACCGCTGATGCACCGGGGGTTTGACCTCCCAATCGCGAACGTCCTCCACACCGGGAGCCCTCACCACTATCGTCATGCCGAGCCCGGCGAATCGGAAGAGGATTTCGCGACCCGGCGCGCGGCGGAGCTGGAGCAGCTCATTCTTGACGAGGGGCCGGACACGGTGGCGGCGTTCGTCGCCGAGCCGATCCTCGGCGCGGGCGGCGCGGTGCTCCCGCCGCGCACCTACTTCGAGAAGATTCAGGCGGTAATCGAGAAGTACGACGTGCTGATGGTGGCCGACGAGGTCATCACCGGCTTTCACCGCACCGGCAATACCTTCGCCAGCGAGACCTACGGCATCAAGCCCGACATCATGGTGGTGGCCAAGGCGCTCTCCTCCGCCTACATGCCGATCTCCGCCGTCATCATCAACGACAAGGTGTACGGCCCGATCCGCGAATTCAGCAATGAGAACACGATGTTCGCCACCGGCTTCACCTACTCAGGCCATCCCGTGGCGGCAGCCGTGGCGGTGGAAACGCTCAAGATCTACGACGACCTCGACATCGGAAGTCACGTGCGCAAGGTCTCGGTCCTGGCGCAGTCACGCTTGGAGGCGCTCGCCGACCACCCGCTGGTTGGTGAGGCGAAGGGCGTTGGCCTGATCGGCGGCCTGGAGCTGGTCAAGGACAAGTCCACCAAGGAGAACTTCGGTCCCGAGGTGGCGACGTTCTGCGGTGACGCCTGCCTGCGCCACGGCATTATCCTGAGGCCTTGCGCGGGCAGGCGCATGGCGTTCTGCCCGCCGCTCATCATCGAGGAGCCCGAGATCGAAATGCTGTTCGATGGTTTTGAGAAGGCCCTCGACGATACCCTTGCGCACGTGCGCGCCAGCGGCTTGATGTAGCCGCCTGGAGTGGCCGCATATTCCATCCGCCGGCCCGCGGGTCCCGAATCGCGGTCGTGAGAGGCTCGAACCGCACGACCTGGCCGAGTTCGGCACGCGGATGGAGGTTTGAGCCACCACAGGTGCGCGGGGCGGGCTCGCCCGGCTCGACGAAGTCGTTGCGGCCAAGCAGGGGCCGCTCTCGCGCCTTGTGCCGACCTGCCCCGCGCCGCTCCGGCGACCGCGCGGGGAATGACTGTGATGCGCCTGCGCGCCTATCTGATCACAATGGTCATCGCCGGCGCGGTGGCCGCCCCGCTCTTCGGCATCGTGCGTAGCGACAGCTTCCCTATCTCCACCTATCCCATGTTCGCCAGCGCGCGCACATCAGAAGTCGCCATCTCCCACGCGCTCGCCGTGCGCACCGACGGCGAGCGGCGTCCGTTGCCACCATCGGCGGTGGCGAACGCGGAAGTCATTCAGGCCTTTGAGACGGTGCGGCAGGCTCTCCGCCAAGGGCCCGAGGCGACGCAGGCCCTCTGCAACCGCATCGCGGCGGGCCTCGCTCACTCGGGCGGACAGAGGGGGACGAAGCGGGTGGAGATCGTGACGGACCGCTTCGACGCGGTCTCGTACTTCAAAGGCGACACCCTGACCTGCCCCCCCAGAACCGGTCCAGATCCTGTGCGAGGATTCGGGCCGGTGCGAAGGGAGTCGGCATGGCACGCAAGCGGTACGCGGCCGAGGAGATCATCGGCCACCTGCGGGAGGCGGAGGGGGTGCTCGCGCCGGGGGAATCGGTCGCGCCGGTCGCGCGCCGCCTCGGCGTGGCCGAGCCAACGTATTACCGCGGGCGGCGGGAGGACGGGGGGCTGCGGGTCGACCCGGCCAAGCGGCTGAAAGAACGGGAGCGCGAGAACAGTCGGCTGAAGCGGGTGGTGGCCGATCAGGCGCGGGCCAACGCGATGGTGCGGGACGTCGCAGCGGGAAACTTCTGAGCCCGGCCAAGCGGCGCCGGGCGACATCCTACCGCACGGACCCGTACGCGGTGTCGGAGCGGCGGGCCTGCCCGGTCACCGGCCAGGCGCGGGCGACCCAGCGCGACGTGCCCCGGCCGTCCCCGGATGCGCCGGCGCTGATCGCGCGCAGCGTCGCGCTGGCCCCCCGCTGCGGCCGCTACGGCTCCCGTCGCATCCCGGCCCGGCTGCGCCAGGCGGGCTGGCGGGTGAACCCCAAGCGGGTCGAGCGGCGCTGGCGTCAGGAAGGCTGGCGGGTCCCCGGGAAGCACCCCCAACGGGGCCGCCGCTGGCTCGCGGCCGGCTCGCTGGTGCGGCGGCGGGCCGAGCGGCCGTCCCACGTCTGGTCCGACGCCTTCGTCTTCGACCGCACCGCCGATGGGCGCCCGGTGCGGATCCTCGCCCTCGTGGATGAGGACCACCCGCGAGGGCCTGCGTCTCGACGTCGCCCGCCGACGGCGCCGCGACGTCGGCCTGGCGCGGTTGGCCCAGCTGTTCGTCGAGCGCGGGCCGCCGACGTTTCTGCGGTCCGCCAACGGCCCGGCGTGCACCGCCACCGCGGTGCGGGACTGGCTGCACCGGGTCGGGGGCACGACCCGCTTCATCGAACCGGGCAGGCCTTGGGCGAACGGCTCTGGGGAATCGTTCAACGGCAAGCTGCGCGACGCGTGCCTCAATCGCGAGCGCTTCGACACCCTGCTGGAAGCCCAGATCCTCATCGCGGGCTGGCGGCGGGAGGACAACCCGATCCGCCCCCACCGTGCCCTCGGCTCCCGCCCCCCCGCCCCGGAAACGCAGCAACCCCGGGAACGTCCCATGACGCGCGTCCCGGCGATCGGACTCACTTAACGACTGGTACAACGATCGGGGGCAGGTCACTGGAGGAGCAGCGCGGCGACGTCGCGGAAGCGGAGCGTGTACCGGAGACGCCAGAGTACGGCGAGCAGGACGATATCCGTCGGGTACTGGAGATCGTTGACCGGGGCGCCGGTCCGCTCGTTGAAGGTCCTCCGGCAGGCGCGGCACGCGGAGGTGCGGTAGCCGAGGGCGGTGCGCCGCCGCCGTCGGCTGGTCTCTCCGGAGCCCCAGTGGGGACAGTCCACAAGCAGTCCTCCCCAGGTCGCTGGTGAGCGCGACGCTAGCAGAGGACCCGTGGTCTGAGATCTGACGGAACCCGCCTGCCGGTTCTCAGGATGGGAACGGGGTCGTGAGCAGCCAAACGCAAGCATACCTGTACGCGGGAGGTGCGGTTCTCCTGTGGGCGACCGCCGCGTCGGCGTTCAAGGTGTCGCTGCGCTACGTCGAAGCGCCGCACATGCTGCTCTACGCGACGATCGTATCGACGCTGGTGCTGCTCGCCGTCGCGGCCTGGCAGCGCAAGCTGGGGCAGGCGCTGATCGGTTCGCCCAAGCAGTATCTGCGGTCGGCGGCGCTCGGCCTCCTCAACCCGTTCCTCTACTACCTCGTGCTGTTCGAGGCTTACGACCGTCTGCCCGCCCAAGAGGCGCAGCCGCTCAACTATGCCTGGCCCATGGTGATCGTGATCCTCTCGGTGCCGCTGCTCAAGCAGCCCCTGGGCAGGATCTCCCTGGCCGCGATCGCGGTGAGCTTCTGCGGCGTGCTCGTGATCGCGACGCGCGGCGACCTGCTGGCCTTTCGCGTGAGCGATCCGGTCGGCACGGCCCTGGCGGTCGGCAGCGCCTTCATTTGGGCCACGTTCTGGCTGACCAATGTCCGGGACGACCGCGATGCCGTCGTCAAGCTGCTGCTGAACTTCGCCTTCGGATTGGTGTTCGTTCTCGCCGCGGCCTTCGCCCTGGCCGGCCCGCCGCCTCTGGACCTGCGCGGCATCGGAGGATCGGCGTACGTCGGCGTCTTCGAGATGGGCCTGACCTTCGTCCTCTGGATGCGCGCCCTCTCGCTCTCGCGGACGACCGCGCAGGTCAGCAACCTCGTCTACCTATCGCCGTTCCTCTCGCTCATCCTCATCAACATCATCGTGGGGGAGGCGATCCGGCCGTCCTCGGTGATCGGTCTGCTGCTCATCATCGGTGGAATCGCCATCCGCCGCTTCGATCGGACCGCGCCGCGACCGGTCTGAAGCACCGCTTCTTCCGACCCGGCCCGAACCACCTTCATCGGTAGCGCGCCCTCACCAGCGCTCGCCTCACAACGCAATGGCGGGCCCACGCGTACTGCATTGCGATCTTTCGCACTGGTCGTGACGCGGTAGGTCTCTCTGCCCCCGGCACCGTCGCAGGCGGGGCGGTCCCCAAGAAGCGACGACCGTCTGGTGATCGCGGCCACGCGCACGAGCAGCGTGGGTGCTTACGGCGCCGTTTTCGAACTCAGAGTGCTCCTCGCACTGATCGCAGTCGCGGCTGGGGTTCGCTCTCCGACGGAGGCCGGTATCAGTGGGTGTCGAAGTCGTTGTACTTGGGGCACGTGCCCAGCTCGAGGATGGCGTAGATCTCGAAGAGGGTCTGTTCCAGTTGGTCCTTGATTGGAACCGCCCGGAAGGTCATCGCTCGCACTCGCTTCCTCTGCTCGCCGAACTCCGCGCTGTGAGCCTTCTCGATGTCCTTGGCGGCGCCTCCCGGGTCGCCCAGCTCCTTTCGCAGCAGCTTGAAGGCGAAGGTCGCGGAATGTCTGCCTGAACTATCCGCCCCATGCTCTCGGATCCGGTCCCGCATCCTGTTGGAGCGGCCTACATAGATGGGTCCCCCTCTCTTGTAGAAAACGTACACGCCCTGTTCCGGGGCCTATAGGACCACAAAACACGGATCGTGTCTGAGATTGCGCCGGAGCGCCCGCCCGCCGAGCCTCCTCCCAGATGGGAGGGACGCATGCGCACCGTGCTTGCCCTATTCGTTGGACTGCTGGCTCGCGTCGGACGCTCGCGGCAGGATCTTCTCCTCGAGAACTTCGCCCTGCGCCATCACCTGATGCTGTGCGCGCGCCGCCCGCGCGTGACCGAGGTCGATCGTCTGCTCTGGGCGCACCTCCGCCGTCGCTGGTCGGGCTGGCGCACGTCCCTGGTGATCCTCCATCCGGACACGGTCGGGCGGTGGCATCGCACCGGCTGGGGCCGGTTCTGGACCTGGACCTGATTCTCCGCCGTGCGCGGGAGAATCCGCGCTGGGGCGCGGTGCGCATCCGGGCCGCGCTGCGGACGCTCGGTTCCGACGTGCGGGCGGAGACGGTCCGCCGCTACCGGCGGCAGGCCATGCGGCGGCCGCCTGCGCAGCGCTGGCGGACCTTCCTCCCCAACCAGCGCGGCGTCCTCTGGGCGGCGGACTTCTGCCCCGTCCCGACGCTCACGTTCGGGACGGTGTCCGTCTTCTTCCTCATCGCGCATGCCCGGCGCCGCATCGAGTCCGTCAACCTCACGGCCTATCCCACGGCGGCCTGGACCTGGCAGCCGCTGATCGAGGCCACGGCCTGGACCCATCGCCCGCGCCTACGGGCGCGACGGCGTGGCCCGGGCGCAGCGGCTTGGGATTGGGCCGATCTGGACACCGGTGCGGGCTCCGCAAGCGAATGCCGTGGCCGAGCGCTGGGTCGGGACGCTCCGACGCGAGGGCTTGAATGACATCACTCCGCTCAACGCGCGGCACCTGCAGCGGATCGTCCAAGAGTTCGTCGCCTCTGACAACGAGACTCGTCCCCATCGGACCCTCGCCCTCCATCCGCCAGCCGGGCCGCGCGCGCCACAGCGGCACGGGCGCGTCGTCGCGCCCCCGATTCTGGGAGGCCTCCATCATCGCTACGAACGGGCCGCTGCCTGACGATCCGTATTTTGTGGCCCGACAGGCAGAGCGGGCGGCGATCGCCGCGGGCCGTTAGTAGATGATGAAGATGATCCGGACGGAGGCGGTGACCTGTTCGTCGCCCCCGAAGATGGGGGCGGCGGTGGGCTCGGAGTCGGCGGCATCCTCGGCCGGGACCTCCTCAACGCCGACCGGGGTGCTGTGGCCGCTCTCCTCGATGACGCGCACGCGGCCCAAGTGGACGCCGGCGCGCTCGGCCATGGCGGCCGCCTTGCGGCGGGCTTCGTCGATGGCGGCGAGCCGGGCGGTGTCCTCCAAGGCGGCGCGGTTGCTGACGAGGAAACGGATGCGGCTGATGGAAACGGCGTCGCCGCCAGCTCCCACCGCGGCGTCGATGACGTCGCCGATCGTGTCCACGCCGTCGATGATGACGCGAATGGTGTTGCTGAAACGGAAGCCGATGCTGACGCGCGCTTCCACGGTGTAGTCAAAGTCCTCGTCGAGGGCAATGCGGACGGTCTGGAGGTCTTCATCGGCGACGCCGTGCTCGCTGAGCGCGGCGCGGACGCCGTTCAGCGCCTCCGCGCCAGCGGCCAGGGCCTCGGACGCGGTGGGCCGGCGCGCGGAGACGTGGATGTCGATGCTTGCGCCGTCGGGCGCCGCGGTGACCGTGGCCGAGCCGGTGACCGTCAGGGTGCGCAAGACGTGCAGCGGCCCGTGCGCTTCCGTGCGCTGGCTCCCGCCCAGCGCGAACACCCCCACAGCCAGCGCCGCGGCCAATGCGATCCCAATGCCCATCATGCGCAGTCGTCCCATTGCGGTTCCCCTTCGCTGGGAAGCCCACCGTCGGTGGGGCTCCCGCCGCCTGATCAACGCCGTGCCCGATGCCTTGGTTCCGCGCGCCGGGCGCGCCGCGGCGGTGAGAGTAATGGTGCGCCGTCGCGGAGAGAGCCCCCCATCGCGCTACCCGACCAGCGGCGGCGGCTCACCGAGCGCTGGCGAGCTTTGCTTGTTGCACGCGTTGCCACGGAAGCGCCGGAGCACCGAATCCCCCCACGATCGCAGTCACTTGAAACGCCGACATCTAATGTAGAGCACATCGAACAGGTTCTGTCAGAACACAGGGCACGGATGACGCGCAGTGAAGCCCCTCACTGTTGCCCTGTCTACGCCGCCGCCATTTCGGCGATCAGTGCATGCCAGCGCCCGACGAAGCGTCGTCGCTGCTCGGCCAGGGGGACGCCCTCGCCGCGGCGACCGCGAGCGCGCAAGTACTGGCGGAGCTCCTCAAACGCCGAGCAGAAGCGTGCCGCTGAGGCGAAGCTCCCGAAACCGAGCATCGGGTCATCGCGCTGCTGCACCGCGCGGTGGTCCTGTTCCGTGAGGTTGTTGCGGTATGGATTCGTCCGGTGCACGACCTTCCGTCCCAGGATCCAGCGGATCGCTCTGCGGTACGGCGGAGGCTGGTCCGTGGTGACGCGCGGCGGCTTGCGCTCGGCCACGTCAACGAGTCGCCGCAGGAAACGCCGCGCGGCGTGCTTGTCGCGGTGCTCGCTGCGCATGGAGTCGAGGAGCACCCCCTCGCGGTCGATGGCGCGGTCGAGAGAGCACCAGCGCCCGGCGCCCTTCACGGAGGTCTCGTCCAGGGACCAGGAGCCGCCGGCCTGGCCGCGCCGCTTCGCTCGCAGCGGGTCCGCGAGCCGCGGGGCGAAGCGGACCTCCCAGGCGCGGATCGGCTCGTGCGTGACCTCGAAGCCGCGCTGGAGGAGCAGCGCAGCGACGTCGCGGAAGCCCAGCGTGGAGCGGAGACGCCAGAGCACGGCGAGCAGCACGATGTCCGTTGGGTACTGCAGATCGTTGAAGGGCGTGCCGGTCCGCTCGTTGAAGCGCCGCCGACAGGCCTGGCAGCGGAACCGCCGGGAGCCGAGTGCGGTGCGGCCGTGGGGCGGCAAAACCTCATGCGGCCCACCGATACTCATGATGCAACCCTCCTAGCACCGGCTTGCTGTCGACTCGCTGGCTCGGCATCCGCTGCATCGGCTTGCGTCCCTCCGGAGAGTCGAGCGCCAATGACCGATGCGGCCGCATCGCGTTGTAGTGCTGGACGTACTCACCAAGCACCCGCCTCAGATGCCGTTCGTTGACGGCGATGACGTGATCGAGGCACTCGCGCCGGAGCGTCCCGATCACCCGCTCGGCGATGGCGTTGGCGTTCGGCGCGCGCACCGGAGTCAGAATCGTCTCGATCCCGATCCGTCGAGCGCGTGCGATGAAGTCCCCGCCATAGCTACGGTCGCGGTCTCGGATGAGGAACCCTGGCTGCTCACCCCAGACGGTCGCCTCGATCATCTGCCTCCAGATCCAGGGCGCGATCGGGTGCTCCGTGACGTTCCAGTGCCGGATGCGGCGCCGGCCGTGGTCGATCACGACGAACACGTAGAGCGTGCGGAAGGTGAGGGTCTGCACCGTGAACAGGTCAGCAGCCCAGATGCTGGACGGGTGGTTGCGCAGAAACGTGCGCCACGACTGACTCGGCGGTCGCCGGAGCGCCTGCTGACGGTAGCGGCTCACGGTGCGAGCGCTCACGTCGAAGCCAAGCGCACGCAGCTCACCAACGATGCGGACGGCGCCGCACCATGGATTCTCAGTGGCGATGCGCAGGATCAGCCGCTGCCACTCGGCGGGAATGTGGGGACGCCCAGGTCCGCGACGACTCTTCCAGCGCCAGTAGGCGCGCCAAGCAGAACGATGCCACCGCACAACCGTGTCCGGCTCGACCATCACGAGCGTGCCTCGCCAGCCGGACCAACCGCGTGCCAGTAGTGACCAGAATCGGCGGTCGTGGCGACGGAGCCGCAGTCGACGACGGCCCCGGGTGTAGACGGCGAGCTGATGCCGCAGCGCTAAGTTCTCGAGGACGAGATCTCGGCGGGCGCGGACCGAAGCGAAGAGTGCTGCGACAAGCAGACGGAGGTAGAGCACAGACGAGCCTCTCGTGGCTCGCCGATACTCTGCTATCTCAGGACAGAGCTGCACCTATCAGGTTTTGCCGTCCCACGGGTACGGCCTACCGTCAAGTCAGGTCCACCAGACTTGACGGAATCAAGAACCTTCACGCTGAGATTCACACTGGCGCTGTAGATATTCCGTCGTGGGGAGGAGACGTAGCCTTCCCGAATTGAAGTGGTGGTAGCCGCCGGCCGGCGCACCGCCAACGAGGTCATCCAGGATTCCGAATGTCACAGCAGACTCGCCCGCCGTTTCCCGGTCTCCTCTCCGCCCCTAAGCTCCTACTGATACATCCAGGCGTCGAAAAGGTCGTTCGCCCGAACGCCGTTTGCGTCAACTAGCTGCGCGTCCGAGCCAAAGCCAATCCAGGCGATCTGGCTCTCTCCAACAATCAACGCGGGCTTGCCCTCTGGGGCAGCGCTGAAGATGAGCGTATCCGTGCCGCTTCCACCCAGCAGTGGCAGTTCCCACCCTCCGGTGGATGGCTCCAAGACGTACAACACAATCTCGCCCTGAACAAACACGGGCTTGCTGAAGGTGACATCCACGTTGCCATCACCGTTGCGGGCGAGACCCAAGACCGTGGCCGGCCCTTGGACGCCGCTGGAGAGCGCCTCCGGCGGAAGCTCTATGTAGTTCTCAGGCGGTTCTATCGAAAGGGGCTCCCCGAAACCGTGGTAGCGGATGGTGACGACGTCGCCTGCCTCACCGCCGAGGCCCACCACGGAGACCCGGACCTCCCTGGTCAGAAAGTCATCGGCGCCCACGACACGGGTGAGGTTGCCGGCTGACAGAAGGTCCCTGCCGCCCATCCCGCCGCTCTGTTCGGCGGGATGTTCAGTGACAAGCACGTAGCCCTTGGTCCCGTCGTCGAAGGTCACCATCTCCCCCAGCGTGGTTGGGACGTCGTTCGGCAGGTACAGCAGCCCGACCATCTGCATAACGCTCAACAGCGCGTCATCGGGAGGAGCGCCCTTGACCCACTGCATGGATGCTGGGTCTTGGAAGTAGGTGTCCGCTCCGATGGTCACGCCATTGATGTCGATTGTCTGCCCCGCGGGCCCCAGGGATACGGTGTATTGGAGCTTGTCCGGCAGAAGAACCCCGCCGCTCAGCCGCATGAGGCCCTCCCCAGCTCCCTCCGGCGCGCCTTCCACAGGAAAGACGGCCAGCAGATTGAACGTTGCGTCAAAGGAGAAGCTCTCATACTGCTGCATGGCCTGGGTGTTGCACGCAATGACCGTTGTAGTGTCGTCCAACGTGCTGCCTGCCGTACAACCGTCGGCAAGGATGATGCCGCCGGAAACGGCGACGCCGGGATCGATGCTGGTTGTGGGGTCCGTGACGACGGACGGCTGCGCCGTCGTTTCGGAGTCGTCCCCGCAGGCGGCTAAGGCCGCGAACGCCAGAGCGATGACCATTGCCAGGAAGAAGCTCTTTTTCACGTCAGTTCCCTTCGATGAGGATTTCCATCTGATCCAATAGGTCTGGGCCCGGAAGGCCGCTACCTCTATCGTCAGTGGCTTTCATACCATTACACAGAGAAGTACCTAGTGGCGTGATGTGGCTGGGGTACGGCGGCGCGTGGCCAGACGACGCGCCGGTGGAGGGTCGCGCCCCCAGCCGCGCAGCGGTCGAGCATCGCCAGCGCTGCCTCGCGCTCGGCGTAGCCGCTCGCCTGGGTCAACTCGACGTCCAGCACCAGGCCGTGGCGGTTCTCGGTGAGCAGATGGCCCAGGTAGCAGAGCTTCGCCGTCTGTCTCCGGGCCGTGGGGCGGAGCCTCCCGAGCGGAGGGAGCCGCGCCCGCGATCTCCTCCCCCTTGCAGGTGGAGCAGCTGCCGATCGCGGATCTCCATCCCGATCCGGGCAACCCCCGCCGCATCGGGGAGGACGAACTGGCGGCCCTGACCCGCTCGATCGCCACGTTCGGGGTCGTCGACCCGGTGCTCGCCCGCCGCGCCGACCGGCGCGTGATCGCCGGCCACCAGCGGCTCGTCGCCGCCCGCCGCGCTGGCCTCACGACGGTGCCGGTGATCCTGCTCGACCTCCCGGCGGAGGACGCCCGGCTGCTCAACGTCGCCCTGAACCGGATCGGCGGGGAGTGGGACGCCGACCTGCTGGCCCGCCTGCTGATCGACCTGCGCACCACGGCGGACCGCGACCTGACGCTGAGCGGCTTCGCCGAGGCCGATCTCCAGGACCTGCTCACTCGCTTCGACCAGCGGGAGAAACGGGCCCGCCCGGAGCGGTTCGACCTGGACGAGGCGCTGGCGGCGGTCGACCGCGAGGCCAGCGGGATCGCCCCCGGCGCCGGCTGGCAGCTGGGCGCGCACCGCCTCTTCCGGGGCGACGCCACGGACGCGGCGTTCGTGGCCCGGTGCCTGGGCGACGGGCCCGCGGCCCTGGTCTTCACGGACCCGCCCTACAACGTGGCCTACGGCGCCCACGGCGGCCGGGCGGCCGACGCGCCCGCCCGGCGCCTCGTCAACGACGCCATGCCCGAGGAGGAGTGGGAGCGCTTCTGCCGGGCCTGGGCGGTGAGCCTGGCGGCCAACGCGGCCGGCGCCCTGTACGTCTGCATGAGCAGCAAGGAGTGGCCGGTCGTCTGCCGCGCCCTGGCCGAGGCCGGGGCGCACTGGTCGGACACGATCATCTGGGCCAAGGACCGCTTCACGCTGGGCCGGGCCGACTATCAGCGCCAGTACGAGCCGATCTGGTACGGCTGGCCCCAGGGGACCACCCGTCAGTGGCAGGGCGGGCGCGACCAGAGCGACGTCTGGCACATCCCGCGTCCCGCCGCCTCGCCGCTGCACCCCACCCAGAAGCCGCTGGCCCTGGTCGAGCGGGCGATCGCGAACTCCAGCACCCCCGGCGCCACGGTCCTGGACCCCTTCTGCGGCGCGGGCACGACGCTGATCGCCTGCGAGCGCACCGGGCGCCGGGCCGTCGGGGTCGAGATCGACCCGCGCTACGTGGCGGCCACGATCGCGCGCTGGGAGGCGTTCACGGGCGCGGCCGCCGTGCCCCTGGAACCGAGGGAGGCGACCGATGGCTAGCCGTCCCGCCTGCCAGGCACTGACCCAGAACGGGCGCCCCTGCCGGGCGCCGTCCCTGCGCGCGGGCAGCGCCTGCTTCTGGCACGCGCCCGAGTCCCGCGAGGACGCCACCGAGGCGCGCCGGCTGGGGGGCCTGCGCCGCCGGCGCGAGGGCACGGTCGGGGGCGCCTACGGCCTGGAGGGGTTCCGCACGGACGCGGATCTGCAGCGCGTCCTGGAGCTGGCGCTGACCGACACGCTGGAGCTGGAGAACTCGATCGCGCGCGCGCGGGCGCTGGCCCACCTGGTGTCCGTCGGGGTCCGGGTCAAGGAGACCGCGGAGTTCGAGGCGCGCCTGCGGGCGCTGGAGGTGGGCGTGGGGCGGGAGGCCTCCGATGCGGGGCCGTGAGCGCCGCCTCCACACGGTCGCGACCCGCCTGACGGTGCGGCAGCGGGTCGTGGCGCTGCTCGCGGCCGGGCCCGGCGATGCCGTGCTGCGCGACAGCCTCTGGCGCGGGCTCACGCCGGGCGAGCGGGCCGCATTCCGCCGCGACTGCGCCCGGCTCGATCACCTCGACGCGACCGCGCACCTGTGCCTGGCCTGGGCCGCGGGCCAAGTCGGCGCGCTGGAGGCGGTCGCGGGCTGGTTCGCGACCGTCCGCCTCGGCGCCGTCCTGGCGGAGTCCCTGGAGGACGCACTTGACTGCGGGGAGCCCCGTCGCGGCCCGGGCGCGGGCGGCGACGGGGACCTGAACAAGGCGGCGCGCCGGGTCGCGCGCCGGCTGCGGGGTCTGGCGGCGGGCGCGAGCGGCGCCGGTGGCCGGGAACCGCTGCGGCCGATCCTCGACGCCCGCCTCCGCGCCGGCGTCCCCGAGCTGCACCACCTGCTCCGCGCGTTGGAGATCGAGGTCGCGGCGTGCGCCGCGGCACTCGGCGCCGATCCGCTCGACCCCGCACTCCAGACCATCGCGGACCGCTGCCGCGCGCGGCTCAGGCCGCTTCCCGATCTGCCCGGGCTGGACCCGCCCATCGCGCTGACCGAGCCATCCGACGACGATGTCGCCGCGTTCGCCGCCCGCTGCCGCCCCGAGGAGGGTTCGGACGATGCCGCCTGGTAAGTTACCGGCCGGACCCCGATCCGATAGCTCCCCTTACCATCCGATACCTCTGGTATCGATCGCGCGGTTGCTAAGGGTGGTAAGCCGGGGCGCGGGGGCCGGAGGGCGCGGGGCCGGCAGCCAGCAGACGGGCGGCGGGGCTGAAGGCGGCGTGCGCATCCGCCGCCTTGGCCGCGTCGTAGGTGGCGGAGTAGCGCCGCACCATGGCCGAGGTCGAGTGGCCCAAGAGGTACTGCACGTCCAGCTCCCGGGCGTGGTTCTCGATCGCCCAGGTGGCGAAGGTGTGGCGGAAGCGATGCGGGTTGGCGTGGACGCCGGCGCGCGCGCCCAGCCGGGTGAAGAGAGTGCCCAGGAGGTACGGGTTCATCGGCCCGCGGGGCTTCCTGGAGCGTTCGATCGTGAGGAACAGCGCCCCCGGCGCCTCGCTGCGGAAGCGCGCGATATAGTCGCGCAGCGCCTCGTCCGGTCCGTCGCCGAAGGGGACCACGCGCTGCTTGCGGCCCTTGCCGTGGCGGATGTGGATGCGCCGGGTCTCCCAGGACACGTCGGCCAGGGTGAGCCGGTGCAGCTCCGTGTAGCGCAGGCCGGTATCGAGGAAGAGCAGGATGATGGCCCGGTTGCGGCAGCCGAACTCCGTGGTGGGGTCGCAGACGTCCAGCAGCGCCTGGATCTCGTCCTCGGTGAGCGGCTGGATCACCTTCTGCTCCACTTTGACGTTGGGGATGCCCGTGAACGGGTTCCGCGCCGTATAGCCCATGCGAGTGCACCAGGAGAAGAAGGCCCGGGTCTCGCGGAAGCGGCGGTGCCGGGTGCCCAGGGAGACGCCGCCGTCGGCGATGACCTTGAGGAAGGCGTAGATGTGGGCCGGGCGGAAGGCCGCGACCCGATCGGGTAGGCCTTCGGCGGCGCAGATGGCGCGGAAGCGGCGCAGGGTCTCGGCGTAGGCCTGGACGGTGCGCCGGGTCTTGCCCTCCACCTCGCAGGCCGCCAGGTAGGCCGCGATCGCCTCATCCAGGCCGGTCCCCTCACCCGGGTCCGCTGCGAATTCCGCCGCCATGACCCCCTCCTTTCGGCGAGTTCATGGACGCTCTGGCGGAGGACGAAGTCAAGCGGATTCCGGAGCCGAACTTTTGCAGTCCGCTGCTCCAGGCCTGGATTCGGGCCGGATTCGCGGTGGTCCCATGAAGAAGCGGGATGGTGGGCCCTCAGGGATTCGAACCCTGGACCTTCGGATTAAAAGGAAGCAGCTCGGTCGGTTTGAGAGCGGGTGCCGGCCGCACTCCGCGACGATGTGGGCGTCCGCGTAGAGCGGGCTGCGTGGGCCGAGAAGTGGACAGGTGGCACTCGACGTCTCCTACGCAACCAGCGTTCCGCGGGCCTTGCGACCCGAGTGGGGGACGTGGAGCAGCGCGCGATACATGCGCGTCGCTGTTCTCGGTTCCTGCGGCAGTATGGGCACCGGGGCAGCAGTGAGGGCATCATCCCAGCCCGCAGCGAAGGCCTGATCGCGATCCCGTTTCTTATAGACGGCGCTGCGCGACACGTTCGCAGCTTCACAGGCGGCGCGGACGTTCCGCGTCTCCGCGAGCACGGCCAAGAACCGTGGTTCCCACCCACGCCGCGCCCGAACGCGGTGTCGGACTGGTCCGCGCCATGCCGCCGGTGCCGATGTCTCCATTGGCGTATGGTCTTCCGCCGGAATCTCCTGCACCACCCCCGGGTGGTGGCCGACCGGCGCGGGCCGACGGGCCGCATACCGTTTCCCAGGCGCCGGGCCGTACTGCTCCGGTCGGAGGAGTTGGAGAATGAAGCGCAGGGCCGTACCAGACCCCTGCATCCCCGACACCCGTAGCGCCCCGAGCATGCGGTCATAGAACTCATCAGCGATCTCGGTGAAACGGGCGTCAAACGGATCGTCGCTCTCCCGGCGCCGATGCACGGTCCGGGGACTCACGCCAGCCGCGCGGGCTGCCCAGCCGATGTCGCCACAGACCGCGAAGGCCTCAAAGAACCGGGGTTCCCAATCGCTTGGAGGCCGTCCTCGACGCGGCATGCCTTTTCTCCCGTCGCTGCCCTGTGCTGACAGGTTAGCGCGGGACGACCCCATCAATGCAAGTCACGGTTTTTGGTGGGCCATACGCGGGTTGCACGCGTTTATGCCGCCAAGCATGGGTCGGACGGTCAGCCCGAAGCCAGGGCGACCACGTGAATCACCCACCCGCACATGTCAAACGGGACGCGGATCCATCAATGGCGCTGCACAATGCAACGCGTCCCAAGGCGACGCCGATGACGCGCGGAGCATCTTCAGGGTGGGGCCGCCGCCCGTGGTGGGCGCATGGTAGCGGGTGGAGGAGGGGGTTTCAGCCGGGCACCATCGCACCGGGCATGTGGGAGCCGCGCCGGTCTGGTGGAAGAAGCCTGTGGTGTTTCAAAACCTCATCACGCTGCATCCCAGAAGTACTCATGGTGTAAGCCGCCCAGAATCGGCCGGCTCGCTAGGCGCTGCGCCCCACCACGGAGCGTCGGCGTCCGCGGACCGGATGGCGGCTGGTCGCCCAGAGACTGGTGGGGACGCGTGTCGTTGTCGTAGGCGACGTACTCGCGGAGCACCCGCCGGAGATGCCGTTCCGTGAGCACGATGAGATGGTCCAGACACTCTCGCCGGATCGTGCCAATCACCCGCTCCGCGATCGCGTTGGCTTTGGGGGCTCGCACGGGGGTCAAGATCGTTTCGATCCCCAGGGCCGCCGCCTTCGGCACGAAGTGACCGCCGTCGTTGCGATCCCGGTCGCGGATCAGGAAGCGAGGCGCCGTGTTCCACGGGGTGGCGGCGATGATCTGCCGCCAGACCCAGGGCGCCGTGGGGTGCGCGGTCACGTTCCCATGCAGGATCCGGCGGCGGTCGTGACTGATCACGAAGAAGACGTAGAACGTCCGCAAGGTAAGCGTCTGCACGGTGAAAAAGTCGGCCGCCCAGATTTCGGGGGCATGCAGGCGCAGAAAGGTCCGCCAGGTGGGCGACGGCGCCGGCCTGATTCGGCGATAACGATAGACCGTTGTGGGACTCACGGGGTGCCCCAGCACAGCTAACTCGGCTGCGATGCGGCGCACGCCCCACGTGGGATTCTCCGCTGCCAGCCGGTCAATCAGGCGGCGCGTCTCCAGATCGATCCGCACCCGGCCGGGCTGACCGCCCCGGCTCTTCCAGCGCCAGTATCGGCGCCAGACAAACCGATGCCACCCGATGACGGTCGCCGGTTGAACGAGCTGCAGATGCGCACGCCAGCCGGCCCAGTTCCGCGCCGTGACGGACCAGAACCGGCGGTCGCGCGTCTGGAGCCGCGGTCGACGTCCGGACCGTTCCCACACCGCCAGCTGCTGGCGCAGAATCAGGTTCTCGAGGATCAGATCCCGTCGCCGCCGGCCGAGCATTCCCAGCCCGACCAGAAACAGTCGCCAATAGAGCCACATCGCCGTCCCTCCGCGCGAAGACTCTCTGGCGGACGCGACTCACACAAGGCCGATAGGGTTTTGAAACACCACAAGCACCAGAGCCCGCGCAGTCTCGATGCCAGCGCCGGTACCGGAGTCCAGCGTCCGCTGCGACCCGTCGTACCCCGATGCGTGCATCCCGCCCGCCCCGCCGGACCTCGATTGTGGGGACAGCCCGAATCGACACTTCCGGGTCGTTGGAAACGACCCGCATCGGTTCGACGGCCGGGACTAGGACGGCATTGGATGCGAGAGCTAGCAGGGCATCGCTCGGCCCGCTCACGCAGCACACTGAACCCTCCGCGCTTCGTCGCGCAGCCTCCGCACACGAGCTGCTAAGCCGTCCACACGATGGAGAATTTCATCGAGTGTGCCGGATAGGTCGAGCGCAGTGACCTCAAGCCGCTTGCCGGCGTGCCGGACCTGGTAGGAGGTCGTGTCCGCCTCGCCCTCCGCGTATATCAGCAATCCACCTGGCAGACCGAGCGCCGTGGCGTATGCCAGCAACTGGTAGAGGTCGGTCTCAGGTACAGATGTACTGGTCACACTCTTGTACTTCGCATCACCCACGAACGTGCAGGTCTCCCCGTCCCACCAAGAAAGGTCAGGCTTGAGTTTCACGGTCCCCTTCTCATCGAGGGGGATCTTGCGACCGCCCGCATCGGAGGACAACGTTCGATCAGAAACGCCGAGCCTCTCCCTGAGCGCCACTGTCACGAAGTCTTGGAACAGCACGTTCATGTCCAGCAGGAAACCAGACGCTCGCACGTTGCCGCGGCCTGATTCGAACTCGCTGTGTCGCAGGATCAGCCGCGAGAGTCCCACGACGCCCCGATAGTGCTCGTTGAGCCGGTCGAAACGCATATCGGGGACAGCGTTCGGCGAGAACTCGACCGGCGAGACCTGCTCAAGCATCCCTGCAACTAATCCCAAGCCTCTGCGTGCCGCGTGCGACCGGAGGGGCATTCGGCCGAGCCGCCCGGCCGCCGCCTTCACCAGCCGGTTCGCCAGGATGTCGGCGGTGAACTCGTCGTATCGCACCTCGATCGGCAGAGCGCTCCCGAACCGCCGCCGCATCTGCTCGGTGAACCTGATGCGCCCCCGGACGGTGTGCAGTGCCTCCTCCTCCACCCGGTATCCGTGGAGAAGTCCGCGCCCGAACGCTCTTCGGGCGGCGGCGGCGAGCGCCAGCGCGAGCGTATCCGGCAATGTTTCCTTCTCCTCGAAATCAAACGGTCGTTCCTCTTGGAGCCTGAACACCCCCATGGCGTAGCAGGCCAGCGCCAGGAGTTGCGGGATTCCGATCTTCGGCTCGATGAGCACTGACAGATCGCCGATCTCGACCGCCCCAACGGTTGAACCGGCCGTGAGGCGATATAGGCTCTCGCTCCCTGGGATCGGTTCGATCGAGGTGAGGGCGAGGGCTTTCCGTTCATGGAACAGGGCGTCGAGCTGGCCGATCGAGAGCGTATGGTTGCTTGGCTCGTACTCTTTCAGGTCAAGCTTGTGCTTCATTCAGCGTCGCTGCCTTCGGTGGGTGCCTGATCCTCTCCATCGTCCAGTTCAAGGCCGTGAGCAGCCTGCTTCCGCACAATGTCCAGGCGGAACGCTTCCAGCCGTTCAGCATTGCCGAAGAGGCGCTCCTCAACGTAGGGCAGGACGCTGTGTTCCCAAATGCGGGCGACATCGGCGGCACTGAGACCACCTGGCTTCATGAAGTAGCTGGGCCCAATGGCAGCGTGCCGGTCGTCACTCAAGAGACCGTTCGCGTGATCGACGATGTCAGCGACCCACTCCATCTCCGGGGCCGCGTTCTTCTTCAGCCAGCGGCGGAGCAGGCCTTGGACCGGCGGCTTGTCTGGGTGGAATTCCACGAAGTAGAACCGGCGGCGAAGCGCGAGGTCCACGAGCGCGATCGATCGATCGGCCGTATTCATCGTCCCGATGATGTAGAGATTGTCGGGGAGCGCGAACCGCGCGTCCGAATACTGCAGGTCAATCTTGCTGTCACGATACTCCAAAAGGAAGTACAGCTCCCCGAACACCTTGGCGAGGTTGCCGCGGTTGATCTCGTCGATGACGAGAAAGTGCTTCGCCTGCGGCTCCTGCCCCGCCCGCGCCGCAGCCTGCACTAACGGTCCGTCCCTGAGTTCGAAGCCGGGTTGCCCGTTCCGCGCCGGCCGGAAGCCCTGGACGAAGTCCTCATACGCGTAGGACGGGTGGAACTGTACAAGCCTCACCCGCTCCTCCGACCCGGCAAGGTGACGAGCGAGCTTGCGCGCGATGAACGTCTTCCCCGTACCCGGCGGCCCTTGAAAGATCACCTGGCGCTTCTCTTCGAGCAGTGCCTCGATCTCCTCCAGGAAAGAGGGCTCGACGTTTACCTCTGCCGCAAGCTGCGCCAGGCCAGCCGTTGCGGGTGGAACGCCTTGGAGCACCCAAGCGAGGGATTGCGCGTCAAGGCGGTGACGCAATTTCACTCCGCGATTTTCTGCCTCTTCGATAAACCGGTCCAAGAATGCGAGGGCATGGTCGTAGAGCGTTGCCTCGTCCGCATCCTGAGCCGGGTGCTCATAGCCAGTGCGTTCGTATGCGTCCGTGAACATTTTCTTCTGGAAGGGCGGGTACTCTTGAACGCCCAACCCCATCAACAAGACGGACGCCAAGTTCATGCGCGTCCCTGGGCCGCCAATGACTGACTGGGGCAACAAGCTGCTGAAGCTACGCACCCGCTCTGACACAGGCGCATCGCTCTCGACCCAAATTGCTTCCAGCGCCTTTTGGGCAGCATCGGGCGAAGCATCAACCCAATCTCGGAACCTGGCCAATTGCACACGATGTACGAGATTGTTATCGCTGCCGACCAGACTACCGATAACGCGTGTGGACCAATCGTCTGACCGGGCGAGCACTGCCGCGCGCGCCTCCGCGACTTTTAGGCCAATGGCAATCTTGTAGTAGTTCTCGGCGCTGTCCAGCTGTTCCCTGTCGAGGTAATCCTGGGCGCTTCTGACAAAGTCATCCCACAGGGTGGGTTTGTAGCTGGCATCCCACTTCGCCCGGATGTCGGGTCGGTAGAAACGGAACTCCTCGGCACCGTAGCTGGCTTCGAGGACAGAGCGGACTTGTTGCAACTTCCGGTCAAGATCGTCCGGGGGATTCTCGACACGATCCCCAAAAGCCTCGGCGATCCGCCTCTTGTGCTCGAGGCTGACGATCGGCTCAAAGGTCTCGGGGTGGACAAGGTGCAGCAAGGCCTGCCGTTGTGTGCTGGGCGTATTCTGTTTTCCCCGAAGCAAGAGGCTACGGAACTTCATCGCCATCAAGAATTCCTTGAAGGCCCACGGATCGTTAAGCAGGTGCAGCCGGGTAGCTGAGGGTTGCTCCTTCAACCGCTCCGCGAACTCGATGAGTGATCCGACTTGAAACGGGCGGTACGCATGGAACCCTATCCCTGGGTTCGCGATCCCGGGCGTGAGACCCGCGACCAGTTCCGGCGGTATGTCCACTGGCTGCGGGGACCAGCGGAGGATCGTGGCGATCTGTTGCACTTCGTCCGTACTGTCTGAGGTGTGGACGATGAGGAAATACACATACAGCGCCTCAGCCATGAGCTGGTAGACGTCCGCCGGGCTGTTGGCCAGCTGCCGTTCCAATTTATTGATAAAGCTGTCATTGGAGTCGTTCGGCCGATCCAGAAATCTCTCATGGATCTCCCCGAGCCACTGGCGCGTCCATATTGGCTTGCCCGGGGTGAATAATGAGTCGTCCGCCCTCAGCGCACGCGCGACCCATTCTTCAGCCGCTTTGTAGACTTTTGCAGCACCGCTTTTTCTCGTACCCATCTTCTCTCCGCCGCGTCTTGATCGCCGTCCTGAATCAGGGAAGTCTATATGGTCGTCGACAGGGCTTTTGCCTTGTTGCGGGGCCATTAGTCCCAGTTCACGGGATGCTCGCAATCCTCCCCAGTGCTCCCACTCCGCTTCGTCCGGGAAACCAGCCGGTCTGTTCGACCCATCAAACGACCGCTGGTCGGACGGCGGGCCAGCGACACCAATGGCGAACTAGTGTGCCGTGATGGTCTGCCGCTGCGGCGCGCGTCCCGCGTCGCGCAGGTCTACCACTGCCCGAACTTCTCTTCTCGCCACGTGTCGCCGTTCACGAATAACACCTTCGCTAATTCCTGTCATTCCTGTCGCAACTCGGAGAAACGGAGAGTTTTCTGGTCGACGGTTCCGTCAGATCTCAGGGCTCGTCGGGGAGCCTCGCCCATGACGCGACGAGGAGACGCCGATGCCCTGTCCCCGCTGGAGCTCGACCGCGACGACCAGGCGGCAACGCCGCACCGCACTCGGCTACCCCGAGGTTCAACTGCCGGGCATGCGGCCGGCGCTTCCACGAGCGGACCGGCCCGCCGTTCAACGATCTCCAGGACCCGACGGATATCGTCCGGCTCGCCGTGTTGGGGCGTCTCCGGTACACGCTCCGCTTCCGCGCCGTCGTCGCGCTCTGGTTCTATCAGATCTCAGGGCTCGTCGGCGTAGCGTCGCCTCGTTCATGACGCAACGAGGAGACGCCGATGCACTGTCCGCACTGCCGCTCGACTGCGACGACCAAGCGCAGGCATCGCACGACGCTAGGCTACCAGCGATTCAACTGTCGCGCGTGTGGACGGCGCTTCAACGAGCGGACCGGCACGCCCTTCAACGATCTCCAGTACCCGACGGACCTCGTGCTGCTCGCCGTGCTGTGGCGCCTGCGGTACAAGCTCAGCTTCCGGGACGTCGCCGAACTGCTCCTCGAGCGAGGCTACACGGTGACGCATGAGACGATCCGCGATTGGGAGTTCCGCTTCGCGCCACTCCTGGCGGACCGGCTTCGCGCCAAGCGGCGCGGTCGCGCGGGCGTCTCCTGGTACATCGATGAGACCTACGTGAAGGTCGCCGGGCGATGGTGCTACCTCTATCGCGCGATCGACCGGGAGGGCGCGCTGCTCGATTCGATGCTGAGCGCGCACCGCGACAAGCACGCCGCGCGACGCTTCCTGCGGGGTCTCATACAGATCGCCGAACGGAAGCCCTTACGCATCACGACCGACGCGCATCCCGCGTATCGCAAGGCGATCCGGTGGATCGTCGGGCGGAAGGTGCGACATCGCTGCAATCAATACCTCAACAACTGGATTGAGCAGGATCACCGCGCCATCAAGCAGCGCTACTATCCGATGCGGGGCTTCGGGCGGTTCGCTTCCGCTGCCCAGTTCTGCGCGGCCTTCGATGCGCTGCGCCAGTACTTTCGCGTTCCGCCCCGGCCCGGACTACCGATCCCGTTGGCGACGCGGCGCCCGCTGTTCGTCGCCCGCTGGCGGTCCCTGATCCAGGAGATGCAGGTCGCCTAGGACACCATCAACGCTCGCCGGATCACCACGCATCGTTGGCCCCGCTGCCCTCAGATCTGACAGAACCCGGTGAGGGTGTTCAGGTATCGATTGCATCGGTGCCGCACCGTTCTCCCCAGGATCCCGCGGATCGCTCGGCGGTACGGCGGATGCGGGTCCGTCGTGACACGCTCGGGCTTGCGCTCGGCCACGTCCACCGCTGCCCAGTTCTGCGCGGCCTTCGATGCGCTGCGCCAGTACTTTCGCGTTCCGCCCCGGCCCGGACTACCGATCCCGTTGGCGACGCGGCGCCCGCTGTTCGTCGCCCGCTGGCGGTCCCTGATCCAGGAGATGCAGGTCGCCTAGGACACCATCAACGCTCGCCGGATCACCACGCATCGTTGGCCCCGCTGCCCTCAGATCTGACAGAACCCCGTGGACCGCTCGACTGAAAGCACCGAAGCGGCGGTTGGTGTCACGCGCATATTCGATTCGAGTATAGATCAATTGCTCCATCATGCAATCGTTGAACCCAGAATCACGGGCGAGGCGGGCCCGGAAGGCCGCCGCCCTCGCCTGGGCCTCCGCTGGATCGGTCGCCCGGGGCGTTGCGCTAGCTCTCGGGAATGAAGATGAAGAGGCGTTGGACGAAGTCCACGAGCCACTGGCCGTTGACGTTGGCCAGGTCGAAGCGCAGCGTCTGTGCCTCATCCTCGCCGGGCACGTCCAGGACAATCGACACGCGACCCCGCGCACCCTCGATCGTTGACGTGATCTCCACCGTCTCACCGAACACGCCCACCGATTGCACCTTGTCCAGCGAGGCGCTCACGTCTTCCGGCGACTCCCACCCCCAGATGTCGAGGGCCTCCGGTCCGGCCAACGCGAAAAGGGTCAGGGCGTCGCCGCCCTGGAGCGCGGCCAGGTAGGTGACGGCGACGGCCTCCAGCGCTTCGATGTCGGATAGCAGGGCGGCGGGGGTGTCGCCCGCCAGATCAACGGAGAACTCGTACGCCCCGATGCGGTTCCCCACCGAGGTCACGTCCACGCGGTACGCCCCAGTCTGGGGCAGCGCGAAGACGATCTCGGCGTCCAGCGCGTGCCCGGAGTCATCGTCGCGGAACAGGAACGTCCCGTCGGGCCCGAACACCTCCGCCAGGGTGTCCGTGCCGGTCGCCCCATCAACTCGAATTCGGACGAACTGGTCCGCATCGCCGGCGAACTCAAACACGTCCACGTCACCCGGCTCCCCCAGGACTCCTTGCCAGCGGTCGCCGATGACCAAAACACGAGAGTCGTCGTCGTCGTCGGGGGGCACCAACTCCACGCTGATGACGAAACGGCCGATGGACTCCTCGAAGGCGGAGACGCGAACGACCTGCAAGCCGCTGGAGGGAAGCCGCGCCACAATCAGCGAGTCGCGGTTGGATGAGCTGATGTCGTCGTTGGTGACGATCTCCGTGCGGTTTGGCTCCAGCAGCGTGACGATGGGGTCCATCCCGTCTTTGCCGTCGATCACGATGCGCACCAAGTCCTGCTCGCTGCCTTCGAAGCGGAACTGGCGTTCCTCGCCGACCGTCTCCAGCGATGCCTCGATCGACTCGCCATAAGCGAGTAAGTCGCGGTCGGGGTCCGGCTCCGGGGGTGCGGCTTCAGGCTCCGGCTCAGCGGTCGGTTCCTCAGGCAGTGGTTCGGGCTCGGACTCCGGAACCTGCTGTTCCAGCGGCGCCGCTTGTTCGACCGGCGCCGGCTCCTCCTCGTCGCCACCTCCCCCACAAGCAGTCAGACCGAGGGCGGCGGCGGCCAGTGCAAGGACCAGCGCAGTGCGTGCGCCAATCATTACGTCTCCCATCTCCCCAACCGTCAGCGCGGATGGTAGCACTCAGGCCGCCTCGCTACTGGTCAGAAGCGACGGGCCGCCCCGGGCCGATGGCTCTGCCGCGTCGGGAGCACCGGCATTCTCTCTTTCGAGGTCCGGCAACGCTTGGCCGGGGCGCGCCCGGTCGGCTGCATTCGAGTATTGTGCGAGTAGCACCGGCGGCGAGGAGGCAGGGCTGTGCGAATCGGGCTCGGTGGCATGCGCAAGGGGTGCCTGGGACTCCTCATTATCGCGCTCCTGATGACCGCTCTGGTGAGCGCCGGCGGACGGCCGTCGGCGCAGGCGCAGTCGACCGGTGGCGAGGGCGGCGTCCTCTCCCTGGACGCGGGTGGCCAGTTCGTCTTCTGGAATCTGGGCCCGGCCGCGGCGGGCGACGTCTTCGGATCGGTGAAGATCGCCTGGCTCTTCGACCCCGATGCGCTGAGTTGGACGTCATTCATCCCGGCGCTGGGGCAGGTCAACTTCGCGCTCGCGAACGGTGCGGTCCTATGGGTGGTGTCGGAGACGCCGCAGGACATTCAGGTCGGCCAGATCTCGTCGCTGTCGCTCCTCCTCAGCCCCTCCGAGGGCCCTTCCGGCACCATCGCAACCGTCACCGTGACCGGCGCTGAGCCGAGGGCGTTGGTGACCGTGCGGGCGGGTGCGGTGGAGTCCGAGATCCCGGCGGACGCCACCGGAACGGTGGTGACGGAGTTCACGATGACCGGCGATCCCGGGACGACCATTATCGTGAGCGCCGCCTCCGGCTTGCCCGGGGAGGAGCGCACCGGGACGGCGACCTTCCTGATCCCGGCAGAGCCGGAGGAAGAGGAGCCGGACGGCGAAGTGATCGTCGAGGGCGTATCGGTCACGCTGAGTCCCAGTACGGGGCTGTCGGGAACCGAGGTCGTCGTGACCGTGAGCGGGGCGGAGCCCGGTGAGCCGATCACGATTATTCTGCCCGCGGGCGCCGAGGCCGGCGTGGTCGCCGCCGCCGGCACCTATACGACGAGCGATATCTTCCTTGGCGATCCGGGCGACGTTGTGATCGTCACCGTGATCCTCGGCGCCGGACAGGCGACGGCCACGTTCACCATCAGCGCCTGAGGCGCGGCGCCGACGAGGCGAGGCGCGTTTCTCAACTAGGTGACTGACTAATTGCTCTCGGTGCGAGGCGCCACTTATACTGGCCGCGGCGTTTCCGGGATGGCTGCGCGCCGGCATCCAGGGGGTGCGTGTGAGCTACGAGATCATCGAGACCTGCATCGGCTGCACGGCCTGCGTGAATCGCTGCCCGACCAACGCCATCTTCGGCGAGCGCAACGTCATCCATTACATCGACCCTGCGTTGTGCATCGACTGCGGGGCGTGTGGGGCGGTCTGTCCCGTCGAGTGCATCCTCGATGAAGTGGGTGACATCTGCCGCAAGTTCGCCAAGAAGGAATGGCCCAAGGCGGTTGTCGTCGCGGACCTCTGCATCGGCAGTGGCTGCGAGCTCTGCATTAACATCTGCCCCTTTGACGCGCTGTACCTCGACTACACGGACGCAGCGGACGACTTTTTCGGGCAGGCCGTGGTGATCGAGAAGAACTGCACCGGCTGCCGCCTCTGCGAAGATGCCTGCGGCTGGGATTCCATCCACATCTTCCCCGAGCGCGAATTATTGAAGAAGCAGTACTACCCGGACGATGAACTCACGCCGGCCCAAAAGAAGCAGAAGCTGGAGGCGGCCGCCGTCGCCGCGCCCGCAGGCTAGGGCTTTGCCGTGATGGAAGAGCGAGCGGGGCGCGGTGGTGCCGCGCTCGCTCGTTAACCGTCGGCTCGCAGCCCTGACGGCCGCGGTTCGGGTCGTGGGAGTCGCGATGGGAGCGGCTACGCGCCGCCGCCGGACACCTCGCAACGGCGATACCGGCTCGAACGGAACAACCCGTGCATCGCGCGCCGCCGTCTGTTGGACCTACGCGGACGGGCCATCGTCCCTGGCGGCCTCGTCCGGCGCGATGTCGCCAACATCCTCTGCGGTCCCCACCCCGCCGAACGGGGGTTCTCGGTTCAGCACCACGTCCTTGTACCACCAGCCGTCTACCGCGTCGCGGCGGAATTCGGCCACCAGGCGGTGCTTGTATCGCACCTTCAGATCGGTCCCCAGGTCCACGTCGTCTCCCTCGATCTCCAAGAGGTGGTCCACACCTGTGATCTTGATGACGACGCGGGCCACCTCCCGGGGCCCGATCTTTTCCGGGATCCGCCCTTCCACGTTGGTGTCGTCGTCCTTGGCGGCGCTGGGGGGCGAGGCCGTCCCGGCATCCGGTTGTGTCGTCATCGTTGGCATCTCTTTCCGCCGCCGCTCGCCGCAATCTCCTGGGGCTTGCTATTGTTTCACGCGGCGGATCGCGCGAGCAAATCGCGCCGCTGATACAGGAGGAGGAGCACCTTGGCAACAATCGGATTCATCGGTGGCACGGGACCGGAAGGCTTGGGCTTGGCGATGCGGTTCGCCCTGGCCGGGGAGGCCGTGCGGATCGGATCCCGCCGCCAGGAGCGCGCGGCGGAGGCCGCCGACAAGGTCCGCACCGCGGTCGAACAGGCGGGCGGCGCCGCGAACGTCGACGGCGGGGTGAACCGGGACGTAGTGAAGGGCAGTGACCTCATCGTCGTCGTGGTGCCGTTCGACGGGCATGCGGACACGTTGCGTGATCTCAGCGACGCCATCGGCGATAAGCTCGTCATCGATGCCGCCGTGCCGCTGGTGTTCCGGGACGGCGTGCCGGGTGCAGAGCTGGTCGCGGAGGGCAGCGCCACGGAGCAAGCCCAGGCGCTTCTGCCGAACGCACGCGTGGTCGGCGCCTTCCACAACCTGAGCGCCGTGAAACTCCAGGACCTGGCGAAAGCGATGGAGGGCGACGTGCTCGTCACCGGCGACGACGGCGACGCCAAGCGCCAGGTCATGCAGCTCACGGGGACGATCGCCAACCTGCGCGCCGTTGATGCCGGCCCCTTGTCCATGTCCCGCTTCGTCGAGGACATCACCGCGTTGATCTTGGGCATCAATCGCCGCTACAAGGCGCACGCCGCCGTTAAGATGGTCGGCATCTAGTGAGAGACGGCGGGCGTTGTGGCTGATCCGGGAACCCTGCCGATGGACATTCGCGTCCTGGCCGTGAGCGGCGTTCCGGAAGTCCACCCCGGCGATGACCTGGCCGCCTTGCTTGACGGCGCGCTCACGGCACAGCGCTTGTCCCTGGAAGCCGGCGATGTCTTGGTCGTCACGCAGAAGATCGTGAGCAAGGCGGAGGGCCGGATCGTGCGACTGGACGGTGTCACGCCGCGCCCGGAGGCTGAACAGTTCGGGGCGGACTGGGACCGAGACCCCCGGCAGGTGGAAGTCGTGCTGCGCGAGAGCGTGCGCATCTTGCGGATGGAGCGCGGCGTGATCATCTCAGAGACCACGCACGGCTGGATCTGCGCCAATGCGGGGGTGGACGCCTCCAACGTCGGCGGGGGCGAGTCCGTGACGTTGCTGCCGGACGACGCCAGCGCCTCCGCCGGGCGAATCCGCCGCGGCCTGGTGCAGCGCGCCCGGCCCGACGTCGCCGTGCTGGTAACCGACACCTTCGGGCGCCCCTGGCGCGAAGGCGTCACCAACGTCGCGATCGGTGTGAGCGGGATGAACCCACTCCATTCCTACGTGGGCCAGCGCGATGCCGAAGGCTACGATCTGCAAATGACGGTCATGGCCACCGCGGACGAGATCGCCGGCGCGGCGGAACTGGTGATGAACAAGCTGGACCAGGTTCCTGCCGCCGTGGTCCAGGGCCTCAACGTCCCTGTGGCGGAATTCGACCACCGCCCGCTGCTGCGTCCGCCGGACATGGACCTCTTCCGCTAGCGCCGCACCGCCGGCGATCAGCGTTGCCCCGGCATCCCGCCCTTGGAGTTGTCGATGAGGCCGACGATGTTGCCGTCCGGGTCGTTGAGGGTGACGAGACGGCCGGGCGGGATGTCGAACGGCGCTTCCTCGTTGAACTGGTAACCGCGGCCGCGGAGTTCCTTGAACGCCGCGTCGACGTCATCTACTAGGAACCAGACACCCGTCCCGCCCCGCCCTGTCTCGGGCGAGGCTTGCCCCAGGATCAAGTAAGCGTGCTCAGCGAACTTGAAATAGGGCGCATCGAACGGGGTCGGCTCGATGCCCAGCAGATCGGCGTACCACTTGCGTGACGCCTCGACGTCACCGACCCACTGGAGCACGGTCTCAATCCGCTGCGCCCGCATCACTGCCCCTTTCGTTAGCCGCCGGTGCATCCGGATCCTCGACGGCGGAGAACTCATCGGCGAACTCGCTGTTGAATCGGTCGTTGAGGACCTCTTCGGCGGCGAGGGCTGCGTCGGTCTCGGCCACAGCGGCTTCGAACCCCGCGACGTCGCCAGCGCCGAGCGCCTCTGCCTGCGCTCGCACCGCCGCCTCCAACTCTCGCAGCGCCGCAAGGTACTCGGCGTTCCAGACGGCGGCGCGAGAGGGGACACCGCCGCGGGACCCCTCTCCGAAGCGGACCAAGAGCCCGAGCTCCTCGAACTCTTCGGTCAAGTCGTCGACCCTGGCGGCGGCGGCTTCCGCATTGATCTCGTGCTGCGCACAGGCCGCCGCGTCACCGGCGACGCAGGCATCACGGACGTTCCGCGGTGCCAGATGTTCGAAGCTGGCCACCAAACGACTCCGGAGGTCGCGCACATCATTGAAGTACGGGGAGTTCTTATCGTCGTCGTCCGCGAGCACGGTGACGACCACGACGAGAACTAGCAAGGCGGCTATGCCGATCGCTGCGCGCTTGATGGTGAGGCGGCCGAACGGCGACTCGCCGTCCGCGCCCCACTGGAATCGGCCCTGCCGCCCACTGCCATAGGGATCCGGATCGTACACTGCGCCCCTCAGCACCTCACGGGCAGCGTAACGGTTCCGTGGCTCAGGTACGGCTCGGGCTCAGTTGATCACGGCGTCGGCTTCGATCTCCACCAGCCATTCAGACTTGAGCAGCTGTGCCTCGACCGCGGTGCTCGCCGGGCGCACATCGCCGAAGAGTTCCCCGTGCGCCTTCGCGATCGCTTCCCAGTCACGCTTGAGGTTCGTCGCAAACACCCGGGTCCGCACCACGTCCGCCAGTGTCGCGCCGGCCTCCGCCAACGCCGTCTCGATGCGCTGGAACGCCGTGATCGTCTGCGCATAGGCGTCGCCCGGTGCGATCACCTGTCCCGATGCGTCGATCGCTGCGGTGCCGGAAACGAAGACCTGATTGCCGACTTTTACGGCGCGGGAATAGCCGAACATCGGCTCGTACGGCGACCCGCTCGAGATCCGCTGTCTATCCATGCGCTCCTCCTCGATCTACGTTGCGAACGCGATCCGGGCCCCATCAGCCTGCGCCGGCGCGAGAGGATGGTAGCAACTTGGACGATTCGCGGACCGCGGATGACTACCTCAATCTCACGGACGCGGACCTCGTGCGTCAGTGCAAGGTGGACACCTTCCGCGTCTCCGGACCGGGAGGGCAGCATCGCAACAAAAGGGATACCGCCGTGCGGCTGCGTCACGGGCCCACCGGCTTGTCGGCGCAGGCCTTTGAGAGGCGATCCCAGCGCGAGAACCGCGTCAGGGCCCTGCGACGGCTCCGCGAGCGAATCGCGCTGGAGGCGCGCAGACCGCTGGACCTCTCGACCTACTCGCCGCCGCCGGAGGTGATGGCGCTTCTGCCCTCGGATGGGCGTCCGGCGATCGGGCCCCGGGGCTCCGCGTATTGGCCCGCCGTCCGGGAGCTGCTGGATCTCTTCGTCGCCCTGGACTGTTCGGTGAGCGAAACGGCGCAGCGCCTGGACGTCAACACCGGCAGACTCTCAAAGGTGCTGACGTCGCAGCCTCACCTCCTGCGCACCGTCAACGCGCTGCGCGCTGCCCGCGCCCAGCGTCCGCTGCGCTAGCGCTGGGCGAGCCAGGCGTGGGCTGCCCGATGACCGCTGCGCACGGCGGACTCCATCGTGGCGGGCCATTCCGTATCGGTCCACGCGCCCGCCAGGAACAGATTGGGGTAGGGCGTCTCCGCCGGGAGGCGGCGCGCGGCGGCGCCCGCCTCAGGGCGGAAGGTCGCCTCCTGCTCTTTGACCACGCGCCATTCCTGCACGGTGGCGGCTCGCGCCGCGGGCAAGGCGCGACGCAGCGCGGCGATGGTCGCCTGCGCCACCGCCTCGCGGGGGCGGGCGCTTTCTTCGTAGGCGCCGCTCAGCGAGCAGGTGAGCCACTGTCCCGGCGTCGATAGCCTCTGAATACCGCTGCGGTTGAACACGTACTGAAGCTGCGGGTCCAGGACCGCTATGAAGTCCTCCTCCAGCACGGTCCGGTCCAGCCAGATATGCACGTTGACGATCGGTGAGTAGGTAAAGGCGTCCAGCGCGGCCAGTGCCGGATGCCGGCGCCAGCTTTCCGGTAGCAGCGGCGCAATGTGGTTGGGAGGCAGCGCCAGGACCGCCGCCCCAGTCGCGACGCACGCATCGCCGGAGAGGCGCACGCCGCGCACACGGTCGCCGTCACACTGCAGCGCCTGCGCACGGCGACCGAGCAGCACACGTCCACCCGCGTCGCGGAGCCGTGCCAGCATGGCGTCCGCGATCGTCGAGAGCCCGACCGCGGCAAAGCCCAGATCCGCGGCGTGCCGGTCGCGGAGCAAGCCCACCTGAAACACCATGATCGCCTGACGGGCGCTGACACGGTCGGATGAGTCGTTGCACGTCGGCAGAATGATCAGGTCCCAGAACCGGTCGATGACCGGCTGCGACTGCCCGTGCGCCCGCAACCAGTCGCCGAACGAGCGGTCATCCAGCTTGCGGCGCCCGGCCGTGCCCATCCACAGCATCGGAGCGATGGCGCGGCTCAGAAGCAGTTTGTCCCGCCAGGACAGGTGGACGTAGCGCAAGAGCGAGGCGGCCAGGTGGAATGGAGCGGGGATGCCCGGCGGTCCCGCCGCGATGGCGGAACAGCGGCCGCTCGCTGGGTCCAACACGGGTATGCGCAAGCGTCGCTGCGTCCGAATTTGATCGCGCAGGTCGAGGCGGTCGATCAGTTCGAGGTAAGCGGTGCAGCAGCGCAGATATATGTGCTGACCGTTGTCCAGTTCGACGCCGGTGGCGCGATCCACGAACGAGAAGGTCTTGCCGCCGACGAACGGACGTCGCTCCACCAACAGCGTGGAGACACCGGCCTCGGCCAAGTCCAGCGCGGCCGTGAGGCCGGCCAGGCCACCGCCCACCACAACCACGTCGCTCTCGGCGGGCGGATCGGTCAGTGTGGCTTCCGTTTCGGCCAGGCGCCGGTACCCCACAGGCGCAGCAGGAGCAGCAGGCGGCGCGCCGTTGAGCGACGTACCCGCTCGCTGAAGACGTCATAGTCGCGCTGTTCCATCGTGTTCAAAAGGCTGTGATAAACGCCTTGGAGGCCGTTACAGCACATCCGGCTGCGGGGCCCGTCCAGCAAGGGGATCAGGCGCTCGCCGCTGGTGTAGAAGGAGCGGGCCCGCCCCGCGTAGTCCGCCATCAGTGTTCGAAAGGCCTCGTTGTAGACGCCGGCGAGCAGGTCGGCTTCGGAGTAGCCGTGGCGGACCAGATCCTCGCCCGCCAGGTAGATGCGACCGCGTTCAGCGTCTTCCTTGACGTCGCGCATGATGTTGGTCAGTTGCAGCGCCTTGCCCATGTCGATCGCCGCGGCCGTCGCCTCGGCGCGATGGGCGGCGTCGTAACCGAAGATCTCGATGCAGATCAGCCCAATCGCCGACGCGGCACGATAGCAGTACTGCTCCAGGTCGGCGAAGGTGGCGTAACGGCTCTGCCGGAGGTCTTGCTCCATCCCCGCGATGAGGTCCAGGAAGTGCTGCTTGGGTATGGCGTAGCGCCTCACGGCGTCGCCCAGGGCGGTCGCCAGCCAGCCCTCGCCGCTGCCGGTGTACGCGGCGTCGAGCAAGGCGTGCGTCTCGGTGAGGCCCCGCTGCTGCTCAGGGGGCGAAGCGGCGGCGTCCGCGATGTCGTCCACCGTCCCCGCGAACGCGTAGGCGGCGTAGATTGCCCGGCGCTTGGGCTTGGGCAGCGAGGCGAAGGCGTAATAGAAGTTGCTAGCGCGACTCTTGGTGAAGGCGCGACAACGCTCGTAGGCCTCGTCGAGGCTCGGCGGCGATGCGGCCATCGGCGTGGTGGAGGGTGCGCCCACGGCCATCAGCGCGCTCCCAGCCTGTGGCGCGCCATCGCGCTCAGCGCCAGCGCTCCCTTCCGCCACGCGGAAACGGTGGGCCGGCGCGATAGCACGTCATAGTTCTGCTCTTCGATGCCCCGCAGCACCGCCCGCCCGCCCGCCGTGAAAAGTTCGAGGTCGATGCGCAGGTCGCGCTCCACAAGGCCGACCAGAGGCAACCCACGGCGGAAGAGCGCCTCCGCGCGATCGACTTCGAACTGCATCAGCGCGCGGAAGTTGTCGTTGCAGCGACGCTCGCCGATCTGCGCCTCGTCCACGCCGAAGCGGCGCAAATCTTCCAGCGGCAGGTAGAGCCGGCCCGCGGCGTAGTCGCGCGCCACGTCCTGCCAGTGGTTGGCCAGTTGCAACGCGGTGCAGGTGGCGTCGCCGAGCGCCCGCCGGTGCCCGTCGCTGTAGCCGAAAAGTCCGAGCACCATGTGCCCCACCGGAGTGGCGGAGTAGTCGCAGGAGTCCAGGACGTCTTGGAATGTGGGGTAGCGAGTCTGACGTTGATCCCGCCGGTTGGCCTCGATCAGGCGCCGAAAGCAGTCGATCTCCAGGGGGTACCGCTCGGCCGCCTCACCGAGCGCCACCGTGATCGGATGGTGGCCCCGCCCCGCGAAGCCGCGCTCCAGATCGCGCTCCCATTCGTCCAAGAGGGCCAGTCGGTCGCCGCCGGCCTCGTCGCCCAGGTCGTCCGTGAAGCGGCAGAAGGCATAAACGGTGTACATCGCCGGGCGCAGGCGCCGCGGCAGGAACCACGAAACGACGGTGAAGTTTTCGGAGTGGCGTCGGGCGTAGCGTTCGCACCACCGCGCCGCCGTCTGTCGGCCGACCGGCGGATCGCTGTAGCCGGCCTCGATCGGATTGGCGTCTGTTGCGACCACGATCGGCGGCTCCGTTTCGTCGCGGCGATTGTAAGGGATGGGGACGCGCTACCGGGACGCCGTCGCGCGGCGGTAGCGCCCCAAGGCCATCAACGGAAAGTAGTGCCGGTACAGGTGGTAGTTAAGCATGAAGTCCCCGGGGAAGCCGGTACCGGTGAATTCCGGCTCGTCCCAGGTGCCGTCCGACCTCTGACGCCCCATCAGGTAGCGGACTCCGCGCGTCGCCGCCTCCGACTCCGCCTCTCCCGCCGCGATCAGCGCCAGCAGCGCCCAGGCAGTCTGCGACGGGGTGGATGGCCCGGCGCCCCGCAGGTCGGGCTGTGCGTAGGTTTCGCAGCCCTCGCCCCAGCCGCCGTCGGGCTGCTGGTGCCGCCGTAGCCATTCGACTGCGCGACGCACCGCCGGCTGCTCCAGTGGCTCGCCGATCGCCGCCAGCGCGGGCAACGCCGCGCCGATGCCATAGATGTAGTTAACGCCCCAGCGTCCCCACCACGATCCGTCGGCCTCCTGGAGCCGAGAGAGGAAGCGCAGCCCGCGCTTCGCCGGCGGGTACTCCGCTCGGTAGCCGAGGCGGCCCAACAGCTCCAGCACGTGGGCGCTCACGTCGGCCGTCGGCGGATCCAGGGTCGCACCGAAATCTGCGAACGGGATCTCGGTCAGGAACTCCTTGTCGTTGTCGACGTCGAACGAGCCCCAGCCGCCGTTCCGGCATTGCATCGACAGCGTCCAGCGCAAGCCACGGTCGATCGCCTTCCGCTTGGCGGCGGCGTCCGGAACGTCGATGTCGTCGAGCGCGATCATCACGATCGCCGCGTCGTCGATGTCGGGGTAGCTGTCGTTCTCGAACTCAAACGCCCAGCCGCCGGGCGCTGTGTCGGGGTTCTTCACCTGCCAGTCACCGCCCCCGTAGATCTGCTCGTGCAGGAGCCACTCGCCCGCGCGGACCAGCGCGGGATCATCGGCGGCGGTCTCGGCGTCCCGCAGCGCCATGCAGGCGAGCGCCGTGTCCCAGACGGGTGAGAGGCACGGCTCCGTCCACAGCATGCCGTCGTCATCATGGGTGAAGGTCTCGAAGCCGCGGAGCGCCTTTTGGATCACTGGGTGGTCCAGGGGATAGCCCAGCGACCGCAGCGCGAGGATCGCGTAGACCCACGGGGGCTGGATGCCACCCCAGGATCCGTCGGCCTCCTGCCGGTCCAGCAGCCAGCGCTCCGCCGCCTTCAGCGCCCGACGCTGAAACGGCTTGAGGTGGTGGCGGTCTATGGCGCGCAGCAGCTTGTCGACGGAATAGAAGAACCCGCTCCAGGAGGCGATCCGCCGCGGCCGAGCGACGGCGAAGCGGCCGCGCTCCGCCGGGTCCCGCCACAACTCTTGCACGCCCGCGCCGGCGGGCAGCGTCGCGGTGGGTCGCAGTGTGAAGACCACCGTGATCCCGACGATCGTGGCCCGCGCCCACGAGGCGAACTCATACAGGTTGAGCGGGAACCATGTCGGCAGCAGATTGGTCCAGACCGGCATCGCCGGAAGTTGCTCCCAGTCGAACTGGTCGAAGAGCGCCAGCCAGAGCTTGGTGAAGATCCGGGCCTCCGCGATGCCGCCTTGGTCCAGGATCCACTCGCGAGCGCGCACCATATGGGGGGCGCTGGGATCCTCGCCCGCGATCTTCAGCGCGAAGTACGCTTCGATCGAGGTACTCAGCTCGCCCGGGCCGTTGTACCACTGCGACCAGTAGCCCTGCGGGTGTTGGTGGCGGCGCAGATACTCGCCGATTTTGGCCCAGCGCGCCGGATCCCCGATGCCCAGATGGTGCGTCAGCAGGAGGTACTCGGCGGTGATGGAGGCGTTCGCCTCCAGCTCGCCCCACCAGTAGCCGTCTTTGGTTTGGCGCTCCAGCAGCCAGCTGCGCCCCTTGGCGATGGCGCTCGTCAGGCCGGCCTGTTCCACCGGAACCGCTGCGCCGACCAAGTCCGACACTAGTGCTCCCGCTGTAGGAGGAAGTCGGCCACGGCGCCGAACTCCCGCTGGCCTTCCGGCGAAAGGCCGCAGCCATCGAGCTCAGATACGAACGCCTGGTACTCCTTATGGGCCGCTTGGGTGGTGGCGGCGGCCGCGTCGACCGAGTTCATGACGGCCAACACCGCTTGCACGTCGTCGTCCGAGAGTTCGGACTGCCGGTACGTGCGCCGCAGCCTCTCACGCTCCGGCTGCCCCGCGGCGGCGAAGGTGTACACCACCGGGAACGATTTCTTGCGGCGCCGGATGTCGTTGTCGCTGGACTTGCCCGTCATCGCGCTATCGCCCCAGATACCCAGGTAGTCGTCGCGGATCTGAAACAGCAACCCCAGCCGGCGGCCCGCGACGCGGAGGCGCGCGGCCAGGTCGGGATCGCCGCTGGCCAGCAGCCCGCCCAGTTGCAGGCTGCACCCCATCATCGCGCCGGTCTTCCGCTCGATCATGTCCAGGTAGTCCGCCAGCGTGACCTCCGTTCGCTCCTCGAACGTCAAGTCTAGGTACTGCCCCTCAATCATCTCGAGGCCGGCGGCGCTGAGCGCATCGAGCGCCGCGATGACCGACGCCGCGGGAGCTCCGGCGAGTCCGGCTCGCTGCAAGGCGAACTGCGCCAACTCACGCAGCGCATCACCGACGTTGATGCCCTGGGCCTTGCCCCATTGCACCCACACGGTGGGTCGATGGTGCCGTTCGCGATCCCCGTCCTGGATGTCGTCATGCACGAGGCTGTAGTTGTGCACGAACTCGACCGCCGCCGCGCCGGCCAGCGCGCGATGCTGAGCCGCCTCGGTGCCCTCCAGCGCGTCCGCGGCGAGGAGGCAGAGCGCGGGCCGCATGCCTTTACCGGCGCTCTGATCACGGGGGCTCCCGTCGGCCTCCTGCCAGCCCAGGTGGTAGCGCAGCATCTCGTAGATCGGGAGGGTGCGGCCGTCGAGCACCGCCTGCATCTCCCGCAGGACCATCGGCCGATACCGCTGCAGTGCCGCTGGCATCTCCACGGCGCTGTCCGCCCCCCCGACGACGAATCGTAGCGCGGTTAGCCGCTCTGCGTGCTCCGGCATCTATCACAGGTTCCGAAGATGGCGAAGTGGTCCAGGTCCGCTGCGAATCCCAGTTCGCTCAAGAGGGTGTCCCCCAGCGCCTGCAAGTAGCGGTGGTGGAGGGCGGCCGTTGCGCCGCAGCGTTGGCAGATCAGATGGTGGTGCCGGTCCCTGCCCATCCACTCGAACGCGGCTTCCCCGGCGCCCAGGTCCGTCTCCGTGACCAGCCCTGATTCCTTCAGTGCCCCCAACGTGCGATAGACCGTGCTGGCATCCACGTCCGGATACGCGCGCCGCACCTCTTCCAGCAGCTCGTTCGCACTGCGATGCCCGCCCGCGTGGCGGAGAGCCGCCAGGATGAGCCGCCGCTGCGGCGTCAAGCGAAGTCCACGCTCGCGGAGGGCCTGGGCTGAAGATTTTTCGCAGGACATGCGGCCTTCTGGACCTCACTTTAGCAGGAGCGCCGGGGCCGCCGCCGGGTAGGGTCCCGAGACCGCCGCCGTCGTCGATGCGGGAGCGGCTGTGGAGAGCAGAGAGCGGGAGGTGGCGCGTTCAAGCGTCCACGCCGCCCCGGCGCGTGGCGCGCGGGGCGGCCCGCCCGGCGTGATGCTCCTCGTAGCGGGCGAGGTCGTACAGCACGGATGAGGCGCGATTCAGGTACCGCATCGTCTCGGGATTGACCGGGTGGCCCGCATCCCGCAGACGGCTGGCCTCCCGTTCCGCGCGACGGATGATCGTCCTGGCAAGGTCCAGCGCCCCGCCCGCGGGGGTCTCACCCGGCAGGACGAACTCCTTGGGTGGGGGGGCGTCCGCCTCCAGTTCCTCGGCGATGGCTTCCAGGCGCTCGACATCGGCTGCTGTGGTGCCGAACTCCGGGGGGGGTTCCTTGTCGGCGGCCACGGCGAGCTCCGCCATGATCAGGTACAGGCGGTGCTGGAGCTCCTTGACGAAGGCGTTGGTCTTGGGAGCCTCGGCCAGCGCGCGCGCCAGCCCCAGCGCGCTCGACGCCTCGTCGATCGCACCGAAGGTCTCCGGCTGCGGATGATGCTTGGGCACCCGGCTGCCGCCGAAGAGGGTTGTGCTGCCGTCGTCGCCCTGGCGTGTGTAGTGGGGCATGGGGCGATTCTAGCCGGGGGCGCCGGCCCGCGCTTGCCCCCGGGCTATGGGGGATCGCTCCCCAGCCCTTCGGCGATGAAGCTGTCGGCCAGCTCCCGGTACGTGCTGCCGAAGTACGCGGCGGCCGTCGACTGCTCCTCGGTGATCGGACGCACCTCGGCCGGTACCCCAACAATGAAAGAGCGGTTCGGCACCTTGGTCCCGGGCCGCAGGACCGCGCCCGCGGCGACCACGCAGTTGCTGCCGATCTCCGCGCCGTCCAGGAGCGTCGCGTGGTTGCCGATGAGCGTGTCGTCGCCGATGCGACTGCAATGCACCACGACGTTATGGCCGATTGTGACGTTATCGCCGATCTCGATCGGATCGCCCTGGTGCAGCGTGGAGTTGTCCTCGATGTGCGTGTTGCGGCCGATGCGGATCGAGGCGAAGTCGGCGCGGATCACGGCGCCGGGCCACACCGAGGACCCCTCGCCGATCGTGACGTCGCCGACGACATAGGCGGCTTCGCTGATGAAGGCCGATGGCGCGATCTGTGGCGTCTTGCCCCGGTAGCTGCGGATCATTGGGCGGCAGAATAGCGCGCCCGCGCCGGTGGCTCAATGCGCGATGCTCACACCAGGTACACGGTGGCGACGCCCGGCCGGCCCTGGCGATCGAGAGCCGGCAGGCTTTGCATCCGCGGCCTCGGCCGATCGCCCAACACGTGCTCGGCGATCATCCCGTGCAGCCGCACGACGGATCCCTGCGCGGCCATTTCCTTGATGTGCGGGAGGTCGAGGAATTCGGCGGCATCGACCTCGTGGCCGTCGGGCGCCGGCGGGCCGGCCGCGTTTACCGCGAGGGCGACGAAGGTGTCCGATCCCGACGCCGCGGTCAGGGATCGCACGGCGACGAGCCGGCCGGCCGTGCCCTGGAGCCCCGCCTCTTCGCGCAGCTCGCGCACCGCACCGTCGGCCAGCGACTCGCCGGCTTCCAAGCCGCCGTTGGGGATCACCCATCGGCCGCGCGCCCAGCCGTAGGCCATCCGCACCAGCAGCAGTCGGCCCTGCCGCGCGACAACAGCGCCGACGCCGACTTGCCTGAGTCCCTCTCCGGCGGATGCGCTCATTGATCGCGTGACGCCCTAGGCCGTTCCCGCGTCATTGGCGGGATCGAAGTCGATGCACCAGATGGGGCGAGCGCGCAGGCGCTTCCAGTCGGCGGCTGTCATGGACTCGGGCTCCAGGTGATTGATCGCGGCGAAGTAGCGCTCAAACTCTTTCCGGCGCCGGCCACTCCAGCCTTCCAGCGCGAGGTCCCGCTCGGTGAGGCCGGCCAAGGTGCAGCGACGGACCCCCGTCACCCGGATCCGGCCGAGCGCGGGCGAATAGTACGACGTCTGCACCGCGTAGGTGCGGCCCGGGTGCACCCGCGGTCGTTTCAGGCGGACCGTCTGGCGCTTGTCGCCGCGGAGGACGGCCGCAACGAACTCCTTCTTGAAGAGCATGCGGCGAGGGTAGCGGACGGCCGCCGGTGAATCCGGCGGTTCACCCGGGAGATTCCAGGATAACCCCGACGCCTCCAGCGGGCGGCAGATCGGACAGTGGTTCCAACGAGCGCGCGTCGCCACGCGCTCTGGAAGAGAGTCGATGTTTGCCCTGCGAGCGCTGAGTGCTGTGGCAAGCGGCCTGTTGTTGTTCGCGGCCGTTCTGCTGCCGGCGATCCTGATCCCGCTGCTGGCTGGCTAGCGCGCCGGGTCCGGCGAGGCCGTCTGGAAGGCGCGAAAGGCCGGCTCGTCAAAGAGGACGAAGCGGAGCAGAGGCACACTCTCCTCTTTCCCGGACCGCTCTCGCGCGGCGCGCACCATGATGGTTGCGCATTCCTCTAGCGGGAATCCTCCCACCCCCGTGCCCAGCGCCGGGAACGCCACCGAGCGCAGCTTGAGCTTCTCAGCCTCCCGCAGTGCGCCTTCCGTGGCGCGCCGGATCGCGGAGCCGTCCGTCTTGAGGTCTTGCCCCATGACGGCGGCGTGGATCACGTGCTTCGCGGGGAGCGTGCCGCCGCCCGTGACTACCGCCCGGCCGACTTTGATGGGCCCCTGGCGGATGGCGGCGTCCTCGATGCCGCGGCCGCCACGCCGCACGATCGCGCCGGCCACACCAGCCCCCATCCAGAGATGATCGTTGGCCGCGTTGACAATGGCGTCGACCGCTTGCTCCGTGATGTCGCCCTGCACAACCTCGATGCGAGTGTCCGTCATAGCGCGGCGATTGTTCCGTGTGGCCCGCGGGATGTCAACGACGCGGGAAAGCGTCTAGCCTGTATAGGAGTGGGCCAAGGGGGATGGCATGGCGCACGCTCGGCGTGTGGCGGCGTCGGCTACGGCCGGGCCACCGCGCCCGCCTTCTCGTCGGCTGCGATTGCGACGGTCGGCCCTCTCGGCGATGGCGCTCGCCGGCGTCGCGCTGTCCGTGATCGCGGCGGCGTGCGACGGCGGTGCGATCACGGACAGCGCGACGCCCGATCCGGCCCTGACCGCGGCGCCGACGCCCGATCCGACGGTGACCGACGTGTCCGCTCGCGACACGGATCCTGTACTGGACGCGGATCTGGCTGCGGCGACGACCGGCGGAGAAGCGCGCGCCTTGCAGGGCACGGTTGGCGAAGACGCCATGCCGGAGGAGCCCTCGACCGCCTCGGCGGGCGACTCGTCGTCCGCCGGTCCGATGCCGGTGAGAGAGCGGATCACGATCCAGCGGCCGCTCTCGCTCTTGTCGCACGCCGCGGCTGAGTTCATCGCCACTCGCGCTGGGCGGGTGAGCGTCACCGTGATTGATTTGCAGGAGGGAGTCGCCTATTACCACCGGCCCGACTTGCGCTTCGAGCTCGTCAGCGTGGGCAAGGTGCCGATCCTGATCACGCTCTTGGAGCGGGCGCAACTGGGCCGGCGAGAGCTGTACGCATGGGAAGCAGACCAGGCCCAGCTGATGATCGTCTCCAGCGATAACGATGCAACCACCATCGTCTGGAGCCGAGTCGGCCGCGACGTGGGCGTCGCGGGGATCCTGCGGCGCATCGGCCTCGGATCGCCGCAATTCGAGCTGGTGTGGGACTGGGGCGCCATGGAGGCCGGTGCGCTCGCTGTGGCGTTGCTATTCGCCGAGGTGGCGGACGGGGAGATCCTCAGCGACGAGACGCAGGCCGCCTCGCTGGACCTGCTGCGCAAAATCGACGACGAGCACACGTGGGGCGTGACCGCCGGATTCGAGACCGCGGCCGCAGGCGAGACGCTGGCGTTCAAGAACGGCTGGTACTGGTTCGAGGAGGCGGGCGCTTGGGCGGTCCACAGCGTGGGCGTCGTGCTGGATGCGGCGGGCGAGGCGCGCTATGTGGTGGCGGTGCTCAGCGACGGCCAGGCGACGCATCCCGATGGCATCGATACCATCGAGGGGATCGCCCGCGAGATCCATCAGGCTCTGTCGCCGGTCGCGGCGGCCCCAGCGCCACCTCATTTTTGGCGCTGAGGTGTCGTCGGCCTGGTGACAGGATCTGGCGAGGGGTGGATGGTCACACCCCTCCCGTCGGCGGGCACGGGTGGGGGAGCGGAGGCTGCGGTGGGTCGGCACGCATGCGCGCGATGAGCGGCGTTCGCAGCGGCCCTAATCGCCGCGGCGAACGCCCTCGCGTGCGCCGGCGACGATCCCGGACCCGCATCCAGCGCCGCCGTTTCGCGTCCGCGTCCTCTGCCCGGGTGACGCCAAGCGTTCCGACGACCTAGAAGATCCCCAGCTCGAACTTGGCTTCGTCGCTGGCCATCTCACGCGGGTCCCAGGGCGGACTGAAGACGAGCTCCAGCTCGACCTCCTCGACCCCTTCGACGTTGCTCGCGGCCTCCTGGATCTGCGCTTGCAGCATGGGGCCGACGGGGCAGGCGGGCGAGGTCAGCGTGTACAGGATCTTGGCGGTCTTGCCGTCTTCCGCCAGGTCGACCTCGTAGATCAGGCCGAGGTCCACGATGTTGATCCCAATTTCGGGATCGAAGACGGTCTTGAGCACGCTTCGGACTTCTTCCGCCGTCGCCATGGTGTGTCTCCCTATTGCTCCGCCGCTGGGACGGCGAGGCGCGTCTGGATGTCGCTATCGCGCTCCATCTCGCTGCCGGTGGCTTCGGCCAGCGCTTGCTCTAGCACTTTCCAGCCCAGCAGCGCGCACTTGATACGGACGGGGAAGCGGGCGACGCCATGCAGCGCCTCCAACTCGCCGATCTCGACGGTGTCCGGGTCGAAGTCTTCGTGCGTGAGCATCTTCTGCACCGCAGCCGATAGCGCCCGCACCGCGTCGATCGAGCTGCCCGCGACCTCATCGGTCATCATCGAGGCCGACGACTGGCTGATGGAGCAGCCGTGTCCGCGGAAGCGGATTGCCCCCACCTTACCGTCATCCAACCGGATCGCGACCTGTAGTTCGTCGCCGCAAGCGGGGTTCATGCCCTCGGCGACCACCGTGGCGTCGTCCAGCGGGCCCTGATTGCGCGGCTGACGGTAGTGGTCCAGGATCAGATCACGATAGAGATCGTCGAGCTGGACGGGGTGCTCGCTCTCGCGACTCGCCACTAGATCCCGCCGTTCCCCTGCCCGAAGATGCGCGCTGCTTCCTGCAGCGCGTCGATGAAGACATCCACCTCGTCGGGACGATTGTAGACGTAGAAGCTGACGCGGGCCGTGGCGGGGACGCCTAGGCGGCGCATCAGCGGCTGAGCGCAGTGATGTCCCGCCCGCAGCGCAACCCCCCGCCCATCCACGATGGTGCTGATGTCATGCGGGTGAATGTCCAGGTAGTTGAAGGAGACCACGCCGCCTCGCCCGCCCGGATCGGTGGGACCGTAGATCGTCAGCCCTTCCATGGCGCTCATGCGGTCCAGGGCGTAGGCGGTGAGCTCAATCTCGTGCGCGCGGACGGCGTCTATCCCCAATCCGTCGAGGTAGGAGAGCGCTGCCCCGAAGGCGATCACGTCCGCGATATTCGGCGTGCCCGCCTCGAACTTGTGCGGAACGGCGGCCCACGTCGATGTCTCGGGCGTCACCACGCTGATCATCTCCCCGCCGCCGAGAAACGGGTCCATCTCCTCCAGCAGATCGCGCCGGCCGTAGAGCACGCCGACGCCCGTCGGCCCCAGCATCTTGTGCGCGGAGAACGCGAGGAAGTCCGCCCCCAGCGCCTCCACGTCGACGGGGAGGTGCGGCACGCTCTGCGCGCCGTCCACCACCATGATCGCGCCGGCGCCCTGCGCCAGTTCCGCCAGATCGGCGATGGGGTTGATCGTCCCCAGGACATTGGACATGTGCGTCACGGAGACGATTTTCGTCCGCGGGCCGATCAGATCCTTCGCTTGCGCCAGGCTGAGCCGGCCCTCGTCGTCCACGTCCAGAAAGCGCAACACGGCGCCACTGCGCTGCGCCAGGAGTTGCCAGGGCACCAGATTGGAGTGGTGCTCCATGCCCGTGAGCACAATCTCATCGCCGGCTTGAAGCCGTCGGCCCCAGCTGTACGCGATCAGGTTCAACGACTCCGTGGTGTTTCGCGTGAAGACGATGTTCCGCGGGTCTGGGGCATTGATCAGCGACGCGACCTGTGTGCGCACGGCCTCATAGGCGGTCGTGGCCTCCTCCGCCAGGGTGTGCAGCCCACGATGGATGTTGGCGTTCGTCGTCTCGTAGTAGTGGGTGAGCGCGTCGATCACGGCCTGCGGCTTTTGCGTGGTCGCGGCATTGTCCAGGTAGACGAGGGGATACCCATTCACCGTCCGGCCAAGGATCGGAAAGTCCGCGCGGACGAGATCGACGTCCAAGGTCGCGCTCCTGGCGATCATCCCGCACCCTCCAGGTCGATTTGCACCTCGTCGCCCACCACGCGGGTGGGGTAGGCGCGGACGGGCTTCACGGCGGGGAGGGTCTTGGGCGTGCCGGTGCGGACGTCGAAGAGAGCGCCGTGGCGTGGGCATTCGACCCGGTCATCCCGCAAGGTCCCCTCGCCCAGGGGGCCGTTGTCGTGTGTGCAGACGTTGTCGATGGCGTAGAACTCGTCGCCCGCCACGTGGCACAGAGCGATGCTGTGCCCGTCCACGTCGACGACGATCACTTCGTTCTCCGGGACATCGGACGCCTTGGCCACGGGGACGTATTCACTCACGCGCCCACTCCGTTGTGCAGCTTGGCGTTGATCAGCCCTTCAACCACCTCGCGGACGTGGGCATCTGGCAGACGCTCTACTGCGACTTGCAGGAATCCCTGCACCACCATGCGCTCGGCGATGTCCTTGGGGATGCCGCGCGCCTGGAGATAGAAGATGTGCTCGGCGTCCACTGGGCCCACCGCCGCTGCGTGCGAGCACTTGACGTCATCGGCTTCGATCTCCAGGACGGGGATCGGGTTCGCGCTGGCACCCTCGCTGAGCAACAGGTTGCGCATGGTCTGGAATCCGCTCGTCTTCTGACCCTCCGGGAAAATCTTGATCACGCCGTACTGCACGGCGTTCGCCCGCTCGATGAGGGCGCCCTTGATGAGCAGGTCGCTGGCGCCGCCGACGCCCCGGTGGTTTTGATGGGTGTTGTACTCCACGTGCTGGCTGTCGCCGCCGACGAACAGCCCGACCAAGTCGGCCTTGCTGCCGTCGCCGTCCAGGTCCACCTCGATGCGCTCCCGATTGAATGTCGCCCCGAACACGGTGGACGCGATAAGCACCCGCGAGTCCCGATCCAGTCGGGCCCGGGTGGTCACGAACGCGTTCACGTCCGCCCCCCAGCGCTGCAACTCGACGAGCCGCACGTGCGCGGCGCTCTCCGCGATGATCTCCACCGTGCGGTGGCTGAGTGACGGCGTCGGGGCGTCGTCGGACATCGCCGCCTCCACCAGCGTCAGCGCGCTTCCGTTCTTGGCCACGATGAGCGTATGACCGAACAGCCCTTGGCCTGCGCCCGTTTTGCCCACGAGGTGGAACAGGGCCGGCGTGACGTCGGTGTCTGGCGGCACGTAGCAGAACAGGCCCTGCGTCCAGAGCGCGCCGCTGAGTGCGGTGAAACGGTCTTCGTCCAGGGCGACCACGGAGTTGAGATGCGGCCGGACGAGCGCTTCGTGCTCTCGGGCCGCCTGCGAGAGAGGGAGCAGGAGCACGCCTTGATCGGCCGTGGCGTCCGCGATCTCCTGATCCCTGACGGCGCCGTCCACGTGCACAATGAGCCCGGCCCGCTCTTCGGCGGCGGCGGCCAGCAGGGCCGGCGCCGGCGCGGCGCCATTCGCGTCCATCAGCAGGCGGTAGCTCTCCAGCGGCACCTCCGCCAAGGGCGTGCGCCGCCACTCCTCCTCTTCACCGCTCGGCCAGTCGAGCGCGTCGTAGGCGGTGAGCGCGCGAAGCCGGTGCTCCAGGAGCCAGCGCGGCTCGTCCAAGGCCAACGAGACGGCCTCGACCAACTCGCGCGTCGGCGCGCCGGTCAAGGGCTCATCCAGCACGGCGGCGTTTGTCACTCAACGGTCCTTCGTTCGTCGGGCCGGCCGGACGCGTGGGATGGTCCATCCGCACGCGCCGGCGCCGGGCGCCGGGCGCCGGTGAGGCTCGCTGCCGGCTTTAGCCGACGGCGCCTTCCATCTGGAGCTCCACCAGGCGATTGAGCTCAACCGCGTACTCCATGGGGAGCTCTTTGATGATCGGCTCCACAAAGCCGTTCACGATCATCTTGGTCGCTTCGGACTCGGAGAGCCCTCGCGACATCATGTAGAACAGCTTCTCCTCCCCGATCTTGGAGACGGTGGCCTCATGGCCGATGTCGACGCGGTTCTCGTCGATCTCCATGTAGGGGTAGGTGTCGGAGCGGGACTGGTCGTCCAGCATGAGTGCATCGCAGCGCACGTTGGCCCGGCAGCCGTAGGCGCCTTCGTAGACCTTGACCAGCCCCCGGTACGACGTGCGCCCGCCGTCGATCGCCAGGCTCTTGTTGGTAATCACCGAAGTGGTGTGCGGCGCGGCGTGCACCATCTTGGCCCCGGCGTCTTGGTGCTGACCCTGACCGGCGAAGGCGATGGAGAGCACCTCGCCGTGCGCGCCCGGCTCCAGCAGGTAGACGGCCGGGTACTTCATGGTCAGCTTGCTGCCCAGGTTGGCGTCGACCCAGGTCATCACGGCGTCCTCATAGGCGGCGGTCCGTTTGGTCACCAGGTTGTAGACGTTGTTGGACCAGTTCTGGATGGTCGTGTAGCGGACGTTGGAACCCGGTTTGGCGATGATCTCCACCACGGCGCTGTGCAGCGAATCGCTGGAGTAGACGGGGGCGGTGCAGCCCTCCACGTAGTGCACTTCCGAGCCCGGCTCGGCGATGATCAGCGTGCGCTCGAACTGGCCCATGTTCTCCGTATTGATGCGGAAGTAGGCCTGGAGCGGGATGTCCACTTTCACGCCCTCCGGGATCCAGATGAACGATCCCCCCGACCAGACGGCGGTGTTCAGGGCGGCGAACTTGTTGTCGTTGGACGGAATGATGGTGGAGAAATACTCGCGGACCAGGTCCTCGTGTTCCTGGATGGCCTGGTCGGTGCTCAGGAAGATGACACCCTTCTCCTCCAGGTCCTTGTGGATGTTGTGGTAGACCACCTCGGAGTCGTACTGCGCGCCGACGCCGGCCAGCAGCCCCTTCTTCTCCGCCTCGGGGATCCCGAGCTTGTCGTAGGTCTTGCGGATGTAATCCGGGACGTCCTCCCAGGTCTCTCCATCGCGCTCTTCGCTGGCGCGAACGAAGTAGTGAAGATTTTGGAAGTCGATATCGTTGAGGAAGCCGCCCCACTGCGGCATAGGCCGCCGCTCGAAGTGCTCCAGGGCACGCAGACGCAATTCGCGCATCCACGGCGGCTCGCTCTTCATGTCGGAGATGGTGTTGACGACCTCCCGGTTCAAGCCTTTGGGCAGCTTGACGAAGGCCTTCTCCTCATCGTGAAAGCCGAACTCGTACGCCCCTTTTTTGATCTCGGGCTTGGTTGCGGTCGTCATGAGATCAGGGTTCCTTCCGCTGCCTGTACTTCTTCGATGATGGGGTCATAGCCCTCGGCCTCCAGCCGTTCGGCGAGGTCGGGACCGCCGGACTTGATGATACGGCCGTCCACCAGCACGTGCACGAAGTCTGGGGTGACGTAGTTCAGCATGCGCTGATAGTGGGTGATCAGGATGATGCCATTGCTCGGCGTGTGGAAGGCGTTAATCCCCTCGGCCACGATGCGCAGCGCGTCGATGTCCAGGCCGGAGTCGGTCTCGTCCATGATCGCCAGTTCCGGCTTCAAGAGGCCGAGCTGGAGGATCTCCGCACGCTTCTTCTCCCCGCCGGAGAACCCGTCGTTGACGTAGCGACGAACGAACTGCTCGTCCATGTGCAGGCTCTCTAGGACCGCTTGGAGCTGCTGGCGGAACTCCCGGACGGGGATCGTGGCGCCACGGCGGGCGCTCACCGCCCGCCGCAGGAAGTTGATCATGGAGACGCCGGGGACGTCCGTGGGGTACTGGAAGGCCAGGAACATGCCGGCGCGCGCCCGCTTGTCCGGGCTCCAGGCCAGCGCGTCCTTCCCCTGGTAGCGCACGCGCCCACCGGTCACGGTGTAGCGCGGGTGGCCCATCAGCGTGTTGGCCAGCGTGGTCTTGCCGGAGCCGTTGGGCCCCATGATGGCGTGCACCTCACCGGCGTTCACTGTCAGCGATACACCGTTCAGGATCGGCTTTTTGCCGACGCTGACGCGCAGCTCCTCGATCACAAACAGCGGAGCGGTCATCAGGGGTGTCCCTTTTCCTTCGATGGTGATGGCACCCCCTCTGTCACCAGGTATTCGCAGCTGTCGTCGCCGCGGGCCAGGCTGCCGATCAGCTTCACGTTGGCGCCCACAAGATCTTCGATGGCGAGCCGGTCCGACTCGCAGACGCAATCACTGGCCTCAGCGGCTTCGCGGTAGGGGCAGGCGTGGTTCTGGAGGCGATAGCCGTGCTCCGTTCGTTCCCAGCTGTCGAGGATTCCCTCGCCGTGCAGCGCATCAACGGTCGCGCTCACCCGCTGTTCCAGCGGGCCGCCTTCGGTCACGGCGGCGCGATGGTCCGCCGCGACGCGCCGCGCCACGCCGGCGGCGATCGCCTGGAGGTCGGCGCTTCCGTGCTGGATTTCGCCCAGCAGGCGCGCTACGAGTCCCGACGAGTGATCCCGCTGACGCCGGACGCCGGCGGGCGTGGCCTGGTAGACCTGGTAGGGTCGGCCGGTCGCCTGGCGGACCGGCTCACGGGTCTCCGCCAGCCCTTCCGCGGCCAGGCGGTCCAGGTGGCGCCGCACCGTCGCGTCGGCCAAGCCGACCGCGGCGGAGAGTTCGCTGACGGAGGCGCCCCCCTTCTCGACAATGTGAGCCAGGATGGCGGTACGGGTGTTGGCGGTCATCGTCTGTCTCCACGCCCTTTCGCCCGGACGGCGCTTCACCGCCAGTATGCCGCCAACCCGTGCTTTTCGTCAAATATTGCGGAAAAGCATAGTATGCCCGGACGCAACGACGGACGAGCAGCGGAGAGCGAGGCCGTTCCGGAGGAGGCGGCTAGGCCCCGCGATCGAGGCTGATGGTCAGCCCGTCACGGGCGATGTCCAGCGGCCCCTTGAAGAGGGCGTTTGCCTCCTCCTCGACGGCCTGGAGGTCGCTGTCGTACCAGAAATGCGTCAGGAGGAGCCGTTTGGCATGCGCGTTGCGCGCCATCGTCGCCGCCTCAGAGGGCGTGCAGTGGCCGGGCCGTGGGCCACCCTCCGGCTCCCGGAGGGTGGCCTCGCAGATGAAGAGGTCCGCTTCGTTCGCCAGCCTCGTCACCGCCGCCGACGGCCCGGTGTCGCCGGAATACACGACGCTCGCGCTGCCATCGATGCGCACGGCGTAGGCGAGGATGTAGTGGCGGGCCGCCGCGAAACGGACCGTCAGCGGGCCGAGAGTCAGGCTACGGTCCGGGTCGTATTCCCGGAGGCGGAAGGTATTGCTGAGGAAGTCGGACGGAAACGACACGGCGTCCAGGATGTCGGCGAGTCGCTCGACGCCGCCGGGCGGGAGATGGAGCGTGACCCGACGCTCACGCGGGCCAGCAAGCCGGCGGCTCACGCGGAAGCGCAGCGGCAAGACATCGACGAAGTGGTCGGGATGCATGTGGCTGATGAAGACATGATCAAGGTGAAACGCGGGTTGCGCTTCCTGCAGGGTGGGCACGACGCCGGGGCCGCAATCCAGGAGGATCGCTTGGCCTTGGTCCTCGACGAGAAACCCGGAACTGTTCTGTCCGGCCGGGGGACAGGCGGCCCCGCTGCCGAGGACGGTGACGCGCATGGGACTGGACTGCGTTGGGGACGGGTCGGTCATGTGATATCGAGCGTCCAGGGGCGGAGTGTAGGCAGCGCTCGATCGGGGCGTCTATCAAACTCGGCACATCGAGCGGGTCCGGCGGTGCGGCCGGCCGGGGCCAAACCGTGGCACAATCAGCGCCGATGAGCGTGACCTTCCACGATCTCCGCGCGGCACGAGCGGCCAGCGGTGGGCGGGCGCTGAAGAGCGCGCGACCGACGATCCGCATCGTTGAGGTGCAGGCGGCGGCGGGATCCGTCGCTGGCGAGATCTTGATGAGCGGTCCGCCCCGGGCGCGCACGGAGATCGGCACAGAGGAGGCCACGGAGGTCCGGCCCGTCACTCTGCCGCCGTACCGCCTCGTCCTCCACAACGACGAGGTCAACACGATGGACTACGTGGTGCATTCGTTGCTGGTCTGCGTGCCCGAGCTCGACACGGAGGGGGCTACGGCCGTCATGCTGGAGGCGCATCACGCTGGCAAGGCGCTGGTAATCGTCTGTCCGCTGGAGCGCTGCGAGCTGTACCGCGACCGGCTCAAGCGTCGCGGCCTGACGGCGACTGTGGAGCGCGCCTGAACCGAACGACAACGGGCTGCGTGGTAGAATGACCCGGTGATGGTAGCGATCACGCCGACGACAGAGGACTACCTGCAAGCGATCGAGGCGCTGATCTCCGAGGGGCAGCCGGTGATCGGCGCCCGTCTGGCGGAACGACTGAAGGTCACGCCGGCATCCGTGTCGCAGACGATCGACCGGATGGCGCGCCTCAACCTGGTCGAGTTCGGGCCGGGACATCGCATCAACCTCACGGAGAGCGGGCGCAAGGCCGCGGATTCCATCGTGCGCCGCCACCGTCTCACCGAGCGCTTCCTGACCGACGTGCTCAAGCTGGGGTGGGTGGAGGCCCACGAGGAGGCGCACCGCTTGGAGCACGGCATCAGCGATCTCGTGGAAGGCCGGATCTCCGAACTGCTGGGGCATCCCCAGACCTGCCCCCACGGCGGTCCCATCCCGGGGAACTTCCCTGAGGGGGGCGACAGTGATTGGGCTCCCATCGGTTCACTGAAGGTCGGCGCCACGGCCAGGATCACGCGCATCGCCGACGTGATCGAAGACGACACGGACCTCCTGCGCTACTGCGACGAGAAGGACCTGCGTCCCGGCATGGCCGTGCGTGTGGCGGAGCAGGGGCCGGAGGGTGTCTTGTTAGTCGACGTGGAGGGGCAGACCGTCGCCTTGAGTGGGCAGTTGACTCGACACATCCTCTGCCGACCGGATGGTGCGCTCTCCGCCGCGTCCCACGCGTGAGATGACCTGTCCCAACGACCAGCCGAAACGGCCCCCCCGATGGTCACGCGCCGTGCCTGATCGGGAACGCGAGCTCCATGGGCGGGTTGCGCTGGTGACCGGCGGCTCGCGCGGGATCGGCCGGGCGATCGCCCTGGAGCTGGCGGCGCTGGGTGCGGACGTCGCGATCAGTTACGTGTCCCAGCCGGAAGGCGCGGAAGAGACCGCCCGTCTGGTGCGCGAGACGGGACGGCGGTGCCACGTGGTCGCCTGCAACGTGGACGACGCCGACGCCGTCACCGCGATGGTGAAGAGCGCCGGCGACGAACTGGGGGCGCCCGACATCCTGGTGAACAACGCGGGGATCACGCGTGACACGCTGGTGATGCGCATGAGCGAGGCGGACTGGGACGCCGTGATAACCACCGATCTGCGCGGCGCATTCCTCTGCACGCGGGCCTGCCTGCGCGGCATGATGCGGAATCGTTGGGGGCGGATCGTCAATATCGGGTCGGTGATTGGGAGCATGGGCGGTCCCGGCCAGGCCAACTACGCCGCCGCCAAGGCCGGGCTGGCGGGGTTCACCAAGGCGGTGGCGCGGGAAGTGGGGAGTCGGAACATCACGGCCAATCTCGTGGCGCCGGGGTTCATCCGCACCGATATCACGGCCGATCTGCCGCCGGAGTTGGCGGAGCGGGTGCAGGCCCAAATCGCGCTCCAGCGGCTGGGCGATCCCGAGGACGTGGCCCCCCTTGTGGCCTTTCTCACAACCGAGCGGGCCCGCTACGTGACAGGGCAAGTGATCCACGTCGATGGCGGCCTCGTGATGAATTGAACGCATGACCTAGGGGTTGCCCTTGATTGCTGGGGCGATCGCCGCCGTGATATCGTGCGCCCAAGCATCATGGCGGGGGCCGCCTCGCTTCCGGCTCGAACGGACATGGTGACTATTTCAACGCGTGAACGGCGAGAGCCCGGCTTCGCGGTCGTCTTTCCCGGCCAGGGGTCCCAGTCGCGGGGAATGGCCGGGAAGGTGCTGCGCGTCTACCCCGAGGCGCGGGAGCGCTTTGAGCGCGCCTCCCAGATGCTCGATTACGACCTGCTGCACCTGATTGAGCAAGGACCGGAAAAGGTCCTGGGCGACACCCTCCACTCGCAGCCGGCGATCTATACCGCCAGCATCGCCTGGTTCGACGCCTGGCGCGCCAAATGGGCGAGTGCGGGCCGCGATCTGCGGCCCGTGGCGATGGCCGGGCACAGCATGGGTCAGATCACCGCGATGGTGGCGGCGGGGGCGCTGGACTTCGAGCGTGGGCTGACCCTCGTGAGCGAGCGGGGCCGGATCATGCAGGAGGCCGGACTCGCCCGGCCGGGCGGCATGGCGTCCATCATCGGGCTGCGCGACCGCCTGGTGCGGGCGATCGTCGGCGAGGCCTGTACCGAGGGCACCTTGGTGGTGGCCAACGACAACGGCCCCGGCCACACGGTGGTATCCGGCGACGAGAGCGCGGTGCGGAAGGTGCTGCGCATCGCGGAAGACATGGGAGCGAAGCGCGCCGTGCGCTTGCCGATCTCGATCGCGTCGCATTCGCCGCTGATGCAGAACGCCCAGCGCGAGTTCGGCGCCGTGGTGGATCGCATGCCCTGGCGTGACCCCGAAGTGAGCATCACCAGCAATATCGATGCCGCTCTGCTGCAAACACGCGAGGCGATGGTTAAGGAGTTGCACGAATCCCTCTTGGCGCCGGTGCGTTGGGACGCTGCCGTGAAGGCGATGGCCGGCCAGGGCGCGGAGCTCTTCGTCGAGGCCGGACCCGGGGACGTCCTCTCCAAGCTGGTGCGGCGGATCTCGCGCAAGGCGTGGACCTTCCCCGTCTCCGACGACGAGGACGGCTTGGCGCGGCGCGACTACCCGGCAATGACCGGCATTCCTAAGTGACGAAAGGGCCCACCGTGACCCGGCGCGTCGTCGTCACGGGCCTTGGCGCCGTTTGCGCCGTGGGGAACGACCTGCCCACGACATGGGACAACCTGGTGGCCGGCGTATCGGGTGTCGCGCCGATCACCCGCTACGACGCGAGCCCCTTCAAGGTTGGCGTAGCGGCCGAGGTCAAGGAGTTCGATGCCAGCAAGCACATCGACGCCAAGACGCTCAAGCACATGGATCGCAACGTTGAGTACGGCGTCGTCTCGTCGCTCGAAGCGGTGTCGGACGCCGGTCTGGAGATCACAGAGGACAACCGAGACCGCGTGGGCGTGATCTTTGGATCCGGAGGTGGCGGCCTGGAAACAGCGTTCCGCTGGTACGATGTCGTCAAAGAGCGGGGCGTGCGCCGCGTATCTCCCTTCGCCATGCCCAACTTCATCGTCGATGCGGCCAGCGCGCACGTCGCCATCCAGACCGGCGCGGCTGGCCCCAACTACTCGCCGACCAGCGCCTGCGCCACCGGCACCAATGCCGTGGGCGAAGGCTTCGCGACGATCAAGCTGGGCCGGGCGGAGGCGATGATCGTCGGAGGTTCAGAGGCGGTGCTGTTGCCTTTCCTCCATGCCTGCTTCGAGATGATGGGCGTGGTGGCGCCGGAGACGGAGCCGCGCAACGCGGGCTGCCGCCCCTTCGATCTGCATCGCAACGGCTTCGTCCCTGGGGAAGGCGCCTGCTCGCTCATCTTGGAAGAGTTGGAGCACGCCCAGGCGCGGGGCGCGGAGATCTACGCCGAGGTCATCGGCTTCGGCAGCAGCAATGATGCCTACGACATGGTGGCGTCCGACGCCACCGGCCGTGGCTTGGTCAACGCGCTGCGCCAGGCGATGGATGAGGCCTGCCTGCCCGTGGGCGACGTGGGCTACGTCAACACGCACGGGACCGCGACACAGCTCAACGACCGCGTGGAGACGCTGGCGATCAAGCAGGTGTTCGGAGACCACGCGCGCAACATCCTGGTCTCGTCGATCAAGCCGGCCACCGGGCACATGATGAGCGCCAGCGGCGCGCTGGAGTGCGCGGTCACCGTCCTGGCGCTGCATCATGGGGTGATTCCGCCCACCTTGAACTACGAAACGCCCGACCCCGACTGCGACCTGGATTGCGTCCCCAACACCGCGCGCGAGGTCAACCTGACCGCCGCGCTCTCCACTTCCGTGGGGCTGGGGGGGCACAACGCCGCGGTTCTTTTCCACCGCTGGGTAGGGTGAGCGATCTGGACCGGACAGCGCCGCGCGTCGTAATCACGGGCATCGGGCCGGTGACCCCGATCGGAACCGGCGTCGACGAGTTCAGCGACAGCCTGTGCCGCGGCCGGTCCGGTGTGCGGCCGATCACCAGCTTCGATACCCAGGCGTTGAAGGTGCGCATCTCGGCCGACGTGCCGGACTTTGCCCCCGAGCGGTACATGACCGCCAAGGCCGCCAAGCGGATGGCCCGTTTCGCGCAGATGGGGGTGGGGGCGGCGCGGCTGGCGGTGGAGGATTCCGGGCTGGACTTGTCGGCCGTGGACCGCAATCGTGTTGGGGCGATCATCAACACCGGCGGAGGCGGAGTCACGACGATTAGCGACGAGACGCTGGTGCTGGCCAACCGCGGCCCGGGGCGGGTCAGCGCCTTGTTCGTCTCGGCGATGGCGCCGAACATGGCCGCCTGCCAAGTCTCGATGGAACTGGAGATCACCGGCCCGGTGATCTCGTCGGTGGCCGCCTGCGCCAGCTCGATCTACGCTTTCATGGATGCCGTTCACCTCATCCAGCGGGGCGAGGCGGACATCGTGTTGGCCGGCGGGGCCGAGGCCAGTATTTCGGCGTTAGCGATCAGCGCGCTAGCGAACATGCACGCGCTCTCGCGTCGCAACGAGGATCCGGAACGGGCGTCGCGCCCCTTCGACAAAGATCGTGACGGCTTCGTCATTGCGGAGGGCGCGGCCGTGTGCGTGCTGGAGCCGCTGGAGGCCGCGCGCGCCCGCGGCGCGCGCATCTACGCCGAGGTGCTCGGCGGGGGGCGGACCGCCGACGCCTATCACGTCAGCGCCCCCGAGCCGACGGGCAGCGGCGCCGCTCGCGCCATGCAGCGCGCCCTGGAGGCCTGTGCGCTGGAGCCCGCCGACGTCGATTACATCTGCGCACATGGGACCGGCACGCCGCTCAACGACGCCGCCGAAACGCGCGCCATCAAGCAGGTCTTCGGCGCGCATGCCTACGGATTGGCCGTGAGCTCGCCCAAAAGCCTCACCGGCCACCTCATGGGGGCGGCCGGCGCGCTGTCCGTGGCCGCCACCGCGCTGGCGATCCGGCGCCAGGAACTGCCGCCGACGATCAATCTTGACACCCCTGATCCCGAATGCGATCTTGACTACGTTCCGCACCGGAGCCGCAAGGCGCGCATTCAGGTGGCGATTGCGAACGGGTTCGGCTTTGGCGGACAGAACGCCGTCGTAGCGCTGGCGAAGGTCGATGAGTGAGCAGAGCGGGCACGGCGCGGTCCTGCAGGACGCCGCGGGGCAACCGCCGGGCGTGCGGGAGCGCAACCGGTGAGCACCATCCTGGAGCGGTTGTCCGAGATCATCGCCGAGCAGTTGCGCGTCGACGTGAGCAAGGTCCGGCAGGACGCCCACCTCGTCGATGACCTGGGGGCGGACTCGCTGGACGTGGTGGATCTCTCCATTGCCTTGGAAGAGGAATTCGGCGGCGGCGAGCACCCGTTCGAGATCACGGAGGAGGTCGCCGCCGCGATGCGAACGGTCCAGGACATCTTGGACTTCCTGGCGCGCCACGACATCTCCTAGATCGCCTGCGTCTTATGCCCTTGCAGCGAATCCGTGCAACGCCGGCCGGCCAGCCGACGGGCCTGCCCAGCGCGCTCCGCGCGCAGGGGCTGCGGCTGGCGCCGGGGCGAACCCTCTTGAACCGGCGCGCGGACGGCACGGCGGCGTTGATTGTGGTGAGCGGGCGGCTGCTGGTCGGCGTCCCCGACGACGACGCCTGCCTCCAGCCGGGCGAAGGCGTTCTGTTGCCGGACGGTACGGGCTACTCCCTGCGGACGGAGGAGGACGTGGTGGCGGTGCTGTTCAAGCTGTCGGCAGAGGGCGGGCGGACGGAGAACGGCGAGTCCGCGTAGGAAGAGCGGGCGCTCAGTCCATTGAGACGAGCACCTTGTCCGGCCGCCAGAGATCGCTTGGCGGTTCGGCGGCGGCCAGCACGGCTACCAAGCGACCGCGGGTATCGGTGGCGAGAAGGTGCGGGCGGTCGCTGCGACCCGGCTGCAGGCGCAGCGACCGCCCGTGCAGCACCCGGATTAACTGATCATCGGGGAGCGTCACGCGGTCCCAGTCGCCAAAGAAGCGCTCAAGCGGGGCGGCAAGATCCCAGCCGCGGCCGTCCGCGAAGGCTTCCGCGAGCGCGTCTGGCGATTGCGCTTCCTCGGCGCGCACGCTGCCGATGGCCGTCCGACGCATCTCGATCAAGTGCGCGCCGCAGCCTAAGGCCTCCCCCAGATCGCGGGCGATGGCGCGCACGTAGGTGCCGGTGCTGCAGCGGACCGAGAGCCGGAGCAGGGGACTGCTCCAGTCTTCGAGGTCGAGCGCATGGATCGTGGTCATCCGGGGCTTCAGGGAGAGCGGCTCGCCCCGTCGCGCGGCGCGATGCGCGGTGACCCCGCCGACCTTCACGGCGCTGTAGGTGGGGGGAACCTGCGAGATGGCGCCCCGAAAGCGATCGGCGAGCGCATCGATCTCCTCGATACGCAGCGCCGGGACGGTCCGCTCCGCGATCACCGCGCCCATGGCGTCATCCGTGTCCGTCCGGATGCCCAGACGCAGAGTCGCGCGGTAGCACTTGTCATAACCAGAGAGGTATTCGATGAGGCGGGTCGCTGGGCCCACGAAGACGGGGAGCAAGCCGGTGGCTAATGGGTCCAGCGTGCCGGCATGGCCGGTCCGGCGGACGCCCGTCCAGTGCCGAACTTGTAGGACGATGTCGTGCGAGGTGGGACCGCTCGGCTTGTCGATAAGGAACAGCGCCGTTCGGCGGCCTGCGGCCGTTGTGGCTCCCATCACTCGGTCGCGGGAGCGGTCGGGGCGCCCGGGGCGCCGGCCGTCCCGTCTTCCACGGCGACGCGGTCCATGAAGCTGAGCATCGCCTGGTCCCGCTCCAGGCGGTCATCGAGCTCGAAGCGGAGTTCCGGGATGCTTTTCATCGCGAGACGCGGTTTCAGCAGCCGCCGGATGAAGGGCTGGCCGTGATTCAGTGCGGCGATCGCCCCCGACCGCTCCTCCGCTGACCCCAGGACGGAGACCTGCACGCGCGCATGGCGGAGGTCCGGAGAGACGCGCACTTCGGTGATGGAGAGCATCTCCAGGTCCAGCCGGGGATCCTTCAGCTCCCGCGTGACGATCTCCGCCACGACCTCGCGCAGGAGCTCGTTGACGCGTTCGCGTCGACGAGCCATGGCTCACGTCCGATTCGCGGTCGCCGGCGGCGTCCGCCCGCGGGTGATGGCGCGGCTTTGCTGCTCTTGGTGGAAGAACTCCAGCCGGTCGCCCGGCTCGAAGTCCTGGAAGCCCTCCACCGCGACGCCGAACTCCTGTCCGGCCTGCACTTCGCGCGCGTCGTTTTGAAAGCGGCGCAGGCTAGCAATCTTGCCCTCGGCCAGCCGTTGGTCTCCCCGCAACACGCGCACCAGCGCGTCGCGGCGGACGGTCCCTTCTATCGCGCGGGAGCCGGCCACATTGCCGAGGCGGCGGATGGCGAAGATCTGCAGCACCTCGGCCTGCGCGTCCACCACGTCCACCACGATCGGTTCGAGCAGGCCGCTGAGCGCCGCGTCGACCTCCTCCACCACCTTGTAGATCACGTCATAGCGGCGGATCTCGATGCCTTCCGCGGCGGCGAGCTTGGCCGCCCCGGGCGCGGCCTCCGTGTTGAAGGTGAGCACGATCCCTTTGGCCGCCAGGGCCAAGTTCACGTCGCTCTCGGTGACCGCGCCAACTGCGCCGTGGATCACCTTCACGCGGACCTCGTCGCCGGATAGCTGTTCCAGCGCGGTGCGGATCGGATCGACGCTGCCCTGGACATCGGTCTTCAGAATCAGGTTGAGCTCGCGGGTTGTGCCACGGCTGATCTCGCCAAAGAGCGCGTCCAGGCTGGCGGCATGGCCGACTTTCGCCGCGGCGGTCTCGCGGACGCGTTTGGCGCTCTCGTAGATGGCCTTGGCCTCTCGCTCGTTCTTCATGACGCGGAAGCGGTCACCAGCCTCGGCGATATCTTGGATACCAAGGATGGACACCGGGGTCGAGGGTCCGGCCGCGGTGATGCGCCGGCCGCGAAAATCCAGCAGGGCCTTGACTTTGCCCCACGTTTCGCCGACCAAGAGCGTCGCGCCCGGCCGCAGGGTTCCCCGCTGCACGAGCACGGTTGTCCGCGACCCCTGGCGGCGGTCGAGTTCCGCCTCCAAGACCACGCCGTCCGCGATGCGGTCTGGGTTACCTTTGAGATCTTGCAGCTCGGCGACCAGCAGGATCGTCTCGAGGAGGTTGTCCAGCCCTTCGCGCGTCACGGCGGACACGGGAACCAGCGGAACATCGCCGCCGTACTCCTCAATCACGACCTCTCGTTCGGTGAGTTGGGACTTGACGCGATCCGGGTTGGCGTTGGGGAGATCGATCTTGTTGAGGGCGACGATCATCGGCACACCGGCGGCGCGAATGTGATCGATCGCCTCGATCGTCTGCGGCATCACGCCATCATCCGCTGCGACGACGAGGACGGCGATATCCGTGGCTCCGACACCGCGGGCCCGCATCTGCGTAAACGCCTCGTGGCCGGGCGTGTCCAGGAAGGTGATCAACTGGTCGTTACACATCGCCTGATAGGCGCCGATGTGCTGCGTGATGCCGCCCGCCTCGCCGGCGGTCACGCGTGTATCGCGGACCAAGTCGAGCAGGCTGGTCTTGCCATGGTCGACGTGACCGAGCAGCGCCACGACCGGATGGCGCGGCCGCAGGGAAGCGGCCGCGTCCGGCGTTTCGTCGGCGAAGAGGTCAATGGTTGCGGATGCGGCCGGGTCTTCCAGGACTTCGCCGCCTTGCGTTGGCTGGAAGCCGAACTGCGTGGCGATCATCGCCGCGGTGTCGTAGTCGATCGTTTTCGTGACGTCCGCCATGACGCTGCTTGCGATCAAGGTCTTGACGATCTGCACGCCCGTGACGCCGAGGAGGTCGGCGAGCTCGCGCACCGTCAGCGTGCGGGGGATCTGAACGGGCTTCTCGCCAGCTTCAGTCGTCATCGGCGGCTCCGTTCCCGTCGGCGGCCAGACGCAGGGCGTAGTCGCGCAAGCGCCGGCGGTCGGTCTCGTTCAGGGCCGTGCGCAAGGCTACGCCCAAGCGGTCGCCCTGGAGCGCCGCCGTCCAGCATGGCGGCCGGGGGCAGAGGTAGCCGCCGCGGCCGGGGGCCCGGCCGCGGGAGTCGACGACGACCGCACCCTCGCGCGTGCGCACCACGCGCAGCAAGGCGCTCTTGTCGGTCGTGCTGCGACAACCGACGCACGTCCGTTGCGGGAGGCGCGGGGCTGGAGTCTTGGTCTCGACCATCGGCCTTCTTGCACGCTGTGGGATCCGGGTTACTCGTCGTCCTTGTTGTACTCGGCGTACGGATCTTCATCCAGCCCTTCGTCGCTCTCGACGTACTGCTTGACTCGCTTTTTCTTGCGCGGCCGCTGCGGTTCCTCCGTTGGGCGTGCCAAGACGTCTTCCGCGAAGCGGATCCGGCCGGGCTCAGAGGCAACGGTCGCCACCTCGACCGCGGCCAGGGCCGGCTCGAACTGCTCCTCGGGCTCTTGAGCGGCCTCTTCTTCCCCGCCTGCTGCCTCGCGCCGGTCCGGTTGTGCGGCAGACTCGACGGCGGCGGCCACGAGTTCCGGCTCCTCGGCGGCGGCCGGCGTTGGCGCGGCCTGAGGGGCCTCGGCCTCCGGCGGGGCGGCCTCGGCGACCGGCAGCTCCGGCTGCGGGGCCAGCGGTCCGACTCCGTCCTCCGCCAGCTTCTCCGCCAGGGAGAGCGGCTTGATGTCGATGCGCATCCCCGTCAGACGGGCCGCCAGGCGGGCGTTCTGCCCCTCCTTGCCGATGGCCAGGGACAGCTGCGTATCCGGCACGGCGATCTCGGCCGTGTTCGTCTCTGGATCCACGCGGACGGCCACCACCTGGGCGGGCCCCAGCGCGTGGGCGACGTAGCGGCGCGGATCACGGTCCCACTGGATCACGTCCACGCGCTCCCCCTGGAGCTCGTTGACGATGTTCTGGATGCGGACGCCGCGCATGCCGACGCAGGCGCCCACTGGATCCAGCCCTTCCTGGTGACTGTGGACGGCGATCTTGGTGCGATGCCCAGGCTCGCGGGCCACGCCCATGATCTCGACCAGGCCGCGCAGAATCTCCGGCACTTCCAGCTCAAAGAGCCGACGAATCAGATTCTTGTGGGTGCGCGAGACCACGACTTGCGGCCCCTTGTTGGTCTTGAGGACCTCCAGCAGATACACGCGGATGCGCTGGCCCGGCCGGGGGTGCTCCATGCGGACCTGCTCCGTGGGCGGCAGGACGGCTTCCGTGCGGCCGAGGTCAATGATCACCTGGCGCGCCTCTATGCGCTGCACCACGCCGGACAGGATGTCCCCCTCTTGGCCTGAGTACTCGTCGTAGACGACCTCGCGCTCGGCCTCGCGGAGTCGCTGGAGCACGACCTGTTTGGCGGTCTGGGCCGCGATGCGGCCAGCGTCGCCCACGGTTTCTTCGCGCGTGAGCGTGTCGCCTATCTGGATGTCTGCCTGGATGCCGCGGGCGCGGTCAAGGTCGATCTGGAGGTCTTTGTCGGCGATATCCTCTTCCACCTCGACCACTTCGCGCTCAGACCAGACCCTGAGAGCGCCCGAGATGCGATCGATACGAACGTGCGTTTCGCCTTGGATCTCGTAGTCGCGTTTGTAGGCCGCGGCCAGCCCGGACTCCACCGCTTCGAAGACCACGTCTTCCGGCAGATTCTTTTCCGATGTGAGCTGGGTAATGGCTGTCAGGAAGTCAGGAGTCATATCACCACCGGCTGGGCATCCCGGTCTCCAAACGAGAGAAGGTGGGCAGAGCCCACCTTCAGCGAAGAACGCTTAGGATTCTTATCAAGTATAGCAAACGCCGCAGAGGCCCGCCATGCAGGAAGGGTCACGGCGACTCTGGGTCGTCGAGTGCATGCTCGATCGCTTCGAGGAGTTGGGACTGCGGCGCCTTGAGGGCGTCCGGCTGGTCGCGGCGCTTGAATTCCACGACGCTTTCTTTCAGGTTGCGCGGGCTGACCGTGAGGCGGAGCGGCATTCCCAGAAGGTCGGCGTCGTTGAATTTGACCCCGGGGCGCTCGTCCCGGTCGTCCGTCAGGACGGCGAGACCGGCCGCCTCCAATGCGCGCTCGACGGATTCCGTGGCGGCGCGGACGTCCGCGTCCGCGAAGCCAATGGCGACGATGTGGACATCGTAGGGAGCGACGGAGCGGGGCCAGCGGATGCCTTGCTCATCGTGGTTGGCCTCGATCACGGCGGCCAGCAGCCGCTCCACGCCGATGCCGTAGCAGCCCATGATCGGCAGCTGCTGCTGGCCGCCAGCGTCCAGGAAGGTGGCGCGCATCGCTTCGCTGTAGACCGTGCCGAGCTTGAAGACGTGGCCCAGCTCGATGGCCCGACGCAGCTCCAGCGGATCGCCGCAGCGCGGACAGGGGTCCCCGGCGCGGGCCAGCCCGATGTCGCCCACGACGGCAGCGGACCAGTCGCGCTCGTAGTTGACGTTGCGCAAGTGCGTGTCCGGCTTGTTCGCTCCGGCGACGAGGTTGGACGCCTCCGTGATGGACACGTCGGCGACCACGCGAACGCCTTGGAGGCCCACGGGCGAGGCATAGCCGGCCACCCAGCCGGCGGCCTCGACTTCGGCCTCGTCCATCGGGCGCAGGTCATGGGCCTTGAGCAGGTTTCGGAGCTTGACCTCATTGACCTCCAGGTCGCCGCGGATGACGGCGAAGACCGGCTCGCCGTCCGCCATGTAGAAGAGCGCCTTGGCGGTCTGGCGAGGCGGGATGCTCAGGGAGGCGGAGAGGTCGGCGATGGTGGTGATCCCGGGGGTGGCGACCTCTTCCATGGGGAGGGGGTCGGCGGTGTCGGGGCCACCGCGGTTGAACTCGGCGCGCTCGGTGTTGGCCCCGTAGTGGCAGCGGGGACAGGTGACGATGGTGTCCTCACCGATGTCTGACAGAAAGACGAACTCCTGTGAGATCTTGCCGCCGATAGCCCCGGAGTCCGCCTCCACGGCGAGGGAGGGGACGCCGCAGCGACGGAAGACGTTGGCATAGGCGGCGGTCATCGAGTCGTAGGAGGCGGTGAAGCCGGCTTCGTCCAGGTCGAACGAGTAGGCGTCTTTCATGATGAACTGGCGGACCCGGATGAGGCCGCCGCGCGGGCGCGGCTCGTCACGGAACTTGTGCTGGATCTGATAGAGGTTGATCGGCAAGTCTCGGTACGACTGGACCGTGTTGCGCACGAGGTCGGTGACGGCCTCCTCGTGCGTGGGTGCGAGCACCAGCTCGCGGTCGCGCCGGTCGCGCAGGCGGAAGAGGACGTCGCCGTAGTCCTCGTAGCGGCCGGTCTCCTTCCAGAGCTCCGCCGGCTGGATGATTGGCATCAGGAGCTCTTGTGCGCCGGCGCTGTCCATCTCGTCGCGGATGATGGCCTCGATCCTGCGAAGGGCGCGCCAGCCCAGCGGCAGGTAGGAGTACACGCCGGCGGCGAGCTGGGCCACGAGGCCGGCGCGGAGGAGCAACTGGTGGTTGGCGGTCTCGGCCTCGGCCGGGGCCTGGCGCAGCGTGCGCCCGAACATCGCGCTCATGCGAGTGGCCATGGTGCAGCGAGCCTAGCCAACGTTGCGGCGGCGGGCCAGCGGCATCAGGGCGTCGGCGGGTCGTTTGACGTGGCGGGCGGCGGATCGGCCGGTAGGGCCGTCGCGATGCGCCTCTCCCTGACCTCGTCGTCGCGGACGGCCAAGGGCGCGAAGCGTCGGCCCAGGGCGTACTGGTCCCAGACCTGGTAGGCGAGCGCGCTGAGCAGCGCCCCACCCACGAAGGCCGTGGCCATGCTCACGCCGATGCCCGCGCCCGTGTCCACGCCCAGGACGGGCACCAGGACGCCGCCGCCGGCGCCGCCGAGGAGGGCGAACGGCAGGGCCCAGATCGCGCCGTACGCCCGGCGCCGGACCCCGAGCACGATCCAGGGGAGCGCGCCCAGCAGGCACCAGGTGAGGAAAAAGAGGGTGAGGAAGATGGCGTCGAAGAGCACGGGGGCCAGCGTACGCGGTTCGATCCGAGCATGCCGTTGCGAGCCATCACTTGCTATCCTGCGTCCCGCGACCGTGCGAAGATTGCGACGCGCGGGCGATAGAGGTGACCCGGATGAAGCGAAATCCGACGCGGCCGGTCCAGGTGGGCCCGATCACGATCGGCGGCGGGGCGCCGATCGCCGTGCAGTCCATGGCGGCGACGCGGACCCAGGACGTCGAGGCCACGGTGCGCCAGGTGAACCTGATCCAGGAGGCGGGGGCAGACCTGGTCCGCATCGCCGTGGATTCCAAGAAGGACGTGGAGGCGCTGGCGGAGGTGCGGGCGCGGACCCGCGCGACCCTTTCAGTGGACCTGCAAGAGAACTACCGCCTGGCGCCGTTGGTGGCGCCCTACGTGGACAAGCTGCGCTACAACCCCGGCCACTTGCACCACCACGAGAAGCAGAAGCCGGTGCGGGACAAGGTGGCCTTCCTCGCCGAGACGGCCGCGAAGAACGACTGCGCGCTCCGCGTGGGCGTCAACTGCGGGTCGGTGGACCCGCGTTTGCAAGAGCGATACGGGAGCGATCACGTCGGTGCGATGGTGGCCAGCGCGCTGGAGCACTGCGCCCTGCTGGACGATCTGGGCTTTCAGCGCTACGTGGTGTCGCTGAAGGACTCCGACTGGCGCAAGGTGGTGGAAGGGAACCGTCGCTTTGCGGCCGAGCGGCCGGACGTGCCCATCCACCTGGGCGTCACCGAGGCGGGCATGCCGCCGGAGGGCGAGATCAAGACACGGGTCGCCTTTGAGCAGGTGCTCACCGAGGGAATCGGCGACACCGTGCGCGTGTCGCTCACGGTGCCGTTCGAGGAGAAGGGCCGCGAGGTGACGGTGGCCCGCGAGATCCTGGCGGACATCGCCGCCGGACGCTTCCGTTCCGTCCCCGCGTCTCTGGACCAGGGGCTGAACATCATCTCCTGCCCCTCCTGCTCGCGCGTGGAGAACGAGGCCTTCATCGATCTGGCGCGCGACGTGAAGGAGCTGACCGCCTACGCCCAGGAGTACGACATCACGATCGCCGTGATGGGCTGTCGGGTGAACGGGCCGGGTGAAACCGATGGCGCCGATCTGGGCCTCTGGTGCGGGCCGGCGGCCGTGAACCTTAAGCGCGGGTCGGAGACCATCGGCGCCTATCCGTATGACCGGGTGCTCGGTGAATTGCGGGTCGCGCTGGATGCCGTGATCGCGGAGCGGCGCGCCGGCAGCGGCGTACGCGCCTAGCGCGGCGCGCTCTCCTAGCGCAGCGCGCTCTCCTAGCGCAGGGCGCTCTCCTAGCGCAGGGCGCTCTCCTAGCGCAGGGCGCTCTCCTAGCGCAGGGCGCTCTCCTAGCGCAGGGCGCTCTCCTAGCGCAGGGCGCTCTCCTAGGGCGCTCTCCTAGCGCAGGGCGCTCTCCGCGCTCTCCTAGCGCAGGGCGCTCTCCTAGCGCAGCAGGGCGCTCTCCTAGCGCAGGGCGCTCTCCCCATCCACGACGCGCAGGATGTCGAAGTAGCTCACGATCACCACGAACATCAGGATCAGGACGAACCCGGCGAGGTGGACCAGGCCCTCTTTCTCCGGAGAGATGCGTCGCCCTCCGCGCAGGATCTCGATCAGCACAAACATGATCCGGCCCCCGTCCAGCATGGGCAGCGGCAGGATGTTGATGATCGCCAGGTTGATGCTGAGCAGCGCCGCCAGTTCGATCAGCCGCAGCCAGCCCACTTCCCTCACCACTTCGCCCGTGGTCTGGGCGATGCCGATGGGCCCGGAGAGCTGCAACGGCTCGCCCCCCGCAATCCAGGAGCGGATGCGGTTGCGCATCAAGATCAGGGTGTCCATGGTCCGGTCCCAGCCGGAGCCGACGGCGCTGAAGAACCCCTCGCTCGCATTCACGGTGGTGCGGCGCAGGTTGGTGATGGTGATGCCGGTGGGCCCTTGCGGGATGGTGACGAGCGTGCCCGGTGCGAGGTGCAGCGGATCGATGCCGGCGGCGTCCAGCACGACCGTCGACCGGATCCCCAGATCGCGCGCGACGCTCTCCGCCGTGTCGTCCGGCTGGGTGAGGTAGCGTTGGCCGTCGGGTAGCAAGAGCTCAACGCCGGGCTCGAGCGGGATTCCGTTGGTGAAGCCGGCGCCGGCCAGGACCTGGCTGGCGCTGACGCCGAGGATCTCCGCCACGTCGTGAACCGTTTCGCCGGGCTGAACTACGTGCTCCAGCTGGTCGGGCGCTAGGCGGGCGCGGACGATGGTCTCGAAGCGCTCGCGCTCGGCGCTGGCGCGTTGCGTGGCGGTCTCCTGGACGACGTCCCGCTCGACGACGACGCTGATGTCCTCGCCGACGTTGAGCTGAATCGCCAGGCTGAGGTCGGAGGCGTTGCGGATTGGGTCGCCGTTGACGCTGATGACCTCATCACGAGGTTGCAGGCCGGCCTGGTCGGCCGGGCCGCCGCCCACGACCGAGGTGATGATGGCGGGGCCCTCGGCCACGGGCTGGGGGATCATCACGGCGATGGCGAAAAGGATGATCGGGAGCACGAAGTTCACGCCCGCGCCTGCCGCCATCACGGCGATGCGCACGGGGCGCGGCTTGGTGGCGAGCGAGCGGGGGTCCGGGCCGACCTGGATCCCGGCGATGTGGCTGATGGCGGCGGCGGCCTTGCGCGAGCTGATGGAGTCGATCTCGCTGCCGGGCGGTGGCTCCAAGGTGAGGGTCTGGCGCTCCAACGTGGGACCGCGATCGCCGGCGATCTCGCGATCGACGAGCAGCTCGATCGGGCCCTCGCTCTCGTCGTCTAGCAGAGCGATGCCCAGGTTCTGGGCCAGCTGCTCCTGGCTGTGAACGGGGACGCCGTTGACCTCCAGGATTACATCGTTGGAGCGCAGGCCGGCGCGGTCCGCGGGACCGAAGCGGTTGATCTGCGTCACGAAGACGCGAGCGCTCTCCTCCCCGGTGAGGCGGACGAAGCCCCCGAGGGGGAGCCAGTTGATGGAGTAGAGCGTCTCGCCGAAGCGGATGCCCCCGATGCGCGGCGGCATGCCTATGCCGAACTCCTCCACCCGCACGCCGGCCATCTTGGCGACCACGAAGTGGCCGAGCTCATGCAGGATGATCAAGCCGAGCAAGATGCCGACGAAGGGCAGGACGGATTCGATCACGGTCATGCGCGGACCGCCAGCCATTCGGTGGCGAAACGCCGGGCGCAGGCATCCGCCTCATCGATCGCGGCCAGATCGGGCTCGGGCTCGGACACGGGATCGTGGGCGGCGAGTGTCGCTTCGATCAGGGCCGGGATCTCCGTGAAGCGGAGGCGGCGCTCCAGGAACGCCTCCACGGCCACCTCATCGGCGGCCGCGAGGACCGCGGGGTAGGTGGCGCCGCGGTGGCCGGCGTCCATGGCCAGGCGCAGGCAGGGGTAGCGCTCCAGGTCGGGCGTCTTGAACGTGAGGGTGCCCAGGGCGGCGAGGTCCAGCGGCGCCACGGTTGGCGCGAGCCGCTGGGGATAGCTGAGGGCGCACTGGATGGGCAGGCGCATGTCCGGGTTGCCCAGTTGGGCCTTGACGGAGCCGTCACACAACTCGACGAGCGAGTGCACGATGGACTCGCCGTGCTGGATGACCTCCACGCGCTCGTACGGCACATCGAAGAGCCAGCGGGCCTCGATGGTCTCCATCCCCTTGTTCAGCAGCGTGGCGGAGTCGATGGTGATCTTCTTGCCCATTCGCCAGGTGGGGTGGCGCAAGGCCTGCTCTGGCGTGACGTCGGGAAGCGCGTCGAGGGGCAGATCGCGGAGCGCGCCCCCCGATGCGGTCAGGATGATCCGGCGGATGGCGTTGCCTTCTTCCCCCCAGAGGCACTGCCAGATGGCGCTGTGCTCGGAATCGATCGGCCGCAGATCGCCGCCCCCGCGGTCGGCGGCACGGCGCACCAGGTGCCCCGCCATCACAATCACCTCTTTATTCGCCAGGGCCACCGCCCGCCCGCGCTCAAGCGCGGTCAACGTGGGCTCCAGGCCGGCGCGCCCGGCGGTGCCGACCACCAGCACTTCCAAGTCGGGGTGGGCCGCCATCTCTATCATCGACACGACGGTCGCGCCGATTTCGCCGGCGAGGCGGCGAAGCGCGTCGGGGTCGGCGCCATCGCAGCAGAGCAGGGGGGGTCGGAATTCGCGCGCTTGCCGGGCGAGGAGGTCGAAATTCCGGCCTGCGGCGAGCCCGAGGAGCTCAAAGCGCCCGTTCAGCGATCGGATGACGTCCAGTGTCTGGGTCCCGATGCTGCCGGTGCTGCCCAGGACGGTGACACGGGTTAGAGAACAACCCATTGCATGAATAAGTATACCGTTGGGATCCCGAATAACAGACTATCCAGTCGATCGGGCACCCCGCCGTGGCCTGGGATCAGACGGCCGAGATCCTTGACCGAGAGCGAGCGCTTCAAGGTGGACTCCGCGAGGTCGCCGAGCACGGCCATGACGGGCAGGATCAGCGCCAGGATCACCATCTTCCAGATGGTGACGTCCAGATCGAGCAGGAGGTCGATCAGCAGCACGGCCGCGAAGCCTGCCGCCAGCGCTCCGACCGTGCCCTCCACGGTCTTGTTGAGGCTGAGGCGCGGAGCCAGCGCGTGCCGGCCGACCGAGCGACCCACCACGTACGCGCCGGTGTCGGCGGCCATGATGGCGAAGACGGCGAGCAACACCCACTCCTCTCCCGACGGCGCCTGGCGGAGCAGTACGGCAAAGCTGCCCAACCAGCCGAAGTAGAGGACGCCGAGCGCGGCGAACGCGAGCCGCTTGGCCTGGGGCGCGAGGGCCGGGGCGGGCGGATCGCCAACGCGACCGCCAAGGCCGGCGACTATGGGGGCCGCGAGCAGCGCCAGCGCCAGCGCCGTGAGCGGCCACGTTTGGGGGATGTCGTCGATCAGCGCGACGGCCGGCAGCGCGGCCGCGCCGGCCGCGGTGAGCCAGAGCAGGGGGTCGCGGCTTCGCAGGCCGACGGCGGCGCCATATTCGAACACCGCCACCACCAGCGTGAGGGCGACGACCGCCGCCCACAGTTCGCCTCCCACGAGGATGAGGACAACCAAGACGGGCACGGCGACGGCGGCCGTGGCGCTGCGGAGCAGCAGGTTGGAGCCTGCCAGCCGTTGCAGGCCCCGTTGAGCCTGCGATTCCTCTGCTGCCGCCACGCGTCAGGCGCCGTTCCCGCTGGGCACTCCCGCCAGCGATGTGACGGAGGACGGTGCGGCCGGCCGGGCGGCCGGGTGGGCCGGCGGCAGCGCGCCGAACTTCCGCAGCCGTTGTTGGTAGACGGCCAGCGCTTCATCCACGTCGCGCTCGCTGAAGTCCGGCCAGTACGTGGGGGTGGCGTGATATTCGGCGTAGGCGCATTGCCATAGCAGGAAATTGGACAGCCGCCATTCGCCGCCGGTGCGGATGATCAGGTCAGGGTCGGGGATCCCGGCGGTGTAGAGGTAGCGGCTGATGGTCTCTTCATCGATCGCTTCGGCGGGGATGCCGTCCGCGATGATCCGCCGCACGGCATCGACCAACTCGGCGCGGGCGCCGTAGTTGAAGGCCACGCAGAGCATCATGGCGGTGTTGTTGCGGGTGAGATCGACCGCTTCCGCAATCTGCCGTTGCAGTGGCTTAGGGAGGACCTCGATCCGGCCGATGTAATGAAGCCGCACGCCGGCCTCGTGCAGCGGCTTGACCTCGCGCCGGATCGTGCGAGCGAGGATGCGCATGAGTCCCGAGACCTCGCCGCGCGGCCGGCTCCAGTTCTCCGTTGAGAAGGCGAAGAGCGTCAGGTAGCGGACGCCGCGGTCGCCGAAGGCGCGAATCACCGCGCGGATGTTCTCCGTGCCGGCGCGGTGTCCGGCCGTGCGCGGAAGACCGCGCGCCCCGGCCCAGCGTCCGTTGCCATCCATGATGACGGCGACGTGCTGCGGCACGATGGTGGCGGCGGGGCGTGGTGCGGCCATCCTAGACTTCCATCATCTCCCGTTCCTTGTCACTGCCCACGCGGTCTACGTCTTCCACGAGCCGATGGGTCAGCTTCTCCAAGTCATTGTGGGCGTTCCGCTCTGCGTCCTGGGAGATATCTTTGGCCTTGGCGAACTTGCGGAGCTCGTCTTGCACATGGCGGCGGATGTTGCGCACGGCCACGCGCGCGGCTTCACTCTTCTGGGACACCAAGCGGGCCAGCTCCCGGCGTCGCTCTTCCGTGAGCTCGGGGATGGCGAGGCGAATCACTACGCCGTCGCTCTGAGGATTGAGGCCCAGGTCTGAGAGCTGGATGGCCTTGGTGATGGGACCGGTCGCGTTCTTGTCCCACGGTTGGATGACAAGCAGCCGCGCCTCGGGCGCGCTGATGGTGGCGAGCTGGTTGAGCGGCATCTCCGTGCCGAAGTAGTCCACGCGCAAGTGCTCCACCAGCCCCGGATGGGCGCGCCCGGTGCGGATGGTCTGCAACTCTCGCCGCAGCGCCTCAACGGCCTTCCCCATTCGGGTCTGGGCATCGTCGAGGGCCAGCGCGGTGAGGTCATCGTCGTCGGGCATAACTCTCTTCGCGCCCGGTGGCGCCGGCCCCGCCTCCGCCTACTCCTCGGAGCCGGCCAGGCGCGTGGGCATGGCGCCGACCAGCGTCCCGATGGAGCCATCGATCACCGCTCGCACGATAGCGTCCGGCGGGCCGATATCAAAGACCAGGATGGGGAGAGCGTTCTCTTCGCAGAGGGAGAGCGCGGCCGTATCCATCACCTGCACCCGGTCGGCGATGGCGTCGCGATAGTTGAGCGTTTCGTAGCGGCGCGCCTTTGGGTCGGTGGCGGGGTCGGTGGTGTAGGCCCCGTCCACTCCGCTCTTGGCCATCAAGAGCCGGGCCGCGCCGATCTCCACCCCGCGGAGCGCGGCGGCGGTGTCGGTGGTGACGTAGGGGTTGCCGGTGCCGCCGGCGAAGAGCGCCAGGCGGCCTTTTCCCAGGTGCCGGATGGCTCGGCGCCGGATGTAGGGCTCGGCGACCTGCGCCACCGTAATGGCGGACATGGTCCGCACCTCCAGACCGACCGCCTCCAAGGCGTCCTGGAGCGCTAGGGCGTTGATGATGGTGGCCAGCATGCCGGCGTAGTCGGCGGTGGCGCGGTCAATGCCGGCCTCGGCGGCCGTGCGGCCGCGGAAGAGGTTGCCGCCGCCCACCACCACGGCGATCTGCACCCCGTGTGCGTGGCAGCGCGCGAGTTGGTCGGCGATGCCACGCAGCGCGGATGGGTCGATGCCGAAGGGCTGGGAGCCCATCAGCGCTTCGCCGCTTAGCTTCAGGAGAACCCGTTCAGGCGGCGCCGTGTCGGCCATGGGGGGCTCCCGGGCGCCGCCGTCAGTCCCCAAGGACGAAGCGCGCGAACCGCCGGACTTCGATCTTCTCGCCGGTGCTGGCGATGGCCTCGTTGATCAGATCATGGACGGTCTTGTCGGCGTCTTTGATGAACGGCTGGGTCAGCAGCGCGCGTTCCGCGGCCGGGCCCTCGGCGTCGCTGGGCAGGTCCGCCGGATCAACGGTCTGCGGGGCCATGGAGGCCACCTGCATGGCGATGTCATGCGCGAGCTGCTTGAAGAGGTCGGTGCGAGCCACGAAGTCCGTCTCGCAGTTCAGCTCGACCATGGCGCCGATGCGGCCGCCATGCACGTAGGCCTCCACCACGCCCTGGGTCGCTTCGCGGTCCACGCGCTTGGCCGCCTTGGCGAGGCCCTTTTCGCGGAGGAAAGCCACGGCCTTGTCCATGTCTCCGTCGGCCTCGGCCAGCGCCGCGCGGCAGTCCATGACCCCGGCCATGGTGCGCTCGCGCAGGGCCTTGATGTCGTCGATGCTGATGGCCACCGCTGGGGTCCTCTCGTCAGCCGAGGGTGGGGCCGCTGCTAGCCCGGGGTGGCGGCGCCGGCCGTGACGTTGCCTTGGTCCCGGCTCGCCGCGGCCGCCTGCTCGGCAGCGGCCTCATCGGCGCGGGCGCTCTCCCGCACGGCGAAGCCTTCGAGCGCCGCGTCGGCGATGCGCGTGGTGATCAAGCCGAGGGCGCGGAAGGCGTCGTCGTTGGAGGGGATGGGGTAGGTGATGAGCGTGGGGTCCGCGTTGGTGTCGCAGACGGCGACGGTCGGGATGCCGAGCCGGTGCGCTTCCAGCACAGCGATGGTCTCTTTGGGCACGTCGATGATGAAGAGCGCGCCCGGCAAGCGGGACATGTCCCGCAGGCCGCCGAGATGGCGGCGGAGGCGGAGAAGCTCGACCCGCCGGTGGATCCCTTCGCGTTTCGACAGCAGCTCGAAATCACCGGCCTCCTCCAGGCGCTCCAAGCGCAGCAGATGCTTGATGCGCGGCTGGATCGTTTGCCAGTTGGTCAGCGTGCCGCCGAGCCAACGGTTGATCACGTAGGGCATCTGGCAGCGCTGAGCTTCTTTCTCCACGAGCTCTTGCGCCTGCTTCTTGGTGCCAACGAAGAGGACTTCGTCGCCGGCCGCGACGGTATCGCGGACGAAGTCGACGGCCGAGTCGAGGAGCTTGACCGTTTGCGCCAGATCCAGGATGTGGATGCCATTGCGGGCGCCGAAGATGAAGGGCCGCATCCGGGGATCCCAACGACGGGTTTGGTGGCCGAAGTGGACTCCGGCCTCCAGCAAGTCCTTCATGGACACCGGCTCAACCATCGCACTCCCGTTGGCAAGCCTCAGTGGCGGTCCTGCGCACACAAAAACGCGGCCGGCGCCCGACCGCGAAGCTCACGGAGCAGGTCCTCAATCTCAGTGCGCAGTATAGGCCGCCCGCCCTGGGGCGAGCAACGCAGGCCGCGGCTGTCTGCCAGGATATTGCTGGCTCAGCGGTCCGCTGATACGCTGCCCAGCCGAGAGTGAGCCAGACCGCTCTGTGGGGCGGCATTGGAGATTCCGGGTGCCACGCTACACGTACGAATGCACGGAGGGGCACGCCTACGAGAAGACTGAAGGCTTCGACGCGCCGGTGCAGCAGCCCTGCCAAGAGTGCGAGGCAGGGGCGCGGCGGATTCCCACGGCGCCGGCCATCGTTTTCAAGGGCTCCGGCTTCTACAAAACGGATAGCCGCACATCCAGCCACGGTCGGTCCGGCGCTAGCGGCGATGGCAGCAAACCGAAGTCCGACGAGAGCGGTGAGGGCGCCAAGACGAGCGAGTCCCAGTCCGCAGCCAAGGCGGATGCCAAGCCCGGCGCCAAGTCCGCGAAGAAATCCGACGACAAATCCACATCCGTGACCAAGTCATAGCGTGAACGGCGGCCGCCGCGACGGCCGCCGGGCGCTTGTCTAGCCGCCATGCGCGTCGTGCTGCAACGAGTGACCGCCGCCACCGTGACGGTCGATGGCGAGGTGGCCGGCGCGATCGGTGTGGGGTTCGTGTCGTTGGTGGGCGTGGCCCGCGACGATGGCCCCGAGCAGGCCGAAGCGCTGGCGGCGAAGACGGCCGCGCTGCGCCTCTTCGCCGACGCGGCCGGCAAGTTCAATCGCAGTCTCAGCGAGGTCGGGGGTGCGGTGCTGGTGATCAGCCAGTTCACGCTGCTGGCCAACGTGCGTAAGGGCCGGCGGCCCTCGTTCACGGATGCCGCGCCGCCGGAGACGGCGGGGCCGCTGGTGGAGCGCTACGCCGAGGCGCTGGAGGCGGCCGGAGTGACGGTGGCGCGCGGCCAGTTCGGGGCGCACATGCTCGTGGAGCTGAGCAACGACGGCCCGGTCACGATCGTGATGGACTCCGCCGACCTTGAGGGGCCGCGCAGGAGCTGAGGCCGTCCGCCGCGTCTAGAGGTCCGAGCGCTCCGGCTCGAGATCGAGCGCGATGTCGAGGGCGGGGGCGGAGTGGGTCAGCGCGCCCAGCGAGATGAAGTCGACGCCGGACTCCGCGACCGCAGCGATGTTCTCCAGCGTGATCCCTCCGCTCGCCTCCGTGAGAGCGCCGCGGGCCTGGGCGCGATACACGCCCGTCGAGAGGTCGCGCTCGCTGAAGTTGTCTAGGAGGACGGCGCGAGCGCCGGCCTCCAGCGCCTCGTCGAGCTCGTCGAGCGTCCGGACCTCTACCTCGACGGCGGTCGCCGGCCCGGCCGCGGCCAGGGCGGTGCGGACGGCGTCGGCGAGCGTCTCCCCACGCGCCCGCGCGGCGGCGATGTGGTTGTCTTTGATCAGCATGCCGGCGCTGAGATTGAAGCGGTGGTTGAGGCCGCCGCCGGCGCGCACGGCGTAGCGCTCCGCGATCCGCAGGCCCGGGCTGGTCTTGCGGGTATCCAAGATCCGGCTTTGCGTGCGGGCGACGCCATGGACGGCCTCCCGTGTGAGCGTGGCGATGCCGGAGAGCCGCTGGAGGAAGTTCAGGGCCACGCGCTCGCCGCGGAGGATGGGGTGGAGCGGTCCCGCCACGTGGGCGATGGTGGCGCCCGCCGCGATATCCATCCCATCCATCACCGCCGCCATCCACTGCACCCGCGGCTCGACGACGTGGTACGTCTCCTGCGCGAAGGTGAGTCCGCAGATCACCCCCGATTGCTTGGCGATCACCGCGCCGCGCCCCAACTGGTCCGTGGGCACGAGTGCGTTGGTGGTGAGGTCCTGATTCCAACCGTCCTCCTCCAGCGCGGCCTGGACCAGTGTGCGCAGGGTGATGCGGTCCAAGGGGACGGGATCGAGAGGAAGGGTCATGCAGCCGCCTGCTGGTAGGTGAGACGCCGCCTCCAGGCGGCGGCCGGCGCCGGATAGTCGCTGCGGTAGTGTGCGCCCTGGCTCTCCTCCCGGTCCAGCGCGGCCGCCACAATGAGCCGAGCCACGAGCGCCTTGTTGGCGAGGGCGGGATCGCTCGCGGGCGGGGAGGGCATCGCTCACCTTCCCAGCGCTCGCTTGTGGGCGTCGACTTCGTGTCATCTCGACGCGAAGTCCTCCGGGTATAGTTGTCGATGGCGCGAGGCGCTGTCAGTGTACATCGCTGCGCGCTCGGCGGAACCGTGGCGTGAGGCGCCGAGCGGAGCCGCTATGATGCGCTGAGCGAATGAAGGAGAGGCGGACCATGGACTACGAGCACGTCCTGGTGGAGCGTGAGGGCGACTTCATCACCATCACCATGAACCGGCCGGAGCGTCGGAACGCGCTCTCGCTGGCGCACATGCGAGAGCTGACGCAGGCGTTCCAGGAAGCCGGCGCGGGCGACGCCCGGGGGATCATCCTGGCGGCGAACGGGCCGGTCTTCTCCTCCGGCCACGACCTCAACGAGTTCGCGGGTGAGAACCTGCCGCATATCCGAAACCTGCTCTGGAGCTCCACCGAACTGCAGACGACGTTGCAGCGGGTGCCCCAGCCGGTGGTGGCGCGTGTGCACGGCCTGGCGACGGCGGCCGGCTGTCAGCTAGTGGCGAGCGCCGATCTCGCCGTGGCATCGAGCAACGCGCGGTTCCAGACGCCGGGCGGCGGCGGCGGCTGGTTTTGCTTCACGCCGATGGTGCCGCTGAGCCGCAACGTGGGGCGGAAGCGGTCGCTGGAGATGCTGATGACCGGCGATCCGATCGAGGCGCAGACGGCGTTGGAGTGGGGGCTGGTGAACTACGTCGTGCCGCTGGAAGAGCTGGAGAGCGCGACGCTGGAGCTGCTGACGCGGGCGACGCGGGGCAGCGCGCTGTCCAAGGCGCTGGGCAAGCACGCCTTTTACGCGCAGATCGATATGGACCAGTCGAAGGCCTACTCGCACGCCGTGGAGGTGATGGCGGGGTCCAGCCAGACGCACGACGCGCAGGAGCGGATGCGGTCGTTCCTGGAGAAGCGCGAGGCGGTGTTCCTGAACCGCTAGCCAGGGAACAGGCGGAAGCAAGAACGGCGCGGACAAAGTCCGCGCCGTTCTTGCTTCCGACCAAGGCGCGCGCGCTAGGCGCCGGACGCTTCCGCGCGCTGCTTCAACGCTTGGTTCATGGCCTCGAAGCCTCGCTTGGTCTGCGCGCCGACCAGGCGTAGCACGAGCCAGACCAGCACGCCGCTGAAGCGTTCAGACTGGGTGAAGCGGACACGGTCACCATTCAGCGGGTCGATGCGGAAGAGGTGGCGGCCGGAGAAGAGGAGCGGGAAGAGCAGGTGGCCGCGCCAGACCAACTGGCGGTTGGGATCAACGGAGAGGACGGTGGGGCGAAAGCGCATGGCGCGGCCGCCCTCCGGCTCAGCGCGGACGGTCAGCCGCCGCCCCGGCTCGGCCGTGCCGCCGATGGAGCGCATGTAGGGGTTCCAGTCGGCGTAGCGGTCGAAGTCCTGGAAGATCTGCCAGACGCGCTCGGCGGGTGCAGTGATCTCGATCTCGGTGTGAATTTCCGCCACGACTGCCTCCGGTTCGATGAAGATTCCGAGTGGGAGGATAGCGCCTCCGAGGGAGGCGGTGGAGCGCCGCGCTACAACTCCACGGGCGCGCGGCTGGCGAAGCGGTAGAGACGGGCGGGCCGGTGCGCGCCGCTCTTGGCCGTGCGCTCTGTCTCCACGAGGAGGCGGGAGGCCAGCATGTGGCGACGGAAGTTCCGCTTGTCCAGGCGACGGCCCAGGATGCTCTCGTACACCGCCTGGAGGTCGGTGAGCGTGAAGAGCTCCGGTAACAGGCTGTAGGCGGCGTTGGTGTAATCGAGCTTGTTCGTGAGACGCTCGCGAGCCGTCTGGAGGACGCGGTCGTTGTCGAAGGCGAGGACGGGCAGCGCGGACATGGAGAACCAGGCGGGGCGCCACGCGGGCCGATCGGCGAGGCGGACGCGGGCGTGGTCGACCAGGGCGAAGTAAGTGACCGCGACCGACCCGCCGGGCGTGAAGCGGTCCAGGTCGCCGAAGGTGTAGAGCTGTTCCAGGAAGACGTCGGTGACGCCGGTCTCTTGGGCGAGCTTGCGGGTGGCGGCGCCGTCGAGCGATTCATCGAGGGCAAGCGCGCCACCCGGAATGGCCCAGAGCCCGTCTTGCGGCGAAGCGGAGCGCTGGATCAGCAGCACCTGCAGGTTCCCCTGGACGACGGTGAAGATGACGACGAGCACCGCCACGGTGCGGCCGGCGGGGTTCGGGCGAGCGGGCATGGGGGTCGCTAGGGGCCGGATCGTGGCCCGGCCGGCTGGGCGACCGGCTCGCCCTGCAGGGACCAGGGGCCGGTGCGGGTGATGCGGATGTCGAGCAGGGCGCCGGGAGCGATCGCGCCGGCCGGCGCATCGAAATGGACGAGCTTGCCCGTGCGGGTGCGGCCGGTCAGGCGCTGGGTGTCCGGCCGATCGCTCGGCTTGCGCTCCGCGACCAGCACGGGCTGCGTGCGGCCGTAGAGCGCGTGGTTGATCTCCGAGGCGATTGCGGCCTGCAACTGCTCCACCGCCTGGAGACGCTCGGCCTTGACCTCGGGGGGGACGTCGTCGGGCTGCTCGCGGGCGGCGTAGGTTCCGGGGCGGGGGCTGTAGGCGGCGACGTGGACCTTATCGAAGCGGAGATCGGCCAAGAGGTCGCAGGTGTTGCGGAACTGGGCGTCGGTTTCGCCGGGGAAGCCGACGATCACGTCGGTGCTGATGCCCACGTCGGGCATCAGCGCGCGCACCCGCTGGATGCGTTCGCGGAACCCGGCGACGGTGTAGCCGCGGCGCATGGCGGCGAGGATGGCGTCGTCGCCGGACTGGACCGGCAGCGAGAACGCTTCGCAGACCTTGGGCAAGGCGGCCATGCCTTCCAGAATGCGGTCGGTCATATCGGGCGGGTAGGAAGTGAGGGCCCGGATCCGCCGCAGTCCATCGATCTCGTGCACGGCCGCCATGAGATCGTAGAGGTCAGCGTGGCTGGTGGCGGGGTCGACTGGGGGCTGGTCCTTGCCGTAGGCCTCGACGGTTTGGCCCAACAGCGTGACCTCGCGGACGCCGCGGGCGACGTGCGCCTTGACCTCGCGGACCACCTCCATGATGGGGCGGCTGCGCTCGCGGCCGCGCCTGAGGGGCACGATGCAATAGGTGCAGAACTTGTCGCAGCCCTCGATGATGGGCACGAAGGCGGTGGGCGTGGGCGCGTCCGGGAAAACGGAGGGCCAAAACTCGCCACCGAGATCGTCGTCCGGGAGGTCCAGGACGGAGATCACGTCGTCGAAGCGCTGGGGCTGCGCGAAGACATCGACGTAGGGGAACCGCCGGCGCAGGTGGTCGCTCTTGGGTCCGACCATGCAGCCCATCACCGCGATCTTGAGGCGGGGGTTCTGTCGCTTGAGGTGGGCGATGGCGCCGAGCTTGGAAGCGGCGCGATCCTCCGCGTGCTCGCGCACGGCGCAGGTGTTGAGCACGATGAAGTCGGCGTCGTCGGGCCGTTCGGTAGGCTCCCAGCCGAGGCGGCGCAGACCGGCGGCGAGCTTGCCGCTATCGGCCTGATTGACCTGGCAGCCCACGGTCCAGATGTGATAGGTGCTCATTCACGGCCTCTCGCCGGCGATGCGCAACTCGGCGTTGCGGATCCATCTATGGTGATGGCGGAGGGTGTGGGATTCGAACCCACGATCGAGTTTCCCCGAAACCCGCTTAGCAGGCGGGCGCACTAGGCCAACTATGCGAACCCTCCGGTCATGCCCGCTTGATCTTAGCAAGAGCACCGAGGACGGTGGCGACTTCGAGGCCACAGACCCGTTGGCGGGACCGCGTCGGAGGGGTGCGATGCAGCGAGGGCGAATCAGGGTAAGGACGCCGCTGCGAGGGCGACGGCCGGGTCGGGCGGCGCTGCTGCTGGTCGCTATGGTCCTGCTCGGCGGGCCGGTGCTGGCCGCCTGCGGCGGAGACGGTGACGACGATGCACCGGCAGCGGCCGAGATCATCGAGCTGGAGACGAGCGACGGACTGCCGTTCGTCGCGGAGGTGCGAGACGGCGGCGGGATCTGGGTGCTGTTTGGCCATCAGTTCACGGGGAACCGTCGACTGTGGGCCCCGCTGGCCGAGGACTTTCACCAGCGGGGCTACTCGGTCCTGACCTGGGATTTCCGCGGGCACGGCGAAACGCCTGATTTCGAGGACGTGGAGAAGTTCTCCGCGGCGGAGATCTGGCGGGAGTGGCTGGCGGCGGTGAACTTCGCCGTGGCGGAGGGAGCCACGGCGGTGTACGCGATCGGCGCGAGCATGGGGGGCACGAGCGCGATGGTCGCGGCATCGATGGACTCGCGCATCGACGGCGTGGCGGCGATCTCCAGCCCCAATCGCTTCAGGGGGCTGGATGCGTTGGAGAACCTGGACCAGGTCACGGCGCCCAAGCTGTTCATCGCCGGCGAGGGCGACTTGGCGGCGCCCAAGTTCTCGCGCCGCTTCGACGAACAGTCCGTGGGGCCGCACGAGTTGGTGATCCTGGATACGGACCTGCATGGCAACACGCTGGCGGTGGACGAGGAGTTCGGGCCGATCGTGTTGGACCTGCTGCGGGCCTTCGTGCCCAGCGAGACGGAGGTGGAGAGGCCGGCGCCGGAGCCGGTCGCCGGCGGGGCGCGTGAGCGGCGGGCCGAGTCCCTAGACGACGCTACTTCATCGTTGAATGATGTGCCGGGAGCGACGAGCCAGCCTGCCCGGCTGATGTAGATCATCGCTGAATCATCATCCCCTTCGGCGGCCTTACTGTGCCGAGCGAGTGGTGACCGCCAGGTGGCGGCCGCGGCTCGGGGGCGGGGGTTTTCTGTCGCCCTTGCGGGTGCGCGGTCCAGATGGGCGGGGCCGCCGGGGCGGGCCGGGGGTGGGGGCTGGGCGACAGAAAGGGACGGGAGGGGGCCAGCCCGGGGGCGCTCGGTGGACAGATGGCGGCGGGGGCCGGACGGGGAGGCGGACAGGGAGCCGCCCAGGTCGTCGAGGAGGCGGTCGAGCGCGGAGAGGGCCGGCTGCGCGGCGGTGATCCGGGCCAGGAGTTGTTCGGCGCCCTCCAGGATCTGCCAGGTGGCGAGGTTCGTTTGGAGGGCGGGGTCTGTCTCCAAGCGATCGAGGCGGCGCAGGTCGCGGGTGACGGTGCGCTCGGAAACGCCGAGCGCGTGGGCGATGCGGCGTCGGGTCCAGCCGCGGCGGCGGAGGCGGAGGACGCGATCGAGGCGGCGTCGGGTGGGGCGGTGCCGGTACCAGGGCGGCCGGCCGCAGGGCTGGTCGATGGTGCTTATAGCGTATGGTAGCACGCGGATGGGGGGCTTGTGCCTTTGGCATTCCAGCAGGTTTTTAGAACTCCCATTCGAGCACTCTAGTGAGCGATATCCGGTACGCTAGCCGCAGACACGGAAAAGCCCCAGCGTTTGGGGGCTCGAATGCGTTCGTCACAAGCGTTAGTGGACAGGTCAGACTCCCGGTATGACGCCCCTGGACGGTCGCGTCCAGGGGCGTCGTTGTCCCTGGTGTAGAGGAAGCGACAATGGCTATGAGTGAAGAGCTAAGAATTGCCTACGAAGATGCCGATAAGAAACACAGGGCTGAGCACGCTCGGCTTTTCCCCGTGCAAACGGTCACTGGCAAGTTGGAACTCAGCCGTCTCGAATCGCCGACGGCGGAAGACTTCGCGCGCCTTCATGCGCTCCACGAAGAAAGCGAACGTCTGCGTCGCGAATGGTTCAACGCGCCTAATCAGGCCCGCTGATCTCAAACTGACCCACTACGTGACGGCGCGCTCGTTCGCGACCGGAGCCGGATGGGCACGCGCCGGGCGGCGCGTCCTAGGCTTATTTTGTGACTATCGCCGTACCGCACGTACCGTACAGGGCCGGCGCATCTGATAATCTGCGGAATTCGAACCTACACAGACGAGGACGAGATGGTCGCATCCGAAGTACGTCCGATGGACCGGGTGATCTGGGTCGGTAGCAGCAGATGCACTTGCGCCTCGTGATCAAAGAGGAGTCCGTTCGCGCCTTGGCACCGGCATACTTGAGACGTTTGCGCTAGGCTTTCTGCCGGGAAGGACAGGTTGCGCCCATGACGAACGCGGAGAACGGCTACCCAGCCCGATTGGCGATTGACTACCCCGATCGGCCTCTGAACCGCTGGAGCACGCTCCTACGGATTGTCTACGCCATCCCGATCGTCATCGTGTTGGGGCTCGTGGGCGGGAACGGGGGTGGACGTGGCAGCGGCGGGGGCGCAGGCGGACAGCTGATTCTGGGTCCGCTGGTGATGATTCTCTTCCGTCGCAAGTACCCCCGCTGGTGGTTCGACTGGAACCTGCAGTTCGTGCGTTTCGTGACCCGTGTCTCCGCCTACCTCCTCCTCCTCGACGACCGCTATCCGGCTACGGACGCGGATCAGTCGGTGCAGCTGGAGCTGGACTACCCCGACGTGCCGCAGGAGCTCAATCGCTGGCTGCCGCTGGTGAAGTGGCTCCTGGCCCTCCCGCACTACGTGGTGCTGAGCGTGCTCTTGGTCGTCGTGGCGCTGAGCGTCGTGGCGGCCTGGTTCGCGATCCTGGCCACGGGGCGCTACCCGCGCGGGCTCTTCGATTTCGTGGTGGGGGGAATGCGCTGGGCGCTGCGCGTGAACGCGTACGCTTTCTTGCTCACGACCGATCGCTATCCGCCGTTTAGTATAAACTGAGCGCTGCAGCACGTGGCGTGCGCACCCCTGGACTATCGCCTACCTAGTACGTGCTGTGCGGGGATAGTCGCCGACACGCGGGAGAGGAATCATGCCCGACTACACGTACGAAAAGTGTCTCGCGAACTCGTATCGGATCAACTGGCGCATTGAGGACGTCATCGGCGGTCAGCGGTTCGACCCCTCGCGGCGCTGGCTGCCCGCGCAATTGTCCGGCGCCGACGCGATCGGCTGCCTCAACGAGGCAGAGAAGACGAAGCTCACCCACGTGGAAATGGGCGCGTACGCGCACCTGTTCGGATTCGTGGAGGAGTTCATCTCGCCGACGATTCTGCGCTTGGCGGGCGAATTTGAAGTCGACCAGCGGCCTGCCTTCGACGCGCTGACGAATTTCGCGTCCGAAGAGGTCAAGCACATGACCCTCTTCCGGGAGGTCCGGTCGCTGGTGAACGAAGCGATCGGGTTCCCGGCCACCCTGCTGGGCGACGAGAAGGCCGTCGCTCACTTGGTGATGAGCAAGCACATCGGCGCCGTGCTGTTGCTGATATCGGTGATCGAGTGGTTCACCCAGCTGCATTATCTATCGGGCTTCAAGGACGACGAGAGCCTCGATCCCTTCACGAAGCGGATCTTCCGCGCGCACTGGCAAGAGGAGTCGCAGCACGCGCAGCTCGACTACCTAGAAACGGTGCGCAAGTTCGCCGCGATGACGTCCGCAGAGAAGGACCAGGCGATTGACGATCTGATCGAACTGGTGGGGGCGGTCGATGGGCTCCTGCAGCAGCAGACCGCCCATGACGTCGACAACCTGGCGCGCTACCTGGACCGGAGCTTCACGGAGGCCGAGCGCGAGGAAGTGGCGACCAGCGTGCTCAAGGCCAAGCGCTACACTTTCATCGAGAGCGGCGTGACGCACCCGAACTTCCAGCTGGTCTTCACCGAGGTCACCAACGAGGCGCAGCGCGAGAAGGTGGGAGCCGCGCTGGGGGCGCTGCTGGGCTAGGCGGCGCCAAGCCGCGAGGGAGCTGGCTCGCGATGGTCATGCTCCAGGGTGTGACTGCGCGTTCATTACCGCTTATTTGATCGCCACGACCATGGATTCGGGGCCGGCCAGCGGCTCGACGCGCGCCTCGCGGAAGCCGGCGGCGCGGAGCCAGCGGCAACAGTCGGCGCCCGTGTAGTCGAAGCCCCCGGGGGTCTCGATGAGCATGTTGAGGCTCATCAGCAGCCCGAAGGCGTTGTGGCGGCGGTCGTCGTCGATTATGGCGTCGTAGACGATGAGCGCGCCGCCGTCGGGGAGTGCGCCGTAGGCCTTCTCGATCAGCAGGCGCTTCTCGTCCAGGTTCCAGCCGTGCAGGATGTGGCCCATCACCAAGACGTCCGCGTTGGGCAAGGGGTCTTGAAAGAAATCGCCCGGGTAGAAGCGCAGGCGCTGGGCGAGGCCGGCCGCCTGGACGTACTCCTGGAAGAGCGGTGCGACGACGGGGAGGTCTAAGCCGCCGCCGGTGAGGTGCGGATGCCGCTGCGCGATGTGGACGGGCAGGGCGCCTTGCGCGGCGCCGATATCGATGAAGGTCTTGTAGCGGTCCCACGGGAAGCGCTCGGCCATGGCGGCGGCCGCGCCCAGGGAGATCCCGGTCATGGCTTGCAGGAATTGTCGCAGGCGAGCGGGGTCGGCGTAGATGGCGGTGAAGGGGTCGTCGCCGTGTTTGCTTTCGTTCTGGGGCGTGCCCGATCGCAGCGCTTCCGTCAGGGCGCCCCAGAACGAGTACGTGCGGGCGTTCGCCATCTCCAGGAGGCCGCCGACGTAGGAGGGCTTGGCGGGGTCCAGGAAGAGGTCGGTCTCGGGGGTGTTGCGATAGCGGTCGCCGTCGCGGTCGAGCATGCCCAGGGCAACGAGGGCGTCGAGGAAGTCGGGTGCGCCGCGTTCGTGCAGGCCGAGCCGATCGCGGATCGCTTTTGGTCGAGGGGGCCCTGGGCGAGCGCGCTGAAGAGGCCGAGCTCGACGGCCGAGAGGAGCGTCTTGGAGCCCCAGAACGCCATGCCAATTTGCAGGATGTGGTCGGGAGCGAGTTGGGGCGTCATGAGCCGTTCCTCCTGTGCGGGATTCCGGGTTGCGGCAACTGGATGGCGCGATGAGGCTACGATCCATCGCACGGCTCGTCTAGGCTGGCGGCTGCGGGCGCGCCTTTGGGGCCCGGGTGACCCGATGTGACGCGGAGCCGGTCGGGGCGGCGGGACCGCGGAGTGGAGGCATCGTGCGAGTGACGGCCAGCAGGATGATCGAGGCGACGACGGCCGACGTGTTCGCGCTGGTGGCGGAGATAGAGGGGTACGCGGCGTGGCTGCCGGGGACGGTGGAGGCGGAGCGGGTGGCGGAGGAGAGCGGAGAGGTGGGCGCGGTCTACCGTGTGGTCGAGAAGCAGGGCTGGCGCCGGGTGACGCAGCGGCTGGAGGTGGTGGAGACAGAGGCGCCGCGACGGCTGGTGGTGGAGTCGAGGCCCTTCGACTTCGCTCAGGACAGGCCGTGGCGGGGTGGAGAGTCGGCGCAGTGGATCTGGGACTTCTGGCCGGCGGGGGAGGGGTCGACGCGGGTGACGCTGGTGGGGGAGGCGCAGCTGCCGCGGGCGCTGCGGTTGGCGGGGCCGGTGGTGCGTCGACTGGCGGGGTGGATGCTGGGGAGGTACCTGCGGCGGTTGGAGAAGGCGGTGAAGGAGACGTCGCGATGATCGGGAACGTCAAGACGGCCGCGCCGAGGCCGGCCGTTTGCGCTATCCTGCCGCCGTCGTGAAACGGAGGTGGCGTGTGCGCCGCTTTGGCCTGATTGCGTTGGCGTTGGTGACCGTCGCGCTCGTCGCGGCCTGCTCGGATGGTGACGACGGCGGGGACGGGGATCTCGACGCGCGGATCCAGGGTCTCGAAGAGCGACTCGGCGTCGTCGAGGGCCAGGGAGCCGAGATCGGCGCGCTGATCGTCTTGGGGTACGGCCTGGAGCCGATGGGCGTGGACGCGGGCGCGCCCATCGGCAGTGGTGCGTTCGCTACCGCGCGTTCGGTGGAGTAGAAGAGACTTGCTTTTTTGACGCCCCCGTCTGCGAGCGCGAGGTGCACATCGGCCGGGTGCTTCCCGACAACTGTCTCAACCCGAGCACGGCCGCGGGCGACGATTGAGGTTGACGGGGGCGCTAACCTTTGCTGCGGAGGGGGAGGCAGGGCATGCGCTGGGCGTGGGCGCTAGCGGTTTTCGCGACGGTGGTCATCGCCGCCTGCGGGTATGGCGACGACGACGCCGACGAATCGCTCGACGCCGACGAGGCGGCGGTGGTTGTGCGTGTCAACGGGCGGCTGGTGACGGAGCCCGCGCTGAACCGCATCGTGGACCTGCGCGGCGGTCAATGCTTCAACGATCCGCGAGGCCTTGTGTTCGGGGAGTCTTCCACCCAGCGAATCGAAGTGGTGTCGTGCGACGGGCCCTGGCAGTACCAGGTGCGGCACTCGTTCACGGTCCCGGCGAGCGGGGGCTATCCGCCGGGCGCGTTCTTCGATGGGGAGCCCCTGCGTTGCGATCGGCGGGTCACGTTCTTCGTCTTCCCGGTCCCGACACGGTGGGACTTTGGGCACCGGACGGTCGCTTGCCTCCTGGAGCGCCAGTGACGCAGGCCTAGCGGTGGGGGTGTCGCGCGGCGGCGGTGCCCGACTCTTCGTTCGGGATCGCCGTAGGCCGGCGTCGCTGTCCGCGCGTGATCGCCGCCGCCCGTCGTGGGATCTGAGGTCTCGGCACTGATGACGTCGTTGCTCTGGCTGCTGGGCAAGCTGGTCTTTTTGGCCATCCTGCCATTGCACGCTGTCTGGCTGCTGGCGACGGCGATCCAGGCCCGCGTTCGCTCCATGGAGAGCCTGGAGCGGAAGCACGCGGCGCTGGAGCAGCGGCTGGCCGCGGCCGTCGAGCAGCTGGGGGAGCTGGGGCTCGCGCAGGACCTGCCGCTGGAGTCGTCGGACCGGCGCGGGCGCCGCTTGAAAGGGTTGCTCGAGGAGGCCGGGCGGTTCAGCGATGAGGCGAGGGAGCATCGGGCGTACGGGCGGAAGTGGCGCGCGCAGCGGGCGCTGGGGTCGATGAACGTGCGGCTGCTGTGGTTTCAGCAGTTTTCGGCGAAGTACGTGGAGCAGAGGCGGGCGGGGATCGGGGGTCGGGGGTAGGGGGCGGCGTGCGGCTCGGCCAGAATGTACGGTGGCACTATTGACACTGCATCGGTGGTGGTGGTATTGGTGTCATGGCTGAGATTGATTTTGGACTGCTGCGCCGACGGGTCAGCGGCCTGACGCAGCGGGAGTTGGTCGGCCTGGCCGTTCGGCTGGGCTGGGAGCATGAGTCGAGGCGGGGGAAGGGGAGCCACGAGGTGGTGCGCAAGGGCGGCCGGACGCTCACGATCCCGCAGCACCGGAGCAAGGGCACGTAGCTGGCGATCCTGCGCGACCTGGAACGGGGAGCGGCGAATGAAGGCGCGGACTAAGCAGCGGGTGGCGGAGGTGTTGGCGGCGCCGTATGCGCGGGTGCTGCGTCGGGATGCGGACGGGGGCTTCGGCGCGGAGGCGCTGGAGTTTCCCGGTTGCTACTCGGCGGGGGCGGACGGGCCGGAGGCGCTGGCGAACCTGGACGAGGCGATGGCGCTGTGGGTGGCGTCGCAGCTGGAGCAGGGGCAGGAGATCCCGCCGCCGCTGGCCGTGGCGGAGTATTCGGGTCGCGTGACGCTGCGGCTGCCGCCGTCGCTGCACGAGCGGGCGGCGCTGCTGGCGGCGGCGGAGGGGGTGAGTTTGAACCGCTGGCTGTCGGCGGCGGTGGCGGTGTACGCGGGGGAGCGGGTGGACGTGGGGAGGGCGCGGGAGGTTGCGCGGGTGGCGGAGGGGGAGGCGGGGTATGGGTCGGGGCGGGGGGAGTGAGGGGGCGGAGAACGTGTGGCTGATGTGGTTTGAGCATGTGGTGAGGGGGCGGGAGTGAGGGGTCTGGGGTGAGTTTGCGGACACGGACGGCCCGTATCATTGAATCATGAGCGGGTGGGCATATTTCTCCGACGAACACGGAATCGGGCGGCCCGAGACTGGGCTAGTGCGTGAAGAAGTCCCGGAGCGAGTGAGACATGCGCTTGTCCACTACCTGGGGGACCGAGATGGATTCCGTCTTTCTGAAATGTGGACATGGATCGTGTATCAGTTGGATTGGAATCCTAACCTGGTGCGCGTGACCTGCCCCCCCAGAACCGGTCCAGATCCTGTGCGAGGATTCGGGCCGGTGCGAAGGGAGTCGGCATGGCACGCAAGCGGTACGCGGCCGAGGAGATCATCGGCAAACTGCGGGAGGCGGAGGTGGTGCTCGCGCAGGGGGAATCGGTCGCGCCGGTCGCGCGCCGCCTCGGCGTGGCCGAGCCAACGTATTACCGCTGGCGGCGGGAGGACGGGGGGCTGCGGGTCGACCAGGGGCCAAGCGGCTGAAAGAACGGGAGCGCGAGAACAGTCGGCTGAAGCGGGTGGTGGCCGATCAGGCGCGGGCCAACGCGATGGTGGGGGACGTCGCAGCGGGAAACTTCTGCGCCCGGCCCAGCGGCGCCGGGCGACATCCTACCGCACGGACCCGTACGCGGTGTCGGAGCGGCGGGCCTGCCCGGTCACCGGCCAGGCGCGGGCGACACAGCGCTCCGTGCCCCGGCCGTCCCCGGATGAGCCGGCGCTGATCGCGCGCAGCGTCGCGCTGGCCCCCCGCTGCGGCCGCTACGGCTCCCGTCGCATCCCGGCCCGGCTGCGCCAGGCGGGCTGGCGGGTGAACCCCAAGCGGGTCGAGCGGCTCTGGCGTCAGGAAGGCTGGCGGGTCCCCGGGAAGCACCCCCAACGGGGCCGCCTCTGGCTCGCGGCCGGCGCGCTGGTGCGGCGGCGGGCCGAGCGGCCGTCCCACGGCTGGTCCGACGCCTTCGGCTTCGACCGCACCGCCGATGGGCGCCCGGTGCGGATCCTCGCCATCGTGGATGAGGACCACCCGCGAGGGCCTGCGTCTCGACGTCGCCCGCCGACGGCGCCGCGACGACGGCCTGGCGCGGTTGGCCCAGCTGTTCGTCGAGCGCGGGCCGCCGCCGTTTCTGCGGTCCGCCAACGGCCCGGCGTTCACCGCCACCGCGGTGCGGGACTGGCTGCACCGGGTCGGGGGCACGACCCGCTTCATCGAACCGGGCAGGCCTTGGGCGAACGGCTCTGGGGAATCGTTCAACGGCAAGCTGCGCGACGCGTGCCTCAATCGCGAGCGCTTCGACACCCTGCTGGAAGCCCAGATCCTCATCGCGGGCTGGCGGCGGGAGGACAACCCGATCCGCCCCCACCGTGCCCTCGGCTACCGCCCCCCCGCCCCGGAAACGCAGCAACCCCGGGAACGTCCCATGACGCTCGTCCCGGCGATCGGACTCACTTAACGACTGGTACAACGATCGGGGGCAGGTCAGACCTATGGAGCGCCATTTTCTATTACGTGCGTGATAAGAGCAGCTACGGGTTATTTGGCGCGAATGAGTTCCTGAACTTTCTCAACTCGCGACTGATTCGACACTACTCTGCGTACCAGATGGACGAGACGGGCCGGATGATTGAGCCAGGTGCTGCGCCTGCGAATGAAGCGATTGCCGAGGCGCGGGCGCTCCTGGCGGAGGATCGTTTCCGAGGTCCGGATAGGCAATATCAAGAGGCGTTGGAGGCGTTTTACCGACGCCCCGATCCGAACTGTGAAGCGGCTGTTTCGAATGCAATCAACGCGACCGAGGGCGTTGCGCGCGTCGTCCTTGATAACAGCAACATCAATCTTTCGGATGCGCTGAAGCGAATCCAAGACGAGCGAGACTTACACCCAGCGCTCTCCGAGAGCATGGTCAGGCTATACGGGTATGCTTCGGACGAGGGCGGCCGACACGGACTGGTCGGAGATCCGAGAGTGGATCGCCCGATCGCCGAGTTCTGTTTGCACCAGTGCGCAGCGGCAATTGTGTTCTTAGCGCGGCTCTATAGTGCAGAAGTGGTGGAGGGGCCACGGGCATCTGCAAACGCTGAGTCATAGACTTCCAGGCTCGCGTGTCGCGGCTTTTGATTCCCAGCTGGCTTAGGTGAGTGGGCATTCACGCGTTATGAAGGTCGTCATGTAACGGGCTTGCGGCCAGCATCCGCAATCTTCTTGCCGAACTCTGCGCGGCGCGCGGCGTCTTTGGCAGGCGCAACGAAATAGAAGTCAAAATGCCGTCCAGCACCTCGAGCGCCCACTCCGCTTCGCCTGACTCGACTGGAATCACAGCGCCTGAATTGGTCGACTTTTGCGCGTGCGTGGCGAAGTTGCCGATCTCGCGGAGGTGATGCAGGTTGTCTTTCAGCTGTGAGGGGTTCTTGAGATCGGCGCAGAAGTCATCGATCTGGTCACTTAGATTCTGCTTGTTGTAGCCACCCTTGTCTCGAAGGACGGTCTGAAGAATGCGGCGAGTGATTGCGGCGCTGCCCATCGCGCTCAGGTCGCGGATGAGTGCCGCTTCTTTGTATTCGGAGTTGTGCGGATCGGGAACCGCTGGATCGGCGGCGCGCAGCGCTGAGATGCGTGGAATCGCGAAATATTGCCCCGGCACATCAGCGCCTGGCAGAGTGAATTCCGCGCGGACGATCAACTGCTCACAATCGTCGCTCGGGCAGAGCATCCAACGGAGGCGTGCGACGACTCGCACGTCTTGCTCGTCGGAGAAAGCCATCTGGATGAGTGGATCTTGATTCCCGTCCTGCGCGAACAGCAATGGCTTCCACGACTCGTGGATTTCGACGGAGCAGTGCGGACACTTCACGCCGTCATTATAGCGGCCGTGGTAAGCGGGCTAGCCGCGCCAGCGAAGCGCTTATCTACCCGAGGAGGCCGTTCTCCTCGAGGACGGCGAGCATGGTGGCGCCGATCTCGGCGGGGGAGCGGGAGATGGTTGCGCCTGCGCGCTTGAGGGTGGCGATCTTGGCGGCGGCGGTGCCGGACTTGCCCTCGATGATGGCGCCGGCGTGGCCCATGCGACGGCCGGGTGGGGCGGTGGCGCCGGCGATGAAGGCGACCACGGGCTTCTGCATGTGGCGGCGGATGTAGGCGGCGGAGGCCTGCTCGGCGGTGCCGCCGATCTCGCCGATGAGGACCACGGCGTCGGTGTCTTTGTCGTTGTTGAAGAGCTCCAGCAGCTCCACCTGCGTGCTGCCGACGATGGGGTCGCCGCCGACGCCGACGCAGGTCGACTGGCCGATGCCGAGTCGCGTGAGCTGGTCGACCGACTCGTAGACCAGCGTGCCGGAGCGGGAGATCACGCCCACGCGGCCAGGGGCGAAGACGTTGGCGGGCATGATGCCCACGCGGCAGTTGGCGCCGGGGGTGATGAGGCCGGGGCAGTTGGGGCCGATGAGGCGGCTCTCGCTTCGATCCAGGGCGGCCTTGACGCGGATCATGTCGTGGACGGGGACGCCCTCGGTGATGGAGACGATCAGCCGGACGCGGGCGGCGATGTTCTCCAAGAGGGCGTCGGCCGTGCCGAGGGCGGGCACGAAGATGATGGAGCAGGTTGGCTTGGCGCGGGCCATCGCCTCCCCCACGGTGTCGAAGACGGGGACGCCCTCGAAGGCATCGCCGTGGCGGAAGGAGGGATGCACCGCGGCGACCACGTTGGTTCCGTAGTCCAGCGAGCGGCGGGTGTGGTTCTGGCCCTCGGCGCCGAGGCCCTGCACGAGCAGGCGGGTGCGTTTGTCGATGAGGATGCTCATGGCGTCGTTCGTTTCGTGTCGGTGAGAGTGCGAGCGGTCAGGCCGCCGCCGCGGCGGCGGCGGCTTCGGCGGCGGCCGTGCCGAGGTCGTCGGCGACGATCAGGTCGATGCCGGAGTCGGCGAGGATCTTGCGCCCCTCCTCGATGTTGGAGCCGGCGAGCCGCACGATGAGCGGGCTGGTGATCTTGAAGCGCCGGTGGGCCTCCACGATCCCCTCGGCGATGACATCGGTGCGGGCGATGCCGCCGAAGATGTTGACGAGGATGGCCTTGACGTCCGGGTCCTTGTTGATGAGGCGCAGCGCCTCGACGACGCGCTCGACGCGGTTGACGCCGCCGATGTCGAGGAAGTTGGCGGGCTCGCCGCCGGCGAGCATGATCGTGTCCATCGTGGCCATAGCGAGGCCGGCGCCGTTGACCATGCAGCCGATGTTGCCATCGAGTTTGACGTAGGAGCCGATGCCGGCCTCCTCGGCCTCGATCTCCATCGGTTCTTCTTCGTTCTTGTCGCGCCACTCTGCGAAGGGGCGGCGGAAGGCGGCGTTGTCATCGAAGTCCATCTTGGCGTCGAGGGCGAGGACGCGGTTGTCCTGCGTGACCACGAAGGGGTTGATCTCGGCCATGGTGGCATCGGTGTCGAGGAAGGCAGCGTAGAGGCCGGCGAACAGCGCGCCCGCCTGGAAGATCGTTTCGTGGGGCATGCCCAAGCGCTTGGCCAGGGCGCGGCCGCGGTAGGGGGGGAAGCCGACCACGGGGTCGATGGGGAGGCGGAGGATGGCCTTGGGGTTGCGCGCGGCGACCTCCTCGATGGCCTGGCCGCCCTCGGCCGAGGCGATCAGGACCGGCGTGCCCAGGGCGCTATCGATGAGAACGGAAGCGTAGTACTCGGCCGTGACGGCGGACTGCTCCTCGACCAGGAGCCGCCGGACCTCGCGGCCCTGGGGGCCGGTCTGGTGGGTGACGAGGATCTTGCCCAGGATCTTCGTGGCCTCGCTGGCGGCGCGATCCGGGGAGTCGACGAGGCGGACGCCGCCGACACGCGACCCTTTCAAGGCGCCCTCGGTTCCATCAGGGTCCTCCTCGAGGCGGGCGAACATGCGGGGGGCGTCGGCGGGCCTGCCGACGAGGCGGCCCTTGCCGCGGCCGCCGGCGTGGATCTGGGCCTTGACCACCACCCGTCCACCGAGATCAGCGGCGGCCTTGCGGGCCTGGGTCACGCTGGTCACCGCCCGGCCCTGCGGCACCGGGACGCCGTAGCGGGCAAGGATCTCCTTGGCTTGATACTCATGAATCTTCATCGTTGAAGTGCTCCAGGGGCTTGGGGGATCATCGGGCCCGCTGGACGATACCGGCAAGGGAGAGCAGCGGCAAGTCTGGCCCGGCGACCGGCTCCGCAGCGGCCGGGACGGGCGGACAGTCGCTAAGATCGCGGTAGTGCCAAGCGAGCGGAGGGCGCAAGGGGCGTGGGGATGCGGAGCGCGCTGCGATCCATCGTCGGGGGCGTGATCGTAGGGGGCGCGGCGCTGCTGGTGGCGTCGCCGGAGGTCGCGGCGCAGGACACTGGCTGTCCTGCCGCCGACCGATTCCCGGCCGGCTTCGACTTTTCTTTAATCGGCAATAGCCACGCGCCGGTGGGCGTGGAGTGGGCGGCGTGGCTGCAGGGGCTCGTGCAGGAAGGGTGCGTCTTGCCGCCCGCGCCGGGGCAGATCCACGTGATCAAGGCGACGGACACGCTGGAATCGATCGGAGAGCAGTATGGGCTGAGCGGCGAAGAGTTGGTGGAGCTGAACCCGCGGCTGAATAATCTGATGCTGGGGCAGCAAGGCGCGCCGCTGTTTCTCACGGAGGACTACCTGGTGGTGGGCAACGTTCTCTATCTCGCCAAGGCCCCGCCGGTGGCCGTCGAGCCTTCGGCGACCTCGACGGCATTGGGCATCGAGGAAGAGGAGAGCGCGCCCGACCAGCAGCAGGAGAGCCCGCCGGACGAGGAGGCCGCGGAACCCGCGCCGCCCGTGCCCGCCGACGACGAGGCCAACGATACGAACGCGGTAATCGCGGTCGGGGTGGCCTTGGGGTTGCTGGGGTTGGTGATCTGGTTGGGGCGACGGATCGCGATCCGGGCGCCGAGACCGCCGCCGGGCGGGGGGCCGCCGCCCACGGATCGCTGGCGGCGGTAGCCCTGGGGTATCATTCCGGCATGCGGTACTCATCCGTCTTGTTCCCGGTTGCGCTGATCATCGGGGCGATGGCGCTGGCGGCGTGCGGAGGCGGCGGCTCGGAGGACGAGTCGTCGCAAGCCGACTTTGGCGTCGAGCCGGAGGAGCGGATCGAGGAGCCGCAGGTCGCGGGGGTGGCGGAAGAGCCGGGGGCGGCGGACGTCCAGGCGGAGGCCGCGCGTGAGGAAGCGGAGGCCCGAGCGGAAGCCCAAGCAGAGGCCCAAGCGGTAGCCCAAGCGGAAGCCGAGCCGCCGCCGGTGGAGGATCTGCGCGCGGCCGTCCTGGCGGGGCTGCGCGTGTTCGAAGAGGTCACGATCTTGGAGATCGATCCGCTGGGGCTGCCCGACGCGGGAACGTTGCGGGCGGTACACGCGACGGGGATGGGGTTTTCGCTGGGGCCCGACGGAGGGGCGCCGGAGGCGCACTTCCTGGCGATCTACCGGGCGGAGGCCGCTTCGACGAGCTCAGGACGAGCGGCGTGGCAGCAGGTGGCGCGGCTGGAGCTGGAGTCGCTGCCGGACTTCCTGGTGGAGGACGCCGTACGGCAAGTGGAGATCGCGCCGGGCGAGGTCTGGTTCGAGGTCCAGGGGTTCACGGGGGCGCACTCCGGGGTCTACGAGCTGATCAGCTACGACGGGACCGCGCTGGAGACGCGGCTCACCTGGTTCAGTCCGAGTCCGGGAGCAGGCGAGCTCTCCGACCTGGACGAGGACGGCAGGCCGGAGGTGCTGCTGAACGCCACGGATCCGTTCGTGTTCTGCTACGCCTGCGGCGTGTGGATCCCGTTCGTGGTGGTGTATCGCTGGGACGGCGCGGATCTGATGCGGGTGGAGATCGAAGCGCTGCCGGCGTCGGCGCCGGCGGAGGCGCGGGCGGCGGTGGATCGGGCGCTGGCGTCCGTCCGGGCCGACCTGTGGCGCGACGCGCTGGCGGCGATCGAGGTGGCGGAGCAGACGGGCTACGCGGACGAGACGCTGAAGTGGAATGCGATCCTCGTCCGCACGATCACCGAGTCGCGGCTGGAAAGCATCGAGCAGGGCGCGTACCCGCTGCTGGGCTACGTGTTCGCGGGGGAGTACGCGGAGGCGGTGGACTTTCTGGGCCAGTACGCGCCGGAGGAGATCTTCAACTTTGAGGGGCCGCTAATCGTGGGGACGGCGGCGCAGAGCTGGGTGAACGTTCTGGGTGGCTGGCTGGTGAACTTCGCCAGCCGGGCGGTCACGGCGCAACCGGATCTGGCGTCGGCGCACTTCCTGCTGGGGCTGGGCTAGTACTTCCTGGACCCGGGCAACGGCGCGGTGATCCGCGCATCGGTGGAGCAGGCGCACCTGCTGGAGCTCGCGGACGTGCTGTACGCGCTGTCGGTGGTGTACCTGCTGGAGTAGGCGGCCGGGCGCGCCATGTGGCTTCCAGGCCGTGCGCGCGGTTTATCGCTCTCGTTTTTAGCGTACGCGCCGAATCTCTACCGCCCTCACCTCAACATCCCAGCGACCGGCCTGCTCGCTCAGCCTGGCCTGTACTTGCGCCTGGAGATCGTTTGGACGGATGTCATCTCGATCCAGGTCCCCAATCAGCTGGCGCATCGTGTCCACCGCGACAGCGCGACAGCCCCCCTGGTAATTCTCCACTTCCGTCGCGGCCTTCTCCGCATCGACGACGCGGGCGTAACCTTGGAAGTCGATGGCTACGTCGCGCAGATCTTTGGTCACATACGTCTCTGACGTGCTCTCGAACTCGAACTCACGCAGATCGATTCGTAGCGATTGCTGGAGTATTGGCCACACCCACACTGTTCCCGGCCCCTTCATACCGACGTAGCGGCCTAACTTGAACAGCGCGAGCCGTTCGTATTCACGCAAATTATTGATTAGGGCCATCGAGCAATCTTCCTTCGGTCGGCCGACGAGATTCTTCCGCCGGCGGCTGACGCGGCCGCGCGCCGGTTCAGCGACTGGGAGGGACGACGCCGAACTTGCCGCCTTTGACGCGGTCGAAGAGGCGACGGGTTTCCTCGTCGAGGAAGAGGGCCTCCATGACGGCGCCGATGGCCGTTTCGGTGTCGAAGTAGACGAAGCGCATGCCGGGGTTGGTACCGAGGCGGCCGCTCTGAATGACGCCGAAGCCGTTGGCGGCGAAGTCGGCGGTGACCTTGGCTTCGTCTTCGACGATGAAGCCGAGGTGGTGGAGCCCCTCGCCCTTGGTGTTTAGGAAATCCGTGTAGATGCTGCTGCCGGAGAGGGGCTGGACCAGCTCGAACTGGGTGTCGCCGGCGTAGCCGAGGGAGAGGCTGATGTGGCAGTCGCCGGGCCGGCCGCGGTAGAGGCTCTCGTAGATGGGGATGTCCTCGATGCGGAAGAAGCCGGGCAGGCCCATCTTGTCGATGAAGAAGCGCTCGGCGGCGACGATGTCGCGGACGACGAAGGCGACCTGGTGGTGGCCGGCGGCGAGGTAGGCGTAGGGAGCGGGAGCGTCGGGCATGGCGGCTCCTAGCCGGACGGGGCGGCGGCGCGCCGTTGGGCGCGGAGTTTTTCGGTGGCGGGGCGGTCGATCTTATAGTCGAGGGTGCGGGGGTCGATCTCCTTGACGATGACGGCGTACTGGGAGCGGGCGGCGGGGATGGTGACGTAGCCGTCGATCACGTCTTCGAGGACGGCGTCGGGCGGGCGGGCGAGGGGGTCGCCGTAGCCGCCGCCCCCGCCGGACCAGAGGGAGAGCGTCTCGCCGGGGGCGACGGGCGCGTTGGAGCAGAAGACGCCGAGGGTGCGCTCCGACTCGGCGCCGGGGTTGGCGACGACGCCGCTGTGACCGCCGGGACCGCCGCCGAAGATGCCGGGCGGGCCGGCGATCTCGCGGTTCCCGACGGCGGAGATGGTGCCGGGGCCGTAGGGGAAGTCCAGGAGCTGCTCCAGGGCGAGGCCGCCGCGGGTGCGGCCGGGGCCGCCGGAGTCGGGGCGGCACTGGAGCTTGCGCCAGATCACGGGGTAGCGGCGCTCCTGGAGCTCCACGGGGATGTTGGTGCAAGAAGCGCCGTAGGAGGGGGCGCAGTCGTTGGCGCCGTCCTTATATTTCGTTGCGCCGAGGCCGCCGAAGGACCAGACGTAGTCGATGAACTCGGTCTTGAAGCCGGGGCGGGCGTCGGAGCCGGCGAAGACGGTGTTGAGGGTGCTGAAGGGAGCGCCGGCGCCGCGCTCGGGGAGGGCCTGGCTGAGGGCCCGCATCACGGAGCTGATGACGCACTCCATGGTGGTGGCGGCGAGGCCGGAGATGGCGGAGGGGGGCTCGGCCCAGACGATGGAGCCGCGCTTGGCCTTGACCTCGACGGCGCGGGCGATGCCGGAGTTCATGGGTACGGGCGGGAGGATGGAGGCCATGGCGATGTAGACGGCGGAGACGGTGGCGGCGATGGTGCCGTTGATGCCGGACTCGGCGGGGCCGTCGCTGGCGGTGAGGTCGAAGGTGGCGTGGTCGCCTTGGACGGTGAGGGTGAGGCGGATGGTCTTGGGCTCGCCGGTGTACACGTCGGGGTCGACGGAGTCTTCGGCTTCGTAGCGGCCGTCGGGCAGGGCGGCGATGGCGGCGCGGACGAGTCGTTCGGAGTGGTCTTGCACGCCGTCCATGGAGGCGAGCACGGTCTCCAGCCCCTGTTTGGCGATCAGCGCGAGGAGGCGGGACTCGCCGGCGTTGATGGCGGCGGTCTGGGCGTTGAGGTCGCCGAGGCGCTCCCAGGACTGGCGCATGTTGGCGAGGAGGATGGTGACGACGTCGCGGTTGAGAACGCCGGCGTTGTAGAGGCGGATGGCGGGGATGCGGACGCCCTCCTCGAAGTGGGTGCGGGCGCGGGCGTTGAGGGAGCCGGGGGCGACGCCGCCGACGTCGGACCAGTGGGCGGTGGAGGTGACGAAGCCGATGAGATCGCCCTGGTGGAAGATGGGCTTGACCTGGTGGATGTCGTTGCAGTGGGTGGAGGCGACGTAGGGGTCGTTGATGATGTAGATGTCGCCGGGGCGCATGTTGTCGACGCCGATGGCGCGCATGACCTCCGGGACGGTGAGCATGGTGAGGCCGACGAAGCAGGGGGCGTCGTATTCGCCCTGGGAGATGAGCTTGCCGTGGCGGTCGTAGAGGGCGCCGGCGAAGTCGCGGCCCTCGTTGACGGGGGTGGAGTAGGCGCTCTTGGCGACGACGAGGGCCATCTCGTTGCAGACGGCGATGAAGGCGTTGCGCAGGACCTCGAAGGTGATGGGGTCGAGGAGGGTGGGGTTGGGCACGGTGGGGTTGGGCACGGTGGAGTCTCCTGTCGGGGGGATGGTAGCGCGGCGGGAGGGTGGGGGCCGCGGGCGTTGCCGGCCCGGCGCGCTAGGGGGCGGTCCCGCCCTCCACGAGGAAGACGGTGGCTCGGCCGCCGGGGAGGCCGCCGTCCGCGCCGATGGTGTAGGTCCCCGAAACGCCGGTGGGGGTAAGGGTCCCCTCGAAGGTCACGAGGATGTTGGCGAAGCCGGCGGCGAAGCCACGGCCCTCCGCGCTGAAGGCGCCGTCCGCCTGGAGCGGCCCGCTCACGGTGACCCAGGGGTTGGCCCCGGTGAAGGTGACGACGAGGCCGCCGTCCTGAGCCACGGCGACCTCCGCGGCGGCCGCGGCGGGACCGCCGGTCACGTCCACGTCGATCGTAGCGGGGTGGTTGGAAGCATCGATGCAGCAACCGTGCGGGTTGCTCTCCTCTTGGTAGACGACAAACATCTCCGCCGTGAAGCCGGGCCCGATGAGGCTCACCTCCTCGACGCGGCCCATGCGGGTGACGATCAGGATGGTGGCCGTGCCTTCATCGGTCTCGACCGAGACGACATGCTCGCCGTCCGGGATCCCCTCCGCGATCTGGACGCCGATCCCGGTGTCGCTCAGGAAGACGACGGGCGCCGGTTCCCCGTTGATGAACACCATGGCGCCGGCCATCGCCTCGCCGGTGAGGACCAGGACGTTGTCGTCGGTGAAGTCGGTCGAGCCGACGCGGGGTGGGAGCGGTGAGGTGTCGGGGTAGGGAATCGGGTTGAAGTTGCCGGCCTCGTTCTCGAACAGGAGGCTGAACGAGCGCACGGGCATGGTGTCCCCAGAGAGGAAGGCGGCGTCAAGGAGCAGGGCGTTCTCGTAGGCGAAGTAGTAGAGGATCACGGCGAAGGGGAGGTCGAACTCCTCCGCCCAGGCGCGCATGGCGGCGCGGGCGCGGGCGCTGCCCATCAAGTCGTCCAAGCCGCTCAGGAAGCCGCTGGTGAACTCGCCCCCCGCGTCGGAGGGGTTGGGGTCAACGGCCGGGTCGATGTCGAAATAGGACTCGCGGGTGTTCGAACTCGTGATCACGATCTGCACGTTGGAGACGGCGTTGAGCGCGCCAAGGAAGTTGCCGCTGAAGCAGGCATCGATGATGACCTTGAAGGTCTTGGTGGGCAGCCGGCGGATCTCGGCCGCGAGCCTGTCGGCCGTGAGCACGGTGCCGCCCAGGGTCACGTACACGGCGGCGGAGCCGTCGGCCCACTCGTCGCCGCCGTGCGTGGTGATATAGATGGTGATGTCGCGGCAGTTGGGGTCGTCGGCCAGGAGGCGGAGCCGCTGGATGAGCGCGCCAACGCCGTTGACGTCCGGGTTGACGCCCTCGCCCATCGTCTCGATGCGCTCGTAGCCCTGCCGCAGCCCGAACACGCGCCAGTCGAAGGCGTCGCGGACGAAGTCGTTGCGTCCGATTTCGCCGTCCAGCCAACCATTGATGATCAGCAGGCACTCGCCGTCCCCCACGGCGGGGGGGATGGTGGGGCCGGAGGCTTGGCTCGCGTGGAGCCCGGCCGCCGCCGTGTCGACGGCTTCGACCGGCGGGAGCTCCGCCGCCAGCGTCTCAACGTCGGGCAGGGCGTGGACCCAGTTGGCGGGGTCGCGGTACTCGTCCTCGTCGGTGAAGAGGTCGACGCCGTTCAGCTCGGGCCACCACTGCTCGTCCGCGGTCGTGACGTCGCCGGACACCGCATCGACCAGGACGAAGCGGGTGTCGTGCGCGAAGCGCGCGCCGGGTGCGTCGTCGATCCAGTAGAAGTAGCTGATCGCGGCGGCGGTGAGGCCGCCGAGATCGGCGACCGAGCCGTCGGGCAGGAAGCGGATCCCCGGGAGCACGCGGTCGCCCTCCCGCAGCAGATCGGGATGCCGGAAGAGGAGAAGGCGCTGGTCCTCGGTGGCCGGCTGCACCACTTCGTCGATCACGATCTGGTCGGCTTCGGCGGGGGTTAGCCCACCGGCGGGAAGCTCGGGAGGTTCCGGGAGATCCGGGAGCGCGGGCCCGCCGATGGGGATCTCCTGGGCCTCCTCGGAAACGACCCAGAGGACCGCGCCTTCCGCGATCGAGAAGTTGGTTACGCCCAGAAGGGGAACGAACGATATCCAGGCGATCGCGGTGGGGTCGAAGAGCCAGGCGATCTTGACGGAGGCGAAGACGTCGGCGGCGTTGGCCGGGGCGAAGGTCCAGAAGACGAACTGGCCGCCGGCGTCCAGCGAGAGGGTGCCGTCGCTCGAAGCCTGAGCGACATCGATGGCCGTGCCGTCGTTCTGGCCGCCGGGGGGCTGGTGCGGGGGGGCTTGGGCGGCGCCGGGGGTCGTGGCGGCGAAGATCGCAACGGCCAGCGCCGCGACGAGAGCCACCATCCTGAATCGCCTGATGCGTTGCTTCATTACAAGCGCTCCCCACCCTGTTTCGCCCAATCGCGGTAGGTGGGAGGAAGGCTAGCAACGCTTCGCAAGCGGATCAATCGCGCATGGTACCCGCGAGGGCTCTAGGCGATGCTGAGGAAGTAGTCCTCTACCTCGCCAAGGCGGGCGGGGCCGGTGGGGTCGAGGGCGCTGTAGTTGAGCTCTGGGGCGGCGCCGCCGCCGATGCGGATGTCCTGCGCCGTGTTGGAGACGATCCAGAGCACCGCGCCGTCGATGAGGGTGAAGTTGACCGTGCCCAGGAGGGGGATGAAGGAGGTCCAGGCGAATGCATCGGGGTCGAAGAGCCAAGCGATCTTGACGGTGGCGAAGACGTCGGCGGCGATGTAAGGCCCGAAGTTCCAGAAGACGAACTGGCCGCCGGGGAGCAGCGAGAGGACCGCGCCGCCGGCGCCGACAGAGAGCGAGACTTCGGTCAGATCGCCGCCGGAGACCGGCCAGGCTGTGGGGGTGGAGACGCCTTCGACAAAGAAGGTCACCTGCGTGGCCTGGCTCATGTCGATCTGGATGCCCCGATCTCCGCCAGTGATGACGTCGCTCCCGACCAGGACCCCATTCGCGTTGCGCGCCTCGATCAGCGTGCCGTCCGGCGCCGGCTGGCCGTCGATGAGGACGCCGGAGCCGTTGCTCTCGCTGCCGAAGAACTGGTGCGGGGGGGCTTGGGAGGCGGCGGGCGTCGCGGCGGCGAAGATGGAGACGGCCAGCGCCGCGACGACGGCGGCCGAGCGCAGACTGGGCCTGAGAATGCACATGGAATGGGTGCTCATGGGGCGTGCTCCAAGGGGCTCTCGCCGTGCGTCAGAGCGGGCGCGCCCCAGATATGAATCGCGGCCGCGACACCAGAGTAGGCCAGTGGCCGCGCGGGAGCATCAGGGAGACGAGCCCCCGCTTGAGGTGGCCGCGCTGATGGCGGAGATCTCGGCGGGGGGATGCGTCACAGGCCATGTGCGTGGGAGACTATTAACTAAGTGGAAGCGATCTCTGGGCCTGCGGTCCCGGGTCGCGCGCCATACGGGGTGTAGGAACGGGCGGCGCCACGATGACTGTCCGCGCACAGGAGCCGGTTTCCATTCGAACGCGCGCGGCGGCGCGGGACGAAGAGGCGGCAGCCGCCCGGGAGCGAACGCGAGACAGCGGTCTCGTTGAGGCGGCGCAACGGGCCGTGATGGCGGGGCACCAGGGCGACCAACTCGGCCTCGCTAGGGCGCTGCATGACCTGGAACAGTCGCTGCGGGCCGGCGTAGATGCGGCGGCTCCGGCCCACGCTTCGCGGGGTTCGGCGGTTGCGATGGTATCGGCGAAGCGACGCTCGATCTGACGTCTCGTGCCTGCAGCCGCTTACCGCACCCGACTAGGGACGAGCGCTGCCGCCGCCACGTACCCAGCCACCAATCGCGCCTCCCACCACCGCGCCAGCGAGTGCGGCCACGACGCCGAAGAGGGCGAGGTCGGGCGAGGGTGGCGGCGGCTCGTCGGGCTTGGCGGCGATGAGCCGCAGGACCTCGTCGATTGACTCGATCACGGCGACGAAGCGCTCGCTCTCATCGACCATCTTGATGCGGGTTCCGCCGCCGGGAACGTCCCGGAATGACGTGATGTGCGAGACGTTGAGGTAGTCCACGGTGCTGTCGCTGGCGCGGGTGAGGGGAATGAAATCCATGACGTCCTGCCTCCCAAGAGTGAGGGTATCCCAGTGGGAGTCGCTCCACCGGCGGGAGAGGTCGTCGGGGGCTTGCGGCGGCTTTTGGGGTTTCCGGCAGGCCAGGCTCGGCATGAGGCGGGGGGTCTCGCGCGACGGGCGCTAGTGGCAGTGGTCGGGCGGGGCGACATCGAGGGCGGGGTTGCGGTCGAAGAAGCCCCAGGGGCGGAGGGCGAAGCCGGCGCGATGCACGGGCATGATCGGCCAGTCCTCCGGCCGCACGATGTGGGTGAGGCCGAGGGTGTACCAGAGGACGACGTCCGTGTCGTCCAGGGGGCGGTCGGCCTGGGTCCAGCGGGGGAGGCCGTCGCCGCCGGGATGCTGGTTGGGGTAGTCGCCGGCGGGGTAGCGCTCGTCCGGGTCGTACGGCGTGACCCAGAGGGAGTGGCGGCCGAAGGCGGCGCGCTTGCCGGCGCTGGAGTCTTCGCTCGCCATCATGGGCGTGGTCTCACCGGGGATGAGCGTGTAGCCCACGGCGTGGCCCGAACCGTTGCGGCGTGAAGCGTTGACCACCTTCCAGTAGCGGGCGGAGTACGGGTCGATGTCGCGCTGGGCGGCGCGCTCCGAGGTGAGCTGGACGGCTCGGGAGCGGAAGGCGTTGCCGTAGGGGTTGCGGGCGCGGTCCGCGACGGGCTCGGAGGACATCTCGTAGACGGAGTTGTCGGGGCCGTCGACGTCCATGTCCAGGCGGAAGCAGAAGAGGTGCTGGTGGTTGGGCGCGGCGAGGTTGCGGCTGATGACGGTCGCGGTCTCGGGCGCGGCGCCGGTGGCGATGGCCTGGGTGAGGACGACGCCGGTGGTGCGGACTTCCATTTCGATCGAGCCGTCCTGGTAGAAGAACCAATAGAAGGCGTAGTCGTAGTTGCCGACGGTGGCGATGAAGGAGACGACGAGGCGGCGGCTGCGTCGCACCTCGGAGGTGTTCTCGAAGATGTCGGCGTGCTTCCAGAGGAGGCCGAAGTCTTCCTCGTGGATGCAGACGGCGTTGGGGTAGGCCTTGGGCTCGCCCTGCTCGTCGCTGAGGACGGCGTCCAGGTAGACGATCTCGCCCAGGCAGTCGCAGCCGTGATCCAGGGCGTTGGTGAAGCGGCCGATGGCGGCCTCGCCGCTGTCGAAGAAGGCGCGCCAGTATTGCCCGGCGCTCGTGCCGGCGTAGGGGACGACCAGCTCGGCCAGGGAAGCGCGGTAGCAGACGGGGCGCAGGCGACCGTTTTCCTGGTAGGCGATCTGGTGGAGCACCAGACCCTCGCGGGGGGTCATGCCGATGTGCATGCGCCAGTTCTGCCATCTCAGCTCGTGGCCCACGATCTCGAAGCTCACACCGTCGGGCTGGGTGATCTCCAGCGGCTTGAGGCCGGTGCGGATGGGGCCGACGGAGTCGACGTCGAAGCGGCAGGTCTCCTCGGGGATGGGGGCGCCGTCGGCTTCGTCGACGATGTGCAGGATCTCGCCGGACTGCACGTCGAGGAGAGCGACGAGGCCCTCAAGGGGCTGCGCCCAGGGGTAGTCCGCCTTGTGCGGCTTGCGGTAGGCGAGGACGCGCATGAGGCGCCGGCCGTCGTGCTCGGGCAGGCCGAGGGCGCCGGCGGGCTGGGGCTCGACGTAGACGGTGTCGAGGTCGTCGATGCCGCGGCGGCGGACGGCGGCCTGCCACTCCTTGTTCGAGCGGACGGCGTTGATGGCGTCGGCGAACTCCTCGAAGAGGAAGTAGGGCTGGACGTCCGGCTTGTGCGTCCAGGAGCGGAGGGCGCCGGCGGTGAGGTCGACGACGGCCTCGTGGGTGCGGCCGGAGTCGCGGTCGAGGACGATGGCGAAGGCCTCGCGGGGGATGGCCGCGTTCGATTTGCCGTCCAGCACCGCAGCCTTGGGCGGCTCGCGCAGCTCAATGGTGACGAAGCGGGCGCGGGGCCCGAGCGGTTGGGCGTCGCGGACGATGCGGGCGGCGTGGGTGATCTCGTCGGCGGTGAGGGGGTCGAGGGGGTGGGTGATTGTGGTGCGTGCTGCGGTGGTAGTCATGGGGGGGTCTCCCGTCGGGGGGATAGTAGCGGTTGGGGAGGGACTTGTTCCGTCGCTGGTTGGTTGGCCGGTTACTGGGTAGCGGCGCCACGCTCGACATGACGATGGGCGTTTATGCGCACCGGGTCTCGGCTGGACTCGGACGTTAGGATGTGACCGGATAGGCAGGCTCTCGTGGCTTTCCGACCGGTTCGCATCCTGACCTGCCCCCGATCGTTGTACCAGTCGTTAAGTCGTTAAGTGAGTCCGATCGCCGGGACGAGCGTCATGGGACGTTCCCGGGGTTGCTGCGTTTCCGGGGCGGGGGGGCGGTAGCCGAGGGCACGGTGGGGGCGGATCGGGTTGTCCTCCCGCCGCCAGCCCTCGATGAGGATCTGGGCTTCCAGCAGGGTGTCGAAGCGCTCGCGATTGAGGCACGCGTCGCGCAGCTTGCCGTTGAACGATTCCCCAGAGCCGTTCGCCCAAGGCCTGCCCGGTTCGATGAAGCGGGTCGTGCCCCCGACCCGGTGCAGCCAGTCCCGCACCGCGGTGGCGGTGCACGCCGGGCCGTTGGCGGACCGCAGAAACGGCGGCGGCCCGCGCTCGACGAACAGCTGGGCCAACCGCGCCAGGCCGACGTCGCGGCGCCGTCGGCGGGCGACGTCGAGACGCAGGCCCTCGCGGGTGGTCCTCATCCACGATGGCGAGGATCCGCACCGGGCGCCCCTCGGCGGTGCGGTCGAAGACGAAGGCGTCGGACCAGACGTGGGACGGCCGCTCGGCCCGCCGCCGCACCAGCGAGCCGGCCGCGAGCCAGCGGCGGCCCCGTTGGGGGTGCTTCCCGGGGACCCGCCAGCCTTCCTGACGCCAGCGCCGCTCGACCCGCTTGGGGTTCACCCGCCAGCCCGCCTGGCGCAGCCGGGCCGGGATGCGACGGGAGCCGTAGCGGCCGCAGCGGGTGGCCAGCGCGACGCTGCGCGCGATCAGCGCCGGCGCATCCGGGGACGGCCGGGGCACGTCGCGCTGGGTCGCCCGCGCCTGGCCGGTGACCGGGCAGGCCCGCCGCTCCGCCACCGCGTACGGGTCCGTGCGGTAGGATGTCGCCCGGCGCCGCTTGGCCGGGCTCAGAAGTTTCCCGCTGCGACGTCCCGCACCATCGCGTTGGCCGTAGCGCCTGATCGGCCACCACCCGCTTCAGCCGACTGTTCTCGCGCTCCCGTTCTTTCAGCCGCTTGGCCTGGTCGACCCGCAGCCCCCCGTCCTCCCGCCGCCCGCGGTAATACGTTGGCTCGGCCACGCCGAGGCGGCGCGCGACCGGCGCGACCGATTCCCCCTGCGCGAGCACCACCTCCGCCTCCCGCAGTTTGCCGATGATCTCCTCGGCCGCGTACCGCTTGCGTGCCATGCCGACTCCCTTCGCACCGGCCCGAATCCTCGCACAGGATCTGGACCGGTTCTGGGGGGGCAGGTCATCTTCTCGGACGACAACGTCCTGGACAAGAACAAAGCCGCGGAGAACGGCACGGATGGCTTCGTTCTCCGCCGCGCCGACCGGAACACCTTGGAGCGGAACACGGCGCGCGGCAACACAGGGCGGGGCTTCGCTCTTGACCTGAACTCGGACGCCAACGTCCTGGTCAAGAACAAAGCCAAGGAGAACGGCTCGGACGGCTTCCTGCTTGAGGGATCGGATGACAACACTCTGGAACGGAACGAGGCGCGGGGCAACGACGGGCTCGGCTTCTTTCTTGACGTCTCCAACGACAACGTCCTGGTCAAAAACACGGCGAGGGAGAACGGCCGGCTCGGCTTCTTCCTCTTGGATGCCGATCGGAACACCCTGGAGAAGAACAAGGCGCGTGACAACGGCCGCGACGGCTTCGTCCTCGACAAGTCCGACATGAACACCTTGGAGCGGAACGAGGCGCGGGGTAACGGCGGTGACGGGTTTGAGATCTTCGACAGAGCCAACTTCAACATGCTGGTGCGGAACGAGGCACGAGGCAACGCCGGGCGTGGCTTCGCTCTTGGCCTCAACTCGGACGACAACGTCCTGGTCAAGAACAAGGCGAGGGAGAACGGCTTGGGTGGCTTCCGTCTGAACCGCTCCGACCGGAACACCCTAGAGAAGAACGAGGCCACGGAGAACGGCTTGGCGGGCTTCAGGCTTGACGACTCCGGAGACAACACGCTGGAACGGAACACGGCCGAGGAGAACGGTGGAGACGGGTTCAAGACCGGGGGGGCCTCAAGCCTCAACACCTTCACCGGGAACGCGTCCGAGGAGAACGATGGCTTCGGCTACGCGGACAGCACCACGGATAGCGGAACGGCCGGGACGGCCAACACGTACATCGCCAACACCTGCGAGGATAATCGCGCCGGGCCGTCGGACCCGCTCGGCCTGTGCGATGACGATGACGACGATGACGATGACGGCGATGATGACGACTAGGGCGTGAACGGCCCGACGGATGGCGCCAGGCGCCGGCGCAATCGCCTGGTCCTCTCGTGCAGCGGCTGCGGATTCCGGATAGGCGCCTGCGAACACGTACCGCTACGACCGGCACGAAGAAACTGGCGGCTTTGCCTGCGCCTCAACCGGGGAACTGGCCGCTCTCTTGCGCTGTGCCGAGCGGGAAGGGCGACGGTGGGCCGTCGTGGCGTTGATGCGCTCGACGGCTCTCCGAAAAGGAAGGGCGGGCGACGGCATCCCGCCGGAGCGGTCGCTGAGGCGGCGGCGAGCGGCGGTCGCCCGGCGCCAGGCTGGCCCCGCACTGCGAGCAGTACTTGGCATCCGTCTCGATCCGCGCGCCGCGGTCGATACCGGCGACCGCTCGTGCTTCTGGCTGGTCGGTTCGGCCCTCCCGCCGGCCACCCATGAGGAGCGTCGCGCCCAGGACGGGGTCGAGACGCTTCGTGTCGTCGTCCGGGAGCCGGGGCGTCGGGCCCCGGACTAGGCTCTCGCCCTCGGTTGGAACAGCGTCGCGTACATCGGCGACCCGCTGCCCGTAGAGGACGCCCTCAACGACGCGCTCGCCTACACGGAATCCGGGTGGGATTGGCGAGCGCCCAGCGAGACGTGGCGGAGCTGGACCAAGCTCCGGTTTTCCCGCCGACCGCTCTTCCGAACTCGCGCTCTCGACCATCGAGACAGCCTCGACGCGGTCGCGCTCCGGGTCGACGCGGTCGCGCTCCGGGTCGAGACGCTTTGTGTCGTCGTCCGGGAGCCGGGGCGTCGGGCCCCGGACTAGGCTCTCGCCTTGGCGGGCGCCTAGTCCGGTTCTCCCGCCGACCGCTCCTCCGAACTCGCGCTCGCCGGAGCGGCTTGCCGAAGGCGCCGGCGGACCGAGGCCTCCAGCGCACGGGAACGCGTGGTGATGTCGCGCGCGTCTCGCGAAGACTCGTCCGAACTCGCGCTCGCGGGAGCGGCTCGCCGGAGTCGCCGCCACATGGTCTTGAGCGCCCCGCCATCGCGCGCCTCCCGCTCTCGCCGGCGGACCGAGGCCTCGAGGTCATCGAATCGTTGTCGATAAGCCCGCTCGACTTCTAGCGGTCTGTCCATGGAGCGCTCCGACCAGCTCTGCCGAACGAGTGAGGACACGTCGCGCGCAGGCCGAGCGGTCGCGACCCAGCTCGCTGAGGTCCGGGAGTTACCCTCACATACAAGGCGTCGGTGGACGTGGCTTGTGACGGCCGCTGGGACCGGCCGGTCGCGGAAGCGTTTGATTGGCTAGTGGCTGGAATGGGCTAGGAGGGCGGACGCCAGGGCGCCCTCGGCCCGCAAAGGGGCTGGTCCAGCCACTCGCGGGTCTCCGGATCCCGCAAGCGGCGGTCATCGAGCGGGCGGAGGCACAGTTGGCACAGGCTGGTCGCGTCGCGTGAGCGCTTCTCCAGGTCGTGAACGGAGTCGTCTCTCACGCTCACCGTTGCGTCTCCTCGTCCCTCTCACTCAGTAGGCTGCGGACCCGGCGTGTCGTGACGCTGGGGGCAGCCCGGGATCAGGATGTGGACGGTTTGCGGAGGGCGACGGTCGCGCCTGCGTCCAGCACGAGAGTTTCGGGCTTGGCGGGGTCGCCGTCGATGGCGACGCGGTAGACGCCACGAGCGCGGCCGAGAGATATATAGCCTTCCACGACGTCTCGGAGCACGGCGTGGGGATCGCGCGTGTGGGGGTCGCCGTAGCCGCCGCCGCCGGAGGTGAGCGAGATCAAGCGCTCGCCGGCTTCGAGGGTTTGCTCGCCCACCAGGTTTGGCAGCACCCGGACCGCGCCGTCGCGTTCGATCAGCACGGCGGCGGGCCTGGCGGGCGGGCCGCCGCCGCGCACGCCCTGGGGCGGGTTGAACATGCCGTCCAGGGAGTAGTGGGAGAGCATGGGCTCGTGGAGGGAGCCGAAGGTGCAGACGTTGCCGGGCGCGCTGCGCCGGCGGCCGGCGCCTTCGGAGTCGACGCGGACGCGGCGGTCCCAGATGGCCATGGGGTATTTCTGCTCGATGACCTCGGCGGCGTCGACGTAGAGGTTGCCGCCGGCGCCGGCGCCGACGAGGGTGAGCCAGCCGTCGGACTCGGGCCCGGCGGGGCCGCCGGCGGTGCCGCTGAAGATTTGGAACATCCAGGGGCCGTCGCGCTTGTCCTCGCCGGAGACGACGCCCACGGAGGGGGCGAGGGCCCAGCAGGGCTCGCCGAAGCCGACGCCGTCGGCGAGCTTGGCGAAGGCGGCGAAGACCATACCCAAGCCGTGCTCGAAGACGGTGGTGGTGCCCATGGAGCACGAGTAGGGATGGACGGGGATGCCCAGCACGCAGTTCTCGCGCAAGAGCACATCAAAGCGGCGGAAGCTGCCGCCGTTGTTGGGCGCGATCTCGACCTTGGCCTCCGGACTGGCGTTGAGGATGTGGTGGATGCCGGCGACCGCGGCGGTGGTCGCGGTGGCACGGCTCTGGTTGAGGCCGGTGGGGGTGCAATCCGGGTTGTCGCGGAAGTCGACTGTGACGCGGGCAGCTTCGGGGTCGACCTTGAGGCGCGTCTTGAGCGGAATGCCATCGGGGAGGCCGGGGAAGGGGTCGACCATGCTGGTCGTTTCGACCTCACCGGCGGGCAGCTTCCGGATCGCTGCGATGGTCACGCGCTCGGAGTAGTCCAGCCACTCGCGGACGAAGGTCCTGACCGTATCCGGCCCGAATTTCCGGCAAAACTCGTGGATGCGCTCCTCGCCGACGCGGGCGGCGGCGATCATGGCGAGGTAGTCGCCGTACCAGATCTCGGGGATGCGGATGCGCTTTTGGCACATGTGGATGATGTCGCCGACGTCTTGGTAGTGCTCCTGGATGCGGACGCAGGGAAAGATGAGGGCGCCTTCGGCGTAGACGTCGACGGAGATAGGGGCGTAGGTGGTGCGGAGGGCGTTGCCGGTGTCGGCCTGGTGGGCCTTCACGCAGGTGGTGAAGACGTGCGCGCCCTCGTAGAAGACGGGGACGAGGATGGTCCAGTCGGCGGGGTGGGTGTTGCCGAGGTAGGGGTCGTTGTGGAGGAAGGCGTCGCCCTCCTTGAAGTCGGGGTGGAGCTCGGCCATGGCCTGGCAGAGGAGGCCGGACCCGTAGACGTGGACGGGCATGCCCTCCGGGGCCGAGAAGAGCTGGTGATCGGCGGTGGAGATGGAGCAGGAGAGGTCGCGGGCGGCGAGGGTGGCGGAGCGGGCGGTGCGGACGAGGGTGTTGGTCATCTCGCGGGCGATGCCGTCCATGCGGTTGGCCATCAGGAGGAGGGTGACGGGGTCGAGGGTTGGGGAGTCGGTGGCGGACATGCGTGACATCCTAGTCGGAGGGGTTCAGGCGGGGAAGTTGTTGGCCGAGGCCGGGCGTGAGGCTCAGCCCGAGGCGGAGTTGCGGCGGGCGACGGTGGCGGCGGCGTCGATGGTGAGAGTTTCGGGCTTGGCGGGGTCGCCGCGGAGGACGACGGCGTAGGCCTCGCGGGCACGGCCGAGAGATATATAGCCTTCCACGACGTCATCGAGGACGGTCATCGGGTCGCGGGTGTGGGGGTCGCCGTAGCCGCCGCCGCCGGCGGAGAGCGAGACGATGCGCTCGCCCGCCGCGACGGTCTGCTCGCCGACCGGCTCGGGCAGGGTGCGGATCGATCCGTCGGGCTGGATCAGCAGGGCGGCGGGCCCCAGAGCCGGGCCGCCGCCGCGCACGCCGCGGGGCCGGTTGATCATCCCTTCAAGCGAGTAGTGCACGTCGAGCGGGTCGTCGAGCGAGCCGTAGACGGAGATGCTGCCGGGCGCGCCGCGCTGGCGGCCGGCGCCCTCGGAGTCCGTGCGGACGCGCACGTCCCAGATGACGAGGGGGTACTTCTGCTCGATGACCTCCGTCTCGTCGACGAAGTTGAGGCCGCCGCCGTTGGGGAGGAGGTAGGTCATCCAGCCGTCGGATTCGGCGCTGGAGGGGCCGCCGGCGGTGCCGCTGAAGAGCTGGAGCACCCAGGGCTCGTCGCGACGGCGGTTGAAGCCGGAGGCGACGCCCTGGAAGGGCGGCGATCCCCAACACGGCTCCGAGAGGCCGATGCCGTCGGCGAGTTGCGAGAAGGCGGCGTAGACCATGGCAAGCGCGCGGTCGCAGACGGTGTTGGTGGCCATGGAGCAGGAGACGGGGTGGCGGGGGATGCCGACGACGCAGTTCTCCCGCAGGCGCACGGTGATGGGCCGGAAGGAGCCGGCGCACTGGGGCACGAGAGGCGCTTTGGCTGTGCGCTTGGAGTTGAGGACGGTGAGGACGCCGGTGATGCCGCAGTTCATCGCGGTGGCTTCGCTAAGGTTGAGGCCGGTGGGGGTGCAGTCCGGGTTGTCGCGCAGATCGACGATGACGCGGCCGGCCCGGGAGTCGATCTCGATGTCGGCTTGGAGGGGGAGGCCGTCGGGGAGGCCGGGGAACGGATCGAGCGTGGTTTCGGCGTGGACTCGGCCGGAGGGGAGCTCCCGGATGGCCGACTCGGCCATGCGCTCGCAGTAGTCCAGCCATTCGCGGACGAACGTCCGGACGGTTTCGACGCCGAACTTCCGGCAGAACTCCTTGAGGCTACTCTCGCCGACGCGGGCGGCGGCGAGCATGCTGAGGTAGTCGCCGTACCAGATCTCCGGGACGCGGATGCGCTTGCGGCACATGCGGACGATGTCGCCGACGTCCTCGTAGTCTCGCTGGATGCGGACGCAGGGAAAGATGAGCGCGCCCTCGCCGTAGACGTCGAGCGCTTTGGGCATGTAGGTGGTGGGGAGGGCGTTGCCGATATCGGCCTGATGGGCTTTGGCGCAGGCGGTGAAGACGTGCTCCCCCTCAAAGAAGACGGGGACCATGATCGTGTGGTCGGCGGGGTGGGTGTTGCCGAGGTAGGGGTCGTTGTGGAGGAAGGCGTCGCCCTCCTGGAAGTCGGGGTGCAGCTCGGCCATCGCTTCGCAGAGGAGGCCGGAGCCGTAGACGTGGACGGGGGAGCCCTCAGGGGCGGCGAGGAGCTGGTGGTCGGAGGTCGAGAGGGAGCAGGAGAAGTCGCGCGCGACGAGGGTGGCGGAGCGGGCGGTGCGGACCAGGGTGTTGGTCATCCCACGGCTAATGCCGTCGATGCGGTTGGCCATGACGAGGAGGGTGACGGGGTCGAGGGTGGGGGTCGCCATCAGGGGGCTCCGATCGCGCGGCGGGCGACGGTGGCGGGCTCGTCCAGCGCGAGGCTCTCCGGCATGGTGGGGTCGCCTGTGATGGCGACAGCGTAGACGGCGCGGGCGCGGCCGAGAGATATATAGCCTTCCACGACGTCATCGAGGACGGCACGGGGGTCGCGGGTGCGGGGGTCGCCGTAGCCGCCGCCGCCCGCGGAGAGGCCGACGATGCGCTCGCCTACGTCGACGGGCTGCTCGCCGACGGGGTCGGGGAGGATGCGGGCGGAGCCATCGCGGGCGATCAGTTCCACGGCGGGGCCCAGGGCGCGGCCGCCGCCCTGGACGCCCTTGGGCGGGTTGTGCATGCCGTCATTGGAGTAGTGGACCACGATTGCTTCGTCGATCGGGCCGTAGGTGCAGACGTTACCGGGCGCGCCGCGGGTGCGCCCGGGCCCTTCCGAGTCCGGGCGGAGCTTGGACACGAAGATGACGAAGGGATACTTCTGCTCGATGACTTCGGCTTCGTCGATGTACATGAGGCCGGCGGCGCCCACTTCCAGCAGCGTGAGCCATCCGTCGGACTCGGGGGTGGCCGGCCCGCCGGCGGTGCCGCTGAAGAGCTGGAGCATGAAGGGCTCATTGCGGCGGCGGTTGAAACCGGAGACCACGCCTTGAAACGGCCCTTGTCCCAGGCAGGGCTCCGCCAGCCCGATGCCGTCGGCGAGCTCGCCGAAGGCGGCGAAGATCATGCCCGTGGCGCGATCAGCCACTGTGGTGGTGGCCATCGAGCAAGAGGTGGGGTGGATGGGGATGCCCACGACGCTGTTCTCGCGCAACAGGACGTTGAAACGGCGGTAGGCGCCGGCATTGTTGGGCACGAGGGCGGTCTTGGCAGTGCGCTTGGAGTTGAGGACGGTGAGCACGGCCGTGATGCCGCTGTTGGTAGCGGTGGCGCGGCTGAGGTTGAGGCCGGTGGGGGTGCAGTCCGGATTGTCGCGGAGATCGATCGTGACGTAGCCGGCGCTGGAGTCGATGTCGATCTCCGCTTTGAGGGACAGCCCGTCGGGGATGCCGGGGAAGGGGTCCATCTGCGTCCGCGCTACCACGCGGTCCGCTGGCAGGCGGCGGATGGCCGCCTCCGCCATGCGCTCGCTGTAGTTGAGCCATTCGCGGACGAAGGTCCGGACCTTCTTCGCCCCGAACTTGCGACAGAACTCCTGCAGCCGCTGCTCCCCCACGCGCGCGGCGGCCAGCAAGGCGAGGTAATCGCCGTACCAGAACTCGGGCACGCGGATGCGCTTCTGGCACATGCGGACGATGTCGCCCACGTCCTGGTAGTGCTCTTGGATGCGGACGCAAGGGAAGATCAGGGCGCCCTCGGCGTAGACGTCGATGGCTTTGGGCGAGTAGGTGGTGGGGGCGGCGTTGCCGGTATCGGCGAGGTGGGCCTTTACGCAGGCGGTGAAGACATGCTCCCCGTCCACGAAGACGGGGAGCAGGATGGTGTGATCGGCGGGGTGGGTGTTGCCGAGGTAGGGGTCGTTGTGGAGGAAGGCGTCGCCCTCCTTGAAGTCGGGGTGAAGGTCCGCCATCGACTCACACTGGAGGCCGGATCCGTAGACGTGGACGGGTGCGCCCTCGGGGGCGGTGAGGAGCTGATGGTCGTCGGTGCAGATGGAGCAGGAGAAGTCGCGCGCGACGAGGGTGGCGGAGAGGGCGGTGCGGACCAGGGTATTGGTCATCTCCTCGGTGATGCCGTCCATGCGGTTGGCCATGACGAGGAGCTGGACGGGGTCGAGGGTGGAGTCGGTGGTGGGGGCAGACATCGGCGCCATCTTAGCGGCGGGCCGCGCGTGAGGCGGAGAAGGCAAACCTCACCCCTCGCTCCTCTCCATCCTTCCCTCCGGGGAAGGATGGAGAGGGGAAAAGGCCGTTCGCCCCGCGATGCGACAGGCTTTGATGGAGGCCTCGCCGTGGCTGGGAACGGACGGCCGCCCCGGTCACAGCGCGGCGGTGACCTGGATCTCGACGATCATGTCCTCCAGCACGAGGCCGCTCACGAGGATGAGCGTGTTGGGCGGGTAGTCGCCGTTGGGGAAGTAGGTGCTGAAGAGATCGTTGCGGACCGCGAAGAAGTGCGCCATGTTCTCGCGGCTGACCATGAAGGTGGTGAAGTCCACGACGTTGCTGAAGGTGCCGCCGGCGTCCTTGAGCACCTTCTCGACGTTCGAGAAGGCGTGGCGGATCTGAGCGACGGGGTCGCCCTTGCCGACCAGGCCGCCGTTTTCGTCGAAGGCGACCTGGCCCGCGACGAAGACGTATTCGTCCGCTTTGACGCGGAGGGCCTGGTGGACGGGGGCGGGGAACTTGTGGATCCCGGGCGG
>CAXXNO010000012.1:0-471332 GCA_963663235.2 Dehalococcoidia bacterium
GTCGTCACGTTCGCGGTACTGAACCGACCGAGGGTGGTGGAGAAGATGACGGCGATGTTCGGCAGTGGGTTTCCGGCGACGCTCGTCACCGTGACGGTGATCGTGGCTGAACCGGCGCAGCAGGGGACGGTGCTCGCACTGGCGTCCAGGGTGACCGCCCCGACCTGCGGAGCCTGAGCGGGGACAGTTCGCGTCGGTGGGAGGGCCAGCGCGAGGACGGCGGCGGCAAGGAGGAGGACGATCAGTGTCGCTCGAGAGTGCGCTGACGTCCGGCGTTGCGGCTCAGACGCATCGCTGGGGGCGCCCCTACGGGAACGCCATTTGCGGAACGGAAACATGGGCCCTCACTAATCGCCGCGCCGCCGACCAGATGAGAGTAGCAGGCGACCGAGATCGGAAGGCTCGTCCGTTTGACCTGCCTGTATTGGCCCACTATTCCTTACATCCGTTTGCCGGGCGCGAATCGCGGTTGGTCTAGTGAGCAGGCCCGTTGAGATCAGAACGGATGTGGTTTTGCACCCCCACGACCCGAATTGAGAACCGATGTGGTTTTGGCGTCCCACAGGTCGCTTTCTGACCGCCAGAAGCCGCGAGCCACCGAGGCTAGCGGGCATTGTCGTGGAGGTGTTGGTAGAGGACTTCGTGATACATCTGCTCCCAATTGCGGATGCACGGTTCCCATTCGCCATCCCAGGGGACCATGCCACGTCGGGCGGCGGGGAGATCATCAATCCGGTCGCTCTCGTACACGGCCCAGTACTTCTGGCTCACGACGCCGAGCTGGCTGTCATGGGGGACGGACTCGAGGCGCCAAGCGCGCCGAAACCCGGGATTGCTCGTCACCTCCGGTACGTGGACATCGTTGTACCAAGCGTTGAACGCCGGCTCACGGCGGTCGGCGTGCGGGACGAAGTCAACCTTCACGGCAGCCCAGTACCGCCCAGTGGCATCCGCAACGTGGGGTGCATCATGCCAGGCTGCGATCACGCGGTGGTAGCTGCGCTGCCAGTCGGTGAGGTGTCGTTCCCACCTCTCCCACCCATGTCCGCTTTCTGCCTCCGTCTTGCGGAGAGCTGCGACGAACGCCTCGATCGATTCGACTTCGTAGATTGCCAGGAACTCCTGGCCTGGGGTCCCACGCTGTTCGGGATGCTCAATCCGCCGAATCCGCCAGCCACGCGTAAAGCCGTCCATACGCACGAAGGCCGGCATGTGCACGGTATTGTACCAATCGTTGAATTCCCCGACCAACCTTCGCTCACGCAGGTTGGCCTTGACGACCGTCCAGTACATCCGCCCTCCAAGATCGCCGCTGGGTCGCTGATCGTCCGTGGTCGCGAGGCTCCTACAAGCCATCAGCTCGAGTTCCCGTAATCCTTCCGCCACGAACCTACATCCGCGGGGCCAAAAACTCTCATACGACGGCCTCGTCGCCTTCAGATCGGCCGGGAATCGTCAGCGATCCGAGTTTTGTGGTCCCACACGGTCACCCCAAGCGCGGGGATGTACGACGTCCAACTACACCGCATCCGGACGCTACGAGCCGGCGAGGAAGGGTTCGATGAGAGCGGCAACGCGCTCAGGCTGTTCCGCCACGACCATATGCGCCGCCTCCGGCACGATCTCCAAGCGCGCGCCGGCGATCGCGGCCTGGAAGGCGTCGCCGTAGGCCGGGGGGCAAATGGTGTCGTGCCGGCCCCACACGAGCAGGGTCGGCTGCGTCAGCCGGTGTAAGCGCTTACTCAAGCCGCGATTCGGGATCGGGAATAGGTAGCGGGCAACCGTCGCGAGCGACTGTGCTCGATCAAGGTGGTAGTCGATAGTTCTCTGGCCGGCGGGGGAGTCGGCATCGATTTCGGTGAGGGCTTCCGGCTCGTTGGCGGTCATGACTTTGGCCGCCGGTGACTCAAGGTCGTAGAACATAGCGCGCGTGAAATCCTGGGGGAGCGCTGAGAAGATGTCCAGGGCCGGAACGTCCGAACGCCACAGCCCGAAGGCCGCGATCAGCACAACCGCCGAGAACCGCTCCGGCTGTACCGCCGCCAGCTCCGCCGCGATCATCCCGCCGAAGGAATGGCCGACGATCGGCAGGCGGTGCAGGCCCAGCTCGTCGAGCAGATCAAGGTAGAAGTAGATGAGATCGTGCACGTCCTGCAGTCGCTCGCCACCGGTCGAGCCGGGGAACCCGGGCGTACACGGCGCGATCACGCGGTGCTCAAGGGAGAGACGTTCGAGGAAGCCGTTCCATTGCAGGCCACGAATCCCGTGGAGGAAAAGCAGCGGCGACCCGTCGCCACCCTCAAACACATCGACGGCGAAATCGCCGCCGCGGACGGGGATGTGCGTCTCTCGCACGATCGCCTCGGCCTCGCCCGCCTAGTCGCCCGCTACCGCTGCTCCGGCCGGCTGCCGGACAACCGCGCCCTGTGGCCACCAGTGGTCCTCGTACTCCGACCAGAGGTGACGCAGGTTCGGCACGACCTCCGTCGCGGTCATGCGGATGTTCTCCATCGCCAGGGCATGGGGCATGGAGCCGAACTGGTTCAGCACCATGAGATGGCCGATGCGCAGATCCTTGATGACTTGCTCCAACTGTTCGGTCACCTGCGACGGCGTTCCGGCGATGATATTGCCCTGCTCGCACAAATCATTCCAGGTCAACTCGACCGGGTCTCCGCCGGCGAAGGCCGTGGTCTGCGCCAGCAGGCCAGCTTTGATCGTGTCCAGCGTCCTGTAGCCGGGTGCGTCGGAGAAGCCTTCGTAGATGTGGAGCATCTTGTTATAGAAATATTCGCCGTGCGCACCGAACTTGTCCGCGACTTCCTGCTCGCTCTTCCCCACGGCAACGAGCTGCAGGAAGCCGGCGTGGTAGGGGTTGTCGACACCGTGGCTGTTGGCGACCTTCCAGAAGCCGTCCATGACTCTCTTGCCACGCGCCGTTCCGCTATATGACAGGTAGGCGTAGTTGTAGCCCTTCTGCACCGTCCATTCCCAGGTCTCGATCGATCCGCCGCCGGGGATCCAGACTGGAGGATGCGGGTCCTGGAGCGGCCGCGGCCAGAGGTTCACGTAGCGCAACTGGGTGTACTCGCCATCGAAGGAGAAGACTTCGTCGCAGGTCCACGCCTTGATAATGAGCTCCTCCGCTTCTCGATAGCGGTCGCGGAGGGTTGCCGGATTCATGCCGTAGCAGAAGTTGGTGTCCATGGTGCTGCCGACCGGGAAGCCCGCGACGAGGCGTCCTCCGCTGATGCAGTCGAGCATGGCGAACTCCTCCGCAACGCGGAGCGGTGGATTGTACAAGGCGATGGAGTTGCCGAGCACGATAATCGCCGTGTCTTTCGTTTGGCGCGCCAGAGCCGCGGCCATGATGTTTGGCGACGGCATCAGACCATACGCGTTTTGGTGATGCTCATTGATGCAGACGCCGTCGTAGCCGACCTCGCTAGCGTAGACAAGTTCGTCCAGAGTCTCGTTGTAGAGCCGGTGCGCCGTCTGGGCGTCGAACAGGTGGCTAGGGACATCGACCCATACGCTGCGATTGCGCTCGCGGAAATCCGGCGGCAGATCGCGATACGGACAGAGGTGGAACATCTCGATCTTCACGCCAGCCTCCTCCTGCGGTCCAAGTGCCGGGCTACGAGCGGCCTACTGCTTACCGCCGTCTCCACGCGGAGAGCCTACCACGCGGGGGCGACGGCCTGGCAGCGCTCACCGCCGCGCGGGAGTCGACTGTTTCTGGCACGCCCGCGATCGGCGCGGCGAGTACGTCCCGCTCGCAGAGCAGCGACGGCTCGTTGCCATCCGTTGGCATGCGCCGCTCGCGGAGATGGCCGCACTCTAGGAGGAGCGGGGCGGGGCAGCACGCCGGCACCGCGTCTGCGCCCCGAGATCTGACAGAACCGAGAGCGAGTAGTTGAGAATGATCGCGACCCGGCCGGCCAGTGCCAGCGCGACGTTCGTCACGAAACCCCCCGCAGAAGGTGGGAGCGGCAGGCCCGCGTTTCGTTCGTCGGGGTCCAGGTAGGCACGCGTCAGCAGCCGTCGCAGGACCATCGTGCGGGCCGGAAGCATCCCACCCGAGAGCCTGGCGCCCGTCGAATCCGCCACCTTGAGGCCGAACAGGCGACGCCGGCATTGACGGACGAAGACCCGCAGCAACTCCGAGCGGCCTGCCATGCGCCCTCGCTGGATCCGCTACGTCACCGCCATCCGCTGCCGGTACTCCCCCGGTTCCATTCTCCCGTTTGCATGGTCTCCGCCAACACGCAGACGGCATCCCATACGTTCACATAGCGGACGTACGGCGGCGCGAAGCCGAAACGGAGCAGGTCGGGCGCGCGGAAGTCGCCAATCACGCCCCGCGCGATCATCGCCTGCATAATCGGATACCCCTCGACATGCCGGTACGAGACCTGACTGCCGCGCGACGCCGCATCACGCGGAGAAGCGAGCGTAAAGCCGTACGAAGTACACTGCTCCTCCATCAACCCGTCGCCAATCGCGACCGTCAGCGTCGCAATGTCGACGACTCAACTCGACGGCGCTTCACGGATGGAGTCTCGAACCGTCATAGGTACAAAGATCCGCGCCCGATCATGCCGACGCTGCCGGTGTGAGGGCGAGCAGTTTCGCCGACTCGTACACAGCGCCGCCTTTGACGACATGCGTGATGCTGCTGATATCGGTGATGTCGAGCGTGGGATCCTTGCTCATGACGACCAAGTCTGCCCTGGCCTTCGGTGCAATGCGTCCGAGGTCATCTCGCCAGAGGTGGCGGGCAGCGACCGATGTGGCAGCGTACAAGATGTCGATCGGCTTCATCCCTCGCCGCTGCAGCGCTGCCAACTCGGCGTGGTAGCTCCAGCCCGGCAGCGCGCCGGCGAGGAGGTCCGTTCCGACGACGAGATCGCCGCCGTGCTCATAGATGAGCTGGATCAGGCCGCGCTGGTTCGCGCGTGCCCGGCTGGTCACGGCTTCGCCCGCCCCAGACGCGAACGTCTCCCCGATCCGCGGAGGCTGGTCGCGGGACGGCCGATGAGCCGAAGACCGTCGGGAAGAGCGTGCAGCGAGGATCGCCCGGCTTCGGCCGCGCCGCATCGACCGTGATGGTGGGGTCGAGGAACGCCCCGGAGTCCAGGAGCGTTCGCAGCCAGCGCTCCACCTCCGGGCCGTTCAGGTCCACATCGGCCCAGGCACGCAGCACGGTCAGGACGTAGCCGGGCACGCCAAGCCAGTCGTCGGGGTCTATCCGGCGGTGCGCCGGCGCTAAGTCGCGGATGGGACTCTGGGAGACATGCTCAAGTCCACCGATACCGTGCTCCATCGCGAACGTGGAGGATGTCAGCGCAAGGTGGCCCGTGACGGGCACTCGACCCGCGGCCGCTTCCAGGATCGCCGCGGTGACGGGATTGCGGACGCTCTCGTAGATCTTGATGGTGCCCACGCCCTGGGCCTCGATGAGGTACGTGACCGCGGCGCGAGCCTCCTCTGCCGTTTCGATTGGCCGCGAGCCGGGGTCGCCGGACGCGCCGGCGAGCGCCGCGCGCATCACCGCATTCGACGTGATGGCGGGGTTTGCCTGGTGCAGGACTGGGCCGGCATAGATGACGTTGGGACCCACCACCTTGCCGGCCTCCACGTCCAGCTTGATTTGCCGCACCCGGCGAGCATCGCCGCCCACACCAAAGGTGCCCCACGTCCAGTGGGAGCCCAGGTCACGGACCGTGGTGACGCCGTGCCCGACGATCGCGGGTAGCGCTTCCATGCCCAGGTTCCAGAGGTGGACGTGCATGTCGATCAGCCCGGGCGTGATCCACTTCCCGCTGGCGTCGAACACGGTCGCATCGGCCTCGAGGCCAGGGCCCACGGCCGCGATCCGTGCCCCCTCAACGAGGATGTCCCGTTGCTGCAGCTCTTGGCTCAACCCATCAAAGACCCGGCCGCCCCGGATTAGGAGTCGGTCTGGCTGCGCCATTGCCCAGTCCTCCCTAGCGCTCCTTCATCGAAGGAGGCGATCTCCCCACGGCGCCAACGTGCCCACCCTGGATTTTGACCCCGGTGTGCCGACGCCCGACTCTCGTGTGAGGCGCCAATATCCTATCCGCCCTGTGGTGTCGCGATACTCCGTCCGCCAGCCCAGACAACACTCAACGCGGCCCCGACTGGTTCTGTCAGAACTCAGGGTCCACCGGAGGGCGTCGCCTCGTCAGTGCAACGACGAGGAGTCGCGAGGATGCGCCGCGAGGGGATCCGCGGAGCACGGTCACGGCTTCGTCGCCTTCATCAATCCGGGTCGCGTCGTCGGTCAGGGGGAGAGTCGCGATAGTGAAGGCTGTCAGAACCGCTGGTCAACGGTGCTTGCGTTCGCCGGCCGGTTCAGGCCCTTCGCCTACGGCAGGGCAGGTGGCGCGGCGCCTGGGTCCAGCGATCCCGGCGCAGCGGTCACGCTCACTGGTCGATGCAGCCGCATCGCCGTATAGAACAAGAGCAGCGATAAACCGAAGGCGCTGAGGAACATCACGAGTGCGCCGGTGTACGAGCCGGACGCGTCGAAGATTGCGCCGGCGACGGCGGGTGAGATCAGCATAATCACCGTTCGCAGCAGCACGACCGTGCCGAGGATGGTGGCGAAGGACGCCGCCCCGAAGGCGGCCGCCAGGGGCAGCGGTTCGACCACGGCCGGGCCAGTGTCGGCCAGCGCCCAAAGTACGACGAACAGCGCGAGGCTCCACGCACTGGTGTCCAACAAGAACACCGTGACGGTGAGGATGCCGCACGCGGCGAGCAGCATCGCGATCCACTCAAACCGTGGCACGTGATCCGTGGCCGCGGCCACGAGCAGGCGCGCCAGAATGCTTGTCCCTGCCATCGCCGAGACCAGCCCGGCGGCCCAGCCGGGGCTGATCCCGTTCGCCTCGAAGAGCGGCACGGCATGGACGACCAAGCCGACAGTCGCGTAGAAATACAGGGAGATCGCCAGCGCCAGCACCCAGAAGATGGGCGTGCGGATCGCTACCCCCCACGACGCGCCCGTCGGAGTCCAATCGCGACGCGGTTCGGAGGCGGCCCCGCGCCGGCCGTCGGGAGCGGGGTGCCCGTCACCGGGGCGATCGCGCACGACCAGCACGGCCAGCGGCAAGTAATAGGCCAGCATGAGGGCAGCGGAGACGAGCAGCGCCCCCTCCCAATCGATGGTATCGATGAGCACGCGCACCACGGGAACGACTACTACACCGCCCAAGGACGCGCCAACGCCAAGCAGGCCCAGCGCGGCGCCCCGGCGGCGATCGAACCAGCGCGAGGCCAGCACCTGGAAGGGGAGGAAGAACGCGAACGAGACGCCAACGCCGAGCACGCACAGATAGAGGTACCACTGCCAGAGCGCACTGGTTGTCGACAGCAGGACGAATCCGACGGCGCAGATGAGCGCCCCGCCCACGAGGGCGACCCGCGGGCCATAGCGGTCCATCCACCGGCCCGCCAAGGGCGACGCGAGCCCACTCGCCAGGAAGGCGCCCGAGACGCCGAGCGACACCTCGGTGCGCGACCAGCCGAACTGCGCCTCGATCGGGCCGATATAGAGGCCGAAGGACCAAAACAGGAGGCCGCCGAGGAGCCCGGTGGCGAGGGCACCGGCGACCATGAGCCACCACCCGTAGTAGATCCGGCGCCGGCCACTGGCGATCAGAACGGCGTTACGGACATGTGCTGCGGGCAGTCAGGAGGCCTTCCTGCGAGGGCACTACAAGTCGGACGCCGAGCATAGGATACGGGCCGCTCTTCGAGTGCGCTCGACGCGAAGGTACAACCGCCGATCTCCCGGAGAGCAGCGCACAATGGCGGGGCGAAGGTGCCGAGCCCGAGGAGCGTTCATGTCGAGTGCGATGAGGGAGACGGGGGCGCGTAGGACTCGCGCCCCGGGTTGCCTGTGGGACCACAAACCTCGGATCGCCGACGTCTCCCAGCGGAATTGATGGCCACGAAGCCGTCGGATTACATTTTGCGGTCCCACAGGGTTTGAGCCGCCACAGGGCAGTCCCTGAGAGAACGGCCACGTGGAGTCCTTCTCCCGTCGGGGGTTCGGTAAGCCGCGGGCCGCCGCGCGACCGGATGAGCCGCCCGACCCCGGCGCGACACGCGGCGCTGTCCATGGCCAGCGATGAGGTTTTGGCGCCCTAAAACGGATAGGATTTTGGGCCGGGACAGGGCAAGTCAGAAGCAAGGCCAGCCTGCCCGTCTCAGCGGACAGCGGGGATGACCGTCTCAGCGATCCGCCGGGTGTTCTCGGGGACGTACTCGGGCGGACAGCCTTGGGCGAACACGATGGTCCGCGCGCCGGCCTCGACGTACTCCTGCGTCCGCGCGATGCAGTCCTGAGGCGTGCCGACGATCGTGTACTTCTCCACAATCTTCGAGAAGTCCTGGTTGTACTGACGACTGAGCTGCCGGTTCGCCAGGTCAAGCGCCGTGTCGCGGTCTTCGTGCACGCAGGTGAAGACGAAGAGACCGCCTCGCACCGTGCCCGCGGGCCGGCCGGCCTCGGCGGTGAAGCGGGCGAGTTTGTCCAGGCTCTCGGCCAGCATCTGTGGCGTGTACATGTAGGGCAGCCAGCCCTCGGCGTAGCGTGCCGCGCGCTGCATCGCCGCGTCGCGGCGTCCGGCCACCCAGAACGGCATCCGCGGCTTTTGGACCGGCCGGGGCGCAAGCGTGACGCCGTCGAGCTGCGTGAAGCGGCCGTGGAAGGACACGTCTTCCTCGGTCAGGAGCTTGTCGATCACTTCTAGCGCTTCGTTCGTGCGGGCGCCGCGCTCGCCGACGGGCACGCCGACGGCGTCGAACTCCTTGGGAAACTCGCCGCCGACGCCGACGCCGAGATGGAAGCGTCCGCCGGAGACCACGTCCAGCACGGCGGCTTGCTTGGCTAGGAGGACGGCAGGATAGAGCGGGACCAGGGTGATGCTGCTCATCAGTTTGATGCGCTGCGTCGCGCCGGCCGCCGTTGCGAGCGCGATCAGGGTGTTCGTTGTGGGGCCGTGGAACATGATGTGCTCGCCGGTGAGCAGGTAATCGTAGCCCAGCGCCTCGGCGTTGCGCGCGTCGTCCTTGGCCCCATGCAACAGGCTCAGGTGAATCCCGAACTCGATCTCGCTCATTGGTGCCGCCTCTCAAGCGCCGAGAGTCTAAGGCGCTGCGCAGGTCCGCGCGACCGAGATCGCCGAGGGGACGTTCGATCCGCGTCCGGATCCCGTTCCCTCCAATCACTCCTACAGCCACGGTACCGACCTGGCACGCTACTTGGCCTAGGCGCTGCGGCGGCTCTTTGGGATCCGGTTCTGTCAGATCTCAGGGCTCGTCGGCGTAGCGTAGCCTCGTTCATGACGCAACGAGGAGACGCCGATGCACTGTCCGCACTGCCGCTCGACTGCGACGACCAAGCGCAGGCATCGCACGACGCTAGGCTACCAGCGATTCAACTGTCGCGCGTGTGGACGGCGCTTCAACGAGCGGACCGGCACGCCCTTCAACGATCTCCAGTACCCGACGGACCTCGTGCTGCTCGCCGTGCTGTGGCGCCTGCGGTACAAGCTCAGCTTCCGGGACGTCGCCGAACTGCTCCTCGAGCGAGGCTACACGGTGACGCATGAGACGATCCGCGATTGGGAGTTCCGCTTCGCGCCACTCCTGGCGGACCGGCTTCGCGCCAAGCGGCGCGGTCGCGCGGGCGTCTCCTGGTACATCGATGAGACCTACGTGAAGGTCGCCGGGCGATGGTGCTACCTCTATCGCGCGATCGACCGGGAGGGCGCGCTGCTCGATTCGATGCTGAGCGCGCACCGCGACAAGCACGCCGCGCGACGCTTCCTGCGGGGTCTCATACAGATCGCCGAACGGAAGCCCTTACGCATCACGACCGACGCGCATCCCGCGTATCGCAAGGCGATCCGGTGGATCGTCGGGCGGAAGGTGCGACATCGCTGCAATCAATACCTCAACAACTGGATTGAGCAGGATCACCGCGCCATCAAGCAGCGCTACTATCCGATGCGGGGCTTCGGGAGGTTCGCTTCCGCTGCCCAGTTCTGCGCGGCCTTCGATGCGCTGCGCCAGTACTTTCGCGTTCCGCCCCGGCCCGGACTACCGATCCCGTTGGCGACGCGGCGCCCGCTGTTCGTCGCCCGCTGGCGGTCCCTGATCCAGGAGATGCAGGTCGCCTAGGACACCATCAACGCTCGCCGGATCACCACGCATCGTTGGCCCCGCTGCCCTCAGATCTGACAGAACCGCCAGGGCTGGCCGACCAAGGAGATGATCCGCAGCGCCCTCGTCGCCGCGCGCTAGCGCCCGCCCCTACCCCGCGTCGCCCCCCTGCCCCAACTCCGCGCCCCGCGGAATGAAGTAGTCAAAGCGCGCCTTCCGGCGCCGGAACTTCCACCCCTCGGCCGTCTTCACGATCTCGTCCTCGTACGACCCCAGCGCCTCGAAGTCGCCCCCCTTGCTCGTCGTCCCCCGCAGCTCAAAGTAGCAGCGCGCCCTCGCCTCGTGCTCGTCCAGCACCTCGATCATCGGGGTGTGAACCATGTGCCGGATGTAGCGGAACGCCTCCCCCACCTCCTTCAGGATGAACGCCCGCAGCGTCTCCCGGCCCTTCTGCTCCCCGCCCCGCACGTCGAACACCCCGTCCTCCGTGAAACAGTCCAGCCACGCGTCCCACTGCCCCCGATCCACCGTCCAGCAGTAGCGCTCCAGCAGGTTCGCGATCTGATCCCGGTCACTGAGCATTTCCTGCTCCTACTCCCTACCGCCGAATTTCGGCTTGCGCTTTTCCAAAAACGCGCTCAACCCCTCCACCCGGTCCGGCGACGAAAGATTCGCCAGCCACGCCTCCGCCTCGATCACGAGCCCCTGGTCCAGCGACGCCCGCAGCCCCTCTTTGATCGCCCGCTTGGACCGCATCACCGCCATCGGCGCGTTGGCCAGGATCGACTTCGCCAGCTCCAGGCACTCTTCATCCAGCTGCTCGGGCGCGCACACCCGGTTCACCAACCCCATGCTCAGCGCCTCCTCGGCGTTGAGCCGGCGCCCCGTCAGGATCAGGTCCAGCGCCTGCGACTCCCCGATCACACGCGCCAGCCGCTGCGTCCCGCCCCAGCCGGGCAGCAGCCCCAGCGCAACCTCCGGCTGCCCGAACACCGCCGCCGTCGACGCCACCCGCAAGTCGCAGGCCAGCGCCAACTCCGTCCCCCCACCCAGCGCGAACCCGCCGATCGCCCCAATCACCACCAGCGCGCTGCGCTCCAGCGTCCGCATCAGCTCGTGCCCCGCGTAGACGAAGCGCGCGCCCTCCTCCAGCGTCAGCTCCCGCATCCCCGTGATGTCGCCGCCCGCCATCCACGACCTCGGCAGCGCCGAGCGAATGATCGCCACGCGCGCCCCGCCCGCCGCCTCGATCTCCCCCCAGACGCGCAGCATCGCCTGCACCGTGTCCATGTCGAAGGCGTTGTTTCGCTCTGGCCGGTCGATCGTCACCGTCACCACTTGCGCCATTGGACGCTCGACGTGAAACCGCGGATCGGGCATAGTCGCTCTCCTCAATCTGCATCGGGCAACAACCGCCCCGAAACCTATCGCCTCGACCGCAAATACACCAGGCCAATACCGTTAGAATCGGCCCCACGGCCGGCGCCGGTCCGCCGGCCTTATCGTCGGAGGTGCCACATGGACTTCGAATTCACCGAAGAACAACGCATGATCCAGGAAGGGGTCCGTGAGACCGTCAAGGAGTTCGGCCTGGAATACTGGCGCGACAAGGACCGCGCCCACGAGTTTCCCTCCGAACTCTGGAGCACCATCGGCAAGGGCGGCTGGCTGGGGGTCGCCATCCCGGAGGAGTATGGCGGCGCCGGCAAGGGCTCCATGGAGTTGGGCCTCGTCGTGGAAGAGGCCTGCCGCGCCGGCGGCGGATCCACCCTCTCCCAGATGTTCATGATGACCCCCGTCTTCGGCGCCGAAACCATCAAACAGCACGGCAGCGAAGCCCAGAAGCGCAAATACCTCCCCCTCATGGCGCGCGGCGAGCTCGATTTCTCCATGGCCCTCACCGAGCCCAACGCCGGCAGCAACACCCTCGCCACCGAAACCCGCGCCGTCCGCGAGGGCGACAACTACCGCATCAACGGCCAGAAGGTCTGGACCACCGGTATCGATGTCGCCCAGCGCTGCCTCGTCGTCACCCGCACCACCTCCCTGGAGGAGGCGCCCAGAAAGAGCTTCGGCCTCTCCCTCTTCCTCGCCGACACCCAGACCGAGGGGCTCGCCTACCAGCCCATGGAGAAACTGGGCACCCACTGCATCAACTCCTGCCAGGTCTTCTTCGACGACATGCTGGTCCCCGCCGATGAATTGGTCGGCGAGGAGGGCAAGGGCTGGGGCTATATCCTCGACACCCTCAACACCGAGCGCATCGTCACCGCGGCCGGCTGCCTCGCCACCGCCGACATCGCCCTCAACCTCGCGACCGAGTACGCCTCCACTCGCGTCGTCTTCGACCGTCCCATCGGCGCCAACCAGGGCATCCAGTTCCCCTTGGCGGACATCAAGATCACCCTGGAGGCCGCCCGCTTGCTCAATCAGAAGGCCGCCTGGCTCTACGATCACGGCCACCCGGCCGGCCCCGAAGCCAACATGGCCAAGTACCTGGCCGCGGAGGTCGGCTTCAAGGCCTGCGACCAGGCGATCCAGACCTACGGCGGCTACGGCTTCGCCGTCGAGTCCGACCTCGAGCGCCTCTTCCGCGACGTGCGCCTCTTCCGGCTGGCGCCCGTCGCCCAGGAGATGATCCTCAACTACGTCGGCCAGCACGTCCTCGGCATGCCCCGCTCCTACTGAGAGCGCCCTCCAGGTCACGCGCCGCTTCCGCTACCCCACACCAGCGGCCAAGATGAAACCAGCGGCCGCGTACCGTCGGTCGCGTTCCGTTCGTCCCCAAGCGGTCGATGGACGAACGGCGGCGGCTAACCCGCCCCGGAACGGACGCGCATGAACGCCGCCACCCTCCGGCCTTGGCTGCTCGTCATCGGCACGATGGCCCTCGGCGTTCCCGCCATCGCCATCCGGATCATCTCCCCCGACCTGCCCGTCCTGGGCGAGACGGCGATCTTCGGCCTCGGAATCCTCGCCGCCGCCTTCCTCCTCGGCGGCGCCGCCGAGGTTGCCCAGCGCGACATCCCCCCCGCGCTCAGCCTCGCCGTCCTCGCCTTCGTCGCCGTCCTGCCGGAATACGCCGTGGACCTGCTCTTCGCCTGGCGCGCCGGCACCGACCCCGAACAGGCGCAGTTCGCCATCGCCAACATGACCGGCGCCAACCGCCTGCTGATCGGCGTCGGGTGGGCTTTCGTGCTCTTCCTCTTCGCTTTCAAGACGGGCGGCCTGCGCGCCCTCTTTCGGGGACTCACGGACTGGGCCCCGCAGCGCGGCGGCGGGCGACGGCCCAGCGCCGGCACGCTGCTCCATCTCCCACACACCATCAGCTTGGAGATCACGGTCCTGGCCGTCGCGACCCTTTACTCCTTCCTGATCCCGCTCAAGGGCAACATCAGCCTGATCGATACGGTGGTCCTCGCATCGCTCTTCGGTTTCTACCTCTTCCGGCTCTTCCGCCACCCCCGCGAGGAGCCGGAGATCGGCGGCCCCGCCGCCTTCATCGCCCGCCTGCCCAAGTGGCGGCGGCGCGCGACGGTCTGCTTCCTCTTCGCCTTCGCCGCCGGCGCCATCGTCGCCTCCGCCGAACCCTTCGCCGACGGCCTGATCGAGACCGGCACGGAGTTCGGCGTCGACGAGTTCTTGCTCGTGCAGTGGGTTGCGCCCTTCGCCTCCGAGAGCCCGGAGTTCTTGGCGGCGCTCTATCTCGTCTGGCGCGGCATGGCCAGCGCCGGGATGGCGGTCTTGATCTCGTCCAAGGTCAATCAGTGGACGCTGCTGATCGCTTCGCTTCCCATCGCCTTCTCGATCTCCGGCAGCACGTTCAGCGGCCTGCCCATGGACGGCCGCCAGCAGCAGGAGGTCTTCCTCACCGCCGCGCAGTCGCTTTTCGCCGTGCTGCTCATCCTCGACAAGCGCCTCTCGCCCAAGGCGGCGGTCGTCCTGCTCGGCCTCTTCCTGGGCCAGTTCCTGGTGATCGACAGCACGGTGCGCTGGGGGTTCTCCTTCGCCTACCTGGCCTTGGCCGCGTTCCTCTTCGCCGGCCGCTTCCGTGACATCCCCGGCGTGGTGCGCGAGGCGTTCACGGGGCCCGCCGAGTCGGAGACGCATCGCTCCTAGCGCGGAGCGGTCGTACAGTGCGCGCGTGCCGAACACCCTCGACGATCCCCTCGGCGGCGGCGTCCTCGTTGTCGGGGGAAGGCCGGTCCCCTACCGCATCCGTCGCTCACAGCGCGCCCGCCACTCGTCGATCCAGATCCATCCGCGGCGCGGCCTGGAGGTCGTGCTCCCCCCGGCCGAACCGCCTGCGCAGGCCGCACATCTGCTCCGCACGCAGGCCCGCTGGCTGGAGCGGCACGCCGGAGAGGTGCATCGAGCCGCGCGCGTTCCGCCGCCGCTGCAGGCGGGGATGCGCCTGCCCGTGCGCGGGGACTGGCTCACGCTCGTGCTGGCTGCGGCGCGCGCTCCCCGCGTGGAGCGCAACGGCGACGCCCTGGTGCTCTCGATCCCGGACCAGCACGACACCGACGCCCTCCGGTCCCAACTCGATCGCTGGTACCGCCGGCTGGCGAAGCGAGTCCTCGCCGCCCGCGTCGCCGCCTTACACCGCTCCGATGACGGCGCGGTGACCCGCATCACCGTGCGCGATCAGGCCACCCTCTGGGCCAGTTGCACCGGCGAGGGCGCCCTCAGCTTCAACTGGCGTCTGGTGATGGCCCCCCCGCCCGTGCTGGATGCGGTGGTGGCGCATGAGTTGGTCCACCTCCGCCTGCCGGACCATTCCTCACGGTTCTGGCGCGCCCTCGATACCCGCTTCCCCCGCCACCGCGCCTGCCGGCGCTGGCTGCACCACAACGGGCCGCGCCTCACCCTCTGACCGTGCTCGCAGCGACGCGGGCGTTTGGTCCCATACCTGCCCCGCTGCGGTGACGAAGATCCACAGCATCTGCCCCGGCTCCGTCCGCCTCAGGCTGTTCGCCTCCGGCGGCGCATCCACCGACCACGCGCGCCACGACTGGCTCGCCGCGTCCCAGGCCCACACGGACCTCACGAACGCCACGATCGAAGCCAGCGCCTGCTCCACCGGCGTCACCTCCCCCCTCCAGGCCACGTTGTTCCACTCGCGCGCCAGCGGCGTCACACCCGCCGCCCCCGCCGCTCCCACCGGCCGCTCCCACACCACGCCCGCGCTCGTGACGAAAACCCACAGCGGCGCGCCCGGCTCCAGCTCGGCGAGCGTGTTGGCGATCGCAGGGCCCGTCGGGCTGTAGCTCCGCCACGACTGCGCGGCCGCGTCCCAAACCCACACGGACCCGATGGAACCGGCGATCCGCTCGAACGCGGCCGCGACAGGCGTGCTTGCGCCGAGCCAGGCGATGTTGCTCCAGCCCGGCGGCAACGTCAGCGTCTCCGTCGGCGGCGCCCCGCCCACGTCGAGCGAGACGGTCGCGCTGAGCCCCGTCTCCACCTCCCGGCCCGCCACCACGTCGATGACGGTCGCCGTGATCTCTACGCGCCCGGCCTCGGCGAACCCCAGAAAGAGAATCGAGGACTCGCCCTGCTCGTCGCTGACGATGTCCAGCTCCTCGCCGCTCGAGATCTGCCGGAATCGCACCAGCGCACCGGACAACGGATTCCCGTTGATGTCCCGCACCGTCGCCGTGATCGGCATCGCGAAGTCGACCGCAGGCGTGGTGGTCGGGGCCTCGATCGAGATCTCCTGTGCGGGCGCAAGCTGGGTCGCCGCCAGGGCATCCAGCCGCCCGTACCCGAACACGTTGTCCGGGCCCGGCTCGCCCAGGTCCACCGCGCTCTCCAGCAGCAGGCTGCGCAGCAGCGCGCGCTCGTTGGCCGGGTCGCCGCCGTCGGCGGACAGCAGCGACGGTCGCGCCTCCAGCAGGAGCGCGGCCACCGCACCCGCGTGCGGGCTGCTGGCGCTGGTCCCGACGAACGGGCTCGGGAACCCGCCGTTTCCCGTGATCGACACCCCATCGACGGCCACGAGCTCCGGCTTGAGCGCCCCGTTCTTGGTGGGGCCGTGGCTGCTGTATGCGGCGATGTCGTCCAGCCCTTCGTCCCCTTGGTCGATCGCGCCGACCGAGATCACGCCGCCGCCGGCGTCGCTCTGCGCCAGGATGCTGCTCGACGCCGTGTTGAAGTTGAACGCCGTGGCCGCGCCCGGCAGCGGCGGCGTGCCATTCATCTGATAGAGCTCCAGTTGGCGCGGCAGCGCGGCGTCCAGGAAGTTCTGCACCACCACGCGGAACAGGCCCGCTGCGCCATCGTTCGTGTAGATCAGCATCTCCTGAGGCGTTTGGCCCAAGACGCCGGTCTGGCTGCCGGCGCTGGACGCGACCACGCGGTCGCTGCGGTCCAGGAGGTACAGGTCGTAGTCGTTGCCGGAGCGGTCCGACGGGTCGTCCCAGAGCAGCAGCAAGTGCGCCGTGTCCCCCCGATCCAGGAACAGCTCGTTGTACGGCAGCGCCCCGCGGCCCAGTGCATCGATCGTGCGGTCGCTCGACTCGAACCGCTGCACCGCGCCCCGGAACCGCAGCCCAAACGCCGCGCGGCCATCGGGTCCCGGTTGGTAATCCTCTTGGTAGTGCCGGTCGGCGAAGTTCCCCACCGCCACGAAGTAGGCCCGGATCGGCCAGTTCGGGTTATTCAGAGCCTCCGCCGTGTTGACCGAGATGTAGCTCTGCTGGTCGCCCGAGAGCAACCAGGTCAAGTCGTCCAACACCACGTCGTTGCTCCGGGCCAGGAAGTCGACCGCCGCCAGGAAGTCCAGATCGGTTTCCGCGTTGGCAAAGGAGATCTCCGCATCCGGGGCCAGGTCGTGCACGATCTCGATCATCGCCGTGCCCTCGGCGCCCGCCAGCAGCCCCTGCGCGCCGAAGGCGCGCTGGCGGCGCAGTTCGGGGGCGTCGCCCGAGGCCTGCGACTGATCCAGCCCGGCAATCCCGTCCGAGATCACGCCCACGCGCACGCCCGCCCCTGTCACCCCCAGGAGGTCCCGGACGGCGTCCGCGTTGAGCGCGCCGTCCCCCTCGCTCGTCACCGTGCCGCGATTCACACGCGCGTAGATCGGTGGCCGCAAGGCGATCACGCCTGCGAGCTGGGCCAGCGCGCCCAATCGGCGCGGCGGGACCCGGTACTGCGCCAGCCCCAGGTCGGGGCGCTGCCGCTCCACGGCCACGCCCAGGGCTTGGAGCGCGGCGGGCGCCGGTCCGTCGGCCGCGATGATCGCGGCCACCTGCACCGCCCCGGCCTCGTCGAACCGCAACTGCCGCAGCTCCACCGCCTGCGCCACCCGCAGCGACTGCGCCGCAACGACCGCCGGCCTGAGCGAGGCGCCGGAGGGCTGCTGCCGCATCGCCTCCACATAGAGATCGGCCAGTGCGCCCTGGAGCCGCTGCGACACTTCGGGCGTCAGCCCCGACGCCGACCCCTTCGCCGGCAGGGCGCCCACGGTCTCACCTTCCGCGCCGGCCACCGCCACCAGCGCCACGCCCGCCGCCAGCCCCAGCCCGAGCGCAAGACGCTGCACCCAGCGCCGCTTCACGCTAGGGAACCTCCCACACGACCGCGCCGTCGCCCGTCACGAACAGCCACAGCAACTGCCCGTTCTCCAGCGTCTCCAGGCTGTTCACGAACGCCGGCGCACCCGCGATGTAGCCCAGCCAGCGCTGCGCCTCGCTCTCATACGCGAACACCCGGTCCACTCGGTCGGCCACCGACGCGATCGCCGCGCTCACCGCTTGCGGGCCGCCCGCCCACACGTGCAGGTTCCACCCGGGCTCCAGCGTGACCAACGTTCCCGCCCGATACGCGAACGCGCCCTCCAGCGACGCCGCGCGGCCGTCCCGCTTCACCACGCGCACCGTCACCAAGCCCACCGCGCCCGGCGGCGCGAGCACGACCAGCTCCGACGTCGACTCCGACAGCACGCCGGCCGCGCTGTCCCCGAAGAAGACCTGCGTGCCCGGCTGCGGCCCGAACCCCGATCCCCGGATCGTGACCGGGACGCCACCGCTCCGCACGCCCGAAACCGGGCTGACGCCTGTGATCCGCGGCGCCGGCCCGATGTCGAAGTTTGGCCCGAACTCGGACGTGTTGCCGGCGGCGTTGGTGACCAGCGCGGTGAGAACGGTCGCGCCCGCCAGGGGCGCGACCGCAAAGCTGAACCGCCCCCCCACACTCACGGCGCTGCCCAGGTAACGCGCCGCCCCACCCGACCGGGCCGGATCGGACGACGTCGGGGATGCGGCCGCCGGATCGATCACCGCGTAGAGGTCCACGGTCGATCCACTCGGCGCCGTGCCGCCGACGCGGGCGCCGCCCGGATCTGACGTCGAGACGAATTCCACCAGCGTGATCAGGGGCGTGTTGATCAGGGTGTTCGGTCCGCTGTCCGCGTCCCCGGGATCGTTGCGCGTCAGCCCGCTCGGCGAGTCGCCCGGCCCCACCAGGTCGATCTCGAGCGCGCCGTTGCTGTGGATCAGGTTTCCGCGCAGCGTGTTGCTGATCGACGTGCCCCCCTCGATCCGCACTCCGTTGCCGCCGTTATGCGCGATGACATTGCCGCCCGGCAGCGCCGGCCCCTGCAGGACGGCGACCGCCAGGTCGCGGGGACCCGCCCCCACAACGACTCGAAACGCCCCACCCCTGATCCGCACTCCCACCCCGCCGTTCCCAGCCGCGCGGCCGTCGCGCTCCACGCCGACGTAGCTGTCCCGCAGCCACACCTCCCGCGTCCCAGGCCCGCTGATCACGACGCCATCGCCGCGGTTCTCCACCACCACGATCCCTTCCAACGTGCCGCCGGCGATCCTCGCGCCGCCGCTGCCGGTGCTCACCCGCAGGCCCACGCCGTTGCCCTCCAGCCGCAGCGCCCCGAGGATTGAGTTCGCCGCCCCATCGATGTGCAGCCCCGCCCCGCCGAAGTTGCGCAGCGTCAGCCCGTGCACCAGCACGTCATCTCCGCGCACCACGCCGTCCTCCGCCACGCCGTCCTCCGCCACGCCGTCCCCATCGATCACCACTCCGCGCCCCTCGATGCTCACCGCGGACGCCGTGATCGGCGGCAGCGCCGTGCGCAACCGGATGGGCGGCAGGCCGTCGGCGAACCGGATGCTCCCGCCCCCCGCCGCCGCGTTGACCGCGACGATCGCCGCGCGCAGCGATCCCGCCCCGGTGTCGGCGCTGGAGTCCACCACGGCCGTGAACAGCGCCGCCTCCACGGCCGTCAGAGCATCCATACGCCCGTGGCCGTAGACGCTGTCCGGCCCGGGCTCGCCCAGATCGATGGCCGATCCCAGCAGCGACGCACGCAGACGTGCTCGCTCGTGCGCGGGATCGCCACCGTCGCCGGCCAGCAGCCTCGGCTGGCCCTCCAGCACCAGCGCCGCGATCGCCGCCGCATGCGACGCGGCCGCGCTCGTCCCTTCAAAGCGTGGAGTGAACCCACCGTTGCCCGTCACCGTCACGCGATCGACGGCGACGATGTCCGGCTTCGCCGCTCCGTTGTTCGTAGGCCCGCGGCTGCTGAACCGCTCGATCGTGTCCAGGCCGGGGTCGGCTTGGTCGATCGCCCCCACGGAGATGACCCCGCCGCCGGCGTCGCTCTGCGCCAGCACGCTCCCCGCTCTGGTATTGAAGTTCAGCACCGTGGCGTATCCGGGCAACAGCGAGTTGCTCGTGACGTAGATCTCGATCGCCTTCGTCGGCGCGCGGCTCTCCCAGTTCTGCACCACCACGGCGAAGAACCCTTCCGGCCCGTTGTTGGTGAAGTCGATAATCTCGCGCGGGACCTGACCGCGCTCGCCTTCCTGCGAGCCGCGGCTCGAAGCGACGACACGGTTCCCGGCGGGCCGCGCCAGATCGAGGAGGTAGAGGTCATAGTCGTTCTTGGTGTCGCTCCACGGGTCGTTCCAGAACAGCGCGATGATCGCCTGCTGCCCGCTGCGGAGAAAGAATTCGTTCCACGAGAGCGGGCCGCGATTCAGCGCGTCGGTGGTCTCCTCGCTGGCCCGGAACTGGTGCGTGGTCCCCGCCGCCGGGAGCCCCAGGCCCAGTCCCTCCTCGCCCGGCTCGAACACGCCCTCGTAGTGGCGCGTGGCGTAGTTCCCCACCGACGTGACCAATGCCCGCACCGGCCAGTCCGGGTTGTTGAGCGCCTTGGCGCTGTTCACCGACACGGCGCTCCGTTGGTCGCCCGGGTTCAGAAACGACAGATCGTCCACCACGATGTCGTTGCGCTCCGCCAGGTAGTTCACCGCCTCGATCATGTCCAGGTCGGTGAGCGCGTTGGCGAATGAGATCTGCGCGCCGGGCGCCAGGTCGTGGATCACCTCGATCATCGCCGTGCCCTCGGCGCCCGCGTTGAGCCCGCCCAGAGAGAACGATTCCTTCGCAAACAGCACCGGCGCGTCGCCCGACGCCTGCGATGCCGCCAGCCCGCGGATCCCGTTCGAGATCACGCCGATCCGCACCCCCGCGCCCGTCAGCCCGTATGCACTGCGGACAAGGTTCGCGCGCAGCGCAAAGTACCCTTCGCTGCGACGCGATCCTTGATTGGGCGCGGCGTAGATCGGCGGGCGCAGCGCCTCCACCCCATCCAACAGCGCCAGCGCGCCCAGCGCCGCCGGCGGCACTCGATATTGTGCCCGTCCCAGATCCGGCCGGTATCGCTCCTCCACCACCCCGAGTCGCGCCAGCTCCCGGTGATCCGGTCCCGCGGCGCTGATGACCGCGTCCACCTCCACGGCGCCCGTGGGGTCCAGGCGCAGCGTCCCCGCCGCCAGCGCCTCGCCCACCCGCGTCGTCCTGAGCGCTTGGACGGCCACCGGAACGCCGGCGCTGTGCAGCCGCTCCGCCTCCACGTAGAGCTCCGCCACTGACCCCACCAGGCGGTCCTGAAGCGACGACGGCAGACCGGCGACGGCAGGCTTGCTCGTTGGGGCGGATGACGAGGCGGCGTCGACCGGGACGACGGCCGCGAGCAGCGCGATCGAGACAAGCAGCAGCGGCGCCACGATCCGGCGCCTGCGTGAGCGGGCGGCTGTCGTCATCGAAGAGCGCCTCCGCCGGCTTCGACCGGCGCCGCCCCGCCGTCGCCGCAGGTCCCGCCGATCATATCAGCGACGGCCGCCCATGCCCCTCGCGCGGCCGGTTGGTAGACTCGGCGGTGATGACAGCCTCTCCGTTCTCTCCCTCTCCCGCGGACGACGTGGCGGATCGCCTGGGCACCCGCACCGGGCCGCGACGCGCCGGCCTCTTCCTTTGGTGGCTGCCGCTCCTCGCCGCCGCGGTCGCCGGAGCGGTCGTCTACGCCTGGACGGCGTCCCACGACGATGTCTACCGCGCCCGCGTGGCCCTGCTCGTGCCCGCGGAGAGCTCGTTACCACCGGAGAGCTACGCGGGCCTTGCCGTGAGTGGACCGGTCCTGCGGGAGGTCATCCAGTCCCTCCGCCTCGACCTGAGCGTCGACGAACTCGCGGACGACGTGCGCGTCAGCAACTCCGGCCTCCTCCTGGAGGTCGAAGTCGACGCCCCCACCCCCGGCGATGCCGAAGACCGCGCCCGGACGCTGGCCAACGTGCTGATCCGCGATGCCTCCAGCCTGCTCCAGGGCGCTCCGCCGCCAACCGTCCTCAGCCCGGCCACCGCCCAGGAGGGCCAGATCGGCCCCCACACGGCGCGCAACACAGCCCTGGCCGTGGCCGCGGGGCTGGCGGTCGGTCTCGTGATCACGGGGCTCTTCGCGCTCCGGCAGCGGCCCCTGCAAAGCGCCGGCGACGTCGAGTGGCTCGCCGATCTCCCCACGATCGGGGAGATCCCCCGCGACGACACCAACGCCCCGCTCGCCCTCCGGGAGCGCCCGCACTCGCAACAGGCGACCGCCCACTACGCCCTCGCTGCCGCCGTGGAGCGCGCCCGTGCCCTCAGCCCGTTTCGGTCGCTACTCGTCGTCGGCGCCGATCGTGGCGCCGCGGCCGCCGACGTCGCGGCGAACCTCGCCCTCGCTTCCGCGCACGCCGGCCGTCGCGTTCTGCTGCTCGACGCCGACCTCCGTCGGCCCCAGGTCCACCGCCTGCTGCGCCTCAACAACGACTCCGGCCTCTCCGATGCGCTCCTCGGCGGCGGCTGGCCCCACCCCCAGGCTCTCCCGGGGACAACGCTCGCGGTCCTGACCAGCGGCTCTCTGCCGGCCGACCCGGCGATGCTGCTCGGCACGCATCGGCTCGCCACACTCCTCTCGACGCTCCGCGACACCCCCGACCTCGTCATCGTCACGGCGCCCCCCTCACCTGCGTTCGACGATGCTGCCCTGCTGGCCCCCCACTGCGATGCGGCGCTGCTCGTGGTGGACGCCTTCGAGACGCGGCCGGAGCCGGCGCGCACCGCCGCCGCGGCCCTGCGCGCCGCGGGCACGACGATCCTCGGCGAGGTGATCACCAATGCGCCCGGCCCGGCCGAGGAGTGGCGCTACCCGGCCGATCCGGCTGGCCCTCCCGCCGCCCCCGCTCCGTACGCGAATCGCCCCCCAGACCGTCCGCGGTAAGTATGCGAATGTGAACGATTCGTATATAATCGCAACACGGCGACGCTGAATGCCCCGAATCGAGGCGCTTGAAGTTGACGACCACATCCTCGACAAAATCGAAGCTCAGCACGGCGTCGCCTTCCAAGAAGTGGAAGAGGCGTGCTATTCGCGGCGCCGTCAAGTCCGTCGCGAGCGCGAAGGGTTGTACAAGCTCTTTGGCCGGTCAGACGCCGGGCGCTACCTGCTGGTCGTTCTGGCCGACTTGGGTGACGGCATCTGGAAGGTGGTCACCGCTCGCCAGATGACGGCCCAAGGGCGCCGCCTCTATCGACGGGAAAGTGGGAGTTGAGATGGCCAAGATTGAACGGGAAGTTCGGAAGATCGAAGAGGACGACGCTTGGGACGGCTCGGATGAGGTCGTCGAGGTTGAAGTGAAGCGCCCGCTGGATAAGGTCGTTCCTGTCCGCCTCTCCTCCGACAAATGGGCGGCGCTTAGGCGCGAAGCCCGCGAGATCGGCGTGGGCCCGTCCACGCTGGCACGCATGTGGATCTTGGAAAAGCTCCGCCAGCCGTCCACGCGGGCGAAATAGACTCGGGGGCCGTTACCCGTGCGCATCGAGACCAAGCTCCCCACCGACCTCCACGCCGCCGCCGACAACGCCCGCCGCGCGGAGGCGCTCGGCTTCGACGGACTCACCACCCAGGAGACCGCGCACGACCCCTTCTTCCCACTCCTCCTCGCCGCCGAGCACACCTCCACCCTCGATCTCGCCACCAGCGTGGCCATCGCCTTCCCCCGCAGCCCCATGATCACGGCCAACATCGCCTGGGACTTGCAGGGCTTTAGCGCTGGCCGCTTCCGGCTCGGCATCGGGCCGCAGGTCAAGGGCCACAACGAGCGACGCTTCAGCGTTCCTTGGTCACCCCCCGCCCCTCGCCTGCGCGAGTACGTCCTCGCCCTCCGCGCCATCTGGAAGTCCTGGGAGACCGGCGGCCCCCTCGACTTCCAGGGCGAGCACTACACCTTCACTTTGATGACGCCCTTCTTCCGCCCGGAGCCCATCCAGCACCCGCACATCCCCGTCTACATCTCCGCCGTGGGCCCGGTCATGTGCCGCGTCGCCGGCGAGACCTGCGACGGCCTCCGCATCCACCCCCTCTGCTCGACCAAGTACCTCAACGACGTCATCCTCCCCAACGTCGAGCTCGGCGCGAAGGCCGCCGGCCGCACCTTGGCCGAGATCGACCTCATCGCCGGCGGCTTCATCGTCCCCGGCGACACCGACGAGGAGATCCGCCACGGCAAGCGCCTCGTCGCCAACCGCATCGGCTTCTACGGCTCCACCCGCACCTACCAGCGCGTCCTCGACGTCCACGGCTGGGGCGGCCTCACCAAGGACCTCCACGAGCTCTCGGTCCAGGACCGCTGGGACGACATGCCCGATCTCATCACCGACGAGATGCTGGAGGCCTTTGCCGTTATCGGCTCGACCGAGGACTGCGCCCGCGGCGTGCTCCAGCGCTTCGGCTCGGCCTGCTCCACCGTCTCGCTGGACCCCTCTGACCCTTGGGCCGACGACGCCCGCGCCCGCCGCATGATCGATCTCCTCCACGCGGGCGCCTGAGCGATGCGAGCCCATGCGCGTCGAGACCCCAAGCGGCCCACCAGGCGCAGCCGCCGCTACAGCGACGGCCGACGCCGCAGAGGCTGTGGGGCGTCGATATTCAATCCGCCCGGCTTGAGATTGCTGATCGCGGCCGCACCGGCGCTGCCGGAGGCCGGCGCGGGCCGCGTCCTTAGCCGCCGTTTCCGTCCAGCAGCGCCCGCACTGCGACCAGTAGCGCGTCCGTATCGAACGGTTTCTGCAGAAACGCCCAGTCGGTGCTCGACGTGAGGCCATCCAGGATCTCAAAAGTGTATCCGCTGATGAACAGCACTTTCGGCGATCGCGGCAGGTCACTGATGGCGTCGAACGTCTCTCGACCGGAGAGGCCGGGCATGGAGCAGTCCAGGATCACGAGGTCCGCGAGCCCGCCTTGGCTCTCCAGCCTTCGCACCGCCTCGCGGCCACTGGCGACGGCGGTGACCTGGTAGCCCGCCCGCTCGAGCAGCGCGGCGCTGTCGCGGCGTAACGTCGCCATGTCATCCACAACCATGATGCTGCGTGGCTGCGCCGGAGCGATGCTCACCGGCGGGCTCTCACTCTGCCTCGCTGAGGCCGGGGGAGGAGCCCCAGCAGGCAAGGAGACGGAAACAATCGTCCCTCGTCCGAGTGCGCTGTCGATCGTCACGCTGCCGGCATGCTCCCGGATGATGCCATAGACCATCGTTCCACCCAGCCCGCTGCCTCGCTCTCCTTTCGTGGTAAAGAAGGGGTCGAAGACGCGCCGGCAGGTTTCCGCGTCCATGCCGGTGCCGTTGTCTTCGACGGTGAGGAGCACGTAACCGCGCCGTCGCGTCGGAAGGCCGGGCGGGGTGTCGGCGCTCATGCTGGCGCGGATTTTGAGCACTCCACCCTGCGGCATCGCGTCGCAGGCGTTGAGGGCCAGATTGAGGATGACCTGTTGGAGTTGGGCGGCGGTGCCGTCGACGAGCAAGTCGTCGGACACGCGTGACTCGAACCGGATGTTCGGATGCACGGTCCGAGCGAAGAGAGTGAGAACTTCGGACACGATCGGCGCCAGGCGGGTCGCCTCGTGCGGGCCGCTGCCGACCCGGCCGATACGGAGCAGCTGACGCGCAAGGTCGGAGGCGCTGCTCGCCGCCGCTTGGACGCGGTCGATCCGTGCCAGGGTGGCCGGGTCGGCGGCGGCGGCGGCCTCGTCGAGACTGATGCGGACGACCGTGAGGATATTGTTGAAGTCATGCGCGACGCCGGCCGCGAGCGTACCCACGGCTTCCATCCGCTGGGCGTGCTGTAGCTGTGCTTCCAGGGCGCGCTGTTCTGCGACGTCCGCCGCCACCATCTCGGAGAGCCGCACATTCTCAATGGCCATCGCTGCGTGCAGCGCGAAGATCTTGAGAATCTCCTCTTCCGCATCGTTGAAGGGACGCCGCTCTTCGTGATCCGCAACATACAGCGCACCGATCGTAGATCCCTCATAGATCAACGGCACACCGATCAGGCACTGCACCGCTGGATGGCCCGGTGGAAAGCCGTACGCACCGGCATGCTCCGAGAGAGCGTCGAGGCGCAACGATGTCGCTCCCGGCGCTAACAGTTGGCCGACGACGCCGAGGGTGCTGGAAGGAAGCCCCTGAATCTCGGCGCCCGCCGCCAGCTCTCCGGCCGGCACGAAGTGGGAGAGCTCTCCTGCATCATTGATAATGGCGAGGGCAGCGAACTGTGCGCCAACCAGCTTCGCAGAGAGTGCGGCCACACTCTCTGTCACGGTGACCATTTTGCTCTCACCGGAAATCGCCAGCGTCGTGTCGCCAAGCATCATCCATCGCGCGCCTTCACGGCGCTGGCGTGCAGATTCGCTGCTCTCAAGTTTGGCCAGCATCATGTTGATTTCCTGGCCCAGTTGCCCGATCTCATCGCCGCGGGTGATAGGAATCCGCTGGGAGGCGTTCCCGCTCGCGCCAACGGCGCCGACTTGACCGCGCAACCGGAGGATCGGCCGGAGCACCGTCCAATTCACAACGCCGAGGACTAACGCGATGATGAACAGCCCGATGACGAGCACAGTGATGGCCACGTACTTGAACGTGGTGCCGCCAAGCTGACGAATATCGCGCGGGAGATCGATTCGCAGAGCGCCGAATGCCTCGCCATGCAGGTCGGTGACAAGACCGAAGCCACTGATGAGATCGTCCCCCACGGTTTGGATCGCGATAGGATCGGTCGGGCCGAGCTTCCCGTCCGCCCGCAGGACGGCCGCGGAACTGTCATCGGCGTCGAAACGCGTGAGCGAGACCTGCTGCCCCACCGCCTGGGAGATTCGGCCTAACACGCGATCATCCAGCAGCCATCCCGATACGAACGCCCCACGCACTGGTCCTTGACCGGCCGCTGTGAGGATCGGCCGCGACGCTACCAGGAGCGGACCACGGTCCAATGGCAGTAATCCGGATATCCTGCTGCGCTCGTCCGCATGATGCACAAGTCCCGGTTCGCCCAGGATTTGGGCGGACCCCATATCGGAAGGCGAGACTTCAGCGTCGTTATTGAGATCAAACCCCTTCGCGAATATGACATCACCGTCGGTGTTCAGAATCATCACAATGTTGACGGTGAACAGCGAAAGGTTTTCATCGCTAAAAGTCGCCCCCAGACGATCGGGGTCGCGAGTTCGTGCGTATTCGTACATGAAATCCTCGGACGACAGGGATCGGACGCCGAGGTCGAGAGTAGTCAGCTCGTTCTCGAGGCGCCGAGAGCGCTTGCTGCATGCTGAATTCGACATTGGTGCGCTCGAAGTCATCGAAGGCGTCGTCGACGAGCACCCGCTGCGCCCCAAACAGCACGGCAATCATCACCGCGAGCGTAGCCGCGACGATTAGTAGGCTCTTCCTGCGAATGGACACCTGTCGTCAGACCCCCGTCGCGCCGATGTTAGCCGCCGGCCCGAATCCTATCGAACGGCCAGCGCATGCTGTGAGGAGATCGAGCGGAATCGTGATCATATTGTGATCCCCGGCGCCGGGGGGGTTCTCGCCCCCGATCCTGATCCAGGGGCAATGCGACTTCCGGGCCTTCCCGATCGCGCTGGCGGCCTCCCTCGTCGTCAACCGTCGGCCACAGCGCCCCCGCTTGTCCTTCAAACCTTCGATCGCTTTCCGGTTCACTTGAACACGGCCTTCCCTACCCAGTTGTACGGGCTGACCGCCTTTTTCTCCGACGTCTTCCACAGCATCTTCCGCTTCATCCGTAGCGATCTCCTATCGATTACGATCATGCTCGGCAAGAAGGCTGAGCAACCATAGCGGCCGAGACACACGGCCGACGGCGCTATGGTGGCGACCCGATGCCGACAGCCGGACAGAGGAGCGAGCCAAACCCATGCGCGTCGAGACCCGCCTCCGCTCAAACCTCCACGCCGCCGCCGCCGACGCCCGCGACGCCGAGGCCCTCGGCTACGACGGCCTGGTCAGCACGGAGATCAAGCACGACCCCTTCTTCCCGCTCGTCCTCGCCGCCGAGCACACCTCCACCATCACGCTGACCACGGGCGTGGCCATCGCCTTCCCGCGCAGCCCCATGATCACCGCCACCATCGCCTGGGACCTCCAGCGACACAGCAACGGCCGCTTCCGCCTCGGCATCGGCCCCCAGGTCAAGGGCCACAACGAGCGACGCTTCAGCGTCCCCTGGTCGCCCCCCGCCCCGCGCCTGCGCGAGTACGTCCTCGCCCTTCGCGCCATCTGGGACTGCTGGGCCGGCGGCGGCCCGCTCGACTTCGAAGGCGATCACTACCGCTTCAACCTCATGCCGCCCGTCTTCCGCCCCGAGCCCATCGACCACCCGCGCATCCCCGTCTACATCTCCGCCGTCGGCCCCGTCATGTGCCGCGTCGCCGGCGAGTTCTGCGACGGCCTCCGCACGCACTCGCTCTGCTCCGCCAAGTACCTCAGCGACGTCATCCTCCCCAACGTGGAGGAAGGCGCTCGCGCCGCCGACCGCTCCCTTGACGACATCAACATCACCGCCGGCGGCTTCACAATCCTCGGCGACAGCGACGACGAGATCCGCCGCGGCAAACAAGACGTGGCCCGCCGCTTCGCCTTCTACGCCTCCACCTGCACCTACCAGGCCGTCCTCGATGTCCACGGCTGGGGCGGCCTCACCAAGCAACTGCACGACCTCTCGGTGCAGGACCGCTGGGACGACATGCCCGCGCTCATCACAGACGACATGCTGGAGACCTTCGCCCTCATCGGCTCCGCCGACGACATCGCCCCGCAACTCCTCGACCGCTACGCCACAACCTGCTCCACCGTCGTCCTGGAGCTCCCCCACACCACCTCCGCCGACAACGCCCGCGCCCGCCGCCTCATCGACCAACTCCACGCCGCCTGAGTCGCGCCCCCTACTCCTCCCCCACCAACTCCCGCCCGAACGCCCAAGGTGCCCGCATCCACGCTCCCACATCGCCGCGGCCTCGCAGCGCACGCCCTACTCCCCAACGAGTTCGCGGCCAATTAAAAGCCGCCGGATCTCGCTCGTCCCCGCCCCGATCTCCAACAGCTTCGCGTCCCGCAGCCGGCGCGACGCGTTCCAGCCACTACACGGCGCTCAGAACCCGCAGCGATTGGATCGCGGCGCAGATTTTGCCCCGCTGCTCCTCGGACAGCCCCGCAAGCTCCACACCGCGGGACGCGAACAGCACCTCAAACGCCACGAACTCATCCGCCTCATCGAAATGCATGATCCGCCGATCATCAAGCTGCTTCCCTCGTGTACGCCCCAGCCGGTCGCAGAACTGAATGAAAAGGACATCGGCTTCTGGGTCGTAGCGCACCATCATCGCCGCCTCACCTCCTATCGATAGACCTCGAACACTGTAATCACCAATGCTGGCGCCGAGCCCGCCACCACCATCACGCGCAGCGGTCGCCCTGCCACGACTCCATCGTATTCGTCCGCTGTCTCGCCGTGTCGCACCGCCGCCGGGAATGTCAGGACTCGCTCCACGTCCTCGCAGCGCGCGCCCTACTCCCCAACGAGTTCGCGGCCAATTAAAAGCCGCCGGATCTCGCTCGTCCCCGCCCCGATCTCCAGCAGCTTCGCGTCCCGTAGGTACCGCGACACCCGCGTCTCGTTCATGTACCCGTAGCCCCCATGGATCTGCACCGCCTGGTCCGCCACCCGCGTGCACATCTCCGCCGCGAACAGGATCGCCGCCGCCGCTTCCTTGTTCACCCGCGGCCCCAGACCGTGCGCCGCGCTCTCCGCCACCGCCGCCGTCCGGTACACCAGCCACCGCGCCGCCTCGATCTCCGTGTACATGTCCGCCAGCTTCGCCTGGATCAGCTGGAAGTCGCCGATCCGCTGCCCGAACTGCCGACGCTGCCGCGCGTACTCGATGCTCGCCTCCAGCGCCGCCTCCGCGATCCCGATCGACTCCCCCGCCAGGAACGTCCGCTCCACCGCCAGCCCCTGCATCATCACCGCCACCCCGCCGTTCTCCTCGCCCAGCAGGTTCTCCGCCGGCACCGTGCAGTCCTCCAGCACCAGCTCCGCCGTCGGCGATCCTCGATGCCCCACCTTGTCCAGCTTGCGGCTCACCGAGAACCCCGGGAACGACGTCTCCACGATGAACGCCGACATCCCGTGCGACCCCGCCTCCGGCCGCGTCTTCGCGTACAGCACCACCGTGTCCGCCACCGCGCCGTTGGTGATGAACATCTTGGTCCCGTTGAGCAGGTAGTGATCCCCCTCGCGCCGCGCCGACGTCTTGATCCCCACCGCGTCCGACCCCGCATCCGGCTCCGTCAACGCCAGAGCCCCCACCGCTTGCCCGCTGCACAGCGCGGGCAGATAGCGACGCTTCTGCTCCTCGCTGCCGTTGCTGGCGATGTTGTTCGCGCACAGGTTGGCGTGCGCCCCGTACGACAGCGCCACCGACGCGCTCACCTTCGCCAGCTCCTCGATCACCAGCACCCCGGAGAACAGGTCCGCCTCGGCCCCGCCGTAGCGCTCCGGCACCGTGACCCCCAGCACCCCCAGCTCGCCCAGCATCGGCCACAGGTGCCCCGGCCACTTGTCCTCCCGGTCGATCGCGTCCGCGATCGGCCCGATCTCCCTGCGCGAAAAGTCGCGCACCGTGTCCCGCAGCAACCGCTGCGCCTCGTTCAGCTCAAAGTCCATCGCGGCAACCGCCCTCCCGTGCACCCGCGGTCCCTTGCTCTGGCCCGATCCGATGCTAGCGCCCCTCGCCGACCATCCGTCGCGCACCCGCTAGCATGACCCGCAACGATGCGCATCACGCCGAGCCACACCCCATGAGCGACGACACGACCGCCGCCGGCCCCGCCACCGACGCCCCCCCTCCTCGACGCTGCCCGCCAGGGCTACGCCGTCCCGCACGACGCCCCGCCCCCTCCTCCCGATGCCTGGGCGGGCCGCGCCCGCGTCCGCCTCTGGCAACGCGGCCGCATCGTTGCGACGGGCGTCGCGATCCCAGACAGCCCAGACGACACCCCCGTCGACGCCGTCCGCGCCGCCGCCACCGCCGCGGCTCGCGCCCTCGCCGATCCGACGCCGCCCGACGCCGGCGCCGATACCGCCACCGATACCACCGCCGATACCGACGACGACCCGCCCCTCCACTTCGAGATCGAGCTCGTCGACTCCATCGAGCGCATCGAGCCGGAGGGCCTCGCCGGCCTCCTGCAGAGCATCCGCCCGGCGGTCCACGGCCTCGTCCTGCACGACGACGACCGCGTGGTCGGCGGCTGGCCCAGCGACCCGATGCACGAGGGCCGGGGCGTCCCCGACTGGGTCAAGGGCCTGCTCAAGCAGGCGCGCCCGCCGGGCTACTGGCTGCCGTCCTCGCTGCGCGTCGAGCGCTTCACGACGCAGCGCCTCGCCGCCCCCGTCGCCCCACCCGACCCCGAGCCCGACGCCGAACCCGATGCCGAACCCGACACCAAGTCGGATGTCCCCATCGCTTTCGTGGGCGACACCCGTCTGGTGCCGCTGGAGGACGTCACGAAAGAGACGCTGCGCCGGGCCGCCTCCTGGGCCGGCGCTTGGTTGGTCCGTCATCAGCGCTCCGACGGCCTCTTCGCCTATCAGTACGTCCCCCACGTCGATGCCTGGTCGCCGACGGATTCGATCGTGCGTCAGGCGGGCTGCGCTTGGAGCCTGGTCACGCTCACCCGCGTCTCTGGGGAACGTCGCTTCGCCGCCGCCGCTCTCCGCGCCGTGAACGGCATCCTCTCCACGGGCCTCCGGCGCGACGGCCCGGGCGGCCTCTCCTACATCGCCGGCCCGGCCGGCGCTCGACGCCTGGGCGCCGTGCCCCTGCTCCTGCTCGCCCTGGACGAGATGGACGCGCCCACGCCCAGGCTCAAGCCCGTGGCCGATGAGCTCACCAAGACCATCCTGTCGATCCAGGAGCGTTCGGGCGCGTTCGGAACCAGCGCCCGCGGCTTGGAGTTTGAGGGCTCCGAGCGCTACATCGCCGGGCAATGCGCCTTGGCCCTGGCCAAACGTTACCGCGCCACCAATCGGCGGCGCCTCCGCGACGTCTGTGACAAGGCCCTGATCTACTACCGCGATTGGTGGGACGGCGGCAACGAGGACCTCTCCTTCCTCGCCTGGATGATCCAGGCCTGCGACGCCGCCGATGCTGCCGACGCCAACCCCCAGGCCGTCGACTTCGCCTTCACCATGGCCGACTGGGCGCTCCAGTCTCAGTTCGGGGAGGACCACCCCAACCCCGCCTGGGCCGGCGGCTACCGGGGCGGCCCCGGCATCGGCACGGCCGCCTACACCGAGGGCATGGTGAGCGCCCTCGCCATCGCCCGACGCCGCGGCGACGCCGACCGCGCCCGCCGCTACGAGCGCAGCGTCCGGCTCGCCATGCGCTTCCTTCTCCAGTTGCAGTTGGAGCCGCCCGACCTGATCTTCATCCCCGGTGAAGGCCATCGCGGCTCCGTGCGCCACACGCTCACCAGCCGCCTCCTCCGCTGCGACAACGCCCAGCACTTCCTCATGGCCGCCCTCCGCGCCGCCGCCCTCCTCGACGACGACGCCACCCCCTAGCGCTGTGCACCAGCGAAGATTGCCGCCCGTTAGACTTCCTTCCCTCGAAGCATGTGGAATGGGGAGCGAGTGCCATGCACAAGGAGCAGCGCCAGCGCGCGTTTGAAGCCGTCGAGAGAGCGACCGAGCTGCCGATGCTCGTGCTCGCACTGGCGATGATCCCGCTGATCGTCGTTCCGTTGGTAATGGACTTATCGAGCAGTGCGGATCAGGCGCTGTTCGCGGCCAACTGGTTCATCTGGGCGGCCTTCGCCGCCGAGCTCGTAGCGAAGACCTACTTGGCCCCTGATCGCCGCCGCTACTTGATCACCCACTGGTTTGACGTGCTGATCGTCGTGATTCCCTTCCTGCGCCCGCTGCGCATCGTGCGCTCACTGCAGGCTCTGCGCCTCTTGCAGACCGTGAGACTCGTCGCCGTCCTATCGCGGTCGCTGGGTAGTACCCGACGCCTCATGACGCAACACGGGCTCCAATACATGCTGCTGAGCGCGTTGGTTTTTGTAATCGGATCGGCGGGCGCAGTCGCGCTGCTCGAGCGAAGCGCCGGAGGAGAGATCGGGGGATTCGACAATGCGCTCTGGTGGGCCATCGTCACAGTGACGACGGTCGGCTACGGCGACACCGTGCCGACGACAACGGAGGCGCGAGCAATCGCCGCCATGCTGATGTTAGTCGGCGTCGGGCTCTTCGGGGTTCTCACGGCGAATATCGCCGCGTTCTTCGTGGAGTCACACGAGGAAGACGTGTCCGGTCCTGAGCTGGAATCGCTACGAGCCCAGCTGACCCGGATTGAGCACCAGCTCGCGAACTTGAACCGCACCATGCCGGCCAATACCGTCACCGGTGGTCAGGAGGAGCAATCCGTTGACAGTTGAGACCGCCTCGAACCATCGACGGCTTGAGCGAGCCCGCGGCCGAGACGGCCGTACTCCGCCGAGTGCCGTCGTGAGCCGCATCGACACCAGCGCCACACGGGCTCCGCAGCCGCAAGCGGCCGGTAACACGACAGCCACGCGATGCGGAACATGAAAACACGCGCCCTCACCATCACCGACGGCCAGCAACTCGCCCTCCGCGAGATGGACCTCTATCCCGAGCCTGGCGAAGTCCTCCTCAAAGTCCACGACTGCGGCATCTGCGGCTCCGACCTCCACGCCCTCAAGTTCCCGCACGTCTTCAGCTCCGGCCCCGGCTTCGTCCTCGGTCACGAGTTCAGCGGCGAGGTCGCGGAAATTACCCCCGAGGCCCGAGCCCTGACCGACTGCCGCCCCGGCGACCGCGTCGTCGCCCTCCCCTCCATCGGCTGCGGCGACTGCGCCGACTGCCTCGCCGGACTGGAGTGGCGCTGCGTCACCAAGCGTGGCGTCGGCCTCGGCTCCGTCCCCGGCGCTTTCGCCGACTACGTCCGCGCCGGACCGCGCCAGCTCTTCCGCATCCCGGACGGACTCTCTTTCCGCCATGCCGCCCTCACGGAGCCGCTCGCCGTCGCGCTGCACGGCGTCCGTCGCGCCCGCCTGGCCCCCGGCGATCCCTGCCTGATCATGGGCGCGGGCCTCATTGGCCTCTTCGCCCTCGTCTGGGCGCGACTGGCCGGCGCCGAGCCCATCGTCGTCTCCGACCCCGCCCCCACCCGACGCGAGCAGGCGCTCGCCCTGGGCGCGCACGACACCGTCGATCCTCAATCCAACGATCCCGGCGCCCGCATGCGCCAACTCGCCGGCGGACGCTGGCCGCGGGTGGTGCTGGAATGCGTGGGGACGCGGCCAACCTTGCAGGAGGCCATGCGCCTCGCCGCGCGCGGGGGCCGCGTTATCGTGCTCGGCATCTCCATGGAGCCCTACGACCTCCAGCCCATGACCGCGCACGCGAAAGAGTTGGAGATACATTATGTGTTCGCTTATTCTCACGACGAATTCGCCGAGGCGCTGCAGGCCCTGGCCCGGGCCGCCATCCCCGCGGAAGACCTGATCACCGACGTCATCGCGCTCGACGCTGTCCCCGCCATGTTCGCCGCGCTCGCCCACCCGACCACGCAGGTCAAGGTGCTGGTGGAGCCCGCTCTGCGCGCTTGAACGCCCCTGCGATCCATTCCGGCAGCGGCTAGGATGGAAGGTGATGACCACCGCCGGGAAGCCAAACGCCGCGCGCAAACAGCCGCCCGTTCGCAAGCCACGCTCACCGCGCGGCAAGCAGGCGCAGCGGGCTGCGGAGATCCACCCGCAGTTCGACCTCTCCAATCAGGCGCTGGTCGATCTCTGGTACAAGATGGTGCTGGCCCGCCGCATCGCGGAGCGCTGGTTCATCTTGAACCGGCAGGGGCGCGCCCCCTTCGTGATCACCGGCCAGGGCCACGAGGCCACCCAGGTCGGGACCGCCGCCGCGCTCACCCCCGGCAAGGACTGGGCGGTGCCCTACTACCGCGACATCGGCGTCGTCCTGGTGCTGGGCATGACGCCCTACGAGCTGATGCTCAACGTCTTCGCCAAGGCGGACGACCCCAACAGCGGCGGACGCCAGATGCCCACGCACTGGAGCCACCGCGACCTGCGCATCGTCTCCGGCTCCAGCGTGGTTGCCACCCAGGTGCCCATCGCGGCGGGTGTCGCCTGGGCCGCCAAGCTGCGCGGCGAGGACAGCGTCACGGTGGCGTACTTGGGCGAGGGCTCGACGAACCAGGGCGACTTCCATGAGGGACTGAACTTCGCCAGTGTGCAGCGCCTTCCCCTGATCGTGGTGGTGGAGAACAACGGCTACGCCATCACCGAGCAGCAGGAAAAGGAGATGGCCATCCAGGACGTCGCCGACCGCGCAGCCGCCTACGGCATTCCCGGTGTCGTGGTCGATGGCAACGACCTGCTGGAGGTCTATCGCACCATGCAGTGGGCGGTGCACCAGGCCCGCACCGGCCACGGCCCCACCTTGCTGGAGGCCAAGACCTACCGCACGGTCCCCCACTCCTCTGACGACGACGACCGACGCTACCGCACCCGCGAGGAGCTGGAGCTCTGGCTCAAGCGCGATCCCATCGACCGCTTCCGCAAGCTCCTCATCGACGACGGCGTCCTCACCGACGAGCACGCCGAGCAACTGCTGAACGACGCCACGGAGGAGATCCGCGCCGCCCAGGCCCAGGCCGAGGACCGGGCCGATCCCGACCCCGCCACCCTCCTCGACCATCTCTTCGGATCGCCCGCATGACCGCCGTCTCCATCGCCGATGCCATCCGCTCCGCGCACCAGGAGATCATGCGCGCCGACGAACGGGTCATCCTGCTCGGTGAAGACGTCGAGACCGGCGGCGTCTTCCGCATCACCGAAGGCTTGCTCGATGAGTTCGGCCCCCAACGGGTCTTCGACACGCCGCTGGCGGAGTCCGGCTTCGTAGGCGCGGCTATCGGCGCCGCGCTCGCGGGGATGCGCCCAATCGTGGAGATCCAGTTCGTGGACTTCATTCTCCCGGCCATCAACCAGCTGATCTCCGAGGCCGCCAAGATGCGCTACCGCAGCATCGGCGAATGGTCGGTGCCCATGGTCGTGCGCTCCCCCTACGGCGGCGGCGTGCACGGCGGCCTCTACCACTCCCAGTGCTTCGAGGCGCTCTTCGCCCACGTCCCCGGCTTGAAAGTCGTGATGCCCGCCACCCCCGCCGACGCCAAGGCGCTCCTGCACACCGCCGTAGCCGATCCCGACCCCGTGATCTTCCTGGAGCACAAGCGCTCCTACCGGCTCATCAAGGACGAGGTGCCGGAGCCGCTGCCGGAGGTGCCCATCGGCAAGGCGATCGTCCGCCGCGACGGTGACGACGTCGCCATCATCGCTACGGGCCTCATGGTCCACGAGAGCCTCGCCGCCGCCGAGCAACTGGCCGGCGAGGGAGTCGACTGCCTGGTGCTGGACTTGCGCTCCATCGCCCCGCTGGACCGTGATGCCATCATCGACGCGGTGCAGCGCACCGGCAAAGTGGTGATCACGCACGAGGATCACCTCACCGGCGGCATCGCCGGCGAGGTCGCGGCGATCATCGCCGCCGACGCCTTTGAGCACCTGGACGGCCCCATCAAGCGCGTGGCCGGGCCCGATGTCCCCGCCATGGGCTACCACCCCAACTTCGAGAAGGCCTTCATCCCCGACGCCGAGCGCATCGCCGCCGCCGCGCGGGATCTCGCGGCCTACTGAGCGCATCGATGGCCACCCTCACCATGCCACAGTTGGGCGAGACCGTGACCGAAGGCACGGTGCTCCGATGGCTGAAGCAGCCCAACGACCACATCGACCTCGACGAGCCCTTGGTCGAGATCGACACCGAGAAGGTCAACGTCGAGATCCCCTCACCCTTCGCCGGCACGCTGGCCGCCATCCTCGTGCCCGAGGGCGAGACCGTGCCCGTGGGCACGCCGCTCGCCGAGATCGCCGGCGCTGAGGAAGCGGCCCCCGCGGCTCCCGCCCCCACCGCCAAACTGGCCCCCAAACCAGCCGCTCCTCCACCGCCGCAAGCGCCCCCAATCACTTCGAAAGCCGCCCCGAAAACCGCGCCAAAAACCGCTGTAAGGCCCGGCGGCGACCGGCCCCGTGTCCTCTCCCCCGTCGTCGCCCGCCTCGCCGCCGAGCACGGCATCGACCCGGCCACTCTCGCCGGCACCGGCGCAGGCGGTCGCGTGACCAAGAAAGACGTGCTGGCCGCCATCGAGACGGGTCCGGCCGCCGCGCCCGCCCCTGCTCCCGCAGCAGCGCAGAGAGCCGGCGACGTCGCGACTCCCCTCTCGCCCATGCGACGCGCCATCGCCGAGCACATGCTCCGCAGCAAGCGCAGCGCGCCCCACGCCTGGCTGGTGATCGAGACCGATGTCACCGGGCTGGTGCGCGCCCGTCAGGCGCTCAAAGATTCGTTCCGGGAGCGCGAGGGGGTGGACCTGAGCTACCTCGCCTTCGTCTCCAAGGTCGTCACCCAGGCCCTCCGCGACTTCCCTCCCATCAACTCCACCTGGGACGGCGACCAGCTCTACGAGCGCGGCGACGTCAACCTCGGCTTCGCCGTCGACGTGCCGGACGGGCTCATCGTCCCCGTGGTCAAGCAGGCCGACCGCATGAGCGTCGCCGCGCTGGCCCACGCCATCGCCGATGTCGCCGCGCGCGCCCGCGCCGGTCGCCTCAAGCTGGACGAGGTGCAAGGCGGTACGTTCACCATCGACAACACCGGCACCTTCGGCACCACGCTCTCCGCCCCCATCATCAACCAGCCCCAGGTCGCCATCCTCACCACCGAGGCGATCGTCAAACGGCCCGTGGTCGTGGACGACGACGCCATCGCCGTGCGCTCCATGCAGAACCTCTGCTGCTCCTTTGACCACCGCGCCCTGGACGGCGCCATCGCCGCCCGCTTCACCGCCCGCGTCAAGGCCCTCCTCGAAGCCATCGGCCCCGACACGGCGATCTACTAGACGGCCCGACCTAGCCCCAACTCCCCCACCCGACGACGCGCCACCGCCTCTACACTGCCCAGCTCCCGCCACGCCGCTCGCACCGCCGCGGCCGGCATCAGCAGCTCTGCGGCAAAGGCATCGCACAGCGCCTCTCGGCTCCGCGGGCCCAGCCCCTCACCGCACGCGCTCCCCGCGCCCTGGACCCCCAGCGCACATGCCCGATCTCGTGCGCCAGCGTGAAGCGCGCCCGCGCGCGGGCGTCGCGCGCGTTGAGGAGCACCACCCATCGGCCCTCCACCAACGACACCACCCCCCGCACCCGCGCGTGCAACTCCTCCTCCAGCACCACTGCCTCGCGATGGTCCAGCCGGCGCAGGCACTCGATCAACGGGACGGGGGCCCGGCCGCCCGCGGCGGCGGCCAGCCGCCGCGCCAGGCGCTGCATGGAGAACCGCAGCTCCAGCCGTTCGGTTCGCTCAGCTCTCCGGGGGCGGCTCGCTCTGCCCCTCGGAGGGCTCACGCATAAGTCGGCGCGCCCGCTCGAACGCTTCGTCCAGGGAGGCGTGCGCCACGGCCCGCTCCGCCTCGCCCTCATATAAGAGTTTCCAGTCCTCCCGTGTGGCCGGGCGCAGGAGTCGACGCCGACGCTCCTCTTCATACGCGGGGTTGGTGAACCACTCAATGCTGCGCCCCAGGACGTCGGCGATCTGCTGCAGCGTGTGCGGATCGATCCCGCGCCGCCCCCGCTCGATATCCGACAGCCAGTTCTTCTGCCGCCCCACCCTCGCCGATAGCTGCTCCTGCGTCAGTCCCGCATGCAGGCGGCCCGCCCGCAGCCGTTTCCCCAACGCGGCGCGCTGCCGGGCAGCCTCGCCGCCCTCGGCTCCCCGTTCCGCCGCTCTCGATTCGCCCCGTGGGGGTTGGTCCACCACGCTGCCGTGACTCCAGTCGATCCTGCGCGCTTGTCGCACAGTCGTACATTCGCTATCATATACCCGCACATCGCGAACCGCAACCCCACCGACTCACGGTGGCCCCGATCGAGAGGTCTCCGTGAGTCGTATCCCAGATCCAACAACCTTCCTCACCCACTCGGCGCCACCGGTTCTATCAGATCTCAGGGCTCGTCGGCGTAGCGTCGCCTCGTTCATGACGCAACGAGGAGACGCCGATGCACTGTCCGCACTGCCGCTCGACTGCGACGACCAAGCGCAGGCATCGCACGACGCTAGGCTACCAGCGATTCAACTGTCGCGCGTGTGGACGGCGCTTCAACGAGCGGACCGGCACGCCCTTCAACGATCTCCAGTACCCGACGGACCTCGTGCTGCTCGCCGTGCTGTGGCGCCTGCGGTACAAGCTCAGCTTCCGGGACGTCGCCGAACTGCTCCTCGAGCGAGGCTACACGGTGACGCATGAGACGATCCGCGATTGGGAGTTCCGCTTCGCGCCACTCCTGGCGGACCGGCTTCGCGCCAAGCGGCGCGGTCGCGCGGGCGTCTCCTGGTACATCGATGAGACCTACGTGAAGGTCGCCGGGCGATGGTGCTACCTCTATCGCGCGATCGACCGGGAGGGCGCGCTGCTCGATTCGATGCTGAGCGCGCACCGCGACAAGCACGCCGCGCGACGCTTCCTGCGGGGTCTCATACAGATCGCCGAACGGAAGCCCTTACGCATCACGACCGACGCGCATCCCGCGTATCGCAAGGCGATCCGGTGGATCGTCGGGCGGAAGGTGCGACATCGCTGCAATCAATACCTCAACAACTGGATTGAGCAGGATCACCGCGCCATCAAGCAGCGCTACTATCCGATGCGGGGCTTCGGGCGGTTCGCTTCCGCTGCCCAGTTCTGCGCGGCCTTCGATGCGCTGCGCCAGTACTTTCGCGTTCCGCCCCGGCCCGGACTACCGATCCCGTTGGCGACGCGGCGCCCGCTGTTCGTCGCCCGCTGGCGGTCCCTGATCCAGGAGATGCAGGTCGCCTAGGACACCATCAACGCTCGCCGGATCACCACGCATCGTTGGCCCCGCTGCCCTCAGATCTGACAGAACCCGGTGAGGGTGTTCAGGTATCGATTGCATCGGTGCCGCACCGTTCTCCCCAGGATCCCGCGGATCGCTCGGCGGTACGGCGGATGCGGGTCCGTCGTGACACGCTCGGGCTTGCGCTCGGCCACGTCCACCAGGCGGCGCAGGAAGCGCCGGGCGGCATGCGTGTCGCGCTGCGCCCTCCGCCTCGAATCGAGGAGTGCCCCCTCGCGATCGATGGCCCGCTACAGGTAGCACCAGCGGGCCGCGCCCTTCACGGAGGTCTCATCGATGGACCAGGCGACCCCGGCGCGGCCGCGGCGCTTGGCCCGGAGCGGGTCCGCCAGGAGCAGCGCGAGGCGGAACTCCCAACTCCGGATCGTCTCGTGCGTGACTGCGTGGCCCCGCTGGAGGAGCAGCGCGGCCACGTCCCGGAAGCGGAGCGTGTACCGCAGGCGCCACAGCACGGCGAGGAGCACGAGGTCCGTCGGGTCCTGGAGATCGTTGAACGGCGTGCCGGTCCGCTCGTTGAAGCGCCGTCCGCATGCCCGGCAGCGCAACCTGGGGTAGCCGAGCGTGGTGCGGGGCTTGCGCTTGATCGTCGCGGTCGAGCGGCAGTGCGGACAGGGCATGGCGTCTCCTCGTCGCGTCATGGGCAAGGCTACGCCACGCCTACGAGTCCTGAGATCTGACAGAACCAGCAGATGCTGTGCTGCCCGTGCGTGTGCCACCGGCCGACGTCGTTTCGCCGGGCTCAGAAGTTTCCCGAGGCCACCTCACGCAGGATCGAGTTGTCCAGCGCCTGCTCCGCGACCAGCTGCTTCAGCCGCGCGTACTCGCGCTCCAGCTCCTTCAGCCGCTTCGCCTGGTCGACCCGCATCCCGCCGTACTCGCGACGCCAGCGGTAGTAGGTCTGCTCACTCACCCCGAGCTTGCGCACCGCCTGGCCCACCGTATCGCCCTGGGCGAGGTGGACCTCTGCCTCCCGCAGCTTGGCGATGATCTCCTCAGCTGCGTACCGCTTCCGCTTACTCGCCCAGACGAGCTGTGGGGAACCGACGCCACACGCGCGTTCATTCACAAGAGGTATACGAGCTGAGAAAGCAACTGGTCGAACCTGTCTTCGGAATCATCAAGGTATCGATTGTCGTCCTCCGCCGTCTCGGGCTCGATGGTGGAGGCGCCCTCCTTGACGAAGACGCTCTCTCCGGGAGAGCTGCCAATCCCAAACAAACCGGCGGGTGCGTCGGTTGCCAGGTCTACGGAAACTGTGTACGTCGCGTCCGCCGCTACTCATACCAGCCCGATCCAAATAGCAGCCCGTCATGCCGCACAATCCAAGTGTGTTTCTGACGGTCCTCGCCCGATTCCGGGTTGAGCAACACATAGTCGACCCAATGACCCGCCTCAGTGGCGCTCAGTAAGTCGTCGCCATAGAAATACCCCGTGGCGTCCACACGGAGGCTGGGATCACGCCCTCGAAACTGCGGGTTATGGTGGGCTATCGTGTAGCCGTCTTGGTCGATGATGAAGACATACCACTGGCCGTCAACACTCTCCTGGGCGTTGTAGTAGGCGACCGTCTCCTCCAGGCCGAGGGCGACGTAGAGGTTTATGGCCTGCCGCACGAAGGCCTTGGTGTAGGCGGGGGCGTCGGACTTGCTGGGGCCGCGTTCGTACCAGCCGGAGCCGAAGGTAATGCCGTCGTGGATCACCACCCAGGAGTGCTTGGTCTCCACAACGCCAGAGGCGGGATTGGGATAGGTGTAGTCGAACCAGGCGCCGTCCTGGTCGGCGGAGGCGGCGACGGCGGACCCTGTGGGGTAGGAGTTGGGTCCGAGAGCCTGGGAGACGTGCTTGCCCACGAGGTCGGGGTTGGGGGCATGAGCGATGATGGTCTGGTTCTCATCGATGATGAAGACATACCACTGGCCGTCAACGCTCTCCTTGGCGTTGTAGTAGGCGACCGTCTCCTCCAGGCCGAGGGCGACGTAGAGGTTCATGGCCTGCCGCACGAAGGCCTTGGTGTAGGCGGGGGCGTCGGACAGGTCCTGCTCGACCAGCGTCCCAGCTTCAAGCCGGAACTGACGAATCACGGCAATCGTCGGGGGCTCCGCAAACGGCTCGTGCGGCGCCCGGTCGAACATGGCGACGGTAATGACGCCGTCGTGGATGGAGACGCCCTCGACCCGGATGCGATCACCGAGGAACGCGACGGCCGCATCGGAAAGCTCGCCGTCATCGTCGACCAGTGCGTGAAGGTAGGAGAACGTGCCGCTGCCACCGGGGTCCTCGACCGTAACCGAGGCCGCATCGACCCCGTCACGCCCATCGATATGGCCGGTGGTCCACTTGCCGAGCCGAATGACGAGCTCGCTGGCCGAGCCCTCGGCGACCGGCTCACGGAACTCGCCGTCTTCGAGTGTGGCCGTGCCCTCCCTGCTGTTCTCAGTGAGATACGTGGCCTGTTCGAGAGTGGCGCCCGTTGGTGCCCCTGGACCGTCGCCGCCGCACGACACCATCAGCATAGCGCCGAGCAGCAGCGCTCCGAGGAAGAGCAAGCGAGTCCCGGTTCGGGATCTTCTATGTGGGCCTGACATCATCTCTATTCCTTTCCGGCAGCGCAGGCCGAAGATTGTAGGCGCCCCCAGTTCCAGCGCGAGCGAGTCGCGCAGGAATGTTTCCAGTGACTCCCTGATCTCCTTGGCTTCGGCCTTTGGCCCGATGAAGCCCAGTACGAAGTCGTCCGCGTAGCGGACGTATCGCAGTGACCTGCCCCAGCCTTTGTACCACTTCCTAAGTTAGAGCCAGGACAGGTGCGAGCCGTCCCGGCGTGACCGGTTCAGGTGCCGCTTCCGGTTATGCTACAAGGAAATGTCGTCCGCCCGAATGTCACGCGGCGAGACGCTCGTACTCGTGATGCAGTCCGCCCAGGATCGGCCGACCCACGACTTGGCCCTCGCTCCGGGGCGGTGACCGTGGCCGCCGGTCGTCCGGAGCCCACAGTTCGAGCGCCTGGTGCGGTCGCACGTGGTTGTAGTGCGCGACGTACTCCCGCAGCACCAGTCGCAGGTGACGCTCATTCACGATGATCAGATGGTCGAGACATTCGCGCCTGAGCGTTCCGACCACACGCTCCGCGATGGCGTTCGCCTTCGGTGCCCGCACCGCAGTGAGGACCGTCTTGATCCCGATCGCTCGCGCCTTGCCAAGGAAGGCACCGCCGTACGAGCGGTCGCGGTCCCGGATCAGATAGCGGGGCTGCTGCCCCCACGGCGTCGCCTCCAGCAACTGACGCCACCCCCACAGCGCTGTCGAATGTGCCGTCACGTTGAAATTGTACCGCTCCTGGTTTCTTGGACACTTCGCTCGCGGTAATCATGCAGCCGCTCCGGTGCTCGGCGAGAGCGCCTGGCGGACGGCGGCCGGGGTGCGGTGGCCGTGGCGCTCGACCAGCCACTTCTGGTTGTAGCGGTCCTTGAACGCGAGCAGCGCGAGGCGCAGCTGCTGGACCGTCTCGAACGGCTCCACCCAGAGCAGCTGCTCCTTGAGCGTGCGGATGAAGCGCTCGGCGCAGCCGTTGATCTCGGGCGGCCACCTCCGAGCGGATGCACAGAGCTGTCCGGCATGCCGCAGTGCACGCGCGCCCGCCGTAGGCTGCAGGTATGGATGCAAGCGACCGCAAAGGGCGCTTCCCCGGGCACTTACGAGCCGTCGGTGGATTGCGTGTTGCGGGCCTGGCGCTCCTGCTCGCGCGCTACGACGGCTATCAACCCTTCCTCAGTGCCGCGGCCGACGCGCACGCCAAGCAGCAACAGTTGCTCACGATCAGATCTCCGTCGGATCGGCGCAACGCACTCCGCACACTGAACCATCGCTTTGCCGCACGCTGGAATCTCCATCACATCGCCGTGTTGCGGGAGAACGATTATGCCGCGGTGGATACTGCGATCGCCCAGACCGGCACGGTATTCAAGGATAAGAAGAAGAGGTGGCGGCGGGTCGGGCGACCGTTCTACCCCTCCTCGGTCGTGCTCGCGATCGCTCCGCCGCCCGAACCCGTGATGGTGATCGCCGGCGTGCGCTACAGGTGGCGCCTGAGTGCGGGCGAGAGCCTGGGGCGCTGGCGCGCGCGGATCGCGGCAGGCCGCGGCGTGCGGCGCGGCAGCGATCTGCCCGCGCGGCTGCAGCGCGAGTTGCGCGCTGCGCCGCGGCGCGCAACTCGCGCGGCGGGCTGGCTCCTGACCGATGACCGGCACGGCCTGGACGAGCATGTGCGCTGGCTCTTCTGGCGGCTCTGTCCCCAACCCAACCACCCTTGGAGCGGGGAGCAGATCGCGGGGTGCGTGGGCCTTCCTGACAGTGGCGCAGCGGTCCGCTCCAAGCTGCGCCGGACGGCGGCGCTGCTGGACGTGCGTCTGCCCCCCGTCCGGGGTGGGCGCCCGCGTGGGGCCCGGGCTGCACACCGTGGCCCGCCGCGCCATTAGACGATCCAGGTATGTGGTGGCGGGGGCTGATATGCCGGAAGCATGCAGGCGCCACACGACAACCGCCCGGGCCGTGCGCCCACGTGGCGCTCGCGCATCGTCGGCCACGGCGACGCCGATCCGCAGACCCTCGTCGCCCACCCGGAAAATTGGCGCGCGCATCCCCGCAACCAGCGTCGCGCCATGGCCGGCGTGCTTGACCGTGTGGGCTGGGTGCAGGACGTGATCGTCAACCGGCGCACGGGGCGGATCCTGGACGGCCACCTGCGAGTGGCCTTGGCGCTGGAACGCAGGGAGGCAACGGTCCCCATCGTGGAGGTCGATCTGCGTGAGGACGAAGAGCGCGTCATCCTCGCGACCTTCGACCCGCTGGGAGCCATGGCGAACGGCGACGCCGACGCAGTGCAGGATCTGCTGGCGCGCGTGACGGCAGAGGAAGCCGCCGTCGCCGATCTGCTCGGACGGCTCGCCGCCGCGCATCCTGCCACGCCCGATCTGCGTGCCGACCCGGATGCCGTACCGGAACCGCCGCCGGAGCCGGTCTCGCGGCCGGGGGACTGTTGGACCTGTGGTCCACACCGGGTCTGGTGCGGCGACGCCCAGGATGCCGCGGCCGTTGCCGGCCTCTTCCCCGACGGCCCCGCCGGCTGGATGTGGACCGACCCGCCGTACGGGATCTCCTACACCGGCAAGACGCCCGCGGGACTCACGATCGCGGGCGATGCCGCCGACGGGCTGGAGCCGCTCCTCCACGAGAGCTTCCGCGCGGCCGACGCCGTGCTCGCCCCCGGCGCCAGCATCTTCGTCGCTCACCCGGCCGGGCCGCATAGTCTCGGCTTCGGCGCGGCGTTCCTGGCGGCCGGCTGGCACTGGCACCAGACCCTGACCTGGGTGAAGGACACGCTGGTGCTCGGACACAGCGACTTCCACTACCGGCACGAACCCATCCTGTACGGCTGGAAGCCCGGCCGCGCGCACGGCTGGTACGGCGGCCGGGCGGAAGATTCCATCTTCGCGCTGCCGCGCCCCGCGGCCAGCCGAGCGCATCCGACCATGAAGCCGGTGGCGCTGATCGCGGCCCAACTAGCACTGACCACCCGGCCCGGCGACCTGGGCTACGACCCCTTCGCCGGGTCGGGCTCCACGCTGATCGCCGCCGAGCAACTCGGGCGGCGCTGCGTGGCCGTTGAGATCGGCCCGCGCTACGCCGATGTGATCGTGCAGCGCTGGCAAAACGCCACCGGGGGCACCGCGACGCTGGCCGATGATGGCCGCACGTTCGCGCAGATGCAGGAGGTGCGCCATCGCCGGTAGACACACCAAGCTGACGCCCGAGGTCCACCAGCAGATCGTGGCCTTCATCCGCGCCGGCGCCTACGACTGGGTCGCCGCCGAGGCCGCGGGGATCGGCAAGTCCACGTTCTACCGCTGGCTCGAACGCGGCGAGGCGAGTGCCGCGGAACCGCATCGCATGTTCATGGTGGACGTGCGGGAGGCGCGCGCGCAGGCACGGGTGGCGGCCGAGACCGAAGTTCGGCGCGACAACCCGCTCGCCTGGCTGCGCTACGGCCCGGGACGCGATCGCGCCGGGGAGCCGGGCTGGACGGAACGGCATGAGATTGCGGGAGCCGACGGCGCGCCGGTGCGCTTCACGCTCGCCCTGGGATCCGGCAATGAGCCGGAGGGCACCGACGCATCCGACGGAGGAGCCGACGATGCCTGAGGCGCGCGTGATCACGTACGACCGACCGCCGCTGTACCCCAAGCAGCAGGCCGCGATCTTTGCCCCCGCGCGCTACGCGGTGATCGAGGCCTCCACCAAGAGCGGTAAGACGCACGGCTGCTTGGCCTGGCTGTTCGAACAGGCCGCGCAGGGCGGGCCCGGGCAGCATTACTGGTGGGTGGCGCCGGTGGCCGCGCAGGCCCAGATCGCCTACCGGCGGCTCAAGGCGGTGATCCCGCACGGGCTCGCGCGCGCCAATGCAACCGATGCCACCCTGACCCTGGCCAACGCCGCCACGATCTGGTTCAAGAGCGCCGAAACCCCGGACCACCTCTACGGCGAGGATGTCCACGCCGCCGTGATCGATGAGGCGACGCGCGTCAAGGAAGCGGCCTGGCACGCGCTGCGCTCGACGCTGTCCCACACCCGCGGCCCGGTGCGGATCATCGGCAACGTCCGGGGCCGCCGCAACTGGGCCTATCGCATGGCCCGCCGGGCGGAGGCGGGCACGCCGGACATGCACTACGCGCGCCTCACCGCCACCGACGCGGTGGCCGCCGGCATCCTGACCGCCGCCGAAGTGGACGATGCGCAACGGCAATTGCCGGCGGACACGTTCCGGGAGTTGTACTTCGCCGAGCCGGCCGACACCTACGCGTTGGTGTACGCCTCCTTCGGCGCCGACAACATCAGCCCCGCCGCCGAGTACGCCCCCGGCGCCGGGCCGCTCTACGTGGGGTACGACTGGGGGTTCACGGATCTCACGCACATTGGACTGTACCAGCTGCGCGACGAGATGCTGTACCAGTTCGATGAGTTGGTTGGCAACCGGCAGCCCGAGCGGATCTGGGTGCGCCGCGTGGTCGAGCGCGTCCTGGCGCTGCCGGACTACCGCGGCCCCACGCTGGCGGAGTGGGAGGAGATCTGGGCGGGCCGCGCGGCCCCGGCCCCGCACTGGCCCGACGTCTGGCCGGATTGGGCGGTCGGGGATCCGTCGGCAGTGCAGCTGCGCCAGACCTTCAAGGCGCACGGGATCTCGGCGCCCGGGCCCGACAAGGTGCGCCACGCGGTCGTCAGCGGCCAAGACGTGTTGCGGGCGCTGATCTGGAGCGGGGAGGACCGCCGGCGCTTCGTGCTGCATCCGCGCTGCACGGCCACCCGGGAAGCGTTGGAAAATTACCGGGCGCTGGACCTCGGGGAAGGCGTCTACGATGCCCGCCCAGACCCCGACCCCGCCAATCACGTCTACAGCCACGGGACCGACCAGGCCCGCCACCTCGTCTGCTGGTACCGCAACGATCGTGCGAACTGGGAGTGGGGGGAGGAAGCCCGAGACGCGCGCATCACCTGCCCGGCGCTGATGGTGACCGCGGGACGAGATCCGGTGCTGACGCCGTCGTTGTCGGCCGGGATGGAGCGGGTGATCCCCCAGCTCCAGCGCGGGCACATCGAAGCTTGCGGCCATTGGACACAGCAGGAGTGCCCCGAGGAGCTGAATCGCCTCCTGTGCGACTGGCTCACGGAGCTGTCGGCCTGACTGCTACTCGATTTCAGGCGCGCGGCAGCGTGACACCCGCCCGCGCCAACGCCGCGGCGGCGTTCCCGCCCAGGATGGCGTCCCGTTCAGCGGAGGGCGCCGTCACGCTTGGGCGAACGGGGGTCGTCGTGCGGCGCGTGCCGCGGTTGTGGCCTCACCATTGATGACGAGCGTCTCGACCTTCGCCGGGTCCCCGGTGAGGACGACGCCGTAGACGGCGCGCGCGCGGCCGATTGAGATGAAACCCTCGGCAACGTCGCGCAGGACGGCCTCCGCGTCACGAGTCAGGGGATCGCCGTAGCCGCCGCCGCCGGCGGAGAGGCTCACGATCCGCTCCCCAGGCTCCAGCCGCTGTTCACCGACGAGATTCGGCAGGACGCGGGTCGAGCCGCCGGCCTCCCGCAGGTGCGCGCCGGGCCCTTGCGTGGGGCCGCCCCCGCGCACGCCTTGCGGCGGGTTGAACATCCCGTCGAGCGAATAGTAGACGTCCATCGGGTCCGCGAGCGGGCCGTAGCTGCAGATATTGCCCGGCGCCCCCCGTTGGCGGCCGGCGCCTTCGGAATCGACGCGGACCTTCTTCTCCCAGAGCACGTAGGGGTACTTCTGCTCGATCACCTCCGCGGAATCGATGTACAGGACGCCGCCGGCTCCCGGGCCGAGGAGCGTGAGCCAGCCGTCGGATTGCGGCCCGGCGGGGCCGCCGGCGGTGCCACTGAAGACCTCCAACATGTAGGGCTCGCCGCGGCGCCGGTCGAAGCCGGACACCACGCCGTAGTAGGGCGCCAGGCCCCAGGCCGGCTCGCCCAGGCCCACGCCGTCGGCGAGCTGGGCGAAGGCAGCGAAGACCATGCCCATGGCGCGCTCCAAGACCGTGGTGGTAGCCATGGAGCAGGAGTAGGGATGGACCGGGATCCCCAGCACGCAGTTCTCGCGTAACAGCACATCGAAGCGACGGAAGCTGCCACCGTTGTTGGGCGCGACCTCCACTTTGGCTTCCGGGCGCGCGTTGAGGATGTGCAGGATGCCGGAGACGGCGGCGGTCGTGGCGGTGGCGCGGCTCTGATTCAAGCCGGTGGGCGTGCAGTCCGGGTTGTCGCGGAAGTCGACCGTGACGCGCGCGGCCTCTGGGTCGACCGCGATCTTGGCGTGCAGCGGGATGCCATCGGGGAGGCTGGGGAACGGATCCACCGTGCTCCACGCCTCGGCCTCGCCGGCCGGCAGTTCGCGGATCGCCGCCATGGTCATGCGCTCGGAGTAGTCCAGCCACTCGCGGACGAAGGTCTTCACCGTCTCCAGCCCGAACTTGCGGCAGAAGGCCTGGATCCCCTGCTCGCCCACCCGGGCGGCCGCGATCATGGCCAGGTAGTCGCCGTACCAGATCTCGGGGATGCGGATGCGCTTCTGGCACATGCGGATGATGTCGCCGACGTCTGCGTAGTGCTCCTGAATGCGCACGCACGGGAAGATCAACGCCCCCTCGGCATACACGTCGACGGCCTCGGGCGAGTAGGTCGTGCGGATAGCGTTTCCGGTGTCGGCTTGGTGCGCCTTCACACAGGCCGTGAAGATGTGCTCGCCGGCATAGAAGACCGGCACCAGGATCGTCCAGTCGGCCGCGTGGGTGTTGCCGAGGTAGGGATCGTTGTGGAGGAAGGCATCGCCCTCCTCGAAATCGGGGTGGAGTTCAGCCATGGCTTCACAGAGGAGGCCGGAACCGTAGACATGGACGGGGCACCCTTCCGGTGCAGCGAAGAGCTCATGCTCGGCGGTGGAGAGGGAGCAGGAGAGGTCGCGCGCGGCGAGGGTGGCGGATTGGGCGGTGCGCACGAGCGTGTTGGTCATCTCGCGGACGATGCCGTCCACCCGGTTGGCCATGACCAGCAGCTGGATCGGCTCGATCGTGGGTTTCGCGGCGCTCGCATCGCTCGGGGCCATTGGGCGATCTCCTCATCGTGCCTGCACCGAGGCCCCCGACGCACCGGGGCCGATCCACGCGAGCGATGGGTCAGAGCGCTCGATGCGGTCTCGCGTCGCCGCTGAGCGGAAAGTCTAGCAGCGCGCCATCATCGTGGCGCGTCCGCTGATGAGTCCAATGCAGACCGCGAGGGAATCTACAGACAGCCTCAGCGTCGTGGAAAGCCAAACGTGACGGACGGGGCGGGGACGACGGTGACGATCGACGTCGATGACCTGCCGGCGGGCACCACGGACATCATCGCGAGCATGGGGGACGCCTCCGCCCAGGCCGTGGCGGACGCGCTGGCGGAGGCCGGGCTGCCGGCGGGCACGATGGCGTTCGGGGTGGAGATCAATATCTCGGACCAAAACGGGACCGACGTCGGCGGCACGACGCCGGTGACGGTGCAGTTTGAGCTGCCGGCGGGGTTCGACGCGGCGAGCGGCGCGGTGGTCGTGAACGGGGAGGTCATCGCGGTGACGGTGGTGTCGTTGGGCCCGCCGGTGGTGGTGGAGGCGTCGTTGCCGCACCTGACGACGGTGTTGTTCGTCGAGATCGTCGAGGAGGAAGCGGAAGAGGAGCCGGTGGACGAGGTGGAGGAGGTGGTAGAAGAGGAGCCGCCGGCCCCGGACGTCCTCACCCTCAATGCCGGTGGCCAGTTCCTCTTCTGGGCGTTCGGGGCGGCGCAGGCGGCGGATGTCTTCGGCACGGTCAAAATCGCCTGGCTCTTCGACCCGGCCGCCGTCAGCTGGACCTCGTTCATTCCCGTGCTGGGCATCACCAACTTCGCCCTCAGCCAGGGCGCCGTGCTGTGGATCGTCTCGGAGGCGGCGCAGGAGATCGTGCTGCCCGCCTAGCGCCGATCGAGGAGGCGTCGGGGGGATCGGTCGGGGCCAAGGCGCGTTTCCCGGCGGGCGTGAGCTTGTAGGTGCGCCTCGGAGGGTAGGTCGAAGCGTCCCAGCGGCCGGAGAGCAGGCCCCAATCCTCTAGGCGGTGGAGCGCGTCGAAAATCGCCCGGCCGGGCCGTCCCAGCGTCTTCGTGAGTGCGAATCCATGCGACGGGGACGCTGCGAGCGCTTGGAGAATCACCATCTCGGAGTCCAATATTGCGCCAGCCTTACGCCGTGACATCGCCCCGAGTCTACGCGCTCCCTGCCATAGCGCAGCAGTGCGCGATCGGGAAGATGCGCGAGCCTGGCGCCACCATGCGCGCCGTGATCTCCACCTCGGTACGACCGTCCGATGATGCTGTGCGACCGAATCAGTCCGGCGCGTGCAGCCGCTCCGCGCGGGGCGCGAACTCGGTGGCCACGCTCGCCAACGGCGATGCCTTCTTCATCCGCCTGACCGGCCCTGCCACCTGGGAGCAGCCGGCGCCGTAACGCAGTTCCCGCGTTGACGCTCGCGGGCCACGCGCCGCGCCTCCGTTCCCTGTGAAACGGAGGCGCGGCATGTCCCCGATGCGACTGATCTCGGTCACAGTCCTCGTAGTGGTCGGGCTGAGCCTGGGGCTCGGCCTCACCCTCGCGCGCTCGGGCGCGGAGGCGGAGGGTGGGGAACCGATCTCCGTGGGGGGAATCGCCTTGGGTTTCCCGGAGTTGAACTCCGCGGAGTGGTTCGTGGCGGTCGGCCCGCTGCCGGGGAGCAACGCCACGGGGAGCGGCGACGTGACGCTCCGGTTCGGCGGTGAGGATGTCGGGGACGTCTCTCTCCGCTTCTTCGACGTGTTCGTCGAGCTCGCCTTCGACGTGCAAGGTCCGCGCGAGGCCGTCACCGCCACCGAAATCTACGAGGGGGACCCGGAGGACGGTGGTCGGTTGGTGGTCGCACTCCCCTGCGACCCGATTGCCCCTCGGGAAGCCGAGGGCGAGTCGTGCGAAGGGCCGAACGCAATCTTCAGCGACGGCTTTGAATCGGGCGACCTCTCGCGCGCGGCGCTGGCTGCCGGCCGGGTGTTCGTCCTCGTCCGCACGACGGCCGGGGATCTCGGCGGCTTTCTCCAGCCCGTGGCCGACGAAGTCGTGTCCGGCGACGCGCCGGTTGAGGTGCAGATTCCTGCAGGTCTCAGCCCGCTCGGCTTTTGCGGCGCGGAGATGACCACGGACCAACTGTTCGATCAGTACCCGCAGTTGCGACGGGTGTTCGTCCTGGTCCCGCTGGAGCGGCGCTTCGACGTGGCGGATCCGGGACTGCCCCGCTCCATCCGGCAGAACTTCACTCTCCGGTTCGGGACGGCGGTGTTCGTGTCCGCCAGCGAGAGCTTCACCATGGAGATCCCCGTCGGCGGAGATGGTTCCGCGGGATTCCTCCCGACCCCCGTGGTCGATGACAGTTTGAGTTTCGATTTCCTCAGCGGCCTGAATTTCGTCGCGAACTGCGGGGATACGGTGACGAACACCGACCTGCTGGACCGATTCGCGGAGAACGTCCGGATCTTCACTTTCCTCAACCAGGCGCGACGGTGGGTCGGGATCAGCACCGATCTGCCGCCCCTCCTCCGGGAGGAGACGCTGATCCCCAATGCGTCGGCCTTCATGATCATCACCGAGGTGCCGGGGACTATCGTTCTTCCGTGTCTCACCACCGACTGCACGCGCTGGAAGGTGGAGTTGGGCGGCGAGACCACGTCGGATGGCGTCTGAAGCCGCGCCGCCCCCGTCGGCAATACGTTCGCCACGCTCAACAATGGCGACGCCTTCTTCATCCGCCTGACCGCCGCCGCGACGTGGGAGCAGCCCGCGCCGTAAGCCACGCCGTCGCGCCCCGAGGAACGTGAGCACCTGATCAGAGCCGGCGCTTTACGGAGTGTCTAAGGAATTTCCGCCAGGGGCCCCTAGCCAATAGATAGCGTCGCGGGAACCGGGGGTGCCTCGCGCCTCAGGCCTATTGGATCAGCCGGATCGAGGCTCTTGGGAAACTCCTGTTCTGACGTAAAAGCGGCTGAGGGGCAGCGTGGGGCCACCAGGGGCCGATCTCGGGCATCGGATCGAGGTCTAGGGGGCGTCGGGGGGATCGGCCGGAGGCAAGGCGCGGCGGCCGGCGCTTGTGAGTTTGTAGACCCTGCGAGGAGGAGCCGTCGTCGTATCCCATCGACCCGACAGGAGGCCCTTACTGTCGAGCCGTTGCAAGGCCCCGAAGATAGTACGTCTCGGCTGGCCTAGAGCCTCGGCAAGCGCCCAGCCGTGACGGGGCGACTCCGCCAGCGCTGCGAGGATCGTCTTCTCCGAGTCCAAGAGCCTGTCTGCCTTGCGTCGTGGCATCGCCCTTAATCTAGGCGTTCGTGGCACTAGCGCGATAGACTACTTGACACTATTAGCGCTAGTGCCGTATACGATAGTGACCTGCCCCCCCAGAACCGGTCCAGATCCTGTGCGAGGATTCGGGCCGGTGCGAAGGCCTCCCCGAGTCGGCATGGCACGCAAGCGGTACGCGGCCGAGGAGATCATCGGCCACCTGCGGGAGGCGGAGGGGGTGCTCGCGCCGGGGGAATCGGTCGCGCCGGTCGCGCGCCGCCTCGGCGTGGCCGAGCCAACGTATTACCGCTGGCGGCGGGAGGACGGGGGGCTGCGGGTCGACCCGGCCAAGCGGCTGAAAGAACGGGAGCGCGAGAACAGTCGGCTGAAGCGGGTGGTGGCCGATCAGGCGCGGGCCAACGCGATGGTGCGGGACGTCGCAGCGGGAAACTTCTGAGCCCGGCCAAGCGGCGCCGGGCGACATCCTACCGCACGGACCCGTACGCGGTGGCGGAGCGGCGGGCCGGCCCGGTCACCGGCCAGGCGCGGGCGACCCAGCGCGACGTGCCCCGGCCGTCCCCGGATGCGCCGGCGCTGATCGCGCGCAGCGTCGCGCTGGCCCCCCGCTGCGGCCGCTACGGCTCCCGTCGCATCCCGGCCCGGCTGCGCCAGGCGGGCTGGCGGGTGAACCCCAAGCGGGTCGAGCGGCGCTGGCGTCAGGAAGGCTGGCGGGTCCCCGGGAAGCACCCCCAACGGGGCCGCCGCTGGCTCGCGGCCGGCTCGCTGGTGCGGCGGCGGGCCGAGCGGCCGTCCCACGTCTGGTCCTCCGCCTTCGTCTTCGACCGCACCGCCGAGGGGCGCCCGGTGCGGATCCTCGCCATCGTGGATGAGGACCACCCGCGAGGGCCTGCGTCTCGACGTCGCCCGCCGACGGCGCCGCGACGTCGGCCTGGCGCGGTTGGCCCAGCTGTTCGTCGAGCGCGGGCCGCCGACGTTTCTGCGGTCCGCCAACGGCCCGGCGTGCACCGCCACCGCGGTGCGGGACTGGCTGCACCGGGTCGGGGGCACGACCCGCTTCATCGAACCGGGCAGGCCTTGGGCGAACGGCTCTGGGGAATCGTTCAACGGCAAGCTGCGCGACGCGTGCCTCAATCGCGAGCGCTTCGACACCCTGCTGGAAGCCCAGATCCTCATCAAGGGCTGGCGGCGGGAGGACAACCCGATCCGCCCCCACCGTGCCCTCGGCTCCCGCCCCCCCGCCCCGGAAACGCAGCAACCCCGGGAACGTCCCATGACGCGCGTCCCGGCGATCGGACTCACCTTAACGACTGGTACAACGATCGGGGGCAGGTCAGCGGTGGCCGTCACTGGTGGGACAACTCGCTCAACGTCTATGAGGTCGGTGTTACAATTTTCGTGTTCGAGCACGATCATCGCGTGCTCCCTTCGCCGAGGCGCCGCCCAACACCGGGCGGCGCTCTCATATCCGACTACCGTCCGGCGGCAGTAGCCAACTCGGTTTTCTCCGCGATCCACTTCTCAAGTGCCACACGGGACACGCGCCGCTGCCCGCCAACTTTCATGCTGGGCAACGTCCCATCCATGATCAGTGGCCACGTCGCGGACTCGCTCCGATTGATCAACTTGGCAACGTCGGAGACTCGGAGCAGGAGTGGTTCCACAACTTTTCCCTTCATCGAAACCTATCCGCCTCTCGATCAGTCTTGTATGCTTCGCCTGGGCCGTCCAACGCTCTTGTGACGTATCAGCGTTACGGAGGGGACATGGCAGTAGTATCCGACACCATCGAGGTGATCGAAACCGTCGTCCCCTCGCGACTTGTCGAGGTGCGGGATGGATACGTCTATGTGCAAGACCCAAAGATGATTCTCACGAAGGACGAACTGAAGAAGATTGAGGACGCGTCCGACTATGTCTTCCAATTTCGACGCAGCCCCGAGAACGTCATCATCGAGTTCGTCGATCTCGAAGAAGGTGACGACGATCGGCTGGCCCAATTCGTCCGCCGATTCGGCCTTCTCGGCTTGTGCCAACACGGGAAGCCCCACAATCACCTCCCAGGTTGTGGGGCAGAGCGGGTGTCCTGGATCGAAGGCGAGGAAGACACGCCATCGCTCTGGAAGGCTCCACGGAGCCGTACAGAAGTTGGTATTCGCGAGCGTGTTGAAGCGTGGTACCACTATCGCGACCGGGCTGAAGCGCTCCTCACGATTGCGGTGTTTCTCAGAGGCAAGGTAGATGCGCGTCGAGGGAGAGTTCGGGGGGCATGGCGCACATTGATCGACGATGGGGGTGCCGACCAGTACCCCACGATCCCGACGCTGATGAGAAACCGCGTCGCAGCCATCACAATGCACTCAGAGAACCTGAACGACTGGCTTCAAACCGCGGCACTGGCACTCTCGCAGGCTTGGGATCCGAATGAGGAACGCGGAAGAACGGAGTTGACCGGAACGCTGTTGGGCAATCTGGGGTATCAAATTCTGGCCGCGACGAACGGGTCAACGCTCCTGGCGTATTGTGACAACTGCGCTCGGCTCTTCGAACCGAACCCGCGTGTCCCCGAAGACCGCGGTAAGTACTGCAAGCTATGTCGCTCGAAGAACGTGAGCGGTCGAGTCCGCCAGCAGCGATTCCGTGAGCGGCAGCAGGAGATCCGCCGGTTAAACGCGGACGGTGTACCCATCCGCGAAATCGCGACGCGCATGGACGCCAAGCCAGAGAAGATTCGTAAGTGGTTAGGAGTCAAAAGATGAGCCGACGTGCCCGCGGTGAGGGCTCCGTTTTCAAGAGGTCCGACGGGAGATGGGCCGGCTAGTTGGTGTTGGGCTGGAAGGATGGGAGACGCGTTCGTAAGTTCGTTTACGGACGCTCCCAGGCTGAGGCTCTGCGGAAGCTCAGGGCCGCACAGAGAGCACAGGACGACGGACTGCCTCAGCCGTCCGAGCGAGAGACGGTCGGGGGTTTCCTGCGCGTCTGGATCGAGGAATCGGCACAGGTCCGCCTCCGCCCTTCCACGCTTCAGTCGTACACATCTATCGCCTACGGGAATTTGATTCCGGCCTTTGAAAAGACGCGGCTCGCGAAACTCAGCCCCACAGACGTCGAGGCCTACGTCGCCGAGAAGTCGCGAGTGGGGCTATCGGGGTACTCCGTCCGTAATCACGTCGCCCTCCTCCGCAGAGCCTTGAACGACGCAGTCCGCTGGGGCCTCGTGCCCCGCAATGTCGCCGCCGGCGTGAGGCCACCCCGGCTGCGCGACGCGAGCAGCCGCCCCTTCGACGAGGCGGAAGCCCAGCAGTTCCTTGCCCATGTACAAGGCGACCGCCTTGAGGCTCTCTTCGCTCTCGCGCTCGGCTTGGGCCTGAGACAGTCGGAATTATTGGGGCTCACGCATGATGCCGTCGATCTGAATCGCAGGCGTCTGCAAGTTCAGGCTCAGCTCCGGCGTCATCACGGTCGCTTCTGGCTGGAGGAACCGAAGACGGCGCGCAGCCGCCGCACCATGTCGCTTGAACTCCCGCTCGTCGAAGTCGTTCGGCGCCGTCGTGTCCTTCAGAAGGAAGAACAACTCGCTGCCGGCCCAGCGTGGCAGGGGAATGAGCTTGGCCTGCTGTTCAACACGGAGCTGGGAGGTCCCATCTCAGCCGCCACACTGAGCCGGCGCTTCCACGCCCTCTGTGAGGGAGCCGGTCTTCGCCGCGTGCGGTTCCACGACCTTCGCCACACATACGGGAGCCTCTTGGCGGAGAAAGGTGTCCCGATGCGGACGGCGATGGATCTCATGGGCCACACGCAGATCTCGACCACCGCCCAGGTCTACCAACACGTCTCCGAGGAGTCGATGCAGGACGCTGCCGCGCGGGTGTCAAGGGCTCTTTGGCGCTGACTCTGCTTCGGGTGACTACGCCATCGTTTGACAGGCATTCTGACAGGCACAGGACTGGACGTGGGCGGAGGGAATTGGACGTGGTTGGAGTCTCACTATCGAGTGAACCTGGTGCTTGGAGGACGCCGGTCTGCCTGAGAGGGCTCGCCTTGATTTCCTAAACCATGTGCGCAGGTTCGACTCCTGCCGGGGGGACCATATCGCACGTGGGGTACTCCGGCCCGCTCTCCCGACTAACACCTACCCCTCGCGACGATAGCTTCGCGGATAGGGTTTTGAGCCACCACAGGTTGACAGATAAGAACATGTGTTCGTATCTTGCTGATCCTGCCGGGGTATCTAGGGCCGCTCTTGGGCTGCCGGTGGGGACCGGGGGTGAACGCCATCGCTCCGAGCGTCGCAGCTTCCAGGCGGACCGCCGCTGTACGCATCCCGCACTTCGCCTTGGCATTGGCGCAAGCCGCCAGAGGGTGTCTCCTGCGCCACCGCGGTCCGCCGCTGGTGCTCTGCGACGCCCATAGCGCCCCGGCGCGTGTGCTCGACGCCTGCGACCAAGCAACACGGTTCGGCGTTCGCGCCGGGATGCCCGTGCGGGACGCCCTCGCCTGCTGCCCCACGACCGAATTCCTCTCGGCCGATCCCCTCCAGGCGCCGCGGGAGCGGGAGCGCTGGCTCGACGCGCTGGAGGCTGTCAGCCCGACCGTCGAGCCCGACACGCAGGATATCGGCACCGTGCTCGTGGATCTGGAAGGGCTCGATCAGCTGCACGGCGGAGACCTCGGCGTGGTCAAGGCCCTCGCGGCCACGACGAAACAGGCACTCGGGCTGGAGCCGTGCATCGGCGTGGCGGACGGGCCATTCGCCGCCCGCGCGGCGGCCGTCAGCGCGATTCCTTCAGCGCCGGCGTTCGTGCCGCGGGGTCAAGCGCCCCGCTATCTCACCGCGCTGGGAGTGGAGCAGTTGCCGCTCGGCAGGGATGTCACCCACCGGCTGCGCACACGGTTCGGCATCCGCACGATCGGGGAGTTCGCGGCGCTCCCGCTGGGGGCGGTGCAAGCACAGTTCGGACTAGCGGGCCGCGAGGCGTGGCACCTGGCACACGGCCGCGACCGGCGACGGCTGCGGCCGCGGGTCCACGCCGCGCACCTAGGCGAACGACTGCAGTTCCCCTCGCCCACCGCCAGCGGCGAAGCGCTCCTGACCGCCGCACGCCATCTGGTGACGCGGCTCTTGCAACGGCCCGAGCTGGAGCAGCGCGCCGTGCGGCGGGTGACTGTCTGGATCCAGGTCGCCGACGGTCCCAACTGGGAGCGGAGCGTGACGTTGCAGGAGGCGTCGCGCGACGCGCAGCGGCTGCGGATCGTGATTCGGCGCGAGTTGGAGCGGTTGTGGGCGGCCGGGCAGACAACGCTCCCCGGTCCCGTGGCCGAGATCGGGCTGGAGTTCGCCGACCTCTGCACGGAAAGCGGCAAGCAGGCCGCGCTGTGGACCGGGAACGGCCGGCGCACCAAGCAGTTGGACGACGCGGTGCGCCAGCTCCGGGCGCGCTATAGCGAGCCCACGCTTTTCCGCGTCGTGGAGGTGGAGCCGTGGTCGCGCTTTCCCGAGCGGCAGGCGGCGCTGATCGCCTACGACCCCTGAGACGGCCGCGGCCCCTGGGGGTCGAGGTCTCCGCACAGGGGATGCCGGCGGCGGTCCGCACCGCGGCGGGCTGGGTGGAGGTCGTCGCCGTGCTCGACCATTGGCGGCTCGACGACGAGTGGTGGCGCGAGCGGCCGGAGCAGCGCTGGTACTACCGGCTCGCGCTCGCCGGCGGGCGCACGCTGACCGTGTTCCACGACCGCGCCAGCGGCGCGTGGCTCGCCCAGGAGTACGGACGGGCGGGCTGAGATGGCCTACGTCGAGCTGCACTGCCACAGCGGCTACTCGTTCCTAGACGGCGCTTCCACGCCGAACGAGCTGGCGCACTACGCCCACGCCCTCGGCCATTCGGCGCTCGCGCTCACGGACACCGACGGGCTCTACGGCGCGATGGAGTTCGCGAAGGCGGCGAGCGCCTGGGGGGTCCGGCCGATTATTGGCGCGGAGGTCACGCTGGCAGGGCCCGACGGGTCGCGGCCACGCATGGATCGCCCGGCCGAAGGCTATCGGCTGCTTTTGCTCGTCGAGAACGCCCACGGCTACGCCAACCTCTGCCGCCTGATCACGGCCGCGCACCTCGCCCACGAGAAGGGCGAACCGGCGCTCGACCCGGCGCTGCTGGCGACACATGCGAACGGCCTGATCTGCCTGACCGGCTCGCCAGATCACGGCGAGGTGGCGCGCCTCGCGTCGGCCGGCGACCTCGACGGTGCACGCGCCGCCCTCGCGCGACTCGTCGAGTGGTTCGGGCATTCCCGGATCTACGTCGAACTCCAGCACCACTACGCCCCCGGCGACCGCAACAGGAACGAGCGGTTGGTGGCGCTGGCCCGCGACTGCGGCCTGGCAGTGGTGGCGACGAACGACGTGCACTACCACGCGCCGGACCGGCGTCGTCTGCAGGATGTGTTGGTCGCGATCCGCACGCACCAACCGCTCGACGCCTGCCACCGCGAGCGCTTCCCCAACGGCGAGTATTACCTGAAGTCCGAGGCGGAGATACGGGCCGCCTTCGCCGACTGGCCCGAGGCGATCGAGCACACGGGCGAGGTAGCGGAGCGCTGCCGCTTCGACATCGAGTCCCAGCTCACCTACCGCTTCCCCGATTACCCCACGCCCCAGGGCGAGCCGCCCGACGCCTATCTCCGCGCCGTCTGCGAGGCCACGATACGCGACCGCTACAGCACCGTCACCGGCGCGGTCCCTCCGAACGTGCAAGCGCGGCTTGAGGAGGAGCTGCGACTGATCGCCCGGCATAGACTCGCGGGTTTCTTTCTCATCTACCGCGACCTGATCGAGGAGGGGAAACAAGTGCTGGCGGAGCTGCGGGCCGAGCGCGGCGACCCCACGCCCGTGACCCACCCGCCGGGACGGGGGCGCGGCTCCTCGGTCGGATCGCTGGTCTGCTACCTGATCGGGCTCTCCCACATCGACCCGATCGCCAACGACCTCTTCCTGGGACGCTTCCTCAACGAGGAGATGGCAGCCGTTCCCGACATCGATCTGGACTTCTCACGGGAGGTGCGGGAGCGGATGATCGCGCGCGTCTACGAGCGCTGGGGGCGGGATCATGTCGCGCTGACCTGCACGTTCCCGACCTACCGCACGCGCGGGGCGATCCGGGAAGTGGGGAAGGCGCTCGGGCTTCCCGCACCGGCCCTGGACAAGCTCGCCAAGCTCGCCGCCCGGACCGGCGTGGAGGACCTGCCGCAGGAGATGGCGCGGCTGCCCGAGTTCCGCGACCAGACCCGCACCCCGATGTGGCGGCACTTCTTCCGCCTCGTGCAGGAGATCCACGGGCTGCCGCGGCACGTCAGCCAGCACGTGGGCGGCATGATCATCTCCTCCACTCCCCTCGTGAAGTGCGTGCCGCTGGAGAACAGCCGGATGCCGGGGCGAGTGGTCTGCCAGTGGGACAAGGACAGCATCGACGACGCCCGCTTCATCAAGATCGACTTCCTGGCCCTGGGGATGCTCTCAGCGGTGGACGAGTGCCTAGACCGGATCCGCGCGCGCACGGGCAAGAGCGTGGATTTGTCGCGCATCGACTTCGCCGACCCGCGCGTCTACTCGGCGATCCAGGCCGGCGACACGGTGGGCACGTTCCAGGTCGAGAGCCGCGCACAGATCCAGAGCATCATCCGCACGCGGCCCGAGAACCTGGAAGACCTGACGGTCCAGGTGGCGATCATCCGGCCGGGCCCCATCGTCGGCGGCGCGGTGAACCCGTACATCAATCGGCGGATGGGGCGGGAGCTCGTGACCTACGACCACCCGCTCTTGGAGCCCGCCCTGAAAGAGACGCTGGGGGTGGTGCTCTATCAGGAGCAGGTGATCGAGGTCGTGATGGCGATCGGCGGGTTCTCGCCCGGACAGGCGGACCAGATGCGCCGGGCGATGCGCCGCAAGCGGTCGTTCGAGGCGATGGCGGAGTTCTGGGAGGCCTTTCGGGCCGGCGCAGCCGAGCGAGGCATTGCCCGTGATTTGGCGGAGACGATCTTTCGCAAGCTGCTGGGGTTCGCCGAGTTCGGCTTCCCCAAGAGCCACGCCGCCGCCTTCGGGCTACTGGCCTATCAGTCGAACTGGCTGCGGGTCCATTACCCGGCGGAGTACCTGGCGGCGTTGCTCAATGCGCAGCCAATGGGCTTCTATTCGCCCGAAGTCCTGGTCGGCGACGCGAAACGCCACGAGGTGCCCCTCCTCGCGCCCGATATCAACCGCAGCACGGACCGCTGCGCGCCGGAAGGCGAGGGCGTACGTCTGGGTCTCGCGATGGTCCGGTCGATCGGTGAGACGCCGGCGAAAACGATCGTCCAGGAACGGGATCGCTACGGCGCCTACGGCTCGCTGTTCGATCTCTACCGGCGCGTGCCGTTGCGGCGGGAGGGGATCGAGGCGCTGATCGAAGCGTGCGCCTTCGACTGGACGGGGCTGGAACGGCGGGAACTCCTCTGGCAGGTGGGATTGTTCTACCAGCCTGTCGCGCAGCCGGCCGGTGAGGCGGCCCGAACGGCGCCGAGTCCCCGGCAGTTACCGTTGGCGCTCCCGACGGTGCAGGACCAGCCGCCGCTGCGGCCGATGAGCCGCTGGGAACGGCTGGTGGCCGACTACCGGGCCCTCGGCCTTTCCACCGTCGATCACCCGATGGCGGCGCTGCGAAACTGGCTGGATCAATTGCACGAAGGCGTAGTGCGGGTGGCCGGGCTGGAGGAGATGGCCGCGGATGGCCCGGTGACCATCGCGGGCCTCGTGGTCTGCCGCCAACAACCGGAAACGGCCAAAGGGTTCATCTTCCTGCTACTGGAGGACGAGACGGGGCTGGCCAACATCGTCGTCAGTCCACAGGTGCACAAGCAGTTCCAGGAGCTGGTGCGGCTAGAGCCGTTCGTCGTGGTGCACGGCGACTTGGAGCGCAAAGACGGCGTGACCAATGTGATAGGCCGGTCGCTGGAGCGGCTCGAGGTGCCGCCGGAGATGGTCGCGCCGGAGGCGCACAGCTTTCACTAGGTCTGGAAGATCAGGAGGAATGCACCATCGAAGGTCGCCGATTCGCCTGGATCGGTGTAAGACGAGCGGACGATCAAGCAGTCGGTCAACCGCTCAAACCGGCTCAGCCCTTTTCCTATCTGGTAGTGCAGGCCAGATGAGGTTGGGCACCCGTGGGACCACAACATGCCGTCCGACGGCCGCCGAGCGCTCAGATCTACCGGGAATCGTCGGCGATCCGAGTTTTGTGGTCCCACAGGTGCCGCTGCGCGGAGTGGAGAGCCGGTCGACGTGAGCGGCCGGCAGATCGGGCATCGGATGCTGATCGTGCACTGAGGTGGGGTGGAAGACACGTCGTACGGCCGCGTCATGGAATCGCGCGATAGATCCCGCACGTCGCCGGATCGCGACGCCCGCGGGCCGGTAGACTGCCGCCTATCGAGCAGCGCGCGATCTGGCGCGGCCGCCGCCGGCCGTGCCGGGCGAGAAAGGATGCGATGACGATGTATGAGACCGATCAGTACGAGGGCATGCTGGCCGAGACGATCACCGTGCGCGGCGCCGGCGGCGATCTGATCCACGCGTACTTCGCGCGGCCGTTGGGGGCCGGGCCATTCCCCGGCGTCGTGCTCTTTCACATATGCCGGGCTGGGACGAGTGGTACAAAGAGACGACTCGGCGCTACGCGCATCACGGCTACGCGACGATCAGCCCCGACCTCTACTGCCGTGCAGGACATGGTGCGCCGGACGACGTGACGGCCAAGATCCGGGCCGAGGGCGGTGTGGCGGACGATCAGGTCGTGGCCGACGCGGAAGGGTGCATGGCGTATCTGCGCTCCTTGCCGATCCTGAACGGCAAGATCGGCCTGATGGGCACCTGTTCAGGCGGGCGGTATTCGTACCTGACCGGCTGCCGCTCAGACGGAGTCGACGCCGTGGTGGACTGCTGGGGAGGGGGCGTGGTGATGGCCGACGACGGCCTGACGCCGCAGCGTCCGGTCGCGCCGATCGATCTCACCGAGTCCCTTCGCGCGCCCCTGCTGGGGTTATTCGGCGAGGACGATCAGAGCCCCACGCCCGATCAGGTAGCGCAACACGAAGAGGCGCTCAAGCAGCATGGCAAGCACTACGAGTTCCACATGTACCCCAATGCGGGGCACGGATTCTTCTACTACGACCGGCCGGCGGCCTACCGGGCCGGGCCGGCTGTGGACGGCTGGGAGAAGATCTGGGACTTCTTCGGCCGCACCTTGCAGTCGGCCTGAGCGCGAGACGGGAACAAGGAGGCTAGGCCCATGTGCACGATGATTGCTGAGCGCCTGACGGTGCAGGGGAGCGGGAAGGGCCGCGAGGGCTGGTTCCCCCTAACTCAGGCATACGTCTCATACGACCACCCGATCTACGCGCCTTTGGATCACGCGCTGAACCTCGACTTCGTCAATGATGCGTCGGGGTTGGGGGCGCGTGTGGCGGTCGAGTTGGACGCGGCGTCCGCCGAGCAGTTAGCTCGGGCGATCCTGGAGGTGCTGGAGCAGGCCAAGTCCGAGCACCTGACCGATGGCGACCTGTGAAGGCTCGATAATCCATCCGTTCTGATCTCAGCACGGTCGGCGGTCTTCGCGCTGCTCATTCACGTTCGGAATCAGAACTGATGGAGTTTTGGCGCCCCACAGGCGAACGCGGCGGTTGGCGTTAGCGCTCGTAGATCAGGGCGGCGGCGGTGAACCCGTCAACCTGGGCCGCCGTCTTCCCCACGAAGACTTCGAGCATCAGCGTGCGCGGCGCCAGCAGCTCGAACAGCACGACCCCGTGTATCGGGCCATCCACGCCTCTCGCCTCGATCCCGTGCACCAGACTGACGCGATCCCAGGGCGCATCCCCAACCCAGTAGTCGTAGCGCACGAGTTCGTAGGCAATCGGTCCGGAGTCGACGGAGACGTCCGTTGGATTCGGTGCGTTCCCTCGCACTGCGAACTGCGCCGACGCCCCGTCGAACGTCCCCAGTGAGATCACGACCAGCGACGGGTCCAGGTGGTCGTAGGCGACGGCCAGATGTCCGGCCCAATAGCGCGCTGGATCCACCCCGGCGTACCCGTTGGTCCCTTCCTGGAACCAGTTGCCGACCAACAGTCCCTCCACGTCGTAGTCAAAGCGGCCGCCCACCGGGTCAGCGGTCCGCAAACTCTTGGCGACGAGCTGCTCGCGGATCGCGTCCGAGAAGTAGGGGAACGAGTTGGGCGCGTGAATCTTCCACGGCTCCGCCTGGTAGCGCTCGGGCACCAGCAAGCCGGCCAGAGTCACCGTGGTGTCCACCACGTTGTAGTCCACGTTGCCCTGGAAGGTGCCGATTTGCTCGCCGGCCGACACCGTAACGGCCGCACTCGTGAACCCTCCCGCCGCCGGCGCGACCGCGGACAGGGTGGGCGAGAGCTGGCCAACGTGGATGAAGATGCTGGAGATCCCACAGGTATGTTCAATGACCAGCCGATAGTCATCGATTGGCGCGCGCGGCTGATCGGAGATTGATTGGTCCATGTGCTGGATCTCGGTCACTGTCCCGGCGGCTGGGCTGTACACCGCGATCACCCGCGCGGGGTCCTTGTAATTCTGGAAATACTGATGGTCCACCGGGGTTACGTGCGAGTCGGACATCAAGCCCAGTGGTACCACGAACTCGATCGCGTCCAGATCGACGGGCGGATGCTCGAACGTCGGCCGTTCCTCGTCGCACGAGGCAGGACTGCTGCCGTCCGTCGTCGCGCCAGTGTTGCCGGCGCTATCGCAGGGGTCCGAGGCGGGGATCGACCAGTCGAGGCTGGCGACGAGGTTGAGCCAGACGGCGTCGCCGAAGTTGAGCTGGGTGAGGTCGTTGAGCGCGTCGGGGAGGCGCGTGTCGAAGGTCTTGAAGCGCTGCGCTTGGTTGTCGAAGGTCAGGGCCGCGGTGAAGGGCAACTGGACGATGGTTTGCACACCGAAGGCCTGGGGCGAGAAGGCGTCCCAGACGTTAGTGGCGTTGGGGCCGGTCCAGGTGGCGAGGTTCCAGCCCGTGGCCATGGGGGCGAGACGGCCGGCTTGGGGCGCGGTGGGCAGGGTGATGGACGATGGGCCGTCATCGAGGTAGATCCAGACGGCCGCACCGGCGTCGACGGCGGTGAGGGTATTGAAGGAGGGAGGCAGGTCGGGTCGCCAAGTGCCGTACTGCTGCGCGTCCGCGTCCCAGCCGAAGACGGCGGATGCCCCGGGGGCGACGGCGGCGGGCGTCGCCGGGTTGAGGACGCCGACGAGGTTGAAGCCCGTGGCGAGCGGCACAGTGAGCGAGTCGCAGTTGGCGGGGCCGGTCTGCGCCTGGGCACCGGGGTGTGGGGTGAGGGCGAAGACGGCGGCGAGCAGAGCCGTGAGGGCGGCGACGGCGAGGACAGTTGCGAGGCGATGATGGGCGAAGACGGCGGGCATTGGCTTCCTCTGGAGGTTGCTTCGGAATGGTGCTGAGAGAACGACGAAGCCTATCGATCGATCATCGGCGGGGAGTGGGCGTAGTTGCACCGCGAAGGTGAGAGGACAAATGAGACGGGGCGGCAGGCGGCGTTACCTGGCGCTGCGGGACAATCTCTGTTGTCGCCTTGGTCCCATCTGGTGGGGAGACAAGTTGCGTTGCCTGGGCTACGGATTAGGGCGCGTTGGAGCGCCCTGACCTGCCCCCCAAGAACTGATTCGGGACGAATGCGAGGACGCGCCTTGGTCGGAGAGGGGAGCAGGTCAGCCTAGCCGGGCTGGTCGGCCACAAGCAAACGTGCAGCCGGACTGTACGACGCATACGCGTCGGCCGCCTTCGCCGCGTCGTACTTCACCGAGTAGCGTCGCACCATCGCGGAGGACGAGGGGCCCAACGGGTCGTGGGAGGGCAAAGCTCGGCCGAGCCCAATGGATGGATGAGTCGGCGATGACGGGGAACACTATCTCGCGATAGTGCGCGGCCGCCAGGCCTAGACGGCGTTAGAATCTCCGCGTTTCCGGCCGCGTACCAGCGCCGACTCTGGTTCGCATCACGAGTCCACCCGCGTAATCACGGCGACGTCTGCCACCTTGTCGTGCCAGGTCCGGCGTTCGGGGTCCCATAGCATCCAGAGATAGTCCAGCAGCAGGCAGGCGGCGCTGCGGAGGCATGGTGCGACTGACCTATTGCGGGAGGGTCACACGACCCGTCTGCGTGGCCGACCCCGTGCTTCTCTGGCACGGCAGCCGCGAAGTGCACGTCCCGATTCGGATCGGGCGCGCTGTGGCCGCGGCCCTTCCCCACTGCGAAGCCCACTTCCTCCCGAAGGAAGGGCACAACTCGATCGCTCTGCGGCGCCTGCCGGAGATTCTGCGGGCGCTCGTGTCGGGCTCGAACCCGTGACCTTCTCCGTGGGAAGCAGGCGCTTAGCCGGCCGCGCTGGTCTCGGTTGCGAGTAAGCGGGCGGCGGGGCTAAAGGCGGCGTGCGCGGCGGTCGCCTGCTACCCCGCAGGCGGCACATCGCGTGCGACTGATATCGCGGGCCGCCTCGACGATCCGGGCCAAGGTCTGCTCGATCTCAAGCCCCTCGCCGATGGCGAGGGCGCTGGCACGGCGCGATTCTTCCCCTGCCGCTCAGCGCCGGGCCCGCTCCCACGCTGCTGCTCCGCCACCAGCCCCGGTCGTTCTTCGTCGAGAGGCGAACGGCTCTCTCTGGGGCCGGAGCGAGCGTCACATCTGGCGGGTTAAGCAGTCTATCAGACAGTGACGCGTGGGCACGGCCACGGGCCGACCGGAGCCTCGCAGGCTACCCGGCGGCGGGTGAGTACGTCGTGAGATGAGCGGTGACCGTATGGAGACTGAGGATATCTCCGGGCCGGAGGACGTGGCCCGAGCCTTGATTCAGGAGGCGACATGCCTGCGTGCGCTGACTGCGCGTGGGGACGTGCCGGCATCCTTGCAACAGGCCAGCTCGCTTCTCGGCGGCGTCATGGAGACTGCGGCGCGGCAGCGCGACTTCTGCGAGACGCTAGCGGCCTTGGGCGCCATGACGTCCAATCAAGATGGTTGGGACGCGGCCGCGCGGCACCTGTACCAGCGGATCCTCCTACCAGGACATCCGGCGTTCTGGAGCGCCGTGTTGCGCGCCGTCGCGCGCCGAGCGCCTCCCACCGCAGCGCTGTTACTGGAGTGCGCCGCTCAAAGCGAGACGGACAGGCTAGCCGTCGAGTTAGTCGCCACGGGCAGTTCCGCCACTACGGCACCATCCGCGAGGACGACAATGCTGCAAGTGGCAATGCCCATACCGAAGTCTGAGCGGATCGCCGCGTACAACGCCAACGTGAAGCCAGTGTTCCGAGATCTGCATGGTGGAATCCGAGAGTGCCAGGGGGAGTCGCCGCCGGATCCGGACACATCAGTCTACGAGTTGGACGTCCGTGTCCGGCGAACGGCGAACGGCCAGCAGCCGATCCGTGAGATGACTCAAGTCGCGCTCGGTGGCCGTTACGATACGGTCTTTCGTCGGCTCGTCGTCCCCGTCTTGGACCGCCTCGTCCTGACCGCAACACAACAGTACAAGAGCAGCTCAGCGGCGTCCGTCTCCCAGGATTCAGCACGGGAAGCCGCCGACACACAGACCAGCGAGATCGTGCGCGGCTGGGCCGCTCACGTGTTTCACCAGCATGCCCCGCCGGCGTCTGCCGATCCGGCCATGCAAGCGCGCTGGAAGCGTGTCTTCGGCGACCGCTGTTGCGCGGCCGACTCCTTCATCGACGACAACGGTCGCGTGCGATCGGGTGCGGAGTACTGGACGCACGAGGCGGCGAAGCTCCTCGATAGGCCGCAGTGCTCGGAGCAGAGCGTCGCAGCCGGGCCCGCCGTTAGATCAGGCCAATCTCGCTGGGTTCAGGCCAGCCACCATGGTACGCACCCCAGCCCATCACGACGCCCAACCCGTTAACCAAAGACGCACCAGCAAACGCGAAGAGGGTGATCCGGGGCCAGATCGGCGTTGCGAGCTGGCCGGTCGCCGGGCGATAGGCAGTCTTGTCCCAGGGCGATCGCGAACACGCGCCGCCGCATCCGTCAAACTACTCCGCGCGCAAGATAGACCCGCACTCTCATGGGAACCGTGCCATCCGGCTGCACAACGGCGGAATCAGCGCGATGCTCAGCCATCACGGCCTGTCGCGTCTCGGCATCGACCGCGCTGAGCCGTGCCAGGAACGCGAAGGCGCGACACATCTCCCACCAAACCTCGAAGCTGGGAAAGATGACATCCAAGGTGTGCTCTTCGATTTCCACCTCGTGGAGATCGGCCCGCAGCATCGATTGTGCGATCTCGGACGGCTCGTCGCCGAACGGACGGTGCAGGAGCGCCACCTCATGGCGCTCCATGAGAGCCTGCAGGTGGTCACCCGCCGGGGCGAGGAAGTTCTGCGCCCAGAGCGTCGCTGCCACCACGCCGCCACCGCGCACCACCCTGGCAGCCTCCCGAAACAGACGGACCGGCTCCTGGATGTAGGGCAGGCCGAATCCGCAGAGCGCCACGTCCATACTGCCTTCCGGCAGGTCCAGAGCCGTGGCGTCGTCGCGGACGAAGCGAACTGCGGCCTCTCGCTCCCCTACCACAGACCGAGCGATTTGCAGCTGTCGCTCCGCCACGTCGACGCCGACCACAGAACCATCTACCCCGACGGTGCCCGCGGCGGGCAGCGCTACCGTCCCCGGTCCAGTGGCCAGGTCAAGTACGGCCTGCCCGGGGCGAAGACCACTACGTTCCACGAGTAGCTGGGCGAAATGGGGCAAGAAGGCCGCGCCTGTGCGGCCGTACGCCGTGTCGGCATCATTGAACGCACGGGCGAACAACTCGCTCACGGACTGGTTCAGAATCGTCTGCCACCCTTCGAATGTGAGCCTCAGTGTAGTCTCCACCGCATGTCGTCGATCGCGCCGCGCCTCCTGCTTGTGATCGCGCATCGGGGATCCACCAGCGCGATACTGGAGAACACGCTGCGCGGCATCGGCCGAGCTCTTGCCGTCGGCGTGGACGCCATCGAGGTGGATGTGCGCCTGAGCGCCGACGGCGTGCCCGTCCTCCTGCACGATCCCACCCTAGACCGCACGACCGACGGGCGCGGCCCCGTCAGCGCCCAGCCGGTCGCGGCGCTGCGACGGCTTGCGGCCGGTGGTGACGAACCGGTCCCGACACTCGCGGAGGCGCTGACGACGATAGGGAATCGGACCGACCTAATCATCGAGCTAAAGGGGGGCGGCCCTGGTGGGATCCGCCTCGCAGACCGAGTGGTGACGGAAGTGCGCCGCCAGGATCGCAGCCGGGACGTTTGGCTTTGGTCCTTCGATAGCGACATCCTGGCGCGACTGGACATCGTGGCGCGCGACCTGCGGATCGTGCATCTCTGCTACGAGCCAAACGCGGAGGTCGTGAACCGGTCGCGCGCCCTGCGCCTGGCCGGGATCGCCATGCAGTACGAGCACGCGTCGCCGCCGACGGTCGCGGCTCTTCACGACGAAGGGTTCGCGACGTTCGTCTGGACCGTGAACGATCCGGTGGACCTGGCGCGCCTCGTGCGGCTGCCGCTCATGGGCATTGTGAGCGACGACCCAGAACGGGTGCGGACCGCGATCAGGTCACGACGCTGAAGGTTTGCCGCGGCAACGGGCGGATTGATATACTGCGCCAGCGTGCGCGGAGGAGTGTAGCTCAGTCTGGGAGAGCAGCGGTCTCCAAAACCGCAGGTCGTGGGTTCGAATCCCTCCACTCCTGCCAGAGACCGCGCAAACGCTGGACAACGCCGAGGTGGTGGAACTGGTAGACACGCAGCGTTGAGGGCGCTGTGCTCGTTACGAGCGTAGGAGTTCGAGTCTCCTCCTCGGCACCATCCGGCGACGCGGCTACGAGCGGAAGTGGCGCAGTGGTAGCGCGTCTCCTTGCCAAGGAGAAGGTCGCGGGTTCAAATCCCGTCTTCCGCTCCAAGACCTTCCAATCCCCTGCTCGGGCGACGTGGCCAAGTGGTAAGGCAGGGGTCTGCAAAACCCCCATCACCGGTTCGAATCCGGTCGTCGCCTCCAACCCACTCCCCAACCAGTGAACGGCGATCTGGCCTACAGCCAGAAAGTCGCCGGTCGCGTTCCCGAGCTCAAGGAGTGACGGAACTGATTCACGCCAAGCGCGACTGACGGCCGCCGTCCGCGGGTTTCGGCGGGCGGCTACAATCGAGTTACCGCAACGCCAGCGCGCTTGCATGAGGGGCGCATGGGACACCGCATCCTCCGAACGAGTGTGATCCTGCGGGCGCCGAAGCGGATCACAGTGCAACCGGATCCGAAGGAGCTCGCCAAGGTCCTGCACGAACCAACCGTGACCCGCGCGCTGGAGCCGCCTGAGTTCCGGCTCACCGCCATGCGCGACCAGATCGTTGTCGAAGCCAGTGGTGACTGTCTCACGATCACCGACTACAGCGGCCGGACACCGGCCGAAGCTGAGTTCGTGTCCGCGACCGAGCGGATTCTGAAGGCGGTCGCCGCCTCGGGCTCGGAGCGGTACCGGTCGTACGGCTTCCGCTTCGTAGCCGAGTTGCACGACGAGCACACGCACCCGATCGCCGTCCGGATCGCGCAAGGCACGCTCGCCCGCGAAGCGCTACGCACGGCCCTTGAGGGGGAGGTCCTGGCGGCCGAGGTAGTGCTGACCACCTTCGACGAGCGTGCGCGCCGCTACACCCTCTCGTTGGCGCCGCGGGGCGGGAGCCTCGGCACGCATCTGCTGCATGCCGACTTGTGGCTGCATATCGAAGAGCCGGTGCACGTGCCCATCGACAGGGACCGGCTGGCCGAACCGCTGGAGCAGGGCCACCCGCGATTGGATCGGTGGGCCCGCGGTGCGGCAGGGTTGTCGTGGGAGGGGTAGCGCCGTCCCGCGGCGCGACCGCTGTGTGAGGGAGAAGAGCCCGATGACGGATCAGGCGGGGTGGAACGAGCAACTGGCAGCGATCACGCTGGATCACGAGCCGATGTTCCCGACCGCGCTCATGGGGCGAGAAGAGCGAATGATCCAGGAGATAGCAGCCGCCGGTACCGCGAACGGCCTAAACGTAGGCGATCGAGCGCCCGACCTTACGCTGGTGAACGGCGCGGGTGGCGTCTTCAAGCTCTCCGGGGCGCTCCGTCGCGGGCCTGTCGTCCTGAACTTCTACCGGGGGCAGTGGTGCGTCTACTGCAACTTCGAGCTTCGGCACCTGCTGCGGATCCAACCGCACGTACGGGAGTTGTCCGGAGAGATCGTGATGCTCTCCACCGAGCCGCTGGAGAGGGCGGAGGAATTCGCGGCAGAGGACCCCACCCACACCCCGATCCTCCGCGACGCCGACGGCACCGTCGTCAAGGCCTACAAGCTCAACTACACGGTGCCAGACGACCTACGCTCATGGTGGCTTCAATACGACCAAGATCTCCCCGAGCTCAACCCGACCACTGGCTGGGATCTCCCGGTGCCGGGAACGTTCGTGGTCGACCGGGGCGGCGTCATTCGGGCCCGCCACGCCGATATGGATTGGCGCAAGCGCATGGACCCTGCCGACGTGCTCGCAGCGGTCCGCGAGATCGCCCGCGCGTAGACAGCCGCCGCAAGCCCTCGATTTCGCTCGCATCATCGAGCGACCGCAGGACGGAGGGCCAAGTGGGGGCGATCTTGGTGGTCTCGAACCTGGCGAGGTGGTTCGGGGGAAATTACGCCGTCGACCACGCTTCCTTCACGGTCGAGGCGGGAAGCATCACCGGTTTAATCGGCCCCAACGGCGCCGGTAAGACATCCTGCTTCAACTGCATCAGTGGAGTTCTGGGCCTCGATCGGGGCTCGAGTGTCTTCGACGGCGGGCCGACTCACGGCGGATGAGCCGTGGGGCCAGTTGGGTGCGCCTGAGCAGCGGCAGGTTGAACGACGCGCCGGATTCCGTCGCGCCGCGATGCACCTCTCCCCGCCATCCGCGTGTACGATCGGGCCGAAAGAAGCGAGCTGCCGGGATGGCGGAATCGGTAGACGCGGCGGACTTAAAATTCGCTGGCCGCGAGGCCGTGTGGGTTCGAGTCCCGCTCCCGGCACCAACGCTTCCGTTTGGGGACAGGCTGTGCAGTTGCTCGGCTGAGGCGTGCTAACGTTCCCGTCTCGTTCGCGGCTTCTCGTTGGAGGACAGGTGGCCACACTCGAGGAACGGATACAGCGACTCGAGGACATCAAGGAGATCCAGGCGCTCAAGATTGCGTACGCGCGAGCCGCCGACGACCGCTACAACGCCGACCGCCTCGCTGCCCTATTCACTGAAGACGCGGTCTGGGATGGCGGCGAGAAATTCGGCATGCACCGGGGCCGCCAGGCGATCCACGATTTCTTCGCCCCCATCTCCGAGGCGTTCACGTTCGCCCTGCACTACTACATGGGTCCAACCATCGACATCGCGCCATCCGGCGTGGCGGCGACCGGCCACTGGTATATGTGGTTCCCCGCGACGATCAGCGAGCGCGCCATCTTTGGCGCTGCGACCTATGATGAGCAGTACCGCAAGGTCGACGGGCGCTGGTATTTCTCCCACTTGAAGCTCACCCTCCACTTCTTCACCCCATACGAATCCGGGTGGGTGAAAGAGCGCTTCCTCGTTCAGTAGCCCGCCGCCACACACCGCTCGCGGGCACGCCGGAACGATGCAGCCGTCGGCGCCGAGCGGGCGACACACGTTCAGACCCGACGCGGCGCACGGCTCAACTCGCGAGCGCGCGCGAAGACGGCATCGAACATTTCACGGGTGAGCTTGCCCGTGAAGGTATTCTGTTGACTCGGATGGTACGAGCACACAAGCGCGTGCGAATCGGGCAGCGGCGCCTCTACCCCGTGTCCGAAAGTAGGCCTGGGGTGCACGCCCGCCAGCGTCGCGACAGCCTGGCAGGCGAAGGCCCCCATTGCCACGATCACGCGCAGCCGGCTGAGCAACTGCAGCTCTCGCGCCAGATACGGCAGACAAGTGTCCCGCTCTTGCGGAGTCGGCCGGTTCCCCGGCGGCGCGCAGCGCACGACGGCCGTCACGTACGCCCCCCGCAGCCGCAATCCGTCATCGCGTCGCTCACTCGTAGGTTGGTTCGCAAAGCCCGCCCGGTGCAAGGCGGTGAAGAGCCAATCGCCGGAGCGGTCGCCAGTAAAGAGTCGCCCCGTGCGGTTCGCGCCATGCGCCGCCGGCGCCAAACCGACGACGAGGAGCGTCGCTCGAGGGTCGCCGAACCCCGGCAGCGGCCGTCCCCAATAATCCCAGTCTCTGAACGCGGCGCGCTTCTCCATAGCGACCTGCCGCCGCCAGCGAACGAGCCGCGGGCAGGCCTCACAGCGGACCACTTCCTGATCGAGCGCCTCCAGGGAGTCCACGCGGCCAGAGTACGGCACGCTGGTCCACAGCCCGGACTGCAGCACGAGGCTGCTACCGTAGCCGCGGATGGCGACCAACGACGCGTCCATGCAAGACCGGGATGCGGTTTGCGCCGCCCGGTTGCTGGTCTCCGATATCGACGACACGCTGGTCGGCGATGACGCAGCCTTGGCGCGCCTGCTGACCATCGTGGACGGTAACGCCCAGCTCTATCTAGCGCTCAACTCCAGCCGGCCGCTTGCCAGTGTGCAGGGAACGCTGGCTGCCATCGCCACGCGCGTACGGGCCATCGACCATGACGCGACGATCGGTGCGATGGGGACCGAGGTGGAACTCCGTGGAGAGCGGGACGCCGCCTGGGAGCAGCGGCTCGCTGGCTGGAAACGAGCGCCGATTGACGCCGTAATGTCCCGGCTCGGTTATCCAGCGCACAGCCCTGAGTTCCAAACACCTTACAAAGCGAGTTTCGCCGTCCCAGCGGCCGAGCGAGATCGAGTGATCGGGGAGTTGCGGAACGTCGGCGTGGAAGCGCGCTTCATCCACTCCGGCGTCTCAGATTTCGACGTGATCCCTTCCCCTGCCGGGAAGAAAGAGGCAATGACGTACGTGGCCGAGCGGCTGGGGGTCTCACCGGATTGCCTCATCGTAGCCGGGGATTCAGCGAATGACCTCGAGATGTTTCAGGCCGCGCCGCGGGGCATCGTGGTCGGCAACGCCCGCGAGGAGTTGCGGCGTGCCGTGGATCCAGAGCGGGTGTGCTTCGCTCGAGGCAGATATGCGGCGGGGATCATCGAGGGCTTGATCTACTGGGGAGTGATTGATCAGGCCGAGCGGCGGGTCCGATAGCGCAGGTACAACTCGCCGGTGTTGGGATTGGGGACCGCAGCCACGAGATCGAGCCGGGTCACCGCCTCGATGGTCGGCTCTTGTGAGCCCTCGACCGCTGTCAGCCCGCGACGGCCGCTGACCACCAGCGGTGCGAGCGTGAGGAAAAACTCATCGACGAGGTCGCGGGCGAAGAGATCGCCGTTGAGTTTTGGTCCCCCCTCGACCAGCAGCACCTCAGCGCCGAGGTCCCGGCGCATGTGACGCAGCGCGGCCGGAGCCTCCTCGCCGGCGGGCACCAGATGGACCGCCCGGCCCGTCGCCGACAGCGCCTCCCTGCGATCCGGCCCGGCAGAATCCGAGAGATAGACAACGGCGTCGAAATCCCGGCGGGTGAAGAAAGCGCTCGCCAGAGGCAGATCCCCGGATCGGCTGAGGACCGCGGCGATCGGCTGGCGCGTCTTCCCTCGCCGGAGCCGGATCGTCTCCAGGTCTTCAGCGCCGAGGCGGGAGGACGTACCACTGGCACGAAGCGTGCTCGCCCCGTTCAAGACGACGTCCGCGTTGACGCGCAGCTCACGCATCAGGCGCTGGTCGGCGCTGGAACCGAGGCCCCGCTCGGTACCTTCGATGACCACTTTGCCATCGGCCGACATCACCATATTGATGAGGACGTAAGGACGGTCGGCCGGCGGAGAGGGGAGATCAAGGGTGGCGTAGTCGGGCTTGCCGGAAGCGACCATGCATGGCCAATCAGCGCGAGCGCGGGTGGGATCCCGGGCCGAAGTGGCGCTTCGTCGCGGAAAGAGTAGGGCACCATGCGGAGATGTGCCGCATGGTGGGATATGCTTTGCGCCGAGCGGGCCAGCGGCCAGCCCAGCAGGGCGCCGCTGCCGGCCCGCCGTGAGCGAGGGCTCCATGACCTCTCCCGCACCACCGCGTCTGACTGAGCTCGCCCGTCTGGCGGGATGCGCCGCCAAAGCCGGTCCCGCCGTTTTCGATCACGCGATTGCGGAAAAGCTGGAGCACACTCTCTTCGATCCCCAGACATCGGGGGGCTGCTGTTCACCATCGATCCGGCGCGGACGGAGCAACTCGAAGACCGCTTCGCGGCAGCCGAGCTGCCGTTGTGGGCGATCGGCACCGTGACCGAAGGAACAGGCGTGACCGTTGTCGTCTGAGCGTGTCGCGTCGTGAAACCGCGCTTCGGCATGATCCATGGCCGCTTCCAGCCGTTTCACAACGGCCACTGGGAGTATCTGCGGCTGGCCGCCGACCGGTGCGAGACCCTGATCATCGGCATCACCAACTCGGATCCCACGCAGATCGTCGAGGAACCCGCGTCCGGGCATCGGCACCTGCCGGACTCGAACCCCTTCACGTTCTTTGAGCGCCAACTGATGATCCGCGAGACGCTGCTGGACGCGAGCATCTCCCTGGACCACGTGATGTTTATCCCTTTCCCCGTCAACCTTCCCGACCGCTGGCGCTACTACGTGCCGCGGGGCGCCACGCAGTATCTGCGGGTCTTCTCACCGTGGGAGCAGGCGAAAGTCGATCGCCTGCGTGCAGCGGGCTACAGCGTCGAGGTGCTGCAACCAGGCACGGAGAAGCGAGTGGAAGCCACGGAGATCCGCCGGCGCATCGCGTGTGGTGAACCATGGGACGATCTGGTCCCGCCCGCGGTCGTCCGCGTAATCCGCGCCACGGACGAAATCCGCGGGGGTTGAGCGTGCGGCTTCTCGTCATCTTCTTCGACGGCTTGGGGGATCGCCCCGCTGTGGAGCTCGGCGCCCGAACGCCGCTTGAGGCGGCCGCCACTCCGAACCTCGACCGGCTGGCCGGCGAGGGCATCAACGGTCTGAACGACGCCAAGGCCCCCGGCTATCCGCTGGGGGCGCATTGGGCCATCTCCGTGGCGTCGACCTCATGCCCGTGCTCCTCAACGCCGCCGAGCGCACGACCATGTATGAGAGCGGCCCACGCCGCGGCGCCGGCTGTACCGGCCTGACGCAGACGACCTGGACGCGCTAGAGAGCGAGCCCCATTCGAGATGAGGCGCGGTTTTCGGCGGGAGGCGCCCTCAATATCCAGGCGGAGGAGCGCCCGAAGGTGACGTCCTGTACCGGTGCGAGCAATGTTGCGGCGGCGTGGAGAGCGTGGCGGCCGCTGGGAGAGCCGCTAGAAGAACAGGGCGATGATCGCCCACACCGATCCAGCGAGGGCCGCACCGTAGCACATCGCGGCAATGGGACGGTCGAAGCGCTTCAGTCCCAGGTCAACCAACGTGAAACGCAGTCGGTGAGCCGCATGGACGAGGACGAGGACCGCCATCCCGAAGAGCACGATCTCTACGAGGAAGTAGCCGAAGAGGTCATCCAGTCGGTTGAAGGAGACCACATCGGCCGCCAGCACAAAGCCGGTGAAGACGATAAGCACCGGGATGAGCAACGCGGCGACCATGCCGCCGGCGGCAAACAGCGACCACAGGAGCGGCTCGGTGGTGGATTTCGCCGTCGCCGATCGGTCTTGATGGTGGATCACGGTCGGACCTCTACCCGCATTGTGCATCAAGCCAAGAAAAGGGCCGCCACGCCGCCGGACAAGAGGAGCCAGACGAGAAAATGCGGTCCGGCGATGAGCGGCGCCGGCACCCGCTTCTGCCCCCGCCAGACGGCAAGGGCTTTGGGCGCCAGGAGGAACCACGTGATCGTGTGCAAGAGCGCGAACACGAAGGCGATCGCGTGGAAGGCGAGCATGCCGGGCGACTTGAGCGTATCGAGGTAGGCCGCGTAGGCGGAGGGGCCCGCGTCCACCCGCCACACGAGGACCAGCAACAGCACCACGTAGGCCCCGATGAACACGCTGGAGATCTCGCGGAGCATGAAGGCGGTGTACGGCCGGCGACGCAGCCACCACAGCTTGGACATCGGCCGACGGTACGGCTTGCTCATGCCTCGGTCTTCTGCTTTCGCCGGCCCGGGAACGGCAGCAGGAACGACTTGTACCAATCCAGCGTGCTCGCCACTTTCGCCTGCTGAATAGCGCCGGCGGGATCGACATCCTTGGGGCACACCGCGCTACATTCCCCCACGAGCGTGCAGTCCCAGATCCCTTCGTCCGAGGCGACGAGTTCCTGACGCTGGTCACGACCTTGGTCGCGCGAGTCGAGGTTGTAGCGCTGAGCCAGAGCGATGGCGGCGGGCCCGAGGAAACTCTCCTCCAGCCCGTAGACCGGGCAGGCCGCGTAGCACAGCATGCAGTTGATGCACATGCTGAACTGCTGGTAGCGCGCCACCTCCGCCGGCGTCTGCCGATAAACTCCCTCGTCCAGCGGCTTCTCAACATCCCGGATGATCCAAGGCTTGATGTCCTGAAGCTTGGACACGAAGTCGTCCAGCGCGACTATGAGATCACGCTCCACGGGGAAGTGGGCCAAAGGCTCGACCTTGATGGGGCCGGGCGCATAGTCCCGCAAGAACACGGCGCAGGTCAGCTTGGGCACCCCGTTGACCATCATGCCGCAGCTTCCGCAGACGCCCATGCGGCAGGACCAGCGATAGGAAAGCGTCCCGTCGACTTGATCTTTCAGGTAGTTGAGCGCGTCGAGGACGACCCAATCCTCTTGGAAAGGGACGTCGTAGCTCTGGAACGTCGGCTCGGAGTCACCGTCGGGGTCATACCGGGAGACTTCAAGCGTAATGGTCTCGTCTGCCATAGCACCTTCCGCTTCAGCGAGCGCTCATCGTCCCAAGCGCATCAGATCGCCACCCTCAGTGCTCCCTACCGTAGACTCGGGCAGCGGGGGGCCATTTGGTAATCACGACATCCTGATAATCGATGCGGGGTGCAGCGTCCGTCCTGTAGGCAAGGGAATGCTTCAGGAACTGGTCGTCGTCGCGTGAGGGGTAGTCCGTGCGCTGGTGGGAGCCGCGGGACTCGGTGCGCGCGAGGGCAGAGTGCGCCAGTGCCTCGGCAATCTCGAGCATGAACTCCAGCTCCAACGCCAAGGTGAGTTCCGTGTTGAAGCTCAAGCTGGAATCGTCAAGGGCGATGTTGCGGTAGCGCGCTTTGAGATCAGCGATGATTTCGGCGGTGGCGCGGATGGAGGCGTCGGTGCGGTAGATGCCGGCGCCCGCTTCCATCGCCCTCGTAAGCTCACCACGCAGGGTTGCGATTCGCTCGGTGCCGTCCCGCTTGTTGATGTAGTTCTTGGCGATGCGTTCCTGCTCGGCGGCCGCCTGGCTTTCCAGCGAGGCCATATCGAAGGTGGGGTGCTCTTGAGCCCAGCGTGCCGCGTTCAGGCCGGCGCGGGCGCCGAAGACGAGCAGTTCCGTTAGCGAGTTGGAGCCGAGCCGGTTGGCGCCGTTGATGTTCACGCAAGCGCACTCGCCGGCGGCGTAGAGCCCAGGGAGCTGCGTCGCGGTGTTGATGTCGGTATCGACGCCGCCCATCATGTAATGAACCACAGGACGGACGGGGATCGGTTCATGCACCGGATCGATCCCAGCGTAGTTCTCCGCCAGCTCGCGGACGAACGGGATCTTCTCGTTGATCTTCGTTTCGCCCAAGTGGCGGACGTCGAGGTGCACGTAGGTCCCGTACGGCCCCTCGAACACGTTCCCCTTCTCCTCTTCCTTCACGAACGCCTGCGACAAGCGGTCACGCGGCCCCAGCTCCATGGTGCGCTTCTGGGGATGTTCGGGGTCTGCGACGTCGAGCGGCTCTCCCAGATCGTAGTCGCGCAGGTAGCGATCGCCCTGCGCATTGAGGAGGATGCCGCCTTCGCCGCGGGCGGCCTCCGTGATGAGGATGCCCGTGCCCGGCAGGCCGGTGGGATGGTACTGCACGAACTCCAGATCCTTGAGCGGGACGCCGGCGAGATAGGCCATGCCCATGCCGTCCCCGCTCTTGATGGCGGCGTTGGTGGTGAAGGGGAAGATGCGGCCACCGCCGCCGGTGCAGAGGATCACGGCCTTGGCGAAAATGGCGCGTACCTGCCCGGTGCGCATCTCGATGGCCGTGACCCCCTGACAGCGTCCGTTCTCTACGAGCAGACGAGTGGCGAACCATTCGTCGTAGCGAGCGACCTGCGTCTGCTCCAGCGAGGTCTGATACAGCGTGTGCAGCAGATGGAAGCCGGTCTTGTCCGCCGCGAACCACGTGCGCTCGATCTTCATTCCGCCGAACGGCCGCACGGCCACGGACCCGTCCGGCTCGCGGTTCCAGGGGCAGCCCCAGTGCTCCAGCTGGATCAGCTCCTTGGGGGCGGCCCGCACAAAGAGCTCCACGGCATCCTGATCCGCCAACCAGTCCGACCCCGAGATCGTGTCCTGGATGTGGTCCTCAAAAGAGTCATTGGGCTTGATCACGGCGGCGGTCCCGCCCTCGGCCGCCACGGTGTGGCTGCGCATCGGGTAGACCTTGGACACCATGGCGATGTCGAGTTCGGGATGGGCTTCGGCCGCGGCGATCACCGCACGCAACCCAGCGCCGCCGCCACCGACGATCACGACATCGTGCTGCAACGGTTCCGCCATCGCCATACTCCAATGGCCGGCACTAACGCCGCGATGCGCGACCGGCCGCGGTTTCTCCGGCCCCGCGCGGCTGCGCCCGCCCGGCTCCAGTGAAACGAGACTCGGCGATGATCGCCGCAAGGTCAACCGCCACCCGCCGTGCCGCTGGTGCGGCGAAGAGAAGGAACGGTACGATGCATGCCGGGCGAGAAACGAGGTGCCTAGGGTGGCCGTTCCCGAGACGCGGGCCGAAGCGGCCGACCTCCTGGGCGTGCCACTCGACGCGCCGACCGACTTGGTCAACGATCGATACCGCGGCCTGGCGCGGATCTACCATCCGGATCTGAATCCGGACGACCCGGTTACGGGCCTGCGGATGCAGGAGCTGAACGCTGCGCGCGAGTTGCTGCTGGGAGCCCGCCATCCCGGCGACGGACCGTGGCGGGGCGAGGAAGAGAGAGGCGTACGCCCCACGCGCCCGCCCTCGCGTTCGCCCTCGCGTTCGCGAAGGGACGATGAACCGATCAAGCGGACGATGCATCAGATGCCGTACGGCATCTACATCATCGGCTCGGCGCGGGACGGGGAGCCCAACGGCATGATCGCCGACTGGGTGATGCAGGTATCGTTCGAGCCGCGACTGGTAGCCGTTGCCTTCGAGAACGACGCCTACAGCTTGCAGAGCGTCCGCAGGAACCCGGCGTTCACCGTCAACCTCCTGGCGGAGGACGGAATGGACCTCGCGGCGCGCTTTCTGCAGCCTCGCGACGGTTCGAAGATCGGAGGGCGTAGCGCGAAGGCGGCGGCCCAAACTCATGCGAAGCTCGCCGGTGTGCCCCACCGGACGACCGCACACGGCTGTCCGATCCTGGAGGGTGCGCTCTCGTGGCTCGATTGTGAAGTGGAGCAATTCACCCCAGCGGGCGACCACACGTTGGTGCTGGGCCACGTTGTCGACGGCGCCGTGCTGCGCAGCCTGGAGGCACTCACCTCAACACAAACCGGGTGGAGCTACAGCGGGTAAGTCACACTCAGAAGTATCCGTGGCTCCGGGAGCGACGACCTCCAACCGTTCTCCAGCGGCGGCGATGCGGAACGGGCCGTCGGCGTCCCTCTCCGCCTCAGGATCACCGTGGTGCGACCAAGGGCTCCCGGGTTGGGCGAGCATCTTCCGCAGTTCCGCCTCGTAGAAGAACTCGGGCTCCCCAAAGGCGGGCTGCAAGTCGTCGAGCCAGCGGGCGGTCGGGCTGTATTCCGCGAAGAACGGCCGGCCGACCCAGGCGGAATCGCGGGCTTGCACCATCCGCAGGACGAAGACTTTCTGGCCCGCGACCTCCGAAACGCCCAACACCTGCACCTTACCGGGGGTGGCGGACATGCTGGGCCCGCGGACGGTCCGGGCCACACCGCTGACCGCGCTGTAGGCATCTCGGAAGAGTTCCCAGCAGCGCTCGAGCGGCAGATCGAAGTAACGCTGCGCGCCGGTATCGCGGGCGACGAAAAGGTAGTAAGGGATGCAGCCGACCTGGGTCTGACGCCGCCACATCTCCGCCAGCACATCAGCGTCGGCGTTGATGTGGCGCAGAAGCGGGGTCTGCGTGCGGATCTGCACACCCACACCGCGCAGTCTGGCAATGGCGTCCAGCGTCGGCGCCGGCTCCAGTTCTACGCCGTGGTTGAAGTGGGCCATGAAAGCGAGTTGCCGGCCGGAGGCTACGACCCGCGCGAAGAGATCGAGGAGCTCATCGGCGTCATCGTGGGTCGTGAAGCGGTAGGGCCAGTAGGCCAAGGCCTTGGAGCCAATGCGAATGGTGCGCACGTTGGGGGCAGCGCCCAGCGCCAAGAAGGGCTCCAGATAGGCGCGCAGCACTCTGGTCTTCATGATCATGGGATCGCCGCCGGGGAAGAGGATGTCACTCACCTCCGGGTGCGCTTCCGCGTAGTCCCGGAGTAGCTCCGCTTCCGTCATGGCGAACTTGAGGCCGTCCATGCCCACGAACTGCGGCCAGCGAAAACAGAACGTGCAGTAGGCGTGACAGGTCTGCCCCTGGCTGAGGAAGAACAGCACCGTCTCCCGGTACTTGTGCTGCATGCCGGGCAGCGGCCGGCCGTTGAGACGGGGCACGTTGTGCTCCATCTGGCCGGCCGGGTGCGGGTTGAGCCTGAGCCGGATCTCGCCGGCCGCCGCCTTGAGCTCCGCCATCGAGGCGCCGGTCGCGAGCAGATGGGAAATGCGGTCGTAGTGGGCCGGCTCCAGCATGTCGCGCTGGGGGAAGGTGAGCCGGTAGATGGGATCGTCGGGCACGCGACTCCAGTCGATCAGGTGTTCCACGACGAAACGGTTCGACTTGAAGGGCAGGACGCGTCCCACGACGTCGATGTCCCGCCGGAACTCCGCGGGCAGCGCCCGGATTTGGGGCACCGACTCGAAATTCTTGAGGGTGATCGCTTCGTAGCGCTCCGCCGTGGCCTGCTCAGCGCCGGACCTGGAATCAACAATCGCGACCATCACACCCCTCCAACCTGCGGCGCGGGCGCGCCGGAGCACTCACGGAGTCACCCTGAGCAGCCGCCAGCCGCTCGGGCAATTCCATACCGGTTATTTTAGGGGCTTCGCCCCCTGTTGCGCCTACGGGGTTAGCTGTCGGATTCGGCTACAGGGTCGCCTACCGGCCTCTGCGGACTGCGAGCGCCGGATTCACCCCAATCGAATGGTTCCCCCGTCCCCGCCTGCATGAGGCGGGGTTCGGCATGCAGCTCGATCGTACCAAATGGACGCGGCCGCCACAGTAACGGCAATTACGTGCCCTCCGGGGCCGGGTCTCCGCCCCTGCGAGCGGCGTACCATCGAGCGTATCGGATCGTTATGTCGCTATACCATACGTAGCGGCGGTTTTTGGCTCGCAGCGGGAAAAAACCGCAGCGCCGGGCCGTCCAGATGGGGCGGGGGCCAGATCAGGCCCAAGGTGACAGAAACTGGCATGTTTCCGCCACGTTTGCGCCACGATTCCGCCACGTTCTTGCAGGCTCTTGCACGCACCCGTCGGACTGCCGTACCGGTCCGGGAGCGCTCAACTCCCACCCAAGCGGGGGCGAGAGCCGAACTGTTGTTCTATTATACCACATAATCCGATACCCGATGGGCCGCGCCGAGCGCCCGGGAATCGCCGGGCGGGGGTCCGCCTTGCAACCCGCTACGGCTCGAGCTTCTCGCCCCAGTGCACCCGAACGGAGTCCGGATCGGCGAGACGCATGAACCCCTCGTATGCCGGCTTCACTTCCGGAAGGTCGTTGACCTTGAGCCAGGCCTCCCAGCTTTCGACCTCGATGTCTTCGATGATCGTGAAGTCAGGCTCGCCCTTGCCGGCGCCGCGCACCTCGAAGATCTCGTAGCGGAGCACGCCGGGGGCCGCGCCGGCGTGCGGTTGATCCACTTCGCGGGACCACTTGCGGTACTCCTCCATCGTGGTGGCCGGCTTGAGGTTGTACGAGATGAAGACCCGAACGGACATGGCATGCTCTCCTTTGTTGCATGGAGCCTGGCGTTGCATGGAGCCTGGACCCGGACCGTGAGAGGGCGAGTCGCGCGATAGTCTAGTCGTCGCGCCGGGCGCTGCGAAGCCCTTCCGTCGGCGGGGTGCGTCCCTGACGCGGGGAACATAGGCTGGTATCGGATGAGTGACGCGCCCGACTCCTGGAACCCGGAGCAGTACACGCGCTTCCGCGCGGAGCGCAGCCGTCCCGGTCACGACTTGGCCGCCTTGGTCCAGCATCGCCCAGGGATGCGCGTTCTGGACATGGGCTGCGGCAACGGTGAGCTCACGGCCTGGCTGCACGAGCGTCTGGCCGCGCAGGAGACTATCGGTATTGACCGATCAGAAAAGATGCTGGCGGCCGCGCGGCAGCAAGCGGTGGCGGGACTACGTTTCGAGCGCGGAGACATTGCGACGTACCGACCCGAGACGCCCGTGGACCTCGTCTTCTCCAACGCCGCCCTGCCATGGTTGCCCGACCAGGCCGCTCAGCTATCGCGCATGCGCACGCTCCTCACGCCCGGCGGGCAACTGGCCGTGCAAGTAGCGTCGATGGATGACCACCCGTCGCACACCGTCGCCTTCCAGATCGCCGCGGAGGAGCCGTTCGCCAGCGCGCTGGGGGACGGGGCCTGGCCCCAGTCGACGCTAGCGCCCGAGCGCTACCTGGCCCTGCTGGTGGAGCTGGGCTTCATAGAGCAGCACGTGCGCCTGCAGGTCTACCCACATTCGTTGCCGAATACCGGCACATTGGTCGAGTGGGTCAGCGGAACGCTGCTGGTGGCCTACCGCTCGCGTCTGCCAGTCGCCGTCTTCGACGACTTCCTGCGCATCTACCGAGACCGGCTGCTGGCGGTGGTCGGCGACGTTGCGCCCTACCTCTACGCCTACAAGCGTGTCCTGATCTGGGGCCGGATGCCGTGAGACGTCCTGCCGGCGCGACCGCGCCACGCCTATCATGGAGCCCGCCATGACCACCGAAACCGCGCCGAGCGACGCCCCGTCCGAATACGAAACCGTGATCGGGCTGGAAGTCCACACGCAGCTCCACACGGACAGCAAGATGTTCTGTCGCTGTCGAGCGGACTACGCCCAGGCGGAGCCGAACACGCACGTCTGCCCCGTCTGCCTGGGGATGCCCGGCGTCCTGCCGGTGATCAACGAACGCGCCGTCGAATGGACGATCAAAACGGCGCTGGCGCTGGACTTGGCGATCCCCTCGGAGTCCAAGTTCGATCGCAAGAACTACCCGTACCCCGATCTCATGAAGGGGTACCAGATCAGCCAGTACGACCTTCCCTTGAGCGTCAACGGCCACCTCGACATCGAAGTCGAGGGTCAGACGCGGCGCATTGGGATCACGCGCGTGCACCTGGAAGAGGACACAGCCCGGCTGTTGCATCGGACGGACGAGGCCGGCGAATCGTACTCGCTGCTCGACGTGAACCGCAGTGGGGCGCCGTTGATGGAGGTCGTATCCGAGCCGGATCTGCGCAGCCCCGAGGAGGCCCGGGCGTACCTGGTCGCGCTGCGCCAGATCCTGCGCTACCTGGGTGTCAGCACCGCGAACATGGAAGAGGGATCCTTCCGCTGCGACGCCAACATCTCCCTCCGGCCCAAGGGCGCGGAGCGCCTGGGGGCCAAGGTGGAGATCAAGAACATGAACTCGTTCCGCGCCGTGTACAAGGCCCTGGAGCACGAAATTGGACGGCAGACCGCGGCGCTGCGGGCAGAAGAGTCCATTGAGCAGGAGACGCGCGGCTGGGTGGAGGATCGCGAAGTCACCGTCTCCCAGCGGTCCAAGGAACACGCGCACGACTATCGCTATTTCCCGGAGCCCGACCTGCCGCCGCTGCGCATAAGCCGCGAGCGGGTGGAGGCGATCCGGGCGACGCTGCCCGAGCTGCCGGCCGCCAAGCGCCGGCGCTTCGCTCAGCAGTACGGCCTGGGCGACTTCGAAGCCAATCTCCTGACGGAAGAGCGGCAAAAGGCGGACTACTTTGAGGCGGCGGTGGGCACGTTCGATGGCGGCGCATCCGCCGCCCAAGCGAAGGCCGTGGCCAACTGGATGGCCGGAGAGATGGCCCGCCTCATGAACGACACCGACCAGGAGATCAACGAAGTGAAGATCGAGCCGGCCCACCTGGCCGAGCTCGTCGACCTGGTCGATGCCGGGACAGTTAGCCACAAACTGGGGAAGATCGTCTTCGAAACGATGTACCAGACAGGGAAGGCCCCGAAGGAGATCGTCAAAGAGTCGGGCCAGACGCAGATCAGCGGCGAAGGCGAATTGCGCGCCATCATCCAGCGAGTGATCTCGGAACAGCCGCGGGCGGTCGGTGACTATCGGAGCGGGAAAGAAGAATCGGCCAAGTTCCTCATCGGGCAGGTTATGAAAGCCACCCGCGGCCGCGCCAACCCGCAGGCAGCGGACCAGCTCCTGCGCGAAATCCTTCACGAATCAGCCTAGAGCGGGGGGAACCTCGCGCCGTCGCTCGACGTTACGTCGGAGGGGCGGCGGGCTGCCATGGCAGCCAAGCAGGACGCCGCGTATAGTGCCGACCGATGCACTGGATGCGCGACCCAGATATGCGCAAGTGGCTGGTCCCCGGCATGGGGGTCAAGCGCTGGCTGCTGCTGCTCGTTCTGGGGATGGGCGTGCTGGGGCTGGGCGTCTCCTACCTCGCGCGGGAAGCGTACTTGGTCTGGACCCTCCCAGACGCCTTCTACTACATCACCCTCCAGTTCATGCCGCGGGTACTCCGTGCGACGCTGTTCATCATCGTCGCGTTCAGCTTCGTGGGACTGGGCTTCTGGAAGTTCAACGCCGCTGTGCTCTCCGCCGTGCGGCAGCATGACGGCGCGAATGGCAACGGGGGCGAACGGCTGGTGAACCTGGTCTACCGCCACCGTTTCGGGTCACGCGGGCCGCGCGTGGTCACCATGGGCGGCGGCACGGGGATGTCTGTGTTGCTCCGCGGCCTCAAGGAGTACACGACGAACCTGACAGCGGTGGTGACCGTCGCGGACGACGGAGGATCATCAGGCCGGTTGCGGCGTGAGTTAGGCGTGATTCCGCCTGGGGACGTGCGTAATTGCATCGCCGCCCTCGCGGACGCCGAGCCGCTCATGACCAAGCTCTTTCAGTACCGCTTCCCCGACAGCTCAGGCGAAGGGCTGAAGGGCCACTCGTTCGGGAACCTCTTCATCGTGGCGCTGTCCGAGATCACCGGCAGCATGGAAGAGGCGATCCACGAGACCAGCCGGGTCTTGGCCGTGCGCGGGCAGATTCTGCCGTCCACACTCGAAGACGTGACGCTGGTGGCTCGAACGCGAGAGGGGCGATCGATCCGAGGCGAATCGAAGATCAGCAGCGCCAACAGCGAGATCCGGGAGTTGGCTCTGGAGCCGGCGATTCCGGCCGCGTATCCGGATGCGGTCAACGCCGTCCGCAACGCGGACCTCATTGTCGTGGGGCCGGGCAGCCTCTATACCAGCGTGCTCCCCAACCTGTTGGTGCGGGACATTCGCATCGCATTCCAGGAATCAACGGCGATGAAGCTCTACGTGTGCAACGTCGCCACGCAGCACGGTGAGACCGAGCACTTTTCCGTGGAGGACCACGAAGCTGCCATCCGGGAGCACATCGGGGGAGGACCGTTCGATTTCGTGATCGCGAACACCAACCTGGTCTCGCATCACCCAGAGCAGTGGCTGTCGGAGCCGGTGCGCCTCGCGCGCAGCGAGGAATCGGAGATCGACGGGGCTCGGATCATCGCCGCGGACGTCATCGACGAGCGCAACCGCTACCGGCACGATCCGCAGAAGCTAGCAGACGTGATCTTGAACCTCTACCATGAGCAGGGCGAAGCAGCGCCTCGCCGGCCCGACGTCGATTCGATTCTGGCCGGCATCTAGCGTTCCGACAGAAAGATCCTGGTGTCCGGCGCGGAAGTCCTCAACATCTTCCAGATCCTGATCGCGCTCGTCCTGATCGCGTCCGTACTCATGCAGGCGAAAGGCGCGGGGCTGGGCAACATCTTCGGCAGCGAGCCAAGCTTCCGGACGCGACGTGGCATTGAGCGTGGACTTTTCCGCGGGACCATCGTCTTGATGATCGTCTTCGTCGTCGTCTCTATCGCCGCCGTTCGCGTCTGACCCCCCGGGCCGGTCCAGCATGAGGCGCAGCGGTATCGTGAGCCTCACGACCGACTTCGGCGTCGATGACCCGTACGTCAGCCAGATCCAGGCCGTGGTGATCGCCCGTTTTCCCGCCGGACGCGTCATCGACGTGAGCCACGCCGTGCCTCCGGGCGACCTAGAGAGCGCCTTGTTCTTCACGGAAAGCGCCTGGCCGCACTTTGCCCGAGGCACCGTGCATGTGGTGGTCGTGGACCCGGGTGTGGGAAGCGGCCGCCCACTCATCGCCGTCCGCACCGACCGTGCCTACCTGGTCGGGCCGGACAGCGGCGTCCTGAGCAGCGCCCTGCCGACGAGCGTCCGACCGGCCGACGGCGTGCAGCGGGTTCCGCCGCCGCCGACGGTCACCGCCGTCGAGATCAGCGATTCGCCACAGCGACTCGATCCGGTGTCGGCCACGTTTCACGGCCGCGACATCATGGCGCCGGTCGCCGCAGCGCTGGCCGCCGGGGCAGAACTCGATGAGGTGGGCAGCCCGATCGCCAGCTTGACGCTGGCGCCGCCGCTTGCGGCGGCGGTGGTCGATGGTGAAGCGAGCGGCCGGATCATCCATATCGACCGGTTCGGCAACGCGATCACCAACATTCGGACGGATACGGCCGGTCCCGCTTTCGAACTGGAGGTGGAGCGCGTGCGCATCGCGGGGCCGGCTCGCGCCTATCACGAGCCCTCCGTGGATGAGGGTGCGCCCCAGGCGCTGGCGATCGGGGGAAGCAGCGGCTACCTGGAGATCGCTTGGCCCGACGGCAGCGCCGCGGCGCGCTTGCGGTTGCGCCGTGGACAGCCGGTACGGCTCCGGCGCAGATAAGGTCCGAGCATCGTCCATTCTTGGGGCCTATTCTTGGACCATGAACCTCACCCGGGTCGCCTTCTTCGGCTCGCCGGAGTTCGCGGTACCGACGCTGCAAGCGTTGATCGACAGTCCCTACCGGCCGGTGGTGGTGGTGACGCAACCGGACCGGCCGGCAGGCCGGTCGCGGGCGCTGCGGCCACCCCCAGCGAAGCAGACGGCGCAGGCCGCGGACGTCCCCGTCCTGCAACCAGAACGGCTGCGCGACCCCGCGGCGGCTGCCGCTCTCGCTGCCTACGAGCCGGAGTTGCAGATCGTCTGCGCCTACGGCCAAATCCTGCGCCGGGACGTGCTGGACCTGCCGCGCCACGGCACGCTCAACGTCCACGCGTCGCTGCTGCCGCGCTGGCGGGGCGCCTCACCCATTGCGGCGGCGATCCGGGCCGGCGACGCAGAGACCGGGGTGACGATCATGCTGGTCGGCGAAGGGGTCGACACCGGCCCGATGCTGACGAGGCGCCGCGAGCCGATCGATCACGAGGACGATGCCGGCAGCCTGAGCGAGCGCCTGGCCACGCTGGGGGCGTCGCTCCTCCTGGAAACGATGCCCAATTGGATCGCGGGTGATCTGGCCGCGGAGCCGCAGGATGATCGCCTGGCCACGCTCGCCCCGCGGCTGCAGAAAGAGGAGGGGCGGATCGACTGGTCGCAGCCGGCGATCGACATCTGGCGGCAGGTCCGGGCGCTTTCGCCGTGGCCCGGGGCCACGACCATGCTCGACGGCGTTGCGTTGCGGATCCGGCGTGCGCGCCCCGCAGAACCTGCCGAGGGTGATGGGCCACCAGGCCGGATCCTGGCCGTCGACGAGACGATCGGAGTCCAGACCGGCGCCGGCGTGTTACTTCTGGAAGAGGTGCAGCGGGAAGGCCGGCGGGCCATGGCGGCGGCGGCGTTCGCCCGGGGGAAGCGTGACCTCGTCGGCCAGCGCTTGGAGTGACCGCGACGCGACCAGACGGGGGACAGGGCCAGGGGCGGCCCTACTCTGACGCGGAAGGCTCTCCGGCGGCCGACGCCTCTTCCCCCTCGGCGGATGGCTCCTCGCCCTCGGCGAGCTCCTCGCCCTCGACGGGCTCCTCCTCCGTCACCGGCTCCTCGAGGACCCTGGGCGCCTGCACGGCGACAACGACCGCCACGCCATCGGTGAGGATCCGGACGCCGGGCGGGACCGGGAGATCGCGCACGTGGACCGAATCGCCGAACTCCAGCAAGCCCGACAGGCCGACCACGAAACTCTCCGGGATCTCGTTGGGCAACGCTTCCACCTCTATCGCAGCGAGAGTGTGCACCAAGACGCCGCCATTGTGCACCGCTTCGGATTCCCCGGTGAGGAGCACCGACACGGCCGCGTGGACGGGGCGGCTGAGGTCGACTTGGTAGAGATCGATGTGCTGGACTTCGTCGGTCACGGGATGGCGCTGCACGGAGCGGAGGATGACCGGCCGCGCCTTATCTTCGCCTGCGACTTGGAGGCTGATCACGGCGTTGCGACCGCGTGCGCGGAAGACTCGGCGGAACTCGTTGAGGGGCGCCTGCACGGCGACGGAGGGCAACCCCCGGCCGTAGAGGTTGCCGGGGACGATGCCGTCTCGACGAAGGCGGCGCACCTTCTTGCCGGTCACCTGTCGCGGCTCCACCACGAGCGTCCCATCATCAGCCACGGCCAGCCCTCCCCTACTCGTTTTCCCCACGATTGGACGCTAACCGCCGCGCCCGAGCCGGTCAAGAAAACAGGCTACCGCTGTCACGGCGAGCAGTTCTATCATCAGTGACGCGGTCAGCGTCCGCCTTGGGTGAGGGGCGCGGAGGAGACGGGTCATGTCGGGCAATGCCGCATCGCAGGTCCAGTCCGAACAACCGCTGCGCGGGGCCCTCGCCAGCAAGAGCGAGCAACTACGGTCAATCGTGCGCGGCTACGGCGCGGCGGTGGTGGCCTTCAGCGGCGGGGTGGACAGCACGCTAGTCGCAGCGATCGCGGCGCAGGAGCTGGGCGACGGGGCCCTGGCGGTCACAGGCCGATCGCCGTCGCTGCCGGCCAGCGAGTACGAGGCGACGCTGGCCCTCGCTCGGCGGATTGGAATCCGGCATCGGATCGTGGAAACGCACGAACTTGAACGGCCGGCGTACGTGGCCAACGCGGGCGATCGCTGCTACCACTGCAAGAGCGAGCTGTACGAGCGACTGAGGCCGATCGCGAGCGAAATCGGCGGCGTGATCGTAAACGGCACCAACCTCGACGACTTGAGCGACTATCGCCCGGGGCTCACGGCGGCCCAGGACCACGAGGTGCGCAGCCCGCTGGTTGAAGCAGAGCTCCGCAAGGCAGAGGTGCGCGCCCTGAGCCGGGCCCTGGCGCTGCCCACCTGGGACAAGCCGGCGATGGCCTGCCTGGCTAGCCGGCTGCCGGTGGGCACACCGGTCTCGGTCCGAGTGTTGGGTCAAGTGGAGGCCGCCGAGGCATACCTCAGGTCGCTGGGCCTGCGCGAGCTGCGCGTCCGCCATTACGGCGAGACGGCGCGGATCGAGACGGACGCCGCCGGGATGGGCATCGCCTTGGAGGAGCGCGGGCGGATCGTAACGCGGCTCAAGGCGCTCGGCTACCGCTTCGTCGCTCTCGACCTGGCCGATTTCCGCTCGGGCTCGTTGAACCCGCCCCGCCCTTGAGCACCGGGTCCGACGAAGGAGAGAGGATGACCGACCTCACGCTGCACGAGGCGATCACCACCACGCGCGCCATGCGCCGCCTCAAGCCGGACCCCGTACCGCAAGAACACCTGCGCTACATCGTGGAGGCCGCGACGCACGCGCCGAGCGGCGGCAACATCCAGAACTGGGCCTTCGTCATCGTCACCGATCCGGACGTGCGGCGAACACTGGGCGACCTGTATCGCGACGTGGGCGAAGAGTACTTGCGCCGGTTCTTCGAGGCCGACGGAGCAGCCGATGCCACGATGCCCGACGAGCAGCGCAAGATGTATGACAGCAGCCGATACCTCGTCGAGCATTTCAGCGAAGCGCCGGCGCTGATCGCCGTGTGCATGCGGGGCAAGTTCCCCGGCTCCCCCGAGACCGCATCCGCGTACTACGGTTCCGTCTACCCGGCGGTCCAGAACCTGATCCTGGCGGCGCGGTCACGCGGGCTGGGGACCACGGTGACAACGTTGCACGCCTACCGGCAACAAGAAGTCAAAGAGCTCCTGGGGATGCCCGAGAATGTCAACGTGATCGCCGTAATCCCAGTGGGCTACCCGCAGGGGAAATGGGGCCGGCCCAAGCGGGCGCCCGCGGAGAGCGTGACCCACTGGGACCGGTGGGGCGGTCCGCGGCCCGGCGATTGAAGGGCAGCCCGTGAGCCGCAATCGAGCCCGTCCCGGAGCGCGTCTGCTCGGTGTTGATGTGGGCGGCACATTCACCGACTTCCTCTACTGGGACGGCGAGCGGTTGCAGGTCGCGAAACGGCCGAGCACGCCGGATGATCCGGCGCGAGCCGTGCTGGAAGGGATCGCCGCGGCCGAATGGTCGCCCGACGAGGTCGTGCACGGATCGACCGTAGCGACGAACGCGCTGCTCACTCGCCGGGGCGCCCGTATCGCGCTGATCACGACGAAAGGCTTCCGCGACACTCTTGTTATCGGCCGGCAGGCGCGGTCCGAACTCTACGCCCTGCATCCCGAACGGACGGCGCCGCTGGTTCCCGACTCCCTACGCTTCGAGGTCGACGAGCGGATCGCCGCCAACGGGGACGTCCTTCAAGCGCTGGATGATCGTGAGGTGGAGGCCGTACTGGATCGCGTCGCGGATCGGCGGGTCGAGGCGCTGGCGATCTGTCTCCTGTTCTCCTACGTGCGGCCTGAGCACGAACGACGGATCGCTGCCGCGGCGCGCGAGCGCGGGCTGGCAGCCACCGCCTCGTACGAGATCCTGCCGGAGCATCGCGAATACGAACGAATGAGCACGACGTGCGTCAACGTCTACGTAGCGCCGGTCGTGACGCGCTACCTCCAGGCGCTGGCCGCCGGATTGCAACGGCCGGGAGAGCCAGTGCGGCTGCGGATCATGCAGTCCAACGGGGGCAGCATCAGCGCAGAGCGGGCAAGCCAAGAGGCCGTGCGCACAATCCTCTCAGGGCCCGCCGGCGGGGTTGCGGGCGCATTCGCCGCCGGACAGAGCGGCGGCCACGAGAACATCATCAGCTTCGACATGGGCGGCACGTCGACCGACGTCAGCTTCTGCCCCGGCCGGATTATCGAACAGGCCGCCCTCCAGATCGCCGGAGTCCCGATCCGCACGCCCGCAGTGGACGTGCACTCCGTGGGTGCGGGCGGTGGTTCAATCGCCTGGCTGGACGCGGGCGGGGCGCTGCGTGTGGGACCGCAGAGCGCGGGCGCCGTGCCCGGCCCCGCCGCCTACGGACGCGCATTGACGCCGACAGTAACCGATGCCCACGTGGTTCTGGGACGGTTGCGGCCGGATCGATTTCTGGGCGGAGAGATGCCTCTAGACGAGGCGCGCGCGGGGCAAGCGATCGCGAAGATCGCGGGACCGTTCGACGGCGACGTGCCCGCCACAGCGCGGGCGATCATCGACGTGGTCAACGCCAACATGGCGCGCGCGCTGCGGGTGATCTCCGTGGAGCGCGGGAACGATCCGGCCGAGTGCGCGCTGGTCGCCTTCGGCGGAGCCGGGCCACTGCACGCGTGCGACCTGGCGGAAGAGTTGGGCATCGCGGTGGTCATCGTGCCAGAGGCGCCTGGTGTGCTCTCGGCGGCGGGCATGCTTCAGGCCGACGTGACCAAGGACATCGAGCAGGGGTTGGTGCTGCGAATCGGCCCCGACGCCAGGGGGGTCCCGGAGGTCCTGGCTGAGACGTACGCCCAGCTCGAGCAGTCGGCGCGGCGAGCGCTGGCCGAGGATGGCTATCGGCAGGGAGTGCGTTTGGAGCGGAGCGCGGACCTGCGCTACGCCGGTCAGTCACACGAGCTGCGAGTGCCGCTGGGGGCATCGCTGGCAGCGCCGACGATCCGGCGTGCGCTCGCGGAAGCGCACCATGAGCGCTTCGGGCACGGCGACCCCTCAAGGGATATGGAGGTCGTAACGGCCCGGGTCAAAGCGCGGGCGCCGGGCTTCCGCCTTCCGCCCGGCGCATCGGCCCCGGCGAGGGCCACCGGCGCGGAGGCAGAGGACAGCGCCTTGGTGCACTGGGACCGGCGGCGACGGACGCGGATCCTGCCACGGGCGGCGCTGGGAGCGAAGAAGATCCAGGGGCCAGCCATCCTGACCCAGTTCGACAGCACCGTCCTGGTGCCCCCAGGCTGGCGCGCAGGGCGCGAGGTCAGCGACGGACCGCTACTCATCATGAGGAAACAGCGATGAGGGCCATAGTGATCATCCAGAGCCCGGGAGAGACCGACGGCTTGGCCCGCGCGGTCGCAGGGCGCTTGTCGGGCGCGGCGGTGCAGATCCCGTTCGACCAGTTGCTGCGCGACTGGATCGTGACCGCGCCCTCAGACGCCGAGAGCGTGCCCCACACGACCGCCATGCAGGCGAAGCTCCTGGTGGCCGGCTACGTGAAGGCGCGCTACCACGTGGTTCTGCACGGGTCGTTCCGACTGTTCAGTCCGCGCGACGACGAGGCCGTCTCGGCTATCGTGCGGCTCATGAACGCCGTGCCCGGCGTCAGCGCCCTGCGCGTGTACGTGCCTGCGTCGACGCAAGAGCCGGCAGCCGCCTACGGGCCACCGCCGCCGCACGATCTGCACTGCGACCTGGAACGGCTGGGCACGGAGCGCGCCGCGGCCGAGATCGTCGCGGCGCTTCCCGTCGAGGCCCACGGTGGCTAGGGCGCGAGCGCGCCGGAAGAGCGCCCGTGTCGACCCGGCGCGGCTATCGATCCTCGATTCCCTCGTGGCGGCAGTGGCGGAAGAGATGGGCGCGAGCCTGCGCCACACGGCCCTCTCGCCGAACATCAAGGAGCGCCGCGACTACAGTTGCGCGGTCTTTGATGCCGAGGGCGACCTGCTGGCGCAGGCGGCCCACATCCCCGTCCACCTCGGGGCCATGCCGGAGTCCGTGCGGGCGGTGGCAGGACTGGCACCGTGGCAGCCGGGCGACATCGCCATCCTCAACGACCCGTTCCTGGGAGGCACCCACCTCCCGGACGTCACCATGGTCTCGCCCGTCTTCGGGGCCGGACGGCGTCCGCGGTTGATCGGCTACGTGGCCAGCCGAGCGCACCAGGCCGACATCGGCGGCATGGCCCCGGGATCGATGCCGGTGGCGACCGAGTTGATCCAAGAAGGGCTGATCATCCCGCCGATCCGGCTCTACCGCGGCGGCACCGTGATCCCGGAAACGCTGGCGCTGATCTTGCGCAACGTGCGCACGCCCGACGAACGTCGCGGCGACCTGGACGCGCAGGTGGCCGCCCAGCGCACGGGCGAGCGGCGGTTGCGCGAGTTAGCCGCCCGCCTCGGCGAAGCCGAATACCGGCAGGCCGGGCGGGATCTGCTCGATTACGGCGAGCGGCTGGCTCACGCCTATCTGCGGGAGTTGCCGCGCGGTACCACGACCTTCACGGATTACCTGGACAGCGACGGAGTGAGCCCCGGCGCGGTACCGATCACCGTGCGTCTCACGATCGATGGAGACGGGTGGCACCTGGACTTCCGTGGCTCCGCGCCGCAGCGGGCCGCGTCGATCAACGCCGTGGCCGCGGTGACGCGGTCCGCGACGTATTACGTCCTGCGCTGCCTGCTGCCGCCGGAGACGCCCACGAACGGTGGTCTCTTCCGCCCGATCCGCTTCACCCTTCCGGAACGCTCGGTGGTCAACGCGCAACCGCCGGTGGCCGTGGCGGCGGGGAACGTGGAGACAAGCCAGCGGATCGTCGACGTGATCTGGGGGGCGCTGGCGCAGGCGCTGCCGGATCGGATGCCTGCGGCGTCCAGCGGCACGATGAACAACCTTGCGGCTGGAGGGATCGACCCGTCCAGCGGCGGACCCTGGGCGTATTACGAAACGATGGGAGGCGGCCACGGCGGTGGTCCAGCGGGAGGGGGGATCTCCGCCGCCCACAGCCACATGACCAATACGCTCAACACGCCCGCCGAGGCGCTGGAGATCGCGTATCCGATGCGGGTCCTGGAGTACGGGCTGCGACGCGGCAGCGGCGGGCGCGGCCGGCATCGGGGTGGGGACGGGCTGGTGCGTCGAACGCAGTTCCTGGCACCGGCCACGGTCACGATCATCAGCGAGCGGCGCGAGCGCAGGCCGTGGGGCCTGGCCGGTGGCCAGCCCGGCAAGGCGGGCCGCAACAGCCTGGAGCGCGCAGGGCGGCGGCGCGCGCTGCCGGGCAAAACGGTGTTCTCGGTGGAAGCCGGGGACGTGGTCCGAATCGAGACACCCGGCGGCGGGGGTTGGGGGATCATCGAATCCCGAGCCACCGAGCGAGCGGCTACACTAAAGAGGGAAAGTTCGACGGGGGAGGCCGCGGATGGCGGACCGGCTGGAACGGGAGATCGAAGACGTCCTCAGCAAGGTTGAGGACTTCGAGTGGCACCGCCAGCAGCGACGCCGACGGCAGCGGCGGCAGCGGCTTCAAGGCTTGCGGCCGCGCATCCCGTTTGGGGGGCGGTCCGGTCTCTGGCCCGCGCACGGCCGGTTCAGACGCGTCAAGCCGGGGCATGTCATGCTGGGCGGCTTCTTCCTGGTGGCGGCGTCGTTTTCGTTCGGTCCGGGCGGCGTCTGGACGTGGCTTCTCTTTGGCGGGGTCGGGCTCTTCCTGGGCGCGATGCTCTGGAGCCGTCGGCGTGGTCCGAGCGGTCCGAGCGGCCCGAGCGGCGGGCGATCGCGCGGCGGCTGGTGGCGCGATCGCTACATCACTTACGACGAGCCTTCGCGGACCGCCCGCCCCCCGTTCTGGCGCCGACGCCGGTAGCCGCGCAGCGACGCGACTCCGCACCGGAACCGTCTGGCTCGCCCCGCTGCTGGCGGCCGTGGTGGTTGTCGCCGCCTGCAGCAGCGGGGACGGAACCAGTCCACCGGCGGACGGACCCGAGTCCACCGATACCCAGGCGGACCAGAGCGCTCCACCCGTCGAAGCGGAGACGGCGGAGACGGCCGAGCCGGAGGAGGGAGCGCAAGAGCCGCCTCCGCTCGAGGAATCGATTGACGAGGCGCCCGCCGGAAACCCGGAGCCGGACCCGCCGGGACCGCCGCTCCCCTACGACAACGCCCACGCGCTCTCGGTGATCGAAGAGCTGGCGGTCCGGATCGGTCCGCGGGTGAAGGGCACCGACGGCGAACGGGCCGCGGGCGATTTTCTATCGGAGCGCTTCGCGTCGTTCGGGTACGAGGTGGAACGGCAGCGGTTCCCCATCACGCGCTTCGAGATCCTCGAAGCCGAGGTGCGGGTGAACGGGACATCGATCGGGGCGCGTGTGATGGGCGGGTCGGCAAGCGGTACCGCGGAAGGGCCGCTGATTCTCGTCCCCGGCCTGGGCGACGCCAGCGACTACAGCGCGCTCGACGTCCGCGGTGCGGTAGTCCTCGTCGAACGTGGGGTGCTGTTCTTCCAAGACAAGGTCGACATCGCCGAGTCAGAGGGCGCCGCGGCGATCATCATCTACAACAACGATGGCGGGCCGTTCGACGGCTTCCTGGGGGCCGGGTCGACCATCCCCGCGCTGAGCCTGGACCGGGAGAGCGGGCTGGCGTTGCGAGAAGCGGAGGGCACGACAGCGGGCATCACGATCGAAGCGGGCAGCGCGCGCGCAGAGTCAGAGAACATCATCGCCAGCGTGAGCGGCGGCCCCTGCCGCCTGTACGTGGGCGGACACTACGACAGCGTGACCAACGTACCCGGCGCGAACGACAACGCCAGCGGCACGGCGCTCGTGCTGGAGCTCGCGCGCGCCTTCGCGGAGAGCGCGGGCGTCGAGGAGGTCTGCTTCGTCGCTTTCGGGGCCGAGGAGGGGGGAGGCGGCAGCGGCGGCCTCGAGGGCAGCCGCTTCCTGGTGCGGCGGTTGCAGGAGAGCGGAGCGGCCGCGGAGGTCCGAGCGATGCTGAACCTGGACGCCATCGGAAGCGGCACGTCCGTCCGGCTTGTGGGCTCCCCGTCGCTGGCCGATATGGCCCGGACGCTGGCGGACGCTCTGGACATCTTCGTCGTCCCGGGCGGGCTGCCGATCGGCACGGGCTCCGACCATGTGAATTTCGATGCGATCGGCGTCCCGGTGATCTTCCCGACCGTCTTCGGGGCCGAGATCCATGTCCCGGCGGACAACTTCGCCAACATCGATCCAGCGCTTGTCGAGCGCATCGGGTTGCTGGCCCACGGCATCCTGCAGTGCCTCATTGCGCAGGAGAACGGCGAAGCGTTGAGCGGCGACACGTGTCTCGCGCTGGTGCAAGCCGCTGCCTGACGGAACGGTGATTGAGCCGGCGCGCAGGCGAGCCTACACTTCAAGAACGGGCGGATTGAGGGGTCACACCGTGCGCCAGTGGCTCATGGGGCTGGCGACCGCCGGCACGCTGATCGGTGTTGCGGCCTGCGGCGGAGACGACAGTCCCAGCACGGGGTCCTCAGATGGGTCCGTCTCCGCCGACGGCGCCGAGATCCCCGTCGAACCGTTTCCCGAGACGCTGCCCGACGCGTTTATCTTCCGCGGCGAGGAAACCGAGGCCGCAGCCGAAGCCGAGCAGGAGGAAGTCCTCTACATCGTTCAGGCAGGCGACACGCTGGCGCTGATCGCGGAGCGGTTCGACACCGCGGCGGAGGAGATCCAGCGGCTCAACGGGATCGCCGATCCGTCGATCCTGAGCGTGGGCGACGAGCTGCGGATCCCCGTCCCGGTGGTGGACCGCATCGCCGCGATCCAGGACGACGACGGTGAGGCCGTGGAGGCCGCCCTTCCGCCCGGCGAACCGTACACAATCCAGCCGGGTGACACGTTGTTCGACATCGGCACCGCGCTCGGCATTCCCTGGCAGACGATCGCCGCCTATAACCAGCTGACCGACTTCGAGGCCACGAACTTGACGACGGGACGGGTCATCATCATCCCGCCGCAAGAGGAAGAGGCGGCGGAAGAGAGCGACGAGCCGAGCGAGCCGCCCGGATAGGGCAGCGCCGGGCCGCGAGGCGCTGCGGACGTCCGTCGACCGCGCCCGGGGCCTATGATAGCCTTCGATGGCGCGCCTCCGGATGGCCCGCGCAGCACGCCTCCGCAGGCGGCCATCGGAGGCTGTCTTCTCGTCCGGCGGAGAACAAGGAGCGGGCATCAGGTATGGCCATCCGTCAGGAACGAGCGCAGCCGTCCGCGAAGACGGAGCCCGAGGCCGCCGCGCCCGCCAGCGCCGATGAGAAGCTGGCGGAGACGGAGCGCCGCAAGGCGCAGGGCCGGCTGGGGGGCGGCGAGCAAGCGACCAAGCGGCAGCACGAGCGGGGCAAACTGACCGCGCGGGAGCGCCTGAATCTGCTGTTCGATGATGACTCCTTTGAAGAGATCGATTCGCTGGTCACGCACCGGACCACGCGTTTTGGGCTAGACAAACAGCAGTACTACGGCGACGCCGTGGTCTCCGGATACGGCAGCATCGACGGGCGGACGGTCTTCGCCTATTCACAAGACTTCACCGTGCTCGGCGGATCGCTCTCAGAAGTGGTGGCCGAAAAGATCGTCAAGGTGCAGGACTTGTCGCTCAAGGTGGGGGCGCCGATCGTCGCGCTGAACGACGGCGGCGGAGCCCGCATCCAAGAAGGGGTCTCGTCGCTGCGGGGGTACGGCGAGATCTTCCTGCGCAACACGCTGGCGTCGGGGGTGGTGCCGCAGATCGGGGTGAGCATGGGGCCGACGGCCGGCGGCGGGGTGTATTCACCGGCCATCATGGACTTCATTTTCATGGTGGACGGCATCGGGCAGATGTACATCACCGGCCCCGACGTGGTCCGCGCCGTGAGCGGCGAAGAGGTGAGCCACGAAGAGTTGGGCGGGGCACGGACTCATGCAACGCGGAGCGGGGTGGCCCACTTCGCCATCGCCGGAGAAGAGGCCACGCTGGAAGCGGTACGCGACCTTCTCTCGTATCTGCCCTCCACGAACATGGACACTCCCCCCTATGAGGACAGTGGCGACGACCCGGAACGTCGCACCGAGGAGCTCCTGGAGATCGTGCCGACGGACGCCAGCAAGCCCTACGACATCCGCGATGTGATTCGCAGCATCGTGGACCACGGTGAGTTCCTGGAGGTGCACGCGCTGTGGGCGCGCAACATCGCCGTGGGGCTCGGACGGATGGGCGGCCATACGGTGGGGCTGGTGGGTAACGCGCCGGACGCGCTGGCGGGCGTGCTGGACATCGACGCCTCGCGGAAAGCGGCGCGCTTCGTCCGCTTCTGCGACTGTTTCAACATTCCGCTGGTCACATTGGTGGACGTCCCCGGTTTTCTGCCCGGCACTCAGCAAGAGTACGGGGGGATCATCGTGCACGGGGCCAAGTTGCTCTACGCCTACGCGGAAGCCACCGTGCCCAAGATCTCCGTCACCCTGCGCAAGGCATACGGGGGCGCCCACATTGTCATGAGCAGCCGGTACCTACGCGGCGACGTGAACCTGGCCTGGCCGAACGCCGAGATCGCCGTGATGGGCGCAGAGGGTGCGGTGAGCATCATCCATCGCCGTACACTGAGTAAGGCTAACGATGCCGTCGCCGAGCGCGCGCGGTTGATCCGCGAATTCGAGGTCGAGTTCTCCACGCCGTACCAAGCGGCGCAACTCGGCTACATCGACGACGTGATCGACCCGCGCGATACGCGCCGGCGCGTGATCCGCGCGCTGGAGATGCTTGCCAACAAAGCGGACAGCAATCCGCCCAAGAAGCACGGCAACATCCCGCTGTAGAGCCCGTTCACTACGGCGGGGCGTCCGGATCGGTGGAGGGAGCGTTAGCGTGTCGATTTTCGAAGCGGACACGGTGGCGCGTATCGAGGCCGCGTACGGCCGCACGGCCGTGAACATCGCGACCGCGCGGCGGCGACTCGGCCGCGCGCTGAGCCTCACAGAGAAGGTGCTCTTCGGTCACATGCACGATCCGGCCGGGCAAGGGCTGGAGCGAGACGTCGATCACGTCATGCTGATCCCTGATCGCGTCGCGCTGCAAGACGCGACGGCGCAAATGACGCTCCTGCAGTTCGAGTTGGCCGGACTCCAGCGGGTGCAGACGCCTACGACCGTGCACTGCGATCACCTCATCCAGGCGCGCGTGGGAGCGGACGCGGACCTCAAGGTATCGATCGACGAGAACCGCGAAGTGTTCGAGTTCCTCCAGAGCGCCTCCGCCCGCTATGGCGCCGGCTTCTGGCAGCCAGGATCCGGGATCATCCACCAAGTCGTGTTCGAGCATTACGCCTTCCCGGGCGGCCTCATGATCGGGACGGACAGTCATACGCCCAACGCCGGAGGGCTGGGGATGCTGGCCATCGGCGTGGGCGGAGCGGAGGCGGTGGATGTGATGGCGGGGCTGCCTTGGGGCGTGACCCTGCCCACGCTGATCGGCGTCTATCTCACCGGGGAGCTGAGGGGCTGGACCTCATCGAAAGACGTGATCTTGCGTGTGGCCGAGGAGTTGACCGTCAAGGGCGGGACGGGCGCGATCGTCGAGTACTTCGGGCCGGGGGTCGCATCGATCAGCGCGACCGGGCGGGGCACGATCACCAACATGGGCGCCGAGAGCGGGGCCACGACCTCGGTCTTTCCGTACGACGATCGCACTGTCGCTTACCTGCAGGCGACCGATCGGGGCGTGATCGCCGAGGTGGCCGAGCGGCACCGAAGCGACCTGCAGCCGGACCCGGAGATGGAGGCGCAGCGGTCGCAGATCTTCGATCGGTTGGTCACGATCGATCTCGACGAGCTAGAGCCCAGCTGGGTGGGGCCGCACACGCCGGACCTGCGCCACCGGATCTCGCAGATGCAGGACGACGTCCAGCGTGAGGGGTATCCGGCGACCATCAAGGATGCGCTGATCGGATCGTGCACGAACAGCTCGTACGAAGATTTGAGCCGGGCGGCGCACGTAGCGCGCCAAGCCACCGCAGCGGGGCTGCGGATGCGGACGCCGTTGCTGGTGACCCCCGGCTCCGAGCAGATCCGGGCGACGGCCGCCCGGGACGGGCAACTGGCGGCCTTTGAAGAGGCCGGGGCCACCGTGCTGGCCAACGCTTGCGGCCCTTGCATCGGCCAGTGGAAGCGGACGGACATCGAAGCAGGGGAGCGGAACACGATCGTAACGTCGTTCAACCGCAATTTCCCCCGCCGCAATGACGGCAATGCCGAAACGCTGGCGTTCATCGGCAGCCCGGAGATCGTCGTGGCAGCGGTGTTCGCCGGGGACCTGCGGTTCGATCCACAGTTGGACGCGATCCGCCGGGAGGACGGCAGCCTGTTCCGATTTGCGCCGCCCAGGGGCGATGAGCTGCCGCAGCGCGGGTTCACGCCGGGCGAGGAGGGGTACGTGCCGCCGCCGAAGGACGGCAGCGGCGTAATGGTGCAAGTGGACCCGCGGAGCGAACGGCTGCAACGACTGGAGCCCTTCGCGCCGTGGGACGGCAAAGATCTCGCGGAGCTCGTGCCGCTGCTGAAAGCGCGGGGGAAGTGCACCACGGACCACATCTCTCCGGCCGGCCCCTGGCTGCGGTTCCGAGGCCACCTGGACAACATCTCCGACAACCTGTTCATCGGGGTCAACAATGCCTTCGGCGGAACCGGGACCGGGAGCAACGTCCTGTCCGGTGAGCGCGATCTGCCGCTGTCGAAAATCGCACGGGCGTACAAGGCAGCGGGAGTGGCCTGGGTGGCGATCGGCGACGAGAACTACGGAGAGGGGTCCAGCCGGGAGCACGCGGCGATGGAGCCGCGCCACCTGGGCGGCCGCGCCGTGATCGCGCGGAGCTTCGCGCGGATCCACGAAACCAACCTGAAGAAGCAAGGGCTGCTAGCGCTGACGTTCGCCGACGCAGGCGACTACGACAAGATCGGCGCAGAGGATCGCCTGAGCATCGTGGGGCTGGGGGGGCTGGCGCCCGGGAAGCGAGTGCGGGTCAACATCCGCCATCCCGACGAGTCGGAGGAATCGATCGAGGTACGCCACTCGATGACCGCGGAGCAGATCGAGTGGTTCAAGGCCGGCAGCGCGCTCAACATGCTCGCGACCGGGCCGCGTTAGGCGGCGGCGCGCCAACACGCCGACGGTCAAGGAGACGGATTCGTGCGGAAGAAAGTGACGATCATCGGCGCCGGGAACGTGGGCGCCACCACGGCGCACCGGCTGGCCGACCGGGGGTACGCAGACCTGGTGCTGGTGGACATCATCGAGGGGATGCCGCAAGGCAAAGCGCTGGACCTCTACGAAGCGAGCCCAGTGACGGGCGTCGATGTGAAGATCGTGGGTGCCAACACGTACGAGCCGAGCGAGGGCTCGGACGTGGTCGTGATCACCTCCGGCGTCCCCCGCAAGCCGGGCATGAGCCGCGACGACCTGCTCAAGACGAACATGGAGATCGTAGGGGAGGTCGCGCAGCAAGTCGTCGCGGTGTCGCCGGAAGCGATCCTCATCGTCGTGAGCAACCCGCTGGACGCCATGTGCCACGTCGCCCGGGAGGCGAGCGGCCTTCCCAGCGAGCGAGTGGTGGGAATGGCCGGCATCCTGGACACGGCGCGCTACCGGTCGTTCGTCGCGGAGGAGCTGAACGTCAGCGTGCGAGACGTGCATGCGTACGTGCTGGGCGGGCACGGAGACACGATGGTGCCGCTGGCGTCCTACACGACCGTGGCAGGGATCCCGTTGTCGGAGATGCTGCCGGCGGAGCGGATCGAGGCGATCATCGAGCGGACGCGCAGCGGCGGAGCGGAGATCGTGAACCTGCTCAAGAGCGGCAGCGCCTTCTACGCGCCCGCGGCGGCCGTGGCCGAGATGGTGGACGCCGTGGTGCTGGATCAAAAACGGATCCTGCCGTGCGCTGCGTATCTCACGGGGCAGTACGGGATCGACGGGTTGTACGTGGGGGTGCCGGTGAAACTGGGCAGCGGAGGGATTGAGCAGATCCTGGAGATCAGCCTGACGCCTTCAGAACACGCGGCCCTGAAGCAGTCCGCGGCGGCCGTGCAGGGATTGGTCGACGCGATGGCGCGAATCAAGCAAGAATCGCACGCGTAACAGCGGCGGCGACCACGAGCGATCACGGCGCACTGGGCCAGGCGTGGAGCGGAAGGCCGCGCGCGCCGGCCGGGACACGACGGGAGCGACGATGAGCGACGCAGGGACCCGTATCGAGAGCGACAGCATGGGGCAGATCCAGGTCGCGGCAGACGTCTACTGGGGGGCGCAGACGCAGCGGTCGTTGGAGAACTTCAAGATCGGCGCGGAGCGGATGCCGGGTCCGCTGATCCGGGCGCTGGGCATCATCAAGCACACATCGGCGACGGTGAACGAGGCCGTGGGCAAGCTGGACGCGAAGCGGGCGGGCGCGATCCGTCAGGCGGCGCAGGAAGTGATCGACGGGAGACTGGACGAGCACTTTCCCTTGGTCGTGTGGCAGACGGGCTCCGGCACGCAGAGCAACATGAACGCGAACGAGGTGATCTCGAACCGCGCGATCGAGATCTTGGGCGGCACGGTGGGGTCGAAGGAGCCGGTGCACCCCAACGACCACGTGAACATGTCGCAGTCGTCGAACGACGTGTTCCCGGGGGCGATGTCGATCGCGACGGCGGAGCAGGCGTCGCAGCACTTGATTCCCGCGCTGGAGCACCTGCACTCAGCGCTGGCGGACAAGTCACGCGCGTTCACCTCGATCGTGAAGATCGGGCGGACGCACCTGATGGATGCGGTCCCGCTGACGCTGGGGCAAGAGTTCTCCGGCTACGCGCATCAGGTCGCCAACGGCATCGCGCGGATGGAAAGCACGCTGCCCCGGCTGTACGAGCTGGCGCTGGGCGGCACCGCCGTGGGCACGGGGTTGAACACCCACCCGGAGTACGCGGAGCGGGTCGCGGCGGCGATCGCGCAGATCACGGGGCTGGCGTTCGTGTCGGCGCCGAACAAGTTCGAGGCGCTGGCAGCGCACGACGCGCAGGTGGAGCTCTCCGGCCAGCTCAAGACGGTGGCGGTGTCGCTGATGAAGGTCGCCAACGACGTGCGGTTGCTGGGATCGGGGCCGCGGGCGGGGATCGGGGAGTTGCTGCTGCCGGCGAACGAGCCGGGCAGCTCGATCATGCCCGGCAAGGTCAACCCGACGCAGTCCGAGGCGCTGACGATGGTCTGCGCCCAGGTGATGGGCAACGACGTGGCCGTGAACGTGGGCGGAGCGACGGGGCATTTCGAGCTCAACGTGTTCAAACCGGTGATCGTCTACAACACGCTGCAGAGCATCCGGCTGCTGGGGGACGCGGCGCGGTCGTTCACGGACAACTGCGTGGCCGGGATCGAGGCGAACAGCGCACGGATCGAGGAGTTGATGCAGTCGTCGCTGATGCTGGTGACGGCGCTCAACCCGCATATCGGTTACGACAATGCCGCGAAGGTAGCGAAGAAGGCGCACGCCGAGAACATGACGCTGAAGGAGGCCGCGGTGGACTTGGGCCTGCTGACGGCGGAGCAGTTCGATGCGTGGGTACGCCCCGAGGAGATGACTTTTCCGTAATCGCGCTCGGTACCGCGGGGTGAGGCGGCGCGGATCGTACGCGGCGGCGGCGTGGGAGGGAACCTCACCCCCTAGCCCTCCTTCGACAAGCTCAGGACAGGCCCCTCTCCATCGGCAAGCGATGGAGAGGGGGAAGAGAAGCGTGTGTCGTCGTGCGCGGCGGCGGCGGGGGAGGGAACCTCACCCCCTCGCCCTCCTTCGACAAGCTCAGGACAGGCCCCTCCATCGGCAAGCGATGGAGAGGGGGAAGAGAAGCGTGTGTCGTCGTGCGCGGCGGCGGCGGGGGAGGGAACCTCACCCCCTCGCCCTCCTTCGACAAGCTCAGGACAGGCCCCTCTCCATCGGCAAGCGATGGAGAGAAAAAAAAGAAGCGGACGCGGCCTCACCCCCGGCCCTCCTTCGACAGGCTTGGGGGGAACGGCCGGGCTGCCCGCTCTCCTTCGACTTCGCTCAGGACGAACGGGGCGGGAAAAAGAACCTCACCCCCTGGCCCCCTCTCCATCGACAAGCGATGGAGAGGGGGAAGGGCGAGAAGCGTGTGTCGTCGTGCGCGGCGGCGTCGCGGACCGCCGCGGGGCGGCCCTTCGACGGGCTCAAGACAGGCCCTTCGGCAGGCTCAGGACAGGCAGGACACACGGGTGTCCCCTAGGCGGCGCGATCGCTAGCATCGGCGACGCGAAAGGGGTGGCAGATGGCGAAGCGCCGCAACGAGATCGCGATGACCGACGAAGAGGTGAAGGCGTTCCTGGAAGAGGGGCAGAAGCCGGGGCAGGCGCTGGAAGTGGCGTCGATCGGGCCGGACGGCTATCCGCATCAAGTGGCGATGTGGTACACGCTGCTGGACGGGAAGATCGCCTTCACCACCTACGCCAAGGCGCAGAAGGTGCTGAACCTGCAACGGAATCCCAAGATCTCGTGCATGCTGGAGGCCGGCGACACCTACCCCCAGTTGCGCGGACTGGTCATTGAGGGCGACGCGGAGATCATCGACGACCCGGAGATCGTCTATGAAGTGCTCAAGCGGTCGTCGGCGAACCACGTCGAGGGCAACCCGATGCACGAGGCGACCGATGAGCAGAAGCGCAAAGTGGCCAGCAAACGGGTGGTAATCAAGGTCAACCCGGCGAACGTGTATTCCTGGGACCACCGCAAGCTGGGCGGGGTGTATTAGCTCCATTGCGGGCAGGGCGTGGACCTCACCCCCTGGCCCTCCTTCGACTCGCCTGCGGCTCGCTCAGGACAGGCCCTCTCCATCCTTCCCAGGAGGGAAGGATGGAGAGGGGGAAGAAAAAAGAAGCGGACGCGGCCTCACCCCCGGCCTCGCTCCAGCGCAGGTGATGGAGAGGGAGGAGAGTGGGAAACCGTCCTTCCCTTCCCCCTCTCCATCGGCAAGCGATGGAGAGGGGGAAGGGAAGGACGGATCGCAGGGCCGCCCCGTTCTCCTTCGACCCATCGACGGGCTCAGGACAGGCCCTTCGGCAGGCTCAGGACAGGCTTCGCTCAGGACGAACGGGGCGGGAGAGGGGCGTTTGATGCCATCGCGGGCGGGGCGTGGGAGACGGCGCGGCGGTCGTGGTGCGCGGCGGGGGTGAGGTGCGGGGGGATAGTTATGTCGGTGGCCGCAGCCCAAAAACATTACATGCTCTTCTGGAACCCTCGGCGGCCAGCCGTCGTTCCTGTAAACATGGAGGGCCTGGGATGGCGGGACCGACGTAATTCCCCCGCCCGCCACTCTCGAGCGCGACGGCAGACCTCAGCTGAGGACCGCCCCGCACTCGCGAGTATCGTCGGTCCTGCCGCCCTCCTATCTCCCCTCCCGCGCTGATCCAGCGCCGGGCAGGGCTAACCCGCTGCAGACGATCACCACGTCGTGTCGCAGCACGGGACCGCCCTTCCACCATCCGTGGCCCGCAAGCGACCGGACTCGTCTTCGTGCAGCGGCGCGCGCGTAACACACAGGTCTAGGGCATTCAATAACCTCACCCCCTGTCCCCCTCTCCATCGGCAAGCGATGGAGAGGGGGAAGGGCAGGGAAACCTCAGCCCCGGCCTCGCTCTGGGGCAGGTAATGGAACGGGGGAACGGGAAACCTCACCCCCTAGCCCTCCTTCGACTCGCCTGCGGCTCGCTCAGGACAGGCTCTCTCCATCGGCAAGCGATGGAGAGGGGGAAGAGAGGGAGGGGAAGGAAGAGCGGGGGAGGGTGCTCGCGCTCTTGCGCGGTCAGTCGCCGCGGTAGGAGCGGATCGCGTTGTCGCCGAGGGGGGCCAGCGCGCGCAGAGCGAGGGCCTGGAGCATGACGATGGACTTGACGTCGTCGATCTCGCCGTCGCGGACGAGCTGCATGCTCTGGCCGAGCGTGTAGTGCTCCACGAGCAGGATCTCATCGTCCTCGGGTGCGCGCTCGCAAGGGGTGCAATCGCGGGCGAGGAAGCCATGCATGTACTCCTCAGCCCAGCCGGGGGCGACCCAAAAGGTTAAAAACGTCTCCAGCGAGCCCGGGCGCAGGCCCACCTCCTCCGCCAGCTCGCGAGCCGCCGCGGCCTCCGGGTCCTCGCCGGGATCGAGCGTCCCGGCCGGCAGCTCCAGCAGCGCCCGCCGCGCGGGCGCGCGCCACTGGCGGACGAAGGGGATGTGGCCATCAGCGTGCAGCGCGAGCATCACAACGGAGCCAGGATGCTCGACCACCTCGCGGTCGGCTTCGCGACCGTCGGGCAAGCGGACGCGATCACGACGGAGGTTGAGGATGCGCCCCTCATAGAGCCGCTCGCTGTGGAGGGTCTCTTCGCGGAGCGGCTCAGCGGGACCCGGCACGGGATCGGAGGTCGATCGCCACCGCGATTTCATCGCAGCGGGCGTACTTGGGGCAGCGCAGGCACTCGTTCCAGACCTTGCGCGGGAAGCTGGAGACCGCCGCCAGGTCAAAGCCGCACTTCTGGAAGAACTCCGGGCTGGTGGTGAGAGCGAAGACCGTCTTCAGTCCGAGCGTCAGCGCCTCCTCCAAGCAGGCCTCCACGACGACGCTGCCGAGGCCGCTGCCCTGATAGTCGGGGTCGACCACCAGCGACTTGATCTCCGCCAGGTCCTTCCACTCGATGTGCAAGGCGCCGGCGGCGGCGAGGCGGTCGCCGTCGCGGACGACGACGAAGTCGCGCAGCGACTCGTAGATCTCGCCCTCGGTGCGGGGGAGGACGACATCGGTCTTGACCCAATGCTCGATCAGGCGGTGGATGGCGGGCACATCGAAGACGCGCGCCTTTTCCGCGGCCAGCGCGGGCCGAGGCTTCGCCGCCGTCGGGGAAGGGCCGTCCGCCATCAGCATCCACTCCTCGGCGATCGGCTCAGCGTTGCGCCGAGCGACAGGACCGAGACGTACACCTTACTCGATGCGGAGGAAGGGAGCCGTCCACACGGTCACACGCGGGGACCTGATGGCGATGCGCAGAGAGGGCCGCTCAAGCGGGCCGCTGTGGATCGATCTCCGGCGCGGTCGCGGTTGGGTCGATCGGGCGCCGGTGCTCGAACCAGGAGAGGCGATCACCCAAATGCGCATAGAACGGTCTGGGCCAGAAGCGGAGCAGGCGGGCGACGTGGCTGCTGCGCCCGACCTCGACCACGCACTCCGGCGTCATGCAGTAGTCGCCCTGGCCATCGACGCTCAGCGAGGCGTTGCCGTCGGAGGCAAGGGAAAGGCGGACGGTGGCGTTCTCCGGCAGCACCAGAGGCCCGGAAACGGCGAGGTGGGCGGCGACCGGCGTCACCACCAAGTTGCGGGCCGAGGGGTGGAGGATGGGACCGCCGCCCGAGAGGGAGTAGCCGGTGCTGCCGGTCGCCGTGGCGACGACGACGGCGTCGGCGCGAAAGCCTCCCACCAGGGCGCCGTCCACCTCGACATCGACCATCACCGGGCGTCCGACCGAGGAACGGCCGACGATCACGTCGTTGAGGGCGTGGGCGAGCCCCGGCGCGTCCGGGATGGAAAAGCCCGTGAGGCGGACGTCGATCATCGCCCGCTCTTCGATCCGGAAGTGGCCCGCGAGCACCTGGTGCAAGTTCTTGCGCAGCTCGTCCGGCGTGAACTCGGTGAGGAAAGCGACGCGTCCCATATCGACGCCCAGGATGGGGATCGGGTGGGGGACCACCGCCCGGGCGGCGCGGAGCACCGTGCCGTCGCCACCGACACAGACGAGCAAGTCGGTGCCGGGCAGGTCGCGGGTGGAGGCCACCGGATCCCAGGCGGAAGCGATCCAGACGGCGGGCACGGTGGGCGCCAAGAGGTCGCGAAGCTCCGCAGCGAAGGCGAGCGCGGGCTCGAAGGTCGGGCGGTGGTAGATCCCGACCTTGCGAAAGTCGCCGGCCATCAGCAGTGGTCTTCCTTGGAGCCGGGCGTGCGCAACCAGACAAAGACCTCGCGGTTGCCGGCCGGGCCGGTGAGCGGCGAGGCGAGCACCCCCCCAACCCGCCAATCGCGGCCCAAGGCCCACGTGGCCACGGCCGCCACCGCCTCAGCGCGATGGCGAGGATCGCGGACGACGCCGCCCTTGCCCAGCGCCTCGCGGGCGGCCTCGAATTGCGGCTTGACCAGCGCGACCACGTCCGCGCCCGGCCGCGCCACCGCGGCAACCGAAGGCAGCACGGCGCGCAGGGAGATGAATGAGAGGTCGAGGGTGACCAGTGTCGGAGGCGGGTCAAGCGGGGGCAGCGCGCGAGCGTTGGTGCGTTCCAGCACCACGACGCGGGGGTCGGCGCGGAGCGAGGCCGCCAACTGGCCCCGCCCGACATCGATGGCGTAGACGCGGGCCGCTCCGCGCTGGAGGAGGCAGTCGGTGAAGCCGCCCGTGCTGGCTCCCACGTCGGCGCAGACGGCGCTCTGCACCGGCAACGGCCACGCCTGAAGCGCGGCGCGGAGCTTGCGCCCTCCGCGGGAGACGAACTCCGGATCCGGGCTCACGTCGAGCGGCGCATCATCGGCGAGGAGCAGGCCCGGCTTGGCGTAGGTGCGACCGTTGCCGCGGACACGACGCGCCATCACCAGCGCACGAGCGCGTTCACCACTGGGCGCCAGGCCTCGATCGATCAAGAGTTGGTCAAGTCGCCGCTTGGGCACGGCGTCAGCGTAGCAAGCAGAGCGCGGCCGCGAACACGGAGGAGCGCTAGGCGCTCTCTTGCTCCAGCGTCTCCGGCATCGGCTCTTCTTGGATGGGAGGCTGAAAATCCACGACCGAACCGGCGGCCGTGAAGAGGACCGGGCGGCGGTGATGGAGGACGGCATCCGGTCCCACCACGCATCGGCGGACCTCGGGGCGGCTGGGGATGTCGAACATCACATCGAGGAGCAGGTCCTCCAGCACGGTGCGCAACCCTCGGGCGCCGGTGGTTTCGCGCAGGGCGACATCGGCGATGGCCTCCAGGGCTTCGGGAGAGATGACCAGTTCCACGTTGTCCAGAGCAAAGAAGCGCTGGAATTGCCGCACGAGGGCGTTCTTGGGCTCGGTGAGAATCTGTATGAGGTCGTCGCGATCGAGCGGGTCGAGGGCCACGGCCAGCGGCAGGCGGCCGACGAACTCGGGGATGAGCCCGTACTTGAGCAGGTCGTCGTGGGTGAGCTCGCGGAGAAGGTTGCTGGTGTCGTGCAGCGACGGCGGCGTGGCGCCGAAACCGAGGGCGCTCCCGCGGCCGATGCGGCGTTCGATCAAGGCCTCGATCCCCTCAAAGGCGCCGCCGCAGATGAAGAGGATCTTGGAGGTATCGATCTGGAGGAAGTCCTGGTGGGGGTGCTTGCGGCCACCCTGCGGCGGGACAGAGGCGATGGTGCCCTCGATGATCTTCAACAACGCCTGCTGGACACCCTCCCCGGACACGTCGCGCGTGATCGAGGGGTTGTCGGCCTTGCGCGTGACCTTATCGATCTCGTCGATGTAGACGATGCCACGCTCGGCGCGCTGGATGTCGAAATCGGCGGATTGGATGAGGTGGAGGAGGATGTTCTCCACATCCTCGCCGACGTAGCCCGCCTCCGTCAGGGCGGTGGCATCAGCGATGGAGAAGGGGACATCCAGGATCTTCGCCAGCGTGCGGGCGAGGAGCGTCTTGCCGGATCCGGTCGGCCCGACGAGCAGGATATTGCTCTTTTCAAGCTCGACTTCGCCGGAGCCGGCCTCCTCGCCGATGCGCTTGTAGTGGTTGTAGACCGCGACGGAGAGGACCTTCTTGGCCTGCTCCTGCCCGATGACGTACTCCTCCAGGCGCGCGTAGATGTCCTGCGGCGGGAGGGGCTTGGTCTCAGCCAGAGCGCCGGGCGCGGTCTTAGCGCGGTCGGTGGTGGAGGCGCCGGACTCCTCCACGATGATCTCGCGGCACAGATCCACGCACTCATCGCAGATGTAGACCGCCCCGGGTCCGGCGATCAGGCGCTTGACCTGGTCCTGATTCTTGCCGCAGAAGGAGCAGTGATACTGCGTGCGACCGCTGCTGCGAGTACTGGTCACCGCTGCCTCCCCCGTCTCTCGACCGCCGCCCGTCCTCAGGAGGCCGCCTTGACCTCCGCATCGCCTTCGGGCGCCTGGAGCACCTCATCCACCAGGCCGTACTCCTTGGCCTGCGCGGCGTCCAGATAGAAGTCGCGGTCGGTATCGCGCTTGATCACATCCAGGGACTGGCCCGTGTGCTTGGCCAGGATGCCGCGGATGATCTCGTTGTTACGGATAATCTCCCGAGCCGCGATCTCAACATCGGATGCTTGCCCCCGCGCACCGCCCGTCGCCTGGTGCATATGGATCGTGGCGTTGGGCAGCGCGAACCGCTTGCCGTGGGCCCCCGCCGTCAGGAGGACGGTCCCCATCGAGGCGGACATCCCTACACAGATAGTCGACACCGCGGGGCGGATCAGTTGCATGGTGTCGTAGATTGCCAGACCGGCGGAGATGACCCCACCGGGGCTGTGGATGTACATGTTGATGTCGCGGTCGGCGTCCTCGCGCTCCAGGTAGAGGAGTTGGGCGATGATCAGGTTGGCCACCTGATCATCGATGGGGCTCCCGACGAAGAGGATGCGCTCCCGCAGGAGCAGCGAGTAGATATCGTAGGCGCGCTCGCCGCGACTCGAAGTCTCCACGACCATCGGCACGATGTTGGCTGGAACGACCGGGTTCATCATTCACTCCTTGCTTCCGTCGGCACAGAAGAGGCCGACTCCGCGTCCACGTCCTCGCCGGCGGGCGCCGCGCGCTGAGCCGCGGCGGCGGCCCCGGCCAACGCGACCAGATGCTCCAGGGTCCGGCTAGTGATCAGATTCTGGCGGATGATGCCGCGGCCGTTCTCGCTGTCGAACACCGCGCGTACCTGTTCGGCCTGCGGCCCATCGCCGGAAACGCGGGCGATTTCGGTCTCGATGTCGGGGTCGGAGACGGTGATCTCCTCCGCTTTTGTCAGTTCCGAGAGGACCAGGCTCTGCTGGACCCGCTTGGCAGCATCGGGCCGGAGGGTGGCGGCGAGCTCCTTGGGGTCCTGGCCGAGCCCTTGCAGGTAGGCATCCAGGCTCTGGCCGCGCGTGCGGGCCGCATCCGCGAGCATGTGCTCGATCTCGCGGTCCACCAGCATGGGAGGAAACTCCACCGTGGCCTGCTGCACCGCCTCCGCCAGCACCGCGTCCTTGAAGGCGCCCTGCACCCGCGCCGTTTCTTGCTCGCGGAGATCGGTGGTGATGCGCAGGCGCAGAGCATCGAGGGAGTCGAAATCGCCGACCTCGCCGGCGAAGTGGTCATCCAGATCGGGCAAGATCTCCTGCTTGAGCTCGTGGATGGTGAGGTGAAAGGTCACCGTCTCGCCCGCGAGCTCTTGATTCTCCACGTCCTGCGGGAGGGCAATCTCAAGCTGGTGATCCGTGCCGGTCTCCAGCCCCACGATCTGCTCGGCAAGACCGGGGACCACCACCTCCGTGCCTTCTCGCAGCGAGAACTCCACATTGTCCTCGCGGGCGAAGGTGCGGTCCTTGAGTACGCCGCGGATGTCGAGACGGAGGCGGTCGTTGTACTGCACGGGGCGGTCCACGGGCTCCAAGACGGCGTGCTGACGCCGGAGACCCAAGACGGTCTCGGCGATGCGATCATCGTTTACGACGACGGGCTCCGATTCCAAGGCGATGGAACGGTAGTCGCCCAGTTCCACCTTGGGTTGCAGCGGGACCGTGGCCTTGAAGCGCATGGGCTCCAGGGTGAGGATCTCCACCTCGGGCGGGCCGATGGGCTCCAGCTCGTGCTCGCGGAGGGCTTCGTCGTAGGCCTCCGGCACCATGTGATCGACGGCCTCTTGGAGCAGGCGATCGCGCCCCAGGGTGCGTTCCACCAATGCGCGCGGCGCCTTGCCCGGGCGGAAGCCGGGGATCTTGGCGTTGGAGGCGAGGCGGCGGTACGCCCAGGTCATCGAGCGCTGGAAGCGCTCATCGTCCACTTCCACCTCGAGGACGACGCGCGCCTCCGGGATCGATTCGGCGGTCACTTTCATACGAAGTAATGGGACTCCCGTGCACCGAGTATAGCAGCGGGTGCGGCGTCGATCAGAGTCAGGGAGGCCCGAGGTGGAGGCGCTATCGCCCCCTAGGGTTGACGACATCGTTGACGGCGTCGCCGAGGAGATTGAAGGAGAAGATCAGCACCGCGAGGATGAATCCGGGCACCAGGAGCATGTGGGGGTGGAGGTTTAAGGTCGAGACGCCGCCGGCGTCGTCGATCATTGCGCCGAAGGAGGCGGTGGGGGGCTGGACGCCGATGCCCAAAAAGGTGAGGGCGACCTCGAGGGCGGCGATGGCGCCGAGGCTGGCGCTGATGCCGACGACGATCCAGGGGAGGACCCCGGGCAGGAGATGGCGGATGAGGATGCGGGTGGTGCGCGCGCCGATGGACTCGGCGGCGAGGACAAACTCCTCCTCGCGCAGGGCGAAGACCTGGGCGCGGACGAAGCGCGCGGTGGAGACCCAGCCAAAGATGGAGAAGGCGAAGAACAAGAGAGCGAAGTCGTCGATGCCCTGATCGATAAGGAATGAAGTGCCGAAGAAGTCGTCGATGGCTTCGAACCATTCGGTCCGGCGGTCGCGGAGGGAGGCATTCACGACGATCAGGACGAGCAGTGCGGGGATGGCGAGCACGACATCGCCGACGCGCATGATGACGGCGTCCACCAAGCCGCCGAGATAGCCCGCGAGCAAACCCAGGCCGAGCCCCAGGAAGACGTTGCCGAAGAGAAAGGCCAGCACCGTGATGATCAGCGTGGTGCGGGCGGCGAAGAGGGCGCGGCTGAACAGATCGCGCCCCACGCGATCGGTGCCGAAGAGGTGCTGAGAGGAAGGGCCCTGCAGCGCCTGATCTTCCTTGAGGACGAAGGTTGTGCCGGGCGGCACCACGGCATCGCGGGTGAGGAGGCCCGTCTCGGCTTCGATCTCCGCGACGAGGCCGGGGTTGAGGGCAAGCACCGTGTCCAGAGCGACGCCGTGGCGATCCAGGTAGGAGCCGAGGGGCTCGACCCGGCCATCGATCTCGCGAATGGGGCGGCGCTCGGTGAGGTTGGTGGCCAGGGGATCCTGGAGGCCGGTAGGCGCGCCGAAGGCGTCGAGCAAGGTGTAGGCGCCAGCGCCGTAGATGAGCGCGATCAAGCTCATCGCGATCATCGCCACCTTCTTGCGGCGGAGGGCGCGCCAGGCGCGACGCCAGGGGGACTCGGCGGCGGGCGCTACGCCGAAGTCAATACCGGAGGCGCCGGCTTCCGCGATGGTCACTGGGACCGCCGTGAGTAGCGGATGCGCGGGTCGATGAAGACGTAAGCGATATCGATGACGAGATTGGCGAAGACGAAGATGGTGGCCACGAGCAAGGTAAAGGCGAGCAGCACGTTGAAGTCGCGCTGGCCGATGGCTCGAAAGACGAAGGCGCCGACGCCGGGCACGCCGTACAGCGTCTCGACGAAGATTGAGCCGCCCACGACCGAGACGATGCTCAAGGCGAAGACGGTGCTGACGGGCAAGAGCGAGTTGCGCAGCACGTGGCGATAGACCACCGTGCGCGGCCCGAGGCCCTTGGCATGCGCGGTGCGCACGTAGTCTTGGTCGAGGACGGTGAGGACGCTGGCGCGGACGAAGCGCGCCATGCCGGCCAGGCTGGGCAGGGTCAGGGCGGTGAGGGGGATGATGTAGGAGGCCGCGTTGCCGGGAATCCAGAAGGAGGGCACATCGAGGCCGAAGAGGCGGATGACATCGTCCAGGCCGAAGACAAGCAGCCAGGTGAAGAGGGGAATGAAGACGATCGTGGGGATGGCATCAAAGATCATGAAGAAGCCGATGGTTGCGGGGTCCTTCCAAGTGCCGCGGTTCATGGCGGCGAAGACGCCGAGGGGGATGCCGAGGAGGAAAATGAGGGCGAGCGAGATCAGGCCCAACCGCGCGGAGACCCAGATCCGGCCGCTCAGCAGCTCCCAAACAGTGCGCTGGGGGCTGCGGTTGAAGTAGGAGAGGCCGAAATCGCCGCGGGTGACGACGCCCCATGTGTAATCGCCGAAGCGCTCAACGAAGCCGCCGTTCAGGCCGAACTCCTCGCGGATGCGCTCGGCGACCTCGGGGTCGGGCTGGCGGGAGCCGGTGATGATGCGAACGGGGTCGCCGGGGGCGATCTGGGTGAAAGCGAAGGTGATGAGGAGGACGGCGAACAGGATCGGCGGCACCAGGAGAAGCCGCCGAACGATGAACGGAAGCAGGCCGCCTGCCATAGCTCCCTTTGCCAGCGCGCGGCGCGGCTATTCGGTGAGCGTGATGAAGCGAAGGTAGGGGATCACGATGCGAGGCGGCGTGTAGCCCTGCACGTAGGGCTTCACGAGCTCGTTGGCTTGCCCGAAGAAGAGGGGCAGCCAAGGCGCGTCCTGGACGATGACGGTTTCCGCTTGGCGGTAGAGGCGGATGCGCTCATCGAGGTCCGACTCAACCCGGGCGGCCTCCAGGATCGCATCGACGTCGGGATTGGAGTAGCCGGTGTTGTTCTGGAGCGAGCGGCTGTGGAAGAGGAGATCGAGGAAGTTCTCGGGGTCGGGGTAGTCGGCGATCCAGCCGATGTTGAACATCTGGTAGAGGCCCCGGTCCAGCTCCGAGTAGAAAGTGGCGGTCTCCACCTGCTGGATCTGGACCTCCACGCCAAGGTTGTCCAGCCACATCTGCTGCATCGCCTCGATCACCGGGCCGGGCGTGGCGCCCAGGCCAGAGATGGTGAGCCGAACGGTGGGGAGACGGCCGGCGTAGGAGGAGTCGTCCAGGAGCTCGCGGGCCAGCTCGGGGTCGAAGGGGAGGCCACGGAAATCGGGGTCGTAGGCCAGGATGCCGGGCGGGAGGATGCCTTCGGCGACGGGCAATGCGCCCATGAGGACCACCTCTTGCAGCGTCAGCTTGTCCAGCGCCATGCCGAAGGCCTGACGTACCAAGGGATCGTCGAAGGGGGGCTGGCGCACGTTGAAGCCGATGTAAGAGACCGAGAGCTCCGCGCGGTTGACGAACTCCGCGTTGAGGGAGTCGGCGGGGTCGCGGACGCGTTCGATATCGTTGACGCCGACGCCGGCGATGTCGACCTCGTCGTTCTCATACTGGGTGACGGCGCCGCCCGCGAAGCGGATGCGCACCGCATCGATGGTGGCGGGGCCCAGGTGGTAGCGGTCAAAGGGGACCAGGACCATCTGCTCGCCCAGTTGCCACTCCTGCACGCGGAAGGGCCCGGTGCCATTGGGGTCGCGGGCCCAGTTCTGGGGGTCGGCCTCGACCTGCTGGCGGTCGACGACGAAGGCGGTGGGATAGGTGAGCTTGGCCAGGAAGTACTCCTTGGGGGCGTCGACCGTGATGTCGATGGTGCGCTCGTCGATGACCTCGACGCCGGTGATCGCGTCGATGCGGCCGCGGATGTAGTCGCGCGCGCCGACGATGTCGCCGAGGTAGTCCTGGGCGGTGGGCGAGAAGGTATCGGGCGAGGCGTTGCGCTCCAGGCTCCACTTCACGTCGTCGGCGGTCACGCGCCGGTTGTTGTGGAAGAGGGCGTCGCGGCGGAGCACGAAGCGGTAGGTCACCGTTCCATCCGGGTTGTCGATGACCTCGGGGAGCGCTTCCGCCAGATCGGGGACGATATTGAGATCTTGATCCAGCGTGACGAGGCCGCTGAAGAGCTCGACCACGTAGGAGGCGGAAGTCGCGTCCGTGACCAGGGCGGGGTCCAGGGTGATGGGCTCCTGGCGGGCGATGCGGAGCTCGCCGCTGACGCGGGGGGCCGCCGGAGCGGCGGATCCGCCCGGCTCTGCGTCCGCCTGCTCCACGGCCTGGGCGCCGGGCTCCGCCTGGGCTTGCGCGGAGCCATCGCGGTCTTCACGGGTGGTGCGGGCGCGGTCGGCGTCGTCGTCGTCGCCGCCGCCGCCACCGCAGGCGGCAGCCACGAGGGTGACGAGCAGCAGCAGCGCCATGGCAGCAGGCCAGCGTCTCGCCGCCACTCTCCATAGCCGATCGACGGTCATCCACACACCTCAGCTTCCAGACCGGCGCGATCGTATCACCCGCATCAGCAGGTTCGCGCGCTACTCCTGATCCGGCAGCGGCTTTGCCGCCAGGGGCCGGGCGGCCAGGCCCAACTCGGCGAGCTGCTCCGGCGGCACCGGCGCGGGCGCGCCCACGAGCAGATCGGTGGCCGCCTGGGTCTTGGGGAAAGCGATCACCTCGCGAATGTTATGTGCGCCGGCGAGGAGCATGGCGATGCGATCCAGCCCGAGCGCGATGCCGCCGTGCGGCGGTGCGCCGTACTCGAAGGCGGTGAGCATGTGCCCGAAGCGCGCCATTGCATCTTCCGGTCCGATGCCCAGGAGGCGGAAGACCCGCTCTTGGAGCTCTCGCTCGTGTATACGGATGGATCCGGAGGCCAGTTCTAAGCCGTTGGCAACAATATCGTAGGCGCGGGCGCGGACCCGACCGGGATCACTCTCGATATGGGGGAGGTCGGCCTCAGCGGAGGCGGTAAAGGGATGGTGCAGCGCGTCCCAGCGCTGCTCCTTCTCCTTCCACTCGAGCAAGGGGAAGTCCGTCACGAAGGCGACGTGCAGGTCCGCATCATCGGTGAGGCCGAGGCGCCGGGCGACCTCGCGGCGGATCCCGTCGAGAACGACGTTGACCACTTTGTCGGCGTCGGCGGCGAGGAGGACCATGTCCCCGGCGCCGACCCCACAACTCCGGCCGATCGCCCGCGCCGCGTCCTCGCCCAAATGGCGGAGGACGGGGGAGCGGAGATCCCCGCCCTCGGCGGTATCGGGGTCGGCGGCGAACTGAATCGAGACCAAGCCCTTGGCCCCGAACGTCTTCGCCAAGGCGATGTAGTCATCGACCTGGCGGCGCGAGAGGGCCGCGCCTCCCGGCACGGGCACCGCGCGGACGCGTCCTCCGCGGGCGATGGCATCGCGGAAAACGGCGAAGGGCGAGTCGGTGAGCAGGGAGGTGCAGTCGACGAGCTCGAGCCCGAAGCGCGTGTCGGGCTTGTCCGTGCCGTAGCGCTCCATGACGTCCTGATAGGTGAGGCGGGGGAAGGGCGATTGCAGCCGCAGGTCGGGCCGGAGCTCACGGAACAGATCCGTGAGCAATTCCTCCATCAGCGAGAGAACGTCCTCTTCCTCGCAGAAGGCCATCTCGACATCGAGCTGGGTGAACTCCGGTTGACGGTCGGCCCGGAGATCCTCATCGCGGAAGCAGCGCACGATCTGGAAGTAGCGCTCGACGCCGGCCACCATCAGGAGCTGCTTGAACTGCTGCGGCGACTGAGGCAGCGCGTAGAAGCTCCCGGGATGGAGGCGGCTGGGGACGAGGTAGTCGCGGGCGCCCTCGGGCGTGGGGACCACCAGGTCCGGGGTCTCGACCTCGATGAAGTCGCGGTCCGACATGAAGCGCCGGATGAAGCGGTTCATGCGGTGGCGGAGGAGCAGATTGGCCTGCATCTCCGGGCGACGCAGATCGAGGTAGCGATGCTTTAGGCGAACCGCCTCAGCCACCTCGCTGGGCTCGTTGATGGGGAAGGGCGGGGTACGGGCAGGGTTGAGGATCTCGAGTCGGGTCGCCAGGACCTCAACCTCGCCTGTGGGGATCTTGGCGTTCACCGTCTCGGGGCTGCGTCGCACGACGGTCCCTTCGACGCGCAGGACGTACTCGACGCGGACGGAGGCCGCGGCGGCGTGCGCCTGGGGGGCGCGATCCGGGTGGAGCACCACCTGCACGATGCCGGCGCTGTCCCGCAGGTCGATGAAGATGAGGCCGCCGTGGTCGCGCCGGCGATGAATCCAGCCGGCCAGGGTCACGACCGCGCCTTCATGGTCGGTGCGCAAGTCGCCGCAGGGGTGGCTCTTCAGCAACGGATCCTCCAAGACGAGTCAGGGACGTCCGGACCGACGGGCAGCGCAGATCGGGACCGAGTCTGGCACGGGGCCGAAATCGAATCAAACGGCGGCGGCGGAGGGGTTATCGTTCGCGCGAGGTGCGGCGGGGCGGGGTGGGGATGGAGGAGCCATGGGAATTGCGGCGGCGCTAGGCGCGGCGGTGGTCTGGGCGGTGGCCAGCACGTTCATGGCCTCGCAGACGGCGCGCGTGGACACGCTGTCGCTGAGCTTCATCCGTGCGGTGTGGGCGGGCGGCTTCTTCGTCGTAGCGCTGTTCGCCTTGGGAGGCGTGGACGATCTGATGAGCATGAGCTTCCACAATATGTGGCAGCTCTCACTGGCCGGGTTCGTGGCGTCGGGGGTGGGGGAGACGCTGTTCACGGCGTCGGTTGCGCTGATTGGGATGGCGCGGCCGTTGACCATCCTGCTGGGCGGGAACGTGCTCCTCGCCTTCGTGCTGTCGGCGATCTTCCTGGGGGAGACGGCCACGTGGGAGGTGGGGATTGGGGCGGCGCTGGTGGTGGCGGGCGTGTATCTGGTGGCGCTGCACGGCCGGCCCAGCGACGAGGAGGCGCGCATCGTCCGAGCACGCGCGGCGCGGGCGGCGGGTTCGGCGCCGGCAAGGGTGGACGAGCCGGCCGATCAAGGCGCCGGCGACTCCGAACTGCGGCTGCCGATGGCGGCGGTAGGCGCCGGTCCCAGCCGCGGAGAGCGAACGACGCTCGAGCCGGGGGCGGCCTCCGCGAGCGCGGCGCCAGCGGTGTTCCTTGGCTCGGCCCGGCTTGGGGACCGAGTGGGGCGGATCGAGATCTCGCATTGGCGGCGCCGGCTCAGCGAGCACCGGCAGATGGCGGGCGTGGTGGTGGCTCTCTTGGCCGCGCTCAGCTTCGCCTCCGCGACCGTGTGGCTGAGGGCGGCGTCCGTCGACGTGGACGCCACGGCGGGGGTGATCGTGCGGATGCCGGTGATTCTGCCGGTGTTCGGGATCGCAGCGCTGGTGTGGCCCCGGTCTAGCCTGCGACGCCTGGACTTCGGACTGCGAAGCATGAGCGCGATGGCGCTGTTCGGCGTGCTGGGGACCGGGGCCAGCGCCGTGCTGATTCTCATCGCGATCCAGGAGATCGGTGCGGGGCAGGCCGTGGCGGTCTATTCCATCTCGCCGCTCATCGGGCTGCCGCTGGCCGTAGTTTTCCTGCGCGAGCGGCTCACACGCTGGGCCGGGATTGGCACCGTCGTCGCGGTCGTGGGGATCGTGCTGATCACCTGAGCGGCACGGGAAGCGCGGCCGGAGCCAGCGAGTAGGATGGTGCGATGCGTCCGCCAGCGACACTCGTGCCCCATCTGATCAGAGCCCGATAGCGTGGGCGTTCTCGCTGCCCTGGCCACCGCTCTCGGTTGGGCGGTCTCGGGCACGCTGATCGCCAGCAAATCCGGCCGCGTCGATTTCCTGTCGCTTGCGGGCGTGCGCATGTTTTTTGCGGGGCTGTTCGTGACGGCGGCGCTGTTCGCTCTGGGCGGTCAGGGCGGTCTGCTGCGCATGGACTTGAACGACTTCGTGCAGCTGATCGGAAACGGGTTCCTATCGATCCTGATCGGCGAGCCACTCTACGTCCTCGCCATCGCGTTGTTGGGGCTGACGCGGGCGTTTACGAGTTTCATCGGCCTGTACAGCCTGGCGGCTCTCATCCTGCCGGCGCTCATCCTGGGCGAGCCGGTGAGTGAGAAAACGGCCGTCGGCGCGGTGATGATCGTGGTGGGGGTATACACGGTGGCGGTGTACGGACGGGCAGGTGGAGCGACCCCCGCTCGCGCCGATCTTCATCCCGACCCCGCCGCGCGAGACGCCGGGGCCGCGGCGCTGCTCCCAGGATCGGCGCCGGCGTGGTCAGTGGGGGGCCTGCACTCAGCGCCTGCGTTGTTCCTAGGCTCAACCCGCGCGCGCGGAGGCGGAGCGGCATCCCCGGCGCTGTTCCTGGGCACCGACCGCTCGAATGCAGGCCGAACGGCAGCCCAGCGGCCACCGATTGCGGGTGGAAGCGAGGCGGACGCGGCGAGCGGGCCGGCGCCGGCGACGGTGCGGCTGCCGATCATCGGCCGGCCGGCCTCCCGCCTGCTCGTCGGGACGCTGCTGGCAATGACGGCCGCACTGTGCCTGGCCGGGAGCGCGACGTGGCTGAAGAGCGCGGCGGCGGACTTCGAGGCGTCCACCGTGGCAGTGCTGATCCTGTGTCCGGCGGCGCTGATCCTGGCGACCGGAGCGATTGTGCGGCCCGGCAGCGCGCTGCGCCGCGGGGCCGTATCGGTGGGAAGCGTGAGCGTGATCGGGCTCTCCGGAGTGATCTCGATCGGAATCGGCAGCATCTTCATGGTGTTCGCGCTCCAGGAGATCGGCCCGGGGCCCGCGTCCGTGATCTTCGCGACGTCGGCGATCTTCGCGCTGCCACTGGGGGCGATCGTCTTGCACGAACGGGTGACGGTGTGGGGAGCGCTGGGCGCCGCGCTGGCGGTGGGAGGGATTGCGTTACTGGCGTGACTGAGGCGAGCGGTTTTCCGTTGGGCGATCGGCGCAGCGCAGAGCGAGCCGTCTGAGGATGGGCGTCCTCGCAGCCCTCGGCGTGGCACTGGCCTGGGCGATCGCCGCGGCGGTGATCAGCCACCACGTGAAGCGGATCGACCCGGTCTCCATCGCGGCGCTGCGGATGGTGTTCGCCGCGCTGTTCTCGGTCGCGGCACTCTACGCGCTGAACTCGCAGGGCGATCTGGCAAGCATGTCGTTCAACAACATGTGGCAGTTGGCCGCCGCCGGCATGCTGGCCATCGTGATCGGGGACCCGCTCTACGTGGTCGCCACCAAAATACTTGGGCTGATGCGGGCGTTCACGACCATCATCGGGCTGTTCAGCCTGCTGGCGTTTGTGCTGCCGGCTGTGTTGTTGGGCGACCCGGTGACCGTGACGGACGGTGCGGGAGCGGTGCTGATCATCGCGGGGGTGTACGTGGTCGCCCTGTACGGGCGGCCGCGGGCGGATGCGGTCGCTGGAGAGACCGGCGAGACGCGAACGCTCGGCGCTCGACAACCTCACGAGGCGTGGGCGGTAACCCCGGCCCTTTTCCTCGGTTCCGTGCGACCGGCGGGCGGCGGCCGGGCGATGCCGTCGGTGTTTCTGGGCGCAAGCCGCTCGGCGCCGCCGCCGTCGCGCGGGCCGGAGGAAGGAGAGCGGCGACCGATCGCGGGGGGGAGCAACGCGCAGGCGACGGAGGGGCGGGCGATGCTCCGGATTCCGGGGATCGGGCTGAGCCTGCCCCGGGTGATGGTGGGGATCGCGATCGCGCTGACGACGGCGCTGGCGTGGGCCGGCGATACGACGTGGCTGCGGAGCGCGTCGGAAGGGCACGAGGCAGCGTCGGTGGCGATGCTGCACATCCCGCCGGGCGCGATCCTGTTGTCGCTGTACGTGACGGCGCGACCCACCTCGGCGATCCGGCGCCGGACGCTCACGCTTCGAGCCGTGGTGGTCATTGGGATGACCGGCGTCTTCTCAACGGGCGTGGGAACGCTGTTGTTCGTGTTCGCGGTCCAAGACATCGGCGGGGGGCCAGCGTCGGTGTTGTTCGCGACGGCGCCGCTGTTCGCGCTGCCGATCGCGGTGCTGGTGCTGCGGGAGCGGATCACGGTGTGGGCCGTGGTGGGGACGGTGATCGCGGTGGGCGGGATCGTGCTGCTGGCATCGTGACGGCGAGCCGTCCGCCGCGCGGGCCGATGCGGTAGCCTATCCCGCCCAAGGCGTGGGCCGGTCCTTGGCCGGGTCATGGACCTCGCCTTGATCGAGCCGTCGGTGGAGCGGAGCCAATCGCGTCACAGCGATCGGAGGGCCAGAGCATGGCGCTGGAGAAAGTCTGTCACCAGTCGGAGAGGCACCGCTGGTACGACCGGCTGCCGGCATCGCCGGCGGTCCAGGTCGGTGAGCTGCTATTCATCGGCGGGCAGGTAGCGCTCGATGGCGACGGCCGCCCGGTTGCGCCAGGCGACGTGCGCGCGCAGGCGAAATACGCGTTCGAGCGGATGCGCGAGCTGGTACAGGCGGCCGGGGGCGGCATGGACGACGTGGTGGACATCATCTCGCTGCACAAGGACGCGCGGGAGATGGACACGGTGTTCGAAGTGGCGCGGGAGTTCTTCACGTCGGACTATCCGGCCTGGACGGCGGTGGCGAGCACGGGGTTCCAGGAGCCGGAGCTGCTGGTGAGCATCCGGGCGATCGCGCACCTGGGGGCGGGGAAGAAGGAGTGCTTCACGCCGGAGACGATCCGCTGGGTGCGGCGCTTCCCGATGTCCGGCGGGTGCAAGAAGGGCGACCTGCTGTTCGTCTCCGGCCAGATGGGGGCCGACGCGGACGGCTACATCACGCGGCCGGGTGACCACGGAGCGCAGGCGCAGTACGCCTTCCGGCGCATCCAGGAGATCGTGGAGATGGCGGGCGGCAGCATGGACGACGTCATCGACCTGATCGGGTTCAACCGTGACCCGCGGGGGATGGACGCGGCGGTCGACGTGTGGCTGCAAGAGGTCGTGGCGGACGTGGCGCGGGAGAACGCGCCCACCGTCACGACCATCGGGACGCCGGGGCTCTACCGGCTGGGGCTCCTGGGCGCGTATCGGGCGATCGCGGACTTCAGCCCGGGCCCGCGAGTGGCGCACTGCCCGCCGAGCATCTGGTGGCACGCGCTGCCGATCGCGGGCGGGGCGAAAAAAGAGGGCGGGCGCTTGATCACCATCGCGGGCGAGGTCGCGTCCGACGGGGACGGCAACATCATCACGCCGGGCAACACCGCCCGGCAAGCGCGCTACGCGCTGGCGCGGATCCAAGAGGTGCTGGAACGCTTCGGCGCGTCGATGGAGAACGTTGTAGAGGTCAGCTCCTTCCACAAGGACCCGCGGGCGTGGCCGATCGTGATGGAGGTGGCGGAGGAGTTCTTCGGCACGGAAGCCGGGCCAGCCTGGACCGTGGCGGGGACGACGGGTCTTTACAAGGAAGGCTACCTGCACGAGATCTACGCGGCCGCGATGGTCTGACCGGCGGCGCCGGAGTCTTGGGCAGGCCCTGGACAGGGGTGTCGAAACTTGACCGGCAGGCGCATAATGCGCCGGAGAGAAGCCGCCCGCCCCGGAGTGGAGGTGGGCAGTGACGACGTTCCACCGATGCAAGCGGCGATCCCGTAGGCGGCGCGGGCAGGCGAAGGGACTGAGACCATGCTGGAAGTCGGAATGTTCCACAACGGCGCAACGGACCTCCCAGCCGTGGCGTCGAAGCCGGACGGGGTCCCGGTCCCCGACGCCAGTCTGGAAGAGGTGCACGAGAGCTATCAGCGCATCACCGCGCGGCAGGTCCGGCAGGCGATCCTGGCCGAGCAGCTGGGCTTCAACTACGTCTTCTTCACCGAACACCACTTCCAGCCGGAAGGGGCGGAGTTCAGCCCCAATCCGTTGATCACGCTGGCCGCCATCGCCTCACGGACGAACCGCATCCGGCTGGGGCAGATGGCCAACATCCTGCCCTGGTGGCACCCGATCCGCCTCGCCGAGCAAGCGGCCACGCTGGACGTGATCAGCGGCGGCCGGCTGGAGTTCGGCATCGGGCGGGGGTACCAGCCGCGGGAGGCGGAGGTCTTCGGCAAGCCCTACGGGTCCACGGTGCAGGACCAAGAGCGGAACCGGCGCTACTTCGAGGAGGCGCTGGAGCTGATCCTGAAGTGCTGGACGCAGCCCTCGTTCTCTCACCAGGGCGAGTTCTTCACCATTCCGCCCAGCTACACGCGCTGGCACCATTGGGGGACCATCGGCTACTTCAACCAGCCCAAGGCCGGGCGGAGTGTGGACCAGGTGCTCAACATCGCGCCGGCGGACATGTACTCGATGATGTCGGCGCAGCCGCTCTACGCCACAACGACGACGCTGAAGGAGATCAGCGTCTTCCCGCAGCCGTTGCAGAAGCCGTACCCGCAGATGTGGGAGCCGTCGAACAGCGAGCGCTCAGTGCGATATTCGGCGCGCCATGGCATCAACGCGTTCACCGTGCCGGATTCGAACGAACGGGTGAAGGCGAACGTCGAGACGTACTACGACGAGTCCGAGAAGGAAGGCTGGCCGGATCGGCTCAACCGCGGGCAGTGGAAGTACGGCTGGGACGCGGAGAAGAAGCGAGGCTACGGCTGCTGCCGCTGGGTGCACATCGTGCCGCCGGGCCCGGGGGCGAAGGCGGCGATCGAGCGGTTCAAGCGGTCGCTGGAGTTCCAGTGGAACTACTACAGCCCGTTCGGGATCGCGGCGCTGCTGGCGGACCCGGGCGAGGAGCCGCCCGACGCGTACAAGCTGATCCCGGCCGATCTGGTGATTGAGAAGGGGCTGGCGTTCGTCGGCACGGCGGACGAAGTGGTCGACAAGATCATGAACGTCAAAGAGGTCGTGGGATACGACGACTTCATGTTCACGGCGTGGTTCGAGGGCACCAGCTACACCCAGGAAGAGATCGAAGAGCAGATGCATCGGTTCGCGGCCGACGTGCTGCCGTCGCTGGCGAAGGCCTGCGGCGGACTGGTGGAGAACCCGGCAGTGAACGTCGACCTGCTGCCGATGGAGGCGCAGCCGGTTTCCTAGAGCACCCACGCGCCGCAAGCGGCGACGTGGAGCGGGGGACGGGGCGCGGGGGGTTGGCCCGCGCGCCCGCGCGTTAAGGCGGAGTGGGGCGGGCGGTAGACTACGGGCGTGGTGTCGTCGCGCCCGATCAGCCTGTATCTACACGTGCCGTTCTGCACGGTGCGCTGCTCGTACTGCGACTTCAACACCTACGCGAACCTGGAGGCGCTGATCCCGGCGTGGGAGACGGCGCTGCTTTCGGAGTTGCGGCTGTGGGCTCCGCTCGTGGCGGGCCGGCTCGTGCCGACAGTGTTCATCGGCGGGGGGACGCCGAGCCTGCTGGAGGGCGAGGCCATCGGTCGGATCCTGGACATCGTGCGCGAACGCTACGCACTCAACGCGGACGCGGAGATCACGCTGGAAGCGAACCCGGAGAGCGTCAGCGTGGAGCGGCTGCGGGCGTACCGGGCGGCGGGGGTGAACCGGCTGTCGATCGGGGTGCAGTCGCTGGACGAAGGGGAGCTGCACTTCCTAGACCGGCTGCACGACGGGGAAGGAGCGCGGCGGGCGGTGGCGGCGGCGCGCGCCGCCGGGTTCGACAACGTGAACGTGGACCTGATCTTTGGGCTGCCGGGGCAACCGTCGAGCGGCTGGGAGCGGACGCTGGAAGGCGCGATCGCGATGGAGCCGGATCACGTGTCGTGCTACGCGCTGACGGTGGAGGAGGGGACGCCGCTGGCGGCGCGGGTGGCGTCGGGGTCGGTGGCGGAGGCGGACCCGGACGTGGCGGCGGAGATGGGGGAAGCGACCGAGCAGCGGCTGTCGGCGGCGGGGTACGCGCAGTACGAGATCAGCAACTACGCGCGGCCGGGGAAGGCGTGCCGGCACAACCTAGTCTACTGGCGGCACGACGAGTACCTGGGGCTGGGGCCGGGCGCGCACGGGTTCGTCGATGGCGTGCGGTACGCGGTGGAGCGAAGCCCTGGGCGGTACATCGGGGTGCTGCGCGATGGTTCCGTCGCACTTCGACAGGCTGGGCTCGTCCCCCGTTCGCCCTTCGACAGGCTCAGGATGAACGGGGGACAATTGCCGAGCCCGGCGGTGGTGTCGCGGGAGGAGGTCGATGAGGAGACGGCGGCGCTGGACACGCTGACGCTGGGGCTGCGGCTGAACGAGGGGGTGGTGGCGGCGGAGTTCGCACGGCGGTACCCGACGGCGTGGGAGCGGTACCGGCCGGCCGTGGAGTGGTCGAAGGGTGTGGGGTTGGCGGAGGAGGTGGATGGGCGGCTGCGGTTGACGTCGAGGGGGCGGCGGCTGTCGAACGAGGTGTTCGTGCGGCTGCTGGAGCCGTCGTTGGTGTGAGGGGGACGGGGGGGTCAGGAGGCGCCGGTGGTCGTGCTGGAGCGGGTGGGGGAGGGGAGCTAGTGGGATGACGGAACAAACCGCGCCAGCACGAGAGCGGCTTGGCCAAAGAGGCCGGCAGTGAGGATCGCCGTGCTCGGCTGGGGCTCACTGGTCTGGTGCCCTCGAAATCTGTGTGTTGCGAGCACTTGGTTCTCTGATGGGCCAACACTGCATCTTGAGTTTTCACGTGTGTCGGAAGACTGCCGGTTGACGCTGGTCATTGATCCGGAAAACGGCGTACCGGTATCGGCGCTCTGGGCCGAAAGCACCTGCGCGACGGTAGATGAGGCCGTGAAGAATCTAAAATCCCGCGAGCGGACGCCGGACGCAAGAAACATTGGCTTTGTGGACTGTGTCAGGGGATGTTCGCGAGCCAGACTGCGCGACGTGAAGATGACGATTGAGAGCTGGGCACGAGATCATGAGCTCGATGCAGTCATCTGGACGGACTTGGCGCCGAACTTCCCGAGCAAACCAGGGATGCCTTTCTCAGTAGAGAACGCTTTGAGGTATCTCGAATGTCTCGACAGCAGTAAACGCGAAAAGGCCTTGGAGTATTTCAGGAAGGCTCCAAGTGAAGTGGATACGCCGCTACGCAGCGCGGTTAATAGTCGATGGCTACTGAACGACTGCTAGCGTCGCCGCAGCTCGAACAGAGACGGAATGACAAATACTCACGCCTTGACGTAGGCGAGTTTCTCGGCGTTGCGGAGGCGGTCGATGTCACGCAGGCGCGAGGGCGGAGACGGAGCGGAGGAGGGCGGCGACGCGGTCGCGCTCGGGGACGGCGTTGAGGGAGAAGCCCTGGCTGGCGAAGAGGATCTCGACGCCGACGACGGCGCCGGTGTCGTCGTAGTCGACGTGGAGATGGTCGGTGAGGGGATCCGTGCGGATCTGGCCGACGGGGTCACGGAGGCGGACGTAAAGGGCGTCCACTTCGGCGTCGTAGGTCACGTGGCCCTTCATGGCTCCCACTCCCGCAAGACCATCACGCTGATGACGATCTCGTTGCGCCGAGAGACCACCACGCGGAGTGGTCGTTCCCCAATACGTGCATCGTACCGCAATGCGCCTTCGTCCTGTGTGACGCGCTCTGGGTGCGCGACCACGGCCTCAACGTCGGTCTCCATGAGGCGACGTACCGCCATCTTCTCCCTGGCGTGTCGACTGTAGAGGAGAGCCACCGACTGCCCCTGTGTCTGGTATGACGATCGCCACCCCTTAACGTAGGCGAGTTTTTCGGCGGTGCGGCCGTGGCGAAGGCGGAAGAGGTCGACGCGGCGACCTCACCCCCGGCCCCTCTCCATCCTTCCCAGGAGGGAAGGATGGAGAGGGGAGAAAGCCGTTCGCCCTTCGACGGGGCTCCCTTCGACAGGCTCAGGGCAGGCAGGACGAACGGGGTCGGCGTCATTCGCCCGTCGACGGGCTCTCTTCGGTTGGCTCAGGGCGGGCAGGACGAACGACCGGGTCGCTCCGTTCTCCTGCGACCCTTCGACCCTTCGACTTCGCTCAGGGCGGGCTTCGCTCCCTTCGACAGGCTCAGGGCGGGCAGGACGAACGGGGCGGGAGCGGCTCCAAGCGAGGACGCTGAGGGTACCGAGGGCTAAACGCCGTCCGCAACGTCGAGGACGATTTTGCCGAAGTTTTTGTTGGCTTCCATGTAGCGGTGGGCGTCGGCGGCGTCGCGGAGGGGGAAGACGCGGTCGATGACGGTGGAGATGCGGCCCTCGATCAGCAGGGGCTCGACGCCGTCGCGGTAGCGGTGTGTGATGGCGGCGCGGTTTTCGGTGGGCTGCGATCGCATGGCGGTGCCGATCACCTGGAGGCGGCGGGCCAGGATCTCGCCGAGGTTGGCATCGATCTTTGCGCCGCCCATGAGGCCGACCAGGATCAGGCGGCCGGCGGTGGCGAGGGAAGCGACGTTGCGGGGCCAGTAGGACGCGCCCAGCACGTCCAGGATCACGTGCACGCCCTCGCCGCCGGTGCGCTCCTTGACCACCGCCGCGAAGTCCTGGGTCTTGTAATTGATCGCGACGTCGGCGCCGAGGTCGCGGGCGCGGGCGCACTTTTCGTCGCTGCCGGCGGTCACGAAGACCTGGGCGTCGCGGGCCTTGCCGATCTGGATAGCGGCGATGCCCACGCCGCTGCCGCCCGCGTGGATCAGCGTGCGCTCGCCCGCGGCGAGGCGGCCCAGGGTGACCAGGGCCTCGTTGGCAGTGAAGAAGACCTCCGGGATCGACGCGGCCTGCTGGAAGGTCCAGCCGTCCGGGATGGGCATGGCGAGTGACTCGTGGATAGCGGCGAGTTGGGCGTAGCCGCCGCCGGGGCACAGGCCGTAGACGCGGTCGCCGGGCTTGAAGCGAGTGGCCGTGCGGCCGACCGCAGCGACCTCGCCGGCGAGCTCCAAGCCCATGATGGACGAAGCGCCGCGCGGGGGCGGGTAGAGGCCCTGACGCTGCAACATGTCGGCGCGGTTCAGAGCGGAGGCGTGGACGCGGACCAGGACCTCCTCGTCGGCGGGGATGGGGTCGTCGACGTCGGCGAGGCGGATGCCGTCGGGGTCGCCGGGCTTCTCGATGACGATCGCCTTCATGGTCGCTCCTAACCGAGCCCGTGGATCGTTCGCGCTTGGGCGACCAAGGCGTCGATGTTGGGCGCCGCGGCCGCGCGGTCCGCGGGGGCGGGGCCGACGGGGTCGGCCGATGGCGGATCGCCCAGCAGCACCTCGACGCAGTGGCGGACGGCCCAAGCGATGGCTTCGAGGTCGTAGCCGCCCTCGAGGGCGTAGACCTGCGGCGCGCCGAGATCGCCCGCGAGCGCCGCCAGGCGCTCGGCGATGGCGCGGTAGCCGGAGCCGCTGAGGTTCTGGGCGGCGAGGGGGTCGCGCCAGTGGGCGTCGAAGCCGGCGGAGACCATTAGGAGCGAGGGCCGGAAGCGGCGCGCGACGGGCAGGATCACGTCATCGAAGCAGCGGAGGTATTCGGCGTCGCCGCAGCCGGCGGGCAGAGGGAGGTTGAGGTTCGTGCCGGCGGCGTCGCCGTCGCCGGTCTCTTCGAGCCGGCCAGTGCCCGGATAGTGGGGGGACTGGTGCAAGCTCACGTACAAGAGCCGTGGCTCCGCGTAGAAGATGTCCTGGGTCCCGTTGCCGTGGTGGACATCGAAGTCGATGACGGCGACGCGGTCGGCCAAGCCGGCCTCCAAGGCGTGCGCGGCGGCGACGGCGACGTTGTTGAAGAAGCAGAAGCCCATCGCGCGGCTCGGCGTGGCGTGGTGGCCTGGGGGTCGGGGCAGACAGAACGCGGCCTTGAGATCGCCACGGGCGACTTGTTCGGTCGCCGCGAGCACGCCGCCCGCGGCCAAGCGAGCGGCCTTGAGCGAGCCGGGGCCGAGGGCCGTGTCCTGATCGAGGAAGACACGCCGGGACTCGGCCAGTCGTCCGGCCGCCGTCAGTTGCTCGATGAGGCCGGGCGAGTGGACGCGTCTCAGCGCCTCGTCCGAGACGGGCCGCGCCTCGACCGGAGAGAGGCGACCGGCGAGGCCGGAGTCGTCCAGCAGTTGTTCGATGGCGACCAAGCGATCGGGCCGCTCGGGGTGATTGGCCGTGGTCTCGTGCTCGCGGAAGGCGAGATCACGCAGCAGGCCAACAGGGCTGTCCGTCATGGCGGGGATGCTAACACGCGGACCGAGTGAAGCCGCTGATACTCTGAGCAGCGTATGTACGTCATCGGCACCGCGGGGCACGTGGACCACGGCAAGAGCCGGCTGGTGCAAGCGCTGACCGGCATCGACCCGGACCGCCTGCAAGAAGAGAAGGCGCGGGGGATGACGATCGACCTGGGGTTCGCCTGGCTGACGCTGCCGAGCGGTCGCGAAGTCAGCATCGTCGATGTGCCCGGGCACGAGCGCTTTATCAAGAACATGCTGGCGGGCGTGGGCGGGATCGATCTGGCGTTGCTCGTCGTGGCGGCGGACGAAGGGGTCATGCCGCAGACCCGCGAGCACCTGGCGATCCTGGACCTGCTGCAAGTGCAGCACGGAGTGGTCGCCTTGGCCAAGGCGGATCTCGTGGAGAGCGACTGGCTGGATCTCGTCGAGGCGGACGTGCGGGAGACGCTCTCGTCCACCACGTTGGCGACGGCAGCGATCGTGCGCTGCTCGATCGTGAGCGGCGAGGGGCTGGAGGCGCTGCAGGCGGCGCTGGATGGTGCGCTGGACGGCATGCCGCCCAAGCGTGACCTGGGACGGCCGCGGCTGCCCATCGACCGCGTGTTCACGATCAGCGGCTTCGGCACCGTGGTCACAGGCACCCTGGTGGACGGGCCGCTGCACGTGGGGGAGCAAGTCGCGCTCGTGCCGGGCGACCACTCGGCGCGAGTGCGGGGACTGCAGACGCACAAGCGAAAGGTGGAGAGCGCGAAAGCGGGCACCCGGACTGCCGTGAACCTAGGCGGCGTCGATCCGGAGGACCTGGAGCGGGGCATGGTGCTGACGGTTCCCGGCTGGCTGCACCCGACCACCGCCTTAGACGTGCGGCTGCGGGCGGTGGCCGGAATGCCGCGCCCGATCAAGCACAACGCCAGCGTGAGCTTTCACTGCGGCGCGGCCGAGGTGAGCGGGCGCATCCGGCTGCTGGACCAGGAGCAGTTGGAGCCGGGCCAAGAGGGCTGGGCCCAGATCCGGCTGGCCGCCCCCGTGGCGGCGGCGCGGGGCGACTACTTCGTGGTGCGGAGCAGCGAGGACACGATCGGCGGGGGGCAAGTGGTGGACACGCGGCCGCGCCGGCACCGGCGCAACCGCCCGGAGACGCTGGACGCGCTGGCGCGGCTGCTCCACGGGACTCCAGACGATACGGCGCTGGCGCACCTCCAGCGGATCGAACCGGCATCGCTGGCGGAGCTGCGCGGCCGCAGCGAGCTGGAGCCGGACGCCCTGCGGGAGGCCGTCGGGCGGCAGGTGGCGGATGAAACGATGGTGCGATTGGACGCGGCTCGGGCCGACGAGGGCGAGTTGGAGGACAGCAGTCTGCTGATGACGGCGGAGGGGTTCGCGGCGCTCGCGGGTAAGGCAGAGGCGCTCACGGAGACGTTCGTCGCGGAGCACCCTTTGCGCCCCGGGATCCCCAAAGAAGAGCTACGCAGCCGCCTGCGCCTGCCGGCGAAGACATTCGCGGCGCTGGAAGGAGCGTTGGTGCGCAGGGGCCAACTCACAGCGCGGGCGGGCGCGCTGGACCTGCCGGAGCGGCGGGCGGAGCTGAGTGGAGAGCAGCGGCTGGCGGCGGAGCGTCTGCTGGCCGACCTGCGGGCCGGAGGGTCGCAACCGCCGAGCAGTAACGAGGTGGACCCGGAACTGCTGCGCTACCTGGAGACGGAGGGCACGATTGTGCGGGTGGCGGACGGCGTGCATTTCGCGCCGGAGGTGCACGCGCAGTTGGTGGAGAAGGTCGTGGAGGCGCTGCGGTCGGAAGGGGAGATCACCTTGGCGCAGGTGCGCGACCTGCTGGGGACGAGCCGGAAGTACGCACAAGCATTCCTGGAGGACCTGGACCAGCGTCGCGTGACGCGGCGGGTGGGGGACGCACGCGTGCTGCGCCAGCAGAACCGCACCGGCGGGTGAGTCGGTTTTGTTGGCCGGCGCGCTTGCGCGCCGGGGGGCGGGTGGGCCCGTGTTGTTGGCCGGCGCGCAAGCGCGCCGGGGACGCGTGCTGCGAGGCGGTGGCTAGCGCGGATCGACTCGGAGGGCACGAGCCTACCGAGGCGTGGGAGCGATCGGAACGCCCTGCAAGTTGCTACCGTGTCAGTGCGGCGCGTACGGATGTCGATGAGGGGAGACTCATGGCAGACACGAAGCGCATCAAGATCCAAGCGAACGGGCCGTACCTCGTTTCCGGCGACGTGCCCCTCAGCGAGATGGCGCCGGTGCACACGTACAACGGAGAGCCAATCGACTGGCACCGCCTGCGCGACTTCGATCCACAAGGCAAGGTGTACGCGCTGTGCCGATGTGGCGAATCAAGCAACAAGCCGTTCTGCGACGGAACGCACGCGCAGCGCGGCTTCGACGGCACAGAGACAGCCGACCGGTCACCCGGAGCGTCGCGACAGGAACGGCTCGAGGGACCGGGCATCACCGTCACCGACGACAAGTCACTGTGCCACAGCGCCGGATTCTGCGGAACGCGAACGACCAACGTGTGGAAGATGCTGGAGCAGAGCGACGACCCGGCGGCGCGGGCGAAGATGATCGAGATGATCCGGCTCTGTCCCTCCGGGCGGCTGGCGTATTCGATTCCTCCGAGCGGCGCGCCGGAGGAAGAGGACCTGCCGCAGGAAGTGGCCGTGGTCCCCGGCGGCCCGCTGTGGGTGCGGGGCGGCATCACGGTTGAGTCCACCGATGGGCGCGAGTGGGAAGCTCTGAATCGCCGCACGCTTTGCCGTTGCGGCGCGTCGAAGAACAAGCCGTTCTGCGACGGAGCGCACAGCGAAGCCAGCTTCGACGAGCGGTGAGGCCGAAGCCTTCAGCCGCGCGACAGAGGACCGGACGGGCGCTGCGGGAGACCGGCCCCGTGCGCTAGGTCGTCGCTTTCACCCGGCGGCGGAAGAGCAGCCGGCGCTGGATGGAGCCCTCTTCCCAGAGCACGACTACCTGACTAGCGACCCCGATGGACGAGTAGGTCCCTACGACGGCACCGATCAGTAGGACCACCGCGAACGGGCGGATCGTCGCGCCGCCCATGAGCACCAAGGCGAGCAGGGCCACGATCAGCGTGATGGACGTATTCAGTGAGCGGCCCAGCGACTGGGTGATGGCGGCGTTGACGCTCTCGCGGAAGCCGCCGCGCATCACCCAGCAGGTTCTCGCGGATGCGGTCGAAGACGACGATGGTGTCGTTGACGCTGTAGCCGATCACCGCCAGCACAGCGGTGACGAACATCGCGTTGACCTCGAACTCGATGGTACGCCCGAGGATGGCGAACACGCCGACGATGATGGTGATGTCGTGCAGGAGGGCGACCACCGCCGCGGCGCCGTAGAGGAGCGGCTTGGGCAGGCGGCGGAACACCATGGTGATGTAGATGAGGATGGCGATCGCCGCCACGGAAACAGCGATGGCGGCGTCGCGGGCGATCTCGGTGCTGAGCACGCCAGAGACCGAAGCGGACTGCCGCACCCCCAAGGGCCCGACGTCCTCGCGGAGAGCCGTCACCACGTCATCGCGGAGCGTCTGGATGTCGCGGTCGTCGGGCTCCTGGACGCGCACCTTGAAGGCCGACTCGCCGGTGCCCTGGATCCGCGCGTCGCCCAAGCCGATCGTTTCCAGGGCGTCGCGGACATCATCTTGTGTGGCGTCGGCGGCGAACCAGATCTCGAACTCCACTAAACCGGGAGCGGTGAAGGAGTCCTCGACCTCGAACGTGCCCAGGGCGTCGTCGATTGCGACGCCGACGTCGCCGGCGACCGTCACGGGATCCTCGTCCTCCGTCACCGGAGTGGTGATCAGGAACGTGCCGGCGGGCGTCGACTGCACATCGGCGCCAGGAATGTCCGTGATCGCCTCCTGGACCTGTTCCGTGGAAATATCCTGAACAAAGCGGACCTCGATCTCGAGGCCACCCACGAAGTCGATGCCGGGAGTCAATTGCCAGATCGCCAGCGCCACCCCGCACGGAATCAGGACCGCCAAGGAGAGCACCATGAACAAGGGGCGCAGGCGGATGAAGTCGATCAACGCGCGTCTCCGAGCCCGGTCATGTCAGTCCCCACCTCCGCGCCCGGGAGCGGTCTGGGCCCCCAGATCGGCCGCGGCCTCCTCCTCTTCCGTCAGACGCACGCCGAAGAGCCGCAAGTCGCGGGTCGGCACCAGGCCCACGGTGAGGTTGAGGAAGGTGCGGGTGACGAAGATTGACGTGACCACGCTGAAGAGCGTGCCCACGAAGAGAGTGATGGCGAACGACTTGATCAGGTTGGCGTTGAACTGGTCGCCGAAGACGTACAGGATGGCGACCGTGATCAGCGTGGAGACGTTGGAATCGCGGATGGCGGGCCAGGCGCGCCGGAAGCCGACATCGATGGCGCCCTGCAGGTTGCGCCGCAGGCGCAACTCTTCGCGCATGCGCTCAAAGATCAAGACATTGCCGTCCACGGCCAAGCCCAGGGAGAGCACGAAGCCAGCGATTCCGGCGAGCGTGAGCGTGACCGGCACCAGCTTGAAGGTCGCCATGACCGCGGCGGCGTAGACGCACAGCGCCAGCGCCCCCAGCACGCCCGGCAAGCGGTAATAGACGATCATGAAAAGGATGATGGCGAGGAACGCGATCAGCCCGGCCTGGACGGTGTCGATCACGAAATCCTCGCCCAAGGAAGCGGCCACCTCGGTCTGCTGGATGACAGTAAGGTTGAGCGGCAGCGAGCCGGCGCGGAGTTGGCGGCGCAGCACTCGCGCCTCGTCGTTCGTGAGGCCGGTGATGATGCCACTTTCCTGGATGACCGCGTTCACGATCGGTGCGCTGACCAGTTCGCGATCGAGGAAGATGCCGAGCGGCTCCTGCCTGGGCACCAGGCGGCGTGTGATCTGCTCGAAAAGGCGCGCCCCTTCGGAATTGAAGCGGAAGGCCAAGGCCGGCTGCCCGCCGGCGTCCAGGTCGCGCCGGACGGAATCGGCGATGAGGAACTCGCCGGTGAGCGCTCGCTCCTGGCCGTCGTTATCGCGGCCGCGGGCGGGGATCCAGCGTCTCCCCTGCGCCACGATGACGTCCTCCTCGGGGTCACCGAGAGGGAACTCGAACAGACGGAGGTCCTCTGGCGGCAGTTCCTGCAGGTCGCGAATGAAGGCATCCTCCAGCGCGTTGCGCACGGTGAGGGAGTTGGGGGGAGCGAAAGCGACGGAGACCGTGGGGTCGAGCTGGCGAAACTCGAGGAGCGCGACGGATCCCACGAGGTCGGCCGCTTCCTCGGACGTGACGCCGGGGATCTGCACGTTGATGCGATTGTCCCCGAACTGCGTGACCTCCGCCTCCGACACGCCGAAGCCGCTGACCCGCAGCTCGATGATCTCGCGGGCCTGCTGCATGGCCGAGGCGAGATCTTCTCCTTCCAGGTCCAGCGGCAGGATCAACGCGGTGACCGAATCGGGGAGCGGGCGGTCGTAATCGTCGGGATCGATCGTGCGCAGGGAGTCATTGAGATCGAGGAGGTTATCGAGGTCGGCGCCGGTGCGGCGGAGGAAACTGTTCACGGACTCGTTGAGGCGGACGCTGGCGGCGGTACCCGTCGCCTCCAAGGTCACGGAAACGCCGCCGGCGAGATCAAGGCCGAGGCGGAACTCGTCGCGGTCGAAGCCAGCGACGTTGATCCCATGCCCGCGAGGCCAGGGAATGAAGTCCGGTAGGTACTTGTCGGGGTTGCCGGGCCAGGTGACCACGAGGCTGAAGGCGGTGACTGCCAGGATCACCAGCAGCGCGAGCTGATTTTGTCGCTTACGCACTACGTTCCGTCGCCACCTCGCCCGGTGCTTCTCTCGACGGCATCATACGTGGCAGCCGCCTTGCGATCATCGCGAGCGATCGTGGGACGTATTGGCGTCGTCCTCCGCTTCGCCGGCGTCGAAGGCCTCGACGTCGGTGATCCGCTCCGCGATGGCATGCGTGCGGGCCCGCACGACGATGCCCGGCGCCAGCTTGAGATAGAGGACCATGGGCCCACCGGGCGGGGTGTCCACGGCATCCACCGTCGCGATCAGGCCGCCGGTGGTGAGCACCTCGTCACCGACGCGGAGCGCGTTCAGGTCGTGCGTCCTGCGCCGCTGCTCGGCGCGCGCCGGACGTATGAAGAAGATGAAAAAGAGCAGGATCACCAGCACCGTGATCGTGATGACTTCAGCCATGTGCGTTTCCTCTGACGAACTCTGGATCCCCCGCTAGCGTAACGGCCAGAGCAAGGGCGGCGGGGCGGTCGCGGACCTCTCCGGCGGCCGCGGCCTCCTGGACCGCGCGGAGGATGCGCCCGATCACCGGGCCAGGCGGCAGGTCGGTCGCCTCCATGACGGCGTGACCATCGACCAGGCGTGCGAGCATCGCGGCCTCTGGGGGCGGCTCCCAGGTCACGATGCGGCGGACGTGCGCGACGTACGCCGGCCAGCGGGGCAGTAAGCGGTCGACCCCGGCAGTGGCCAGAGAATCGGCCAGGAAGAGCAGGCAGAGATCGGGCACGACGTCGCCCAGCGCCCTGTGGAAGCGGTGCAGCGCTCGATCTGTCGGCGGCTCGCCCGGCGCGGCCACCTGCCCGGGGCGGAGGTGCTCCCGGATGAGCAGGGCGACGCGGTCGATGAGGGCCCCGGAGAAGCGCCAGCGCCGGAGGGCGTCGACCGCCATGTCGGCGCCGATGGAGGCGTGGCCGAAAAAGCGAGTGCTGCCGTCCGGCTCCAGCGTGAGGGTGGCGGGCTTGCCGACATCGTGGAGGAGTGCGGCCAAGCGGAGCGGGGCGGCGTTGTTCTGGAGGTGGGGGCGGATCTCCGCAGCGACATCGGCGAGCGGGCCCCAGAAGCCAAGCCAGAGCTCCGAGCGGGGCGCGTCAGGCGGCTCCTCGTCGGCGATCAGGAGATTCACCCAGTCGAGGGCGGCCAACTGGTGCTCGAAGACGGGGTAGCGGTGATGGGGCCGCTGCTCCATGCCACGGCCGGCCTCCAAGGCAGGAAAACAGAAAGCCAGCGCCGTCGTCTCTTCGAGGAGCCGCACGGCGCGGGCCGCCCGAGGGGAGGAGAAGAGGCGATGCAACTCCACGCCGATACGCTCCGGGGCTACCCGCTCCAACGCGGGCACGCGCGCCGGCAGCTCCGCCGCCGTCGCCGGTGCGAGCGAGAAGTCCAGCTCGGCGGCGAGGCGGACGGCGCGGAGGACGCGCAGCGGATCGTCGTCCAGCACGGCGGGGGCGGTCACGCGGACGACGCCGGCGTCGAGGTCGGCCAGGCCACCGGCGCGATCGACGATCGCGCTGCGGTCGATCGCCGACAGACCGGCGGCGGGCAGGCGGGAGAGGGGGAAAGCGAGGGCGTCGATGGTGAAGTCGCGGCGGGCGAGATCGGCGTCGAGCGAGGCGGCCATCTGCACGACGTCCAGGACGCCATCGGCCAAGGGGAGGCGGTAGACGCCACGGCGCTCATCGAGCAGGACGGCTCGCGTCCCCAGGCGGCGCGCGGCGGACTGCGCGAAGGCGCGGGCGTCGGGGACGGCCACATCGATATCGGTCAGCGAGCGGCCGAGGAGGGAGTCACGGATCGCGCCGCCAACGAGGTAGGCGTCGGCGGCGGCGGCGCGGGCCAGGATCGCCAAGGCCTCCTGTAGCGGGGGGGGCGCTGGAGACCTCGGGGCGCTCACTCGGCCGACAGGTCGGCGGGCAGGTGCCCTTCTCGCTTCGCGGCCTCGCCTTCTTCCCCCTCGTCGGCTTCGAGATCGTCAAAGGGGTAGAGATCATCGGGTGAAGCGAGATGATCGACGTAGATCGTGCCGTGGATGTGGTCGATCTCGTGTTCCAAGACCTGCGCTAAGAGTTCATCCGCGGCCTTGATGCGAATCTCCTTGCCGTGGCGATCGAGACCCTTGGCCAAAACTTTGAGGGAGCGGGTGATCTCGCCACGGTAGCCGGGCACGCTGAGGCAGCCTTCGAAGATGCGGCGCTCGCCGGAGCGCTTGACGATTTCGGGGTTGATGAGAGCGACCGGCTCCTCATCCGGGAGGCCGAGGACGACCACGCGCAGCGAAACGCCGATCTGGGGAGCGGCGATGCCGACGCCGTGGGCGGCGTACATCGATTCGATCATGTCGTCGATCAAGGTGTGAATCGAGCCGTCGATCCGGTGCACCTTGTTGGCCTTGCGGCGCAGCACGGCCTCATCCGCGGGGAGCACGCAGATCGGCCGGACGGTCATCGGTCGCCTCCTCCGCCCCATTCTGGGCGGGCCGCGACGGTGCGGACAAGCAAGACGACAGCAGAGTAGCCGCCGCTCAGAGCAAAGAGACGGGATCCACGTCGACCGTCCAGCCGCGGCCGAAGTCCAAGCCGCGCAAGAGCGGCAGCGGATCGGCCCCGCGCAGGGTGATCTGCCAGCGGTAGCGGCCACGGCGGCGGTAGACGTACGCGGGCGTGGGGCCGAGGACCTCCGGTCCGGGGAGCCCGAGGCGGTCCCGCTCCCGGCGCAGGAAATCCGCCAGCGCCTGGGCCTGATCGCGGGCGCGGGCGGTGTCGGAATCGGCGTGGACGAGGCGGGCCAGCCGACCGAAGGGAGGGTAGTCGTGAGCCGCGCGAGCGGCCATCTCCGCGTCGAAGAAGGTCTGATAATCATGCGCCGCCGCCGCGGTGATGGCGTAGTGATCCGGGGCGTAGGTCTGCACAACCACGCGCCCACCGCGCGGCCCGCGGGCGGCGCGGCCGGCCACCTGAGTCAGCAACTGGAAAGTGCGCTCCGGGCCGGTGTAGTCGGGCAGGCGGAGAGAGAGGTCGGCGCTGACCACGCCGACCAGGGTCACAGCCGGCAGATCCAGCCCCTTGGCGATCATCTGCGTCCCGATCAGGACATCCGCGTCGCCGCGGAGGAAACGAGCCAGCAGGCGCTCATGGCCGCCCTTCCCGGCGGCGGTGTCTCGGTCCCAGCGCAGGGTCCGGGCGGCCGGGAAGCGTTTGACCACCTCCTCCTCCAAGCGTTGGGTCCCCAGGCCCATCTTGCGCAGGCGGTCCGCCCCGCAGGCAGGGCAGGTGGTGACGGGTTCATTGGAGTGGCCACATTCGTGGCAGCGCATCAGCCCCACGGCGCTGTGGAACGTGAGAGGAACAGAGCAGCGCGGGCAGGAGGCGGCCTCGCCGCAGGCGCGACACACGAAGACTGCGGCGCCGCGCCGGTTGAGGAAGAGCATTACCTGCTGACGCGCCGCCAGGGCGTCGTCGATGGCGGCGGCGAGAAGACGGCTGAAGATGGAACGGTTGCCCGCACGGAGCTCCTCTCGCAGGTCAACCACATCCACCGCGGGCAAGGGGACCGGCTCAAGCAGCGACGCCGGATCGGCCGGGTTTGCGCGGCGAACGCGCTGGGGGAGGTCCAGGCGCTGGTAGCGGCCTTGCCCGGCGCGTGCGGCGGTCACCACGTCCGGGGTCGCCGAGCCGAAGATCGCGACGGCGCCGGTGAGACGGCAGTACTCCTCCACCACCTCACGCACGTGGTAGCGAGGGGCGGGATCCGTCTGCTTGTAGGTCCACTCGTGCTCTTCATCGACCACAATCAGGGCGAGATCGGGAAGGGGCGCGAAAAGGGCGGAGCGAGAGCCGATCACCACGTCGGCGTCGCCGCGACGAATGCGCTGCCACTGGTCGTAGGCCTCCCCGAGCGAGAGGGCCGAATGCTGCACCGCCACCCGTCCCGGGAAGCGCGCGGCAAAGCGATCGACCGTTTGGGGGGTCAGCGCGATCTCCGGCACCAGCACAATGGCGCGGCCGCCGTGGGAGCGGACATGGTCGACGGCAGCGAGGTAGACCTCCGTCTTGCCGCTGCCCGTCACCCCGTGGAGGAGGAAGCAGGCGCCCGCCGCTCGGCCGAGGGCCCGAGCCGTGCGGGCGCATTCCAAGGCCTCATGAATCGCGCGGTAGGCCCGGGTCTGGTCGTCCGTCAGGGCCGACGGCGGCACCGGCGAGACCGAGCGGTCAGCGAGCGGGTCGCGCTCGACGTGGCGACGTTCCCGGCGGAGCAGCCCGGCGTCCGCGAGGGCAGCGATGTCCGCCCGAGTGGCGCCGCTCTCCGCGCGGAGGGCGACCTCCGAGCCGGCCCCGCCAAGCAGCGCGTCCAGCGCCGCCACCTGGGCACGCTCGGCGCGGGTGCGTCTGAGGGAATGCACCGCGGCGGTCAGTGTTTCCACATCGACGATGGCGCGAACGGTATCGCCGTCGCGGGTGAGCAGGCCACCGCGATCGAGCATGCGGTCGAGCCCGGCACGCCCGCCGGCAAGGCGCCTGGCGTCCGGCAGCGGGAGAGGCCCATCGACAAGCCGCTCCAGTAGATCGGCCTGCCGCGAGCGTCGGGACTGAGGCCAGGCAGCGATCGCCGAGCGCGCGGCGGCCGCGTCGACGTCGAGCGCCACGCGCGTCTCGACCTTCTCGCGGACGCCCGGCGGCGCGAGCTCGTAGCGCTCCTGCGCCAGGCCGCGACGCAGAAGCGATCGCACCACCGGCCCGACTCTTGCGCCAGCGGGCAGCGTCAGCGAATCAACGGCCAGCTCGCCCTTGGCGGCCAACATCGCCAGAACCGCCCGCTCGCCGCTACTGAGGTCCTCGTCGCGCGCGGGCGCGGGCCCCGGGGAGGCGCTGAGTAGGCGACGGGGGCGTCGCTCGAAGCCGGGAGGCAAGAAGAGCGCGACGGCGCTGAAGATCGGGGCCAGATAGCCATCGGCGATCCAGCGAGTGAGCATGGCCTGCGCAACGGTGAGTAAACGCCCACCTTCGACGAGAGAGAGGACCTCGCGCGGTTCGGCGACCGCGGGGTTGTCAGTCAGTTGCAGGACCACGCCCTGGACTACCTGGCGGCCGAAGGGGACGTAGACGCCATCGCCGACACGAACGGTCAGGTGATCGGGGATGGCGTAGGTGAAGGTCCCTCGATGCGGGCGGCCGGAATAGACAGCCACCTCGGCGAACGGCACCGAGGAAACTCCTAACCGCCGGCCAATCCGACGCTAGTAGGTATGGATGACGCGGGTCGCGTGGCGAGGCCGCTCCGGGATACGGGCGGCCTTTCCGGTGCGGCCGCGGAGGTAGTAGAGTTTCGCGCGCCGGACGCGGCCACGGCGCGTGACCTCAACTTTCTCCACGCGGGGTGAGTAATAGAGGAATATCCGCTCCACACCGACGCCGTGCGTGTGGCGTCGGACGGTGAAGTTGCTGGAGCTGCCCTTGCGGCGGATGCTGAGCACCACGCCCTCAAAGATCTGGGTGCGTTCGCGGTCGCCTTCGACGACTTTGACATGGACGCGAACCGTGTCGCCGGGCTGGAACTCGGCGATGTTGGGGTTGCGCTCGATCTCGAGGAGGTCGGTGCGATCCATCTTTAATTAATCGCGGTCGTGGCGGGGAGATGGGCGCGGGCAGGATGCCTGCGCGTCGATGTCCCGAGGTCCGCCATCCTTTCTTTCATTAATCGCGGTCCTGGCGGGGAGATGGGCGCGGGCAGGATGCCTGCGCGTCGATGTCCCGAGGTCCGCCATCCTTTCTTTCATTAATCGCGGTCGTGGCGGGGAGATGGGCGCGGGCAGGACGCCTACGCGTCGATGTCCTGAGGTCCGCCATCCTTTCTTTCATTTCTTTCATTAATCGCGGTCGGGACATCGAACTCCGCGCGGTCCGCATGCTTGCGCGTCGAGGGCGCTAGGCTTGCCGAACCCGCTCCTTCAAAATCGCGGTCGCGGCCTCTGTATCATCCCATCAGGTGAATCCGCGCGTCGAGGGCGCCAGGTCCGGCAAAAACCATCGGCCGAATCCCGAGACACCGTGCATTGTAGAGGGCGCGACGGGGTCAGGGCGAGCCATCGTGTCGCTCTTGCAGGTAGGGGGCCCGCTCCTCCGCGGTGAGATCGGCGCGGGCAAGGAGATCGGGGCGCCGCGCGGCCGTCCGGTGGATGCGTTGTTCGCGGCGCCAGCGTGCGATCTCGGCATGATTGCCGCTCAGCAGCACCTCGGGCACGTTCCAGCCGCGAAACTCCGCCGGCCGCGTGTAGTGGGGGTATTCGAGCAGCCCACCGACGTGCGACTCCTCCAGCACCGACTCCGCCGAGCCGAGCGACCCCGGGAGCAGGCGCACCACAGCGTCGACCAGCACGAGGGCAGGGAGTTCCCCGCCCCCCAAGACGTAGTCGCCGATGGAGATCTCATCGTCGGCCAAGTGGACGCGGACCCGCTCATCGACCCCCTCGTAGCGGCCGCAGAGCAGGATCAGCCGCGGCGCCGCGCTCAACTCCTGCACGATCTCCTGCGTCAAGAGGCGGCCCTGCGGGGTGAGCAGGATGACGCTCCCCGGAGGCTCGTCGGCCGCGCGCAGCGCTTCCACGGCCTGGAAGAGGGGCTCCGGCCGCATGACCATCCCAGCGCCGCCGCCGTAAGGGGCGTCGTCGACGGTGCGATGGCGGTCCTGTGCCCAGTCGCGCAGGTCGTGGACGGCGACGCGGACGATCCCGCGCTTCTGGGCCCGGCCCACGATGCTGGCCTCCAGCGGAGCGCGAAGCATGTCCGGGAAGATCGTGAGGACGTCGATCAGCATCGGCGGAGCCCATCAGACCGGATGGCGGTCGCCCTGGCCGGCGATGACGTCGAGGGCGTGGGGCAACACGGGCATCACAGCAGCGAGGTTTTCACGCACAGCCTTTTCCGAACCCGGGAGGTTCAGCACCAGCGTGCGCCCGGCCACCCCGACCAGTCCCCGGCTGAGAGCGGCCATGGGCGTGCGCTTGAGCCCCTCCCAGCGCATGAGCTCGGCGAGGCCGGGGATCTCCCGATCCAGCAGGGGCCGCGTGGCCTCCGGGGTCACGTCGCGCGGCCCCAGACCGGTGCCTCCGGTGGTGACCAAGAGATCGATATCGCCGGCGGCCAGCCAGTCGCGGAGGGTCTGGGTGATGCGATCGCGGTCGTCGGGGATGATCGCCTTTTGGACGATCTCAGGACTTAAGGGTTCAAGCAGCTTAGCGATTGTGGGGCCAGCCGTGTCGTCAAACTGCCCGCGGCTGGCGCGGTCGCTGAGGGTAAGGATGGCCAGTCGAAGACGTTTCGCCATCTGGTCCACCTCCAGCCGGTGGAGTTGCGGTTCGGGTCCAGCCCGGCTTAGAACCGCGGCGAAAGTTTTAACAAAGGTTCTGAGCCAGCGAGCTTGACATACCGGGCGTCCGATGGGACACTTTGGCACGTTGTGGGGATGAATGGGGCATGACCCTTCGTGCCCCTAGCGAGAAACGGGTGACTGCGATTCATTATGGCATTCCGCGGCACCTACGAACACTCCCTGGACGACCGGGGACGGGTCGCAATCCCCGCGCGCTTTCGCGAAGCCTTCGCGGACGGCGGGGTGCTGGCTCCCAGTCCCGACGGCTGCCTGGAGCTGTATACCAGCACGGAATTCGAGGAGACGGCGCAGGAGATGACCGCGGAGGGCGCGCAGCGCCAGCGTGGCCGCCGCCTCCGCCGCGGTCTCTACGCCCGCTCGTGGGACGTGGAGGTCGACCGGCAGGGGCGCATCCTGGTCCCGCCGGCGCTGCGCGACCTGCTGGGGCCCGACGGCGCGGTGGTCTTCGCCGGCCGGCGGGAGTGCCTGGAGATCTGGAGTCTTCAGCGCTGGCAGCAGGAACTGGCGGTGGTGGAGCGCGAATACGCCGCGAACCTCGAAGCCCAAGAGGCGTCCGAAGCATGAACGAGACGCCCATGCACACACCGGTGATGGTTGCCGAGGTGCTGGAGTACCTCCATGTGCGACCGGATGGCCGCTACATCGATTGCACGGTCGGGAGCGGTGGGCACGCCGAGGCGATCCTGAACGCGTCGCGGCCCGACGGTCGCCTACTGGGGATCGACGCCGACCCGGAGGCCATCGCCACGGCAGCCCAGCGACTGCGGCCATTCGGTGCGCGGGTCACGCTGGTGGAGCGCTATTTCGACGACGTCGCGGAGGTCGCCCGCGCGGCCGGCTTTGCGCCGGCGGATGGGCTGGTCTGCGACTTGGGGGTCTCCAGCCCGCAACTAGAGCGGCCGGAGCGGGGCTTCTCTTTCCAGCGTGAAGGCCCACTGGACATGCGTTTCGGACCGACGGCGGAGACAACGGCCGCCGAGATCATCAATCACACATCGGAAAAGGAGCTAGCGCGGATTCTGTACGAGTACGGCGACGAGCGGCGATCGCGCCGCATCGCGCGCCGGATCGTTGGGAGCCGACCGTTCGGCTCCACCACCCAATTTGCCAAAGCCGTCGAGCAGGCCGCGGGGGAGGGCCGCCAACCCAGAAGAAGTAGTAGAGTTCACCCCGCCACCAAAACCTTCCTGGCCCTTCGCATTGCGGTCAATCAGGAGCTTCGGCGCCTGGAGATCGCGCTGGCCGAAGCCCGCGGCCTGCTCGGCTTTGGATCCCGTCTAGTAGTCATCAGTTTTCACTCGCTGGAGGATCGCATCGTCAAGCGCTTCCTGGTGGAAGCGTCCCGAGGGGAAGCGCCCAGCTTCCGCCTCCTGACGCGCAAAGTGGTGCGACCCAGCGTCGATGAGGTGCAGCGCAACCCGCGCAGTCGCAGCGCGCGGCTACGCGCGGCCGAGGCCATCTAACGATGCGGCGCAGCGCCGTCTTGCCGACGCCCAGTGCGCGGCAGGCGACGTTGCGAGTGCAGCCGATTCACTCCGTCCGGATCCCGATCTGGGTGTGGGTGGGAGCAGCAGGACTGGCCGTGGCCGCGCTGCTGCCTATCGCGCAGACTAGCGACGCCACCACGACCGGCGCCACGCTCCAGGAATTGGAGCGGGAGCGGGCGGCCGCGCAGGCCGAGGTGCGGCTGCTGGCCTCGCAGGTCGGAGAGCTGGCATCTCTGAGCCGGATTGAGCAAGCGGCCAGCGAACGGCTTCATCTCACGGTTGCGCGCCCCACGACCGTACTGCATGCGAACACGCCGCCACCGGAGCGGCTCCTCCCCGTCCGTTTCATGCCGGAGCGAGAGACGGGACCGGAGGAGAGCCGGGCCTGGTGGCAACGCGTTCTGGACGTGCTGGTCTTCGACTAGGCGACACGTCCGCCCCCTTAGTCGGCTGGGCGGACGTGTCGGTCTGGAGTGAGGGGCGATGAACAGCCGGGCCGACCCGAGCTCCTGGCGATTGCGCCTGATGGTCGTGATCGCCATTGGGCTCGGCGCGCTGCTGGTAGCGCGCTTGGTGCAACTCCAGATCCTGGAACACAGCACGTACGAGGACGCGGCGCGCGAAATCCACGTCGCGAGTGAGCGGATCCAGGGACCGCGCGGCGCGATCCTGGACCGCAACGGCCTGCCCCTGGTCACCGGCATCGATACGTTCGAGGTGCACATCGACCGGGAGCCGTGGGAACTGGACGAGGCCAACGAGCGTCTGGCCGTGGAACGCCTCGCCGAGCTGTTGGGCGTCGGTCCGGACGCCGTGCGCCGCATCGCCGGCTCCGGGCCCAGCCGGGACACGCTGCTGGCGACGCATCTGCCGTACGCGCTGGGGGAGGCGATCATCGCGGAGGGACTGCCGGGAGTGAGGGTCGCGGCCTCCGGCCTGCGACTCCACACAGAAGGCGCCCTGGCGAGCCAGCTCTTGGGCTTCGTGGGGCGGGGCAACGTTGGGCTGTCCGGAATCGAATACGAGTACGACAGCCTCCTGCGCGGGCGGTCCGGGCGCGTGGTTTATGAGCGGGACAGCGTGGGGAACCCGATCCCGTTCGGCGTTCAGACGATTGAGCCGGTCCAGCCCGGTGCGGACTTGGTCCTGACGATCGACCGCAACCTGCAACGGATGGCGGAGGAGCACCTGGCCACGGCCCTGGAAGAGACCGGGGCCGAAGGCGGCACCATCCTCATGCTGGACCCTCACACGGGCGACATCCTGGCTATGGCATCCGCTCCCACCTTCGACGTCACCGAGTTGGACCTCAACGCTCAAGACTTGGACCTCTCACTGTTTCGGAACCGGGCGGTCACCGACGTCTACGAGCCGGGCTCCGTGTTCAAAGTCATCACCATGGGCGCCGCGCTCGACATACGCGTCGTGACGCCGGACAGCACCTTCAACGACACGGGCGCGATCGTCATCGGCACGCGCACCATCCGAAACTTCGACCTGTCGTATCACGGCGAACAGACGATGACGCAAGTGCTGCAACGGTCGCTGAACACGGGGTCGGTCTGGGTAGCGCAACAGTTGGGCCCCACCGCGTTCTACCGCTACGTGCACGCCTTCGGATTCGGCGAGTCGACGCGGTCGGGGCTGTCCGGCGAGGCGCCCGGCCTGCTGAAGGAGCCCGGCAACCTCTTCTGGTCCGAAGTGGACCTGGGCACCAACTCCTACGGGCAGGGAATCTCCGTCACGCCGATACAGATCGTCCGAGCCATTGCGGCGATCGCCAACGGCGGAGAACTGGTGCGGCCGCGGATCCTGCGCGCCGTCATCACCCCCGATGGTGTGCGGGAGCTGGCGCCGGTGAGCGAGGGGCAGGTGATCCGGGAAGAGACGGCCGCCAGCCTGCGGCTCATGATGCAGGCGGTGGTCGACGGCGTCTTGGGGCACCCCGCGCAAACGCCGGGCTGGCCGGTGGCGGGGAAATCCGGCACGTCCGATGTCGTGGAGGGCGGGCGCTACCTGGAGGGCGCGGCGATCGCCTCGTTCGCGGGCTTCGCGCCGGCGGATGACCCGCGGATCGTCGTCCTGATCAAGCTGGACCGGCCGCAAGGCGAGATCTTCGGCGGGGTCATCGCCGCACCGGTGTTCTCTGCGGTCCTGCGCGACGTCCTCCCCTACCTTGGCGTGCCGGCCACAGATTATGTCGCGGAGCCGAGCGTGTTCGACCCGCCGCCGCAAGCGGCCGGCGGCGGCGACGAGCCGCCCGAGGGCGAAGTCGAGGCAGGCGAAGCCGAGGCAGGCGAAGCCGAGACGGACGAAGCCGGGACGGACGAGGCCGGGACGGACGAGGCCGAGTCGAGCGAGGGTGAGGCCGCCCCGCAGGACCCGACCGCCAGCGAAACCGAAGTCGAGCCCAGCGGCGACAGCGAAGCTGCTGGGACAGCCGAAGGATGACCGTGACCACGTTCGGAGGCGCCGTGATCAGCCCGCGCGAATTCGCATCGGCGTTGGGACCGCACTTACTCAACCCCCAAGCGGCGTACTCTGACGCCCCGTTCAGCGACGCCGTCGTCGACTCGCGCCGCGTGCGGCCGGGTGATCTGTTCATCGCGCTGCGTGGCGAACACACCGACGGGCACCGCTTCCTCGACGACGCCATCGAGCGGGGAGCGAGCGCCCTGCTGAGCCGGATGGCGCCGGATTCGCTGCTCTCGAGATCGGATCAGCGCGAGGTCACCGTGTTCCGGGTGGAGGATCCGCTGGCCGCGTTGCAGGCCGCCGCCAAGCGCTGGCGGGAAGCACACCCCGTGCGCGTGGTGGGGATCACGGGCAGCGTGGGAAAGACCACCACCCGCGAGGCCGTGGCACAGATGCTGGCACGCCGGACGCCCACGCTTGAGAGTCCGTACAACTACAACAGCGAGATTGGGCTGCCGCTGGCGTTGCTCCGACTGGCGCCCGAACACGCCTGGGCCGTCCTGGAGATGGGGCCGTACGACCTGCGGGAGATCGCGACGCTGTGCGATATCGCGCAGCCGGAGATCGGCATCGTGACCAACGTGGGGCCGACCCACCTGGAACGGTTCGGATCGCTGGAGGCGATCGAAGAGGCCAAAGAACACCTGCCGGCATCGCTGCCCGCGGGCGGGCTGGCCGTGCTGAACGCCGACGACTCGCGCACGCAGCGGATGCGGGATCGCACGCCGGCGCGCACGCTGAGCTTCGGCCTGAGCGAGCGGGCCGACGTCCGGGCCACGGATGTGGAATCTCACGGGCTGGACGGGATCGGCTTCACCTTGCGGACGCCTGACGGCGCCATTGCGGTGCGAACCCCGCTGGTGGGCGCGCACCACGTCATGACGGCCCTGGCGGCGGCGGCGGTGGCGGTGGGGACCTCGTGGACGCTGCCGGAGACGGCGGAAGCGCTGACCACGCTTCGCACCGGCCGACGGCTGAAGCCGCGTCGCTCGTACTCGGGCGCCCTGATCCTGGACGACACCTACAACGCCGCTCCGCTATCGATGCAGGCGGCGCTGGACCTCCTGGCCGAACTGCCGGGGCGGCGGATCGCCGTGCTCGGCGACATGCTGGAGCTCGGCAGCGAAGAGGAAAGCGGGCACCGCGAGGTCGGAGCGTACACCGTGGGGCGGTGCGACCGCTTGATCGCGATCGGAGATCGAGCGCGCCAGTTGGCGAATGCCGCCTGGGACGCAGGGCACCAGCAGATCGAATGGTTTGAAACCAAGGAGCAGGCGACCGAGTTGCTGCGTCAAGAGATCGGGGCGGAGGACGTGGTGCTGATCAAGGCGTCGCACGCGCAGGCGCTGGAGACGATGGTGGAGGCCCTCATCACACCATGACCGGCGTATCCCTGGCCATGACCGGAGCGGCGTTTCTGCTGGCGCTGGCCATCGGACGGCCGCTGATCCAGTGGCTGAACGCCAAGCAGCTGGGCAAAGCGATCAGCGTGGAGGGGCCCCAGACCCACATGATCAAAGCGGGCACGCCGACGATGGGCGGGCTGATCATCATCGCGAGCGTGGCAGTGGTCACGCTGGCGTCGAACGTGGTGGGGCGGGAATCGATCCTGCTGCCCCTGGTAGGGATTGTCGTGCTGGGGCTGGTCGGCATCTACGACGACCTGGGATCGATCGTAGGACGGATCCCGCGGGAGCTCAGCTGGCGGCTCAAGATGACGCTGCTGACGCTGTTCAGTCTGGGCGCAGCGCTGGTGCTCTTCTTCGCGCTGGACATCGAGAGTCTCAATGTGCCCTGGAGCGGCACGCACGACCTGGGACCGGCCTACATCGTGATCGCGATGGTCACGATCCTGGCCACCACGACCTCAGTCGCGATCAGCGACGGCCTGGACTCGCTGGCGGGCGGCCTCCTGGCGATCGCGTTCGGCGCGTACGGCGTGATCGCCGTAGCGCAGGAGCAGGACTTCCTGGTCCGGTTCTCCTTCACCATGATCGGCGCGACGCTCGGCTTCCTCTGGTACAACTCGCATCCGGCGCACGTGTTCATGGGAGACACCGGCGCCCTGGCCTTGGGAGGCGCGCTGGCGATCGTCGCGCTGATGACGGGGCACTGGCTGCTGCTCCCTCTGATCGGCGGGGTCTTCCTGATCGAAGCGCTGAGCGACGTCATTCAGATCGGCTACTTCAAATGGACGGGCGGCCGGCGGATCTTCCGGATGGCGCCGATCCACAACCACTTTGAGCTCTCCGGCTGGTCCGAGCCGCAAGTGGTCACGCGCTTCTGGATCGTGGGGCTGGCATGCGCCGTCCTCGGCGTCGCGCTGGCGTTGCAGGTGTAACGCGATGACCGCCGCGCAGTCACTGCCATCGACCACCGAGCCGCGAAGTTACCGAGGGCTGCGCGTGGGTGTGGTGGGGCTAGGCGTGGAAGGTCAGGATGCGGTGCGATTCCTGCATGGCGAGGGCGCCGCGGCGATCATCGTCAGCGATCAGAAGCCAGCGGAGCGACTACGCGAGCAGACGCAGACATTAGCGGGCATTCCTTTCCGATTGGAGAGCGGCGGCAACGACGTATCGATCGCGGAGCGAGTCGACGCCCTCTTCGTCAGTCAGGGCGTGGCCGACGACCTGCCGCTCCTCGTGGCGGCCCGGGCTCGGGGCGTCCCGATCACCGCCACGACGCGGCTCTTCTTGCAGCGCTGTCCGGCGCCGGTCATCGGCATTACGGGCAGCGCCGGCAAGACGACGACGACCGCCCTTGTCGGGGAGATCTTCGCGGCCGCCGGGCGGTCCGCATTCGTGGGCGGGAACATCGGCACGGATCTGTTATCGCGGCTGGCGGAGATCGATGCCGCATCGACGGTGGTGATCGAGATCAGCCACACGCAACTGATGCGGACCGATCGTAGTCCGCAACTGGCAGCAGTGCTGAACATCACACCCAACCACCTCGATCAATTCACGTGGAACGAGTACGTCGACCTGAAGCGCCACCTGGTGCGGCACCAACGCGGCGAGGACATCGTGGTGTTGCCCACCGACGACGCTACGGCCCGGTCGTTGGCAGCGGACACGCCGGCCCTGCTGCATCGCTTTGGGGTGGACGCGCACCGAGGCCCGGGAGCGTACACGGCCGCCGGGCGCGTTGTCTGGCACGACGGCAGCCAGGCGCACGAGGTGCTGCCCATCAGCGCCATCCGGCTGCGCGGCGCCCACAACCTCCAGAATGTGCTCGCGGCAGTGAGCATTGCCGGAGCGTCGGGGGCGTCGCCGGAAGCGGCGGCCAAAGCCATCGCCGCGTTCGGCGGAGTCCCCCACCGCCTGGAGGAGATCGCCACCGTCGACGGTGCGCTCTACGTCAACGACTCGATCGCCACGGCGCCGGAACGGACGATCGCCGCTCTGCGGTCGTACGACGCACCGGCCGTGCTGCTGCTCGGGGGCCGGGACAAGCGGTTGCCGCTGGAGACACTCGCCGATGAGATCGCCCACAAGGCGCGGGCTGTCATCGGCTTCGGCGAAGCGGGTGACACCTTCCTCGCGCCGCTGCGAGGGGCCGCGGCGGCCGGGTCGCCGATCCTGCGCCGCGCGGAGCGGCTGGAGGAAGCCGTGACCGCCGCGCGGGAGGAGGCTCGGCCGGGGGACGTGGTGTTGCTGTCACCGGCCGGGACGTCGTTCGACGCGTACGACGACTACGCCGCCCGGGGCCGCCATTTCGCCGCGCTGGTCCGCGCGTGGAGCCCAAGCCGTGACGAGGAGCGCGCCGATGCCGGCCGCTAACGGCGTCGCGCGGGGCAGCGCGCAACCGGTGGATGAAACCGGCAGCCGCCTTGCGGGGCCGCCGGACTGGGCGCTGATCGGCGCCGTCCTGGCGCTGACGGCGCTGGGGCTGGTGTTTGTGTTCAGCGCCTCCGTGGCCGTGGGGCAGCAGCTCTACGGCGATCCGCACTACTTCGTCATCCGGCAACTCGGCGGGGCGGGGATCGGGCTCGTCGCGTTCGTGGCACTGGCGCGGCTGGATTATCGCCGGCTGCGGCGGTGGAGTCCGCTGATCATGCTGGTCGCGGTGATGGGCCTTCTTGCCGTGCTGCTCCCGGGCATCGGCGTGGAGCAGAACGGGGCGCGGCGGTGGATGCAGATCGCTTCACTGCCACCCCTCCAGCCCTCCGAGTTCGCCAAGCTAGCCGTCGCGATCTACCTGGCCGCGTGGCTGGCCTCGCGGGCCAGCGGCATCCGGCATGTGACGCTGGGCGTGGTGCCGTTCGCCGTGATGGTGGGGTTCTTTGGCTTTCTCATCGTGGCGGAGCCGGACCTCGGGACGGCGCTGCTGATTGTGCTCATCGCGGGGGCCATGTTCTTCATCGCCGGCGCGGCTCTGCGGCACGTCCTGGCGCTGACCACCATCGGCGGCGCGGTCATCTTCAGCATCGTTGGCATCGCGGGCTACGGGCTGGACCGGTTCACCTCGTTCATCTCGGCGGAATCAGACCCGCAAGCAAGCGGCTACCAGATCCTGCAACTGCTCATCGCGCTCGGGAGCGGCGGCGCGTCGGGGGTGGGAATCGGTGAGAGCCGACAGAAGTTTCTTTACATCCCATCCGCACACACAGACGGGGTGTACGCGATCATCGGGGAAGAGGCGGGGTTTGTGGGCACGATGCTGGTGCTGGGGATCTTTGCCCTCCTCGCCTATCGCGGCGCGCGGATCGCGATGCGGACCACCGATCCATTCGGCCTGCTCTTGGCGACGGGGATCGTGACCTGGATCGTGGTGCAGGCATTCTTCAACATGGGGGGCGTCACGCGCACCATCCCCCTGACCGGTATCCCGTTGCCGTTCGTCTCCTTCGGCAGCTCGGCGTTGATCGCCACGCTGGCGGCGGCCGGTGTGTTGGTGAGCATCTCACGCCACACGACGGCGGAGGCGCGCCCACCGCAGCGATCGCGGCCGCGGCGGGACTACGTCCGCCCGCCGCGACTGGAGGGGGCGCGGTGAGGTTAATCGTTGGCGGCGGCGGCAGCGGCGGCCACGCCTTTCCGGCGCTGGCCGTGGCCGAGACCCTGCGGATCATGCTGCGCGAAGATCTGACGCTGCTGTATGTCGGCCGAGAAGATGGAATGGAAGCGGCCATCGCCCGCGACGCCGGCATCGAGTTCGCACCCATCGTGGCGCGCGCGCTGCGCGGACGGCACCCGCTGAGCCAACTCTGGTCGACGCTGACACTCGCGGCCGGGGTGTGGGGGGCGATCGGGGTCGTGCGCCGTTTCCAGCCGGACGTGGTGTTCGTCACCGGCGGATACGTCAGTGTGCCGATTGGGGTCGCGGCCTGGCTCCTGCGGCGCCCGCTGGTGCTCTTCCTGCCGGACGTCGAGCCGGGCTGGGCGGTGCGGCTGCTATCGCGCCTGGCCCGGCGGATCTGTGTGACGGACACCGCTTCGATGCATCAACTCCCCGCGCGCAAGACGGTCGCGACGGGATACCCGCTGAGGCCGGTCTTCCGGGAGCTGGATCGCCCGATGGCGCGGGCGCGCTTCGAGCTCAACGGCGATCCGGTGATCCTCATTACCGCCGCCGTGCAGGGCTCACAGAACATCAATCGAGCGGTGGAAACGCAACTGGAGGAGTGGCTGGAGGCTGCGCAGATCATCCACGTCAGCGGAGCGCGCGACGAAGCGCGGCTGCGAGCCCGCCGCGATGCGCTCCCGGCCGCCCTGCAGCGGCGCTATCACCTCTACGAGTACCTGGGCGACGAGTTGCCGATGGCGATGGCCGCCTCCGACCTGGCCGTGGCCCGGTCAGGCGCGTCCGTGCTGGGCGAACTGCCGGCCGCCGGCCTGCCGGCGGTGCTGGTGCCGCTGACGGCCGCCGGGGGGCACCAGCGACACAACGCCGCCATTCTGCAAGAGGCGGGAGCGGCCGTGATCGTCGAGGAGGGGCAGGCGGCCGCAACCCTCCTGCCGACGGCCCTGGAGATCCTGCGCGACCGCGACCGGCTGACGGCGATGAGCCAGGCGGCGCGCGCCAAAGCGCGGACCGACGCGGCGGAGCGGATCGCCGAGGTGCTGTGGGAGGTGCGCCAGTGAACGCGCCGCGCTCCTTTGTGCGTGCATCCGGGGAACAGCCCCACATCCACTTCATCGGGATCGGCGGCATCCACATGAGCGGGCTGGCGCGGATCCTGCTGGAGGAAGGCTGCCGCGTCAGCGGCTCCGACCTGGTGGCGAGCCAGCTGACGCAGGGTCTGGCGGACTCGGGCGTGCGGATCAGCATTGGGCATGAGAGCGGCAACGTGGAGGGGGCCACGCTGGTGGTACGCACGGCGGCGGTCAAGGACGCCAATCCGGAGGCGCAAGCAGCGCGGCGAGCAGGCATCGAGTTGATCACGCGAGCCGAGATGGTGGCCCGGATTGCGGGTGATCGCCCCACGCTCACCGTCGCGGGCACGCACGGCAAGACCACCACCGCAACCATGCTCACCCTGATCCTGCGCGAAGCGGGGCTGGACCCGACCTACCTCCTGGGCGGAGAGAGCGACGCCCTGGGGGGCCAAGCGGGGCGGGGGAGCGGCGCGCAGGTGGTCCTGGAGGCGGACGAATACGCCCGTGCGTTCCACGAATACCGGCCCACGATCGCGGTGATCACCAACATCGATCGAGACCACTTGGACTACTACGGCACCGATGCCGCGCTCCAGGAAGCGTTCCTCGGCTACGGGCGGACGATCCGTCCCGGGGCGGCGCTGATCGTCGGTGCGGACAGTCCGCAAGCGATGGCGGTGGGAGAGCGACTCGAAGGGGAGCGCTCGGACATCTCCGTGATGACGTTCGGCACCGCCGCCAGGTGGACCTGGGGCGCGCGCGAGATCGCCGCGAGCGAGAGCGAGACGCACTTCCAGTTGACGCGCGAAGGGACCGACCTGGGGGAAGTCGCTCTACAGGTGCCGGGCGCATTCAACGTGCGCAACGCCGTGGCCGCCGTGGCGGCCGGGGTGCTGGGCGGCGCGAGCATGGCCGCCGCTCAGCATGCGCTGGCGCGCTTCCGCGGCGTGCATCGCCGCTTCGAGCATGTGGGGGAGGCCGGCGGAGTGACGCTGGTCGACGATTACGCGCACCACCCTACGGAGATCGCCGCGACCGTAGAAGCCGCGCGGCAGCGCTACCCGAGCCGCCGCCTCGTCGTGCTGTTTCAGCCGCACACGTACAGCCGCTCGTCCTATCTGCGTGAAGGGTTCCAGCGTTGCTTTGGCGGGGTCGACCGCCTGTATTTGATGGAGACCTATGCCGCCCGGGAGGAGCCGGACGCAGGGCTGAGCGCGGCCGAGCTGAGCCAACAGATCCGAGAGCCGCGGGCGGAGTATGCCGGATCAGCGGACGAAGCCGTGGAAACGGTCGGCGCGGCTCTCCGCCCAGGCGACGTGCTCATCACGATGGGCGCCGGGGACGTGAACGAGGCCGGCCCGCCGATCCTGAAGCGGTTGGAGGCGCGATGACATTGCGCGAGAGCCTGGCCGCCCTCAGCGAGGTCCGCGAGCGCGAACCGATGTCCCGCCACACGACGTTCGGCGTCGGCGGGCCGGCGGACTACTTTGTCGTCGCGCGCGATCGGGAAGAGTTGCTGGCGCTGGCACGGGTGGCTCGTGAGGCGGGTGCGCCGGCGTTCATCCTGGGTTCCGGCTCGAACGTCGCCGTCGGTGACGCCGGGATCCGGGGCGTGGTGATCGAGAATCGCGCCAACGGGGTCGGCGAGCCTCTAGCCGAGGACGACAACGTCCGCCTGCACGCCGACGCGGGCGCGTCATTCGCCAAACTCGCGCGGTCCACAGCGCGCCAGCAGCTCAGCGGCCTGGAATGGGCGGCGGGGATCCCCGGCAGCCTCGGCGGGGCCGTGGTATACAACGCCGGCGCCTACGGCGGCTGTCTGCGCGACGTCCTCAGCGCCATCGAGGTGCTGGAGCCGGACGGCCGGATCGTGGCGATCGCCGCGGCCGACCTAGGGCTGCAATATCGCTCCAGCGCGTTCACGCGAGGGCTGTTGCAAGACCGGGTCATCCTTGGGCTCACCTTCGCGCTGCAGCCGGGCGATGCCGCCGAAGCGCTGGCCCGCATCGACACGCTAGAAGCGAAGCGCAAAGCCGCCCAGCCGCGGGGCCGCACCGCAGGGTCGATCTTCAAGAACCCGCCGGAGCACCCGGCTTGGTGGCTCATCGACCGGGTGGGGCTGCGGGGCCATCGCATCGGCAACGCGGTGATCAGCGAAAAGCACACCAACTGGATCGTGAACCAGGGAGCCGCCCGCGCCGCCGAGGTGGCGGCGCTGATGCGCCTGGCGCAGGAGCGCGTGGCCAGCGAGTTCGGGATCGAGCTGCACGCGGAAGTGGCGCTGATCGGGGAGGGGTTCGCATGAGCGCCGTGCAGGGGCGGCTCACCGTGGGCGTGGTGTTTGGCGGTCCCTCGACCGAGCACACGGTGTCGGTGCGGTCCGCGCGGACCGTGCTAGCCGCAATGGACCGTGAGCGGTTCCAACCGCTGCCCTTCGGCGTCACGCCCGACGGGGTCTGGCTGCGGCCCGCGGAGAGCGAAAGCGCGCTGGCCGCGATGGCCGCCGGCGCGCCCGAGATCGTGAGCGGCGCCGGCGGACGCGGGGTCTTGGCCCGGCCGCAGGCCCTGGAAGCGCTGGCGGAGTGCGACATTGTTTTCCCCGTGATCCACGGGCGCGGCGGCGAAGACGGGAGGATCCAGGGGCTGCTGGAGCTGGCAGACCTGCCGTACGTCGGCGCGGGCGTGGCGGCATCGGCGATGGGGATGGACAAGGCGCTGATGAAGAGCCGTTTCCGGGAGGCCGGCCTGTCAACGCCGCCCTACCGCGTGGTGAGCGCGCAGACCTGGCGGCGGGATCCAGTGGCGGCCGCGCATGCCCTGGACGACCTGGACTACCCGCGGTTCGTCAAGCCGGCGCGAGGCGGGAGCAGCATCGCCACGCACAAGGTGCACTCGAACGGGGAACTGGAAGCGGCGCTGCTGGATGCCTTCCGCATCGACAGTAAGGCGCTGGTGGAGCAGGCGATCGCGTGTCGGGAGATCGAGTGCGGGGTGTTGGGCAACGCCGAGCCGGCCGCGTCTCCGGTGGGCGAAGTCCGTTATCAGCGCGAGTTCTATGACTACGTGGCGAAGTACGAAGACAGCGGCACCGAGTTGATCGTACCCGCGGCGCTACCCGAGGACGTCAGCGAGCGGATCCAGTCCATGGCGCTGGCCGCGTATGGGGCGATCGACTGCGCGGGGATGGCGCGCGTCGACTTCTACCTGGAGGAGAGCGGCACCGTCTGGGTCAGCGAGATCAACACGATTCCGGGATTCACCAGCGCCAGCATGTTCCCGCGGGCTTGGGAAGCCGGGGGGATCCCGAACCGCGACCTCGTGACGCGACTGCTGGACCTGGGACTGGAACGGCACCGAGAGCAGGAGCATCGTGGCACCTGGGCTTGATTCGTTGCGCCGCGACTATGCGGACGAGAGCGCGTCGGGTGGTCGCGAGGGCCCACGGCGCTCGCGGCTGCGGCCCCGCTGGCGCACCGTCTTCGTCGCCGTGGTGGCCATCGCCTTGGTGGCGGGGGCCGTCGCCGTGCTGAACTCGCCGCTTCTCGAGATCCGTGGCATCTCCGTCAGCGGAACGCAGGAGCTGTCGCCGGAGACCGTGGCGCAGATCGCCGCATTGCGCGGGGACAACCTGCTCCTGGCCGACCTGGGCGCGGCGCGTGAGCGACTACTGGATCTGACGCTGGTGCGGGAAGCGTCGGTGGAGCGGAGCTGGCCCGACGGGATCCGGATTGTGGTGCGAGAGCGCACCCCGTGGGCCGGCTGGGAAGTGGAGGGCGAAGTGTTCGCGGTTGACGCAGAGGGCGTGGTGCTGGAAGGGCTGGCGGCGCCGACCGAGGGGCCGGTGGTCCGGCAGGTGTCATCGCTGCCGGTGGTGCAGAACGGTGCGACGATCGACCTGGACGCGCTGGCCACGATCCGTTGGATCGAGGAGGCCGGACCGCCCTCAGGTGGGCCCGCGATCCTGGTCTACGAATGGTCGCTGCGCTCCGGGCTCACCGTCGTGACCGCGCACGGGCGGGTGACCTTCGGCGGCAGCAACGGCCTGCCGTTCAAGTACCAGGTTTGGACGGAACTGGAGGCCGAAGCGCAGCGCCGAGGCGAACCGTTGCTGCTGGCCGACTTGCGCTTTGGCGCACGGCCAGCGGTGGAGATCGGGCTAGGGGTGGGACGAGCAGCCCACAACCCAGAAACGTAACGAGCGGGGAGGATACGACATATGGCGAGAGACAATGCTTTCGCCGCCATCGACATTGGCAGCACGAAGATCGCCACTTTGGTAGGCAACGTCAGCGAGCGCGGCCAGCTGCGCGTGGTGGGCGTGGGCGTGACGCCGTCCGCGGGCGTGGAGAAGGGGCAGATCAGCGACATTGCCAAGGCGGTCGAGGCCATCCGGAGCGCGGTCGAGAAGGCGGAACGGAGCAGCGGGACGCGCATCGTCTCGGCGGGGGTGGGGATCGCAGGAACGCACCTGTCGAGCTTCAACAATCGCGGGATCGTGGCGATTCCAGACCAGAGCGGCGCGATCAGCGCGGACGACATGCACCGGGTGATCGACGCGGGGCGGAACGTGAGCCTGAAGACGAACCGGGAGATGCTGCACGCTCTGCCGCGCTACTTCGTGGTCGATGGCCAGGATCAGGTGACTGATCCGGTGGGGATGCATGGGCAACGGCTGGACGTGGAGATGCACATAGTCACCTGCGGCCTCAACGCGATGCAGAACCTCGTGAAGTGTGTCGAGAGTGCGGGGGTGCAGGTCGATGCGGTCATCGCTACCCCGGTAGCGAGCGCCGCGGTGACTCTGCGACCGGAAGAGATGCGCGAAGGGGTCGTGCTGGTGGATATCGGCGGCGGGACGACGGACATCGTCGTGTACCAGGACGGCGCGCTGCAGCACACCGCCAGCCTGCCCGTCGGCGGGCTGAACGTCACCCGGGATCTCGTGGTGGGGCTGCGCTGCCCCCAGAACGTGGCGGAGGAGGCGAAGGCGGCGCACGGGCACGCGCTGGCCTCGGAGGTGACAGGCGCGGAGGAGATCTCGCTCAGCACCTTCGGGCACGAATCGGAGCGGACCGTGCCGCGGCGGCTGCTGGCGGAGATCGTCCAGGCTCGGATCGAGGAGATCCTGTCGATGGTGATGGTTGAAGTGAAGCGCGGCGCTCATGCGGAGATGGCTTCCGCCGGACTCGTGATCAGCGGGGGCTGCGCAGAGGTGGAAGGGATGGCCCGGCTGGCCGACCGCGTGGTGGGTTTGCCCGCCCGAATCGGACAAGTAGAGGAGGTCTATGGCCTAGTGGACCACGTATCGGGGCCGGCCTATGCGGCGACGCTGGGACTCTTGCACTGGCTGGCGGAGGGACAAGTCCCACGCCGCCAGACGGTGCGGATGCGCGCCACGCCGACGCTGGGGGTCGGAGCCGTCGTGCGACGGATCGGCCAGGTGGGGAGGGTGTTTTTGCCGCAATAAGTGTCGTCGGGGCCGCCTCGAGGAAGGGGGCGGCCTCGATTCGTGCCTGAGCTCTCGAGAGAGATGGTGGCGGGGGCAGAAGGGACGGACATGCGATGACCTATGTAAACCCTGGGAACGGCCTGCCTCCGATCAAAGTGGTTGGGGTAGGGGGCGCCGGCTGCAACGCCGTGAACCGGATGATCGAAGAGAAGATCAGCGGCGTGCACTTCTTGGCGATGAATACCGACGCCCAGCAACTCGAGGACAGCCGCGCCGCCGAGCGCATCCGCATTGGCGACAAGTTAACGCGCGGCTTGGGGGTGGGAGGAAATCCCGAGCAAGGACTGAAAGCGGCGGACGAAAGCCGGGCCGAGATCCTGGAAGCGCTCCAGGGCATGGATATGGTCTTTGTCACCGCCGGGATGGGAGGCGGCACCGGCACCGGCGCGGCGCCGGTGGTGGCAGAGCTGGCGCAGGAGGCCGGCGCCCTGACCATCGCGGTGGTCACGAAACCGTTCGCCTTTGAAGGCGCCAAGCGACGCGAGGCCGCCGAGGCAGGCGTCCAGCGGCTGGAGGAGCACAGCGACACGGTCATCGTGATTCCGAACGACCGCCTGCTCACGATCGGCGGCGCCAATACCACGGTGACCGAAGCCTTCCGGACAGCGGACGACATCCTGCGCCACGGGATCGCCGGGATCTCCGACGTGATCACGGTGCCCGGCGAGATCAACCTGGACTTCAGCGACGTCAAGAAGATCATGGGCGAAGGCGGCCAAGCGCTGATGGCGAACGGCCGCGGCCAGGGGGAGAACCGGGCGGTGGAGGCGGCGAAGAAGGCCATCACGAGCCCTCTCCTGGAGACGGACATCACCGGCGCCCGGAAGGTCCTCTATAACGTCAGCTCCTCGGGTGACCTGGGCCTAAACGAACTGAACATGGCGGCCAAGGTGATCCAAGAGATGGTGGATCCCGATGCCGAGATCATCTTCGGCACGGCGATTGACCCCAGCCTGGGGGGCGAGGTGCAGATCACGCTGATTGCCACTGGGTTCCCGCCCACGATCCGAAGCCTGGAGGAACAGGACCACAATCGCTGGAGCGCGGAGATGCTCACCGAGATCGGGCTGGACGTGGAGGATGTGGAATTGCCTGCCTTCCTGCGCAAGCAACGGGCGTTTGCGCAGCAGCAGTAACCCGCGGCAGGAGAACGAGAGGAGGGCCGGACTCAGCGAACCGACGGATCGCCCTTCATTGAAGGGCTAGCACGACCAAGAGGGGGCGACGAATCGGGAGATGCGTCGCCCCCTCGCTATCTCTCAACCCCCAGGTCTTGCGGTCGGCGGGCGCTCGACGCCAAGGCGTTGCGGTCCATCCTCTACCATACGGGTGTGCAATGCCCGTATTGCCACTCAGACGACAGCCGAGTCATCGACTCACGGCCCGCCGACAAGGGAATCCGGCGACGCCGCGAGTGCGAACGCTGCAGCCAGCGGTTCACCACTTACGAGAGCGCCGCCGAGGTTGAACCCATGGTGGTCAAGCGCGACGGCCGTCGGGAGCCCTTTCAGCGCGAGAAGCTGCGAGCGGGCCTGATCCGGGCCTGCGCGAAGCTGGCCGTGCCGCAAGACGCTGTGGACGCCATCGCCGCGGGCATTGAACGGCGGCTGCGGATCAGCGCCGCGGCGGAGGTGGAGAGCCACCAACTGGGCGAGTGGATCTTGGAGCAACTCCTGCAGCGTGACCCCGTCGCGGCCTTTCGGTTCGCCAGCGTGTTCCGGAGGCCGAGCGACCTGGCGGCCTTGCGCCGGGAGCTGGCGACGGTAGAGCGGGCGGCGGCTGAGGGACACGCGGCGGCGGACTGGGGCCAGCCGGGCCTGCCCGGCATGGGAGGGTCGCCCCCGCAAGTGACGGTCGATGAGCAGGGCGGCCGCGGGCAACCGCCGTCAGGCGGAGCGGCGCCGTGACCGCGTCGTCCCCGCCGGCGTTGAGCGACAACGCGCGGTTGGTGTTGGAGAGCCGGTATCTCCAGCGTGACGACCAGGGACGACTCATCGAGACGCCCGCGCAGCTGTTCCGTCGGGTGGCGGACAACGTAGCCGGGGCCGAACGGGCTTACGGACGCGACGCCGCCGCCTTCGCCGACCAGGCGTACGCCCTCATGACGCGGCTGGAGTTCCTGCCCAACTCCCCCACTCTGATGAACGCCGGTCTCGGGATTCAACAGCTGGCCGCCTGCTTTGTCCTGCCCGTGGAGGACTCGCTGCCCAGCATCTTCGACGCCCTGAAATACACGGCGCTCATCCACCAGAGCGGCGGCGGCACGGGGTTCGCCTTTTCCCGGCTGCGCCCCGCCAACGACATCGTGCACTCCACGCACGGAGTGGCCAGCGGCCCGATCTCCTTCATGGAGGTCTTTGACGCCGCCACCGACGCGATCAAACAGGGGGGAACGCGGCGTGGGGCGAATATGGCGATCCTCAGCGTCGATCACCCCGACATCGAGGCGTTCGTGCGGGCCAAGGCCGACCGGCAGAGCCTGACGAACTTCAACCTCTCCGTGGCCGTGACCGATGCCTTCATGGAGGCCGTGGAAGCGGATGGGGAGATTCAGCTGGTGAACCCGCGGAGCGGCGCGGCGGCGGGAGTGCGCAAGGCGCGGGCGCTGTTCGCGTTGATCGTGGAGCAGGCGTGGGAGCACGGCGACCCCGGCCTGGTCTTCCTCGACCGCATCAACGCCGCCAACCCGACGCCCCAGTTGGGCCCGATCGAATCCACCAACCCGTGCGGCGAGCAGCCGTTGCTCCCCTACGAGTCATGCACCCTGGGCTCGCTGAATGTGGCCAAGTTCGTGCGGGACGGGGACCTGGATTGGGAGCGGTTGGGCGGCGCGGTGGAGACGGCCGTGCGCTTCCTGGACAACGTCATCGACCAAAACCACTATCCGGCGCCGCAGATCGAGCGGGCCACCAAGAGCACGCGGAAAATCGGGTTGGGCGTGATGGGGTTCGCCGATCTCCTGTGTCACCTGCGCGTCGCCTACGACAGCGACGAAGGGCTGGCTTGGGCGGCCCGGTTGATGGGCTTCATCCAAGAGCGGGCTCAGGGCGCCTCGCAGGAGCTGGGCGCGGAGCGGGGGGTCTTTCCGGCGTGGGAAGGATCGATCTTCGGTCCCGAGGGGCCGCGCTACCGCAACGCGACGCGCACCACGATTGCCCCGACGGGCACGATCAGCATCATTGCCGACTGCTCCAGCGGGATTGAGCCGGTCTTCGCTTTCGCCTTGGTGCGGCGGCATTACCTGGACCGCGAGCATCGAGACCGGCTGGTGGAGCTGCCGGAGATGCACGAAGGGCTCCGCGCCGTTGCGGCGGCAGAGGGCTGGTGGAGCGACGATCTCCTGCGACACCTCCAGCAGCACGGATCGTTGCGCGCGTGGGGGGGCGCACCGGAGTGGGCGCGGCGGGTGTACGTCGCGGCGCACGAGATCAGCGCGGAGTGGCACGTGCGGATGCAAGCCGTCTTCCAGGACCACATCGACAATGCGGTGGCCAAGACGATCAACCTCCCCGCCGACGCCAGCCCGGCGGACGCGGCCGACGCCTATCGCCTCGCCTGGCGGGAGAACTGCAAGGGGATCACCATTTACCGCCACACGGCGCGCGACAAGCAGGTCCTTTCCTTGGCGGCGCCGGAGGCCGACTGGCGGTAACGCGGCACTGTTGACCGGACGTCCGCGACCGAAATGCAGTGTTCGCGACGAAAAACGCCGCATTCGCGTCGTGAATGCAACGAAAAGAATTATGTGCACCGTTCGGCTGCGTCGAGCCTCCGTCTCCGGCGCACTCACTTTGTTTCTGCGACACACGCATCAATTCGCGCCGTCACATCTGGAAAGAGCGTGCGCGAACGCCACGACATCATGTTGTGTCGACCAAATCGTACGGGATGCGATCGCGGATCATGTTGCAGACGCAGGAAAAAACTTCCCACTAACTCTTGTGTAGTCCGAACAATCGCGCTGTAATTGATGCAATAGAAGAGCATCCGCGATCAATTCGGATGCACCGCAAAGGGGAGGAACGCTTATGCCAGCAGTCAAAAAGCGTGCGGCCAAGCGACCGGCCGCGAAAAAGCGAGCGACAGCGCGTAAGACCACGGCGCGCAAGGCGGTGAAACGGCGCACGGCCCGCAAGACCACCGCCCGCAAGGCGACCAAACGGCGCACGGCCCGCAAGGCCGCTAAGAAGCGCGCCCCGGCCCGCAAGGCGACCAAGCGGCGCACGGCCCGCAAGGCCGCTAAGAAGCGCGCCCCGGCCCGCAAGGCGACCAAACGGCGCACAGCCCGCAAGGCCGCTAAGAAGCGCGCCCCGGCCCGCAAGGCCGCCAAAAAGCGCGCTCCGGCCCGCAAGGCCGCCAAAAAGCGCGCTCCGGCTCGCAAGGCCGCCAAAAAGCGCGCTCCGGCCCGCAAGGCCGCCAAAAAGCGCGCTCCGGCCCGCAAGGCCGCCAAAAAGCGCGCTCCGGCCCGCAAGGCGGTAGCACGGAAGTCGGCCGCGAGGAAAGTCGCGCCGCCGCGGCCCGCCGCACCACGAGCGCCGATGCCGGCACCCCGCATGCCGTCACCGCTCGCGCCACGGCCACAGACGGGTATGCCGACGAGGATGCCGCCAACGACTCCGTCGCCGACCCAGCCGCCGCGGAGCATCTTCTAAGCGCGCGCGACTGCCAGCCGTTCAACCGGCTTGGGAGAGATTCCGAGGGCGGCCCTTGCGAAAGGGTCGCCCTCGCTCGTTGCGGGCCGTGGCCTCAGCGCAGGCTCCGCCCGCGGGCAACGCACGCGACGGGCCAGTATCCTCGCCGATGTGGCTGCCAACCCGAAACCCGAAGGCTCCTGGCCCCATGTGGCCGGCAACCTGGACGCGGTGCGAGCGGCGCTCCGCGAGGCGGCGGAGCGGGCCGGCCGGGACCCGGCCGACGTGCAGTTGGTCGCGGTCAGCAAGGGGATGCCCGCCGCCGCGGTGCGGGCGGCGATCGCCGCGGGGCAGATGACGTTCGGCGAGAACCGCGTGCAGGAGGCGCTGCCGAAGATGGCGGAGCTGGCGGACGCGGGGGCCAGATGGCACTTGGTCGGCCACTTGCAGCGCAACAAAGCGAAAGCGGCGACAGCCTTTGATATCATGGAGAGTGTGGATTCGACACGGATTGCGGTCGCGCTTGATTCGCACCTCGCTAGTCCCCGGACAGTTTACTTGGAAGTGAACGTGGCCGGCGAGGCGAGCAAATCGGGCTTCCGCCCGGCCGAGCTAGCCGCCGCCCTTGAGGCGATCCGAGCCCTGGCCCACTTACACGTCGAGGGGCTCATGACAATCGCCCCGCTTGTGGCCGAGGCGGAGGAGGTGCGACCGGTGTTTCGCGAGCTGCGCCGCCTGCGCGACGCGCACGGGCTACAAGGGCTCTCCATGGGAATGACCAACGACTTCCCGGTCGCCATCGCCGAAGGGGCAACGATCGTGCGGGTCGGGCGAGCAATCTTCGGCGATCGCTGAGCGGGGCGGGAGAGCGATGGGCAAGGAGTACGGCATCATCGGGGGCGGCGTGATGGGGACAGCGATCAGCCGAGCGCTGATCGCCACCGGGGTCGCCCAAGCCGAGAACGTCACGGTCTGCGACACCGACCCGGGCCGTCGCGCCGCGCTGCGGGAGGAACTTGGCGTGGCGGTGACGGAACGCCACGCGGACGCCTCCGAGGGCGCACCGATGGTGATCTTGGCCGTGAAGCCACAGGATTTTCGCGTCGCGAGCAACGCGCTGCAGGGGCTGATCCTGCCGGAGCAAGTCGTGCTCTCGATCATGGCGGGGATCTCGATTCGCACGCTGCGGGACCAGTTGGGGCATCGTGCCGTGGTACGGGTGATGCCCAACACGCCGGCGCAGATCGGGCAAGGGATGTCCGTCTGGACCGCAACGGAGGAAGTCGGCGCCGATCAACGGAGCGCCGTGCGCCAGATCCTGCAGACGCTGGGCGACGAGATCTACGTCCCAGATGAGAAGCACATCGACATGGCGACCGCCGTCAGCGGCTCCGGCCCTGGCTTCATCTACTTGATGCTCGAGGCGATGATCGACGGGGCGGTGCAGATCGGGATGCGGCGTGAACTGGCCGCCGAGATGGTCTACCAGACCGCTCTGGGGTCAGCGGCCTTCGCCAAGCAGTCCCGGCTGCACACGGCGGTGCTGCGGGAGCAGGTCACGTCCCCAGGCGGTACCACCGCGGAGGGCCTGCTGGCCATGGAGCGGCACGGCGTGCGCGCGGGGATTATCGAGGCGGTGATCGCCGCCTACGACAAGACGCGAGAGTTAGGACAGCAGGCGTGAGTGGACTGGGGATTCTCGCCCAGATCCTGGAGATCTACTGGTTCGTCCTCTTAGCGCGGGTGATCATCTCCTGGATCCCCCTCTTCACCCAGCGTCCACTGGACTACTCCCACCCCTTGCTCAAGTTCCTCATCGACGTGACCGAACCGCTCCTGGCGCCGATCCGGCGGTTCGCGATGGTGGGCATGATCGACCTCTCACCGCTCGTCGCGCTGATCACCCTCAGGATCGTTATCGGCATCTTGAGGGACTCAGTGATCTAGGGGCGGCCTCCGAGGCGCCCTCGAATCCCGTCGGCGTCCAAGCCGCTCACCGCCACGGTCTTGTCGCGGCTGCGCTCACCGCGCGCCAGGGTGAGCGCCGTGAGGGGCACGCGCAACTCGCGCGCCAGGAGACGCAAGAGAGCGCGGTTGGCCTGTCCCTGGACGGCAGGCGCCGCGACTTTGACGCGGAGGACCTCACCGTCCCAGCCGAGGACGGCGTCGCGGCCGCCACGCGGGGTGAGCCGGATCCGGACTACGGTGGAGGCAGCCACGGCGGCATCGTACGGCCCGAGTGGAGGAGCGCGCGTGGGGTTGCATGCAGGCCCGGCGTATGCGATGGTGCCTGTCGAACGGGTGTTCTAGTTAGTTGCGACGTAAAGTTATGTCGCATACCGGGTGGCGGCGCCGCTCGGGCTGAGGGGAGACCCCCATGCGTGAGAAGAACGGAAACGCACTGGCCTCCGTGCTGGAGGACCTGGAGAAACAGTACGGCCAAGGGACAGTCATGCGGCTGGGTGAAGCGCGACGCAACTTGGATGTGACCTCGATCCCCACGGGCTCCCTAGCGCTTGACCTGGCTTTGGGCATCGGCGGGGTCCCGCGTGGCCGAGTGACGGAGATCTACGGACCGGAGAGCACGGGCAAGTCGACGCTGGCGCAGCACATCATCGCGCAAGCGCAGCGGCTCGGCGGCCAGGCGGCATATATCGACGTGGAGCACGCCCTGGACCCCTCATTCGCCGAGGCGATCGGGGTGCAGATCGAGGACTTGCTGATTTCGCAGCCGGACTCCGGTGAGCAGGCGCTGGAGATCACGCAGGCGCTGGTGCGCAGTAACGCGCTCGACATCGTTGTGGTGGACAGCGTGGCTGCCCTGGTGCCACGCGCCGAGATCGAGGGTGAGATGGGCGACAGCCACGTGGCCCTGCAGGCGCGGCTTATGTCGCAGGCGCTGCGCAAACTCACGGTGATCATCTCCAAATCGCGGACGGCCGTGATCTTCATCAACCAGTTGCGCGAGAAGGTCGGCGTGGTGTTCGGCAACCCGGAGGTCACGCCCGGTGGGCGGGCGCTGAAGTTCTACTCCTCTGTGCGGATCGACCTGCGGCGGATCGAGCAGATCAAGGTGGGGCAGGAGGTAGTGGGCGGGCGTGTGCGGGCCAAGATCGTCAAGAACAAGGTCGCCCCGCCGTTCCGGACGGCAGAGTTCGACATCATGTTCACCGGGCTACGCCAGGGCATCAGCCGGGAAGGGGACATCATCGACTTGGGTGTCCAGCAGGGCACGATCCGGAAAACCGGGTCCTTCTTCTCGCTGGGTGAGACGCGGCTGGGGCAAGGGCGCGAGAACTCCAAGAACTTCCTCCTCCAGCATCCCGAGGTGGCCGACGAGATTGAGCGCGCCATCCGCGACACGGCCGGTCTGCCGATCCCCACGGCGTCCTCCGAGGCGCCGACGGAGGAGTCGAAACAGGGCGCCAAGGCCGCAAAGACGAGCGCCTCGGGCCGCTAGGCGCCGAGTCATGACGCACCGCATTACCGCCGTCCGCCGGCGCGGGCGGCGCGTCATCGTCAGTTTCGACCAGGCTGCGCCCCTGGACTGTGATCGGGATTTTCCCGGCGTGCGGGAGGCGGTGGTGGGTGATGCTCTGGACCTGCCGCTGATCGAGCGATTGCGGCACCAGGCCGTCCGGCACGACGCGCACAGCGTCGCCCTCCGTCTCCTGGGCCAGCGAGCGCGCAGCGAGCTGGATCTGTTGAGCCGGCTACGAAAGCGGGGCATCGCCAACGCGATCGCCAAGGAGACCGTGGCGGGTCTCCGAGACAGCGGCTTGATAGACGATGGCGCCTTTGCGCAGCAGTGGACCGAAGAGCGGGTGCGGCTGCGACCGCGGTCGGCGCGGTTGATCGAGGCCGAACTGCGAGCCAAAGGGGTTCCGCCGTCGACCGCGAGCGCGGCGACGGCGGCGGTGCGCGACGACGATCTGGCGCTGCGTGTGGCGGAAGAGCAAGCGCGTCGCTCCCCAGGTGACTGGCCGGCGTTCCAGCGTCAGTGCGGGGGCGCGCTGTTGCGTCGCGGTTTTTCCCAGGCCGTGGCCGAGCGAGCGCTGCGCCAAGCGTGGGAAGCGCGCCAGCCGTAGAGCAACGGCCCGCTTCCTTGCCGGTGTCGCGGGCAAAACCTACTATCGAAGAGTGGACCTGAGCAGATCGGGGCCGCACGATAGCAGTTCACCCACCCACATGAAATGTGAGGACAGCACACGCCATGCTTGGAGCCCTCAAGCGGCTCCTGAGGATTGGACCCGGTGGACCAGACCCGCGAGAGCAGGCGCGCTTTGAGGCTGAACGGATTGCCGAGCGTGCCGAACAAGACGCCAAAGCCAAGTTGCTGGCAGCGCAAGAAGAGACGCTGCAGCAGCGCCGCGAATCCGAGGCCGAGATCCGGGAACGCCGGATTGAGCTCGAGCGGCACGAGGATCGCCTCGTTCGACGAGACGAGAGCCTGGATCGCAAGACCGCGGATTTGGACTCGCGTGACCAACAACTTCGCGACCGGGACCGATCCCTGCAGGAGCGCACAACCGAACTCGACACCCTCTTCGACGACCAGCGCACGCGGCTGGAGGAGTTGAGTCAGCTCAGCACAGAAGAAGCGCGCGAAACCCTCCTGGCGCAAGTAGCGGACGAAGTCCGCGACGACGCCGCGCGCCGCATGCGCGAAACCGAAGCGCTGGTTAAAGAAGAGGGCGAAGTCAGAGTCCGGCGGATCTTGGCCGGCGCTATGCAGCGCGTGGCCTCCGACGTCACCACCGAGTCGACAGTCTCTGTGGTGCAGATCCCGAGCGACGAGATGAAAGGCCGCATCATCGGCCGGGAGGGGCGCAACATCCGTGCCCTGGAAGCGGCGACCGGCTGCGACCTGATCATCGACGACACTCCGGACGCCGTGACGCTCTCGGCCTTCGACCCGGTGCGGCGGGAGATCGGGCGGCTGGCGCTCTCACGGCTGGTGCAAGACGGGCGGATCCACCCGACCCGGGTCGAGGAGATGGTGGAGCGAGCGCGCAAAGAGATTGAGACGACGATCAAAGAGGCCGGGGAAGCGGCGGCCATCGAAGCCAGTTGTCCGGGCATCTCCCGCGATGTGCTCAACACCTTCGGACGGCTGCGCTACCGGACCTCCTACGGGCAGAACCAGTTGCGGCATGCCGTGGAGACATCGCACATCGCCGCGATGCTGGCGCACGAGATCGGCGCCGATGCGGACGTCAGCCGTCGCGGCGCGCTGCTGCACGACCTGGGCAAGGCCGTGGATCACGAGGTGGAAGGCACGCACGCGCTCATCGGGGCGGACATCGCCAGGCGTTTTAAGGTCCCGGAGGCCGTGGCGCACTGCATCGAGGCGCACCATGAGGAAGTAGAGCCGCGGAGCGTCGAGGCGGTCATCGTCCAGATCGCCGACGCCATCTCCGGCGGGCGCCCGGGAGCGCGACGCGACTCCTTTGAGCACTACGTCAAACGCCTGGAAGCGTTGGAATCGATCGCCAACTCCTTCGACGGCGTGGAGCGCTGTTTCGCCGTGCAGGCGGGACGGGAAGTGCGCGTGGTGGTGCGTCCGGACGAGGTCGACGACCTGGGCGCGATGCGGCTGGCGCGAGATATCAGCAAAAAGGTCGAAGAGAACCTCCAATATCCAGGTCAGATCCGGGTCACGGTGCTGCGGGAGACACGGGCCTCGGAGTACGCCCGCTAGGGCATGCGCGTCCTACTGATCGGGGATGTCGTTGGGAAGCTCGGGCGCCGGGCCGTCGCGGCGCTGCTGCCCGCGCTACGCCAGGAGTTGCGGCTCGATTTCGTCGTGGCGAACGGGGAAAATCTGGCCCATGGCCGGGGCACCACGGAAGCGACCGTCCGGGAGATGCTCCAAGCGGGGGTCGACGTGGTCACCGGCGGCAACCACACCTGGGCTTACCCGGAATTCCTGCCGGTCCTGGACAGCGACCTGCCGGTGCTGCGCCCCGCCAACTACCCAGCCGACGTCGGAGGCCGTGGAGTCTGGCAGAGTGAGCGCTTGGCCGTCCTCAACCTGATCGGGCGGACGTTTATGGCGCCCCTGGACGACCCCTTTCGCGTGGTGGACACGATGCTAGCGGAGCTGCCAGCGGGCCTGCCCGTGGTGGTGGACTTTCACGCCGAAGCCACATCGGAGAAGCAAGCCTTCGGCTGGCACCTGGACGGCCGAGTGGCGGCCGTGGTGGGCACTCACACCCACGTCCCCTCCGCGGATGCCCGCCTCCTGCCGCAGGGGACCGCCTTCGTGACGGACCTGGGCCTGTGCGGAGCGCGCGACTCGGTCATCGGGACAGACGTAAGCGCCGTCCTGAAGCGATTCCGGACCGGGCTCCCCACCCGGCTGCCGCCTGCCGAGAAAGGGCCCGCGGTCCTCTGCTCGGCGCTTGTGGAGATCGACCCGAGCAGCGGGCTGGCCCGCTCGATCGAGCGGGTCGACCGTCGCTGGGACCCCGAGCACGAGGAGGGCTAGGTGGCGCGGGCCGACTTCCACACGCACACCACCCACTCCGACGGCATCCTGAGCCCGACGGCGCTCGTCGAGAAGGCAGCCGCCAACGGCGTCACGATCCTCTCCGTTACCGACCATGACTCCACCGACGGGATCACCGAAGCCCAGCAGGCCGGCTCTCGGCTCGGAGTGCACATCGTGCCGGGCGTGGAGTTGAGCGCCGACGCCCCCGACGGCAGCGACATCCACATGCTGGGCTACTTTCAGCGCGTCGACGACCCGCCGCTCCAGGCGCAGTTGCGCTTGTACCGCGAGGGGCGACAGCGTCGCGGCCGGGTCCTGTTGGAGAAGTTGCAGGAGCTGGAGATGCCCCTCGACTGGGCGCGGGTGCTCACGATTGCCGGTGAGGCAGCCGTAGGGCGCCCGCACGTCGCGCTGGCGATGGTGGAGCGCGGGTATGTCGAATCGGTGCGGGAAGCGTTCGACCGCTACCTGCACGATGGCGGCCCCGTGGCGGCCCCACGCGAGAAACTCCCGCCGGAAGGGGCGATTCAGCTGATTGGGGCGGCCGGCGGCGTCGCCGTCCTCGCGCACCCCTGCTTCTTGCCAGACCCCGAATCGACGCTGGCACTGCTCGTGTCCGCCGGCATCCAGGGGATCGAGGTGTACTACAAGGGCATCGCGCCGGAGGAGATCGCCCGCTTCGCCGAGATGGCCGCCCGCCACGGGTTGATCGCCAGCGGGGGCTCCGACTATCACGGGCTGCACGACGACGAGCGGGAGCCGGGCGACATCTCCTTCGCCGACGCAGACGTCGATCGGCTTGTAGCGGCGCTGGAGTCGCACTGGGCGGCCGCTGAGCCGCCGGCGCCGGGAAGGCGGCAGGCATGACCGAATACGACAGCGCAGCGATCGAAGCGATCATCCCCCACCGGTACCCGTTCCTGCTGGTCGACCGCGTGCTGGAGCTCGAGGAGGGGAAGCGGGCGGTGGGGATCAAGAACGTGACGGTGAATGACTGGTTCTTTCAGGGGCACTTTCCCGGGAACCCGATCATGCCGGGCGTGCTGATCGTCGAGGCGCTGGCGCAAGTGGGGGCGGTGGCGGTGCTCAGCCTGCCGGAAAATCGAGGCAAGCTGGGGCTGTTCGCCGGCATCGACAAGGTGCGCTTTCGCCGGCAGGTGGTCCCAGGCGATCAGTTGCGGCTGGAAGTGACGCTGGAGCGGCTCAGAGGGCCCCTGGGGCGAGCGCGGGCGGTAGCGTCGGTCGCGGGAGCCGTGGCCGCGGAGGGGCTGCTGACGTTCGTTCTCGCGGACGCACCCATCGAAGGCTCAGGCTAGACGCGGGTCACAGTCGCAGCGCCGCCCAGAAGATCAAGACGAGGGCCAGGCTGGCCGCGGTCGTCGTGGCGATCCAGCGGAGGTCATGGCGGACGTAGCGGAAATCCCGTGGAGCGAAACCCCGCCGTAACGGACGCTCCTCGCGCGGTCGTGGACCACCACGGGGGCCCCCGACCTTTTGTGGGCGCGCGACACCGCGGAGCGCGGGAGTCGGCGCGGCCGCAGGCCCACCGAAGATGGAGCTGCTGAGCGGAGCGTCGGCCGCGCCGGGCATGGCGGTCGGCGCTTCCCGCTCACGGGGAGCGGTGCCTTTTTTGCGCGCACGCCGGCCGGGAAGCGTGCCGCTTTTGCTCCCCGATTGACCTCGGACGCCGCCTTTTCGTTTGGCCACTGTCCCGCTTCCCTTTAGGGAGTATACGCAGCGGGGAAAGCGCGAGCCACAGCGCTTGCTTGCCGCTGATCGCGGCGCTCCGTACACTCGAATACACGGCCCCGTGGTGTAGCGGCCAAACACGCCACCCTGTCAAGGTGGAGATCGGCGGTTCGAATCCGCTCGGGGTCGCCATAACGCACTGACGCCTCACTGGCACGAGCGGGGGGCGATGCGCTTGAAGCGTTCTACAAATCGGGGGCAGGTCGCGCATGGCAGCAGTTGGACCTGAAACGGGCGCAGGATCTTACCGCGAACTCAAGCGGATCGTCACCGAAGCGGGGTTGCTGGAACGGCAACCTCGCTTTTACGCGTACAAGATCAGCACAGCCATGATGCTCATCGGAGGGGCGATCGCGTTGGTGGTGGTGATCGGGGAATCGTGGTGGCAGTTGGGCGGGGCCGCCGTGCTGGCGCTGACCACGATGCAAGCCGCGCTGTTTGGCCACGACGGGGCACACCGCCAGATCTTCCGTTCACTCCGCAAGAACGACATGGTGCCCCTTTTGCTCACCAGCCCGGTGATGGGGTTCAATCTGAGTTGGTGGATGGACGAGCACAACCTGCACCACGGGCTGCCGAACCACCAAACGCGCGACCCCAACATCGACATGCCGTTCTGGGCGTTCACGGATCAACAGTACCAGCGGCGATATGGCGTCTTCCGCTGGATGGTGAAGTACCAAGCGATGTTTGTCATCCCGATTAACGCGGTGGGCGCCTTCTCCAAAGTCGTGGAGAGCGGCCGCTTCATCAAGAACCGCAAGTTACGCTATCGGCGAGTCGAGCCGTTGGTCTATTTGCTGTATTGGGCGTGGCTCCTGTCATTGGCCTTCATTGTGATGAGTCCGTATCAGGCGGTTGCGTTCCTGGCGGTGTACTACGCCGTCCTGGGATTGTCGTTGGGCGCGCTGATCGCGCCGAACCACAAGGGGATGGTGATGGTCGGGGACGACCATGGCCTCGACTTCCTGCGCTGGCAGGTGTTGACGAGCCGCAACGTGCGCGGCGGCCGGCTCACGGATTTCTTCTACGGCGGGCTCAACTACCAGATTGAGCATCACCTGTTTCCGACGATGCCGCGCAACCGCCTGTCCGAGGCCGTCAAGATCGTGCAGCCGTACTGCGAAAAGCACGGCATCTCGTATCACACGACGGGGATGGCCGAGGGCTTCTGGGAGATCCTGCGCGAGATGCACCGGCTGAGTGCTCCGGCGCGGGCAGGGACCGGCGGCGGCGGTGATGTCGATCGGATGCGCGCAGCCTAGTCCGCCGACGCGACGTAGCGCTTCGAAAGAGGCGCGCGGTATCGACTACGCGGATCCGCGTTAGGTTCTGTCAGATCTCAGAGCACCGGGACGACTTCGATCTCGCCAGCGTCCCCGAGCGCCAGAGCGGCGGCGGCGGCGAACGATGCCCGCGCGGGATAGTGGTCCGACAGGCAAGGGGCGCTCTGGCCGATTCTCAGGCCGTAGGCGGGGAATTCGGCGGGTGCGCCCGTCTCGCGGCCACCTCGACGGAACGGTACCAGCACATGGGGCCCCTCATCACTCGGATGGCATTCGGTGATCTAGTATCCTTTCGAGACAGCAGCGCTTCCTACAAGCGATCCAGTTCGCCCGATGTGCGGCAGGCCGTGAGCGATGGCCGAGGGCACAAGCCCCCTTGCGATCCAGGATCTCTACTGGCAGCCGGATGTGCCACCGAACGACCTGCCCTCGGACGTGGTGGAACGAATCGAGAAACGCCTCGGCTCTGCTAGGTCTAGGCACGGATAGGGTTTTGGGCCGGTACACCGTTCGAAGCCACCTAAGTCGAGTCCTAGGCGAGACCAGTAGTCCCGCCGGTCTGCGAGTCCTGGGTCTAGCTAACGCGTTGGAGGATGCGAACCGACTCCTATCCGAGCTGAAAGCGTAGGGACAGTTCCATGAATGAACGCGATGATGGATCGCTGGCACCTGAGGACGTAGTACAGCGCTTGCAAGACTCTGAGGAGGCTTTGCGACGACTACGGGAGCGTCTCCAGAACATCACCGATGTCGCCGAGCGAGCGGCTCAAGCGTCGCGCGCGCTCGATCAGGTTGCCTCGTCGGTGCGCGAGTACTCGGCGCCTGTGCAGGAGGCCGATCGAGAGATCTCAGACACTCAGCGGCTCGCGCAGGAGGCACTAAGCGGTGCCGTTGAATACGTCGACGGAACTCGATTGCGAAGGATTGAGTCTCTGCTCACCGCTGGTAAGCGAGAGCAAGGAGAGCAGACGAAGCAGCTGAGCGACGAGATCTCAACCGCGAGATCTGCGATCGCAGCGCTTCAAGCGCAACAAAATGAGCACGCTACAGAGGTGGCGAAGGGATTCAGTGAGATCTCAGCCGCGAAGTCTGCGATCGCAGCGCTTCAAGCGCAACAAAATGAGCACGCTACAGAGATGGCGAAGGGATTCAGTGAGATCTCAGTCGCGAGATCTGCGATCGCAGCGCTTCAAGCGCAACAAAATGAGCACGCTACAGAGATGGCGAAGGGATTCAGTGAGATCTCAGTCGCGAGATCTGCGATCGCAGCGCTTCAAGCGCATCAAGATGAACACGCTACAAAGATGGCGGAGGGATTCAGTTGGATCGCCAATGCCCAGCAGGAACTCATGGCGAAGCTTGCAGATCAAGGCGAAACTCTTAGCGCCCTTGCGAACCGCCGTCGGAGGTTTCTGATCTTCTGAAGCAGATCCGACCGTGCGGTGCGCGAACTCAGTGGTGCACTCCTCCGCGGCATACGTGTAGAAGGGGAGCCCGAGGTCCACGCGCTCATAGGGGCCCTGGATCATCCAGGCACCCCCCGACCGCCACGCCTGGACCAGATCCCCGCCGGCATGGGCGCAGTGGATGACGTAGGGCGGGCAGAAGCACTCGCGACTAGCTCACGGCAAAACGCGCGGGATCGAACGGGGCGAGGTCGACGCAGTCGGTGCGGCCCTCGACGATGAGATCCGCCATCGCCTTGCCGGACGCGGTCGAGAGAAGAATGCCTTTGCGCCCGTGTCCGGTGGCGACATACGCCCCGTCCACACCCGGCACGGCTCCCATGATCGGCAGATCGTCGGGGGACAGCGGCCGCAAGCAGGCCGTTTGCTCGATCACTTCGGCGGCCTCCAGGATCGAGGAAAACCGTGCGCCGATCGCCAGAATGCGGTCGCGCGCTTCGAGAGTGGGGGCCGGGTCGAAACCGACGCGTTCCATCGTCGTCCCCAGATAGACCAGGCCCGACCGCTTGGGGAGCACGTAGTCATCGTGCTGGTCCGTGAAGCCGATCAGCGGCAACGGCTTCGCGGGGCGCAGGCGCACGATCTGTCCTTTGAGCGGTTCGACGGGAAGGGGACAGCCAAGCCAGGAGCCCGCGTCGGCGGACCAAGGCCCCATCGCCACGATGACACTGTCGGTCGCGATGAGGCGGTCGCCGATCCTCACGCCTGTCGCCCGGCCAGCATCGACTTCGATACGCGAGACGCGCCCGTTGCGTACCCTCGCGCCCATGCGCTCGGCCGCGGTGATGAGCGCGAGCGTGTACTTGTAGGCGTCCAGCTGGGCGGACGGCTCCCCCTCCAGCGCGCCCAGCAGCGGTCTATCGAGCCAGGGGCAGCGCTCCCGCACTTCCCGCGGAGAGAGCCAGCGTCCCGGCAGGCCAGCGGCACGCATCACGTCCGCTTCCCGACGCAGCCCCACCGCCTCCCCTTCGGTTTCGGCCAGCGAGAGGCGCGGCGAAGGAGCGTATTCGTACTCCACACCAGACTCCCCCGGCAGCGTCTCCGCCAACGTGGCGTGCATATCGAAGCTGGTACGGATGAGCTCCGCCATCGATCCGCGCGACTGCTGGAGGTTCGGCGGCGAGAGCAGGCCGGCCGCCGCCCCGCTCGCCCCCGACGCCACGCCGTCCGCTTCGACGATGACGGCGGCAACGCCGCGCTTGCCAAGGTAGTAGGCGATGGCCGCGCCGATGACGCCGCCACCGCAAATCACGACATCCGCCCCGTTGCTGGTCATCGCTTTGGTCGTCCACAGTGCCTCAGCGTGTACGGTGTCACGATTCTATCAGCGCGGCTGAAATCCGCAGATCGCGCGCCTCGAGTCCGGCTGTGGGACGCCAAGGACCCCAGCCGACCCGGTTCAGAGGCGCAACCCCCAACCGGCATGCCCCGCCCAGCGGTCACCGGGCGCGCGGATGGGACGGTCGTGCGCCACAGGCCGCGCGCCCCCCAGGTCTCGGCCTTCCAGCACCATGACGGGGCCCGGAGGCGCCCCTCAGCGGCCCCTGGTGGGGACGGAGCGGGCTGTGGGCTGCAAGTCGGTGTCGCGAGTCGTGCGAAGAGGGAGCCACTCAAGTGGGGGAGGCAAGCCGCGAGGGCGTTCCATCGCCCGGCGGCCGGGGCGGACTAGGAGGGCGCGTGCTGCGTCGGCTGTGACGGGCAGAGCGGTCGGTCCAGCCACTCAGATGTCCTCGGGTCCCGGTACGGGTGGTCATCGAGTGGCTGGGCGCACTGCTTGCACAGCCCGGTGACGCCGCGTGGCCCTCTCTTCAGGTCGTGAACGAACTCGTCTCCAGCGCTCACTGGTTGCGCCTCCTCCGGCCCTCTCACTAAACAGGCCGCGGAACGCTCGCGTTGTGACGCCGGCGGTGGCGCTGCGTGCGACGCTCCACGCCGCCCGCCGACGGCCGGACGGATGGCGCCGCATCCTGCGGGGTGAAGGCGAGGCGCGGGACGATCACCCGGCGCTTGGCGACCTCCCTCGGGCCGCCTAGCATCAAGGCCATCGGAGCGGGGAGCGCATGCTGATCGACATCCATCATCACTACATCCCTCAGCGCTTCATCGACCTGGTGCGGCGCGAAGGCGAGCGCTATCAAGCCGTGCTCTACCGCGACGATGCGACGGGGCTCGAGGGGCTGGTCCCGGGAGCCGCGGTCCCGCCCGCAAAGGACGATCCGGCCCGGTCGATCTTCACGATGGAGCGGGGCATCTACGACCTCTCCGTCCGGCTGGAAGAGATGGCAGAGATGGGCCTGGACATGGCCGCGCTCTCCATCTCACCGCTGCTCTACTACTACTTCGCCGAACCGGCCCTGGGGATCGAGGTATCGCGCCTGTTCAACGACGCGATCCATGAAGTGGCCACGGCCCACCCCGACCGCTTCATTCCCATGGGGACGGTGCCCATGCAGGACGTCGAGGCCGCGATCGCCGAGCTGGAGCGGACGGTGAAGGCCTACGGCTTCACCGCCGTGGAGATCGGGGGCAGCGTCAACGGCCGGCACTACGACGAACCGGAGTTCGACGCGTTCTTCGCGCGGGCGGCGGAGCTGGACCTGCTGGTCTTCATCCACCCAGGCGTCTCACCGGCGCCAGAGCGGCTGAAGCGGTACCACACGGGGAACATCATCGGCTTTCCGGTGGAGTCGGGCATCTGCGCGGCGTCGCTGATCTTCGGCGGCACGCTAGCCCGATATCCCAACCTCAAGATCTGCTTCGCGCACGGCGGCGGCATCGTGCCCGGCCTGATCGGCCGCTGGGATCACGGCTGGGAGGTGCGGGCGGAGGCGAAGCTCAACATCGACCGGCCGCCAAGCCGTTACCTGCGGCAGCTGTACTTCGACGACCTGGTGCACAGCGACGCCGTCTTGCGCGCGCTTCTGGATATCGCATCGGCGGAGCACGTAGTGGTCGGGACGGACTATCCCTACGACATGGGGGAGCGACAGCCCGGCGCCGTGCTGGACCGGCAGGCCCTCACCCCGGAGCAGCGCCGGGCAATTGAGAGTGAGACGGCGGCCCGGCTCCTGCGGGTGGGGGATCGGGCGCGAGGATGAGGCCGCCCAGCGGCGGGGGCGCCCACGAAGCGGGGGAGTGCGCGATACTCGGCAGGGCGTGCCGTCGCGAACACAAGGAAGGACGCCGCTCATGGTCAAGGTGATCCTCCAGCTCTATCCGATGATCCGCTCCGAGAGCGAAGAGGAGCGGATCGCGCTGCGACCGATCGGGCGGAACGTCGAGCGGTATCACGAGGCGCTGCAGGGGACGTTCGAACTGGCGCGGGCGGCGGACGCGTTGGGCGTGTGGGGGATTGCGTGCATCGAGCATCATTTCCACTCGGAAGGCTACGAGGTGGGGCCGAGTCCCGGCGTACTCAACGCCTATTGGCTCGCGATCACCAAGAACATCCGCGTGGGGCAGCTGGGCTACGTGATGAGCACGCAGGACCCGATCCGAATCGCCGAGGAGACGGCGATCCTGGACCACATGGCCAAAGGGCGGTTCTTCGTGGGGTTCGCGCGGGGCTATCAAGACCGCTGGACGAACGTGATCGGCCAGCACCTGGGCGCGCGCGCGACGCACTCGGACGGAAGCGCCGACGACCAAGTCAACCGCGACATCTACCAGGAGCAGATCGAGATGGTGCTGGATGCCTGGACCAAGGAGAGCATCGAGCACAACACGCCGCTCTGGCAGATCCCCTACCCCTACGAGGCAGGGATCGACTGGTGGATGGCGCCGAGCACGCAACGGCTCGGGGCCCCGGGGGAGATCGGCCCGGACGGGCGGGTGCACCGAGTCTCCGTGGTGCCCGCGCCCTACACCCAGCCCCACCCGCCCGTCTTCGTGCCCAGCTCCGGGAGCCCGGCGTCCGTCGAGTACTGCGGGCGCAAGGGGTTCGTCTGCATCCACGTCGTCGCGGGCGAGCGCGCGCGGGAGCAGGCGCCCCGCTACGTCGCCGCCGCCAAGGAGGCGGGGCGGGACTACGTTCTGGGCCAGCACCAGGGGACCCAGCGCTACTTGCAGATCGCCAAGACGCGGGAAGAGGCGCGGCGGGCCCTGGCACAGTACGACAGCGACATCTACAAGAACTTCTGGAACCTGCTGTACGAACGGGTCGTGAACAAAGAGGTGACCCTGCCGGCCGATCCCACAGTGGAGCAGATCGTGGACGAGATCGAGCGGGCCGACGCGTTCGTCTCCGGATCGGTCGAGGAAGTGCGGGACCAACTGGTCGCGGAATGGAAAGAGGTCCCGTACGAGTACATCGTGGTGACCTGGCACTACGCCCAGCAACCGCTGGACAGCACCATCCGCAACCTCGAGATCTTCATGAAAGAGATCAAGCCGGCGCTGGACGAGCTGACCCCCTACGAGAACGACACCTAGGCTTGCAGGTGGAGCGCCACCCAGTGAGGCGGTCGCGCTTGCGGCCCCCCACTGCACCGGGCGGAGAGCAGCGATGAGCGAAACCGTTCCGATCTCGATCACAGTCAACGGCACATCCCGAGAGGCGGAGGTGGACGCGCGCCTTCTGCTCGTGCACTTCTTGCGCGAGGACCTGGGGCTCACCGGGACGCACATCGGGTGCGACACCAGCCAGTGCGGCGCCTGCACCGTGCTGATCGACGGCCGAAGCGCGAAATCCTGCACCGTGTTCGCGGTGCAAGCGGAGGGCTCCGAGATCACGACGATCGAAGGCATCGGCGACGACGAGGCGCTCCATCCCGTCCAGGAGGGCTTCTGGGCGGAGCACGGGCTGCAATGCGGCTTCTGCACGCCGGGGATGATCTTGGCCGCCGTGAACTTCCTGGAACGCAACCCCACCCCCAGCGAGGCGCAGATCCGTCGCGCGCTGGACGGGAACCTGTGCCGCTGCACGGGCTATCAGCACATCGTCAACGCCATCCAGTACGCCGCAAAGCGAATGGCCGAGTGATGACCATCGCCCCCGACCAGGAGCAGCCGCTCGTCGGCCAGCGTGTGCAGCGCCGTGAGGACGGGGCGCTGATCCACGGTCGGGGGACGTTCATCGACGACGTGAAACTGCCAGGGATGCTGCACCTGGCGTTCAAACGCAGTGACGTGGCGCACGGGCGGATCGTGCGGATCGACAGCAGCGTGGCCGAGTCGATGCCGGGTGTGGAGCTGGTGGTCACCGGCGCCGAGTTGAAAGAGCCGCTGCCACCCGTGCCAATCCTCACTCCGTTTCCAGCGCCAGCGCACCACGCCGTGACCCCCGACAAGGCGCGGTACGTGGGAGACCCGGTGGCGGCGGTGGTGGCGACGGATCGCTACCTGGCCCGCGACGCTCTCGCTGCGATCGTCGTGGAGATCGACGAGCTACCGGCGGTGATCGACCCAGTGGAGGCCATGACGGGCGCTCCCGCGCTGGTACACGAGGAATTCGAAAACAACGTCGCCCTGCGCATCGTCAGCGGGACCGGTGTCGACACCGAGACCGGCGTGGTGGACGACTCGGCCCTCAGAGCGGCGTTCGAGCAAGCGGAGGTGGTGATCTCCCAGCGGATGCGGAACCCGCGCCTGGCGCCCACCGCCATCGAGACGCGCGGGGTGGTGGCGCACTACGAGGCGGGCCGGGAGTACCTGACGGTCTGGGCCACGACGCAACGCCCGCACACCCACCGGCATTACATCGCGCCGGCGGTGGGCCTGGGCGAGCACCAGGTGCGGGTGATCGCGCCCGACATGGGAGGCGGGTTTGGGGCGAAGAAGATCTACGGCGAGGACTTTGTCGCCGCCATCCTTTCGAAGCGGCTGGGGCGGCCGATCAAGTGGATCGAGGATCGGTCCGAAGCGTTCATGGCGACGACGCACGGGCGCGACATGATCGGGGAGATCGAGATTGCGGCGAAACGGGACGGCACGGTCCTGGGCATCAAGGCCCGGCTGATCGCGGACATCGGCGCGTACGAGATGCTCCTCACGGCCTTCATTCCCACGCTGACGCACGGCTTACTCAGCGGGGCTTACGCGATCCCGATGATCCGGTCCGAGTTGATCGAGGTCTTCACCAACAAGACACCCACCGACGCGTACCGGGGCGCAGGGATGCCCGAGGCGATCTTCTTCGTGGAGCGGGCGATGGAGCTCCTGGCGCGCGAGTTGGAGATGGACTCCGCCGACGTGCGCCGCCGGAACTTCATCCCGCCGGATCAATTTCCCTACGCCACGCAAGGGGGCAGCGTCTACGACTCCGGTGAGTACGAGCGGCTGCTGGACAAGACGCTGGCCCTGGCCGGATGGGAGCGCCTCCAGGCCGAGCGTGAGGCGGCGCGGGCGCAAGGCCGGCTCGTGGGCTTGGGGCTGAGCTTCTACATCGAGTTGTGCGGGATCGGGCCGTCGACGATGTTTCCGTCGGGCGGCTGGGAGCACGCGAGCGTCACGGTTGAGCGCAGCGGCACGATCACCGCGACGACCGGCGCATCCGCCCACGGCCAGGGGCACGAGACCTCCTTCGCACAGATCCTGGCGGACCAGTTCGGCATCCCGATGGAAGACATCAGCATCGTCCACGGCGACACGGCGAAGGTGAAACAGGGGGTCGGGACCGTGGGTAGCCGGTCGCTGGCCGTGGGCGGCACGGCGCTGCGCCTGGCCGGTGACAAGGTGAAGGCCAAGATGGCCACGTTCGCCGCCCACCTGCTGGAGGCGCGGGAGGCGGACATCACCTTCGCGAAGGGAATGATCTCCGTCGCGGGCGTACCGGAGAGCGCGATGCCGTTCGCCGACGTGGCCGCCTACGCCTACGTTCCCACCACGCTACCGCGTGACACCGAACCGGGGTTGAGCGCGGAGGCCTTCTGGGAGCCCGAGGGGCTGACCTTCCCGTACGGCTGCTACATCGTGCAGGCAGAGGTGGACCGGGAGACGGGTGAAGTGGAGTTGCAGAAGCTGGTGGGTGTGGACGACTGCGGCACCGTGGTGAACCCGCTGATCGTCGACGGCCAAATCCACGGCGGGCTCGCGCAGGGGATCGGACCGGCCCTGAGCGAAGAGGTCATCTACGGCAGAGACGGGCAGCTGCTGACCGGCTCCCTGATGGACTACGCGATCCCGCGGGCCTCCGACTTGCCCCGCTTCGAGCTTGACTACACCGTCACGCCGACGCCGCTGAACCCACTCGGCGCCAAAGGAATCGGCGAAGCCGGCACAATCGGAGCGACGCCCGCGGTGGTGAACGCCGTCGTCGACGCGCTGGCCGAATTCGGCGTCAGACACCTCGACCCGGTGCTACGGCCGGAGAAGCTCTGGCGCATCATCCAGGGAGAGACGTCATGATCCCGGCTTCCTTCCGCTACCGGCGCGCGACATCGGTTGAGGAGGCGGTTGCCATGCTGCGCGAAGCGGACGGCGAGGGCCGTCTCCTGGCGGGCGGGCACAGCCTGATCCCGCTGATGAAGCTGCGCTTTAGCGAGCCGGGGGTCCTCATCGACATCATGCGGATCCCGGGATTGACCGGAGTGCGCGAGGTGGACGGCGGAATCGAGATCGGCGCGACGACGACGCAGGTGGCCGTGGAGGAATCCGATCTGCTGCGGGAACGCGCGCCCATGCTGGCGGAGGCGGCGGAAGGGATCGGGGACCCGCAGGTCCGGAATCGCGGCACGCTGGGCGGCAGCCTGGCCCACGCCGATCCGGCCGCCGACATGCCCGCGGTCATGGTGGCCCTCGACGCGGAGTTCGCCATCGCCGGGCCTGGCGGTCAACGCTCGGTGCGCGCCGGTGACTTCTTCCAGGACGTGTTCACCGTGGACTTGGCCGAGGACGAGATGCTCACGAGCATCCGGTTCGCGCCGCTGCGCACGGCGTCCTACGCCAAGCTGCGACAGAAAGCGTCGCACTTCGCCATCGTGGGGGTGGCCGCGGCCTTGAACCTGGAGGATGGGCTCTGCCGCTCGGCGCGGGTGGCGATCACCGGCCTCTCCACGCACGCGTTCCGCCTGCCGGTGGTCGAGGAGGGGCTTCGCGGCCGCCGGCTGGACGCCGACACGATCGCCGCCGCGGCTCGCGACGCGGCGGCTGGGGTCGAGCAGATCAACGACGACCTCTTCGCCTCGGAGACTTACCGGGCGGCCATGGCCGAGGTGTTCGTGCGTCGCGCGGTCACGGCCGCGGCCGGCCGAGTCTAGGGAGGCGAGGCCGATGGCACGCGAAGCAGGCGAATCCATGACCAGCGCGAAGACACCGGGACAGCTTGCCGGACAACGCATCAGGCGTCGCGAGGATCCCCGCTTGATCCAGGGTCTGGGTACGTATGTCGATGACGTCAAGCTTCCGGGCATGTTGTATCTGGCGTTCAAGCGCAGCGACATGGCTCACGGCACGATCACACGCATCGACGCGAGCGCGGCGGAAGCGATGCCCGGCGTTGAGCTGGTCCTCACCGGCGCCGACCTCAAATCGATGCTCCCACCGATGACCGTCTACGCTTCCGTCCCGACCCCCGAGCGATACTCGGTGGCGGTGGACAGGGTGCGGCACGTTGGGGAGGCCGTGGCGGTGGTGGTGGCCCAGAGCCGGTACCAGGCGCGGGACGCGGCCAACGCCATCCTGGTGGAGATAGCCGAGTTGCCGGCCGTCGTCGACCCCGAAGAGGCGACGAAGGATCGCCAGGCGCTGATCCACGAAGGGTTCGAGAACAACGTGGCCCTGTCGACGGGCCCGAGCGGGACCGGGGTGGACCCCGAGGCGCCCCCGGCGGACGACGCCGCAATCGATGAGGCGTTCGCCCGGGCGGAGGTGACCATCTCGCAGCGGATGGTGAATCAGCGCCTGGCGCCGACGCCGCTGGAAGCGCGCGGCGTGCTTGCCCACTACGAGCCGGGGAAACAGAGCTTGACCGTCTGGGTGACGACGCAGAGCGCGCATATCGTGCGGAGCCTGGTGGCGCCTGCGCTGGGAATGGGTGAGCACCAGGTTCGCGTCATCGCCCCGGACGTGGGCGGAGGGTTCGGCTGCAAGACGGACATCTACGCTGAGGGCTACGTGACCGCCGCCGTGTCCAAGCGGCTGGGCAAGCCGGTCAAGTGGATCGAGGACCGCTCGGAAGCGTTCCTGGCGACGACGCATGGTCGCGACGTGATCGGCTACATCGACCTCGCGGCCAAGCGCGACGGCACGATCCTGGGGCTGAAGGCGCGGCTCATCGCGGACATCGGCGCCTATCAAGCGCTGTGGACCGCAGAAATCCCCACGGGCGCCCAAGCAATGCTCAGCAACGTGTACGACATCCCGGCGGTGCGTTCCGAGCTCGTGGAGGTGTTCACCAACAAGACACCGACGGACGCCTATCGCGGCGCCGGGCGACCGGAAGGGATCTACTTCGTCGAGCGGGCTATCGACATGCTCGCGCGCGAACTGAACATGGACCCGGCCGCGGTGCGGCGCAAGAATTTCATCCGGCCGGAGCAGTTCCCCTTCACCACCCAGACGGGCCTCGTGTACGACACCGGCGAGTACGCGCGACTACTGGACAAAGTCTTGGAGTCCGCCGAGTGGGAGCGGTGCAAGGCGGAACGGGATGCCGCGCAGGCCGAGGGTCGGTTGGTGGGCCTGGGTCTGGCGTATTACGTGGAGATCTGCGGGCTGGGGCCCTCATCCAGCATGCCGGTCGGCGGTTGGGAGCACGGCGCCGTCACCGTGGAACGGAGCGGCACGATCACCGCCACCACGGGCTCGTCGTCGCACGGCCAGGGGCACGAGACCACCTTCTCGCAGCTGATCGCCGACGAATTCGGCGTGCCGATGGAGGGCATCACCATCCTGCACGGCGATACCGCGATCGTGAAGCAGGGCGTGGGGACGTTCGGCAGCCGCTCCCTGGTAGTGGGCGGGACGGCGCTGAAGCTCGCCGCCGGCAAGGTCAAGGCGAAGATGGCGACGTTCGCCGCGCAGATGCTGGAGGCGCAACCGCAAGACATGGTCTTCCGCGACGGGATGGTCTCGGTCGCCGGGGTGCCGGAGAGCGGCATCCCCTTCGCCGACGTCTCCGCCTACGCGTACGTTCCCGTCCCCCTGCCGGCGGGCACCGAGCCGGGTCTGAGCGAGGAAGCCTTCTGGGAGCCGGAGGGGATGACGTATCCCTACGGCTGCTACATCGCGCAGGTCGAAGTCGATCGGGAGACGGGCGAGATTACGTTGCAGAATTTCGTGGGCGTCGACGACTGCGGCACGGTCATCAACCCCCTGATCGTCGATGGTCAGATCCACGGGGGTCTGGCGCAGGGCATCGGGCAAGCGATGCTGGAAGAGGTGGTCTACGACGGAAGCGGTCAGCTGTTGACGGGGTCGCTGATGGATTATGCGATCCCGCGGGCCACCGACCTCCCGCCGTTCCAGCTGGACCGGACCGTCACGCCCTCGCCGCTCAACCCCTTGGGCGCCAAAGGGATCGGCGAAGCGGGCACCATCGGATCCGCTCCGGCGATCGTGAACGCGGTCGTCGATGCGCTGAGCCCGTTCGGGGTGTCGCACATCGACATGATGCTGCGGCCCGAGAAGCTCTGGCAGATCATGCAGGGCGAGCGATCGTAGAGCCTAGGGCGCGTCCTCCGCCCCGCCGACTATTGGGTAGGGAGGCGCGCGCCGAGCATGCGCGCCAGTGTCGCGCCTAGGATTCGCTCTCGAACGGCGGCAGGCAGTGAGTGGATGACCGGCATCGCTACCGCGCCGCCGGGATCGCCGATCTCAAACGGATCGTCGGAGCCGAACACCACATTCTCCGGGCCGGCGGCCTGAATCAGGAATCGTAGGCTTTCCGGCGCCGCCACGACGGTGTCGAAGAGCAGTTGGTCGTAGTACTCACTTGGCGCCCTGGTGATATGAGCGTGACAGTCCGGGTTGTACTCGTGCTCGGACGCGGCGTACGCGAGGTCCAGACGGCCCTTGAGGAAGACAAGGCTCCCACCGCCGTGCGCCACTACCAGACGTAGGTTCGGATGCCGCTCCAGCGTCCCCCCGAAGATCAGCCGGCTCACAGCGAGTGTCGTCTCGTTCGGCCAGGCGAGAATCGTGGTGAGGGTGTAGTCGCGGAAGCGGGGCAGATCCTCGGCGCTGTTGGGATGCATGAAGAGCACCAGCCCCATTCGTTCGATGGCCGCGAAGACGGGATCGAGCGAGGGGTGATCGAGCGGGCGGTCGCCGGCATACGTCCCGATGGCAACCCCGACCAAACCGTACTCGTCGATGGCGCGTTCGAGCTCGGAAGCCGCGCGTTCCGGCTCGCCGAGGCCGAGCGCCGCCAACCCGGCGAAGCGGCCGCCCGAACCGGCGACGCAGTCCGCCGTGCTCCGGTTGATGTGCCGGGCGAGCTCCGCATCAGCCGCGCCGCCGGGCCAGGAGAGGAAGTTCGCGATCGGGCTCACGAGTTCCAGATCGACGCCGCGGCCGGCCATGCGCGCCAGCCGCTCATCGTGCGCGTAGACGCCGGGATCGAGTGAGGCGCCAAAGCCGCCGACGACGAAGCCGCCACCGGCGCGCGCTTCCAAGCTGAAGCGATCGTCCTGGGCAAGCCGAGCCAGGAGCCGCTCGCTGGTGACGTGTCCGTGGACATCGATGATCATCCGGCGCTCCCTCCGTGGGGCGGCATCCGGAGCACCGCCCGGGCGACGCCGACCGCGCCCTGGATGTAAAAGAGGACCGATGTGCGGGGCACGAGCTGCCTCCTCATCTGCGCTCCATGTCGACATCGGAGCGAACGGTAGTCTAGCGGGGGATCACACCCCGCCAGATGAGGCCGATAGGAGGTCGTGCCTGTGAGAAGGGGTTACGTCGACTGGGCCGGTGGTCAGATCCACTACCGTACCAACGACGACGGCCGCTCCGGCGAAGGCGGCGCCCGCACGCCGTTGGTCTTGCTTCACCAGACCGCCAGCTCATCGGCGATGTACGAACGGCTCATGGGTGCGCTGGCGGGGCGAGTCCGCGCCTTTGCGCTGGACACGCCCGGATTCGGCCTCTCCGACCTGCCGCGAGAGTCGCCCAGCGTCAGCGACTATGCGCGCGCATTTCTGGAGGCGCTGGAACGGCTCGGGCTGCCGGAGTTTCACGCGTTCGGTCATCACACGGGAGCGTCGATCGCCTGTGAGATGGCGGCCGCCGCGCCTGAGCGCACGGAAACGATCATGCTGTGCGCGCCCCCATACGCTGAGGCGGAGGAGCGGGCCCAGTGGCGGCGGAAGGTGAGCGGCGCACCCGACGATCGCGCGCCGTTTCGACAGGTTGGGGTCCGGCCGCTCACCATCGAGCCGGACGGCAGCCACCTCCCGGCGGTCTGGCAGCGGGTTCGAGACATGGGCCCGGACGCGCCGCCGGCTCTGCTCCACCGGGAAGCGATCGACCGCCTGCGCGCGGGCGAGCGCTACCACGAAGCCGTGCTCGCAATGTTCAGCCAGGACACGCCGGCGCTCCTGGCCCAGGTGCGATGCCCCATCCTGTTGCTCTGCGGCGACCGCGACCCCTTCCTGCCCTACTTCACGCGAGCCTGCAACGCACGTCCCGACGCCCGCCAGGTGCTCTTGCAAGGCGGATCGCTACTCATGGACGAGAGTCCGGAGGCGGTCGCGGCCGAGATCCGATCGTTTCTGCAAGGGATTGCATGACGGGCGCTTGGAGATGCCCGAGGCCGGCTGGGACCGTGCGCTGCGGCTCTACGGAGACGTCGTCCGCCACGCGGGCGTGCGCTTGCGCTTCTGTACGTTGGAAGAGATCGCACACGACTTCTCGCGGCGGAGCCCGCGGTCGAGCCGGCCGTCACACGGCCGCCGACGCTAGAGGAGCGCTTCCAGATCCTGGGCCCAGGCGAGCAGCGCCTCGTCCGTTCCGGCGCGCCCCGCGATCTGCAGCCCCAAGGGGAGACCAGCGGCGGCGGTACCGGCCGGCAAGGTGACGGTCGGGAGCCCGGCGTGCGTCCAGGGGAGGTTCATGGCCGGGTCGCCCGTGGCGCCGAGGCCTTCCGGCGCCGGCCCGGTCGTCGATGGGGAGACCCACAGGTCGATATCGTGCTGCGACATGAGCTCTTCGAGTTCGGCGCGGACGCGAGCGATGCTGGTGCGGGCGGTCTCCAGCTCCTCTGTCGTAATTGCGCGGCCCGCCTCCACAAGCATCGCAGCGCGCGGCCGGTACAGTGCCGCGTAGTTGCGGAACCAGGCGTCGTGCACCCGGGCGAACTCGGCCGTGTATACGACTCTGTGGCGCTCCGCGATCGTCTCAATATCTTGCAACGCCGACACGCGCCGCACCGTGCACCCCTGCGACTCCAGCCGCGCGAGTCGCTCAGTGAACATCTCGTGGGCCTCGGTTCTGGCTTGCTCCAGATAGGGGCCTTCCGGCACTCCGAGGGTTGGCAGCCGACGCTCAGCCGTCGCGGGCGGCGGACGCCAGTCATTGCACAGTACTGAGGCCGCCAGCACGGCGCCGGCCGCATCCTGCGTAAAGAAGCCCACGTGGTCGACGGACTGGGAGATGTACAGGACGCCTTCGGTGGGGATGCGGTCATACGTGGGCTTGAACCCCACGACGCCGCAGAAGGAGGCGGGCCGGATGACGGAGCCGACGGTCTGAGTGCCGAGTGCCAGCGCTGCATAGCCCGCTGCGACCGCGGCGGCGGATCCGCTGCTCGAGCCGCCGGGGGTGTGTCGGGGGTTTCGCGGGTTGGCCGTGGCGCCGGGATCGAAGTAAGCGAACTCCGTGCTGACCGTCTTGCCCAAGATCAGCGCGCCGGCGTCGCGGAGGCGGCGAACGCAGGTGGCCTCCGGCATCTCGAAGATCTCGGGCGGGAGCGCGGACCCCCCTCGGGTAGCGAAGCCATCGACGGCGAAGATGTCTTTCACCGCCGCGATCACGCCGAAGAGGGGCGGCCGATCGGCGGGATCCGGGTACCGTTCGAGGAGCGCCGTCGCCTCGCGGATCAAGCGGTCGCGCCGCCCGGGCTCGGGGAGCACCGCCCGGACCGCCAGCCCCGTGGCTTCGAGACGGTCGCAGACCTCATGGACGTGCTTCTCGACGTCGAGCGAGCCGGAGCCGAGGGCGTCGGCGGTCCGGCGCAGGGGCAGCGAGGCAATCAGGAGCGGCGACTCGGTTGTCATGGCGTGGGCGATAGTAGCGCAGAACGTCCCCAGGAAGGGAACCCGAGCAGCGAGGCATGCAGGGCTCGTCGCAGTGGTCTAGGGTCTGGCGGGCCGGCGTTGGCCGGACCGTGGAAGGAGCGGAGCCATGGGTGCGCGATTGGACGGCCGGGTCGCGATTATCACGGGAGCCGCGAGCGGCATCGGCCGGGCGACGGCGGTGCGCTTCGCCGAAGAGGGCGCCGACATCGTTGTGGCCGATGTGCTGGCCGGTGAGGGGAACGAGACCGCCAAGGCCATCGAAGCGCTCGGGCGCCGCACCCTCGTCGTTCCGACGGACGTGGCCAAGGAAGCCGACTGCGAGGCGCTGGCTGAGGCCGCGATCCGGGAGTTCGGCCGCATCGACATCCTCTTCGCCGCCGCCGGCATCTTGCACGGCGGCTACGTGAGCGGCCGCGACCCGGACTCCGACAACCCATTCGTGAACCCGGTCGGCGCGTATGTCGTCAACGATCAACTGGAGAACTGGGAGAAGGTTCTGGCCGTCAACCTGACGGGTGTGATGCTGACGGACCGGGCCGTGGCCCGACGCATGATCAGCGCGGACCGCGGGGGATCGATCATAAACGTCGCCTCCGTGTCGGCGAAGAAGCCCGACGCGGCGCTCGCCGCGTACTGCGCGTCCAAGGCCGGAGTCTGGATGCTGACGAAAGTGCTGGCCCTAGAGCTCGCACCCCACCAGATCCGGGTGAATGCCGTGGCGCCGGGGACGACAGAGACGCCCATGACCGCGCCGCTCCACGCGACGGAGCGACGCAAAACGGTGGAGCAGATCACCCCGCTGGGACGACTGGGCCGACCGGTGGACGTTGCCAATACCGCCCTGTTTCTCGCCTCCGACGAATCCGAGTACTACACGGGGCAGATGCTCCAGCCCGACGGGGGCTGGTACATGTAATCGCCGGGCGCCCTGTTCGGCCCGGCCGCCTAGGCCACCGGCGGCCCAGCCTGCCGCCGGCTCGGAGACAGATCGGTGGTGGGAGCGATCAGGACGGTTATGTAACGATGGGGCGCGGGATCAGTACAGCGCCGTGGTGCAGGAGAACGACCCTCGCGCGCTACAGTACGCAGTGAACGACGTCGCCACGACCAGGCTTCGCATGGCGAGGCCAGGACAGGCGCGGGCGGCGGAGGGAAAGGCTTGTGATGGACGGAAACGGCAACGGCAGTAGCGGCCCCCTGGCGGGCATCAAAGTGATCGAATGCAGCACGTGGGCCTTCGGGCCTCTCGCAGGCGCAATGCTGGGGGACCTGGGCGCCGACGTGATCAAGGTAGAGAACCCCGCCTCCCCGGATCAGGCCCGGACGTTGACCAAGGTGGGCGGCTTCGACACGGCCATGCCGGACGAACTGAGCTCGGTATTCGAGATGATGAACCGCAACAAGCGGTCGATCGGTGTCGACCTCAAGTCGGAGCGAGGGCGGGACCTGTTCCGGGAGTTGATCAAAGACGCGGACGTCTTCCTGGAGAACTTCCGGCCGGGTGTCTTCGACCGGCTGGGCATCGGCTACGAGGACTTGCGCCAGATCAACCCCCGCATCATCTACGCCTCCACGTCAGGCTACGGCTTCCAGGGCGCTGAGTCGCAGCGCCCCGCGCTGGACCCGGTCGGCCAGGCCCGCTCCGGGTTCATGTGGTCCAGCGGCGGACCGGGCGATCCGCCCAACTGGAGCGCCACGGGATTCGCCGACATCATGGGCGCCAACGTGCTGGCCTACGGGATCGTCAGCGCCATCGCCGCGCGCGAGCTGCACGGAGTGGGCCAGAAGGTGGAATGCTCCCACATCATGGCGTCGATGTGGATGCAGTACATGGGGATCGGCGCGAGCATGCTCAAGGGGCTGCGCGACTGGCCCCGCATCGACCGCAGCGCCGCGGAGAACCCGCTCATCAACCATTACCGCTGCGCCGACGACGAATGGATCATGCTGGGGATCGTGGACTCGACGCGGGACTGGGAAGCGTTCTGTGAAGCGATGGAGCTCAGCGATCTCATCGAGGAGCCGCGCTTCGCCACCGCCGACAAGCGGAACGAGAACCGGGCGGCGCTGATCGTCGCGCTGGACGCGCGCTTCGCGCAGGAGCCGCGGGCTGAGTGGGAGCGACGGCTGGGCGCGAACCCAGATCTGCTGTTTGAGCGGGTGCAGCGCGCCACCGAGCTGATCGACGACCCCGCCGTTCGGGCCAACGAGATGTTCGTGGATGTAGAGCACCCTCGCTACGGCACGCTGCCCTACCTGAACGCGGTGGTGGAATTCGAGCGGACGCCGGCGGGCGTCCGCAAGGTTGCGCCGGAGATGGGCCAGCACACGACGGACATCCTCCGCGAGCGCCTGGGTTACAAAGAGGCAGAGATCGCGGAGCTCGTGAGCACAGGCGTCGTGAGCTAGGACGTCAGCGGTCCGTTGTAAGACGACGCGGGCGATCGAGCGCGCCCGCCTCAGCACTCAGGCTCCTCCACGGGGCTCCCTTCGGTGGGCGGGGGTCAAGGAGTTGATCATGACCACGGGCGCGCTGACAGGCATCAAAGTCCTCGACACCGGCCGCTACGTGCTGGGGCCGCTGGCCGGGGTGATGCTGGGCGACCTGGGAGCGGACGTCGTCAAGATCGAGGAACCGCTGGGCGATCCGTCGCGCGCGATCACGGACGTCAGCGGCGTTGACGTCAGTCTGCCCGACGGTGGTAGTTCCATGTTCGAGATCATGAACCGGAACAAGCGCTCTCTCGCTCTCGACTTGGGGCGAGAGGAAGGGCGGCAACTGCTGCGCGACCTGGCTCGCGTGACCGACATTCTCATCGAGGACCCCGGGCCCGGCGGTCTCGACTTCGCCCAGCTGGGGCTCGACTACAAGGCGCTGTCGGCGTCGAACCCGCGGCTGATCTACGGGGCGGCCAGCGCCTATGGCAGAAAAGGACCGGATGCGGGCCGGCCGATCCTCGATCCGCTGATCCAGGCGCGCTCGGGCCTGATGTGGTCCGGCGGCGGTCCCGGCGACCCGCCCAACTGGAGCAGCATGGGAACTGCGGACGTCATGGGCGGGCAAACGTTGGCGTACGGGCTGGTGGCCGCTATCGCCGCGCGGGAGCGAACCGGCCAGGGCCAGCGGGTGGACGTGTCGGAGCTGATGGCATCGCTGTGGTTGCAGTACTGGGCCATAGAGGTGTGCGTCCTCAACCACCTGCCAGAATGGGCCCGCTTCGATCGGAAGAGCGTCGGCAACCCCCTCTGGAACTTCTACGAGTGCGCCGACGGTGAATGGATCTCCTTGGGGATGATCGACTCGGAACGGGACTGGGAGCCATTCTGTCGGATCATGGAGTTGCCACATCTCATCGACGACCCGCGCTCCCGCACCGTCGAAGCGCGAATCGAGAACGCGGCCGTCCTGATCGAGGAGTTGGATCGTCGCTTCGCGGCCGAGACGCGCCCCGAGTGGGAGCGACGGATCGGCGCCAACCCCAACCTCATCTACACGCGGGTCCAGCGGATCGGGGACCTCCCCACCGACCCGGCCGTGCAGGCCAACGAGTACCTGGTGGACGTGGACCATCCGCGCTACGGACCGACGAAGATGCTCAACCACCCGGTGACGCTGAAGGCGACACCGGCCGCTATCCGGCGGACGGCGCCGGGTTTGGGAGAGCACAGCGCCGAGATCCTCCAGGAGTGGCTGGGCCTGGGAGAGGACCGGATCGCCGGGTTGCGCAGCGACGCCGTCATTACGGCCTGAGCGACCGTCCCCTTCGTTGACCATCGCACGTCCAGCGCCGTCCATCGGCCGCACAAGCCGTCGATCCTTCCCGGGACGTCGTTGCGTGCCACCCGGAGGGATCGAGCCGTTGCGATACACTGAGGCTGGTCCATCCCGGCACCAATGAAAGCGAATCCATGGCCGACGCCCCCACGATCCTCGACTTGCTCCAGAGCGCCGACGGTGACGCGCCCGCGATCGGAGCGCCCGGCCGGCGATCGCTGACCTTTGATGGGCTGCGAGCCCACATCGCGCGGGTAGTCGAGACGCTGAACGGCTTCGGGCTGGGCCGGGGCGACCGCGTGGCGATCGTGCTGCCCAACGGCCCGGAGATGGCCGCCGCCTTCCTGTCCGTGGCCGCGGGGGCGACGACCGCGCCACTCAACCCCGCCTGCCGCCGCGAGGAGTTCGAGTTCTACCTCTCCGACCTCGACGCGTCGGGAGTGATCGTGGAGGCGGGGTCCGCGTCGCCGGCTATCGCGGTGGCGCGCGAACGAGGCGTACCCGTCATCCAGCTCACGCCCCTTACGGATGGGGAAGCCGGGCGCTTCGAGCTCTCGGCGGATCGGCGCGGCGCACCGTCGAGCGGTGGTTACGCGGAGACGGACGACGTCGCGCTCATGCTGCACACGTCCGGCACTACGTCACGGCCGAAACTGGTGCCGCTGCGGCATCGCAACCTGTGCGCGTCGGCGCGGCATATCCGCGAGACGCTTGACCTCCGCGCGGAGGATCGCTGCCTCAACATCATGCCGCTGTTTCACATCCACGGCCTCGTGGCGGCGGTGCTGTCCACCCTCGCGGCCGGCGGCAGCGTGTCCTGCAGCCCGGGCTTCGACGCGTTCAAGTTCTTCGACTGGATGTCAGCGGCGCAGCCGACCTGGTACACGGCGGTCCCGACGATGCACCAAGCGATCTGCGCCCGCGCGGGGCGCCAGGCCGAGGTCATCGCCGCGAACCCCTTGCGCTTTATCCGCTCGTCCTCGGCATCCCTCCCCCCGAGTGCGATGGGCGATCTGGAGAAGATGTTTCACGCCCCCGTCATCGAGAGCTACGGCATGACCGAAGCGGCGCACCAAATGACGTCCAACCCTCTGCCGCCAAGGGCGCGCAAGCCCGGCACAGTCGGCCCGGCGGCGGGACCCGAGGTCGCCATCATGGACGAAGCAGGCCGCCTGCAGCCGCCCGGCGCGACCGGCGAAGTAGTCATCCGCGGCGCGAACGTGACGTTGGGCTACGAGCACAGTCCGGAGGCGAACGCGAGCGCCTTCAGCGATGGCTGGTTTCGCACGGGCGATGAAGGAGTGTTCGACGCGGACGGCTACCTCACCATCACCGGCCGCCTGAAGGAGATCATCAATCGCGGCGGCGAGAAGATCAGCCCGCGCGAAGTGGACGAGGCGCTGCTCGCGCACCCGGCCGTCGCGCAGGCGGTGGCGTTCGCCGTGCCTCACGACACACTGGGCGAGGACGTAGCGGCGGCGGTGGTCCTCCGGGAGGGGCACGACGCCAGCGTGCAAGAGATCCGCTCCGTCGCGGCCGAGCGTGTCGTCGCGTTCAAGGTTCCACGACGGATCGTCATCGTGGACGAGATCCCGAAGGGCGCGACCGGCAAGCTGCAACGGATCGGCCTGGCGAAGCAGCTCGGGCTAGCGTAATGCGGATCTGCATCTACGGCGCCGGGGCCATCGGCGGATACATCGGCGCGCTGCTGGCCCGCTCCGGCGTCGATGTCACCCTCATCGCCCGAGGCCCACACTTGGCCGCCATGCGAGAGCGCGGCTTGACTCTGCGCATCGGCGGCGAGGAGATCATCACGCACCCCCGCTGCACCGATGACCCCGAAGAGGCGGGCCCGCAAGACTATGTCATCGTCACGCTCAAGGCGCACTCGGCGCCGGGCGTCGTAGAGCGGATGCAGCCGTTGCTGGCGCCGGAGACGGCCGTTGTCACGGCCATGAACGGCCTCCCCTGGTGGTACTTCTACGGGCTCGACGGCCCCTACCGCGACCGCCAACTGGAATGCTTAGATCCCAGCGGCAAGCAGTGGCGGGGGATTGGACCGGAGCGGGCCATCGGCGCCGTGCTCTGGCAATCGTGCGAACTCGTGGAGCCGGGCGTGGTGCTGCACGTCGAGGGGAACCGCATGACGATTGGAGAGCCCGACGGCGAACGTTCCGATCGCGCCGTGGCTCTCAGCAAAGCGTTGACCGCCGCCGGGTTGAAGGCGCCGGTGCACCGCAACATCCGCAACGAGATCTGGCTGAAGCTGTGGGGCAACCTCTCGTTCAACCCGATCAGCGCCTTGACGCACGCCACGCTGGAGAGCATCGCCCGCGACCCGGGCACGCGCGCCGCCGTGCGCTCGATGATGGAGGAGAGCCGGGCCGTGGCCGAGAACCTGGGCGTCGAGTTCGCGATGAGCTTGGAGGAGCGGATCAAGACGGCCGAGAACGTCGGCGCGCACAAGACTTCTATGCTGCAAGACCTAGAACAAGGGCGGCCGATGGAGATCGACGCCCTGGTCGGCGTCGTGAGCGAGTTGGGCCGCCTCGTGAGTGTCCCGACCCCCACCATCGACGTCGTCTACGCGCTGATCGTGCAGCGCGCCCGCGAAGCGGGATGCTACCCCCCGTAGGCACCCGGGACCACGATCACGAGTTCGCGGCGTAGCCGATAACCCCAAGGGCGACGGGGCTCAGGGCGCGGCTGCCAAGCCGTCGAGAAAGGCTTGAATCTCGACGGCGAGCGGTTGCGGCTCCTCGTCCACGAGGTATGCGCCGCCCGGCACGGTCACGCACTTCGCGTCGGGCCGCGCGTCGCACGCGGGCTGCAGGTAGGGATAGAGGATGTCGCGCTCGCCGCAGAGCAGCAGGATGGGACACCGCACACGCGCCAGGGCCGCGGGGAGGTCATGGTCGAACACGGCCAGGACGGCCTCGTGGTAGAGCTCGCCCGCGGAGAGGTTATCGACGGTGTCGCGATGAATGATGGCGGGCGCGGCCTGGGGATCGATGTCCTGGAGACGCTTCCAGATCGCCGTCAGATGGCTGCCGTCGGGCTGGATGATCATGGGACCAACGCTCACATTGCGGAAATCCGCACGCTTCTCCGCAGCGCCGGTGACCTTGCTCTTCCACTGCGCCCGCTCCTCCGCGTTGGCGTAGGGCGGGCCGCAGAGCATGATGCTCTCGACCCGTTCGGGGGCCACCACGGCCATCTCGCAAGCGATGGAGGCGCCGGTGTGGAAGCCGAAGGCGTGAAAGCGATCAACGCCGAGGTCCTGGAGCGCCTCCAGCAGCGCAGCGGCGTAGTACCCGACCGTGGGGTCCGGCGGAGGGAAATCGGACTGGCCGAAGCCGGGTGTGTCCGGGGCGACCATCCGATAGTGCCCTTGGAGAATCTCCATGAGCGACTGATACATGGCCGAGGAGCCGGCGGTCTGGTGGAGGAGGACCAGCGGCGCACCCGGACCCTTGCCGCCGAGGCGGTAGTGGATCTGGCCGTCCGCCCAGTCGACGTAGTCCCGCGTGATGGCCATCGATCGAGATCCTCGCAGTCGTGCTCACGATCTCTGCGCCGTCTCTCGCTCCCAGGGGTCGACGCCGACCCGCGGCAGCCTATCACACGCGCGCGCGCCGACCGAGCCACCCCGTGAGCGGTTGTGGCTCCAGTGGTAGCGCGCTGCATGTTGCGCAGAAAGCCCCTGATCTACGCTGTGGTGACGACAGGCAACGTCCGACGCGCGCCGGCAGAGGCGCGGGTGGGTGAAGACGTGAGGGGCGATGGAACTCGGCGTTGCCTCCGGGCTCGGCTCGGCGATCACCGTGGCGATCACCGCCATGTTCATCACGACCGAAGCGCGGCGCATCGACACGCTCTCGTTAGGGTTCCTGCGCGCCATCTGGGCGGGCGTCTTCTTCGCGGTCATGCTCGTCGCGCTGTCGTCGGTGGACGACCTGCTGGAGATGAGCTTCGACCAGATGTGGCCGCTGGCGGTCTCCGGCTTCCTGGCGTCGGGGAGCGGGGAGACGATCTACGCGGCAACGTTCTACTTGATGGGGATGGTCCGGGCGCTGCCCATCGTGATGGGGCTGCACATCCTCCTGGCGTTCGTGGGCTCCGCGATCTTCCTCGGGGAGACGGCGACGGTGGAGGCAGGCGCGGGCGCGGCGCTGGTGGTCGGCGGCGTCTACCTGGTCGCGATCCACGGGCACCCACGTCGCGAAGCGCCGAGCGCCAGCGCACCATCGCGGAGAGGCCGGAAACGATTTCGTCCCTGGGCGAAGACAGATCCGGTCGTCGAGCCGAGCGGCCTTGCGATCGAAGCAGCTGCCGCAACCAGTGTCAGCCGGCCATCGCCGGACGTGCGCGGCGGGGGCGGAGAGCTCCAACTGCCGATCCGCACCCCCAGCGGGACGTATCCGTCGCCGACAAGCTCCCGAGTGGCAGAAGCAACGATCGTGGCGCCCGTCGCGGTGCCGTTGCTGTTCCTGGGCTCCGCCCGCCTGGGCTCCCTCTCGAAAACGGCCGTGAGGTCGCCGCTCATGCGTTGGATCCTCGCCCACCGGGTGGCCGTCGGGCTGGCGGTCGCCCTGCTCACCGGCATCAATTTCGCGACCGCCAGCGTCATGCTGCGCGACGCCTCAGTCGACATCGATCCGGCGGCCGCGACCTTCGTGCGGACGCCGGGGATGATTGTCGTGCTCGGAATCGCGGCGCTGGCCTGGCCCAAGTCCAACCTGCGGCGCATGGATTTCAGCCGACGCAGCATGATCTCCGTGGCGATCATCGGACTGATCGGCACCGGCGGGGGCGCGTTCTTCTTCATCCCGGCGGTTCAGGAACTCGGCGCCGGGAAGGCCGCGGCGCTGGCCTCGTCCGGCCCGATTTTCGGCCTGCCACTGGCGCTGTTCTTCCTCCGGGAGCGCGTCACGATCTGGGGCGTGCTCGGAACGGCCGCCGCGGTGGCCGGCATCGTCGTGATGTCCTGACGGGCACAGCCGCGCGCAAGGATGCGCCGGGCGGCGGCGCTCGCAGTCGCCGAGGCATGACCGCCGACGGGCAGTCGCGTACCATCCTCGATAAGACAGGCCGACGCCCACGGAAGGGCCGACCCATGCCAGAGCCGATGTCCGAGGACCAGACACACGATGCACCGCTGCCGCTGTCACACATCACGGTCATCGACCTGACGAGGTTTCGCGCCGGCCCCACCTGCGTGCGGCAACTGGCGGACATGGGCGCGGACGTCATCCAGGTGGCGACCCCACCGGAAGAGAACGACGTGTTCCGCGCGCAAGGATCCGACTACCAGAACCTGCATCGCAACAAGCGCTCGATCATCCTGGACTTGAAGAGCGAGCAGGGCGCGGACATCTTCACGCGGCTCGTGCAGCGCGCCGACGTCCTGGTGGAGAACTACCGCCCGGACGTGAAGCGTCGGCTGGGGATCGACTACGAGGCCGTGAGCCGGATCAACCCTCGGCTGATCTACGGCAGCATCTCCGGATTCGGCGAGGAGGGACCCTACCGCGACCGACCCGGCTACGACCAGATCGCACAAGGGTTGGGCGGTCTCATGTCGATCACCGGCGCGCCGGGGGACGGGCCGATGCGCGTAGGGATTCCGGTCGCCGACCTCTCCGCCGGCCTGTTTCTGGCACAGGGCATCCTGGTCGCGCTCCTGGAGCGGGAGCGCTCGGGCCAGGGGCAGTGGGTCCGCACCTCACTGCTGCAAGCGATGATCCACATGCTCGACTTCCAGGCCACCCGCTGGCTCATCGACGGCGTCGACCCGCCGCAGGCGGGGAACGATCACCCCACGGCGTTCCCCACGGGCGCGTTTCGCGTGCGCGCCGGGAGCATCAACATCGCCGCGACCACGCAGTCGCAGTGGGAGCGGCTGTGTGAAGTGATCGCCGCGCCGGAGCTGATCGAGGACGCTCGCTTCGCAGGGCCGCGCGAGCGCTCGAAGAACCGGCGCGACCTGACGGCGGAACTGGAGCAGCGGATCCAGGCGGTCGAGGCGGAGGAGTTGATCGAGCGGCTGAACCAGGCCGGTGTCCCGGCCGGGCCGATCCTCAGCGTGCGTGAGGTGTTCGAGAACGAGCAGGTGCGCGCGCTTCCGACCACCGCGACGGTCGATCACCACCAATTGGGCCGGCTGGAGATCCTCGGGATCCCGTTCGGGTTGTCGCGCACGCCGGGGGCGGTGCGGGCAGCGGCTCCGGACCCGGGACAGCACACCGATGAAATCCTGGCCGAGCTGGGGTACGCCGAAACCGAGCGATCCGCCCTCCGCGAGGCCGGCACGGTCTGACGCTCAGGATTTCTGTGTGGCCAGGAACCCACCCCCGCTGCTCGCCGGCCGGGAGGCCCACTTCCCCGCCTCCACGGCGGTGAGGAAATCCAGCACCGTCCGGTTGAACAGGTCCGGCTCCTCCAGGTTCATGGCGTGACCGGTCTGGGGAAAGACCACGAGCCCGGCCCGCTCGATCCGGGTCTTCAAGAAGAGGGAGGGCTCCATGGCGGCGGCGTCCTCATCGCCCACCATGACGAGCGTCGGGACATCGAGAGCGCGGAGCCGCTCATCGAAGGCGTAGATGGGGGGGCGCCCGCCCTGCACGCCCCGCAGCGTGAGCGCCGACCCGAGGGGTGAATGGCCCGCCAGCAACGTGGCGAACTCCTCCCAGCCGGTGGGGTCCTTGCGCTGAAGCTGTATCCGAGTCGGGCCGACGGCGTAGGCCTTCATCGCATCCATGCCCTCGGCATCGATGCGATCCGCCAGCCGCGCGCACTCCGTACGGAAGCGGTCCGGATCGGTGCTGCCGGTCCCAGCGCCGGCGACGATCAACGCCCGAGCCATCTCCGGGTGGTCGAGTCCGAATTGGAGGGTGGTGGAGCCGCCCATCGAAAGGCCACCGACGAAGGCCTGCTCAATGGCGAGATGACGGAGCAGTTCGTAGAGGTCCGCCGCCGCCTGCTCTTGTGAATAGGCCTCGGGATCGTCCGGGACGTCGGAGGGGGGATAGCCCCGGGCGTTATACGTGATGACGCGGTACCGACGCGAAAAGAAGCGGACCTGTGACTCCCAGCTCTCGCGGCTGCCGCCGAACTCATGACACAAGACCAAGGGGAAGCCGTCGCCGGCCTCCGCGTACTCAATGCTCACGCCGTTCAGCGTCGCTCGTGGCATGACACGCCTCACTCTCCGCGCTGTTCGAGCAGTATACGGATCGGCGGCGGCGGACGAACGCCTGGGCCGCAGTTCCCGCGCTCAGGCGATCAGGGCGACACCGCCTACCGCGACCACCGTCCCCACGACCATCCAGACCGTCAGACGCTCTCTGAGGAAGATGGCGGCCAGCGGCAGCCCGAACACCGGCGAGGTGGCGAAGATGGTGGAGGCGGGGCCCGCGCCGATGCGCTGCAGCGCGAAGACGAAGAGGATGCCCGCCATGCCGATGGAGATCATCCCGGAGATGCCCACCAGGATCACGCTGCGCCGCGAGAGAGCGCGGCGATGCAGGGTCGTGTTGCGCGGAACCGAGGCGATGACGAGCAGGATGACGGCGACTACCGGCACGCGCACTCCGTGCACCGCCGCGGGCTCGAACCCTTCGGAGACGCCGCGCAGCCAGACGCTCTCGCCGGCCCAGGCCAAGGCGACGCCCGTGGCCAGCAGCAGCCCCAGCGCCAGGCGCGGGACCTCCAGGCCGACCAGCGGAATCCGCACCCGCGCGAGCCGGGGCGCAGGGAGGGCGGCTTCAGCGTCCAGCGTGGCCCCGGCGATGGGCGGACGCTTCGCCCGGCCGAGCCGAAGGAGGCGCGGCAGGCCACCCGCCGGACCGTCGGAGCCGGGCTGCGCCCGGCCGTACAGCACCACCACGCTTATGCCCGCGATCACCAGCACCGACCCCAAGGCGACCTGCCAGCCGATGGATTCGCCAAGGAAGATGACGGAGAGGAAGTAGGCGAAGAAGCTCAACAAGCCCATGACCGTGGGAAAGGCGCGGGTCACGCCCAGCAGCGCGACGGCGCCAATAAAGAGCGGCTCGCCGAGGATCATCGCCAGGGCGGCCGTGCCGATGAACTGGAGGATGTGCCCGGCCTCCATGCGCCCGATTTCGCTGTAGGAGCCGAGCACGAACAGCGCCGCGATCAGGAACAGCGCCCCAGCGGCGGTCCGCATGGCGGCCATGGAGATCGGATCGATCCGGCTGGTCTGGGAAGCAACAAGGGTGGTGGAGACGGCGAAATTGAAGGCGGTCCCAAGGGCCGCCAGCACCGCCACGCTTACGATCCGCGGACGAGAAGAGAGTCTGCAATCGCCAGCATGGGCTTATCCTAGAGGGCCGGTGGAACTCGAGGGGGTGGCGACAAGGGGCCGATCCTAATTGACGCCGATGCGATACTGAGGCGCCACCGGCATAGGACGAGAACGGCCCGAGCGGTCGTCGGCGAACTGGAGGAGAACTGTGACCAAACGCATCAAAGTCGTCGCCTGCACGGGCGAGGAGAACACGGCAAAGTACCAGATCCCTCAGGAGATCATCAGTCCGGGCTTCGAGGTGGACTTCGAGACCACGCGCTTCCCGGTTTGGCCGGACAACTATGTTGACTACCACCTGGTGCAGCTGACGATTCTGGAGGCCGGCATGCGGGCGGAGAGGGAGGGCTTCGACGCCGTCTTCGTCTGCGACAGCACGGACCTGGGCCTGGCCGAGCTGCGCAGCGCGCTCACGATCCCGGTGGTGGGCGGTGGGAGCGCCACGCTGTACGTCGCCGCGTCATTGGGACGGAAGTTCTCGATCGTGACCGTCTGGCCGCGTGACGTCCGCTTCTGGTACGAGGACATGCTGCGCGAGAACGACCTGAGCCACAAGGTGGCTTCCATCCGGCACATCACACTCTTCGACGAGTTGCAGACGCTGGGCTCGGAAGACAGTTGGCTGAAGCAGATGTGGAACCGCCAGGAGGAGTTCCTCGATCGAGTGGAGGAGCAGTGCCGGCTGGCGATCGAGGAGGACGGCGCGGACACCATCATGTTCGGTTGCACGTGCATGGCGGCGATCCGCGACGTGATCGCCGAGCGGCTACCGGTTCCCGTGCTGAGCCCCGTGCACACCGGCTACCAGTTCACCGAGATGCAGGTCAACCTGAATATCCCGCACAGCAAGAAAGCGTACGGCCAGACTGGGCCGGTGAGCCGCGACATGATCGTGCCGATGATGGAGGCCGCCGCATCGCGGCAGACGATCATGGAGTTCGCGCCATCCAGGAGTTAGGACGCCGCCGGCTCGGGCCCGCCGCACAGGGTTGACAGGACTCAAGCCGGCGTCACCATGTGTAGCAACGCAGTCGATCGCCCGTCGAGCGACGCAAATCATCGACACCAACAAGGTAGGGAGAGAGTGATGGCCTTACGTCGAGTGCCGCGCGAGGAGATGACCGAGCAAGAGAGGAAATGGCTCGACGACAGCAAGGCGTTGGGGCTAGACACGCGCTGGATCGAGTTCATCGCCAACGCGCCCCACGTGAGCCGGTTCCTCTGGGAGGACTTCTACCAGAAGCTCTTCTACAACGGCATCGTGCCGGTGCACATCAAGGAGTTGACGCAGCTCAAGCTATCCCATCTCCACGGCTGCGCGTTCTGAAACAAGGTGAATACCGTCTCGGCGAGACGGAACGGCGTCACCGACGAGCAGATCGAGGCCCTCGACACCTTTGAAACGGGGCCGTTCAGCGAACAAGAGAAGGTCGCCCTGCGGTTCGCGGGCAAGATGGCGCTCACGGAGCCGCACGGGGAGGTGGACGACAACCTGATGGCGCAGATGCAAGAGCACTTCAGCGACGCGCAGATCGCTGAGCTGGCAGTGGTCCTGTGCGTCGACGTGGGGTGGGCGAAGATGCTCTTCACCCTGGACTGGGCGGAGAAGGAGACCTCCTGCTACTACCGGCATCCGGCAGAGGCGGAGTAGCGGGCGACCCCCGGCGCGTCCATTCGCCCGCCGATGGCTGGAGAGACTAGCACTTCGCCGGCCGCGAATCGGCGAGGGGGTCAGGAGTGGTCCGGGAAAGCGGCGGGGGCGCGGAGACGCGCCTAGCGAAGCTCGACGATTTCGATGGCGAAGGTGAGCGCCTGGCCCGCCAGGGGATGGTTGGCATCGAGGGTGATCGTGGCATCGTCGACGGCGGCGACGGTCACGTCGCGTCCGCCGATCTCCACTCGGTCCCCGACGCTCAGGCCTTTCGGTCCCTGGTCGATCGGCAGTTTGATGACTCGCCGCTCATCGCGATCGCCGTACGCCTGATCGGGATCAAAGCGAACCGTCTTGCTCTCGCCAAGCGCCATGCCCCGCACGGCGGCGTCGAACCCGGCGATGACCTCGCCCGCCCCGACCCGGAAGGAGAAGGGCTTGCCCCGCTGCCGCGAGGAATCGACGACGCGCCCGTCGTCCAGCGTGACAGTGTAGTGGACGACCACGGTGTCCCCGTCTTGGGCCGTTGCGTCCAGTGGCATCGGGCGTCGCTCAGCGGCGGAGGATCTCGAGGAGCTCGAGGACCGTCCCGTCCGGGTCCTTGAGACAGACGAAGCGTTCGCCCCCGGCCAGGTTGATGTTCTGCGGCTCGGAGAGGAACTGCACGCCCTTCGCCTTGAGATCCTCATAGACCTGGGGGAGATTCTCCGTCCGCAGGGCGATGCGGCTGGCGCCCGCGTGATGCAGATGCGGGTAGGCCTTCCCCTCCGTCTTGGGCGTGGTCCACTCGATAAGGTCGATGCGGGTCGCCCAGGGATCATTGCCGATGCGCAGGAGGCCCGCGCGAGCGACGCCCTCAGACATCCCCAACCCTTTGGCCAGCTCCGGCGTCAGCGCCGTCTCCGGCATATCCAGCACCACCTCAAAGCCCAGCAGCTTGTAGAACGCCAGGGAGCGCTCGAAGTCCGTGCAGTTGATGTTGATGTGGAACAGCCCTTTGATCATCGTTTCCCCCCTGTGCAACGCCGATAGTGTACTGATACGAGGCCGAAATGGCTTCGCACACGGCCGGGCGGAACAGGTCAGGCGCGCATCGACTCGGGATCGATCCCGTGCTCCCGGCACCACGCGCCATAAGCGATGGGCGAGATCTCAGACGGCTTGATCTCGCTGCGACCGCCCCAAAAGACATTGGTGTAGCCGACAGGGATGCCGGCTTCCTCCAGGTGCGCGTCGATGGCGGCCTTGTGCGCCAGCACCAAGTCCTTCTCCATGCCGTGCGCCACGCCCATGACGTTGACGTCGCGGAACTCCGGCCCGCCCTCGCGCCAGTAGGCGTGGGTCATGATGTGATGGCGGCCGACCTCCCGCCCGGCGTCGATCTCCCGGCCCGGTGGCACACGCCAGTGGAAGAGCGCATTGTAGCGGGTGACACGCTGGTCCCCGGCGACCGCCTTGGCATGCTCCAGGAACGTGGAGAAGCGCCCGATGATCTTGCGCCGATCGAGGGCCTCCGCCACCGCGCAGAACTCCTCCATGCTCATCCCCGCCTCGACGGCGCGGCGGCGCCACAGGTCCGGTTCGATCTCCTCCGGGCGAAATTCGCGCTTGAGCGTCTCCAGCGCCTGCCACTCGCGGTCGCTGAGCGTGGCGATCACCGTATCGAGAACCTCGGCGGGCTCCTCGCTGCGGCTTCCGGGCGCGAGCCCGCGCCGGCGCGTATGGCCCACACCCAAGGCGAACAGCCGTTTCGCCGGCATGGTCCGGTAGCCCTGGGCGCCAATCTCGGCCGCCAGGTAGTCGGCGTGCTTCCGCATCGAGAAGCCCTGGGGCACCTTGAGCGTGGTCCAGAGGCGGTAGGCCGATCCAGGCGTCTCCGCGTCGGTCGTGCGAATCACCACATGCCCGGAGAAGGGGTCCTGCTGGAACAGGTAGTCGAACGCGGCGGGGAGGCGGTCGGGCGGCACCTGCCAGGCGATCAGGGCCCCGTGCGCCAGGTTGGTCGATAGCAAGGTCTGGCGCACCCGACGGATGGTGCCGGCCTGCAACATCGCGCGGATGCGCTCGATCACGACCGGCAGCTCGACGCCCGAGCGGTGGGCGATCTCCGCCAGGGGATCGCGCTGGAAGCCTTGGAGGCGGTCTTCCGAAACCGAGAGGATGGCCACGTTGACGGGGTCATCAATGGTGACGGGGACCGTGGACAGCGGCATGGACCGATGATGGCCGCCCGCGCTGCCGGACGCAAGCAAACCCGGCCGGGCCTCGCCGATCACCCGCTCGACGACGGGCCGAACAGCAGCTGGACCCCATCGAGGTCCAGCAGACGGATGCGCCGGCGGCCCAGTTCCACCAGCCCCGCCTTGGCCATTTGATTGAGGGCCCGGCTGACGGACTCCCGCGTGGCGCCCACCATCTCCGCCAGATCCTGCTGGGACAGATCGCGGACCGTCTGCGTCCGGGGATCACATTCCCGCAGCAGCACGGAAGCCAGCCGCGCCTCCAGCCGCTGATACGCCAGCGTCTCCAAGCGCACCTCGGCATCGCGGAGGCGGGCGGCCAAGTGCTCGATCACGCGGTCGGCGATGTCGGGGTGGTGGCGGAGCAGGCGCGATACATCGGCCCGGCTCATGGCGCAGACGAGGCTGTCTTAGGTCGCCTCAGCGAAACTGCCGGACATCCCCTGCCCTAAGACGGATATTTCCCCGAAAAAGGAGCCCGGCTTGACATCGCCGACGGTGAGTTTCTTGCCCTCCGTGTTGAGCCGGTAAAGCTGCACGTGCCCTTTCTTGAGAAGGAAGAGCACCTCATCTCCTCCTTGCGGCTCGTAGAGCACGCGGCCGGCGGGGCACGTGGTGAGGTTGGTCATCGCGTCGACCTCGGCCAGGGTGTCGTCGCCGAGATCACGGAACAATTCGTTCGCGGCAAGCAACGCCCGCTTCTCGGCCGCGGCCAGCTCCGGCCGTCCGCGCGCGCGGGAGAGCAGAGCCTTCATGTGGCCGACTGTTCCAGACGAGCCACGAGGGTGTCCAGCAGCGCCCGGCTGATCTGGGTCCGGGAGGGGGTGCCGAACTGGATCAGGCGGCCCTCCAGCAGGAAGGCCGGCACCGCGATGACGGTGTCGGGCGTCGGCTGTCCGGGCTCTAGGCGGTGGATCGTCACCCGGACCATGGGGAACCACTCTTGGACTTCGGCGGCGACGGCTTCCGCGGCATCGCAGCTGGGGCACTGATCGTCGAGATTGACGTCAAAGCTCAGGGTAGCCATGGCTCCAGCTTCGTGGACCTGCCCCGGTTCGTCGGTGACCGTGCTCACAAAACAGGAAACCGGGCCAGGTCCTATACTTCCCGCTGGGCTCGGCGGAATTTTTCCCCGAAAGTGATCGAGGTCACGGTGGCGGCAGCGGGCCACCCGTAGCCTCCCACTAAGAGTCGCGTTCAAGCAGTCACAAAGCGATCGACGGAATGGGGAAATGGCATGGGAAAGCACACGGCCCAGATCGACATCCAAGCCCCGGCGGACAAGGTGTGGGGAGTCATCACCAACGGGGAACGGCTGTCTGACTGGCTCAGCCCAGTCAGCAACGTGGAAGGGATTGAGCCGGCCGGCCCGCTGGCGGCCGGGAGCAAGCTGGAGGTCACCATCGGCAAGATCGGAGGAGCCAAGCTCAACATCAAAGAGGCGCAGCGCGGCCGGACGCTCCGCTGGAACGCGGGGCCGGCCATGGCGCACATGATGCGCATGCCGATGAAGATCGAGCTGGACCTGCAGCCGCGGGGCGAGACCACCACGGCGACGATCACCTTCAAGACCAACCCGATGATCGCGCCCCTCATGAAGATGATGACCGGCCTCAACTTCAAGGAAGAGGCGCCGAATACGGTGCAGAAGCTGAAGGCCGCGGTGGAAAGCGCCTAGCGGGAGCCTCCCATGCCAGTGCGGAAGCTGATGCGGGATCCCGTCGCGGATCTCGAGCGTGTGGCCGACGAGGCGCTCGGCCCGCCGGTCGTTGAGCGGATCGAGAAAGAGTTGGGCGACGCCCGCTGTTGCCGCTGATCGCCTTAGGGATGGTCGGCGCCGGCGTGGTGCTCATCGTCGTTCTGACGATCATCGCCGGGACCCTTTCCGACAACTTCGGCGCCGGCGGGGACTCAGAGCTCGCCGCGAGGACGTTCAAGCCCTGGTTCCGCATCACCTTGCTCACCGGCGCTGGGATCATCCTGGCGGGCATCCTCACCATGCTGCTCGCCATCATCGTGCGGATCTGGTGGGTGACGTTTACCAACATCAACTACCTGCCGGTGATCGTGGACGCGCGCCGTCAGGCCGCGGGCCGGCCGGCCCGGTTCACGACCGACAACGCGACGCGGAACGGAGAGAACTGATGGCCGTACGCACCGCGATCAAGCCGTCCGAGGCGTTGACGCAACGGGTCAACGCGAGGGTGGCGGCGTTGCCGCCCGTGCACATGACCGCCATGCAGACCATGGCCACCTTCCTGTGGCGGCCGCTGGCGCTGATGGGCATCCTGATGCTCGCCTCCGGGGCGATCATCGCCGGGGTCAGCTCGTTCCGGGTGGACGAGTTCTTCGGGCTCGCGCAGCCGGACCTCGGCGCGGAGGCGACGTTCACCAGCATCCAGACGTGGCTGCCCGGCTACCAGTTCATGGGCATGGGCTTCCTGTTTGCGGCCATCACCATGGTGGTGGCGTCGCTCCTGGGCCGGCTGCGGATCCTTGGCGGCACGGTGCAAACCTCGCTGGGAGCGCAGGTCAGGTTCCCGCCCTTCCCGATGACGGCACGGATCTTTCCGCTGCTGATGCTCCTCGGCTTGATGGTCTTCATGGCCCAGCTGGGCGTCAGCGCCTGGCTGGCCACGGAGGCGAAGAGCGGTGACCTGCTGACGGTGGCCACCCACGCGGACTGGCTGCAGGGCATGCGGATCGCCGGGGTGGGGATCATGCTCGCCGGCATCGCGCTGGCCCTCTTCACCATCACCGGCCTGATGCGCTTCATGGCGCGGCGCGTGAGCGAGGTGGCAATCCAGGCGATCGAGGCGGACTCGTAGGACGGGATGCCTGGTTCCCTGGCAGCGGTGGCGTCGACCTCGACGCCGTCAGCGATGCGCTCAGGTAGGTCCGTGCACGTGGGCGCGCATGGGCTCCACGTCGACGGCGAACCACTTGAAGAAGAGGAAACGATTCAGGCGCAGGTCAACGCCCTTGGCCCATTGCACGAGCCGGAACGACAGGAGGATCTGGAGGCCATCCTGCTGGACCACCTGATAGCGGGAGGTGTTCTTGCCCTTGAGGTAGGTGTCGACCGACACCTCCGGCTTGCCGCCTCAGCCGATGGGTGGGATGAAGTCGATGGCCATCGTCCCACCTCGGCGTTGCACCTCGTCGATCACGTCCGTGGTCAAGGTGATCTGCATGAGTGCCTCCGCGCGCCCGCAGCGGCCGCCGTCTTGCCATACGCCCGCGGCGTGCCGGCGGATGTGGGCTGGGCTCCGGCCTAGATTATCATCGGGATGGTTCAGTTTCGACGTGCGCGCTGAAGCGCGCACAGGCTCAGTGGAGGACGCGGAAGGGAGGACCTATGGAACGAATACGAATGTACGGCGCCCCTTGGTGCCCGGACTGCCGCCGCGCCAAGGCGTTCTTGAGCGAGCATCGCGTGCCCTACGACTGGCTCGACGTCGATCACGACGCCGAGGCGCTGCGCTACATCCAAGAGCTGCAGAACGGCGGCCGCAGCATCCCCATGCTGTTGTTCGAGGACGGCAGTTCTCTGGTGGAGCCGACCAACGAAGATCTTGCGCGCAAGTTGCATCTCAAGCTGGAAGCGGAGCGATCGTTCTACGACCTCGCCATCATCGGCGGCGGCCCCGCAGGGCTCGCCGCAGCCATCTACGCCGCCCGCGAGGGCATCGGCGCGATCGTCATCGATCGGAGTGCCCTGGGGGGCCAAGCAGGCGTGACCGATCGGATCGACAACTATCCGGGTTTCCCGGAGGGCATTGGCGGGGCCGAGCTGGCGGAGCGCTTCGTGCAGCAGGCTCGGCGCTACGGCGTCGAGTTGGTCTCAGCCGTCGGCGTGGATGAGGTCAGCACGGAGGAGCAGGACGTGCTGCTGCGCCTCAGCAGCGGCCAGACGATCTGCACGCACGCGGCGATCGTGGCGACCGGATCAGTGTATCGGCGGCTGGGAGTGCCCGGCGAAGAGGATCTCATCGGCGCCGGGGTTCACTTCTGCGCAACCTGCGACGGGCCTTTCTACAAAGGGGCGGAGGAGTTGCTCGTGATCGGTGGGGGAAACTCCGGGATGGAGGAAGGCTTGTTCCTCTCGCAGTTTGCGGAGCGGATCCGCGTGGTCGAGTCTTCGCCGGAACTCAAGGCGTCACAGCTGCTCCAAGACAAGGTCCGCGCCCACCCGAAGTTCAGCGTGCACACCAATACCCAGGTGATCGAGATCCGCGGCGAAAGGAAAGTGGAGGAGGTCGTGGCGCGGGATCGCGAGAGCGGCCAGGAGTTTCACTGGACTCCCAGCGCCGTGTTCGTCTTCATCGGCCTGACGCCCAACACAGACTTCGTGAAGGGCACGCTGGACCTGGACCAGTGGGGCTTCATCACCACGGACGACACCTTGCAGACGTCGATGCGAGGCGTCTTCGCGGCGGGCGACGTGCGGGCGGGCGCCACCAAGCAGCTCGGTTCCGCCGTCGGCGAAGGCATCACCGCGCTCCTGATGGTGCGCCAGTATCTCCAGCAGCGGACGCACCTCAGCGCCACGCCGGTCAACGCGTAAGCAGCACGGCGCCCCGGACACCATGCGTCTGACCCTCGGCGAGCACGAGATTGATTGCACCGACCGCACGGCGATCATGGCGATCCTGAACGTCGAGACAGATTCCCCCATCGCGGAGAGTGTCGTGGCGGTGGAGGAGGCCGTGACCCGCGGGCGGGCCTTGCGCGACGCCGGGGCAGAGATCATCGACGTAGGCGCGCACTCGACCCGCAGCGACGCGACGCCGATCTCACCACAGGAGGAGATCGAGCGTCTCTGCCCGGTGATCGAGAGGCTGCGGGCGGAAGGGATGATCGTTTCGGTCGACACCTGGACCCCGGCGGTGGCGCTGGCGGCGGCCCAGGCCGGCGTGCACATCCTCAACGACGTCAGCGGGGCGAGCGATCCGGCGATGGTCGCGGTCGCGGCGGAGCATCGGCTGCCGCTGATCATCATGCACATGCGTGGCCGGCCGACGCAGCATCGCCAAGCGGACCAGCGCTACGCGGACGTGGCCGCCGAGGTGCGCGGGTTCCTCACCCAGCGCGCCGCGCAGTTGAGCGAGGCAGGCGTCGAGCAGGTGTGGCTGGACCCGGGCTTCCAGTTCGGCAAATCAGCGGCGGACAACGTACGCCTGCTGCTGGATTTGCCCAATCTCCTGGCGTTGGGTCGCCCGGTGGTGGTATCGGCGTCACGGAAGGGTTTTCTGTCGGAGCTGCTCGGGCACGGCGACCGGCAAGATGCGCCCGGCCTGCTGCCGGCCACGATCGCCGTGAACACGCTGGCGGCCTACTGGGGCGCCCACATTGTGCGCGTGCACGACGTGGCGGAGATGGCGGCCGCTCTGCGCATCGTGAACGGAGTCCGCGCCCAACGCCGCCTGGATGACGGCGCGCCGCCGTCCAACTGATACAATCGATCAGCGGAGCGAAGAGCCATGCCCACGTACCAGTTTCGTTGCAAGGACGGCCACGAGTTCGAGCGTCTCATGTCGTTCGCCGAATTCGACCGCAGCAAGCGGGTGCGCTGCCCGGAGTGCAAGAAGGGCGCGACGCGCGCGCCGGGGGGCTTCCTGTCCTTTAACAGCAGCCAGACGCCGCTCAAGGCGGGCCGACCGCAACAGACCCGCTACCACCCCTGGTAGGCGCCCGGCCACATGACCACGGAAGCCGTGGCGGACATCACCGACGGGACCTTCGCCAGCGAGGTGCTAGAGCGCTCGCGCGAGGTGCCGGTCGTCGTCGATTTTTGGGCCCCTTGGTGCGGCCCCTGCCGCCACCTGAGCCCCACGCTGGAGCAACTGGCCCAGGAGTACGCCGGTAAGGTCCGCCTAGTAAAGGTCAACATCGACGAGAATCCCGCCGTCGCCGGGCGGCTCGGCGTCCAGAGCATCCCCGCCGTCATGGCGTTCCGCGATGGAGAGATCGTCGACCAGTTCGTCGGGGCGCTGCCGGAGCCCGACGTCCGGCGTTTCTTCGAATCGACGCTGCCGTCCCCAGCCGACCTGCTGGTGGCCGAGGCGGCGCAATCGCTCGCTGGGGGCGACGTCGCCGCAGCCGAGCGGGCCTATCAGTCAGCGCTGGCGGGAGACCCCCGCCACGCGGACGCCGCGCTGGGACTCGCGGCGCTCGTCCTGGACCGAGGTGACCTCCCGCAGGCAGGCGCCCTGGCCGAGCCATGGGCCGGCGACGCGCACGGCAAGCGGATCCTGGGATTGATCAGTCTACGGCTGGCGGCCGAGGGTGCGACACGCGCCGAGATCGAAGAGCGCCTGCGAGCGGATGAGCGCGACGCGGCGGCGCACTATGTCCTCGGCGCCCTGCTCGCCGTCGAGGGCGAATGGGACGCCGCGCTGGAGCACCTGCTGGAAACCGTCCGGCTGGACCGCGCCTTCGCCGACGACGGCGGCCGTCTGCGGATGCTGGACGCCTTCAACGTCCTCGGCGACGACGATCCGCTCACGCAGAACTACCGTCGCAGGCTGAGCGCGGTTCTCTTCTAACGCGTCGCGAGAGCGAAAACGAGACGGCCTTCAGGCCTCGGGCTCGGGGTCCATCCCACTCTCCGCTTCGGCTTGATCCGCATCTCCAGGCCGAACGCGCTTGGACCACGCCCACCAGCCCAGCGCCACCGTGGGCACCAAGAAGATCAGCGGGAGGAAGATGGACGTGGCGAGCGTCTCGTCGCTCACGTGGAAGGGGTCGTCCGCACCGGCCTCCGCTTCCTGGCGGGGGGTGACCGGGGGCCGACCGGCCACCGGATCATCCGTGGCCAACGCGACGGGCCGTTCACCCAGCGTGCTGTCGTCGAAGGCGGCCCCAGCCGTCGCCGAGCCGGCAGCCAGAGCGAGCGCCACCAGGCCGATCAACAGAGCGGCACGACTCGCGGACGGGGAGAGGCGGAACGCGACGCGGCTCACGACATCTCCTCCTTGGCCGACCGCAGTCAGTTTGGCCCGGTCCGGCGCGGCGGTCAACCGGCGCCATCAGGTGAAGATGGGCAGGATCTCCTCAATCGCGCGGGCCTGCTTGCCGGTCGCCGCGTAGACGGAGAGGGTCAGCGGCTTGACGCCGGCAGCGTGCCAGGCCTCCACCTTCTCCCGCACCTGGGAGGCGGTGCCGAAGAGGGCCACGTCCTCAGCCATACGCTCTGAGACCGCCTCGTCCATGGCTTGCTTGTTCCCCTCAGCCTGCGCGGCGCGCGCCCGCTCTACCTCCTCGGCGTAGCCCGCCTCGATGAAGTAGTTCTGGTAGTTGGGCGTGGACATGTAGAGACGCAAGGCGCGCCGGATCGCGGCCAGGGCGGCGGCGCGATCGTCGGAGACGGAGCAGGGCGCCAGATTCCCCACGATGAACGTGTCGCGCCGCTCGGCGGGAATCTCCTTGAGCGACTCGGGCATGTGTGACAGAGCGGCGTTGGCCCACAGGGCGCCGTCGGCGATCTCGCCGGCGAGGCGGGTCATCTTCTTCCGCAGCGTCGCCAGGATCACCGGCGGGAGCGGCTGATCCTGCGCGGCCGCGCGCAGTTGCTCAACATAGCGGCGCATGTCGGTGACCGGTTTTCCCGCGCTAATCCCGAGCGGCCGCAGCGTCGGCTCATGCGCCACGCCCAGCCCGAGACGAAACCGCCCGTCGCTGAGCTCGTGGATCAAGTTCGCGCTGGCCGCCATGACCGAGGGATGGCGGGTGTAGATCACCGCGATGCCCGTGCCAATCTCGATCCGCTGGGTAGACATGGCGAGGGCCAGTGACAGCGAGACCCCGTCGGCATACGACGGGCAGTAGATATTCGGAAACCCGCGGCGGTCCAGCTCCTGCGCCGTCTCGATGATCGCACGGCGGCGGCCCGGCAGCGCCACCAGAGCAAACCCGGGCATCTCCATGCAGTCAGCCCTCCCCTCTCAGAGACGATGTCCAGCGGAGGGTAGCAGTCACGGCGCGCTCAGCGTGAACCGCAGCGCGCCTCGCCGGGGTTTATACTTTGCGGCATGAAGCCACCTGCCGTCTTCACCCTGCGCGACGACCGAGGGGCAACGTACGCCTTCCCCGCCTCGCGGCCCACGCTTCTGGCGTTCGTGAAGGAAGACTGCGAGACCTGCAATCTGGCATTGCCGCTGCTCGAAGCGATCCACCGCGCGGCGGGCGACCGGATCAACGTCTGGGGCGTGGCGCAAGGGACCGATGACATCAGCATCCTGCGCGAGCGGCACGGGCTCACCATGCCACTCTTGGACGACGACACGCTGGACCTCTCCTACGACGCCGACATCGACACGGTGCCCTCACTGTTCCTGTACGACAGCAGCGGCGCTTGCGTGCGCGAGCTCACCGCCTTCTGGAAGGACGAATGGCAGACCCTGATCGACGAGGCCGTCGCCCTCGCCGGGAACGGACAGGCCCCGGCGATCGAGTGGCCGGCCCTGCCGGCGAACCAGCCCGGGTGCGGGGCGCGCAACGTGCTGCCCGGCATCGCCGAGAAGCTGGCGGCGCGCCGCAGCGGCGATCTGCTGTCGCGGCGCATCGACGTCGCCGAGGGCGACGACCTGCACGAGTTCATGTTCGACCAGGGGTTCACCGACGGCCTGCCCGTGGTCCCGCCCACGCCGGAGCGCGTCTGGCGCATGCTGCAAGGCACGAAACGGGACCCACGCGATGTCGTCGCGGTGATTCCGCCCAACATGGCCCCGGGGACGGTGGAGAAAATCGCGGTCAACGCCGTGATGGCAGGCGCCGAGCCAGCGTATCTGCCCGCCATCCTGACCGCGATCGAGGCCGCCTGCACCGACGAGTTCAACATGCACGGCGTGCTGGCCACCACCTGGCTGGCCGGCCCCATCGTCATCGTCAACGGGCCGGCGCGCCACAAGCTGGGCATGAACATGCAGGGCAACGCCCTGGGCCAGGGCAACCGCGCCAACGCCGCCATCGGGCGGGCGTTGCAACTGGTCGTACGCAACGTCGGCGGCGGCCGGCCCGGTGAAGTGGACCGCGCCACCCTGGGGGGGCCGCACAAGTACACGTGCTGCTTCGCCGAATGGGAGGAGCGGTCGCCCTGGGAGCCGTTGCACGTGGAGCGAGGGTTCGCCGCGGAAGACTCGACGATCACCCTGTTCGCCGGTTCCGGGCCGCAACCGATCGCGGATCAACTCTCGCGCGACGGCCGCTCGCTGGTGCGAAGCCTAGCGCTGGGCCTGGAGTCGCTCTGGCACCCAAAGATGCACAACTTCGGCGAAACGTTCCTGGTGATCTCGCCGGAGCACGCGGACACACTGGCCGGCAGTGGCTGGAGCAAAGACGACATCCGCAAAGGCATCCAAGAAGCCACCGCGCGGCCCTGGCGGGAGCTTGTGGGTGACGCGGCGTGCGCCGAGGGCACGCGCCCGCCCAAAGACCCCGCCGACTTGGACAAGCTCGTGCCCAAGTTCCGCAGCGAGCGCGAGATCAACATCGTGGTCGCCGGTGGGGAAGCGGGCATGTTCTCGCACGTGCTGGGAAACTGGGTAAGCGGGCCGATGGGTTCGATCAGCATCACCCGCAAGATCGCGGAGTAAATCGCGGAGTAAGGAGAGCGCTATGGTCCAGATCCTCGACCCCACGGATGAACGGAAGCCGGTCCAGCGACGGCTGGCGCCGCGGCCCGAAGCGCTGGAGGGCACAGTGGGCCTGCTGGATATCTCGAAGCCGCGGGGCGACGTGCTGATCGATCGCATCGAAGAGCTGTTACACGACAAGGCTCCGTCGCTCACCATCAAGCGCTACCGCAAGCCGACTTTCTCCAAGCCCGCGCCGGCGGCGCTGTTGGAAGAGATCAAGGAGGGCTGCGACTTCGTCATCGAAGCGTTGGCCGATTGAGGGTCGTGCACCACGTGCAGTGTGCACGACACGACCTGGCTAGAGACCCACGGGACGCCGGCGCTGTTCATCGCTTCGTCGGCGTTCACGGAAGCGGCGCAGAAACAAGCGACAGCGCTGGGCCTGCCGCAGGTGCGACGCGCAATCGTACCGCACCCGATCCAGGGCCAGAGAGACGAAGAGATGCGCGCGCGGGCCGACGCCGTGGCGGATGAGCTCATCGAGGCGCTGCTGCGGCCGCCGGACTAGACGGCGACGCGTCTTCCAGGCAGCCGGCAGACGAGGACCGCCCTGTGGCAGAGCCCACGCCCTCCGATGAGCGGCGCGCCTTGCGCGCCCACCTGCAGGCGCCGCCGTCGTTCGCGATCGAAGGGGACCGCGGGACGGTCACGGTGGTGAGCGCCTGGGGCCTCTTCTCCGCCAAGCGGCTGGACGAGGGCAGCGCCATGCTGCTGGGCGAAGTGCGGGCGCTCGCGCCGCCGTCGCGGCTGCTGGACCTGGGCTGCGGCAACGGCGCTGTGGGCTTGGCGCTGGCCAAGAACTGGCCCGCCAGCACGGTCGTGCTGGCGGACAAGGATATCCTCGCGGTCGAGACGACCCAAGCCAACGTCGAGCGGAACCGGCTGGCGAACGCCCAAGCCCTGCTCTCCACCGGCTTTCGGGAGTTGCCGCCGGAGCCGTTTGACCTCATCGTCTCCAATCTGCCCGCGCAAGCGGGCAACGAGGCGATCGACGAACTCCTCCTCGACGCCTACGAGCATCTGGCTCCCAGCGGGGCGCTGGTGGTGGTGACGGTGCGGGGACTCAAGCGCTACATCAAACGACGATTGCTCGCGATCTTCGGCGATTATCACAAAGCCAAAGAGAGGCCGCGGCACGTGGTGAGCGAAGCGGCCCGCGAGCGGGAGAGCGCCTAATGCGCGGGTCGCTGCACCGCGGCCGGCGGCGATGAGTCCATCATGCCGATTCACCTGCGCGCCACGCCCGACGACCTCGCTCCCACTGCTCTCCTGGTCGGCGACCCAGGGCGGGCTGAGCGCATCGCCGGAGGCCTGAGCGACGCCCGCTGCTACAACCGCAACCGCGGGCTGCTGGGCTACACCGGGGAGCACGCGGGCCTCCGCCTCTCCGTTCAGACCACGGGCATGGGCGGGCCTTCCGCGGCGATCGTTACCGAAGAGCTGGCCGAGCTGGGCGTCCGCACCGTGATCCGCCTGGGCACCTGCGGCGCGGTCGCCGAAGCGGTGGCGGTGCTGGATCTGGCCGTCGCGACGGCGTCCGTGCCGCTGGACGGCGCCACACGCCAGTACCTCCAGGGCGAGCCATTCGCGCCGGCCGCGGATTTTGCCGTGACGCACGCGCTCGTCGCCGCGGGCGAGGCCACGTCGCGCCCGGTTCATGTCGGGCTCTTCATGAGCAGCGATGCGTTCTACCGAGAGGAGACGGACTGGACCCGCTGGCGCGACCGAGGTGTGCTGGCCGTGGAGATGGAGGCTGCCACGATCTTCACAGTCGCGCTGCATCGGGGGATGCGCGCCGGGGCGATCTGCCTGGTGGTGGACGAAGTGCGCGACCGATCCACCTGGGCCAGCGACGACGCGATCCAGGCGGCGACAGAGGATCTCATCGCCGTCGGGCTGCGGGCCGCGGTCGCGCTGAGCCGCTCCTAGGGGGGACCGCCCGACACGCTCAGCGAGTCGGCGCCCTCGCCCCTACCCGGCGGCCCCGCGGTCGAGCGCAAGTAGCGCACGGTCTCCAGCGCTTCGCCTCCCGGCAGCGCCCTGGCGCGCGTCAAATCCTCAGGCGTATCGATGTCCAGAGCCCAACGCGCCGTCTCCACGACCGCCACAACCGCACCGGCCGCGCGCGCCGCCGCTTGGTGACGCGCCGCGGAGCCCGGCCCGTAGGCGGGCGCCATCACGCCCGGCGGCCGCAGCAACAGGCCGTTGGTGCCGCCGTCGCGCGACGGCGCGATGACGACGCTCGGCGCGCGCGCGAGCGCATCCGTGAGAGCGATGATGTCGGCGGCGCTGATCAAGGGCAGATCACCCGGAACGACCAGCAGCGCGTCGGCGTCCGCGCGGGCCTCCTGAGCAAGGCGCACGGCCGCGTTGAGGTCGCCGATGCCGGGTGGCTCCTGGAGAAACGCGGCGCCCAGCCGGGAGGCCTCGCGCGCCGCCGCCGCATCGCGGCTGAGCACCGTCACCCCACTGATACCGGGCGCCGCCCGCAGCGCCCGCACCACGTCATGCAGCATGGCGCGGACCAAGCGGATGCGCTGCTCCGGTTGAAGAACGGCGGCCAGCCGTGACTTGCCCGCCGGCAGGCCACGGACGGGGACGACCGCCTCAATCGTCGGCCCATCTGTCGGTGTCACGCCGCACCCAGGGCGAGATCGGCGAGCGAATCGAGAGTGACGCGGGCCAGCGCCCGCTTCTCCTGCGGTCCCGCCATGATGGTCTGCGTGACCACGCAGGCAGCCGCGCTCTCTTCGCGGACCGCATCGGCCAGCGCCGCGTCCTCGTGGTCGAGGACGAAGAGGTCGATGAGGTCACGGTAGAGGCGCGCCACTCCCAACGCGGAGACATCGTGGCCGAGGCTGGCCAGGATCGCCGCGGCCGGTCCCTTCAGCGCGCGGCCGCCCACGATCGGGCTGATCGCGGCCTTCGGCGCCTTGCTGGCCAGCAGGCAATCGCGGACGCCGGGGACCGCCAGGATGGGCTCGATGGAGAGGAACGGGTTGCTCGGCGCGATGATGATGGCCCGAGCCGCCATGATCGCCTCGTGCACGCCGGGAGTCGCGACGGCGGCCTCGGCGCCGGCGAAGCGCAGCCCCAAGACACGGTCTTGCGTGCCCCGTCGCACGAAGTACTCCTGGAAGGCCAACTCTCCGTCCGGCGTCTCCACCATCGTGCGCAGGCGGCCGTCGGTTGCGGGCAGGATCGTGACGCGCAGGCCGAGCGCCCGCGCGATCTCGGCGGTCACCGCGCTCAGCGATGCGCCCTCACGCAGGCGCTGTGTGCGGTAGAGATGTGTCCCGATATCGCGGTCGCCCAGGCGGAACCAATCGGGTCCGCCGAGGCTGCGGAGCGCATCGAGCGCGTGGAACGTCTCCCCGCGCAGGCCCCAGCCCGTTTCCGGGTTCACCAGCCCCGCGAGGGTGTACGTGACGGTGTCTAGATCGGGGGCGATGTGCAGGCCGCCCAGTTCGAAGTCGTCACCGACGTTGACGATGGCGACCACCTCATCGGGCGGCACGACCTGAACCACGCCCTCCAAGAAGCGGGCCGCACCAACCCCGCCGGCCAGCGCCACGACCGGGGTCCCGCCCTTGCTCGCGGCATCGTCGGTCACGGCGGCGAGCGTAACACGCCCGGCCGCGCTAGCCGCCGCCGAGCGTCAGCCGGAAGAGACCCGCCGTCTCCTCTTCCTCCAGTTGCAGCGAGGCCGCAGCGCCGGGGACGTCGGGAGCGCCGAAGCGGGCCCGCAGTCGCAGCGGCCCCTCGGCGTCCAGGCGCGCCCGCTCCAGCAGTGCGCCGGACCAGGGCCCGTCCGGCCCCTCCCCTTCGACTTCGGCCTCGTGCAGGTAGCCGTCACGCCCCACGATCAAGTGCAGCGTGCAGCGCCAGCGCTCGGTGTCGTCGCGCAGCTCGATGGTGAGGTGGCGGCTGCCGTCCAGCTGGCGCTCATCGGAGGTGGCTTCGCCGCGCAGGGTCACGGTGCCGTCCGCCATGCCGCGATGGTAGCGCCGCGCTTGACCCGCGGCTCCGCAGCGGCTGAGATGGGGCGAACGCCCAATCGAGAAGGTCTGTCAAGGGTGCCCCAGCCGATGTCACACGACATGCCGCCAGTCATCGCCTCCTGCTCCAACTGCCGGGGCCCGGGCAGGCCGGGACCCTTCTGTCCGCACTGCGGCGTGCTCAACAGCCGTCCTGACAGCGGCGTGGTAGCGGCTTCCCGGCGGCGGCGGGGGGGCGGTCTTCTGCTGGAAGTGTTGTTGGTTCTCCTCACTTTGGGCGTGGGATGGCTCATCTGGCTGGCTAACGTCGCGCCCCGGGCGCAGACACCAGCCAAGTCGATCTTGAACATGTACGTCCTCCGCCTCGACGGCACGCCCGCAACCGCCAGGCGGGTCTGGCTGCGTGAGATCGGGGTGAAGGTGCTGCTCTTCGGCGTCGTCAGTTCGCTGCTCGGTGGGCTGGGCTTTGTGGTGTGGCTGACAAACGCCGTCTGGCTGCTGTGGGACCGAAACCGGCAGACGCTGCACGACAAGATCGCGGAGACGATCGTGGTGTCGGCGCCGGAGGGCCTGGAATGGCGTGCGCCCGGAACCGGCCCGGGAAACGAGAGACTCGAGCAGCAGTTGCGCGAACTGGACCGCCTCCGCGACACGGGCATGATCACCGGCAACGAATATGACAAGCGGCGCCGTCGGCTGCTGGAATGACCGTGGCGGGAGCCAGCCCGGCCGTGGTAGTCTCCACGCCGCAGGAAACGGAGGGATTGAATGCCGTACCCCGTGGATCTCGAGGTCGGTTACCCAGATCAGATGTCCCGCCTGCTCTGGCTGGTGAAGGGGTGGCTGGTCATCCCCCACTGGATCGTCCTGGTGCTGTTTGGCTTCGTGGTCGCGCTGGCGACCTGGGTGGCGATGTTTGCCATCCTGTTCACCGGCCGCTACCCGAAGTCGATCTTCGACCTCGTCGCCAGCTACGCCCGCTGGAACGGGCGAGTGATGGCCTATGGGGCACTGCTGCGCGACGAGTATCCGCCGTTCTCCGGGGATGAGGAGCCGGGCTATCCGGTCCGCCTCACGCTGGAGGAGCCCGAGCACCTCTCGCGCTGGTTGTGGCTGGTGAAGGGGTTTCTCGCCATCCCGCACGGCATCGCGCTCATGTTCTATGCGATCGCGGTCATGTTCGTCCTGGTCTTCGTTGGCTGGGTCATTCTCTTCACGGGGCGGTTCCCGCGCGGCCTGTTCGACTTCGTGGTCGGGTACCAGCGCTGGACTCTGCGGGTCAACGCCTATGCGCAGTGGCAGATCACGGACCAGTACCCGCCGTTCTCCGGCAAGCCGTCGCGGGAGATTCCGTAGGCCCCCAGACACGCCGAGCCCCGGGATCCGGTCCCGGGGCTCGAACGTCGCTGCGTGAGGGATGAGGGTCGGCGGCTCTACCTCACGCCTAATGCGCTCAACTAACTGCAGCCGCTCGTCGCGCCGCAGTTCAGGCAGGCGAAGCAACTGCCGTTGCGCACCATGACCTGCCCGCAGTCCGGACAGGGGGGCGCGTCCAAGTCGCTGCGCGGCGGCAGATCCTGTGCTCCGCTGATGCGGGGGTAGGTGCTGAGGAAATCAGGGACCGCCGCTTCGCCGCCGGGCTCCGCTCGCGGCGCGTCCGAGGGCTTGTCGTGCAGCGGGAGCGGCGCTTGGGCCGCTGCGGCGTCCTTGCGCTCCGCGGACAGATAGCGCAGCCCCATCCAGCGGAAGACGTAATCCAGGATCGAATCGGCGTGGCCGATCTGCGAGTTGCGGGTCCAACCGCTGGGCTCAAAGCGGCTGTGGCTGAACTTGCGCACCAGCGTCTCCAGCGGCACGCCGGACTGCAGCGCCACGCTGGTCAGAGCGCCCACCGTGTCCATCAGTCCGGAGACGGTGGAGCCCTGCTTGGAGATGTGGACGAAGACCTCGCCCGGATGGCCGTCGTCGTACTGGCCCACGGTGAGGTAGCCCTCGTGCTCGCCGATGCTGAACTTGTGCGTGACGGCGTTGCGATCGTCGGGCAGGCGATGCCGGCGATAGGCGGGCGGGCCGGCGGCGCTATCGATCACGGTGGGCTCGTCGGATGAGGAGGTCATCCGGCCGTCCGGGGGAGAGGTGGAGGCGGAGCCGTCAACCTTGGCTCCATCCTTGCGCTCCACGGTCTCCAGCGGCTGGATGCGCTTGGAGTTGTCGCGGTAGATGGCGATGGCCTTGAGGCCCAGCTTCCAGGACTGGATGTAGGTCTCCATGATCTCCTCGACGGTGGCCTCTTCGGGCACGTTCACCGTCTTGGAGATGGCGCCGGAGAGGAACGGCTGCACCGCGCCCATCATGCGGACGTGGCCCATGGAGGCGATGGTGCGAGCGCCGTTGGCGGGCTTGAAGGCGCAGTCGAAGACGGGGAGGTCGGCGTCGCGCAGGCCGGGAGCGCCCTCGATGGTGCCGTGCTCGTCGATGAACGCCGCGATCTCTTCGCTGTCGCTGTCGTCGTAGCCCAGCCGGGCGAGCGCGACGGGGACCGTCTTGTTGACGATCTTGAGGTAGCCCCCGCCGGAGAGGTTCTTGTATTTGACCAGGGCGATGTCCGGCTCGATGCCGGTGGTGTCGCAGTCCATCATGAAGGCGATGGTGCCCGTGGGCGCCAGCACCGTGACCTGCGCGTTGCGGTACCCGTAGAGCAGCCCCAGGCGCAGCACCTCGTCCCAGGCGTCCTGCGCGGCGGCGCCGAGGTCGGGGGGGACTGTGTCCAGTCCCTCGATGCGGCCGACGTGCTCTCGGTGCTTCTTGATGACGCGCAGGAACGGCTCGCGGTTGCTCTGGTAGGCCACGAAGGGGCCGAGCCGCTCGGCCACGCGCGCGGACTGGGCGTAGGCCTCGCCGGTCATGACGGCCGTCAGCGTGGCGGCCATGGCCCGCCCCTCCACCGAGTCGTAGGCCAGGCCACGCGCCATCAGCAACGCGCCGAGGTTGGCGTAGCCCAGGCCCAGCGGCCGGAAATTGCTGCTGTTCTCCGCGATCTTCGCGGAGGGGTAGGACGCGTTATCGACGACGATCTCCTGCGCCGTGATCAGGATCCGGCAGGCGTGCCGGTAGGCGGGGACATCAAACGTATGCGTGTTGAGGTCGTAGAACTTGAGCAGGTTGAGCGAGGACAGATTGCAGGCCGTGTCGTTGAGGAACATGTACTCGGAGCAGGGGTTGCTGGCGTGGATGCGGTCCGAGTTGGCGCAGGGGTTCCAGTCGTTGATGGTGGTGTCGAACTGGAGGCCGGGATCGCCGCAGGTATGGGTCGCTTGCGCAACCTCGCGGAGGGCATCGCGGGCGCGGATCTCCTGCATACGCTCGCCGGTGGTCACGGCGCGGGTCCAGTACGTGGCGTCGGTCTCCACGGTGCGCATGAATTCGTCGTTCACGCGCACGCTGTGATTGGCGTTCTGAAACGAGACCGAGGAGTAGGCGGCCCCGTTGAGGGAGCCGTCGTAGCCGCTATCGATGAGCGCCCAGGCTTTCCGCTCCTCCTCGGCCTTGCAGCGGATGAACTCCATGACGTCGGGGTGGTCGGCGTCCAGGATGACCATCTTGGCCGCGCGGCGGGTCTTGCCGCCGGACTTGATCACGTTGGCGAAGGCGTCGTAGCCGCGCATGAAGGAGACCGGGCCGGAGGGCACGCCGCCGCCGGTCAGCTTCTCGCGGCGGGAGCGGAGGCTGGAGAGGTTCGTGCCGGTGCCGCTGCCCCATTTGAAGAGCAGCGCCTCCCGCGTGGCGAGATCCATGATCGACTCCATGGTGTCGTCGACCGAGTTGATGAAGCAGGCCGAGCACTGCGGCTTCTCCACCACGCCCACGTTGAACCACACGGGGCTGTTGAAGGCGGCGAACTGGTTGACCAGGAGGAAGCGCAGCTCCTGCTCGAAGCATTCGCCCTCCGCCTCCGAGCGGAAGTAGCCGCCCTCGCGGCCCCAGCGCGCGATGGTGACGGCGACGCGGTCGACGAGCTGGCGCACGGAGGTCTCGCGCTCCGGGCCCCGGACATCGCCGTAGAAGTACTTGGAGACCACGATGTTGGTGGCGTTCTGCGACCAGAACGCGGGCACCTCCGCGTCCTTCTGCTCGAACAGCACCGCACCGCCGTCCGAGGTGATGGTGGCGGTGCGATACTCCCAAGAGATGTCGTCGTACGGGTGCCGGTCGGCGCTGGTGAACAAGCGGTCGATGAGGGGAGGCTCATCGCTCACGCGGCCGGCCGCTTGCGGCGTGGCACTCTCCACAGCCATCGGAGCCGACGTCTGCTCGGTCAACGTGGCGGGAGCGTTCTCAGGCTGCTCGATCATGGCGCGACTTCGCTTTCCTTATGCCCTGCGCACTCCGCACAAACGCTGAGTAGGCGCATTGCGGCGCCCGACCTAGAACAAATGTGTCATTATGTCGCTTACGCACAAGGGCTACAACCCTTGAACAATTATGCGGACAGGTACGCACAATGGCATAGCTAGCGTCGTTGTCAACCCCTCCGCTACATATTGCGGCAACTCCTATTGGGAGGATTGGGCGCTGCGCCGGTTTGGTCCCGGTGCGGCAGCGTCTCGACCATCGCGCAGCGGATATGAGTGAGACCGTCCCACCGTGAAGCAAGCAACGCGATGAACGTTTCCCTCCCACCCCTCGTGCCGACCGGCGCCGGCTCGACATCCCACACCGACCCCGACGCCGCCGCAGAGGACGTCCTGCGCCACTACCCGCGGCTGCCGTTCTGGCCGCAGCTGCCGAATCGGGCCGAGGCGGAGCAGATGATCCCGCAGGTGGGGCTCAGCCTCCCGGACGGGCGCTGGGACGGCCGCACGCTGACCTGGAGCGAGCAACTGAGCGACGCCGCGCTGGAGCGTGCCGGCCTCCTCCCGCCGGACCGGGCGGCGGGGCTGCACGCGCTCCTCGCCCGCCTGGACGCCACGCCGCCGGATGCACGGCCGCGCGTCGTCAAAGGGCAGCTGGCCGGCCCCCTGACGCTGGCGTCTTTACTCAGGGGTCCCAACGGCCGGCCCTCTACCGGCGACGCCGAACGGACGCGCTGGCTGGGGGCGTTCGTGGGGCGCATGGGGGCGGCGCAGGCGCGCGAGTTCACGCGGCGGGGGCTGCCCTCGCTCATCCTCTTCGACGAGCCCCTCCTGGGCGCCGTTGATGCGGCGGCTTGGCGCGACGCCATCGCCGCGCTGGAAGCAGCCTTCGCGCCCGTGCGCGCGGAAGGGGCGCTGGTCGGGATCCACTGCTGCGCGACGCCCGACTGGACCCGAGCGCTCGAGAGCCGGCCGGACCTGGTCCACTTCGACGCCACGCCCGGGCACGCCGACGCGGCGCTGGCGCACGCGCCGGCGCTGCGCGCGCACCTGGCGCGGGGCGGCTACCTGGGGTGGGGAATCTGGCCCACCGACGACGTGTCGCCGCCGTACGACGCGGCCGCCGCCGAACGCAGCCTCGCGGCGGCCGTGCGCACCCTGGCCACGGACGCCGTCGGGCCGCAGCAGATCGTGACGCGTTCGATCGTCAGCGGCGTTTGCGGCGCGGCCGGCCTCGGCGTCGAGACCGCGGGGCGGATGGCGGCGGATCTGGAGGCGCTCTCGTCCGCGGTGCGCGATCGGATCAGGAGTTGAGCCAGGCCAAGGGATCGACCGGGACGCCGCCCATGATGATCTCGAAGTGCAGGTGCGGCCCTGTCGAGTATCCGGTACTGCCGACGAAGCCGAGGAGGGTACCGGGATCCACGAATGCGCCCAGGAACACGTCGATGGCGCTGAGATGCGCGTAGCGCGTGATCACGCCGCCACCATGATCCACCAGCACGCTCAAGCCGAAGGAGCCGGCCCAGCCCGCCTGGATCACCGTCCCCGGCGCCGCCGCGCCCACGAAGGTGCCGGTGGGGGCGGAGAGGTCGATGCCCGTGTGGTAGCCGAAGCGATTGCCCCGGCCGCTTCCAAAGAAATCGACCAGCACCCCGCCGAGCGGCCAGCGGAAGTCGGGGATGGCGAAGACCGGGCCGGCGGCGCCGACCACCAAGGAGGCGCTGCCGGCCACCAGCAGGATCGTGTTGCCCTCCACCAGATCGTTGGCGCTGCGGAGCGCGTTGCCCGGGAAGGCCACCGTGGCCTCCAGGTCCGCGGCGAAGTTGTCGATGACGTCGGTCAGCGTGTCGCCCAGTCGCACGGTGTAGACGACACCGTCGCGGGTGGGGACGGTCATTTGCGCGCCCGGCTCTAGGTGGTCCGGGTCCCGGATCTCCCAGTTGTTGAAGAGGATCGACTCGGGCTGGATGCGGAAGCGTCGCGCCAGTTTCTCCACCGAGTCACCCCGCTGGATCTCGTAGGTGAAGAAGGACGGGAGGGCCGCGCCGGGCGGCAGGCCGAGCCGCGCCAGGAGGACGGCGTCGCTCGTGACATCATCCTCGAAGGACGGCAGCGCCACGCGGACCAACTGGGGCGACATGGCGACCGCGAGCGCCGCCTGCACCTGCTCCGGCGAGGTGAGCGGCAGCGCCACCGCAGAGGGGGCCGTAAGGAGATCGGCGATCAGGTGGGTCGCGTAGCGACGCGCCGCCTCTTCGCCCGGGATCGCATCCCCGAGCTCGGCCAGGGTCCGCGGCGCGCCGCTGCCAATACCGGGCAGCGCGACTTGCAAGGTGATTTGCGGCTCGCCCACGAGACTGGAGGCCTCTTCGCCGTCCGAGCGCACGACGGCCACAAGCGCAGCCACGAGCGCGGCGACCGCCAGTGACACGAGCGACGCACGCTGGAGCCAGCGGGCCGGCGGCGGCCCCGGAGCCAATGGACGCCTTCCGAACGCGCCATCCGCGCGGGCTGTTCGACCAGTCACGCTCCGCCTCAGTCTCGGCCCAGCCGCCCGCCAGTGATCTTTGTGCAGTTCGATGTGCGGGTCAAATGGCCCGCCACATCTTACCGCCCACGCCAGACGGCGCCGGCCGGAGGCTCATTTGTAAAGGGTGTTACATTTGTCCCGCAAGGATCCGGAAGGAGGGTAGTGGATGCTTCGAGTCGCGATTCACGCTCTCTTCGGAGTATGGCAGGTCGATTGATCAGCCCTCCGGTCCGGAGGGCTGCGTGCGAAACGCACGGAAGGCCGGATCTCCCCGTTAGCCGCGATTCGTGCGCCAATTCTCCGGCAAGCCGGAGTGGGCGATGAGCGAAGGCTCCCGAGTCACGGGGACGGGATGGAGCCGGTTGATAACCAGTAAAGACCAAGGAACCAGGGGCCGGCGGTAACGCGTTGGTGCTCCTGCTCTCTCAAAGAGGAAAACGCCCCCGCGCTGCGGGGGCGTTTTTTGCGCCGCTTCCTTCCGTTGTCAAGGGAACACACGCGCCCTAGGCTGCCGCAGAGGAGTGACCGGTGGGCGACGAGCACAGCGCCGTTCCGGCCCCAATAGACGCCGACCCACTGGCCGAGTTGGTTGAGCAGGCCAGCGAGATCTTGGCGCGCGCCCGCTACTGCATCGCGCTGACGGGCGCCGGGATCAGCGCCGAGAGCGGCATCCCCACCTTCCGAGGCAAGGATGGCCTCTGGACCCGGAACGGCGAGCCGCCGCTCAATCAGTATCAGCGGTTCCTCGCCGACCCGGCGGCCTGGTGGGAGACCATGCGGGAACGGCGGCAGACCCCGGACGAACTGACCGCCACGCTCCAAGAAGCCGTGCCCAACGACGGTCACTTCAGCCTGGCGGAGCTGGAGCGCCTGGGCGTGCTGCGGCACACCATCACGCAGAACATCGACAACCTGCACCGGCTCGCCGGCAGCCGGCGGCTCACCGAGATCCACGGCAACCGCTCCTTCTTGCGCTGCACCGGCTGTAACGCCCGCTCAGCACTGGACGATCTCCCGGAAGGGGCCAGCCCCCGTTGCGACGCCTGCGGCGGCCTGCTGAAGAGCGACACCGTGATGTTCGGCGAGCCCATCCCCCGTGACACCCTGGCCTCCTGCATGAGCGAAGCCGAGCAGGCGGATTGCATGCTGCTCGTCGGCACCACGGCTGTCGTAACCCCGGCGGCGGATTTCGCCTGGGAGATCTACCAGCGCGGCCATCCGCTCATTGAGGTCAACCCGGAGCCAACAGTGATCACCGATCACTGCGCCGTGAGCATGCGCGCCGCCGCGGGCGAAGCGCTGCCGCGGATTGTGGACCTCCTCAAGCGACGGCTGAAGGACACCGGATGACGGGCGCGCCCGACGTCAACTGGGACGACGTCCAGGCCGAGGTCGTCGCGACGCTGCGCGAGTACATCCGCATCGACACCAGCAACCCACCCGGACGCGAGGAGACGGCGGCTCGCTTCCTGGGCGCCATCCTGGAGCGGGAGGGGATCGCGCCCGAGTACTTCGAGGCCGGTGAGGGCCGCACTTCGCTGCGGGCCGTGCTCAAGGGCGACGGCCGCAAGGCGCCGGTCATGCTGCTCAACCACACCGACGTCGTGCCCGCCGAGGCGGCGTACTGGCAGGTCCCCCCCTTCGAGGGCGTGCTGAAAGACGGGTGTGTCTGGGGACGCGGCGCCATCGACATGAAGGGCATGGGGGTGCTGGAGCTCCTCACACTGCTGCTCTTCAAACGGCTCGGCCTGACGCCCAGTCGCGACCTGATCTTTCTCGCCGTGGCCGACGAAGAGACCGGCGGGTCGATGGGGATCGAGTTCCTGGACCGCCGCCATCCCGCCCTCCTCCGCGATGCCGAGTACTGCCTCAACGAAGGCGGGCTGGCCACGTTCCAGTTCCTGGGCGCCCGCCGTCCGGTCTTTGTCTGTAGCCCGGCCGAAAAGGGGCCGCTCTGGCTGCGCCTGCGGGCGCACGGGGCGCCCGGACACGGGTCCATCCCCCACAACCAGAACGCCGCCGTGCGCCTGGTGCGCGCCCTGGACGCCATCGAGGGCTGGGAACGCGCCGTCACTGTGCAGCCCCTCACCCAAGCCATGCTCGACGGGCTGCGCGCCGGCCAAGCCTGGCCCGACCCGCCGCCCTCCGTGGAGCAACTCTGCGCCGAGCACGCCGCCTTCCGCGCCATGGTCACCAACACGATCTCGCTCACCACGCTCAGCGCCGGCGTCAAGCACAACGTCATCCCGGCCAGCGCAGAGGCCACGCTGGACTGTCGCCTGCTCCCGGGCGCATCGCAGGACGCGTTTCTGCGGGAGATCCGCGAAATCATCGACGACCCGGACGTCGAGCTGGAGGTCGTCTTTCAATCGGAGTCGGGCCTCTCCGACTGGCGCACCGAGCTGGTGTCGATCATCCAAGAGGTGGTGACGGAGGAGGTGGAGGACGCGCTGGTGCTGCCGGTGACCTCAATGGGCTTCACGGACTCGCGCGTGCTGCGTCGGCGGGGGGTGCAGGCCTACGGCTTCATCCCCGCCATGATGGACGCCAGCCTGGCGAAGGGGATCCACGGCCACGACGAACGGATCCCCGTCTCCGGCCTGGGCAGCGGTGTGCGCATCCTCTTCGAGGTGGTCCGACGCCTGACGGCCTGAGCGTCCGCTACTCGATCCGCACGTCCGCCCACTGCCAGCTGTTGTCCAGAACGTCGGGCCGGCGCCCCACGATCCCCGGGCGAAGGCCAGTGGCCAGCGCGGGATGAACCAGCGGCACGGTCGGCAGCAGGTCGAGCAGCGTTCGCTGCAGCGCCTCCACGCGCAAGCGGCGGGCGGCGCGATCGAACGTGCCCAGGATCTCCGCGATCGCTTCGTCCACCTCGGCGTTGGCGAAGGCGAACCCGTTGAGCTCGCCCCGGCTGTGGACAAGCGGAATCACCGCGTCCAAAGCATCGGGGCTCGCGGGCGCGAAGTCGATCAGCCACGGCACGCGCCCATCGACCAGCGCCGCCACGATCTCGGCGTCCTCCTGCGGCGTCACCTGGATCGTCACGCCGAGCGTCTCTCTCAGCTGTGCCGCGACGGCGGCGGCCGGCGCGAAGTCGCGCTCGTCGGCGGCCCGGACGGAGAGAGTGAGCGGCTCCACCGCCTCGGAGCCGCCCGCAGCCTCCCACAGGGAGCGAGCGGCCGCGCGATCGTCCGGATCATTGCGGTAGCCCGGAAGCGACGCCAGCTCACTCGGCGGCAGCGCCCAGGCCGAGTGCGGCGGTGCGATGTAGCCGCTGGGGCCCGCGCCCTCGCCGAACCATGCCGCCGCCAAGGCCGAGCGATCAAGCGCGAGATGCAGCGCCCGGCGGCGCCTGACGTCATCCCACGGCGGCCGTTCGATCCGAAAGAAGAGATGCATCACCGCTGCCAGGCCGGCCACGCTGACGGCATCGTCGGTGCGTGCGACGGAGCGCGCCACCGCGACCGCGGCGCGCTCCAGCGCGTTCTGCTCTCCCGCGGCGAACGCCTGCGCCTGCTCCGACCCCGTGCGCGCCGCCAGATCGATCGCGCGGATGGCCGGGGCGCCGAAGTGATAATCGGGATTGGCCACCAGCGACCAACCACTCTCGTCGGCGGCCTCCAGCCGGAACGGCCCGCTGCCGCGCTGCTCCTCCGGCGCCGTGAGGTCCTGGTCCAGGAGCTCGGCCGGGAGGACCGCCATCCAGCGGTCGGCGGGGAGTGTCGCGAGGCGAACGTCCGGCTGCTCGGAGCGAATCACCAGCCGCGCGGCGTCGAGCGTCTCAACCGTCAGCCCCCCCAGACGCCCGCCGCGGGCAAAGGTGGGGTCGCCGCGGTCCTGCTGCGACTCAATGGTCAGGCGGACGTCGTCGGCGTCCAGCGATCGGTCCCGGCCGGGCGGGCGCGAATCCCAGCGCACGCCCGGCCGGAGCGTGTAGATCAGCGTGGTGGGATCGGGCGCTTCGGGCAGCGCCAGCGCCAAGTCCGGCTCCAAGCGGTCCTCTCCGACGTCCTCGCGACGTAGCAGCTTGCTGTAGACAAGCTGGCCGATCCAGCGCTCGCTGACGGGCGAGATGGAGCGGCGCAGGTCCGCGGTGTCGAGCGCGGCGAGATTGTCACCGGTGCGCAGGACCGCCGGCTCCGGCGCGGAGCGCGGGACCGGGATTTCATCCGCCGCATCTTCGACCACAGCGGAGAGATCGGGCATCTCATCGCTCGCGGGCTCCGGGAGTGACGGACGCGGCTCATCGTCATCGCGGTCGCCTCCACAGCCGGCCAGGGCCAGCGCGGAGAGCCCGACGCCGCTCGACGCGGCCGCCCCCAGGAGCGCCCGCCGGCTGACCCGGGCGGGGATCCCTCGATCCCCTTGCCCCCGCTTCGGTTGCCATGGTGTCCGTCGCCGCCGCACGTCATCAGAGTCGCGAGCCAGGCTCGCCGGATCAATGGGCGGCCGAGCCGGTTGTCGGGGGCAGGGGCGCTGCATAGAATCGAGCCCGGCCCCGGCGACGACAGCCACCAGGTGAGGATGAGAGGGGAATGCATGCCAGAAGCGCCGCTCGACGGGCAATGGGCGCTGATCCTCGGCGCCTCGAGCGGGTTCGGCGAGGCGACGGCGCTGGCGCTGGCGGAAGCCGGGATGCACATCGCCGGCGTGCACCTGGACCGCCGGGCCACGCTTCCCAACGTCGAGCGGATCGTGCGCACCATTGAGGAGACCCACCACCGGCAGGCCTTCTTCCAGAACATCAACGCCGCCGACGAGGGCAAGCGCCGAGCGTTCCTCGATGCGCTGCGAGAGCGGTTGGACGGCGAAGGAAGACCGACTACGGTCCGTGTGCTCCTCCACTCGCTGGCATTCGGGACGCTGGGCCCGTACATCGCGCGGTCGGAAGGGGACCACCCCCTCACGCAGCGCCAGGTCGAGATGACGCTGGACGTCATGGCCAACTCGATCGTGTATTGGACGCAAGACGCACTGGCCCGCACCCTCATGGGACCGGGGAGCAAGATCTTCGCCATGACCTCCGCGGGCGACGCGCGGGTGATCCCCACCTACGGGGCCGTCAGCGCCGCGAAGGCCGCCCTGGGCGCTCACATCCGGCAACTCGCCGTCGAGTTGGCCCCGCTGGGGATCGCCGCCAACGCGATCAAAGCGGGCGTCACCGACACGCCCGCCCTGGCCCGCATCCCTGCCGCGGATCTGCTGAAAACGTTCGCCGTGGAGCACAACCCGAGCGGACGCATGACCAGGCCTGAAGACGTCGGGCGCGCCATTGTGCGCTTAAGCCTTGATGACTCGCACTGGCTGACGGGAAACACCATCAACGTCGACGGCGGCGAGGACATCGTCGCCGTCTGATCGGGACCGAGAGCAAGGGCCCGCCCGCTCGCGTCATGCAGTTTGTGGAGCGGTCGCCCGCTGGGAGCGGTCCCCTTAGCATGGGGGCATGGCCGACACGCCCAGCCGCCGCCGTCGTCGTCGCCGTCGCCGCCGCGGCGGGCAGCGCACCGACGCCGCAGCCGCTGGGGCGGCCGGGGAGGCGGCCGGGGAGGCCGCCTCCGCCGCCGCGGACACACCGTCCACCGAATCCCCGTACACCGAGGACGAAGCGGAGAACGCCAGCGGCGCGCGCCGCTCCAAGCGCGGCGAGCGCGGCAAGCGCGGAGGGCGAGCGCAGCCGGACACAGTGTTCGGGATTCCGCGGATGCTCTTCGTTATCGGTTTGGGCGTCATGGTCGCCACCCTCGCGATGTTCGTGCTCCCGAAGGTGTTGGGCACCTCCTCCGGTGGCGGCGACGACCTGGACCTGTCCAGCGTGGAGACCTTCCCCGACCAGGGGCGGCGGCACTTGAAGCCGGGCGAGTCGTTCGTGTACAAGAGCATCGCCGACGGCGTTCCCCCGACCTCCGGCCCGCAGGACGCCGCCGGGGTGGCGCCGGGCATCTACGACGGCCCCCAGCCCTTCGCATCGCTGCTGCCGGTGCTGGAGCAAGGCGGCATCGTGATCTACTACCGGCCGGACCTTGTCGACAGCGCTGGTGTGACCGGCCTCAAACAGATCGCCCAAGGCTTCCTGGACCAGAACGACCCAATCGTGCTCACTGCCGACGACAGGATCGATGACCCCATTGTCGCCACAGCGTGGCGGCACGCGCTGCGGCTGGATGCGTTCGATAGGGAGCGGCTCAGGGATTTCATCCTCGGTTTCGGGGGCCTGTTCAATGCGGAGCCGGAGCCGCCCATTGCCCAGGACGAAACGGGTGGGGAGAGGGGAGGGGATGATGCGGACACTGGTTGAGCGCGCGCGCCGGCGGCGACCCCTCTGGCCGGCGGGCTTGGCCCTGGCGCTGGCTGTCGCGCTGGTCGCGGCCGCCTGTGGTGGTGGCGACGGCGACGACGGAGCGCCCGCCCAGCCGTTGGAGCTGGAGCAGGCCACGCTTGATCCCAGCGACGAGAGCCCCGCCGCCGAGGAGGTCGTGGGCCCAGAGCCGCCGGACGCCGCCCAAGCGGCGCCGAGCCCACTCGGCGCTTTCGGCGTGGTGCAGGAGTTCGATGACAACCTCACCACGCCGGGCCAGCAGCACCTCACCCCGGGATCCACGTTCGACTACCCAACCATCCCGCCGTACGGCGGCCCGCACGCCGCGGATCCGGCCCAGTGCGGCATCTACTTCCAACCCCTCTCCTTTGAAGCGCTGGTCCACAGCATGGAGCACGGCGCGGTGATCTGGTACACCCAGCCGGACATGCTCAACACCCAGGACGCGGCCGCGGGCGAGGTGCTCGCCCGGGAGCTCCTGAACGACAACAAACGCTTGATATACCTCCCCGATCAGCGCATCGAAGCGCCCATCGTACTGGCCTCGTGGGGCCGGCTGCTGCCCCTCGATCGATTCGACACGGAGACGATCCGAGACTTCGTCGGGAAGTTCGACAGTGAGGGGCCCGAGCGCCTGCCGCGCAACATCGCCTGCTGACAGCCGGGGCGACAGACGGGGCGCATGCCGGAGCGACTAGGTGTCCAGCGTGCTCATGTCGTCCACCTTCCAGGAGTCGCCGCTGGCCACCCAGCGGGTGCCAATGGCGCCGCCGCCGTCCGGCGCCGAGAAGATGATGTGCACTACCCCGTCGCCCCGCTCCTCGATAACGTATCCGGTGGCGTCCTGGGCGCCCCCCGTTTGCGCCTGGACGGTCAGCGCCTTCTTCATGCCGGACGCCGTGAAGACGCGCATGAGGCCCATGAGGTTATTGGCGATGATATCGCGGGCCAGCTGGTCGGCGGCGTCATGGAGGGTCGTCATCGTCGCTCCCGGGGTTGCACGGCTGATCCGATGCCGGAGTCTATCCGCACCCTCGGCGCGGGTCAAAGCGGCGACGAGCCTTGAGGGATCGGATGCGGGCCTTTGATCGTCGCGCTCCTCCTCGATCCGGGGTCGTTTCCCGGCGCTCCGCAAGGGAGTCCCCGATCTCCAGTCCTCAGCGGATACCCCATGCGAGCGCTTCACGATTACCCTGATGCGGGAGGAGGCGCACGTGGCTGACGACGGTGCAATCGTTGAAGCGGAACAGGTGCACAAGACGTATCGCTCGGGAGGGCGCGCGGAGGTGCACGCGCTGCGCGGGGTCTCTCTCTCCGCGCCGCGCGGCGAGATGGTCAGCATCATGGGGCCGTCTGGCTGCGGCAAGACGACGCTCCTCAACGCGCTCTCCGGGCTGGACGACATCGACTCCGGCGAGATCCGCATCGAGGGACGGGAGATCCAGAAGCTCTCCGACAACGCCCGCACCGACTACCGCGCCCGGCGGATGGGCTTCATCTTCCAGTTCTACAACCTGCTGCCCGTGCTCTCGGCGGTGGAGAATGTGGAGTTGCCGTTGCTGGTGAGCGGGGTCCCCGCCCGTGAGGCGCGGACCCGAGCCATGGCCGCGCTGGAGCAGGTCCACCTCACAGACTGGGCCCAGCACCGGCCGGCCCAGCTGTCCGGCGGTCAGCGCCAGCGCGTGACCATCGCGCGGGCGCTGGTCAACAACCCCGCCATCGTCTGGGCGGACGAGCCCACGGGTGACCTGGACAGCACCAACGCCGGCGAGATCATGGACTTCATTCAGCAGCTCAACGAGCAAAACAGTCAGACGTTCGTGATCGTCACGCACGACGAGGGGGTCGGGGGGCGCTGCCACCGGACCATCCACATGCGGGACGGCCGCATCGAGGGGGAGACGCAGCACCGGCCATTCCAGCCGCGTACGGGGGTCGCCGCAGCCGAGTCCGCGGGCAGCGCATGAAAGAGCTCTTCGGCGCGCCCATGAGCGACGTGCTCTTGGTGGTGGTGGTGCTCCTGATCATCAGCGCCGCGCTGGTCTCGGTGCTCGCCTGGCGCAACCCGCTCCTGTTCAAGATCGGGCTCCGGAATATCCCGCGCCGCCGGGCGCAGACGGCGCTGATCGCCATCGGGCTGATGCTGAGCACGCTGCTGATCTCGTCGGCCTTCGCCACCGGCGACACGCTGAGCAGCAGCCTGCGCAACCTCGCCTTCGAGATCACCGGCCCCATCGATCACATCGTCCAGTTCGACACCGACGCCGGCCGCAGCGTCGCGCAGCGCGACGCCGTCGTGCCGCAACAGATCGCCGATGACTTGCAACAGGAGTTCGCGGAGGACGAGGACATCGAACAGTTCGTCCGCGTCATGTTCGACGCCGTCTCCATGGAGAACCTTGATAAGGGGCAGTCGGAGCCGCTGGTCTTCACGCTGGGCCTGGACCCCGACGAGGTCGACGCGGTGGGCGGCATCCCCCGGCTTCGCGGGGGCAAGATCCAGCTTGCCGACCTGCCCCCGAACGGCATCGTCCTGAACGAGTCAGCCGCCGACCTGCTGGCGGCGGAGACCGGCGACCGGGTCCGGCTGCGGGTCTTGGGCCGGCTGCAAGAGTTTCAGGTGTTCGACATCGCGGAGGACACGCTGCTGAGCGGCAAGGTGAACCCGGCCGATCCGCAAGGAGGCGTCATTCGCCTGGAAGACGCGCAGCAGATCTTCCAGCAGGAGGGCCGACTCACCGGCATCGGCGTCACGGCCGGCGGGGTCGACCGATCGGACGACGTCGAGGCGCGCCTCAACCGCTTCTTCGAGCTGAAGGCGCAGGACGAGGTCCTTGGCGGCATCGAAGGCGACGACCGCGTCTACGCCGACGACCTCGGCCGGCCCCAGTTCGAAGCGGCCCCCTTCAAGAAGGACACCGTGGACGACGCCGAAGCGTTCGGCTCCATCTTCACCTCGTTCTTCTTGGTGATGGGGCTGTTCGCCATCGCGGCGGGGCTGCTGCTGATCCTGCTCATCTTCGTCATGCTGGCGCAGGAGCGGAAAACGGAGATGGGGATCTCCCGCGCCGTGGGCATGCAACGCAGCCAGTTGGTGCAGGCGTTCCTGGCGGAAGGGATCGCCTACAACCTGGGCGCGGCGGTGATCGGCACCGTGGCCGGCATCTTGATCTCGTTCGGCATGGTGGCTGTGCTGGAATCCGCCTTCGACGACTTCGGGATCACCTTCACCCAGCACATCGAGCCACGCAGCGTCGTGGTGGCGGCGGGCCTCGGCATCCTGCTGACGTTGATCGTGGTAGTGGTGTCGTCGTTCGTGGTGAGCCAGCTCAACATCGTCGCGGCGATCCGGGACATCCCGGACGACCGTGCGCGGGACCGGCGACGGATCTCAGTGCCCGGCGTAGTTACCACGACCGTTGGGTTGATCCTCACGGCGACGATCTTCATCCCCGTGATCAACGCGGTAGTTGGGTTCGTCGCCTTGAACCTGCCGGGGTTGGGAGCCGCGATCCGGCGGCGCGGCTGGGGCGAGTGGGTCGTGATCAGCACCTGGCGCCTGATGCGCTGGCGACAGGAGTGGTGGTTCGTGCTGTTGTTGCTGGGCGCGATCGCGGTCCTGTTGGGCCTCGATTCGGAAAGCGCCTTCTTCTACCTCCTAGGGCTCTCCCTGATCACCATCGGGCTGGTACTCCTAGCCCGCCGCCTGAATCTCGCGGGGCGCGCCGCCTACAGCCTGATGGGCCTGGCCATCCTCTTCTTCTGGCTGGCGCCGCGAGATTGGCATACCGAGGTCTGGGGCAAGGAGTTTGAAGGCGGCATCGAGATGTTCGTGCTCTCCGGCATCATGATGGTGACGAGTGCAACCGTCTTCGTGATCTTCAACCTGGACCTTCTCATCGAGCCGATCCGCTGGATCGGCCGCGCCTTCGGCCGCTTCGCCCCCGCGGTGCGGACCGCCGTCGCCTACCCCACCACGGCGCGCTACCGGACGGGCATGACCGTCGCCATGATCGCCATCATCATGTTCGCCCTGGTCACCTTCACCACCATCAACCGGAACTTCGCCGCCGCGTTCACCAGCGACGCCGCCGCCGGCGGCTTCGACGTGCAGGTGGACTCCACCATCAACGACGAACTCAGCGACCTCCGCGCCGCCCTCATCGAGGCGGAGGCGGACGACCTCGCCCGCAATCTGGAGACGATCACGCGGCTGCGCATCGGCAGCGTCCTCGGAACGGACGTGCTCACGCTGGAGAGCGAGCGCTGGAACGCGTTGGATGACCGGCCGATTCGAGACGAGAGCGGCGAGCCGATCTTCGACCCGGCATCATCCTCCGGCGATCGCTCGACGTCCCAGCTCACCTTCCTCACCGGCGCCGACGACGCCTTCCTCGTGGAGAACCGCGTCCCGCTCCAGGCCCGCGCCGTCGGCTTTGAATCCGACGGAGAAGTGTGGGACGCCCTGCGCGACCCCGGTAACAACTTCGCCGTGGTGACCTTCAACGCCGTCGTACAAGACGACTTCGGTGGTTTTGAAGACGCGAGCTTCGAGATGCCCGACGTCATCGATGAGGAGTCAACCCGTGCGCCGCGGGTGCGCGTGCAACTGCGCAACGGTGACCGTACGACGGAGGTGACGATTATCGGCGTAGTGAGTCAGGTCGCCGGCGTCACGGAGCCCACCTTCCCCTTCCTCCCCAGCATCATCACCCACGACGAGATCCTCGCCGGGCTGTACGACAAGGTGGACGTGACCCGCCACCTCGCCGGCGTCGGTCCGGGGGTCGATCCGCTGGAGACGGCTCGGGCCATCGAGGCGACGCTCAACGTGCAGGCGTTTTCCATCATCGACGAGTTGGAGGACCAGCAGGCGCAGTTCGATGCCATCCTCAAGCTGTTCCAGGGGTTCACCGGCCTGGGGCTGCTCGTGGGCATCGCCGCGCTGGGCGTCATCGCGTGGCGGGCGGTGGTCGAGCGGCGCCAGCAGATCGGCGTGCTGCGGGCCATCGGTTACCGCCGCGGGATGGTGCGGCTGGAGATGCTGTTGGAGATGGGCTTCATCGCCGCGCTGGGGATCGGGATCGGGATCGCGCTGGCGCTGGCGCTCGCCTGGCGCCTCTTCGACGAGCAGACGTTCGGCGGCTTCGGCGGGATCGCCTTCCAGATCCCGGTGGTGGAGATCGTCATCTTCGCCGCCGCCGCGCAGACCGGCGCGCTGCTCATGACCTACCTGCCGGCCCGTCAGGCGGCCCGTCTGCCGCCGGCGGAGGCCCTGCGCTACGAGTAGGAGCGCCGGATGACGGCCCCGACCCTGGACCCCGCCACCCGCGCGCTCTTCTATCGCTACGACCGCGCCCTCCCGCTCAACGCCGAAACCACCGTGGTCGCCGATTCCAAGGCGCTGCGCATTGAGCGGTTCGCGATCTCCTCGCGCCACGATGCGCGGGTGCCCGGCCTGTTTCTGCACAACCCGAACGCCGGCGAGCCCCGCCCGACTGTGCTGATCGCGCACCCGGCCACGCTCGATAAGAGCAGCGACTACGTCATGGAGCCAGCGCGCGCTTGGGTGGAGCGCGGCGCGATCTGCGTGACCATCGACCAGGCCGGACACGGCGAGCGGCGCGACGGCGCGCTGGACGTCCGCGAGTCGCTGCGCTCCCCGGTCCGGCGGGCGGACGAGTCGGTACAGACCGCGGTCGACTGGATGCGCACCGTGGACTACATCATCGGGCGGCCCGAGGTGGATGCAGAACGCATCGGCTTCGCGGGCTTCTCCCTTGGGGGCATGCGCGGCGCGGCCTTCGTGGGGCTGGACGCGCGGGTGAAGGCCTCCGTCTTCGCGATCTGCGGCGCGGCGGGATCGGTCCGGGCCCAGGTCAAAGGCGACGACGCCGACGCCATCGCCGCTTCGCTCGCCATCACCGACCCTTTGCACTTCGCCCCCCTGATCGCGCCGCGCGCCGCGCTCGTGCTGGCCGGGCGGCAAGATGACTACGTGCCGCCGGAGTCGACGCAGGCGTTCTTCGACGCCCTCGGCGACCCCAAAGCGATCCAGTGGCTGGACTGCGGCCACTTCGACTTTTGGCCGCAAGGGCTGGCGCCCATCTGGCCCTTTCTGGAGTCGCACCTCTAACCGCCCACCGAGCGGTCGATCACGGACTGGAGCAGCGATGCGAGCCGTCTACATCACAGAGCAGGGTGGGCCGGTCGCGCGAGTTCGCGGAGCCGTTCATTCTCGGCGCCGATATCGCCGGGACGGTGGCGGCGCTTGGGGCTGGAGCGGAGGCGGTGTCGGTCGGTCAGCGCGTGCTCATCAACCCCGGCATCAGCGACAACACCTGCGACTACTGCTTGATTGGCAAGAGCAACCTCTGCCGCACCTACAGGCTGCTGGGCCTGCACGTGAACGGGGGCTACGCCGAATACGTGAAGGCGCCGGCCGAGAACATCCACGCGATCCCCGATTCGCTGCCGTTCGACGAGGCGGCGGCGATCCCGCTCACCGTCGCCACCGCCTACCACATGCTGGTGACCCGAGCGCGCATCCGCCCCGGTGACAGCGTCTTAGTGCAGGCGGCGGGCAGCGGCGTCGGCGCCGCGGCGATCCAGATCGCCAAGGCGCTGGGCGCCTGGGTCGTGACGACCGCCGGCAGGGACGACACGCTGGCCAAGGGGATCGCGCTGGGCGCCGACGCGGGCATCAACTACACCGCCGAGCCGCGGTTCAGCGAGCGCGTGCGCGAGCTGACCGACGGCGAGGGCGTGGACATCGTGATCGACCACATCGGACCGGCCACGTTCGACGAGAACCTCAAGTCGCTCAGGCGGGGCGGCCAGCTCCTCAACTGCGGGCGCACCACCGGCGAGGTGGTGGAGCTGCCCCTGTTCCAACTCATGCTCAACCAGCAGACCGTGCACGGCACCTTCATGGGCACCAAGGCGGAGATGCAGGACTGGATGCGGCTGGTCCGCACCGGGAAGATCCGTGGCGTGGTGGGTGAGACGTTCGCACTGCAGGACGCCGCCGAGGCGCACCGACGGATGGCGAGCCGGCACTTCTTCGGCAAGCTGGTGCTGCGGCCGTAGGACCAGAAAGCGCTTGACAGCGTATATTAGTGATTGCTAATATCCCCATGGCCTGGCGGATCTATCAGTATCAGAGCCGGCGCGGCGACCTGCCGCTGGACGACTACCTCGCGAGACTGAGTCCGAAAGAGCGCGCGGTGGCTCTGCGGTTCATCAGCCGCCTAGCAGAGTTTGGTCCTCAATTGGGTGAGCCCCACGTCAAGCGACTGCACGATCCCCGTCGACAGCTTTTCGAGCTCCGTCCCGGCGCGCATCGGATCTTCTTTTGTTGCGTCGTGCGGAATGCGGTGGTGCTGCTGCACGGCTATCGCAAGCGGTCGACGAACACCCCACCGCGAGAGTTGACGACCGCTCAGCGGCGCTACGACGAAGTGGTCGGCGGATCCTCAACGCCGCTATTGGGAAAGAGTCAATGATCGCGAACGCCGTCCCCTGGGAAGAGTCGAAGCGTAGGCTCCTCGCCGACCCAGAAACCCGCGCCGCCTACGACGCGCTGGAGGATCGTTACCAACTGACCAGGGGACTGATCCGCATCCGCCTGGAAGCCGGCCTCACTCAGGCCCAGGTGGCGCGGCGGATGGGCGTGACACAGGGGCGGGTGGCGCAAATCGAGTCTCTGAACAGTACCGCCCTCCCCAGCCTCACGAGCATCCGTCGCTTCGCGGCGGCCTGCGGACAGCAGCCGGTGATCGGGTTTGAGCCGCTGGCAGAGGACTCGCGCGCGTCCACGAAGTCACCTCGGGCGCTGAAAGTCGCGGAACGGCGCCGCCGAAGCTACGCAGCCAAAGCGAAACCGCGGCCGCGTCGACGCTAGGGGCCGCCGGTCGCGCCCGCCCCGCTTGCTACACTGCGACCATGCGGCTGCAGTTGAAGCTGGCCCTGGCCGGCGCGGCGCTGATCGTTGGGCTGCTGATCGTGATCCTGATCAACAGCAGCCTGGGCGTCGACAGCGACGAGACGATCACCGATCTCAACCGCCCGGAGATCGTGGGCGAGCGGTAGGCCGTCCGCCTCACAGGAGCGTCGCTTGCCCAAAGTCACCATCGAGCCGTCCGGGATCGAGATCGAGGTTTCCCGGGGCGAGACGATGATGGCCGCGGCCCGCGCCCAGGGGTACTACTGGCCCACCACCTGCGACATGCAGTGCCGCTGCGCGACCTGCTTCGTCATCGTGCTGGAGGGCGCCGACCACCTCTCGCCCATGTCCGCCGCCGAGCGCAAGGCCTTAATCGAGCAGCGCGGCCGGCGGGCCCTGGAACAGCTGGTGCGCCTGGGCTGCCAGGCCTCGGTCCACGGCGACGTCACTGTGCGCAAGCCCGGCGTCCGGCTCGAGTAGAGCCCGCGAGCCCGGCCCTGAGGCCGTCCCTGAGTCGCTACTGCGCGGCCGTCGGCATATTGATAAGAGTCGTAGTTCTCGGCCGCTCGGATAGAGCGATCCGATATAATGCGTATCGCCCGGAACCAGTGGGCGGGGCGTGAGGCCCGTGACGTCCGGGGGGGCACCATCGAGATCGGCCGGCTTGAAGCGTTCGTGCGCGTCGCGCAATTGCGCTCCTTTTCGAAGGCGGCGGAGGCGATCTACCTCACGCAGCCCACGGTGACCGCCCGCATCCAGGCGTTGGAGCGGGAGCTGGGCGAGCCAATGTTCGAGCGGATGGGACGCAGCATCCGCCTCACCGACGCCGGGGCGGCCTTCCTGCCCCACGCGCAGCGCGCGCTCCAGGCGCTGGTCGAAGGCCGCGACGCCCTGGTCAGCGTGCGCAACGTGGAGCACGGCACGCTGGCATTGGGGACGGCCCCCACCGTCGGCACCTACGTCTTGCCTCGGCTCTTGGAGCGCTTCGCCGATCGCCATCCCGGCGTGGAGATCACCATTCGCACCGGCCGCTCCGAGGAAGTGATGGCCATGGTGCTGGCGGACGAGGTCCAGGTGGGCTTGGAACGCTACCTGAACCACCCGGACATCGAGACCGTGCCGTTGTACCAGGACGCCATCTTCCTCATGGCGGGCACGGACCATCCCATCGCCCAGCGTCAGCGGGTGCGTGTCCAGGACGTCGTGCACGAGTCCGTCATCTTCTTCGACGTCGGCTCGTCGTATCACGCCATCAGTCACGGGATCTTCCGCGAGACGGGCACGCCGCCCCGGCACGCGCTGGAGGTCGACAACCTGGAGATGGCCAAGCACCTGGTGCTCGAGGGGCTGGGCCTGGCGTTCCTGCCGCAAGTCGCGGTGGAGCAGGAACTAGCGGAAGGCCAACTGGTCACCATCGACATCGAGGGCGCCGAGCCACTGACACGGGAGATCGCCGTGATCTATCGCAAGCACCGCCTCCAGAGCCGCTCCGTGGTGGCGTTCCTTAACCTCCTGCAAGAGGTGTACCAGTTCGAATACCCCGATCCGGAGGGCGCTCCAGCGACGGAAAGCGACACCCGGCCCACCGGAGAGGGCGAGCGCGCCGCGCCCGCCGCCGGGCGGCGCGGCTGAACGGAGGCAGTGTCGTGCCGCCTGCGCCGACCTTCTTCTGCAAGAGGGGCTGAAGCACCTGCAATCGAGCCCGTGCATGGCTCCAGGCGCAAGGAGTAGCCTTTGACGAGCGAGAGTTCTTTCGCAGCCCGCTGACGCCCGCTGAGCTCCACACCTTGATCGGCCAGCGCGAGGCGCGCGAGCTTTTCGCCGCGCGAAGCCCGAGCGTGCGCAAGCGCGGCCTCAACGTCGACAGCCTGACCGACGATCAGATGCGCGCGCTGATGCTGGAGGAGCCGCGTCTGCTGCGGCGGCCGCTGTTGAGAATTGGGCGGCGGGTGCTGGTGGGCTTCAACGAGAGCGCTTGGCGAGAGGCGCTGCCGCGGGAGCCTTGACGGCTTCGTCGCGGAGCTTTTTCAAGATCTTCACGTTCTTGGCATCGGGGCCGCCGCCCCCGAAGCCGGGCACTTCCAGAAGGAATGGGAGCCGTCGAAAGGCGGAGTGCGTCAGCACGTTACGGAACCCCGCTTTGCCGATAGACCCCTGGCCGATGTTCTCGTGCCGGTCCTTACCCGAGCCGAAGGGCGTCTTCGAGTCGTTCGCGTGCACAGCGACCAGGTTGGCCAGCCCGATCTCGCGGTCGAAGCGGGCCATGGCCTCCTCCAGCCCCTGCGGATCGGTCAGGTCGTAGCCGGAGGAGAAAGCGTGGCAGGTATCGATGCAGACCTTCACGCGGTCGCTGCCCACCGCGTCCATGATGGCCCCGATCTCCTCCCAGGTGCTCCCCACGCTGGCCCCTGTGCCGGCGTTGTTCTCGATGCAGAGCCAAGCGTCGTTCGGTGAGTCCGCCACGATGCGGCGCATGGCCTCCGCGATCTGCGGCAGCATAGTCTCGAAGCCCGCGCCCTTGTGGCTGCCGACGTGAAAGATCACCCCGGCGATGCCAAGGTCCGAAGCCAAGCGCAGGTCGGCCGTAAGCGACTCGATCCCTTTCTCCAGGTTGGTCTGGTCTTCCGTCGCCAGGTTGGTGAGATAGATGCCGTGGATGAAATTGGGGCCGATCCCCGCCTCGTCCATGCCTTGCCGGAAGGCGGCGATCGCCTCCGGCGCGTGCTGCTTGCGCCGCCACTGCTGCGGAGCAGCGGCGAAGATCTGCACCGCCTCCGCCCCGATGCTCAGCGCGTTCTGCACGGCCACCTCGATGCTCCCCGCCGTCGAAACGTGCGCACCGATTCGCGGCCAGCGATTATCCTCCTGCGCCCCGGCGCGCTTCGCGGCGTGCGTCCTCGCCGCCGCCGTGCCGTCTGCCCGCTTCTTCGCGGCGCTCTTCTTCGCTGCGGGCCTCTTGGCCGCGGGTTTCTTCGCTGCGCTCTTCCGGGTCACGATCTTTCTGGGCATGAAGCACTTTCCCGCCGATTCCGCCACGACGATGGGGCAGCCGTCACCCGCCACCCGCGGCGCAGTATATCGCCGCGCGCGCAACGTGGCGCGCCCCGAAATCGCGGGGTCGTTGGACGCGCGCGCGGCGTCCGGTAGGCTGGGCGCGCAGCGAGCCCCGGGACAGCGAGAGTGGTCGTGGCAGTTATCGAATCGATCCCCACGCGCGCCGAGCAACTGGAACTGGAACCCACGGTCCCGCCGGAAGCGTGCGCGGGCCTCCAGGCGGGCGCGGCGCTGTTCGATCGCGGCCGATTCTGGGACGCGCACGAGGCCTGGGAGGAGGTCTGGCAGGCGGAGCGCCGCCCCATTCGCTCCTTCTACCAGGGTCTGATCCAGATCGCCGCCGGTCTGCATCACTGGACCGTGAAGCGCAACCCCACAGGCGTGGAGCGAAACATCTCGCGGGGAGTCGAGAAGTTGTCCTGGTACCGACCCGCCTATCTCGGTGTCGACATCGACGCGATGATCGACGACGCCGAGGCCCTGCGCGCCGCCGCCCAAGGGCGCGACGCCGCCTGGCTGGGCGCGTTTCCAGCCGACCGGCTGCCCAAGTTCCGCTGGCTCGCCGACGGTGGCCGCGGATAGCCCGGCTCGCCTCAAGGTGAAGCGGCTGCGCCCCAGCGCCCGCCTGCCCGAGCGTCGCACGCCGGGCAGCGCCGGCCTCGATATCTACGCCGACCTCGCGGCCGAAGGCGAGAGCCTGGAGCTGGGGGACCGTCCCCGCCTCGTACCCACCGGCATCGCCGTGGAGCCGCCGCCCGGGTACGAGGTGCAGATCCGGCCCCGCTCGGGCCTCTCCAAGGAGGGGGTGGACGTCGCCTTCGGCACGGTGGACGGCGACTACCGGGGCGAACTGCTGGTCAACATGTCGGTGCGAGGCGGCCCCGGACAGCGGTTCCGTATCCGCCACGGCGACCGCATCGCGCAGATCGTGGTCGCGCCGGTGGCGACAGCAGTGGTCGAGGAGGTGTCGGAACTGTCGCCCACCGACCGCGGGGCCGACGGCTTCGGCTCAACAGGGCGCTAGCGGCAAACCCGCACCAGCGATGGAGCCCGTCATGCAATGGAGCGTGCAACGGAGCCTGCGACGCGGCCTCATCCCCGGCCTCGTCCTGATCGCCGCCGGCGCGCTCGCCTGTTCCACCGATTCCGAGCCGGACCGCCCTGCCGAGCCGGATCGCCCGGCCGCGGCAGCGGCCCCACGGGTCGATCCCGCTCCCGACACGTCCAGCGCCGCTCCCGCGGTGCCCGTCGAGACGCTGCCTCCACCACTCCAGGTATTCGTCGATCTCGGGAGTGAGACGGAGCGCGACGCGACGCTTGCCGCCCTGCGCTCGCTCGGGCCGGTAGAAACGCTGACGGATGTTGCGGCCGCCGACATCGCCGTCCGCGACCACGCGCTGCCGGACGCCGAGCGCTATGTGATCGGCGCGTGGGCGGCCGTGGTCCATCAGCGTCAGGACGTGCTGGAATTGAGCCTGGACGCGGTTCGCTCAATCGTCGGCGGCGAGGTGACGGACTGGTCGGACTTCGGCGCAGCGCCCCAGCCGCTCACGCTCTACCTCCCCGAAGCGGACGCCGACGCCATCGCAACGGCGCTGTTCACGCGGCCGTCGCCGCAGGCGCACCTCGGGCCGCCCGCGTCGATCGTCGAACGGGTGGCCAATGAGCCCGGCGCCATCGCGCTTGTGCCGGTGTCGGCGCTGCGCTTGGGCGTCCGGGCGCTGGTGGTGGAAGGCCACGACCCCTACCGCGACCCCGCAGCCGCCTCCCCGATCCGCACACAGCGCTGGCTGCGCGTGGACCCGGCCATCGGGTCCGAGACCGTCGTCGATCTCCTCGGCTGGACCGATCAGGCCCCCACGGCAGATCCGGCCGGCCTGCTGGCCACCGGCGATCTGATGCCGGGACGCTGCGTAGGCGAACGACTGGAGGCGCTGGCCGACTACGGGGCGATGTTCGATGGCACGCGCGACCTCATCCAGGCGGCCGACCTCGCCGTGGCCGCGCTGGAGGCGGGCGTCACGGACCTGGGCCCACCCACGCCCTGCACGCGGACGTTCATCCTGCACGCGAGTCCCCAGGTCATCGCCCCCATGATCGAAGCGGGCTTCGACGTAGAGAACACCGCCGCCAACCACGCGGGCGACTGCTGGGACGGCTGCCTCTGGCCGCAGGCGTTGCTCCACACGGGAGAGCGGTTGGACGCGGCCGGCCTGGTCCGCGTCGGCACCGGCCCCGACCTCTCCGCCGCCGGCGCGCCCGCCATCGTCGAGCGCGACGGCGTGCGCCTCGCCCTGCTAGCCTACGACGACATCGCCCCCTACTACGCGGCGACGCCGGAGTCGGCCGGCGTCGCGCCGCTGGACCTGGAGACCCTCGCAGCCGATATCACCGCTGTGAAGACGCAGGTCGATCACGTCATCGTGATGGTGCACTGGGGCATCGAGTACGTGGCGGACCCTTCACCCCGGCAGCGCGAGGCCGCCGCGGTGGCGGTGGCGGCCGGGGCGTCGCTGGTCATCGGCAACCACCCGCATTGGGTGCAGGCCGTGGAGGAGTTCGAGGGCGCCGTCGTCGCCTACGCGCTCGGCAACTTCGTCTTCGACCAGAACTGGTCGGTCGCGACGACGCAGGGGATGGTGCTGGAGGTGGGCTTCGACCGAGAACGCGTGCTCGGCTACCGTCTGCGGCCGATCATCATTCGCGACATCCATCGCCCGGAGTTCGTCGACCCCGCCGACGAAGGGGACCCCATCCTGCGCCGCGTCTGGGACGCGACCGACCGGCTGCCGCCGCGGACCAACGACTAAGTCCCCGACCCACCAGCCTGGATCGCCCGGCCGCGCTCGTACAATGCCGCCGACATGCGCACGCGACACGTGGTCACGGCGTTTCTCCTGCACCCGGACACGGCCCGCCCCCGCCTCTTGCTGGGCAAGCGCAGTCGCGCCGTGCGCACCTACCCCGGCCGGTGGGCGGCCATCAGCGGGGCGCTCCCTCCCGACGTCGCACCCGAAGCGCAGGCGCGACGCGAGGTGCGGGAAGAGGCCGGGCTGCCGGCATCGAGGCTGCGCTTTCTGCTCGAAGGGCCGCCCTTCGCGACGGTGGACCAGGGGTTGGCGGCGCGCGCGGCGGGCGTGCCCGTGATCGCCGCGCTGGACAGCGCCAAGCTCCGCTCGCGGCCGCGGCTCTGGCTGGACCTGGAAATCCGCGCCCACCCGGGAACCACGCCTCCCGGCCCGACGTTAGATCGGACCGAGGGGTCTCTGCTGGACTCGATCGTCACTGAGGGTGGTGCGCTCAGCGATCGCGCGCGACGCCGCCTGGTTCAACGACACGCCCGCGCCCTACGGGCGCTGCAGCCTCCGGCACGATAAAGTGCAAGGAGCCGCGGAGACGCCGGCATCGGAGAAGCTCATGCCGTATCGACGCCTGCTGGTGCTCACCTTGCCGCTGATCGCGGCGCTGGCGCTGGCCGCCTGCGGCGGCGATGGCGACGGCGACGGCGGTGAGCAAGGCATCGCCGCTCCCGAAGAACCCCTCCCCCCTCTCACGGACGGGGAGGGGCCGCTCACCGTCGATGATCTGGACGGCCTCGCCGAGGAGGCCGCCCGCGAGTCGGCCGAGCAGGCCGCCGCTGACCAAGAGCGGCCCGAGGCGACTGAGGAGCCCGCCGACGTCGTGGAGGTCGATACGCCCCAGCGCACCGAAGCCACCACCCACACCGTGCAGGCGGGTGACAGCCTGCTAGCCATCGCCGACCGCTTCGGCATCACGCTGGAAGCGCTGCTTGAGGTCAACGGGATCTTGGACCCCAACGACCTGGACGTCGGGCAGGTCCTGATCATCCCACCGCAGCAAGAAGACGCCGAGGACGACGAGGACGCCGAAGACGCCGAGGGGCCGGGCGAGGCTGGTGAAGCGGTGATCATCCCGGCGCGGCCGGATCAGTTCGACGCCTTCATCAACGCGGCGGCCGGCTGGGTCAACGCCCGTAACAACATCAGCGATTGCCTGGTGCCCCTCTTCGAGCAGTGGGGCATGCCGCCGGTCGCGGGCGGCGACCGCTGTCATCTGGTGGACACCAACCTGGACGGAGAGGCAAGCGCGGTGGTGGTCTTCACCGATCCCCGTCCGTCCGACCTCCCCTATATCAACAGCGACCTGGTGATCTTCGAGCCGCTGGAAGACGAAAGCGGCTACCGCGTCGCCTACCGCCTCGCCAGCGGGGAGCCCGACTTCATGGCCCTCGACGTCGCGGTGATCCATACCGGCGATCTCACCGGCGACGGCGAGCCGGAGGTCACCTTCCGGGAGCTCCAATGCGGCGCCAGCACCTGCGTCACCATCATCCACGTCCTGGAATGGCAGGACCCCATCGACGCCTACGTCGATCTCGCCACGGGACCGGGACTCATCGAGATCCCCACCGCTACCTCCATCGACCTGAGCGACCGCACCGGCGACGGCGTGCCGGACATTACGGTGGAGGGCGGCGCGTTCGGATCGGTCGGGGCGGGGCCGCCCTGCCCGGGCCGGTTCACCTACAGCGCCGCCGGAGGCGTCGTGGACTTGGTCGCGGTGGAGCGGCTGCCCACCGTCTGGCTTGCCTGCGCCGTTGCGCCCGGGAACGAGGCGTTTGACGCGGGTGAATACGAGAGCGCGCTGAGCCTCTACGGGAACATGATTGCGGACACGTCGCTCCAGGAGTCCGGGTTCGTGACCAACGAACGGGCGGAGATCATCGCCTTTGCCCGCTTGCGGCGCGCGCTCGCGCAGGCGGCGCTGGGCGACAGCGCCGAAGCCATCATCGAGGCGCAAGCCGCGGCCGGAGGCGAGGGACTGCACCCGCTGCTGGCAGAGGCGTTTCTCGCCGGCTTCGCGGGAAGCCGGGACCTCAGCGCCGGCTGCCGGGCACTCAACGACCAACTCGCCCTGTTCGTCGATCTCTTCGACGGTTTCTGGCAGCAATTAGGCTACGGGCTGCCGTCCGTGCGCGCGGAGAATCTCTGCCCGTTCTAGCTCCGCGACTGTTCGAACCCGTTTGTAGCGGCTCCAAGAGGGCCGAGAGGTGCGCTCAACCCCTCGCCATGACGCGCGTTGAGCGAGCCGTCCGGCGCCCGCCGGCGCCCGTGGCCCGCACTACGGAACCAGACACCGCCGGGGAGGCCGGCGACATCCCCTAGGATCGGAAGCGGCATGGCGGACCGGACGTACACCCTTGCGGAAGCGCGGCACCTCTTGCCGCAGGTGATTGCGCTGGTCGAGTCGCTCAGCGACACACGACGGCGCTTCACCCAGGCGCAGGCGCTCGCCGACAGTGTGCGGCGCTCGGCCGGGCCCAACGGTCACGGCACGCTCCCCCGCGCACGCGAGCAGGAGCGTCAGGCCACCGCTCTCGCCGCCGAGATCCAGCAGGTGGTGACGGAACTGAACGAGTTGGGCGTGGAAATCAAGAATCTCGACCGCGGCTTGATCGATTTCCCCGCACTGCGCGAAGGCCGGCGCGTCTACCTCTGCTGGCAGCAGGGCGAAGCCACGATCGAGTGGTGGCACGAGATCGCCGACGGCTTCGCCGGCCGGAGACGCGTCGTGCCGCAAGAGTGGGCCTAGCCTCCGCGCACGGCCGGGCCGTCGCGGTCGTATCGGGCGTCCGTGCGTACTATGCTCGCCAGACTGCGTCGCGGCCCGGTCGCCGATTTCGGGCCGGTGACGCGGAGCCGCCGAGGAGCGTCGCATGGCCGCCAAAGTCCTGATCGAGCGATTGGTCCAGCACGGCCACGAGACGGAAATCATCGCCCTGCTCAAGGACTTACGCACCCGCTGCCTGGACCAACCCGGCTACCTGCAGGGGGAAACGCTGCGCGACGCCACCAATCCCAGCCGTCTCCTGGTGATCAGCCACTGGTCCGGCCTGGCGCAATGGCGGGACTGGGAAACCAGCGCGGATCGGGACGCGATCGAGGGGCGGATCCGGCCTCACCTCGAGCAGGATCCGGCCATCGACGTCTACCTGGAGGGGCTCTCCGAGGAGATATCCGGCGCCTGATCCCGCGAGGCCCCATCGACCGGTCGCGACCAATCGCCCCGAGCGCCCCGTGAGGAAGGGCCGCGCAGGCCACGCGGCGCCAGCAAGAACACCACGCCAAAGCAGAGCACAGCGACCAACACGATGCTGGGCGCTGTGGCCACATCCAGGTGGAACGACGCGTACAGGCCCGCGACGACCGCGACCAGTCCAACCACGATCCCGCCCAGCATGATCTGCGGGAGCCGCCGCACCAGGAGGCTGGCGGTGGCGGCCGGCGCCACCAGCATCGCCACGACCAGCACCACCCCAACCAGGCGGAAGGCGACCACCGCGGCGAGCGCCACCAGCACCAGCAGTCCCGCCTCCACCAGGCCAACGCGCACACCGCTGGCAGCCGCCATCTCCGGGTCATAGGCGACGAAGCGAAGCTCCGCGAAGAAGTAGATCGTCAGCGCGACGATCACGGCCGTGAGCGCGCCCATGACGATCAGGTCGGTCGTGCTGACGCCGAGGATGTTGCCCACGAGGAACGAGTTGAGGTCGAGCGCGTAGTTGCGGGCGCGGCTGACGAGGAGGATGCCGAGAGCGAAGAGCCCGGCGAAGAAGATGGCGATCGCGGTATCAAGGCGGACCCGGCTGCGACGGCTGACCGTGGTCACACCCAGCGCCGTGATCACGGCGGCGACGCCCGCGCCCAGGCTGATCAGGGCAGAGCCCCCGCCCGCCAGGAAGGCCACCGCCGCGCCGGCCAGCGACGTATGCGCCACCGCGTCGCCAAGGAACGCCAGCCCCCGCACCACCACGAACGTGCCGACCACCGCCCCGGCCACCGCCACGAAGACGCCGGCGAGCAACGCCCGTTGCATGAATTCGAAGTGCCAGGGGTCGGTGAGCCAATCCACGGCTAGGTCTCGTGTGTGGCGTGATCGACGTGCGGCTCCGTCGCGTACATCTGCTCCCCGATTTGAAACACCAGGACGTGACGCCCGAATGCCTCGGTCAGCACGTTCTCGGTCAGCACGCTGCTCGGCGGCCCGAAGGCCAGCAGGCGACGATTGATGCACAACGCGCTGGAGTACCGGCGATACACACAGGCAAGGTCGTGCGTGGCGACGATCAACGTCTTGCCCGCGGCGGCCAGCTCCGCAAAGAGCTGAAGCATGTCCTCCTCCACGCTAACGTCCAGCCCCGCCGTCGGCTCGTCCAAGAGGAAGACGTCCGGATCCTTCACCAGCGTCCGAGCCAGGAGCACCCGCCGCTGCTGCCCGGCGCTCAGCTCCCTGATCTGCTCCGATGCCAAATCCGCCGTCCCCGTCCGCTCCATCGCCGCGCTCACCTTTGGGGAGCGCCCGCCCATGAACAACCGCACCAGATCGCGCCCCAGGCGGGGGCGGTACAGCCCCATCGCCACAACCTCCTGCGCCGTGATCGGGAAGGTCCAGTCCACGTGCTCGGCCTGGGGCATGTAGCCCACGGTCGCCCGGGCCCGCTCCGGCTCACGGCCCAGAACGCGCACGCGGCCCGTCCAGGCCGGCAGCAGCCCGAGGAGCGCACGGATGAGCGTGCTCTTCCCCGACCCGTTCGGTCCGATCAGTCCCACCATGTCCCCGCGCGCCGCGACAAAGGAGATCTCTTCTATCGCCGCGCCCCCGTCGTAGCCCGTTGTCAAACCGTCCACGACCACCGCGGCCGTCGGGGCCGCCGGCGCCTCCGGGGCTTGCCGCGGGCCGTTAGTCGGCGATGGCATGGGCATTCGCTCTCATCAGATCGATGTACGTCGGCGCGGCGGCGGCGTCGATCGTGGAGAAGATGTCGCGCACCATCGCGCCGGTTTCCGACGCGATCTCCTCAACGATCGGCGTGGTGAACTGCGGCTCCCGGAAAATGAACGCGACGCCCCGCTCGCGCATCTCCTCAATCAGGTCGGCGACCGCCGCCGCATTGGCGTGCTCTTCCGGACTTTCCACCACGAACCCCAGGATTTCCAGGCCGTAGCGGGCGGCGAAGCGGCCGTAGGCGTCATGGAACGTCACCAAGACGCGCCGCTCCGCCGGGAGGCCCTGGAACAGGTTCCGGACCTCGCTATCCAGCGCTTCGAGCCGCGCGCTGTAACCGGCGGCGCGTCTCGTATACGCCGTCGCTCCGGCCGGATCGAGCGCGCCGAGCGCCTCCCCGATCACCGCTGTCGCGTCGATCATCAACCTGGGGTCCAGCCAGAGGTGCGGATCGAGCGCGTGGTTCGTCGGATTTTGCGCAGCGGAGCCGTCGTTTCCAACGGAGCGCACGTCCAGCGCCTGAGACAGCACGAGCAATTCGCCATCCATATTCTCCTCGATGACGTCCTGGAAGGCGGCCTCCAACCCGGCCCCGTTGAGGATCACGAGGTCGGCGTCCGCAATCGCAATCGCATCGCCGGGCGAGAGCGTGAACGTGTGGACGTCCGCCAGCGGCGCGACCAGAGATCTGACCGCTACCCGATCCCCCCCGACCTCCCTCGCGACGTCCGCAATCACCGCTGTGGACGTCACCACTCGCACGGCCTCCCTTGCAACCGTTTGCAGATCCGCCGGCGACTCGCCCTCCGAGCCACTGCAAGCGGCAAGGACAGCCGCAGCGAGAACCGCGACGGCCACGGTCCCATGAGGCCAGAATCGATACCATGTCTCAATAGCGCGCAAGGGTTCACGCAGCCCCCGTCACCGACGTGACTTCTTCGCTTCGCGGCGCAGCGCCCGTCGCGCGCTTGGCGTCCAGCGCGGGCCGCTCCCCCTCACCGGCGAGGCAGCGCTGACAGCGACCGTAAACCTCCAGCCAGTGCCCCTCCATCGCAAAGCCGGCCACCCGCGCGGCTTCGCCGAGCAGTTCAGGGATCCCGCACTGACTTATGTCGCGTGTGGCGCCGCAGGTCCGGCACACAAGGTGGTGGTGATGGCCCCGTCGGCTCCAGCGATAGAGCAGCCGCCCATCATCCTGGATCACCCGGCAGATGATGTCGGCATCGACGAGGAGCTTCAGCGTCCGAAAGATGGTTGCCCGACCGACCCGTGGGAGCTCGCGCTGGATCTCCTCGGCGGAGAAGCGCTCCGCCGCCGCCGCCGCCGCCGCCAGCACCGCCAGGCGCGGCGGTGTGAGGCGAACGTTGCGGTCCTCCAACAGTTGCACGACCTGCGCCAACTGGGACATCGCCGCCCGCCTCTCCGTCCGGCCGTCAGCCGGTCGCAACAGGCTATATTGAGACAAAGTATCAGTCAACGCTCCGGCGCGGGCCGCGCGAAGACCTAACCTCGACGCGCCGCGGTCAGCGTGAAAGCAGGAGAACGGACTCCGACGGCTGCTGCGATGCCGCCGCGCTCGGCTCGTGGGTGACGATGACGCCGTCCGCGGAATCGAGCCCTACCGGCAGGTAGCTGTGCAGGATCCCCTGCCCCGTCGCATCGACGTAGAACACGCCAACCTTCTGGAAGCCGTCGCTCGTCTCCATCCACACCACGTAGGCGGAGCCGCCCTTGGTCGGCTCCAGGCCGCTCGCCACCAGCGTGATCGCCTCGTCGTGGGGGTCCCAGATCATCCGGCCGCTGGCGCGGGGCGCAGCCTGCGTTTGAGCCAGCGTGATCACCTGCGTCTCCCGCGCAGACAGCGCGATGAGTGCATCGGCGTCCGCATTCGCTCTGGCCGCCGGAGCCGCCGCTGTGACTGAGGCGACCACCGACTCCAACCCCTCGTTGCTGGTCTCAAGCTCGTCGACGCGGTCGTGCAGCAGGACGTTCCACGTCGCCAGCCCAGCGACCGTGGCCACCGCGACGGACGCCGCCAGCGCCGCCAGCCCCGCCCGCCGCCCCAGGAAACCCATCAGCGCCGGCGGCCCGCGCCGTCCCGATGCGCCGCCCTCGTACGCCTCCGCCAGCACCCGCTCTTTCAGCCGGGGCCGCGGGCTCACGACCGGGGCGGCCAACCCCAGGGCAGCCGCCACTCGCCGGAGCGCCGAGACCGTCTCCTCACAGTCCTCACAACCCTCGTCCAGGTGATCGCTGACAGATTGCTGCTCATCCGGCTCAAGGGCGTCGAGCGCGTACGCCTCCAGGAGATCGGCCGTGCGCTCGTGACCTTCGCTCACCGCTGGCCTCCAGGTAGATCGCTCACGCGATCCCCTCGCTCCGCGCGGTCCCGTCCGTGGGGCCGCCGCCCGCCGCGCGGGGCTTGTCCTCAGCGGCGCGGACGGAGTCGATGGTCCCCACGCGGCCGTCGAGCGCGATGCGCAACTTCTGCATGCCCAAGCGGATGCGTGTCTTCACCGTCCCCAGTGGTGCACCCTGCGCCTCCGCGATCTCCGCCTGGGTCAGCCCTTTGAAGTAGGCCAGCTCAATCGTCACCCGTTGCTCCTTGGGCAGGCTCTGCAACGCCTCTCGCACCAGGGCCCGCTGATCCACTAATTCCACGCGGTGGAACTCCACCGCCGGCGCCTCGCTGGCGATCAACTCCCCGGCCGGCTGATCGATGATCTGACGCTCCTTGCCAGTCCGCCGCCTACGCGAGCGATACTCATCGATCGCACGGTTGCGCGTCACGCTCAGAAGCCAGCCCACAAACCTGCCCCGCTCCTCCACGTACCGCTGCGGCCGCCGCCAGATCCGGACGAACACCTCCTGGACCACGTCCTCGGCGCTGTGGGAATCTTCCAGGACGCCGTAGGCCGTGGAATAGACAAGCCGCACATAGCGGTCGTAGAGGGCCTCGAACGCCTCCACGCCCCCCGTGGCAACCGCCCGCATTAACTCTTCGTCGCTCTGGTCGCGAAGGTGCACCGAGACAGCATAATGGAGGCGTCATCACACAACCGCGCAATCTCTACTATCGATCTCTACGTCCCGGGCGGTGGAATGGTTGTCCCGCCGGCCCGGACGGCCGGTGCTATACTCGGCGCCGCCGCCGTTGCGAAAGAGGGAGCGATGGACCCGGAGGCCAAGAAAACCGCCCTGCGGATGATCCCGTACGGCCTCTTTGTGCTGACCACCACCGGCGAGCGCATCGGCACCGGGACGGTGAACTGGGTCTCGCAGATGTCCTTCCATCCTCCGCTGGTGGCGCTGGGAGTGAAAAAAGACTCCCAGAACTTCGCCAACATCAAAGCGGGCGGCGCCATCGCCCTCTCCGCCCTGGGGACAGGGCAAGGCGATCTCGCCTTCGCGTTCTTTGGCGACGTGGAGGTCAAGGGCGAGACCTTCGTCTCCAAAGACAAGAGCGTCCCGTTCGAGCGCACGACCGGGGGAACGCCGGTGCTCGCGGAGGCGCCGGCGTGGCTCGAAGTGAAGCTCGTTGACACCGTCGAGGCCGGCGACCACGCGGTAGTCGTGGTGGAGGTAATCGATGCCGGGCTTCGCGAGCAAAAGCCGCAGGTCCTCACCCTCAAAGAGCTAGGTCTGAACTACGGGGGCTGATCGCTCCCGCTCACGCCGTCCCCATATGCCAACCGCCACCGACGCCCTGGGGCGCACCGTCACCCTCGCCCAGCCGGCGACACGGGTGATCTCGCTCGTTCCCAGCGTCACCGAGTCGGTCGTCGCTTTCGGTCGCGCATCCAGCCTGACGGCCGTGACCAAGTTCTGTGTAGAACCGCCCGAGGTCACAACCGCCCTCCGCAAGGTGGGCGGGACGAAGAATCCAGACCTGGAGGCGATCCTGACGCTCCAGCCGGACTTGGTGCTGGCGAACGTGGAGGAGAACCGCCGCGAGGATGTGGAGTCCCTCATCGCCGCCGGGCTCAACGTCTTCGTGGGCTATCCGCGCACCGTCGCCGCCGCCGCCGAGGAGCTGGAAGCGATCGCCCAACTCGTGGGCGGCATCCCCGGCGGCGCCCTGGTCCGGAGCGCACGCGAGGCGCTGGCGCGCCAGCAGGAGCTCAATGAGAGCCGTCCGCGCGTCCGCGTCTTCTGCCCGATCTGGCGCAACCCGTACATGGCCGTCGGCGGCGACACCTATGCCGGCGACGTGATCCGCTTGGCCGGCGGAGTGAACGTCTTCGAACACCACCCGAGCGGCGCCCGCTATCCCCAGGTGACGCTGCGGGAGATCACGGCCGCCGACCCCCAGGTGATTCTGCTCCCAGATGAGCCCTACCAGTTTCGCGAGCGGCATCGCGATGAGTTCCTGGTGCATCGCGACATCGAAGCCGTGCGCGAGCGACGCCTCTTCCTGGTGGACGGGCGCTGGCTGACCTGGTACGGGCCGCGCATGAGCGATGGGCTGCGGACGGTCGAGATACTCCTCGACAAAGCACGCCGGGAGTGGTCGCCGCCGCCCGAGGAATCGAAACCGAAGCGCGCATCCACGCGCTCGTTAACGAAGCCCGCCGGCGCGAAGTCGACGAGCAAGAAGCCGGACGCCGCCGGCACGGGCCGTTCGTCCGGCAAGCGCCGTTCGTCCGGCAAGCAAAGGAGCCCCCGAGACGCGGGCACTCCACCGCTGCCGCCGGGCCTGCGCCTGAACGTCGATCAACAGGACGTCGTGGATGAGGGGCGCTAGCCGGCGGAGTGGCCGCGCACGGCTGCGCGCGCGCGGCGCCCGCTAGGATTGCGCGCCGGGGCTGCCCGCCAGGCCGATGGCGTCCGCGACCTCGCGCATGGCCGCGATCACTTCCTGGATGTGATCGCTGAGGTCGACTCCCAGCTCGGTGGCGCCGTTGGTGATGTCGTCACGGTTGACGGCGCGGGCGAAGGCGGGCTCCTTCATCTTCTTGCGCACGGACTTCACCTTGACGTCATGGATCGACTTGCTGGGGCGCACCAGCGCCACGGCCACGATGAAGCCGGCCAGTTCGTCGACGGCGTAGAGCGTCTTCTCCATCGGCGACTCACGCGAGACGCCCGTGGCAGGGTTGTGTGACTCCACCGCGCGCGCCAGCGCCTCCGGCCAGCCGCGATCCCGCATGATGCGAGCGCCCACCGTGGCGTGCTGGTCTGGCTCGGGGAACTTCTCGTAGTCGAAGTCATGGAGCATGCCGGCCATGCCCCACGACTCCTCGTCCTCACCGGTCTTCCGCGCGAACGCGCGCATGACGCCTTCGACGGCGAGCGCGTGCTTGCGCAGCGATTCAGATTGTGTGTGCTCACAGAGCAGCGCCCAGGCCTCATCGCGGGATGGCGAGTCCATGGTCCACCTCCATACCCGCAGGATATCCGCTGGCTAGATCGCGCGCCCGGTGTCGAAGAGGAGAGCGCGGGCCAGGATCTCGCCGGCAAGGATGGCGCCGGTCACCAGGTAGAGCAGCCCCGTGGCGGACATCATCGACCGGATGCGCGACGAGGACCAGGCCATCCAGGCCAGCACGATGGGAAAGGCCAGACCGACGCCGACGCGCAGCCAGAACGCGCGATTGACCTCTAAGGCCTCATCGCGCCCGCCGGCCGGGATCTCGTTGACGGACGTCGCAACCCCCACCACCAGCAACGCCACCTGTGCCCCCAGGATGAGCAGCAGCACCACCGTCGCCTCGTTGAGCGGCTGGGCGGGGAGCCGCGGTGACACCAGATACCAATGCCCCAAGCTCAGGCTCACCGCCGCCGTCCCCAGCGCCAGCGTGCCCGCCAGCAAACTCAGGAACAGCAGCCCAACACTCCAGACCGGGAAGCGCAGCATCACCGCCAGCAGCACCAGCACCGCGACGGCCAGAACGGACAGCACCCCGCTCAGCGCGAGCCCCGTCCGCTGCCGGTTGCCGTACAGCACCCCAACGTGCAGCACACTCAGCGCCGTGATGGCCACCATGAGGGCGCGCACCGCGTCCAGCGGCTGCGTGTCCAGCCGGTAACCGCTGACCGCCTCCCCTTCAAGCGTGAACGCCATCCACAGCGCCAAACCGAGCGCGAGCGGGATCATCAGCGTGGTCGAGCGGACGAAGCCGGGCGTCGTCTTCCCGCGCAGGGCCACCGCCGCCATCACGATGACGGCGCCGAGAGAGAATTCGACCAGGATCAGAAACAGCACGTAAGGGAGGGCGTCAGATTCCATCCGTCAGGCGCCGACCCCGATCAGATCTTGAGCGCCAGGATCTCGCGCTGGAGGCCCTCGTCGCCGATCTCCACCTGCACGTTCAAGACCCGAAACCGCCGGTGGCCGCCGCCCCGAGTCACCACAAAGGTGTCGCCCTTGCTCCACAGGTAGTCCGTGTCCAGCGTATCGATCAACGATTGCTTCCGTTCCGTGAACGGGTCCGACTCCCACAGCTCCGTCAGCATTGGCCCGCCTCCTTCACGTCGCGGCCCCGCCTCAGCCTGAGCAGCGATGGCCGTGCGGTCAAGCCGCCGCGCGCCGTGGCACAATGAGGGAGTGAGGATAAGGGACGGCGGCGGTATGCGAACCCGGGCCATGTGGCTGATCAAGGCTCTGGCCGAGTCGGGGCACGAGCAGGAAGAGCTCCTCCTCGACGCCTCCGAGGCCGACGCCCAGCGCCATCCGCTGCCCGGCGAGTGGTCGCTCGTCGAGATCGCGGGCCACCTGCGTGACCGCGAGTCGATCACGGCGTACCACATGGAGCAACTGCTCTTGGAGACAGCGACCAGCCTGCGCCTGCACGATCTGGAATGGCTGGATCCGGCGCCCGAGTACGGCGACGCCGGCCTCGGCCACCTGCTGCGGGCGTACGCCGCCCAGCGGCGCTGGGTCTGCCACATGCTCGTCGCGGTGGCCTCGTGCGATCGGGATCCGAGCGCGCATCACCCGTTCATGGGGACCGTCTCCGTGCTCCGCTTGGCCGACGCCCTCCACGACCATGACCTAGAGCACCTCTGGCAGGCGCGCCGCCTACGCGCGGCGTTGGCCGTTTCCCCAGCGCGGGCGGCCGGCGCGGACGCCGGCGCCCCACCCCACCGCTCCGCCTAGGCCCGTCCTCGCAGTTGGCGGACCAGCCGAACGATCCCATCGGTCCTGCCCAGCAGCGGAATCAGGTAGACCCCAGCGCACCACGACCGCACCGTCTCGACGAACTCGTACGCCAACTCCAGCCCCAGCTCGGCCGCGCCGTCGCCTGCGGATTCCAGCCGCTCGACCATCGCGCCGGGCACGTGGACGCCCGGCACGTTCTCGGCCATGTAGCGCGCGTTGCGGCCGCTGATCAGGGGCATCACGCCCAGTACCACCGGCCGTCCGATGGACTTGGTGCGCTCCAGAAAGCGCTCGACAGGCGCCGTCTCGTACGCCGGTTGGGTAAAGAAGACGTGCGCGCCGCGCTGCGCCTTGTCCTGCAGCCGCGCGATCTCGGCGTCGAGGTCGGGGTTGTTGGGGTTCGCCGCCGCCGCGATGGTGAAGTCCGACCCTGCGCCGAGCTCGTTCCCGGCCGAATCGACACCCCGGTTGAGGGTCGCGATCAGGCCGATCAGCCCTTCCGCCTTGACGTCCCACACCCCCGTGGCGTTGCCGTATTGGCCGAGGCTGGGCGGATCGCCGGAGAGCGCGATCACCGTGCGGATGCCCAGCATGTGCGCCCCGAGAAGGTCCGACTGCAAGGCCATCAAGTTGCGGTCGCGGGACGTGAAATGGATGATCGCCTCCAGCCCGGCGCGCTGCTGCACGGCCAGCGCGAACGAGAGCGGACTCATCCGTACCGAGGCCATTGGACTGTCGCCCACGTCCACGCAGTCGACGCCGGCGTCGCGGAGCGCCGCGGCGACCTCCAACCCCCCCTCGGCGGAGAGGCCGTGCGGCGGGTCCAGCTCCACCGAGAGGATCCACTCCCCCTGGTCCAGCATGCGCCGAAAGCGATAGTCCACCGGCTTCTGGCGAGTCACAGGCGCCCCTTCGCCCCAGGGACAGTATGGCGCAGAGAGCCGCACCGAGAGGCCGCGCCATCCGGCCCAACAGCGACGGCCCGCCGATCGGCGGGCCGTACGAGAGGCCTCAGCGAACCGTCGGTTAGCAGCAGGAGCGGGCCTGATCGGTGCCGGTCTGCTCGGCGGTATCGAACGAGGTTCCGCAAGCGCAGGTCTTGGCGGCGTTCGGGTTGGAGATGCTGAAGCCCTGCTTCATCACGTCGTCGATGTAATCCACGCGCGCGCCGACGAGCAGCGGGGCGCTCTCGGGGTCGACGAGGAATGTGACGCCCTTGTGGATGATCTCCTGGTCGCCCTCCTCTTTGTCGGTCGCGAGGGCCATGCCGTACTGGTGGCCGCTGCAGCCGCCGCCGACGACGAACACCCGCAGCGAGCCTTCCTCGTAGCCCTTATCCTTGAGCATCGCCGCGGCCTTCTCCGCCGCCAGATCCGTGATGGTCAGCAACTGGGGAACGATCGTGGTCATGTGCCCTCTCCTTCGGCGCGCAGGCCTCGGAACCGCACGGATTGCCCGACTAACCGTAGTATACGGCAAGCCTGGCCGATCATCCAACCGGGGCCGCCCGTAGGACTTTCTCTACCTGCCTGTATCTTATTGACCGCGGCCGATTCCCGTCTATAGCCTAAGGGCGCAGAGACCCGGCTGAGGCGCCGATGCCCGACCGCATCTACCTGGATCACGCCGCCACCACCCCCATGGACCCACGTGTCCTGGAGGCGATGCTGCCGTACTACCGCGTCGCATGGGGGAACCCTTCCGGCATCTACATGGAGGCCCAAGCCGCGCGCAGGGGGCTGGACGATGCCCGTGAGCGCGTCGCGGCCGTCCTGGACTGTGCACCCACCGAGGTCATCTTCACCTCCGGCGGCACGGAGGCGGACAACCTGGCGATCCGCGGAGTGGCCGCCGCGCGCGCGCACGCCGGCCGGCACCTCGTGAGCTGCGCCATCGAGCACCACGCCGTGCTGCACACGCTGGAGAGCCTGGAGCGCGAGGGCTACGAGGTGACCCTGCTGCCCGTGGACGCCGAGGGCTTCGTCGATCCGGCGGCGGTGCAGGCCGCCGTGCGCGACGACACCACGCTGGTCACGATCATGGCCGCCAACAACGAAGTCGGCACGCTGGAGCCCGTCGCCGAGATCGCGCGGGCGGTCAAGGAGCGCAACCCCAAGACCATCGTGCACAGCGACGCCGTCCAGACCGTCGGCGCCATCGACATTCGCCCGGACGTCCTGGGCGTTGACCTGCTCTCGCTGACGGCGCACAAGTTCTACGGGCCCAAGGGCGTCGGCGTGCTCTACGCCCGGACGCACACCCCGCTGGCGCCACAGATCCTGGGGGGCAGCCAGGAGCGCGAGCAGCGCGCAGGCACGGAGAACGTCGCCGGGGCGGCCGCCCTGGCCGCCGCGCTTGAACTGGCCGACGGCGAACGGGAGCAGCGCTCCGCCCATGTACGCGCGCTGCGCGACCAGATGTGGCGCGAACTGCGCGAAGGGATCGACCGCGTCGTGCTGACCGGCCCGCGAGACCTTGATCGGCGGCTGCCCAACAACCTCAGCGTCTGCTTCAGCGGCGTGGAGGGGGAGAGCATCCTCTTGCTCCTCGACATGGCGGGCATCGCCGCGAGCAGCGGCTCCGCCTGCACCACCGGCTCCAGCGAGCCCAGCCACGTCCTCACCGCCATGGGCGTCGACGACGAGCTGGCCCACGCGGCGGTGCGCCTCACCTTCGGCGCCGACAACGATCACGCGCAGGTCGAGCGGGTGGCCGGGGAGTTACCGCAGATCATCCAGCGCCTCCGCGCGCTCTCGCCGGCCGTCTAGCGAGCGCTGCCGGAGGCAAGCGGTCGTTTCTGCTATGCTTGGGACGAGAATCACAATGTCGGCGTTCCGCGCCGACCGCCCCGGAGAGGCGCCCGCGTGAACAGCGACGTGGACTCAATCCCGGTCCTCTCCCCCACCGGCGGCGACTCCATTGAGGCCGACCTGCGCCAGCAGTTGCTGCTCACCCGGATGGACCACATCCTCACCTGGGCGCGCCGTTCATCCCTGTGGCCGGTCATGTTCGGGCTGGCCTGTTGCGCCATCGAAATGATCGCCACCGCCACCTCACGCTATGACATCGCCCGCTTCGGCGCCGAGGTCTTCCGGGCCTCGCCGCGCCAGGCGGACCTGATGATCGTCGCCGGGACGGTGACCTGGAAGATGGCGGCGCCCGTGCGGCGGATCTACCTGCAGATGGCCGAGCCCAAATACGTGATCTCCATGGGGTCGTGCAGCAACATCGGCGGGCCCTTCGCGCACGGCTACAGCGTCCTGCCCGGTGTCAACAACATCATCCCCGTCGATGTCTACGTGCCCGGCTGTCCGCCGCGGCCGGAGTCGCTCCTGTCCGGGCTCATGCTGCTGCAAGACGTCATGAAAGAAGAGGGGCTCACCGGCAGGCGCAAGCGGCCGGAGCCGCCCGGCGACTTCTCCAAGATGCTCCCGGTGGACGACCCCATCCGCCGCGAGCTGGAATCGCTCTTCCCGCCCTACCACAGCCGGGACAGGCTCCCGCGGGACCCGCAGACCGGCGCCCTGCCGAGCGACACGAACTTCGAGAGCATCGGGGGGCGCGCCTGATGTACGGTCTCGGCATCGCCCAGGGGATGCTGACCACGATCAGGCACCTGGCCAAACCGCCGATCACCGTGCAATTCCCGGATGAGGAGCGCGCCCTCTCGCCGCGCGCCCGCACCAATCTCGTCTGGTTCGTAGAGCGCTGCACCGGCTGCAGCACTTGCGCCCAGGCCTGCCCGGACGGCTGCATCCTGGTGCAGACCCAGCCGCGCGAGGACGGCTCCTACCTGGTGGAGCGCTACGAGATCGACTTCCGCCTCTGCATGTACTGCGGCCTCTGCGTGGAGGCCTGCCCCTACGAAGCGATCCAGATCGGCGGACCCTACAACGACGTCGTCACCAACCCCGACGAGTTGTATCGCGACAAGCCGGTCCTCATCGGGCTCGCCAACACGTACCTGGAGGAGCACGACTGGACCTACCCCAACGGGCAGAAGGCCGTGCACCAAACCATCCCCCCCGCCGAGCAACGGCAGCACCACTAGGCGAGCGGAGCCGGCGTGGCGCGCATCACCCTAAACGGCCAAGAGTTCGACGTGGAAGCCGGCCGCCCTCTGGTGGAGGTGATCAAAGAGCTCGGCTTCTACATCTCGAACCTCTGTTACATCGACGGCCTGCCCCCTTACGCCGGCTGCCGCACCTGCATCGTGGAGATCGAAGGCGCCCGCGGGCTGCCGCTGGCCTGCAGCACGACCGTCGCCGACGGGATGCTCGTGCACACGGACACCCCCGCGGTCACGAGCGCGCGGCAGGAGGTCATGGCCATCATCCTGGCCAACCACTCCGACCGCTGCCTCACCTGCCACCGCGTAGAGCACTGCAAGACCGGCGAGATCTGCCTGCGCGACAACGTGATCACGCATCGTTGCGTCACCTGCTCCAAGAACTATCGCTGCGAGCTCCAGACCGCCTCGGACGTGGCCGATATCGGCCGCGCCAACATCGAGCCCTACCTGGATGAGGTCCGCACCTTCTACCAATACGAACAGCCGCCGTCCGATCACGGCAACCCCTTCCTGGAATTCGACCCGCAAATGTGCATCATCTGCACCCGCTGCGTTCGCGCCTGCGAGGACCTGCGCCACACCACCGCCATCACCCTGGCCGGGCGCGGCTTCTCGACCCGCATCGCCTTCGGCTCCGGGGGAACGATCGACGAGTCGAACTGCGATTTCTGCGGCGCCTGCATCGACGTGTGCCCCACCGCCGCGCTCATGGAAGCTCCCAATAAATGGCTCGCCCGGCCCGAGCGCTGGGTGGGGACCGTGTGCAGCGAGTGCTCCGTGGGCTGCACCATCCAGATGGGCGTCAAGAACGGTCGCGGCGTGATTGTGCGGCCCGGCAAGGGCAACGACGCCAGCCGCGACCAGATCTGCGTGCGCGGCCGCTTTGGCTACGACCAGGTACGCGACAAGCACCGCCTCAAGCGTGGCCGCCTGGGCCGCGGCCTTGATGCGGCGGCGGCCGAGCCCGATGCCGTGATCGCCGACGCGGCCGCCACCCTGCGCGCCATCATCGATCGGCACGGAGCCCAGGCCGTGGGCCTGCTCGGCTCCGCCGTCGCCACCAACGAGGACAACTTCCTGCTGCGCCGGCTGGCCGACCTGATCGACACGCCGCACCGGGACTCCAGCGCCGGCTACGTCGATGGGCCCGTGGCCGGCGTGATCGCGGCGGCGTTCGGAAGCGAGCGGCTGCCCAACCGCCTGGCCGAGATCGCGCAGGCCAAAACCCTGGTAGTCATCGCGGACGACCTGGAATCCAGCCACAACATCGCGGCCCTGCGCGTGAAGGACGCCGTCGTCAGCGGCGGCGCCAAGTTGGTGAGCATCGCACCCCGCGCCAACGAGGTCGACGATTTCGCCGCCGCCGTCCTGCGCGCCGAACACGGCGACATGGCCGCGGTCGCGGATGCCCTAGCCGGCGCCCTGCTGGCGGACGAGGACGTGCGGGCGGAGGTCGAGGCGCTTCCGGGGCTCGACACACTACCGGCGGCGGAGGCGACGCAAGAGATCGCCCAGGCGGCGGCAATCCTGAAGCAAGGACGCGGCGACGCGCTCGCCGTCGTGTTCGCCCCTTCGCGAGGCAGCGCCGCAATTGCGGCGGCCCAGGCGCGGGCAGCGGCCAACCTCGCCATCGCGCTGGCCGGTCCCCAGCGAGCCCCGCAGGCGCTGCATCTCCTCCCCGCCGACGTCAACGCGGTCGGTCTGCGTGACATGGGCGTCCGCCCCGCAGAGGGCGGCCTGGGCGTCGGCGCCATGCTGCACGCCGCCCGTGACGGTTCGATCAAGGCGCTGATCATCGCCAAGGACAACCCGATGCTGACGCTGCCCGACCGGGCCGGGGTACGCGCCGCGCTGGAAGCGGTCGAACTCTGCTTGGTGATCGACGACGTCCCCACGGACACCGTGGCGCTGGCCACGCACGTCCTGCCGGATGTCGCGCCCTATGCGAAAGACGGCACGGTCACCACCGCCGACCGGCAGATCTTACGGCAGCGTGGAGCGTTCAGCCCCCAGGGTGGGGCGGAACCCGCGTGGGCGCACCTGGCTGCGCTGGGCGGCGCCCTCGGCGGCGATTTCCCGTTTCGGCACGCCGCCGATGTGATGGAGGAGATCCGCCGTACGGTTCCCGGCTACGAGGACGCTTCATACCGCGCTCTCGCGCGGGGCGCCAGACAGCCACCGAATGGAGCGACCACCCAAGCGCTCCTACCATCGCAACCGCCGATCGAGCGCAACGGACGATCGGGTCTGGTCCTGCTGACCGCTCGCGACCTCTACACCGACCGTCAGGCCGCCGCCATCCGCCTGCCCGACGCCGACCGCCTGCACCGCAGCGAAGCGCTGGAGATCCACCCGCGCGACGCCGCCGCCCGCGGTCTGAGCCCGGGCCAAACGGTCAGCGTGACCGCCAACGGCGGCGCGCTCTCGCTGCCCGCCAAGGTGACCGAGGATGTCCCGGAAGGCGCCGTGTTCATCGCCGCCCTCTATGACGGCGGGGCCGTGCAGGCATTGCTGTCTACGGACGACGGAGAGTGCCGGGTGGAGGTGCGGCCGCAGTAACCGGCCGCGATCAGCCGATGGGCAACACCGAGCCGATCCCGAACGTCACGCCGGTGGCCGCCAGCCCGATCACCACCATCCGCCCCCCGGCGTAGAGCGGGTTGCGACCCGTGAGCAGCGACGTGAACGCCCCGACGACCCCAAGCGTCACGGCGCCCGCGATTATGGCCGCGACCAGCGCCGAGTACCCGCTGCCCACGATGAACGGCAGGACCGGCACGATCGCGCCCAGCGCGAAGGCGATGAGCGATCCCCCAGCGGCGCCCCAGGGGGACGCCAACTCGTTCGGGTCCAGCCCCAGCTCTTCGCGCGCAAGCGTATCCAGCGCCTGCTCCGGGTCCTTCATGAGCTCGTCCACCACGTCTCTGGCCACGCCATCGGAGACGCCCTTGTCCCGATAGATGCGCAGCAGCTCCGCCCGCTCCTCGTCGGGGTCCAGCTCCAGTTCCAGACGCTCCTTGGCGATCTGGTTCTCCAGCAGCTCCGCCTGGCTGCGCACGGAGAGGTACTCGCCCGCGCTCATCGAAAACGCCCCGGCCAGCAGCCCGGCGACGCCGGCCAGCAGCACCGTGTCACCCTGGATGGACGCGCCGGCGACCCCAGCTACGAGGCTGAGATTCGAGACCAAGCCGTCGTTGAAGCCGAAGAGCGACGCACGGAAGAGGCTAGCGGCGTTGCTGGAGGCGAACCCGTGCTCGGCCTCGGCGAAGCGCCCGGGCTCGGTCAACCGGCCCAGCACCGCGCGATGCTCGCGTTCCTCCTCCGCCAGCGTGCCGGCCTCGGGATGCTGCGCGTACAGGCGAATGTTGGCCAGTTCATCAGATCGCAGCCGGGGCACTACTAGTGAGAGGCCGCCGACCCGCGCCAGCAACGCCAGCCATCGGGTGCGCCATCTCGGCCGCGGCGGCCGCTCCAGCAGCGTCCGGTCCCCCAGCAGACCGGCCCAGTGGGCGGCGTGGTCCCGCTCTGCGGCGGCCAGATCGCGGAGCGTGGCGGCGGTCGCGGGATTGCGGCACTGATCCGCCAGTCGATCGTAGAGCCAGCCGCTCTCCAGCTCTTCTTCGATCATGGCGCGGTACTGTTCGAGGCGGGCTTCGTCGATCTGAGGGGCGGTCACGGCCCCAGGATAGGGGAAGTTATCGGCGGGAGCCCCCTCGCGCCTGCCCGTGCGCCGGCGCGGCGCCCATCCGGCCGGGCCCCAACCGCACCACCCTCTACGTCCAGGCTGCGCCAGGACTCCAGAGCCTGCGGGCTGGGGGGCGCAGCCGTGGTCTCGGCGTGCCGCAACGTCGCCTGCACCGCGACCTGGGTGCGGTTGTTGCAGTTCCACTTGATCATGATGTTGTTCATGTGCCGCTTCACGGTCGCCAAGCTGACGCCCAGATCCGCGGCGATCTCGCCGTTCGTGTGGCCCTGCGCCACGAGCCCCACCACCGCCACCTCGCGCGCCGTCAGCCGTCGGCGGTTCATCATCGCTGTGCCTCCACCTCTTGCAGCCAGGGCGTCGGACCGCGCCCTCTTCTATCGTGCCCGACGGCCAGCACGCCCGGCGTCGCGCGAAAGGCCATATCGTACGGGGGGGGGCTATCCGTCCAGGCTTCACGGCTCAGCCACCACGACGATCGCAGAGCGCATCGAGTCCCACAAAAAACGGCCGGCTGTCACGACTTCATTAACATTCGCTGCCCCGGCCTCGTCCTGCCCGGCCGCGCCCTTGGACGACGGCCGGGACGATGAGCCTGCCAGGAGTATCCCCATGGCTCATCACCCTTGGCATCGTGTGTTCGGGCCGACCGGCCGGCCAACCGAGTGGCGAGCCCTCTCGGCTCACCCACTACGGCAACCGTAGAAGCGTCCAGCGAGTCCCGGAACCGCCGCCGCATCAAGAGTTGTTTAAGGTTTGCTCGGCGGGGGCGGACGCGGGCAAGGGCGCGAGCGCTGCCCACGTCACCATGCGCCGGTCGCCAGTTCGCTGCGGCTGTGCGACATTGCCAATGGGGCCGCCCCGGACAGCGGCCGCCCGACTGAGAGGCGCCCAAGAAGATGGCCGCGGCACCGGAACCGCTCCTGAAAATCGGTCTGCCCAAGGGGTCGCTCCAGGCGGCCACGGTCGACCTATTCCGGCGGGCCGGCTTCGAGCTGGAAGTGTCCGATCGCTCGTATTTCCCGGCGATCGATGACCCGGCCATTAGTTGCATTATGTTCCGCGCCCAGGAGCTGGCCCGCTATACGGAGGACGCCATCGTCGACTGCGCCATCACTGGCTTCGACTGGATCCAGGAGAGCAACGCCGACGTCCACGAAGTAAGCGAACTCCTCTATAGCAAGGCCACCAGCCGGCCGGCCCGGTGGGTGTTGGCCGTTGCCGCCGAGAGCGCGCTGCAGCGCCCGGAGGAGCTGGCGGGCGGGATCGTTGCGACGGAGCTGACCAACGTCACGCGCCGCTACTTCGAGCAGCGCGGCATCGACGTGCGCGTCGAGTTCAGTTGGGGCGCCACCGAGGTCAAGGCCCGGCTGCTGGACGCCATCGTCGAGCTGACCGAGACCGGCTCCAGTCTGCGGGCCAACAACCTGCGCATCGTGGACGAGGTGCTGGTCAGCACGACCCGCCTGATCGCCAACAAGACGTCCTGGCAAGATGCGGCCAAGCGCCAGAAGATCGAGGCGATCAACACACTCTTGCAGGGCGCCATCGCCGCCCGGACCAAAGTGGGACTCAAGCTCAACGCGCCCCGCTCCTCGCTCGACGCCGTGCTGGCGGTGATCGGCTCCTACGGCGAGCACTCGCCCACCATCAGCCAGCTGACGGACGAGGAGTGGGTGGCCCTGGAGATCATCCTCGATGAGCGCAGCGAGCGCGACATGATCCCGGCGCTGCTGCAGGCCGGGGCCAGCGGGCTCGTCTCCTACCCGCTCAACAAAGTCATCTCCTGACGCGCTCGTTGTCCGAGCGTGGCGCGCGCCGTACGATGGCGCCGCTCGCCGTCCCGCTATCCAAGGAGGACGCGCCATGCCGTTGAAGACGCCCGACGAGTACGTCGCCTCTCTGCGCGACGGCCGCGAAGTGTGGTTCCGCGGCGAACGGGTGAATGACGTCACCACCCACCCCGTGATCGCCATCGCCATCGACCACGCCAGCATCGACTACCGCATGGCTGAGGATCCCCGCTACCGCGATCTGGCTGTCGTCAACGAGGAAGGGCGCGAGTTCAGCCGCTTCTACAAGATCCCGGGCAACGTCGACGATCTGCTCAAGCGGTCGCAACTGATCGAAGCCGGCACCACGGAAGGCGACACGCTGGTGGTGCTGATCAAAGAGATCGGCACCGACGCCCTGTTCGCGCTGCTGGCTGTCACCGCCGAGATGCCCCCGCCGTACCACGATCGCGTCCGCGCCTTCTACGAGTACTGCCGGGACAACGACCTGGCCGTGTCCGTGGCCCAAACCGACGTCAAGGGCGACCGGCGCAAGCGGCCCGGCGATCAGGCCGACCCCGACCTGTATCTGCGCGTCGTCGACCGGCGCGATGACGGGGTGGTGGTACGCGGCGCCAAAGTGCACACCTCCGCCTCCACCAATGTGCACGAGATCATCGTCCTGCCAACGCGGGCCATGGGCGAGGACGAAGCCGACTGGAGCATCGCCTTTGCCCTGCCGGTCAACACGCCGGGGCTGCGGCTGCTGGCCAGCCCCTACGGCGCCGGCGACTACCGCGTCGGTGAACAACCCATCAGCGCGCGCCACAAGATGATGGAGACGATGACCATCTTTGATGACGTCTTCATCCCGAACGAGCGCATCTTCCTCAACGGCGAAACCGAGGCAGCCGGCCGCCTGGCGCTGACCTTTGTCGAGTACCATCGCTTCACCGCCGTCTCCTACAAGCTGCCCTTGGTGGACGCGCTCGCCGGCGCCGCCGCGACCATCGCCGACTTCAACGGCATCCTGGCGGCGGGGCACGTGCGGGAGAAGTTCATCCGGCTGATCGCCTACGCGGAGACGGTGCGCGGCCTCACGCAACTGGCGGCCGAACGCTGCATCGCCAAGCCCAACGGGCAGGTCGCGCCCGACCCCATGAGCGTCAACCTGGCCAAGAGCCACTTTGCCCACGGCTATCACGCCGCCGTGCAAGATGTGCAGGAGCTGGCCGGCGGCCTGCTGGTCACAGGCCCGGGCGACGAGGACTGGGACAACGAAGAGCTGCGGCCCTTCCTGAGCAAGTACCTGGTCGGACGCCATGGTGTCAGTGGCGAACAGCGGCTGAAGATGATGAACTTCATCCGTGACCTCACCGCCTCCGACTATGGCGCTTACCAGGAGGTGCTGGCGATCCACGCCGAGGGCTCGTTGGAGGCCGAGAAGCTCCAGATCTTCCGGGCCTACAATGACAACGGATCGGCGCGGCGGGTGATCGGCCTGGCCAACCGCATGGCCGGGATCTAGGCGCCGCGCAGGAAGCAGGTACACGGTGTCCGTGCTGCGGATGTTTCCGCTGAACCTGGTCATCTTTCCCAGCCAGCAGCAGGCGCTGCACATCTTCGAGCCGCGCTACCGCCAGTTGGTGCAGGAAACGCTCGATGACAATGCGCCCTTCGGCATCGCCCTAATCCGCGAGGGGGGCGAAGCCGGCGGCGGGGCCACCACGTTCGATGTAGGCTGCGCCGTCCGCCTGCGCCACGTGCAGAACCTCGCCGACGGCCGCTACAACATCATCTGCGAGGGCACGCGGCGATTCCGCATCGTCGCGCCGCTGGGTGAGGACCCGTACCTGCGCGCCGAGGTAGAGTTCCTCGCAGATCCCGATGACGCCAACGACGAGGCGGCGGCCGGCATCGCGCCGGTGATCTCGGCGAAGTTCAAGGAACACATCCGGCTGACCCTCGCCTTGCAGGACGGCTGGCAGCGAACCGCCCACCTTCCGGCGCGTCCGGTGGCCTTGGCGGACCACGTTGCCGCGCGGTTGGACGTTCCCACCGGCGCCAAACAGGAGATCTTGCAGGCGCCGCTCGTCTTCACCCGTCTCGAATTCCTGCTGAAGGCCTTGCAGCGCGAGAACACGGCCCTGGCGGAGCGCCTCATCCTGCACCGCCGCCAGAAGCTTCAGGGCCTGGGCGTGCTCAACTAGCGCCATGTGCCAGGGGTTGTGCCCGCATGCTCGCGATCAATGACCCGGTCGGCTGGTGGGGCCCGCCTGGCCGACCGCCCTCGCCTCTGTCGATCGTCGCGCTCTTGCGGGCGGGCACCCTCTCGCCGCGCCTGGCGGCCGGCGTCTGGGCGCTGCTGGAATGGGGCGGGTCGCTCATCATCGCCGCCGGACCGCAACGCGCGGGCAAGACCACCATCCTCACGGCCTTGCTCTCCCTCTTGCCGCACGACACCCCCGCCTACTACACACAGGGCGACGGCGAATCGTTCGCCGGGTTGCCGCGACCGCCGCGGGCGAACGGCCCCACGTTCATCCTCATCAACGAGATCAGCGACCACCTCCCCACGTATTCCTGGGGCCCGCCGGTGCAGGCGGCGTTCGCGCTCCTGGCGCAGGGCTACTCGCTCTGTGGGACGATGCACTCCGAGCGGGTCGAGGAATGCCTCGGGCAGCTCCGCCACGGCTGCGGAGTCCCGGCCGAGCAACTCACGGGCTGTGACCTGATCATGACCCTCACCCTCGAGCCAAACCGACGACGCGTGGCCGAGCTATTTTTGCAGACGCGTGAAGCGGCGATCACTCGCATCGGCTGGTGGGATCGCGGCGCCGACACGCATCACGTGCTAGAGACCGACGACGCCTGCACCATCACCGCCGCGCGCCTCGACCGGACGCCCGCAGAGCTGGAGGCCACGATCGCCGCGCGCAGTGACTGGCTCCAAGGCCTGATGGACGCTGGTATCGACGAGCCCGCCGCCGTGGAGACCGCCGTCCGGGCCTTTCACGACCGGGGGAACCCAAGGCCTCATGCCTCGTAGGAACCGCAAGGGACGGACGCGACAGCAGCGCCCACGGCGTCGTTACAACCCGGGCCGGAGCCGAGACCGGCCGCCCACAGCGGCCGCCGAGCCGCCGCCGGACACCGCCGACGAAGAGCCGCCTCTTGAAATCGGTGGCGCCGCGACCTGCGGGACCTGCCGGGAGTGGGATCCCGGCCCCGACCCCTGGGCCACCGGAGGCCGCGGAACCTGCGGCCATCCCGCCAGCGGCGTCGCCTTCCCGCCGCCGGATATGGCGGCCTGCCCCTTCTACAACACTTGACCCGGCGATCAGTCCAGGAGCGCTGCCAACGCGCGGGCTAGGTCAGCACAGTCCGGCAGCGTGACCTCGGCCCCCGCGGCGGTCAACGCTTCGGCCGTCGAGAACCCCGTCGCCACCGCGACGGCCTTTGCGCCGATCGCATGCGCCGCCGTGACATCGTGTGGCGTGTCACCGACCACCACGACCTCGGCTTCCGGAAGCGCCGCGCCGCGGAGCCGTTCGACGCCGGCAGCGAGGAGCATCGAGCGATCCTCCGAGTCGTCGCCAAAGCCGCCGTCGCTGAAGCGCCGATCCAGCCCGTAATACGCCAGCTTGATCATGCCAGAACGACGGAAGTTCCCCGTGCCCAGCCCCACCACCACGGGCCGTTGCGTCAGCGCGGTGAGGAGATCGAGCACGCCGGGCAGCACACAACCCTCCGTCTCCTGAAGAGCGACAGGTAGCTCCGCGGTGTAGGCGTCGATGAACGCCGCCCGTCGGCCGTCGTCGCTCTCCAGCCCGTGCTGCGCGAACACCGTCTTGACGATCCACAAGTCTGAGCGACCGCCCATCTGCACCGAGGCAAGAGCATCCGCCACACCGAAGAGGCGCTGGAACGCCCGCGTCATGGCGCGGATCCCGGCGCCGCCGGTGAGGATGAGCGTGCCGTCAATATCGAACAGGATGATCCGCCGGGCGCGCGTCATTGCTCCAGTGCCACATCCACAAAGCCGCCGCGCAGGCGCAGGCGCACGTCCTCCGCATCCTCCGCGACATCGAACACCACCACCAGGTCCAGCGTCAGCCCCGGCTGAAGCGCCACGGCCACGGCATCGACGCGGTTGCCGTCGCGGCGGGCGGCGACCGCGGTGGCGTGCGCGTCGGGGCTGAACGCCCGGCCGGCGCCGTCAACCAAGCCCAGCCGGTCCGCCAGCGACAACGGCTCCGGTCCCGTGTTGCGAACAGTCAGCGACACCACAACAAACCGGCCGCGGGCGACGGCGTCGTCGACGTCCTCCCCGACCGATCCGGCAAAGCGTGAGTCGGTCACCAGCACGCGCAAGTCACCGGTCTGGAATAGCTCATCCAGCGCCACCGATGCGCCGCTGGTCGGCGCCGTGATCGATCCCGAATCGGCCGTCGACTCTGCGCTGTCCCCGGCCGTGGTCTCACTCGCAGTGTCGGCGTCCGTCGTGGTGGTGGAGAGGGCGAGCGGATCGGCGTCATCGTCGCTACTCAGATCGAACGTTCCGGACGCGACGAGGAAGACCACGACAGCCGCCACGGCCACGAGCACCACCAAGGCGTACCACTGCGTGGTCCGAAAGCGCCGCAAGCTCACCGTCTCGGCCCCTTCGCTACCCCACCGGCACAAGCTCCGCGCCCTGCACCTGGAGGAAGTCGACCTGTACTAGCGCTTCGCGCTCGCCGTCTTCGTTGAAGCGAAGCAGTCCGCCGACTCCGTCGCCGCCTCGGTCCCGAAGCGCCGCAAAGAGACCATAGCGCTCCACCTGCAACGTACCATCCGGCTCTGGCTGCTGCGTGCGCGACAGCGCCGCCAGGAGTGCAGTGACGCCGTCGTAGACCGGAAGCGCCAAGTCATCGATCTCCAAGGTGATCTGGAAGCGCTCGGCGTAGCGCCGCCGCCAAGCATCGAACTCCTCGGATTCGCCGACATCGATGTGGACGCGGGTCAGGTAGACCCCTGCCGCGGCTCCATCAAACCGCAGTCCGAACAACGCCGGGTCCGAGGCGGAGGGCGCAAGCAGCACCGCCGCCGAAAACCCGGCCACTCGCAGCGCCTCCGCAAGGCGAAGGGCCTCTTCCGGCTCCAGCGCCACGTAGAGTGCGTCCACCCCACCCACCAGCGCGTCTCCGGCGATCGCCGCGGGATCATCCCCGGGCTGCAGCGTTCGCTCGCCGATCACGTCCACCCCGCCCGCGGCCTGGCCCAAGCGGAACGCCTCCGATGCACCTCGCGCCGCCGACGACTGCGACCGGACCACCACCAGCGACTCCACTCCCAGAACGCTCCGCAGGAACCGCCCTTGGACCGGCGCGGCGTCGGCGTCGCTCCAGGTCAGACGCAGCACCGGCGCGTCGTCCACGGGCAGCGGGCCGTGCTCCGCGGCCAGCAGCGTGGTGATGCGCGCCTCAGCAAGCATCGAGAGCGCCGCGGCCAAGTCGTCCCCGCAGGCCACCACCAGCACGGCCACCAGGCCCTCGGTGCCGAGGAGATCGAGCACCGCGTCGGCGCACGATCCGGCCGCGTGTTCAGTCCGCACGCGATGACCGAGCAACTCGTAGGTATCGGTCAACGCGAGGTCGAGCCCATTCCTGACCTGCGTCCGCACCGTCGGAGGAACCCCCTCCTCGCCGATGACACCGATCACGACGTCCGTGGCAGCGGGGATCTCCAGCGTGCCCCAGTCAGGGCTGCTGCCGCCGCCGCCGCACGCCGCCAGGATGACCAGGAATGACCCGACGCAGGCGACGAGCGCCCCATTCCGGAGCACGGTCCGGCGTGGCGCGCGCTCACCGTCGCTCCCGCGCACGGCCCGCTTACTTCTCGACGGGCAGACCCGCTTCGACCCAGGCGTTGGTTCCGCCCTCGATGTTGTAGAGGTCCGTGAAGCCGGCGGCAGCGGCGAACTCCGCGGCCACCGCACTCCGCTGGCCTTTGGCGCAGATGAACATGACCGGCTTCGCCTTGCCACCGGCGATCTCTTCGACCTCCTTGATCCGGCTGAAGACGGACATGTGGGGGATCAGCGGCGCGCCCGTTACGTGGCCCTCCGCGTACTCATCGGCCTCCCGCACGTCGATGATCGCGCCACCCTCCTCCTGGAGCGTGGCCGCTTCCTTGACCGTGATCCGCTTGAAGGGCTCCGCAACGTCGCTTTCGGTCATGGGTTAACACCTCATCATGGAAGCACATGCTTCCGCAGCCTGCCGCTGGCTGGCCAGTGTACCATCACGCGGAGCCGGACGGCCTCGCGTGTGGCACGGTTGACCGCTCAACCGCGGCTCAAGTAACCTCCCGAGCGCTGCACGGGACGGCCACAGCAGGGAGTACGGCATGGACTACGTCCCCATCACCAAGCCGGCCCTCGACCAGATCGCGGTGCGGCCCAACCTCGACGACTACGCCGCTCGGCGCGCCTCCCACGACTGGGCGGCCGTACGCGCCGAGCTGGAGGGGCTGCCCGGCGGTCGCGGTCTCAACCTGGCCCACGAAGCGATCGACCGGCACGCCAACGGCGCCGGCGCCAAGACGGTCGCCATGCGCTGGATCAGCCCCGATCACGAGGCGACGGACTATACCTATGCCGACATGAAGCGGACGTCCAACCGCTTCGCCAACGTCCTCGGCGGCTTAGGCATCCAGAAAGCGGACCGCGTGTTCGTCTTCATGGACCGCACCCCGGAGCTCTACGCGGCGGTCTTCGGCACGCTCAAGAACCGGAGCATCATCGGGCCCCTGTTCTCGGCGTTCGGACCGGAGCCGGTGCGGGATCGCCTGCAGCACAGCCGGGCGCGCGTGCTGGTCACTACCCCGACGCTGTACAAGAAAGTGGAACAGATCCGCGACGGCCTGCCGGACCTCCAGCACGTCATCGTCTCCGAGCACGGCGCCGCCGACCCGGAGATCCCCGGCACGCACTCGTTCGACGCGCTCATGGAGGCGGCCTCGGACGACTTCGACATCCCGCCCACCGACCCTGAGGACTGGTCGGTGATGCATTACACCAGCGGCACCACCGGCAAGCCCAAGGGCGCCGCCCACGTTCACGGCTCTGTGGTCGGCCACTATCTGACGGGCAAGTACGCCCTGGATCTGCATCCGGGCGACACCTACTGGTGCACCGCCGATCCCGGCTGGGTCACGGGCACCTCCTACGGGATGTTCGCCCCCTGGACCAACGGGGTCACCAACGTGATCTACGCCGGCGGCTTCAGCGCTCGTCACTGGTACCGGGTGCTACAGGACCAGAGCGTGACCGTCTGGTACACCGCCCCGACGGCCATCCGCATGCTGATGAAGGCCGGCGCCGACGTGGCGAAGGAGTTCGATACGTCCTCGCTCCGTTTCATGGCCAGCGTCGGCGAGCCGCTGAATCCAGAGGCCGTGATTTGGGGGCAGGACGCGTTCGGGCTGCCCTTCCACGACAACTGGTGGCAGACCGAGACCGGCATGATCCTGATCGCCAACTACTCCAGCATGGACATCCGGCCCGGATCCATGGGGCGGCCGATGCCCGGGGTGGAGCCCGGGATCATCAACCTCAACGAAGAGAGCGGCCACTACGAAGAGGTCACGGAACCCGATCAGGAGGGCGATCTGGCCGTGCGGCCCGGCTGGCCGTCCATGTTCCGCGTCTACTGGGAGGACCAGGAGCGCTACGACAGCCACTTCAAGGACGGCTGGTACATCACCGGCGATCGCGCCCACCGCGACGCCGACGGCTACTACTGGTTCGTGGGACGCTCGGACGACGTGATCAACACGGCCGGCCATCTGGTGGGCCCGTTCGAGGTGGAGAGCGCGCTGCTGGAGCACCCGGCCGTCGCGGAGGCGGGGGTGATCGGCAAGCCGGACCCCATCGCCATGGAGATCGTCAAGGCGTTCGTGGCCCTCAAAGAAGGCTACGAACCCACGGACGACCTGCGCCGGGAGCTCCTCGGATTCTCCCGCAAGCGGCTGGGGCCGGGCGTCGCTCCCCGGGAGATCGACTTCCTGCCCTCCCTGCCCAAGACCCGCAGCGGCAAGATCATGCGCCGCCTGCTCAAGGCGCGCGAGCTGGGCCTGCCCGAAGGCGACACCAGCACGCTGGAAGAGGACTAGCACCGCGATGACCCAATACAGCGACCAGGACGTCACCGACCTCCTCGACAAGATGACCGAAGAGCGGGCCACGCTCTTCGAGTCCGCCCGCTCGCTCTCGGAGGAGGACGCGAACCGCGTGCCGGCGAACGCGACCGGCGAGGAGCAATGGACGGCCAAAGAGCAACTGGCCCACCTGCTGGAGTCGGACCGCGTCCACACCAGCTTCGCCAAGGCCGCCATCGGCCAGAGCGGCGTCGACATCACGGCCATCCGTCTCACCGCCAGCGAGCACGTCGCCATCCCCATCGAGCGGGCGCCCGATCACAACGTGGGAGAGATCATCGCGGCCATGGAGAAGGAACGCGCGCGGGCTCTCCAGTTCGTTCGCTCGCTCCGGCTGGAGGAGTTCGAGCGCATCGGCAAGGACAACGAGTTCGGCGACCTCACCGTGATGCAGTGGCTGCGCTCGCTCTACCGCCACGACCGCCAGCACCGCGCGCAGATCGAGGGGCGCAAGTCCGACTACGAGCCGCGCTACCTCAGCGGCAAGGAGCCGGAGCAGCGGCTGGCGCGCCGGGCGAAGGTCCAAACGCGGGAAACGCAACGCCGCTGATCCGGATGGACTCACCGGCCGGGAGGCGGCGATGCGTGTCTTCATCAGCCGGCAACTTCCAGGGAGCGGCCTGGACCGGCTCCGGCGGGAGCCCGACCTCGACGTCTCCGTCTGGGAGGAGGAGATGCCGCCCTCTCGGAGCGCGCTGCTGGACCGGATCGCCGGCATCGATGGGCTGCTCTCCCTCATCACCGACTGCATCGACGCCGAAGCGCTCGACCGCGCCGGGCCGCAGTTGAAGGTCGTCTCGCAGATGGCCGTCGGCGTGGACAACGTCGACGTGGCCGCCTGCGCCGCGCGCGGCGTGGCGGTGGGCAACACACCCGGCGTGCTGACGGAGACCACGGCGGATCTCGCGTTCGCGCTGCTGCTGGCGTCGGCCCGGCGCCTGGTGGAGGCCGCAGACTACGTGCGCCTCGGCCGCTGGCGCACGTGGACGCCCACCACGCTGGCCGGCGTCGATGTGCACGGCGCCACGTTGGGCATCGTGGGCTTGGGCGCCATCGGACAGGCCCTGGCGCGCCGCGCCGCCGGCTTTGACATGCGCCTGCTCTACTGGTCGCGACGGCCCAAGCCGGAGATCGCCGCCCGCCTCGGCGCCACCTATCGCGACCTGCCCGAACTGCTGGCGGAGTCGGACTTCGTCAGCATCCACGCGGCGCTGACGCCGGAGACGCACCACCTGATCGATGCCGATGCCCTGGCGCGCATGTCGGCCGACGCGTTCCTGATCAACACCGCCCGCGGGCCCTTGGTGGACGAAGCAGCCCTCACCGCCGCGCTGCGCGCCGGCCGCCTGGCCGGCGCCGCGCTGGACGTCGCCGAGACGGAGCCCATCGCCCCCGACAGTCCCTTGCTCTCCATGGACAACGTGATCGTGCTCCCGCACATCGGCTCGGGCAGCCTGGCCACGCGCACCAAGATGGCGGACATGGCCGTAGCCAATCTGCTGGCCGGGCTGCGGGGTCGCGCGCTGCCGAACGCCGTGCCGCCCGCGCCCGCGCGTTGACGCGCTTTTCGACGCCAGCCTAGGATGGATCGATGTCACAGCAAACGGGCGATCGCGCTGCGCTCCCCGTTTCACCTTCGCCCGGCGGCGCTAGCTGAATGCACTCCAACGATCCCGAAGACAGCAACCTCTGGCTGGCTCGCATCCTCTGGGATTCGGGCGGGGTCGATTTCGGTAACTTCGACATCGGCGCCACCCTGGCCTCGCCGGTCTACGTCAACGTCCGCCGGATCATCAGCAACCCGCGAGCGCTGCGGCGAGTGGGGACGCTGATTCAGGATTACACCCAGACGCTCAGCGGCATGCTGCGTCCGGCGATGGCGCCCTTCGAGCTCGTTGCCGGGGTGCCCATGGGCGGCCTGCACATCGCCACCGCGCTTTCGCTCACAACGGATCTCCCTCTGATCTACGTGCACCCCCGCTCCGGGGAGGCCAACCATTACGAAGATATTGAGGGCAGCTATTACCCCGGTCAGACCGTCGTGCTGATCGATGACCTCATCACGGGCGGCACCAGCATCGTGGAGACGGCGGACGTCCTCCGATCCGCCGGCCTCATGGTGCATGACGCCGTGGCCCTGCTCGATCGCCAGGCGGGAGGGAGACGGCGGCTCCAAGACGCCGGCATTGAGCTCCACGCCCTGCTCACGCTTGAGACGCTGCTGAACTACCTGCTGTCACGATCCTTGATCACCGAGGCGCAGTACGCCCAGTGCATGGCCTACGTGCAGCGCACCAGCCAGGAGGAACAGGGAACGGCCTAGAGCAGCCGTCGGATCGGTTTGCGCCCCGGACGGGGATCGTAGTTGGCCTTGAACATCTCGAGCTTGTCCCGCTCGATGAGGTATTTGCCCGCGAAGATCGTGGCCGGGACCTTTTTCTGCTTGATCAGCCGGCGCAGGCTCTGCGGGTGAATGGACAGCTCCCGCGCGGCCTCCACGAGGTCCAGATAGTTGTCGAACGGAGAGTCGACCACCCAGCGCCCCTTCTATCGATAAAGCGCATAGGCAATTGTAATGGGGGTCAAGCAGTCCGTCAAAGCACCTCGCGACGCCCTGATCGACCGGCCCGACGCAATCGGGTAGCCTGCGCTTCGGCTCGGCCACGGCCCCTCTCACGCGCGATCTCCTGGGAAGGCTTCGCCCACGGATGACGAGTGCGATGCTGGCGTCGCTCCGCGCGAGCGGGCGGCGGCTCCTTAACGAAGTGGAATCGAAGGCCGTCCTGGCCGAGGCCGGCATCCCGGTCACGCCGACCCGTTTGGCGCGCAGCCGCGATGAGGCCCTGGAGCTGGCCCGTTCCCTCGGCTTCCCGGCCGCTCTCAAGGTCGTCGCCGAAGCGATCACGCACAAGAGCGACATCGGTGGCGTCCGCCTCAACCTCCCGGATGAAGAGTCCGTCGGCGCCGCCTTCGACGAGATCCAGGCGGCCGCGCGCCGCGCCCATCCGGATGCGCCGATCGATGGCGTCTCCGTCCAGCCCATGGCCCAGCCCGGCGTCGAAGTCATGATCGGACTCGCCCGCGACCCCCAGTTCGGCCCGGTGCTGATGTTCGGGTTGGGCGGCGTCCTGGTGGAGGTGCTCCAGGACGTGGCCGTGCGGCTCGCGCCTCTCGAGTCACGCGACGCCGAAGCGATGATCCGCGAGATCCAGGGCTTTCCCGTGCTTCAGGGCTATCGCGGAACGCCCCCGGTGGACCTCAGCGCCCTGCAGTCCATCCTGCTCGCGCTCTCCGGCTTCGCCCTGGAGCACCCAGAGGTGAGCGAACTGGACCTCAACCCGGTGATCGCCACGGCCGCGGGCGCCACGGCCGTCGACGCGCGCATCGTGCTGAGCTGAAGGGAGACCGCCGGCCGATGTCCGACGCCACCCCGCCCGACCTGCGACGGCGCCTCGACCGCGTCCTGCAGCCGCGCACCATCGCCGTCGTGGGCGACAAGGGCGCCCGCGACTACCTCTGGTTGAAGAGCATGAAGCCGTTCCGCGGGACCCTCTACTCCGTGCAACTGGACGAGCGGGAGATCCCCGGCATCGAGGCGCTCGGGGTGCCGAATTACACCAGCCTGGCCGCCATCCCGGAGCCTATCGATTACGTCGTCTGCGCCGCGCCGCGTGAGGTGACGCCGCGCATCGTGCAGGACTGCATCGACGCCAACGCGGGCGGCGTGGCCCTCTTCACCTCCGGCTTCACCGAGTTGGGCGATGAGACGGGCATCGAGCTGGAAGCGGAGTTGGTGAAGATGGCGCACGGCGCCGGACTCCCCCTCATCGGCCCCAACTGCATGGGCCTCCACATCCCGGCCCTGGGCGTGCGATTCAGTCCTGAGCAGCCCACCGCCGAGGGCGGCGACGTGGGCTTCATCTCGCAAAGCGGCACCCACGGCCTGAACTTCAGCTTGGTCGGCGCCGTGCACGGCATCTATTGCAGCAAGATGATCTCGTTCGGGAACGGGGCCGTCCTGGAAGCGGCCGACTACCTGGACTATCTCGCGGACGACCCCGCAACCACCGTGATCGCCATGTACATCGAAGGCGTGCGCGACGGCGAGCGCTTCGCCCGGACCTTGCGCGCGGTGGCCGCGCGCAAGCCGGTGGTGATCTGGAAGGGCGGTCAGACGGAGGTCGGCCAGCGGGCGACACAATCACACACGGCGTCGTTGACCACCAGCCAGCGCGTTTGGTCGGCCTTGGTCAAGCAGGCCGGCGCGATCTCCGCGGACAACCTCGACGAGTTGATCGACGTCGTGAAGACGTTGCGCATGACCAAGCCGCCTCCCGGACGACGGGTGGCGCTGGTAGCCATGACCGGCGGCCAGTCGGTCGTCATCGCCGACGCGTTCGTCAAGGCGGGGCTGGAAGTGCCGCTGCTCAGCGACGCCTCGTACGCGGAGTTCAGCGAGTTCGTCAGCGTAATCGGCGGCTCGTACAAGAACCCGCTGGACCTGTTCAACACCATGCTGTACGACCCAGGAGCGATCGAGCGCGTCCTGGCGATCCTGGACCGGGATCCGGTCATCGATTCCATCGTCTTTGAACTCTCAGCCTACCTGCTGGTGCGCCGCTGGGAGAAGCAACCGGCGCAGTTCGAAGCCCTTCTCGATACGCTCCAGCGCTTCAACGCGCACTCCGCCAAGCCCCTCGTAACCATCATCTACCCCGCCCACGTCGAAGCGAAGGTCTTGGAGCTGCGGGCCCAACTGCAGGCTCGCGGCGTCGCCACCTTCCCGACCTTTGAGCGCGCCGCCGCCGCCCTCGCCAAGATCACCGAATACCATGTGACTCACACGTAGCCGCCGATGTGCAACACTGCCCGAGGGATTAGGAGCGCGGTGAACGGGCGCATCTACGTGGACCATGCCGCCACCACGCCGGTGCATCCGGACGTGCTGCGGCTCATGCTGCCCCTGCACCAGCAGCAATTCGGAAACCCCAGCAGCCTGCACCAGCTCGGTCGCGAGGCCCAGGCGGCGATCGACACCGCTCGCGAGCAAGTCGCCGCGGCGCTCAACGCGCGGACGCACGAGATCCTGTTCACCAGCGGTGGCTCCGAGTCCATCAACACCGCGCTCAAGGGCGTGGCGTTTGCTCAGCAGTTCGCCGGCGCAGGGCGGCGCATTGTCACGACGCCGGTCGAGCACCACGCCGCGCTGCACACCTGCGACTACCTGGAGCGATTCGGATTCGAGACGGTCATGGCGCCCGTCGACGGCGAGGGGCGCGTCGATCCAGAGGCCGTGGCCGCAGCGGTCGACGAGGACACCGCCCTCGTCAACGTCATGCTGGCCAACAACGAGGTCGGGACCGTGCAGCCGATCGCCGAGATCGCGGCCGCCCTGCGCGCTCGCGGCACCGCGCTGGGGCGACGCATCCCTCTCCACACCGACGCGGTTCAAGCGCCCGGCCAGCTCCCGCTGGACGTGCGCGCCCTCGACGTCGACCTCGTCAGCCTCTCGGCCCACAAGTTCGGCGGACCCAAGGGCGTGGGCGCACTGTACCTCCGGCGCGGCACCCCCTTCCTGCCGCAGCAGAGCGGCGGCGGACAGGAGCGCAACCGGCGGGCGGGCACGGAGAACGTCGCCGGAATCGCCGGCCTCGGCCTGGCTCTATCGATCGCCGAGCGCCAGCGCGAGCGCTTCGCCGCGCACACCGCCGCCCTGCGCGACCACTTCTTCACGCGCGCGCTGCTGGAGATCCCGGACGCCATCCGCAACGGCCCTGTCGAAGGCCGCCTGCCGAACAACGTCAACGTGCGCTTCGACGGGGTGGACGGGCAGGCGCTGCTGGAGGCTCTGGACGCCGGCGGCGTCGAGGCTTCCAGCGGGAGCGCCTGCACCACCGCCTCCTGGGAGCCCAGTCACGTCCTGCTGGCCATGGGCGTGGACCAGAATCAAGCGGCCGGCAGCCTGCGTTGCACGTTCGGACTGGACAACACCGTCGCGGACATCGATGCGATCGTCGTCCGGTTGCGGGAGATCGTGGCGCGGCTGCGCCAGCACGCGCAGACGGCGGGATCGCCAGCGTAGGGTCCGCCCCGGGCCAGGAGCGAGATCACGGTGGCCACCCCGTTCCTCGACGAATTGGCGGCGATCTTCCCCACCGCGCGGCCGCGCCGCCGGCGCCTGGCCGAAGACCGCGCCACGGTAGCGCCGCTGCGCCGCTTCCGCGGCGCGGTGGAAACGGTGCGCGGGGAGATCACCTCCTCCCCCTTCGAAGGACACAGCGCGGCCCTCGTCCGCGACACGATTCGACGGCTCACGCAGATCGCCGCGGCGTATGACGCGGACACGCTCGAAGAGAGCGCGGCCGGGATCTACGACGCGCCGGACGGCTTCCGGGGCGACCTGGCCTTGGTGCGGGCGCTGGCCGCCGCCCCAGGCGAAGCGCGGCAGATCCTGGCCATGCGCGCGTACGCGGCCGCCGCCGCCCTCTGCTCCGATCAGCCGGCGCCCGACCTGCAGGAGTTGGCAGTCGACCAATCGATCGTCTTGGAGCGGCTCTCCTACAGCGTGGCTCTAGAGGCGCCGCAGCAGATCGAGGCCCTCAGCGCCGACTTCGAACTGTTTCGCCGGCGCTATCAACGCGCCTACCTGGAGCACCATCGTGCCTATCACGCAGCCGCCGGGGCTGTGCGAACGGACCTGGAGGCTCATCGATCTTGGGTGAGTGCGCTCGCTGTGCTCAACGGAATCGACGAACTCGGTCCGTCGGTCGGCGCGGACCTGGAGGAGCGGTTGCAGGCGCTGCTCGACGCGCTGCCGCCCTGCGGCCTCGGGGAGCAGGCGCTGCGCTCATCGCTCGCCACCAACGCCCGCTGCCCGGAGTGCGGCCTGGCGATCGCGGACCAACCGCCCAGCATCCAGGCGCACGCCTGGACCGAGGACTGTCGCCGCGCCTTGCACACCCAGCAGCGCCGGCTGGCCCGGGCGATGGTAGCCCGCGCGATCGAGGACGGCAGCCGCCCCGCGTTCGAGCGCTTCCTCCGCGCCGTAGGCGCGGGCGACGTTGCTCCGTTGGTCGAAGTCATGGACGGTTCCGTGGCGGCGCTGATCCGCGAAGTACTCGCGAAGCGCTGATCATATGCCCCGGGCCCGGCTTCCACGCCTTCACTCACGCCGGCCGTCTCCGCTGGCGGGGGCGCGCATCGTGGTCGGGCTGGGCAATCCCGGCGAAGAGCACGCCCGCCACCGCCACAACACCGGTGCGCGCGCGCTCGACCGCCTAAGCGAAGCGCTGCGACTGCCGCTGCGCGACAAGAGCCGGATGTTCGTCAGCGGCCAGGCCGTGACGGCGTCCGGGCCTATCGTGCTGGCGCGACCGCGCACCTACATGAACGAGAGCGGCCGGGCGGTGCAGGCGCTCCTCACCGTCCACCGGGCCGCGCCCGACTCCCTCATCGTGCTGGTCGACGACGTCGACCTGCCGCTGGGCCGGGTCCGCGTGCGCCCCGGCGGCGGCGACGGTGGCCAGAAGGGGATGCGCTCGATCCATCAGGTGGTCGGTTCGTTGGACTTTCCCCGGGTGCGGATCGGGATCGGACGCCCGCTCGTGAATGGAGCGCCTTCCTGGGATGCGGACGCGGTCGCCGACTACGTGCTCCATGACCCGACTGCAGAGGAGGCGACGGTTCTCGCGGCCGCGGAGGAACGGGCGGCGCAGGCGGCTCTCTCCGTCCTCCGCGACGGAGTGGAAGCGGCGATGAACCGATTCAACGCCGACGACGGGGAGGCGGACCGCTAACGGACAGCCACACGTTGCTGCTCTAAACTCAAGGCCAGCGCGGGGTTCTATGTGTCAGGGGCGGGTCCAAGCGGCCGGTCCCCTTTGCCATTACCCCCGCGAGGACGAGCCAGTGACGACCAGCCAGGCGACCTCGGGCCTGCTTTCCGGCCTCCTCCCCGAGGTCGATGCCGCCGTCCGCGACGCCTTGGGTTCGGACGCCCGCCCCCCCGACCCGGAGCGGCCGCTCACCTTGGGCCTGCCGGAAGGCGCCAAGGCGCCGGCCATCGCCGCGCTGGCGCGGATCGTCGCCGGTCCCGTCCTGGTCGTGACCGCGCGGCCCAATCACGCCTTGGCGCTGCTGGAGGACGTGCGCGTCTGGTTGCCCGCCGACGACCCGCGGCCGGTCCTCCCCTTTCCCGAGCGGGAGTCGCTGCCCTACGAGCGGCGCGCCCCAGACAGGGACGCCGTCCAGGCGCGCCTCCGCGCCCTAGCCTCGCTGGCGGCGGGCGAGCGACCGCTGATCATCGCCGACGCCCAAGCGCTCTCGCAGCGCACGCGCGCTATCGAGCAGCGCAGGGCGGGCGGCGGGACGGCCTTGCCGCCGCTGCGGGTCGGCGGGCGCCTGGCGTTGGAACCGTTCCTCACCGCGCTCGACGCGGCGGGCTACCGCGTGCAGGCTGTGGTCGACGAGCCGGGCACCGTCGCCCGACGCGGCGGCATCATCGACCTCTTCCCCGTCACCGACGAGACGCCGCTTCGGATCGAACTCGTGGGCGATGAGATCGAGAGTCTGCGCCGCTTCGACCCCGCCACGCAGCGTTCCACCGCCCAGGTCCAGGCGGCCACGCTGACCACCGCGACCGAAGCGCAGGTCGACGCCGACGCGGTCACGCTGGCGGCGTCGCTGGACGTGGACCGGCTCCACCCGGAGGCGGCGGTCACCTTCGGCGCGGACTTGACCCAGATCGAGCGGGGCGCGCTTCCCGGCAAGCTGGGCTTCTGGACGGCGTTCCTCACCCGGGGCGCCCTCTGGGACCACCTGCCCGCCGGAACGCTGGTCGTCTGGGACGAAGGGGACAAGATCCGCCTCCTGCTCGACGACCTCGCCGAGCAAGCGGCCGCCGTCCGTCGCGATCTAGAGACGCGCAGCGAGATCCCCCCGGGACTGCCGCTGCCCCAGATGTCGACGGATGAGACCATCGCCGGCCTCGACAGACGTTCCCGCATCGACCTGCGCCAATTCGCCAGCGAAGACCTCGCATCGGAGGTGCGACGTCTGCCGTTTTCAGCCGTGGAGTCCTACGGCGGGAGGCTCCGGCCGTTGATGGACTACCTGCAAGAGGTGCAGCGGGGCGAAGAGCGCGCGGTGCTTGTATCGCTCCAGGCGCCGCGGCTGGCCTCGCTCTTCGTCGAGTACGGCCTGACGGTGCGGACCGAAGTGCCGGCGGCAACAGCGCCGCCCGCCGACGCGGTCACGCTCCTGCACGGCGCCGCCCCCCAGGGCTGGCGGCTGCGACGGCCGCAGGGCGACGTGATCCTCCTCACCGACACCGAGGTCTTCGGGTTCGCCAAGCAGCGCCGCGCGCAGCCGCGTGCGGCGCGCAAGCACACCGCCTTCCTCGACGGGCTCAAGTCGGGCGACTACGTGGTGCACATTGAGCACGGAATCGGCCGCTACGCGGGCATGACCCAGGAGCAGATCGGCGACCGGACGCGCGAGTACCTGCAGTTGACCTACGCCGACAACGACCGCCTCTTGGTCCCCACAGATCAACTCCATCGGCTCCAGCGCTACGTCGGGCCCAGCGACTCGCCGCCCGCTCTGACGCGGCTGGGCACGCAGCAGTGGCAGCGCGCCAAGCAGCGGGTCCGGGACTCCGTGCGTGAACTGGCTCAAGACCTCCTCAGCCTCTACGCCGCGCGCCAGGTTCTCCCCGGCGTCGCCGCGCCACCCGATGGGCCTTGGCAGATGGAACTGGAAGCGGCCTTCCCCTACATCGAGACCCCCGACCAGGTCCAGGCTGTGGGCGAGGTCAAGGCGGACATGGAGCTGCCCCGCCCCATGGACCGGCTGGTGGTGGGCGACGTAGGGTACGGCAAGACGGAAATCGCGGTGCGCGCGGCCTTCAAGTCCGCGCTCGGCGGCCAGCAGGTGGCGATGCTGGTGCCCACCACCGTGCTCGCCCAGCAGCACTTCGACACTTTCCGCGCGCGGCTGGCCCCCTTCCCCGTCCGTATCGAGATGCTGTCGCGGTTCCGGTCAGAGGCGGAACAGCGTCGAATCGTGAAGGATCTGGCGGCCGGCCGGGTGGACATTGTGATCGGCACGCATCGGCTGCTGCAACAGGACGTGCAGTTCAAGTCGCTGGGGCTGGTGATCATCGATGAAGAGCAACGCTTCGGCGTCGCGCACAAAGAGCGCTTGAAGCAGATGCGCCGCGAAGTGGACGTGCTCACGCTGTCCGCCACGCCCATCCCCCGCACGCTGCACATGGCGGTGGCGGGCATCCGCGACATGTCCACCCTCGAGACGCCGCCGGCGGCGCGCGTGCCCATTACCACCTACGTCATGGACACGGAGGATCAGACCACTCGCGAAGCGATCCTCCACGAGGTTGAACGAGGCGGCCAAGTCTACGCCGTCCACAACCGCGTGCAATCGATCGAACAGGTGGCGCGCCGGCTGCGGGATCTGGTGCCGGAGGCCCGCTTCCTGGTTGGCCACGGGCAAATGCCGGAGGAGAAACTGGCGCAGGTGATGGCCGACTTCACCGCCGGCGATGCCGACGTGCTGGTCTGCACCACGATCATCGAGTCGGGCCTGGACATCCCCAACGTAAACACGATCATCATTTTCCAGGCGCAGCGGCTGGGTCTGGCGCAGCTCTACCAGTTGCGCGGCCGTGTCGGACGCGGAGCGGTCCGCGCCTACGCCTACCTCTTCTACGATCGCAGCCTGCCGCTCACGGAGACCGCGCGGAAGCGGCTGCAGACGATCTTCGAAGCCACCGAGCTGGGCGCCGGTTTCCAGATCGCACTGCGGGATCTGGAGATCCGCGGCGCCGGCAGCCTGCTGGGCGCAGAGCAGAGCGGCTACATCGGCGCCGTGGGCTTCGAGCTCTACACGCAGATGCTGGGTGAGGCCGTGGAACGCCTGCGGGCGGAAACGGAAGGCCGCCGGCCGGAACCGCCGCGCCGAGGGCCGGCCGTTGCGCTGGACCTGCCCATCGTGGCGCACATTCCGGAGAGCTACGTGGGCGACGCCAACCTGCGGCTCAGCATCTACCAGAATCTCGCCGACGTGGACAGGACGGAGACGGTCGACGAGATCGCGGCCGGGCTGCTAGACCGTTTTGGGCCGCCGCCGTCGCCTGCCCAAAACCTCCTGTCCGCCGTGCGCTTGCGCACACTCGCCGCCCGCATTGGAGCGGAGTCGTTGGCGCGAGAGGAGGGCGCCATCGTTTTGCGCCTGGCGGACGGAATGACCTTCGAAGGCCGCGCCCATCAAGCCGGCCTGCCGCCGAGCGTCCACGTGGGCCGCACCCTGGCCCGCTTCGACCTCGACGCCCTCGGCGACGGCTGGATGGAGAGCCTCGCGGACCTCCTCACACAGCTCGGGGACACCTCCCCGGCCGGCGTTGCTGCCCGCTAGACTCCGGCGGCACGCGTTCCGGACCGTGCGGAAAAGAGACGCGCCATGAACGATGATCATGAACGACGGCCACACGGGGCGTCCGACCCCGCCGGCCCCGACGACTCGCGGCCCGGCGTACCGCCGAAAATCGCCGGCGAGACGGGACAGCAAGAGGACGCGGAGGTCGATCTCCCCCGCGAGCACGTCGAGGTGCCCACCGGCTCCTTCGGCCCGCAGATGATCGGGCACGAGCATCGCGTCCCGTCGACAGAGGCGGGCCGCCGGCGACTCAACCGGCTGCAACGCGAGTTCATGAAGCAGGGATGCCTGACAGCGCTTCTCTTCTCGGCGCCGTTGATCCTCCTGCGCCTCCGCTAGCCGGAGAATTGGGGCCCCGTCGGACCGGCAGGACGACGGCGGCCGCGGGCCGCGGCGGGGCCGAGCCATCCTGCTAGGATGAGGCCTGCTCGCCGACAGGTCGGGGCGTGGCGCAGTCCGGTAGCGCACTTGACTGGGGGTCAAGAGGTCGCTGGTTCGAATCCAGTCGCCCCGACCAGCATTTTCATCCTCGGAGGCACCGACGCAGGCCGGTTGTCGCCCCACCCAACGGGCACATCGGCCCGTTGCGCACGGCCGAGGCGATCGCAGCGTGAGGGCAAGGCCGAGGGGTCGCATAGCGCCGTCATGCCGGAAGCCGCCGTCACACGACTGCTCAGCACGGGTGGGCGATCAGGAAGAAGACCGGCGTGTTGTTCCCAGCGAAAACCCCGCGCCCTGATGGAGGCGCGGGGTCACGTGTGAGACGAGCTAACGAGTGAACGCTCGCCGGGCGGCTCTTAGCCGCGGACGGCCTGCTCAATCCGGTTGCCGATCTCCTTGTCGATGTTGCGCCAGTACTCGAAGGCTCGTTGAAGCACGGGCTCCGAGACGCCGTCGCTGAGGTGGCCGGCAACGTTCGACACGAGCCGGTCACGCTGGGCGTCGTCCATGACCTCGCGGACCAGGGTGCCTGGCTGGCCCCAGTCGTCGTCGTCGGATCGGAGGCTGTAGGCGGAGCGGACCATCTCGCCGTCAACCTCCCAGGTGTTGTCTCGGCCGGCCAGTTCCGGGGAAGCGACCGGCCCGTCGTAGCTGTTCGGCGCGTACACGGGGTCCGAGACGGCCTGCACGCGCATGACGCCGTCCTTCGAGTAACTGTGGACGGGCGACTTCGGAGCGTTCACCGGAATCTGCTTGTAGCTGACCCCAAGGCGCGCCCGATGCGCGTCGGCATACGAGAAGCCGCGAGCCAGCAACATCTTGTCGGGTGAAAGCCCGGTGCCGGGCACCATGTTGTTTGGCTCGAACGCCGCCTGCTCCATCTCCGTGTGGTAGTCGGAGACGTTGCGGTCCAGCGTCAGGGTGCCCACGTCGATGAGTGGGTAGTCGCCGTGCGGCCAGGCCTTCGTGAGGTCGAACGGGTTGAAGCGGTAGGTCTTGGCGTCCTCGTACGGCATGATCTGCATCTTGAGGGTCCAGCTCGGGAAGTCGCCTCGCCCGATCGCCTCGTACAGATCCCGCTGGTGGTAGTCAGCATCCTGGCCGGCGAGCCGATCCGCCTCCTCTTGGGTGAGGCACTCGATGCCCTGGTTGGTCTTGAAGTGGTACTTGACCCAGACCAGCTCTCCGAACGCGTTGGTCCAGGAGTAGGTGTGGCTGGAGTACCCGTTCATGTGCCGCCAATTGCGGGGAATGCCGCGGTCGCCCATCAACCAGGTGACCTGGTGAGCCGACTCCGGTGAAAGAGTCCAGAAGTCCCACTGCATGTCGTGATCGCGTAGGTTGTTCGCCACCCGACGCTTCTGGGACCGGATGAAGTGCTGGAATTTCATCGGGTCGCGCACGAAGAAGACCGGCGTGTTGTTCCCGACGATGTCGAGGTTCCCCTGGGTCGTGTAGAACTTCACGGCGAAGCCGCGCGGGTCGCGCCAGGTGTCGGGGGACCCCCGTTCGCCGGCGACGCTGGAGAATCGAATCACCACCTCCGTCTCGGTCCCTGGCTGGAACACGGCCGCGCGCGTGTACGCGCTCACGTCGTTGGTGACAACGAACTTGCCGAACGCGCCGCCGCCCTTCGCGTGGGGCTGACGCTCGGGGATGCGCTCCCGGTTGAAATTCGCCATCTGCTCGAGCAGATAGTGGTCCTGGAGCAGGATCGGCCCGTCGGGTCCAACCGTGAGCGAGTGCTCGTCGCTGGAGACGGGGACTCCGCCGTCGGTGGTTGTGGGGTTGCGTTCTGGTGACATTCGCCGAGCTCCTCTCGAGTAGGTCGTCGATAACGGCCGCCGCGCCTGGCGCGACACGCGTCACGTCGACGACCCGCGCCGACCAATAGTAGGGATAGCACGAACGATCGAACTACGAAAGGCTTCAGGCGAGAGTGTGGCGAGGTGGGCACCGGCCCGCCTACTGGGGCAGGCACGAGCGGTCAGCGTCCCGCGCGCTCCCAGATCGCGAGCTGCTGCCGAAGCACCAGGTTCTCCAGGACCAGGTCCTGCCGTCGCCGTCCGAACAGCCGCAAAGCAACCTCGATGAGTCGCCAGTGGAGTCACATCTCCGTCCCTCCGCGGCGAGGTTCGGGCCGCACGCCCTCTCAAACAAGGACGGATGGGATTTTGAGACAGCACAGGCGCGAAGCCCGCCCGCCGATGCCCGACAGCGCGGCGAACGTCACTTTCGTGCACGGGCTCACGGGCGGGCAAATCACCCGCGTATCGGCCATCGCACGGTGGCACGGCCCAGGCGACCGCAGCGTGAGGGCAAGGCCGCTCCGACCGGAGCTCAGGCCGGGCGGTTGAGGGCCAGCACGTTGAGGTCGTAGAGCGCGTCGTAGGCCCGTTTCCACGCATCTAAGATCTGGCGGGCGCCGGCCGTGGGAAAGGCGGCGTCCGCTTGATCGAGGCCCGCGCCCAGCGGGCTCCGCCCATCGAAGGCGTTGAGCATCGCCCGCGCCGGCTCGCTCACCTCTACAGTGGCGAGGCCGACGTCGGTGTAGACCTTGGCCTTGCCGCTCCGCTTGAGCCCCGCCTCGATCGAATGCTCCAGGTCGAAGAAGGTCCAGACGGGAATGGCGCGCTCGTCGTCCCAGGCCGGCGGCGCCGGCGGGGTGTAGTCGTCACAGCAGGCGAAGAAGGAGTGCTTGACCATGCGCCCGTCCAGCAGTTCCGCCGCGGCCTGACGCTCTCGCTCGTCCAGGTGACGCACGTCCAGATCGGGACGGTGGATGATCGGGTCGTAGGCCTTGATATTGTCGAAGCGGACCATCCCCAGCCCGCTGGCGTCGAGCCACTCGTACAGTTGCGGCACGGTATAGGCGCGGTCCTGTGCGTGCAGGAACATGTCCACCAAGCCGGCGTCGCCGCCCTCGCGCTGCTCCCGCCGCCACAGAGCCGAGTCGAAGGCAGCCCAATGGCGCTCGTGGAGCTCTTCCAAGGTCCTCTTGACCGCCGTGAGGCGCCTGGTATCGCGCCAGTCGGGCGGCGCCAGCAGCCGGAACAGTTGCTGCATCTGGTAGACGGCGGTGCGGCCGTAGAGGGCATAGACCATCACGCCCATCCCGCCGTCGGGTGTGAGCACGCCACGCAGCGTCTCCAGCCCCGCCGCCGGCGACGCCAGATGGTGCAGCACGCCTGAACAGACGATGTAGTCGAACGGCCCCAGGCCCATCCCGGGGATCTCTTCGATCGGCGCGTGGATGAGGTCCGCGTTGTCCAGGCCGCGGGCGGCCAGGCGCTGCCGCGTGATCTTGAGCGAGGCCTCCGAGACGTCGATCGCGGTGACGCGGGCAGGCGTCTTGCGCAACTGCTCGGCCATGTAGACGGTGGAGTCGCCGGTGCCGCAGCCGGCGTCCAGCACCCGGAAGTTCTCGTCGTACTGCCGCGCGCCAGACCAGAAGACGTGGTTGACGCGCGCCAGCGACCCAAGCGTCGTCGCCTGCAGTCGTTTGCGCTCGTCGCGCGGCCGTCGGGGCGGATACGGACGGTCTTCGTACTGCTTACGGACCGTCGGCAGCAGCTTCAGCTTCACCGCAAGCCCTCCAGCCGCCCGGCCGCCGCCCCACGGCACGCCGCGCGCGTCCAGGGAGAGCATAGCGAGCGGAGTCCCGGGGAGGCCAGGCGGGAACGCATCCCGGCACGCTCGCCCATCCGACGACCACCCGAGTGGCTTCGCGTACGCCAGCCGCCAAGCCCGGCGGCAAATCGGCGGCAATTGCGCCAAGTATTCGCAATGACGGTGCGGGAATCCAGAGAAGAAGATGGAGGCGACGACCGGATTCAAACCCGTGACGGGAGTTTTGCAACTCGAAGACGGTCCGGCGGAATCGCACTCACCGATTCTCGGCGAGGGGCCCCAGACCACAACACGCCCACCCGCGAACCGCGACTGCCTCGCGCACGGCCGAGGCGACCGCAGCGTGGGAGCGAGGCCGCTCCGACCGGAGCTCAGGCCGCCGCAGGCTGCGACGGCTCGGAGCCGGTCCGGCGCCCTGCGCGCACAAGGAGCACGCCCGTCACCACAATGACCGCAAGCCCCGCGGGCCATGACGCGGCGCGGCTCCAGACAATGTAGGAATCCGGCGCCAGCCCTTGAAGGAGCAGGAAGACGCGCACGCCCCCCGTTGCCAGGATCTGCCCGGCCCAGAGGAGCGTGAGGAGATAGAACAAGCGGCACTGCAAGTCCACGCCGCCCACGAACCGCGGCGAGACCTCTCGGGCCACCAGGCCCAGGAGCGGTCGACGCAGGGCCAGGCTGCCAAGGATCACGCCGGCGGTGAGAAAGTCCCCGATCGGATCACGGAGCAAGAACGCTATGTCGCTGTTGAGTAGGATCCCGGCGACCGACGCACCCGTGGCGATGATCAGGCTCAGCAGCGCGATCCCGCCCATCACGCCGCGGCGCCGGTTGAGAGCGAAGACGACGATCAGCGCCAGGAAGGCGACGCCAATACCGATCTGTGTCCCGGCCGCATGCCGAACCACCACGTAGAGCACCACCGGCAGCAGATTCGCCACCGCGGCGAGGTTCACGTCGGGGAGCGCGCCGCCACGGCGCCGCGCCGCGATGCTTGGGAAGGGCAACCGGTGGCCCAGAACCGCGCGACTCTCTGAGTGGGAGCTAGCCAGCATCGTCGGTACCAACTCCGATTACGCGGCAGCGATTTCGCACTCGACGAAGATCCTGCCCTGCGCTGCCGTGACGGAGCCCATGCGGGCGCCCGCCACACGCCCATTGTTCGTCCGCTCACCCGTTGGCGTCGGACCGAAAGCCGCTCGCAAGTCAAGGCAGGCGCCCTAGGGCGGCCGCCTCGCTCGTGTGCGACTCTCACAACTAATTGACGACCAAAAACGCGATTTCGTGACGAACCGGCGGTTCGTTCTGTAAACCTGGCGTACTTGGCGGGCGGCAACGGGGAACGCGGCCCGCGGCGTCTCCCACCTGGGCGGAGCGTCGGCCTCCGCTCCCCAGACGCGGCTCGGAGCGGCGGACCGCGCCGATCAGGCCGCGCGCGTCGACCGGCGAAGAGCCGCCTCGACGCGCCGAAACTCCTCCTCGGCTTCAGCAGCCTTCGCCCCGGCCTCCTCCATGGCGCCGGCCTCCCCCAGTTGCTGAAGCTCGTGCGCCAGCGTCGCCAGCCGCTCGGCGCCGAGGTTCGCGGCGCTCCCCTTGAGCGTGTGCGCGGCTCGACGAACGGTCGCCGCGTCGTCCGACATCACGCCCTCCCGGATCTCGGCGAGCAACTCGGGAGCGGAGGTGGAGAACATCTCGGCCAACTCCGCCAGAAGATCATCGCCCCCGTCCGGCTGGAGTCGGCGCAGGTTGGCCAGGGTGCGCGCATTCACGGCGTCGGCCACGCCGTCAGGCCCAGGTTCGGGAGAGACGGGCGCGTCCTCTTCCCCGGGCGCAGCCGCCGACAAGAAGCCGTGCAGAATGCGGCGCAGTTCGGGCTCTTGGATCGGCTTGGCGATGTAGTCGTCCATGCCGGCAGCGAGGCAGCGATCTCGATCGCCGGCCATCGCATTCGCCGTCACCGCGATGATCGGGACGGTGCGCGAGCGCCGGCGGATCTCGCGCGTCGCCTCGTACCCGTCCATCTCCGGCATCTGACAGTCCATCAGCACGAGGTCGTAGGGGGCGGCTTCCACCGCCTGCACCGCTTCCAGCCCGTTCGCCACCGCATCCACCCGGCACCCCATCCGCTCCAGGATTCGTTGTGCCACGCGCTGGTTCACCATGTTGTCCTCGGCCAGCAGGATGCGCGGAGGCTTTCCCCTGCTGAGCAACGGCGCGGTGCTCTCGGGGATGGGCGGCGATTGGGCGCCCCACCGCGATTGCGCTGCGGCCCGTGTCGCCTCTTGCCGCGCCTCCCCGCCGAGCAGCGCCGTCACCAGCGCATCCAGCAATCGGGACGGGCTCACCGGCTTGGTGAGATGCGCGCTGCAGCACGGACCGCTCTCTGCTGCGGTCTCCTCGTGGCCCGCCGCGCCGAGGACGATGACCGCCGGGGCGGCGTCGAGCAAGACCGTTCTGGTCCTCCCGGCCAGCGCGTGCCCGTCCGGGTCCGGAGGAACGTCGCCGGCGACAACGAGCGCGTAGGGGTCCCGCGCCTCAACGGCATCCCGCAGCGCCGCCAGCGCCTCGTCGCCGTCCGCCACGCCGCACGCGCGCATCCCCCAGTCGCGCAGTTGCTCTGCCAGCACGGCGCGGAGCGCCTCGCTCGTGTCGACGATGAGAGCACGGGCGTCGGAGAGATCCAGCCCCGGTGGGGGCGTCAGCGCCTCGCCGTCCGCGACCGGGAAGGGCAGCGTGAACCAGAATCGGGAGCCCGCGCTCTCCTCGCTTTCGACGCCGATCTCCCCGCCCATGAGAGTCACGAGCTGCCGCGCGATCGCCAACCCGAGTCCCGTGCCGCCGTACCGGCGGGTCGTCGACGCGTCGCCCTGGGCGAACCGGACGAAGATTCGCGCCTGCTGGTCTGCCGGGATACCGATCCCCGTGTCGTGGACCGTAAAGCGAAGCGTAGGACCATCACCGCTCGGATCGATCGCTTCGGTGTTGAGAGTGACGTGGCCGTGCTTCGTGAACTTGATTGCGTTCCCCACCAGGTTGAACAGGATCTGCCGAACCCGGCTGGAATCTCCGCGCACGCGGCGGGGCACACCGGGTCCGTAGCGCACCAACAGGTCCAACCCCTTTTCTTCGGCGCTGGGGGCCAGCAGTTGGACCACCGCGTCGACTGCGGTGTGGACGTCGAATTCCTCGGACTCCAGCTCAAACTGGCCCGCGCTCATCTTGGAGAAGTCCAGGATGTCGTTGATGACGGTCAGCAGCGCCGCGCCGGAGGAGTGGATCGCTTCCGCTTGATCGCGCTGTTCCGTCGTGAGGTCGGAGTCCAGAAGAAGCCCCGTCATGCCGATCACGCCGTTCATCGGCGTGCGGATCTCGTGGGACATCGTCGCCAGAAACTCCGACTTGTAACGTGACGACTGCTGCGCCTCCACCAGCGCGGAGTCCAGGGCGCGGTTGGCCGTGGACAACTCGGCCGTGCGCGCCGCCACCAGCGTCTCGATCCGCCGCGTCCGGCGCTCGCGGCCGAGCAGGTAGAGCACGATCAACCCCGTCAGCAGCAGCGCCCCCACCAGCACCGCCCGTGACTGCCCGTGCGACCCGAATGTGAAGCCGGCGCCGGGGACGGCGACGATCTCCCATTCCCGCCCGCCGACCAACAGCGTGTCGCGAACCGCGAATGCACCGGTAGGATCGGGTCCGTCCAGTCCCGAGGCGGATTCGATTGCCCCGTTGAAGTCGGCGGCATGGACGTACAGATCTCGGCTGCCCGGAGAGGCGGTCAGATCCTGGACATCGAACTCAATCCCGCGCGGGTCGAACAGGTCCAACGCGCCGGCGAAGATGTCGGCCAGGTCGTACGTACCGGCCACGAAGCCTCGTAAGGCGGCGCGGCGTTGCTCGACCGTCTCCACAGGGCCGCCGGATCGGTACAGCGGGACCATGACCGTGAAGGCGGCCACCGTGGGCGCACCGAAGATCGGCGGCACGCGGCCGCTGGCGACCTCGGTTCCGCCGTCACGGGCACGTTCCAGCAGCTCCTGCATCCCCGGTACCGCCGTCGCGTCCAAGCCCACAAACTGCCGGGCGTCTTCTAGCGGCTCGATGAAATGGATCGGGTAGGAATCGCTCTCCCCACCACCTCCAAGCCCGCCGAACGAAGGCAGCGCTTCAAAGAAATCGACGCCGAAGAAGCCCTCTGCGTCGCCTCGCCGCTCAAATTCGGCCCGCTCATCCGCGGTCACCCTGGGGATCCACGTGAGCGCTAGCAGGCTGGAGTGACGCGCCAAGAAGCGGCCGGCCATGGTGGCGAATTCATCCCGCTCGACCTTCTGGGACGCCTCATAGAGGCCGATCAGCGCATAGAGCACTTCGATGTCGGCGTCAATCTCCCGCTCCACCGCGTTGATGCGGTTCTGCGCCGCGTGGAGGAAGTCGGCTTCGTCGGCCCGATCCTCCCCGCGCTCCACCAGCTGCCACAGCACGAGCGAGAGCACGACGCCCGCGAGCAGGGCGGCGAGCGGGATACGCAGCGGCGGCCGGCGCGACGCCACAGGCCGCGTGCCGGGTTCCTGCTCGGGAGGGGACGGTCCCGGCGCTCCGTCGTCCACGGCATCGCTGCTCATGCTTCCATCTCCCCCGCCACGCCGCCTCACGCCCGACTGCGGGCGTTCCAGCCGCTCGCCGACGGCCCAGGCCCGACGGCCCCACGCTCTTCCATGACTCATTGATCGACTGCTTGCGCTCCGGTCCGCATCGGGGTTACCCGTAGGCGCCATCGGTCGGCGATCCCCGGGATCGCGGGCGGGCCACGGCCGAGCGCGGCCTCTACGGTGCCGTGTCTCCGCTTCCCGCGAACACCGCCGTCGCCCCGCTGCGAACGCGGCTATACTTGCCGCATTGCGGCACGCGCATCGCGGCCCTGAGGCGAGGAAGGTCTGACTCAATGCACATTATGTACTTCACCGAGCAACCGGATTCGTCCTATCCGGCGGAGGAAGGGGACCGGCTCGGCTACACGGCCCTGCTCTTTCCCAACAGCAACTTTGACCCGGAGGCCGTGAGCGAGCTGTACCAGAAAACCCTCACGGAGTACGTCCTAGCCGAGGACGTGGGCTTCGACGCGATCATGCTCAACGAGCACCACAACGCCCCCTTCTGCCTCCAGTCCAAGTGCAACATCTTCGCCGCCATCCTGGCGGCCAAGACCAAGCGGGTGAAGATCGTCCTGCTGGGCAACCCGCTGCCCGTCAACGACAACCCCGTCCGCCTGGCCGAGGAGATCGGCATGGTGGACCTGATCTCGCAGGGACGCGTGGTGTCCGGATTCGTGCGCGGCGGCGGGACGGAGCAGATCTCCACCAACGCCAACCCGGCCTATAACCGAGAGCGGATGACCGAGGCCCACGACTTGATCATCAAAACCTGGACGGAGCCGGGGCCGTGGCGATGGGAAGGCAACCACTACCAGTTGCGCGTGGTCAATCCTTGGGTGATGCCGTTGCAGAAGCCGCACCCGCGGATCTGGATCCCGGGCGTCGCCAGCAAGGAGACGGTCGTCTGGGCCGCGGAGCACCGCTACCCCTACATCGCCCTCCTCACCAACATGGACACCACCCTCAAAGTCTGGAAACTGTACGACGAAGCGGCCCGGCGTGTCGGCTATGAGGCCGGGACGGAGACCAAGGGCTATCAGCTCCGCGTCCACGTCCAGGACACGGAGGAGCGGGCGCTTCGGAACGCCGAAGAGTTCAACTGGATGCAGGGCGAGTTCCTGGGCGTCACCCACCCCGTCTGGCACAACCCCGCCGGCTACGCCTCCCCCATCTGGCGGCGGCAGATGGTCGAGATGGCCAACGGCCGGCGCAAGAACGTCGCCAACGTGGCGCACAACACGCTCCAGGACCAGATCGAATCGATGCAGCTCATCGCCGGGACGCCGGACCAGGTCATCAAACGGTTCCGCACGATCCTGGAGACCGTGCGGCCCGGCATCCTCGGCCTCTACGCCACCGACGGCAACGTCAGCCACGGCGACAACATGCGCTGCATCGAGCTCCTGGGCAACGACGTCCTGCCGGCGCTGCGCGACATGGCGGACGAGTTCGGCCTCAACAGCCCCTTCGACGTCAACGCTCCCGTCAGCCTGGCCGCCACTCCCAAGGAGCAACTCCAACCCCAGCTGGTCGGGGACTAGACCGCGTCGGGAGGCCGCCCGTCGAAGCCCCATCGACTCGGCGGGGCTTTCGCGCCCTCGCATGCCGCGCCGCCTTGCCGCGCAACAACAGGGTCGCGCCGTGGATCGTTGCTCCCCGACCGTCGACAATGAGGCCCGCAGCGCTCCCTGGGGGGAAGCGCTCTCTCGAGCCGGAAGGCCGTCCGCGGCGCGTGAGCGTCGCCCGCCCGGGCGCGAAGAAGCAGAGGAGGCATGAGCAGCGTGCACGCCCACCCCATTACACGGACGGGCGCCGGCATCGCGATGGTGACGATCGCCGCCGCCGCGGTGGTAAGCGGCGTCCTCATCCACAATCCGCACGCCTCAGCGCAGGAGGGCGACGCCGTGGACGTCGCCCTGGCCGACTTCAGCATCGATCCCGCCGCCACGACGGAGGTCGCCGGCCATGTGACCTTCGTCGTCAGCAACGGCGGCCTCGGGGAGCACGAGTTCCTGGTCGCGCGCACCGATCTCGCGGCCGACGCCCTACCGCTCACGGCGGGCGGCGCCGAGGTCGATGAGGCCCAGCTTGACGTGGTGGCGCGGATCGAGCCGTTCGCCGCCGGCGACACCCACTCGGTCACTGCGAATCTGGACCCGGGAGCCTACGTGCTCGTCTGCAACCTCCCCGGCCATTACGAGCTGGGCATGCGGGTCTCGTTCTCGGTGACGGCGCCGCCGCCGGAGTCGCAGGCGCCGCCGCCACCCCCCGCCGAGCCACCCGGCCCCACGGCCGATCTGCTGTCGGAAGGCGATGGCGGCGGCCTCCCGGCGGCCGCCTGGTTCGGCCTCGCCTTGATGTTCGTCCTCGGCGGCGCGCTGATCCTCCTCGCGCTGGCCTATCTCCGGCCCCAGGCGCGCGAACCAGACGAGGCGCAGCACTAGGCGCGCTCGCGATCGCCTGAGGGCGTCACCGATCGGCGGAGCGTACGCATCACGCAGGGGAGACCCACGTCCCCCTGCGCGCCTCCATCACAAGGCCCTCGAGGACCGTGCCGCACCTCGGAACCGCCGCCCGAGGCCCCGCGCGCCCTCAGAAGCGGGTGACTAGAATTCCGCCATGCGCTCCTTGACCCAGCCGTTCTCGTAGCGGGTGAAGAAGCCCAGGTGGATGCGCACCGTGTCGCACAGCCACGTGCCGCTGACCTTCTTGTAGGTGTCCGAGTAGGTGGCCGCGAAGAGGGTGGCGGAGTCGTTCACCGTCGCCGGCATCCAGATGTACCAGGTGGCCTTCGCGTCGACGCCGTTGTCGTCCACGTCGATGATGTGCCCCAGCGTGTAGTGCAACGCGAACGTGTAGCTTGAGGAGACGTCCTTGAAGAAGTCGTGGATCTCCTTCTTCCCTTTGAGGTGGAAGCCCAGCTCGTCGGCGTCCCAGTGCGCGTTCTCGGTAAACAGATTGGAGAGACCAACGGGTTCGTAGTCCTCGTCACACAGCTTCGCATACTTCTGCTTGAGCGTGCGGATCTCCTCGATGTCCTCTAGCCGTTGAAGCCGCTGCTCGACCGTAGCCATTGCCTATCCTTCCTCTGACCCTAGACCGTCAAAACTCATGGGAGAGGAAGGCTAGCACTCGCCATCCCCGTGGGAAAGGCGGGCCGGCCGGGGCTGCGGTCGCTAGCCCCCTTTGAGGGCCAGGTTGTAATCGCGCCGCTCGGCGACGAGCGGTCGGGCGATCTCGACCCCTGCGCGGATGGCGTCGCCGTTCGCTTCGATCAGCGCTTGCCGGTGGGGCGGCAACATCTCCGGCAGCGCCTCGATCAGGCTCTCCACCCGGACGATGCCCGAGGCCTCCACGAACGCGCCCAGCGCGAGCATGGTCGCCAGCATCACGTTGCCCAGGTCCTGTTCCGCGGTGGCCGTAGCCGGGATCGGCATGAGAGAGACATCCGGTCTCTCGGGAAGCTCGGAGGCCAGCGTGCTGTTGGCGACCATGATGCCCCCGGCCTGGACGATGCCCCCGAACCACGTCGCGTGCCGCTGATCCATGGCGATCGCCCCCCAGGGCTCGTCCCGCACGGGCGACAGCACCTCCTCGGTGGCGATCACCACCGTCGCGTAGATCGCGGCCCCGCGCACCCCCTGGCCGTAGATGTTGTTCTGGTAGGCCCGCTTTCCCTCAAAGCCGGCCGCCTGCGCCAGGATCTGGCTGGCCAGGCGGATCCCCTGCCCCCCCATCCCGCCGAGCATCACGTCGATCTCCACGGCGCCCTTCCTCCGCTCTGAAGCCTCCGGCGGCCGGCGGCCTACGCCAGCGGGGAGCTCTTGATCTCCTCCACGGGGTAGACCGGCAGCATCTCCTCCTCCATCCACTCGATCGCCTGGATGGGGCTCATCTTCCAGCCGGAGTTGCAGGTGGAGAGGATCTCCAGGACGGACATCCCCAGGCCGCGCTGCTGGTTCTCGAACGCTTTCTTGATCGCCTTCTTGGCCTTGGCCACGCTGGCCGGGTTGTGGACGGATGCGCGGGCCGCGTACGTCACCCCGGGCGAGACGGCCAGCGTCTCCGTCATCTTCATCGGATAGCCGTGCTCCTTGGCGTCGCGCCCCTCCGGCGTCGTCACCGTCTTCATCCCCAGCACCGACGTCGGAGCCATCTGCGCCCCAGTCATAGCGATGGAGGAGTTGTTGAACCAGAAGAGCGAGATGCGTTCGCCGCGCCAGGCCGCGTTCACGGCCTCTGAAACGCCCTCGGAGCAGAGGTCGCCATCGCCCTGCACCGTGAACACGATCTTCTCCGGGTACAGCCGCTTGAGCGCCGTGGCCACCGCGGGCGCGCGACCGTGGGGCGCGCGGATGCCGTCCAGCTCCAGCCAGAGATGCCCGGCGCAGCCGTTGCCCGCCACCACGATCGCATCCTTGGCGATTCCCATCTCGTCGATCGCCTCGGCGAAGATACGCGCAATGATCCCGTACGTGCAGCCAAAGCAATAGCTGTTGGGACTCTCGGACAGCGATTCGGGCTTGGCGAAGACCTTGGTCATCCCGCCGGTGTCGACTGCGATCGCTTCGTCGGTCATACGGCTATCCCCGTTTCCTCCGCTACTAGCTCACTCACGGCGTCGCTGATCTCGGCGGGCGTGGGAACCACGCCGGCCTGCCGCCCGAAGAACCGCACGGGCACCCGCCCCTGGCAGGCGCGCTCGACGTCTTCGATCATCTGGCCCAGGTTCATCTCCACCACCAGGATCCCCTTGACCTGCTCCGCCGCCTCGGCGATGGCCCCAGAGGGGAAGGGCCACAGCGTCTGGGGGCGGATCAGGCCCAGGCGGATCCCCTCGCTGCGCGCCCGCTCCACGACGGTCTTCGCGATCCGCCCGCACGTCCCGAACGCCACCACGGCCCACTCCGCGTCGTCCATCTGCACCAGCTCGACGCGAGTCTCGTTCTCGGTCATTCGTTGCCATTTCTCGCCCAGCCGCCGGGACTCCTGCTCATACACGGCCACGCCCTGGCCGGTGAGATCGCCGACGGGCCCGGCATCGTCGTAGCTGCGCCACTTGGGCACGCCGTCGCCCACGGCCCAGTCCTTGGGCGGCAGCGGCTCATCGATCGGCGGCGGGTACGTCACCAGCTCCGAGGACTGCGCCTGGATCACATCGCCCAGCAGCACGACGGGCGTGCGGTACTTGTCACCCAGGTGCAGCCCCAGGCGCACCATCTCCACCGCCTCTTGCAGGGTTGACGGGGCCAGCACCAGCATGCGGGCGCCGCCGTGGGGACCACTCTTCGTCATCTGGAAGTAGTCCGCCTGCGAGGGCCCGATCCCGCTGTTACCCACGTGTCCGCGGCTGTGGTTGATCAGCAGGCAGGGCAGCTCCAATTGCACCATGTAGGAGATGCCTTCCATCATCAGGCTGAACCCCAAGCTGCTGCTGTTGATCGCGCAGCGGAAGCCGCCCGCCGATGCGCCCATGAGGTAGTTGATACCCTGCAACTCGCCTTCGGCGTGCAGGAACACGCCGCCACGCTTGGGCAGCTGGGTAGCGAAGTACTCCAGTGTCTTCTCGCCCGGGGAGATCGGGTAGCCGGTCGCGAACCGCACCCCGTAACGGATGGCGGCCTCCGCCACCGCCTCCCCACCCACCCAGAGCTTCGGCCGCTCGCTGCTCGGCTCGCTCATGGTCCGGCCGCCCTCAACTCACGGCCACGCGCTGCCGCGGCTCGCGATACACGTCGATCGCCATATCTGGGCACATGCGCCCGCAGATCTCGCAGCCCGTGCAGCCCTCCCGAGCCAGCACCGCGACGCGGTATCCCATGCTGTTGGTCTGGTGGCTCAGGTCGATGACCTGCTCTGGGCAAAAGATGACGCAGAGGTCGCACCCTTTGCAACGCTCAGGGTCGATCACGATCGTGCTGCGCAGCTTCGCCATCGATCACTCCTACCACCGCAGCGATCCGGGAAGCGCGGGCCGCAACTCTGCGCCGCATCATAGAGGGGCGTGCCCGCGCCTGTCGAACGGACAAGCCGCCGGCCTGCTAGGCTGATCGACCGTGGAGTCGCTGGACGGCCGAGCGGAGCGATTCGGTCGCCTGACGCAAGGCGGCGATGAGAGCGTCGACCTCGCCCGGGCCGCGCTGGTGATCGGCGCCGTGGAGCGCCCGGACCTGGACGCCGCGCCGTATCTGGCGCTGCTGGACGAATTCGGCGACGGGGTCCGCCGGCGGGCCGGCTCCACCTCCGATCCCGATCGCTTGGCCGAGGCGCTCCGCGCCCACCTCTTCGACGATCTCGGCTTTCGGGGCGACGAGCAGGACTACTACGACCCTCGGAACTCGCTGCTGGATGCCGTGCTCGACCGACGCCGCGGGCTGCCGATCACCCTCTCGGTGCTGTGCTTGGAGACGGCGCGGCGCGCCGGCCTAGAGATGGTCGGCGTGGGCGCGCCGCAACACTTCCTGGTCAAGTATCGCAACGCCCAGGGCGACCAGTTCCTGGACCCCTTCAACGAGGGGCGACGGATCCCCATCGGCCCGCTCCGCGAGCGAATCGCCCAGCTCTCCGGTGAACATGCGGTCGATGCGATGCTGGCGGGCGTGACCAAGCGGCAGATCCTCGCCCGCATCCTGGTTAACCTCAAGGGCGCCCACCTGCGCCGCCGCGGCTACGACCAGGCCCTCCTGGTCTCCGACTACATCCTCGCCATGACCCCGTGGGACTTCCCGGCGATGCGTGACCGCGGGCTCCTACAGCGCCAGTTGAAGCGGCCCATCGAGGCGCTCGCCGACCTCCACGCCTACCGTGAGAACGTCCCGGATGCGCCCGATCACGCTCAGGTCGATCTGGTGATCCGCGAGCTGACCAACGAACCGGGGTAGAAATCCACCTCAAGGGCCCGGATGAGGCCGGGCAAGCGGGGAGCCGCAACACGGACCGGGCGGGCGCGGCGGGGGACACGGCCTTCTACGCGTGCCCCCGTAGCCCAGTTGGATAGGGCGACGGTCTGCTAATCGGGAAGCGCGGCTCCAAGTCCCACCGAGGGCGCGCATTATCTGTCGTCGCTGCCCCAGCCACCGTCATCCAGTATCGAACCCGAACTATTTAGGGCAACTCTTGCTCTGCCTCGACTGGGCCTTCCTCTCCACGGGCGACGCAGCCTGCTGCTTTCGCCTAGGTGAGGAACTCCTGGGCGGGGCCGGCCTGCCCATCATCGACGCGCCGATCGAAGCCTCGGCAGGCCAGCACCGGCAGCGGCGGATACTTCGCGAAGCCGGGATCGCTGTCGGATCTCCCGCAGCGCAGGAAGTGCGACCCCTTGGCGCTCGCAATGACTCGCGCCCACGCGCAACGACCGCAGAGCCCCGGATCGACATCCACACGGGCAGTGTAGGCGGCGGGCCCGCGCTGCTACGATCGTGCCCGGTCCGTGCTCGCACCCCAGGACCGCGCGGATCGGGAAGGATACGAGCGATGCCGGTCAACCGATCGGGCCAGGTGCACACCACCATCGACGAGCGAGCGGAGGCCGGTCGCATCGCCCGCGTCACGATCGACTACAGCGAGCGCCTCAACGTCCTCAACACCCCCATCATCAACGACCTCACCGCCACGCTGGCCGATCTCGCCGCCGATGAGGCACTCCGCGTGCTCGTGCTCACCGGCGCCGGCGACCGCGCCTTCATCGGCGGGGCGGACATCTACGAGCTGGTCGAACTGGACAGCTCGACGGCGGCGCCGTTCGTCACCCGCCTCCACGGCCTCTGCACCGCAATCCGGGACCTGCCCGTCCCTGTCATCGCACGCATCGGCGGACACTGTCTCGGGGGTGGTCTGGTGGTGGCCGCCGCCTGCGATCTGCGCGTCGCGGGCGAGAACGCCACCTTCGGGATGCCGGAGGTGCGGGTGGGGCTCCCCTCGGTGGTCGAGTCCGCCCTCCTGCCCTCGCTCATGGGCTGGGGCAAGGCTCGGGAAGTGCTCTACACCGGCGACGCAATCCCGGCCGCGGAGGCGCTGGCCTTCGGCCTGGTCGAGCGCGTCGTGCCCCCCGACCAGCTCGACGACGCTGTCGAGCGCTGGATCAGCTCGATCCTTGCCTCGGGCCCGCGCGCGGTTCGAGCGCAGAAAGCGTTGATGCGCCGCTGGGAGGCGCTGCCACTCGGTGACGCGATCACCGCCGGGATCCCGTTCTTTGTAGATGCCTACCGCAGCGACGAGCCCCGCACCTACATGCGCCGCTTCATCGATCGACAGCGGGGTCGGAGCGGCCGCCGCTAACCGCACTCGTCTTGTGTCTGATAGTGCAAGTTGTAGGAATGCCCACCATCACGACGTTGACAGCCGAGCATACGACCACGGTGTCGCTACCGAGTTGCCAAAGCGCCGGCCTAAGCGCAGACCGCGGACCCGCGGGGATCGGCCTCCACCGCCGTGGGGCCGCAGCGCCGCGCTACGACGTGATCACACCCTCGATCACCAACTCGGCGATCCGCTCATCGTCGTAGCCCAAGCGCTCCTTCAGCACCTCTCCGGTGTGCTCGCCCAGGTCGGGGGAGTCCCGGCGGATGGTCGCCGGCGTGCGCGAGAGCGTCACGGGGTGGTTCAGCACCTTCACCATTCCATAGTGGCGGTGCTCGTAATCGATCAGGTAGTCGTTGGCGATCACCGCCGGGTCGTTGGGCAGGTCGCCGATGTGCTGCACCCGCGCGTAGATCAGGTCCGGGTTGCGGTCCAGCCGCTTCTCCCACTCCGCCCGCGGCGCCGTCGCAAAGTGCGCGTCCAGGATCGTGATCAACTCCTCGGTGTTCTCCTTGCGCAGCTCCATGCTGCCGAAGCGCTCGTCGTCCAGCAGGTCGGCGCGGTCGATCGCCTCACAGAAGCCCGGCCAATGCCGCTCGGCGTCCACAATGCCCAGGCTGATCCACTCGCCGTCGCCGCACGCATAGAGGTTCCACAGCGGATTGCCCGCGCGCTTGCGGTCGAACCGGGGCCAATCCTCGTACCCCTTCAGCATCGAGACCGCGACCCCCCAGTAGGACAGCCACATGTTGGCGTTGATGTGGGAGACCTCCACCTTCTGGCCTTGTCCCCCTTGCAGCGCGCGCTCCGCCACCGCGGCGAGGATGCCGTAGGCCAAGCACGTCGCCCCCATGACGTCGGCCACCCCCATGGTGTTCCAGTTGGGCGGGTCCCCGGGCGACCCCATGGTCCACATGAAGCCGGAGCGCGCCTGCCCCACCGCATCCAGGGCCGGCTTGTGGGACTCCGCGCCCTTGAAGCCGTAGCCGGAGGTCGAGGCATAGATCAGCCGCGGGTTGGTCTTCGAGAGCACGTCCCAACCCAGCCCCATCTTGTCGAAGGCGCCCGGCCGGTAGTTCTCCAGGAAGATATCCGCGTCCTTGATCAGCTCTTTGAAGATCGCGCGCCCGCTCTCCATCTTGAGGTTCAGGGCCAGCGAGCGCTTGTTGCGGTTGAAGCTCTGGAAGGCGGCGCTGCGACCGTCCGGCATCAGGTTGTCGATCCCCGCCACGTTCATGACGTGGCGGGCGGCGTCCGGCCGGTCCGGGCTCTCGATCTTGATGATGTCCGCTCCCAGGTCGCCCAGCATCATCCCGCCGATGGGGCCGAACCCCCAGGTGCTGCATTCAATCATCTTGATGCCGGACAGCGGCAGTCCGTTCTCGGTCATCCCTCACTCCTTCGCGCCGGTCACAGGTGCGAGTTTGCTCGTTAACGCTACGCCACTACCTCCGCGGCCACCAGGTCGGCGATCTGCTCGTCGTTATACCCCAACCGCTCCTTCAGGATCTCTTGCGTGTGCTGGCCCAGCTCGGGAGCGACGCGGCGGATGCTGGCCGGGGTCTGCGTGAAGGTGACGGGGTGGTTGATCAGCGGCAACATCCCGTACCGCGGGTGGTCGACCTGCACGATGTAGTCGTTCGCCACCACCACGGGATCCGTGAGCAGATCACCCACCCGCTGTATCCGCTCGATGATCAGGTCCGGTTGCGTGCGCAGCTTCTGCTCCCACTCCGCCCGCGGCTTCGACGCAAAGAGCTCGTCCAGCATCCCCACGAGGATCTCGCAGTTCTGCCCGCGCGAGTCCAGCGTCGCGAAACGCTCGTCGTCCATGAGGTGCGTCAGCTCCATCGCCTCGCAGAACTTGGGCCAGTCCCGCTCCCCTTCGGCGATGCTGAGGAAGAGCCACTCGTCGTCGGCGCAGCGGTACCAGTTGAAGATCGGGTTCAACGCCGTCCGGCGATCGAACCGCGGCCACTCGGGCATCCCCAGCACCAGGGCGTTGCCCACCCCCCAATGCTGCATCCACATCGCCGCCATGATGTGGGAGACCTCCACTCGCTGGCCCACGCCGTAGCGGTCGCGGGCCGTCAACGCCGCCAGCACCCCGTAGGCCAGGATCGTGGCGCCGGTCATGTCTGCGAGAGCGCGGTTGATCCAGACCGGCGGGTCGTCCGGCGTGCCGGCGGCCCACATCAGACCGCCACGCGCCGCGCCCACGGGGTCGAAGGCGGGCCGCTCCACTTCCTCGCCCTTGAACCCGTAGCCGCAGGCCACCGCATAGATCACGCGGGGATTGACCTGGCGCAGCACCTCGTAGCCCACGCCCAGGCGGTCCATGACGCCGGGCCGGTAGTTCTCCAGGAAGATGTCGGAGTCCTTCACCAGCTCCTTGACGATCTCGACGCCGGCCTCGGTCTTGAGGTCCAGCGCCAGCGAGCGCTTGTTGCGGTTCATGGTCAGGTAGGTCGCGCCCTCCCCGTCCGGCATGCGCGTGTCCATGCCGCCGCCGTAGACCAGGGTGCGCGCGCCGTCGGGCCGGGTGGGGCTTTCGATCTTGATGACGTCGGCGCCCAGGTCGCCCAGCATCACGCCGGCCAGCGGACCGAAGCCCCAGGTGGAGCACTCCACGACCTTGATTCCATCGAGCGGCAGCATTCCGTTACTGGTCATTGGGGGATCCTGTCGGTTGAACGGCGATCCGTCGGCGATGGATCGGCTGACGGATCGCGAGCCGCACTGCCCCGCGTCACGGCACGAGGGCGGGCTACCCGATGCGTGTGATAGTCATTCCAGCCGCCGCCCCTGTCAAGAACCGCTACGAACCAGACGCACTGTGTGGCGGCAGGCGCTCCGTCCCTTCCGTGGCCGGCCTCGTGGGGTCCACGATGAAGCGGAGCGCGGGCAGGGTCACGTCGGCGACGCTGTGGAAGGCGGAGACAGGATAGAACGGGTCCAGCTCCGCCGCCGACCACGCCGCCGCGTCGAACGCGAGCATCTCCGGCCGCCCCCGATCCGCGCGGTGGATGGTGTAGCCAGGATCGACCTGGATCAGCCGTGGCGCCTCCTGGCCGTCACGCCGCACGCGCGCAAGGTGCAGGCTGGGCGCGTAATAGACGCTGGTCCCGCCCAGCGGCTGGGGGTCCACCAGCGCGCAGTCCAGGATACGGCGTCCCTCCACCTCCACCGTGCCGGTGATGCGGTCGTGGAGCCGCCGCGTCGCCACCGCCGCCCGGCGCGGCGCGTAGCCCCATCGCTCCGATAGTTCACGGATGGCGTCGTCCGAGTCGCAGGCGGAGCCCAAGAGCAGGACGCGCGGGAAGATTCCGGCACGGCAGGTGATCTGCACTTGCGCCAGCTTGAACGGCCCCACCGGACTCTCCGGCACGGCCATGAACGTGAAGTAGCCGATGACCGGCATCGTGGGGTGCAACGCCGGCGGCAGGAGCGCCTCCACCCGACGGTCGCCCGTCTCGAACAGCACGTGGAGGATCTCCACGTGCGAGAGCTCCCACGGCTCCGTCTTCAGGTCCCGCAGCAACGGCCGCTGCGCCAGTCCCACCGTGGCGTCGAGCGTGCCGCTGAACGGCATCAGCTGCCCGCGGAGGCGGCGGCTACGGGCCGGTCGGCGAACTTGGGCATCACTTCCTTGGCGAAGAGCCGCAGGCTGTCCAACACCTCTTGCTGCGGCACCGTCTCCATCATGTTCAGCAGGAACTGCACGCTGTCGACGCCCACCGCCTCCCAGCGCTTCAACGTCTCCGTGATGTGCTCCGGATCACCAATGGCGAGATCGGCCGACGGCCCGCTCTTCGCCTCATCGGCCTTCACCTTGTCCCGCAGTCCGGCCAGGAGGCCGCCCGTCGGGTAGGTGGGCGTGGGAAAGGCATCGCGGGTCTGCATGACCTGCGCCGCCATGTAGCCGAACGTATCGGCCAGGCGCTGGCCCGTCTTCACGCCCGTCTCGTTGTCTTTGTGACAGTAAAGGAAGTTCACCGTGGCGATGTTTTCGTTGACGAACTCGCCCACCGGCTCACAGGTTTGGATGATGCGCCGGTACTCCTTGAACCGGCCTTCCAGTTCCTCCGGGCGGCCGATCACCAGGGTCAGCGCGCCCAGGCCGCGCTCGGCTGCGTCGATCTCCGTGCCCGGCGTGGACACCGCCACCCACAACGGCGGATGCGGCTTCTGGTACGGCTTGGGCAGCACCGCCCGCGCCGGCATCTTGAACGCCCGGCCCACGTGGCTGTAGCGCTCCTGCGTCCACATCTTGGGGAGCGCGCGGACAATCTCGTCCCACGTCTTCTTCGTCTCTTCCGGGTTCGCGTCCATCCCGCCCAGCTCGGTCCAGGTCGCGGAGCGCCCGGTCCCCAGCTCCAGCCGCCCCCGCGAGAGGATGTCCAGCACCGCCGCCCGCTCCGCGATGCGCACCGGTTGGTTGAACTGCGGCACGCAGATCACGATGCCGTGGCCCACGCGGATCCGCTTCGTTTGCATGGCGCAGGCGGTGAGGAACAGCTCCGGCGACGAACAGTGCGAGAACTCCTCCAGGAAGTGGTGCTCCACCGCCCACACGTAGTCGAAGCCCAGTTCGTCCGCGACCCGCACTTGCTCCAGGCAGTTTTGGTAGACCTGGTATTCGGTCTCGGGACCCCAGGGACGGGGGATCGAGATCTCGTAGAAGATTCCGAACTTCATCACAATGCCTCAGCGTGACGATTGGGCTCTGCGGCCCGGCTCCCAGCGACGCGGACGAACGTTAACAGATTCTCGCCGGGGAGCCAATCCTCCGCAGGGGAGGTCGGCCGGCCGCGCGGCCGCGCCGCGCTAGACGACCGCCGTGAACCGCTGCAGGCGGAACATCCCGATGTCGTGCGACGTCTCCCCCCGCTCCGTCAGGTCTGCCATGATCTCGCCCACGACGCTGCAAAACTTGAAGCCGTGCCCAGAGAAGCCCGCGGCGATCGCCACCTGCGCGTACTCCGGGTGCCGGTCCAAGATGAAGTGCTCGTCGGGCGTGTTGCTGAACAGACACGCCTTGAGCGCCATCGTCGGCCCCGCGCCTGCGGGCAGATAACGCTCGACGAAGGACCGCAGCACCTCCTCGTCGCGAGGATGGCACTCCCGATCGACCGCGTCAGGATCGCACGCCTCCTCCAGGTGGTGATAGCGTCCCACCTTCACGCCGGGCGCTCCGTGGATCGGCAGCCCGTAGAAGTGGCCCTCATCGACGCTGAGGTTGAAGACCGGAAACGTCGACGGCTGGAACAGCGCCGGATCCCGCGGCTGGAACCAACCGAGTACCTGCCGCTCCGGTGTCACCGTCGCTCCCAGCTCCGCCACCAGCTTCCCCGCCCACGCGCCCGCCGTCACCACCAGCCGGTCGGCCTCGTAGACGGCGCGATCGCTGCTCACGCGCACGCCGTCCCCCGTCGCCTCCCACGACGTGATGGCCTCCCGCGCGCGAATCTCCGCTCCCAGCGATTGCGCCAGCGTCACGTACGCCACGATGCAGCGCTCCGGCGTCAGGAAGCCGCCGTCCGGCTGCAAGACGGCCCGCGTCTCCGGCGGCAGCCGGTAGCCGGGAAACCGCGCCGACAACTCGGCGCTCGTTAGGATCTCGTGCTCCAGCCCGTGCATCTCGCAGGCCTCGCGCGAGCCTTCGAAGATCCGTGCGCCCGGCGGACCCGCGTCGATCGACCCCGTGATGGTCAGCAACTGCTCGCCCGCCCGCGACTCAAGATCGCGCCACAGCGCGTAGGCCCGACGCAGCAGCGGCACGTACGACGGATGCTCGAAGTACGCCAGCCGGATCACCCGCGTGTGACCGTGGGATGACCCCATCTCATGGGGAATGTCGTAGCGCTCCAACCCCAGCACGCGCAGTCCCCGCGCCGCCAGGTGATACGCGGTCGCGCTGCCCATCCCGCCCACGCCCGCGACGATGACGTCGTAGCGCTCGCGCTGGCCTCCTACGACCATCACCGCCTCAGCCCGCGTGCATCAGCCTGCCACTCGGAAGGCTGCGGGTTCTGCAGGCGCCCGACCGTCCGCCTCACATGTTTCGCTCGTGACCGTCGGAGATCAACCGCAAGGATTGAGAGGCGTCCCACACGGGATCTCAATCTCTAGTGCCGTCTCCGTGACGACCCACAAGACGTCACCGTCGATCAGAGCGAAGTTGGTTTGGCCCAGCGCCGGGATGAACGAGATCCAGCTCACAGCAGTGGCGTTGAACAGCCAGGCGATCTTGACCGTGCCGAACACGTCCGCCGCCTGCGCCGGCCCGAACGGCCAGAACACGAACTGCCCGCCCGCGTTCAACACGAGGATGTTGAAAGCCTCAGGCTCCGGCGCGCCGTCTCCGTTCTCGGGCTCACCGTCTCCCGCAGGCACATTCGCGACGATCTGGCCGCGAATCTCACCCGCCGGGATGGCCACGGTGTGGACGTTCACGTAGGCGTTGCCCGCCTCCATCTCCGCAACCAGGTCGGCGATGGTCCCGCCTTCCAGCGGGCCGATGAGATCGGCGGCGGTGATAGTGCCCGGCACCTGCACGCCGTCCACGCCTTCCGCGACAAGGCCGAAGAGGAACGCCGTGACCGGCCCGTTGTCATCGGCCGGCCCGATGTGGATGTGCGCCTGCGTCACGCCGATGATGTCTCTCGCCACGAGCTCGAAGGAAATCGTGTCGCCCTCCAGCGTCGCGTCGAACGACCCGCTCCCGTCCGTTTCGGTGGGGGGCACCTCTGCGCCGCCGCTCAGCGTGGCGCTGAACGTCTCCTCCGGCGGAATCCCGACAATCTGGCCGCGAATCTCACCCCCCGCGTTGACCAGGGTGTGGACGTTCACGTAGGCGTTGCCCGCCCGCATCTCCGCAACCAGGTCGGCGATGGTCCCGCCTTCCAGCGGGCCGATGAGATCGGCCGCGGTCAGGGTGCCGTCGGCATCCACGCCGTCCACACCTTCCTCGACAAGGCCGAAGAGGAACGCCGCGACCGGCCCGGTGTCATCGGCCGGCCCGATGTGGATGTGCGCCTGCGTCACGCCGACGATATCCGTGGCCGCGAGCCCGAAGGCAATCGTCTCGCCGTCCTGGCCAACCTGCAGCGTCGCCGCGAACGACCCGGTCCCGTCCGATTCGACGGGGGGCACCTCGGCGTCGCCGCTCAGCGTAGCGCTGAACTGCACCGCCTGCGCCTGAACCTGCGCCCCGCCGCTCAACCCCAGGGCCAGCCCAATGGCGACCGCCAAGCCTGCCATCACCGTCGTCGCCATCCCTAGTCGAAACCGCATGGGCTTCTCCCCTTCCAGCACGTGGCTCCGCTCCGGCCGGGACCGGCCCGAGCCCGCTGAGGCTAACCACTGCCTGGTCGTGCCGCAACCCATCGGGTCGGGCGGCGCGGGTCAGCGCCTCCTTGGGGGAGGCCGGCTCCGCGCGGAAGGCGCGCCTCTGCTGCTGCGAGCGGTCCGGCTCAGAGTTCAACCTGGCGCCGAATGCGCTCCCGGTTCCGGCCATCCCCGAGATCGGGCGCTCCGAGGCCGTCACGAACACCGCCGTCGACGCTCTATAGAACGTGCGGGTCGGTTGTCCGATGCTGCTCCCTGCTTCCGGTCGCGCCCGTGGCAGCCCGGCGCCGGCCCGCACCTTCAGCACCTACCGCGCGGGACCGACCGCTCGGTAGGCTGGGCGTCCGCCCGCGCCCGCGTCAATCGCGAGCCGCGGCCGGCCTTCCTCCGAGACCGCCCCGCGTCCCCGTCTCCGACGCGGCATCCGCCCCCGGCAGCTCGAACTCCTTCGCCAGCAACTCGTATGACCGCAGCCGCGGCTCGAAGTCGTAGGTGATCGTCACGATCACGAACTCGTCGACGCCGTAAGCCTGGGCCAACTGCTCCAAGCGGTCGCGCACCTGCCCCGGCGTCCCGTGGATCGACCTGCCGCGCAGGTAGTCCAGGTACTCGCGCTCTTGATCCGTGTAGGGATACGAAAGCGCTTCCTCCACCGAGGGGATGCCCCGGTCTTGGATGCCACGATTGGCCTGGATCCGCCAGCACCAGCGGGTCCAGGAGAGCCGCTCAGCCTCCTCCTCCGTGTCGGCGCACACCACGAAGACGCCCAGGCTGACCCGCGGCTCTTCCAGCACGGGCGACGGCTGAAACGCGTCGCGGTAGGCGCGCACGACCCCCTCACCCCCATCCGGGCTGATGAACTGGGCGAAAGAGAAACCCCAGCCGATCTGGGCCGCGTAGTGCGCGCTCACGTTCGCCGACCCCAGCAGCCACAACTCGGGCATCCCCGCGCCGGGCGGCATGGCGTGGATGCCCTTGTACCGGTGGTCCGGCGGGAACTCATCGGCCAGGAAGTCATAGAGGTCCAGCAGTTGCTCGGGAAAATGCTCGATCCCTAACGCCCCGGGCCCGTGCGCCAGCGCTCGGGCGGTGCGCGTGTCGGCTCCCGGCGCCCGCCCGATCCCGAGGTCGATCCGGCCGGGGAACAGCGTCTCGAGCGTCCGAAAAAGCTCCGCCACCTTGAGCGGGCTGTAATGCGTCAGCATCACCCCGCCCGACCCGATCCGGATCCGCGACGTCCGAGCCGCCACTTGCGGGATGAGGATCTCCGGGGCGGGGCAGGCAAGCGAGCCGGTGTTGTGGTGCTCCGCCAGCCAGTAGCGGCCGTAACCCCAACGATCGGCAGCCTCCGCCAGCCGGAACGTCTCCGCGACCGCCGCCGCCGCGGTGCCGCCGTCTCGGACCGGAATCTGATCCAGAACGCCCAGCTTCACGCGCGCTGCCCCTCGCCCGGCCACGACCCAGCACGGGCCTCCGCGGCGACGGACGATCGGCCCGCGCGCCGGAAGCCCGCCTCGCGGCGACGGCTTCTGCTAGCCTCCGACTCCACGACGGAGATCGACGGGACTTGCATCGGGAGAGCTACCGCCATGACCACGTTCAGTGAGTATGCCAACAAGTACAACCACCTCAAGATGGAGCGCCGCGACGGCATCCTTCAGGTCACCGTACATACCGACGATGGGCCGCTCCAGTGGGGCCTTGTACCCCATCGCGAGTGCGCCGAGGCCTTCCGCGACATCGCCACCGACCGCGGCAACTCGGCCGTCATCCTCACCGGCGCCGGCGACGCCTTCTCCGGCCCCAAGGGCAACCCCGGCAGCCGCCCCAACGTCGAGGCCCGCGAGTGGGACGTCATCCACTGGGAAGGCCGCGAGTTGCTGTGGAACCTGCTGAGCATCGAGGTGCCGATGATCAGCGCCATCAACGGCCCCGCCTACCGCCACCCCGAGATTCCGCTGCTCTGCGATATCGTCCTCGCCGCCGACGGCGCGCGCGTCCAGGACTCCGGCCACTTCATCAACGGCATGGTCCCGGGCGATGGCGTCCACATCGTCTTTCCGTTGCTCATGGGCTGGAACCGCGGCCGCTACTTTCTCATGACCGGCCAGGACCTCTCGGTGCAGGAAGCCAAAGAGGCGGGCCTTGTGAATGAGGTGCTCCCCCGCGACCAGTTGCTGCCCAGGGCTTGGGAGCTGGCCGAGCAGATCGTCAAGCAGCCACCGCTGACCATCCGCTACACCCGACTCCTCGTCACGCATTACCTGAAAAGCATGATGCACGACATGCTGGGCTACGGCCTGGCGCTGGAGGGCATGGCCCTGCTCGATACCCCGCGCGACGAGGGCTACAAGCTGCCCGAGTAGGACCAGTCGTCGACGGGCATCGCCAAAGGCCCGCGATCGGCCGCTACCAGTCCTGCCGCCATTCGCCCGCGGCGCGGATCTGCCGCGCCGCCGGCAGCACCTCCTGCCCGAACCACTCGATCTGCTCCTGCACCTCCCGCACCGTGCCCGACGGCGCGTCGAAGATCAGGTTCACCAGCGAATACCCGGCCGCCGCGAACTTCCCTAGGTCCTCCAGCACCTGCTCCGCGGTCCCCGTGCAACGCGGGCGCCGCTTCTTCCGCGATAGCTCGTGGTCCGGCTGCGTCATGTACGCCGACGTGACCGTCCCCATGCGAAAGTCCGACAAGTCCCGCCCCACTCGCTCCGCTTCCCGCCGCACCGCCTCCTGCATCGCATCGAACATATTCGGCGGGTCGTACGGCGCCTGGATCGCCGTATAGACCCCGTCGCACTGCTGCACCGCCCGACGCCCGCCCGCCGCTGTCAGCGCTCCCCAGACGATCGGTGGGTGCGGCTGCTGCACCGGCTTCGGCTCCATAGAGAGCTGCGCGAAGTCGTAGTACTCGCCCTGATACTCCACGTCGTGCTGCGACCACGCCGCCTTGTAGACGTCGATGCATTCCACCGTCCGCGCCACGCGCTCCTCGAACCGCACCCCCAGCGCCGCGAACTCCTCCCGGTTCCAGCCGGGCCCGACCCCCAGGATCAGGCGGCCGTTGGACAGCACGTCCAGCGACGCCAACTGCCGCGCGTCGCTGAGCGGATGCCGGTACGGCGCGATCAGCACCCCGGGCGCGAAGCGGATCCGGCTGGTGCTCACCGCCACCGCCGCCAGCACCACGAACGTGTCCAGGATGTTCACGTCGATGGGGTAGGCGCGCCGCGCCGTCGCATCCGGGTTCGTGGGGTGCGCTCCCACGGTGTCCTTGGGCATCGTCACGTGATCGCCGACCCACACGGAGTGGTAGCCCAGCCGCTCGGCTTGCTGCGCCACCTGGACGGGGCGCATCTCCACCGCGGGCACGTTCTGCCAGAACCATGCCTTCTCGTCGCGCAGGCCCACCCCATGCGTGGGCATGTACAGCCCGATCTCCATCGCTGCCGCTCCTTCCGGGCGGGGCTCAGCCGATCACGCCCTCGATGGCCAGCTCGGCGATGCGGTCGTCGTCGTAGCCCAGACGCTGCTTCAGGATCTCGTGCGTGTGCTCGCCCAGATCCGGCGCGGGCAGCCGGATGCTGGCTGGGTGGTTGGCGAACTCGACCGGATGGTTCGCCAGCAGCTTCGGGCCCAGGCGCGGGTGGTCGAACTCGACCAGGTACTCGTTGGCCCGCACGGCCGGATCGTCCGGCAGGTCGCTGATCCGCTGCACCCGATCGAAAATCAGGTCCGGTTCCGCGCCCAGCCGCCGCTCCCACTCGACGCGCGGCTCTTGCTCGAATCGCTCCTGCAACACCCCGATCAGCTCCGCGTTGTTCGTGAACCGGCCCTCCACGATGGGAAAGCGCGGATCGTCGAGCAGCGCCGTGAGCTCCATCGCCCGACAGATCTGCGGCCAATCCCGCTGAACGTTGACGCAGGCGAGAAAGATCCATTCGTCGTCGCCGCAGCGGTACAGGTTGAAGAGGGGGTTGTTCGCGGTGTGCCGGTCGAACCGCGGCCAATCCGGGATCCCTTGCAGCATGCACGCCGTCACCGCCCAGTACTCCAGCCAGATGGAGGCCATCATGTGCGACACCTCCACCTTCTCGCCGACGCCCGTTCGATCCCGCGATGCCAGCGCCGCGACCAGGCCGTAGGCCAGCATGTTGGCGCCCATGCAGTCGGCCACGGCGACACTCTGCCAGTTGGGCGGGTCCCCGGGACGCCCGTTGCTCCACATCAGCCCGGAGCGCGCCTGCCCCACTGGGTCCAGCGCCGGCCGTCCCGCATCGGGGCCCCGGAGGCCGTGCCCGGAGGCGCTGCCGTAAATGATCTGCGGGTTCACCTTCTTGAGGTCCTCGTACCCCAGGCCCAGCCGATCCAGCGCGCCGGGTCGATAGTTCTCCAGGAAGATATCGGCGTCCTTGACCAGATCCAGCAGCAACGCCCGGCCCCGCTCCGCCTTCAGGTCGATCGCGATGGAGCGCTTGTTGCGGTTCATCGCCTCGAACATCAGGCTGCGACCGCCCGGCAGGCTCATGTCGTACCCGGCGTTCGACACCAGGTTGCGCCCGCTGTCCGGCCGGGTCGGGCTCTCGACCTTGATCACGTCCGCTCCCAGGTCGCCCAGCATCGCCCCCGCCAGCGGCCCCAGCATCCACAAGGTGCAATCGATCACGGTGACCCCGCTCAGCGGCCCGTCAGTCATTTGCGGACTCCCTTTCGTCTCCGGCGTTACTGCGCCTCGGTGGCGGCATCGTAGGCGACAGCGCAGGCCCGCCGTCCTACGCCGGTGCTCTCCGCTTCCCGGCGCGAGGCGGCGTCAGACGCTGCTTGAGCCTTCCCGACGGAGATCGAACCATCTCTGGTCCGCAAGCACCACCGAGGTTTCGATCTGCCGCTCGGGAACCGACCAGTATCGTTTCAGCAACCGCTCCTTCTCCTCGCCGCCGGCCAATCGAAAGCCGCGCTGCTCGTAGAACCGGATCGCCCACGTGGCGGCGGCCCAGGTGCCGATCAACAGCGGCCGGGCGCTCTCTTCGCAAAGCGCGGAGAGCAGCATGCCCCCAATGCCACGACCGCGTTCGGCCGTGCGGACATAGGCGTGTCGGATCAGAGTCACGTCGAGACGATCTTGAATGCCCATGACGCCAAGGAGCTCGCCCTTCTCTTCGTAACCGGAAAAGACGACCCCGGCATCCAACTCCTGCCGCAGCTCGTCTCTGGGCATGTACGGCTCATTCCAGCGGTCTGCCGGAATGACCCCTTTGTACGCCTGGGCCGCGTCGATGATGATCGCGTAGATGGCTTCGAATTCGCCGTCGCCGCATCGGCGGATCATGGCCGCGTCTTCCGCCTCCATCTCCAATGAGGCGGAAAGGCTAATCGACGGGGTTAACCTGTCAAGCCGGACCACCCGCCGCCTGGTCGGTGCGCCCCGGCCGCTGCCTGCCTGCGTAGAAAGCCTGCCTAAAATCGACGACAATCTCATCCGGAGAACCCCAGCCGAAAGCGCCCATGCTCAGCCCCTACACCGTCCTCGACCTCACCGACCACCGCGGCGACCTCGCCGCCATGGTCCTCGGTGATCTCGGCGCCGACGTCATTAAGGTCGAGCCGCCCGACGGCTCCGCCGGCCGGCGCATCGGCCCGTTCCTCCACGGCGCCCCGGAAGCGGAGCGCAGCCTTCGCTTCTTCGCCTACAACCGCAACAAGCGCAGCCTCACGCTCGACCTCACCCGCGACGCCGACCGCCAGACCTTCCATCGGCTCGTCGAGCGCGCCGACTTCCTCATCGAGTCCGCCGAGCCCGGCGAGATGGATGCCCTCGGCCTCGGCTTCGATTCACTCCGCGCCCTCAACCCACGCCTCGTCTACGTCGCCATCACCCCCTTCGGCCGGGACGGGCCCCACGCCCACTTCACTGCCACCGACCTCACCATCGCCGCCATGGGCGGACCGATCAGCCTCCAGGGCACGCCGGAACGAGCCCCCGTGCGCGTCAGCGTTCCCCAGGTGTGGCGCCACGCCGCGGTCGAGGCCGCCGTCGGCGCACTTACGGCGCACGCCCGCACGCTGCGAACGGGCGAGGCGCAGTTCGTCGACGTCTCCGCCCAGTGCGTCATGGTCTGGACCATGCTCAACGCCATGGCCGCCCACGCCATCCAGGGCGCCGACTTCGAACGCCACGGCAGCGACCTCCAGCTCGGCCACATCACGATCCCGCTGCTCCACCCCTGCGCCGACGGCCACGTCGTCATGCGCCCCAACGGCCTGTTGATGGCCGGCGCGGTGCGCCATCTTGTCGAAGAGGGCATCGTCCCGCCCCACTGGCTCGAGGCCGAAGACTGGGCCACCTACGACCGCCGCCTCGCCGCCGAGGAGCCGCTCACGATCAGCCCGGAACGGCTCGCCGACGCCGTCGTCCGCTACGCGCGCATGCACACCAAGGAGGATCTGTTCGAGCGCGGCCTGCGGGATGGGGTCTCCTTCGCCCCCGTCAACACCGTCGCGGACGTTATCAAGCTGCGTCACCTGGAGGAGCGCGACTACTGGATCGATGCGCCGCTGCCCGACGGCCGAACCGCCCGCGCCCCCGGACCCTCCGTCCGCCTCTCCAAGACGCCGCTTTCAGTGGGGCGCCGGGCGCCCCGCCTCGGCGAGCACAGCGCGGAGATCCTCAGCGCGCTCCGCAATGCCCCGCCCGCAACGCCGGCGCCCTCACCCGACCACGATCCATTGCCCTTCGCCGGGCTCAAGGTGGCCGACTTCTCCTGGATCGGCGTCGGACCGATCACCGCCAAGCACCTCGCCGACCACGGCGCAACCGTTGTCCACGTCGAGACGGAGGACCCTGCCGACAAAGTGCGCGTGGGCGGCCCCTTCAAGGACGGCGTCGTCGGGCCCAACCGCAGCCAGTTCTTCGTCGACTTCAACACCTCCAAGCTGAGCCTGTCGCTCAACCTCAAGAACCCCGCCGCCCGCGACGTCGCCCGACGCCTCATCGCCTGGGCCGACGTCTACCTGGAGAGCTTCACCCCCGGAACCGCCCACGACCTTGGCATCGGCTACGACGACGTCCGCGAAGAGAACCCGTCGCTGATCATGGTCGGCACCTGCCTCATGGGACAGACCGGGCCCGCCGCCACGTTCGCCGGCTACGGCTACCACGCCGGCGCCATCGCCGGCTTCTACGAGATCACCGGCTGGCCCGACCTTCCGCCCGACGGCCCCTGGATGGCCTACACCGATACCATCGCCCCCCGCTTCCTGGCCGCGACGCTCATGGCCGCGCTCGACCACCGCCGCCGCACCGGCGAGGGGCAATACATCGACGCCGCCCAGATCGAGATGGCGCTGCACTTCCTCGCGCCGGAACTCCTCGACTATCAAGCAAACGGGCGCGTTGCTACGCGACAGGGTAACCGCTCCGACAGCATGGCCCCGCACGGCGTCTACCCCTGCCGTGGTATCGACCAGTGGTGCGCGATCGCTGTCGCCGGCAACGCACAGTGGCAAGCCTTGCGCCGTGTCCTCGGCGACCCCGGCTGGGCCGGCGACGAGCGCCTCGACTCGGTCGCGGGCCGCCTCCAGCGCCAGGACGAACTCGACGCCCGCCTGAGCGACTGGACCCGCGCCCGCCCCCCCGCCGACGTGATGACGACGCTGCAAGCGGCCGGCGTGGCGGCGGGCGTCGTCCAACGCAGCAGCGACCTGCTCAAGGACCCGCAACTCGCCCATCGACGCTTCCACCTCTACATGCAGCACGGCGAGATGGGCCGCATCCCCCACACAGGGCACCAGTTCCGCATCCGCGACTACGACAGCGGCCCGCGCTTCTCCGCTCCCCTTCTGGGCGAGCACAGCCTGCACGTCATGCGCGACGTCCTCGCCATGACCGACGCCGAGATCGGCGAGGTCTACGCCGCCGGCGCGGTTGTTTGACGCCAAGAGCCCACTGGTAGCGCGCCCTCTGGTCCTCAGTCGCCGCCCGCGCGCGTCCCAGCCGCTACACTGCCCGGCGAGGAGAACGCCGCATGACCACCACCGTCCCCATCGATGGAACCTGCGCCCAGCGCTTCGCCGCCGTGCGCGATGCGTTCGCGGAGAACTTCGCCGTCCACGGCGAGGTCCGGCGCCGCGCTCGCCGTTACGGTCGAGAGCGAGCCTGTGGTCGACCTCTGGGCCGGTCACGTCGACGCCGACCGCTCCCGTCCCTGGCAGCGCGACACCATCGTCAACGTCTACTCCACCACCAAGGGCATGGGCGCTCTCTGCGCGCACATGCTGGTCGACCGCGGCCTGCTGGACCTGGACGCGCCGGTGGCCACGTACTGGCCCGAGTTCGCCCAGAACGGCAAGGAAGCGATCCCCGTGCGCTGGCTGCTCAGTCATCGCGCCGGCCTCCCGGCCGTCGAGCGTTCCCTGCCGCTCGATGCCGCCTTCGACTGGGAGACCATGACGGCGGCCGTCGCGGCGCAGAAGCCCTGGTGGGAGCCGGGGACACAACACGGCTACCACGCCTTCACCTTCTCCTGGCTGGTCGGCGAGGTGGTCCGACGGGTCGGCGGCAAGAGCATCGGCGCGTTCTTCCGCGATGAGGTGGCGACGCCGCTCGGGCTCAACGCCCACATCGGCATCGGCCCGGAGTTCGACGCCCGCACCGCCGACATCATCCCCACCCCGCCGCTTCCCGAGGGCCAAGTCGACCCAATGGCCCACGTGTGGGAGAACCCTGACTCGATGGAGGGCAAGGCCTTCAACAACCCACCCATGCGCCGGCGCACTGTGAATACACGCGAGTGGCGCGCCGCGGAGCTCGTCGCCGCCAACGGCCACACCGACGCCCGATCCCTGGCACGGATGTACGCGCTGCTCGCCAACGGCGGCGAGTTGGACGGAGTGCGCCTCCTGCGCTCGGAGACTATCGAGCGCGCCCGCGTGGAGCAGTCCAACGGCATCGACGCGGTGATCGGGAGCCAGAGCCGCTTCGGCCTGGGCTTCATGCTTCCCAGTCCCATGCGCCGCTTCTCGGACAACCCTGCGGCCTTGGGCCACAGCGGCATGGGCGGGTCGCTCGGCTTCGGCGATCCCGAGGCGCGGCTCGGCGTGGGCTACGCCATGAACCAGATGCTCACCAGCGTGCCCGGCGGCGACCGGCGCTGGTGGAGCATGCTCGGCGCCATCTACGGGGCGCTGGGCCTTCCGTTCACCGCGCCGGACCCGGCCTGATCCTCCAGGTCCCGGGGCGCTGTCCCGGATAGCGCACCGCCCGCCGCCCCTCTACCATGAGGGTCGAGCCGATTCGGGCGCACGCATCCAATCGTCCGGGCCTGCTCCAAGGAGTACGCATGCGCGGCATGATGAAGTCCATCGTCCGGGGCGCGCAGGTGTTCGTTCGCAAGCCCGTCACCATCCACTACCCCGATGAAAAACGGCGGCTGCCCACCCGGGCCCGCACCTTCCCCTACCTGATCTGGAACCACGATCTGGGCGAGGCCAACTGCACCGGCTGCGACAAGTGCGCTAAGGCCTGCCCGGTCGACTGCATGACGACGAAACTGTCGAAGAACCCCCTGTTCGCCACGGGCGGGAGCAACCACAAGGCAGTCATCGAGGCCTTTTACATCGACTTCGGCCGCTGCATGCGCTGCAACATCTGCGTCGAAGTCTGCCCCTTCGACGCCATCGCCATGCTGCCCCTCTGGGAGGGCCACGAGCAAGCCACCTTCGACCGCCGCGAGCTGGTCTTGGACCTCGACGACCTACTCGCCCCTAGCCGCGCCGACGCCGGCATCCCCTTCTGGATCCCGGAGACCGTGCTGCAAGTCACGGAGAAGGAGCGCAAGGGCCGGGCGGAGTTCACCGCCCAGCTCAAGGCCAGCCGCGGCGAGGCGCCCGCCGAACTGCCCACGGGTACCCAAAGCTAGAGTCCCCGCGCCGCGCCCCTGGCGTCACCGCCCGGCGCGCCCGGCCGCTTCTTCCGCCAGCGCGATCGCCCCCACCACTCCGGGGTCCGCCATCCCCGGCGGCACGATGTATCCGTCGATCTGCTCCGGGTCCCGGATCGCTTCGTGCGCCACGTAGTCGTTCAGCACCTCGCGCACCTTGGCGCGGACCTGCGCGTAGAGCCACTCCTGCTCCATGACGCCGCCGCCCAGCACCACGCGCTGCGGGGAGATCGACAGGATCAGGTTCGCAATACCCAGTCCCAAGTAGTGCGCCTCCAGCCCCCACGCCGGATGGCTGGGCGGCAGATCCTCGGCCGGCCGCCCCCAGCGCTCGCGGATGGCCGGCCCGGCCGCCAGTCCCTCCAGGCAGTCGCGGTGATAGGGACACCGCCCCAGGTACTGATCGTCCGGGCGGCGCGGGATGCGGAGGTGTCCCATCTCGGGGTGCACGAGACCGTGCATGGGCCCGCCGTTGACCATCCCCCCTCCCCCGATCCCGGTGCCGACGGTCAGGTAGATGAACGTGTCCAGCCCCTGCGCCGCGCCCCAGCGCCCCTCCGCCAGCGCGGCCGCGTTCACGTCGGTGTCGAACGCCACGGGCATGTCCGGCCCGCCACAACCCCGCCGGATGGCCGCCACGAAGTCGAAGTCCTGCCACGCCGTCTTGGGGGTGGTGGTGATCCGGCCGCGCTTCAGGTCCACGGGCCCAAACGACCCGATCCCGATCGCCGCCAGGTCCGGGTACGACTGGAAGAAGTCGATCGCCTCGCCCACGGTCTCCTCGGGCGTGGTGGTGTCGAAGCGCACCATGTTCGCGCCGATGTCGTCCGGCCCCGTGCCCACGGCGCAGACGAACTTCGTGCCCCCCGCTTCGATCCCTCCGAAACGCCGCGCCATGACAGCCTCTCTCCCACACCACCGGCCTCCGCAGTCTAATCGCCCCGCAACGATACCGAGGCCCGTCGCGATGGGCACGCCGGCGCGGCTAGACTGCCTTCGATCCATCCGCAAGGACTGAGCCGATGAACTGCTCCACCTGTGGCCGCGCCAACCGCGACGACGCCCGCTTCTGCGACGCCTGCGGCGCTCGCCTGCTGTTGCCCCGCGACGCGGCCTCGGGCGGCGGCTGCGACGTCCTCCTCACCTTCGACGTCGACGGCCCCTCCGCCTTCGTCAACCGCGACCCCACCATCGAGCGACGCCCCTCCACTTACTCGATGGGCGAGTACGGCCCCACCGTGGGCGCGCGCCGGATTTTGAGCCTGCTGGCGGAGCACGGGCTCCACGCCTCCTTCTTCATCCCCGGCTGGGTGGCCGAGCGTCACGAGTCCCTGGTCAAGCGGATCGCCGAGGCAGGCCACGAGGTGGGCCATCACGGCTACCTGCACGAGCCCCCCGCCACGCTCGACCGCGACGCGGAAGCCGACGTGCTGGACCGCACCAGCGCCATCCTCGAGCGCCTCTGCGGCGCACCGCCGCGCGGCTACCGCTCTCCCGCCTGGGAGCTGAGCGAGAGCACCCTCGACCTACTGGCCGAGCGCGGCTTCCTCTACGATTCCAGCCTCATGGGCGACGACGTCCCCTACCTCGTGGGCGATGAAGGCCGCCAACTCGTCGAGATCCCCGTGCACTGGTCCCTGGACGACTACCCCTACTTCGCCTTCACCCCCCAGGACGGCCGCCGCCTCATGGCCTCGCCCTCCCACGTCTTCGACGCCTGGGCCTCGGCCTTCGAAGAACTGCACCAGCGCGGCGCACCCTTCGTCCTCACGATGCATCCCTGGATCATTGGTCGGCCCGGCCGCCTCAGGATGCTCGACCGCCTGATCGCGCACATCGAGTCGTTCCCCAACGTCCGCTTCCGCCGCGCGATCGACATGGCCGCGGACTTCGCCGGGCAATCCGCCTAGGATCCCGAACGAACGCTGGCCCCATGCCTGATGTTGACGCCTGGCGTTGATTCCTACCCCGGCCGCAGCTCCAACCGATGCCGCGCCGCCCCTACGTCCGGCGGCGAATCAGCACGAAGCCGCCCGCCGCCGCCGCGGCGGCAGCGACGATCCCCAGGATGACCGCGAGCGCGACCGAAGACCCGTCGGACGCGATGGGCTGATCGAGCCCACCGGAGCCCGTGGCCGGCAGCCCGCCCGGCGGAGCCACGCCACCGCCGGGGTCGCCAATGCTCCCGGGGTCCCCACCCTCGCCGCCGGGCCCGACACCCGCCCCGGGGTCGCCAATACTCCCGGGATCTTCACCGCCCGTGCCCGGCCCCTGGTCCGGCACATCAGGCGCACCGCCGATGCCGGACCCGTTCCCGATCTCATCGCCGTTCCCGTTCCCGTTTTCGTAGTTGTTGTCGATGAAGCACTCCGCCACCTCCGCCAGCGCGAGGGTGATGGTGCCGTCCGGCGCGCAATCCCCGCCGATCGAGACCTGCTCGTAACCCGGCGGACCGGGATCGTCTTCGCTGACCGTGTACTCGACGCCGGCATCGACCTCGGTTGCGTCGCCGCTCGTCACGACGCCTACGCCGCCGTCGACGCGGAGCGTGAAGTCGCCTGGACCGGCGGTGCCACCGCCGTCGTTCGTCACGCGCTTGGTGACGATCAACTCCGGCGGCACATCATCGTTGGTGACCGTGCACGTCTTGTTATCTCCAGGCGCGAGCGTGATCGTGCCATCGGGCGCGCAATCCCCGCCGATCGTGCCCACATACTCCGGGCCGGGATCGATTTCGCCGACCGTGTACACCACGCCCGGGCTGACGGTCACCGTCACACCGCTCCCCGTCGGGTTCCCGTTGAGGAACAGAGGAAAGTCGGCCTCGGTCGCCGTGCCGCCGTTGTCGTTGATCACGATCTTGGTGACGGTCAGCATCGGATCAGGGACGGTGGGGGTGTTGCGAAGCGTGCACTCGACGTCGCCTAGGGCGATCCGCACACGGAAGCATTCGCTCTCATCGGCAGTGTAACCGGGGGGGACGGTTTCCGTGACCGTACAAGTGTGATTGCTCTCGCTCCCCCCGACGCCCATCCAATTCAGCCACAGCGCCGCGCCCGGAGCAACCGTGCCGGTCACTGTCCGCTCCGGCGCAGCCGTGCTCCCGTCTTCGACGAGCGTTCCCGAGTCGCAAGTGACGCTAACTTCGACGGGGTCCGTGTTGCCGTCGTCGTATGTCTTTTCAATGTGGAGCATGCGCACGGCGCCCGTGAGGTGACCCGCGCTGCCTCCCGAGGGCGTCAGCAGCCCGATGCCCAGCGCGACCGCTGCGCCGAGGACCAGAGCCACCGCCATCGCCCGCCGCTGCCGGCGTGCCGCTTCGAAGACCTTCTCGTGACGACGCATCCAGCACCCCCTAGCGGATCGGAAATCGTCGCGGCCCCGCCTGGAGCGGTTCGCCGCAGTGCCCCTACGTCCGGCGGCGAATCAGCACCAAGCCGCCCGCCGCCGCCGCCGCGACGATCCCCAGGATGACCGCGAGCGTGGCCGAAAACCCGTCGGTCGCGATGGGCTGATCGAGCCCACCGGAGCCCGTGGCCGGCAGCCCTGACGGCTGATCCAGGCCACCCGCCGGGTCCGGAAGGCCGCCCGGATCCTCACCGCCGGTCCCGGGGTCGCCGACGTCCCCGGGGTCTCCGCCGCCGGTGCCGGGCCGATCCCCGTTCCCGTTCCCATCACCGTTCCCGTTCCCGTTCCCGTTCCCGTCGTCGTCGTTATCGATGAAGCACTCCGCCGCCTCCGCCAGCGCGAGGGTGATGGTGCCGTCCGGCGCGCAATCCCCGCTGATCGAGACCTGCGTGTAGCCCAGCGGACCGGGATCGTCTTCGCCGACCGTGTACAGGACGTCGGCCATGACCTCGGTTGGGACGCCGCTCGTCACTTCGCGGCGGTCGACGCGGAGCGTGAAGTCGCTTGGAATGGCGGTGCCACCGTCATCGTTCGTCACGCGCTTGGTGACGATCAACCTCGGCGGTATGTCGTCGTTGGTGATCGTGCAAAACCTGTTGTCTCCAGCCGCGATCGTGATCGTGCCATCGAGCGCGCAATCCCCGCCGACCGTGCCCACATAGTCCGGATTGGGATCTTCGATGATCGTGTGCACGCCCACGGCGACGGGGGTCGCCGAACCACTCCCCGTCGGGACCCCGTCGATGAACAGCGTAAACTCGGCCACGGCCACGGCCCCGGTACCGCCGTCGTCGTTGATCACGATCTTGGTGACGGTCAACGTTTACGGCACATCATCGTTGGTGATTGTGCAAAACCTGTTGTCGCCAAGCGCGAGCGTGATCGTGCCATCGGGCGCGCAATCCCCGCCGATCGTGCCCACATAGCCCGGATTGGGATTTTCGCTGACCGTGTGCACGCCCGCGGTGACGGGGGTCGCCGAACCACTCCCCGTCGGGACCCCGTCGATGAACAGCGTAAACTCGGCCACGGCCCCGGTACCGCCGTCGTTGTTGATCACGATCTTGGTGACGGTCAGGAACGTATCGCGCGTGTTTCGAAGCGTGCAGGTGACGTCGCCCCGGGCGATGTTCACACGGACACAGTCGCTCACATCGTTGGTGTAACCGGGGGGGCAGCGGTTTCCGTCACCGTGCAGGTGCCATCGATACCGCTCGCCGTTTCGCTCGTCCAATCCAGCAACAGCGGCGCGCCCGGCGCAACCGTGCCGTCCGCCGTCGCCGCCGGCGGAAGCGTGCTGCCCCGCTCGATGAGCGTTCCCGAGTCTCAAGTGACGTTGACATTGACGGGAGTCCTGCTGCCGTCGTCGTATGTCTTTTCGATGTCGAGCAGGTGCGTCCCCCCCGTCGGGTGAACCGCGCTGCCTCCCGAGGGCGTCAGCAGCCCGATGCCCAGCGCGACCGCCGCGCCAAGGACCAGAACCGCCGCCATCGCCCGCCGCGGCCTCCGTGCCGCTTCGAAGACCTTCTCGTGACCACGCATCCAGCACCCCCTAGCGGATAGGAAATCGTCGCGGCCCCGCCTGGAGTGGTTCACCGCGGTGTCCAGCGCCCGGCGCCGGCTCTCGCGCCCCGCCGGAAGAGCGGGGCAGGCCCAAGCCGTCGTTCAGGACCAAGAGCGGTGAGATGGTGGCGCAGATGAACCGCACCCAGGACATGCCCGCCTCGGTTTCTCGCAGCATGCAGGCTAGTCCCCGGTGATCGCGAGCGTCAAGACGCGGTCCACAGGCGCCGGGCCGGCCTCACCCAAGCCGGCCTAGCCCCCTACCCCGGCCGCAGCTCCAACCGATGCGCCGCCGCCGCCGCCACCTCGGTGTCCAGGTAGTGCATCGGAACACGCTCGTGCCGCCGCCAAAGCTCCAACTGGTCCGCGTAGTGCGCCGACCCCGGCCGCCCGCTCGCCCCGCCGGGGATAGCCCAACTCGCGTGCGCAATCTCGCTCAGGTCCACCATCTGCCGGTACACCGACAACACCTCGATGTCGAAGCCCATCCGTTCGTTCCAGTTGTACCCGGCGTTCTGCACGGTTTCGCCGTCTCCTCCCAGCGGCGCGCGCGGCGGGTTCAGCCTCTCGCCGTGCTCCGGGAACACAGCCGCCAGCGGATGCTGCGACCCCGTCCCGTGCGCCGCGTCCCACCGCCACTTCGATGCGTCCTCCCCGCACCGCTCGGCCGCCCCCCGCCACGCCGACGCCAGCGCCTCGGGTAGCACGTCGTCCCACGCGCGGCCGTCCGGCGCTTTCTTTGACCTCTCCAGCCCCATGCTCACGTTGTAGAACCAGGCGCCCAGCATCCGGAACGTTGATGGATTGCCGCCCGACGCCACCCAGGCCCACGCCTCCACCCCCGTCAGCGGCTCGAACAGCGCCCCCACCACCCGGCGACGGAAGTGCGCGTACAGCAGCGCCGCCCCGCTCTCCGGCCGCAGGTTCCCGTCCCAGCCCGCCAGCATCGCCCGCGCCAACTCCGCCTCGCCCCGCAACGGCCCCACCCGCTCCAGCAACCGCGCCCATCGCCGCGCCACCGTCGACGTCGTGTCGCCCTGCAGCGCCGCCAGCTCCGCCGGGCTGAACCGCTCCTGCGACCGCAGCACCTCCACGATCCGCTCCGCCCTCGACGGCGGGCTGAACTCGTGCGCGATGTACGGCGCGTCGCCGTCCCGCACCGCCTGGTTCGCCGTGGCGATGAATCCCTCCGGTGGGTTGACCGCCCGTGGCATCGCCTCGAACGGCACGTTCCCCACCCATTCGTGCTCGCCCGTCCACCCCGGCGCCGGCAACTGCCGCCCTGCCTTCGACGACCGCACCGGCAAGCGGCCCCGCGTCATGTAGCCGATGTTCCCCATCGTGTCCGCCGCCACGAAGTTGTTGACCGGGTCCACCCACCCCCGCTGGCACTCGAACAGCTCCTCCACCGTCGCCGCCCCGAGCATCGGCCGGAATACCTCGAAGCCCCGGCACGGCTCGTCGATGGCCGTGTAGCGCAGCGCCAGCGCCTGCCCCTCGCGCGGGTCCCCGAACACCAGCGGCCCGTGCGCCGTCCGCCACACATCGATCCGCCGCGGCCCCACGCCCCGCACCGCAATCGTCTCGCTCCGCCCCTCGGCCTGCGACCACCCCTCGCGGGTTCGGTAACGCCCCGGCCGGCCCGGGTCGAACTGTTCGATGTACAGGTCCTGATAGTCCGCCCCCGTGTGCGTGATCGACCAGGCCACCCGGCCGTTGTGCCCGAAGTGCGGGAAGCCCGGCAGCCCGGCGAACGCCGCCCCGATCACGTCGAACTCCGGAAAGGCCACGTGCGCCTGCCAGTAGACGTTGGGCGCCTCCAGCGGCCGGTGGGAGTCGTTGCACAACACCGGCAGCCCGGTGGTCGTCCGGCTCCCATGCACCGCCCACGAGTTCGAGCCACCCTCGCCGCCCGCGAGCCGGCCCAGTTGCTCGGCCGCGGTTGCGAAATCCTCCGCGCGCTGCGCCATGAACGGCGCCAGCCCCCCGCCCGGCGGCAGGATCACCGGCGACCCCGCCGGCGCCCGACCGTCGAGCCGCGCGTAACGCTCCGGGCCGATCCGCGCCAGCAGCGCCGCCTGCGCCATCTTCAACGGCCACTTGCCCATGTACACGTGGCGGATCTTGAACGCGGCCACCGAGTGCCACGGCTCCCACGGCTCCGGTTCCGTCTCCGTGAGCGCGAACTCCACCGGCAGCGGCTGTCCCGACGCCAGATACGCGTTCACCCCCGCCGCGTACGCCTCGAACATCCCCCGCGTCGAGGCCGACATCGACGCCACGTCCACCTGTGCCGCCTCGGCCAGCTGCAGCCGCCGCGCCAGGATGTCCTCGGCCACCGCCGCCCCGCCCGCCACCTCCGCCCAGCGTCCCGTCGCCCGACGCCGGTCGTAGTCCATCTGCCAGAGCCGGTCCTGCGCCGCCGCGTAGCCCATCCCGAACCAGGCGTCGTGCTCGTTTTCCGCCCGGATGTGGGCGATGCCGAAGCCGTCCCGGCGCACCGTCACCGGCGCATCGAGCCCATCGACCCTGGTCACGCCGTCCAGTTGCGGCTGCGCGGCGGCGAAATCGATTCGCCCGTTGGTTCCGGCCATCGGCCCTCTCCCGCCCGGCGATGCCTCGCCGCGATGCGCCCGCGCGATGCTACCAGCCGTGGGAGCGCATTGAATCCAGTGCGCACGCGGTGCTAGCCTCGCCCTCACTCACGCCGCAAGCGAAGGAGAAACGCGATGCCGAGTCTCGAAGAGCGCGTTCAGCAACTGGAGGACATCGAGGACATCCGCCGCCTGAAGATGGACTACGCCGCCCACTGCGACAACCACTACGACGCCCCCAAGATCGCGGCGCTCTTCACAGAGGACGGCGTCTTCGAAGCCGGCGAGTTCGGCGTGCACAAGGGTCGCCAGGCCGTTCACGACCTCTTCGACCCCATCTCCGACGACTGGACCTTCGCCCTGCACTACTACATGGGGGACAAGATCGAGGTCACGGGAGACACCGCCACCGGCACCTGGTACTTCTGGGAGCCCGCGACCATCAAAGGGATCGCCGTCTTCAACGCCGCCACCTACTACGACGAGTACCGCAAGATCGACGGGCGCTGGTACTTCACGCTCCAGAAGATCGACTTCAAGTTCCTCACGCCCTACGAGGACGGCTGGGTCAAGACGCCGTTCGCCGACCTCTGACGGCGCCGCGCTCCGGCTGCGTCACGACCGCTCGACGACGACCTCGCCGCCGAGCAGCACCATGTGGATCCGCGACCGGTCCTCGAGCACCGCGAGGTCGCTGAGCGGATCGCCGTCCACCAGCAATAGGTCGGCCAGCTTCCCCTCTTCGACGGTGCCGGCCTGCTCCGCCATGCCCAGGATCTCCGCGTTCGTCGCCGTCGACGCCACCAGCGCCCCCATCGCGCCCAGCGCCTTCGACTTAAACTGCAGCTCTCGCGCCTTGAACGGCTGATGCGCCCCCAGCAGGTCCGACCCCGAGCCGATCTTCACCCCGGCGTCTCGGGCGATCTCCACTGACCCATACGCCCCCGCCAGCGCCTCTTCGATCTTGCGCACGCTGTTCTCGGGCACCCCGCGCTCGCGACCGTCCGCGGCGATCATTTCGTACACGGCGATGGTGGGGACCAGGTACGTGCCGCTCTCGGCCATCAGCGCCGCCGTCGCCTCGTCCAGCAAATTGCCGTGCTCCAGCGTCCGCACCCCCGCCTCGATGCAGTTCCGCATCCCCTCGGGCGTGTAGGTGTGCGCCATCACGTACTTGCCGGTGGCCTTCGCCTCCTCCACCGCCGCGCGAAGCTCGGGCACGCTGAACTGGGTCGCGCCTAGCTCATCCGTGGGCGAGATCGCCCCGCCGTTCGCCATCACCTTGACCTGGTCCGCGCCTCGGCGCAGCACCTCCCGCGCCGCCCAGCGCACCCGCTCCGGCCCGTCCACGACCAGGCTCGGCGAGAAGACGCCGGGGTCGTACTGCGGGTCGCGCGTATCGTTCCGGCGGCGAAAGTCGCCGTGGCCCCCAGTCTGCGAGATCCAGGCATTGCTGATCACCAGGCGCGGCGCCCGGATCAGCCCTCGGCTCGCGGCCTCCTTGTACCCCCAGTCCAGGCCGCCGGCGTCACGGACGGTGGTGAAGCCCGCGTCCAGCGTGGCTTCGATCTCGCGCGCGACGCGCATCGCGTACACCGCCGCGGGCTCGCGCGCCGCCGCCGCGACGCTGAACTCGACCATCGCCAGATGCACGTGCGCGTCGATGAGCCCCGGCATCAGCGTCCGCCCCGCACAATCGACTGTCCGATCCGCCCCTCCGTCCAGCGTCCCGCTCCGCCCGATCCGGGCGATACGGCCCTCCTCAACGCGCACGGCCATCTCGCGCTGCGGGTCACGCCCCGTGCAATCCAGCACTTGCGCGTGCTCAAAGAGAATGCTGGCCATCGCCCGCCCTCCGCCGTCGGGCCCCGCCGGACGCTACGGCTTCCGCGACCCCACCAGTACCGGCGCCAGCGCGTGCAGCAGGTCCCGCATCGAAACGATCCCCACCAGCTTGCCGTCCTCCACGACCGGCAAGTGGTGGACGCGATCGATCACCAGCCGCTCCATCGCCTTGCCGATAGGGTCGCCGGCGTTCGCCACCACGGGGTCGGGCGTCATCAGCTCGCGGATCGGGATCTGCTCCCCACTCTCGTCCGGCGGAAGTTTCAACACAATATCCCGCTCCGTGATGATCCCGACGATCGCCGCTCCGTCCACAATCACCAGCGCGCGGATGTTGTGACGGCGCATCTTCTCCAGCGCCGCCGCAACGGACTCGTCCGGCGTCGCCGTGATCGGGTTGGGGGTGGCGATCTCCGTGATGTGGCGCTCCAGCAGCAGCGTGGAGATCTCGTCGTGCGGCAGGGGCACGTCGATGCTGCGCAGATCGGAGCCGCAGTTGGCGCACCGATCCTGGCCTTCAATGTTCTCGGTGTCGCAGGAGGGACAGCGCATGCCCTACGCCCCTTCGGGTGTCGGCAGCGGCTGCGTCGGTTCCGGCGGCTGGTTGAGCACCGCCTCCGGCAGCGCCTCCGCCACGAACTCCAGCACGTCGCGCACGCTGAGCACCCCCAGCGGCCGCCCTTCGTCGTCCGTGATGGGAACGTGACGGTGCCCTTCGTCGTCCAGCAGCCGCAGCACGTCCGTAACCGTATCCTGCGGTGTCAGGCGGGAAGGGTCCGCCTTCATGACGGCCGATACCGGCGCGTCGCCCGGCGTCGTCGATCGGTACGCCTTCTCCACCAGGTCACGCTCCGTCACGATGCCGACCAGCTTGCCGTCCTCGACGATCACCAGCGTACCGACGTTCTCTCGGCGGAAGACCTCCACCGCCTCCCGCAACGGCGTCGACGGCGCCACGCTCACCAGCGGATACCGCACCAGCGCCGAAAGCGGCGTGTGCTGGAACGCCGTCCGCACGTCCCCGCCCGCATCGCCCCCGCTTGCGGACTCGTCGGCGCCGCCGTGACTCACAATGCCGCCCCCCGCAACGCAGCCTGCGCGGCCGCCAGCCGGGCGATGCGCACCCGGTACGGCGAGCAAGAGACGTAGTCGAAGCCGGCCTCGTGGCAGAACTCGATCGAGGCCGGGTTCCCGCCGTGCTCCCCGCAGATGCCGATCTTGAGGTCGGGGACCGTCTGGCGGCCCCGCTCGATGCCCATGCGCACCAGGTCGCCCACGCCCTCCCGGTCCAACTCCACGAAGGGGTCCCGCTCCAGCAGCCGCTTCTCGAGGTACGCGGGAAGGAAACGGCCGGCATCGTCGCGCGAAAGCCCGAAGACGGTCTGTGTCAGGTCGTTGGTGCCGAACGAGAAGAAGTCGGTGTGCGCGGCGATGGCGGCCGCCGTGACGCAAGCGCGAGGCAGTTCGATCATCGTGCCGATGGTGTAGTCGACGCGCACACTCCGCTCCGCCATCACCTCTTCCGCCACCGCCACGATACGCTCCCGCACCTGCCGCAGCTCCTCCGCCATACCCACCAGCGGCACCATGATCTCCGGAGTCACTCGCACGCCCTCGGCCGTCAGCGTGCAGGCCGCCTCCATGATCGCCCGCGTTTGTGCGTCGTAGATCTCTGGGTAGGTGATTGCCAGCCGCACACCGCGATGCCCCAGCATGGGGTTGAACTCCTCCAGCGCCGCGACGCGCCGCTCTACGTCCGCCGTCGACGTCCCCAGCGTCTCCGCCAGGCGCGCAATCTCCTCCGCGCCCCGCGGAAGGAACTCGTGCAGCGGCGGATCGAGCAGGCGGACGGTCACGGGGTACCCCTCCATGACGCGGAGGATCCCTTCAAAGTCCTGGCGCTGCATCGGCAGGATCTTGTCCAGCGCAGCCCGACGCGCCTGCGCCCCCTCCGCCAGGATCATCTGCCGCACCGCCAGGATGCGGTCCTCCCCAAAGAACATGTGCTCGGTGCGGCACAGCCCGATCCCCTCAGCCCCAAACTCGCGGGCCCGCGCCGCGTCCTGCGGCGTGTCCGCGTTGGCCCGCACCCCCAGCCGCCGTTCGGCGTCGGCCCAGCCCATCAGCCGTTCGTACTCGTCCGGCAGGACCGGCGCCACCAGCGGCACGCTGTCCAGCATCACCTCTCCGCTGCTGCCGTCCAACGAAACGATGTCGCCCCGCCGGACCACCACTTCGCCCTGCCCGTCGACCTGCACGCTGAACTGGCCCCGCTGATAGTCGATGGCGATCGCGTCGCAGCCGGCGACGCAGCACTTGCCCCAGCCCCGCGCCACCACCGCCGCGTGCGACGTCATGCCGCCCCGCGCCGTCAGGATCCCGCGGGCCACGATCATCCCCTGGATGTCCTCGGGGCTGGTCTCCGTGCGAACCAGGATCACCGCCTCGCCGCGCTCGCTCCATTCGTTCGCCTCCTCGGTCGAGAACACCACTCGGCCCACGGCCGCGCCCGGCGAGGCCGGCAGCCCCTTCGCGATCACATGCCGCGGGGCCAGCTCATCGAAAACCGCATGCAGCAACTCGGTGAGCTGCTCGGGATCTTGGCGCAGGACGGCCTCCCGCTCATCGATGATCCCTTCCGCCACCAGGTCCACGGCGATCGTCACCCCCGCCCGCCCCGTGCGTTTGCCGGTGCGCGTTTGCAGGATCCACAGCTTCGATTGCTGGACGGTGAACTCCACGTCCTGCATGTCCCGATAGTGCGCCTCCAGCGTCTCGCAGGCGCGGCGCAGGTCGGCGTAGACCGCCGGCGTCGTCGCCTCCATCGAGTCCGGCCCGTCGTTCGCGCGGATCGGCCGCGGCGTGCGCACGCCCGCTACCACGTCCTCACCCTGGGCGTTGGGGAGGAACTCCCCAAACAGGCTCCGGTCACCCGTCTTCGGATCGCGGGTGAAGACCACGCCCGTCGCGCAGTCCTCGCCCAGATTGCCGAAGACCATGGCTTGCACGTTCACGGCGGTGCCCCAATCGGAGGGATAGCCGTGCAAGTCGCGGTAGACCAGCGCGCGGGGACTCTCCCAAGAGTTGAAGACCGCCCCGATCGCGGCCCACAGCTGCTCCCAGGGATCGTCCGGGAACGAGATCCCCAGCCGGCGATGGATCTCCGCTTTTCCTTCGCTCACCAACTCCCGCAAGGCGTCGGCGGCCAGCTCCGTGTCCAGCGTGACGCCGTGCTCGCGCTTCTTGCGCTCCAGAATCACCTCAAACGGGTCCTCGTGCAGCTCGGATTCGCGCTTGAGGCCCAGCACCACGTCGCCGTACATCGCCACGAAGCGCCGGTAGGAATCGAAGGCGAAGCGCGGGTCACCGGACCGGCGCGACAACCCCTCCACCGTCCCATCGTTCAGGCCCAGGTTGAGCACCGTGTCCATCATGCCCGGCATGGAGACGCGGGCGCCGGAGCGGACGGACACCAGCAGCGGGTTCTCCCCGTCGCCGAACCGCGCCCCCACGACCTGCTCGATGCGCGCCACGCCCTCCCGCACCTGCTGCTCCAGCCCGGCGGGATAGCGTCGGCCCAGCGCGTAGAAGGCGTTGCAGGCTTCGGTCGTGATCGTGAGCCCCGGTGGCACGGGGATGCCGAGGTTGCTCATCTCCGCCAGGCCGGACCCTTTCCCGCCCAGCAGGTCACGCTGATCGCGGCTGCCGTCTGCCCGGCCGTCGCCGAACAGATAGACGCGCTTATCGGAGAGCGGAGACTCCTCGCGCTGCTGAGAAGCGGTGGTTGCCATCAAGGCTCCCTCAACATCCGGCCCCGGCGGCAGACAGCGGCGAGACTGGCTGATGACTCCAGATCCTCGCGCAGGCCAAAGCGGCCGGACGCGCCCATGAACCATCTTAGGCGGCGCGCCTCCTCTTCGCCGCGCGATCCATCCGCCCAGCTCCGTTATCCTCGCTGCACGGAGCGCGACCGATGGCCCCACGCCCGAACAGCGACGCCGCCGTGACCGCGCGAATCGCCCTGATCCCGCGCCCGGAACGGGAAACCGCGACCGCCCTGCGGGACCTGATCCGGGCCGCCCTGCCGCGCGCACAAGAATCGATAAAATGAGGCTATCCCACCTACTCGGGCGAGAGCAACATCTGCTCCCTCAATCCGGCCAAGGGCTACGTCCGCCTCCAGTTCTTCCGGGGGGCGCATCTCCACGACCCCCACGGCCTGCTGGAAGGCACGGGCAAGGGCATGCGGCACATCAAGGTCCGGCGTCGCGCGGACGTGAAGAAGGGCCGCATGACCGCCCTGCTCAAGGCGGCTGAGAAGCTCGACCGCTCCTAGAACGACGAGCCCGCCCGGAGCGCGGCGGCCCGCCGGTCGTGTGTCGTACGTCATCGGGGTGGGGAAAGATCCTCAGCAGACGCCGCCCGCGGAAGTCCGCCGCCTCGCCGTTCAAGACCCCCGATCGAGCGGCCTTTCCCGCCTAAGCGACGGGGTGCACCCGCAGATCCACCTGGTAGTCGATCTCCGGCTTGATGATTTGGCTCACGTAGCAACCGCGCTCCGCCCGCCTCAGTAAGGGGCGCACGGTCTCTTCCGGTGCGGAACTCCAGACATCGAGTTCCAGGGTGATCCGCTCCACCCACTTCTCCGGGTTTGCGCGCGTCCGCGCCTCGATCCGGGCAATGGGTACGTCGCGCCGCTCCGCCACTATCTGGAACGTGATGAGCATGCAGGCGCTGAGCGCTCCCAGGAACGCGTTGACCGGGGTCGGTCCCAGGTCGCTGCCGCCTGTGGCGGCCGACCCGTCCAACGTCCACTCGTGCCGCTTGCGGCGCAGGTTGACGGCGACCGACGCGCCCTCCGCCACCGCGCGCACGTCTCGCTTCTCGAACGGCGCATCCGTCGCGGACGGGACCGAAACGCCACCTGTCTGCTCCATCGCAACGACCTCCTCCAGCACGCTCAGCCAGTCGCGCTGCGCGCCGCTCGATTGTTTCAGCCGCGGCGGCCGCCTTCAAGCGCTCCCGGTAGCCCTAGCCGCCCGTCCTCCCGGCGACCACCTTCGCCAGGCGGTCCAGTTCCGGAAGCACGGCCGCCCTCGGTCCGCTTGGCACCTCAAAGATGCACCGCTCGATGCCCGCCCGTTCGTACGCCGCGATCAAGCCCGCGTCCGCCATCAGCAACGACGTCCCCACCGCGTCTGGATCGCGACCGGCGGCCTCAGTCCGCTTGCGCAGGTCTGCGACCCCGTGCGCGAGCCAGTCGGGGTCCGCAGCGGTGGGCAGCCAGCCGTCGGCCCACTCCGCCACCCGCTGCCGGCACCAGCGGCTCGCCGCGCCGATGTAGACCGGCGGGTGCGGCGACTGCGCCGGCTTGGGGTAGACGAACGTCCGCGGCACGTTCACGAACTCACTCTGGTACTCCGGCTCTTCTTCGGTCCACATCCGCTTCATCGCCGCCACCCGCTGCTCGGTCACCTGCCAGCGCGTCTCGAAGCGCGTCCCCAGCGGTTCCATCTCCTCGCGCAGCCAGCCCGCCCCGACGCCGAACAGCAACCGGCCGCCCGAGATGTCGTCCAGGCTGGCCACCGCCTTGGCCAGCGCGATCGGTTCGTGCTCCGTGACGAGGCAAACGGCCGTCCCCAGCTTGATCGTGCCGGTCGCCCCGGCGGCCGCCGCCAGCGCCACCAGCGGATCGTGCGCGCGCAGGTACCGCTCCGGCAGCGATCCGTCCTCGGACAGCGGGAACGGCGTCTGCCGCTTCACCGGGATGTGCACGTGTTCCGGCACCCACAGCGACTCGAACCCCCGCTCCTCGGCCGCCCGCGCCACCTCGACGATGGGCATCGCCTTGTCCGTCGCGAAGATAAAGATCCCGAACTTCACAGCGGCTCTCCTCTCGTCCGGCACCGCCGCGGCGGCGCGACGCCTAGACACTGATGCGCTAGGCTAATCCATCCAGACAGCCGATTCGAACGGCCGCTCGGCCGCCACGGGGAAAGAGGCGCGCGCGATGGAACTCGGTCTGATCACCAACACTCACGGCTGCGGCGGTCGCGACGACACCGACTGGTGGCACCAGCCCATGCCGCCGGAGGAGATGCGCCCGGTCGAGTCCGCCCAACTGGCGGAGCGACTCGGCTTCTACATGGTCTCCTTCGGCGATCACGTCGCCTTTCCGGAGGCCTCCCCGGAGTCGCTGACTCCCGTCTACCGCGAGGGCCGCTCCAACCTAGAGGTGCGCCAGCGCGGCGAACTGGAGGGCGACGTCGGCAGCGCCAAGCGCCACTATCCGCCCAAGCCCAACATCCTCGACGGCATGGTTGTCATGGGCGCCATCGCCACGCATACCAGCCGCATCAGGATGGGCTCCGGCGTGCTCATCTCCCCCTATCGCCACCCTCTCAGCGATGCCCGCCAGTTCGCCACCATCGACTACCTCTCCAACGGCCGCCTGCTCATGGGGGTGGGCGCCGGCTGGATGAAGGAAGAGTTTGACGTGCTCGGCCTCGATCACAGCAAGCGCCTGCAGATGCTGGAGGAGTGCATCCAGGTGTATGACTGCTGCTGGACCCAAGACTTCGCCACCTTCCACGGCCAGTTCTACGACTTCGAGAACGTCGTCATGTTCCCCAAGCCCATCCAGAATCCCCGCCCGCCCTTCATCGTCGGCGCTACCACCAAACCCGGTGCCCGCATCACCGCCCGCTACGGCGACGCCCTCTACCCCATCCTCGTCCAAGCCAACACCCGCCCCCACGAGTACGACGTCCTCCAAGACGAGATCCGCCGCGAATGCGAGAAGATCGGCCGCGACCCCTCCGAGATCGCGATGATGGGCATCGTCTCCGCCCGCATTACGGATGCCAAAGACGAGGAAGCCACCCGCAAGCCCCGCCGCAACTTCGGCGGCACCGCCGAGCAGATCCTCTCCGACGTGGAGCGCTTCGCCGACGCCGGCTACTCCCTGCTCAACCTGGCGCCGCACGCCATCTCCGCCACCTACCAGGAGTGGGAGGAGCAAGTCCAGCGCATCGGCGAGGAGGTCCTGCCCCAGGCCAAGAAGATCAAGGCCGCGGGCGAGTGGCGCCAGGACCTCTGGTGAGGCGGACCCACAACCGCCCGGCCATCTCCCGGATATAGAGATCCGAGACACCGCGGAAGGGGTGGGATCATGCAGCGCGCAAACGTCGGCAGCGTCGAAGTCGTTGGCTTGGTGGATACACGTTTCGCCTTCCCGGTAGGCGGCGTCTTTCCAGAGATCGGGAAAGCGGCCTCCCAGTACCGGCACTTCCTCACCCCCGATGGCGACGTCCCCATGATCTGCGCCTGCTTCCTCCTCCGGGCCAACGGCCAGACCATCCTCGTCGACACCGGCTACGCCGAGGCGGGCGACGCCCGCCTCCTGCCCGACCTCGAGACCGCCGGCGTCAAGCTCGCCGATGTCGACACGGTCGTCTTTACCCACCTGCATCCGGACCACACCGCCTGGAACATCGACCGCAAGACCGGCGACCCGACCTTTCCCAACGCCCGCTACTGGGCGCCGCAGGCCGATTGGGACTTCTTCGACGCCCAAGGCGCCGACCACTTCACCCGCGACATGAAGCCGCTGCAAGCCGCCGGCCAACTCGATCTCTTCAGCGGCGAGAAGACCGTCACGCCATCCCTGACCACGCTCCCCACGCCGGGGCATACGCCCGGACACTCCAGCATCGCCATCGTCTCCGGCAACGATCGCGGCTTCATCCTGGGCGACGTCGTACTCTCCGCGCTGGACGTCCAGGATCCCGATCTCGTCAACAGCTTCGATACCGACAGCGACCAGGCGCGGCAGACCCGCCTGACCATCCTCAAGCGCTTGGAATCGGGGCAAGAGCTAGTCGGCGCCGCGCATCTCCCGGGCGAGGGCCTGGGCCACTTCGGCCTCATGGAGGGCCGCCGCGTCTGGCGGCCGCTCACCTGACCGGGGCTTGGGGGCCGCTAGCTCGGCCGCTTCCGGATCAGATAGGCGTGCATGCCCTCCAGGCAGAGCTCGCCGTGGTGGTTGGTGATCCGGCTCGTCAGACGCACCAACCCCATGTCTGTCTTCGGGACCAGTTCGCTCACCTCTAGCTCCGGCGTAATCGTGTCGCCGATCAGCACCGGCTTGAGGAATCGGGACGACTGCTCCAGGAACGCCACGATCGACCCCTCGATTAACGGGTTCAACGTCGAGGCCCCCGCCGCCGTCATCGATGCCAGCAGCAGCCCGTGCGTCACCCGCTTGCCGAAGCGGGTCCCCTTGGCGAACTCCTCGTCGTAGTGGATCGGGTTGTTGTCCCCGGTGAGCCCGGAGAAGAAAAGGAAGTGCGCGTCCGTCACCGTCTTGGACGGGATAGAGAACGTCTCCCCGATCTGGAAGTCCTCAAAGTACTTCGTCGCCTCTGTCATCGCCTCTCCTGCCGCCGTTCCCGCCGCTATCGCCTCGCGGCCCGCTTCCGCGCCGGAGCTTTCCGTGCCGGAGCTTTCCGTGCCGGAGCCTTGCGCGCCGTCTTCTTTGCGGCCGTCCGTTTCGCCGCCCTTTTCCGCGCGGGCGCTCTCTTCGCGGCGCTCTTCCGCGCCCGACCCTTCTTGGCGGCGGCCTTCCGCGCCGGGGCCCGCTTCCGCGCCCGCGCCGCCGGCCGCCGCGGCTCGTCCAACACGGCGATGGCGTCTATCTCGATCAGCGCGCCGTCCCGGAGGATTCCCTTGATGATCACCCCCGTGGCCGCCGAGAAGCCGTTCTTCATGAACTCCCGACGGACCGCCGCGGTCTCCCGGTATCGCTCCGTTGTCGTGATGAACTCCGTCGTCTTCACCACGTCGTCGAAGCTGCTCCCGGCGGCCTTGAGGATCTGATCCAGCTTCCGGTAGATCTGCCGCGTCTGTGACGCGATGTCCGGCCCGACGAGCCGGCCGCTCTCGTCCGTGCCCGTCATCCCGGAGATGAACAGCAAGTTGCCCTTCCGCACCGCCGGCGAGAACGTGTAGCGGTCGCTCCACTCCCAGCCCGGATTCACCACCTCAAACTTGGGCATCGCTTCCTCCTTGTGCTCCCACGGGACGCAGCGTGCGCCCGCCCCGAAACTGGTGCGAGGATCGCCGATGTCCCACAACATTTCAAGCGGGCATCGGCGTCTCGCTCGATGCCGCCCGCCTCTACAACCGCACGATCGCCCCCTGCGCCTCCAGCCGATGCCGCAGAGCTTCCTAGTGGGCCGCGTCGTGGTGTTCCGCCATGGGTCCGGCGCTCTCCGTATGGCCACGCTCCTTGAAGACTTCCTGCTCCAAGAAGTCGATCTCTCGCGGGTCCTCGCCGATAGGGCGCTGCTCAAGCTGGATGGTGGAGAAGTACGCCGCGTAGTCCTCGCGCAGCAGGCGCGTGATCCGTTCGAGTAACCCGGCGTCGGCCAACTCGTCGATACGCACGTGGGCCGACACGACGGTCTTGCCTGAGGTGAGGGTCCAGGCGTGGATATGGTGCATATCGACGGCCCCTGGAAGCGCCTCCACGTCGCGCTTGAGCCGGACCAGATCGAGATCCTTCGGCGTCGCCTCCAGGAAGATGTTCGTCGATTCCTTGATGATTCCCACCGAGGCCCAGAGCAGCAGCACACCGAACGCCATTCCGAGAATCGGGTCAATCTCCAGAAAACCCGTCGTCGCAATGACGATCGCGGCCACGATAATAATGAGACTGCCCACGAAGGTCTGCCCCACATGCCATATTGCCCCTTGGATATTCAGGTTGCCGCGCTGGCTTCGCAGCAGGAGAGTAAGCGCGATCACCTCCGTCACCAGCCCCCCGCCGGCGATGAGTAGCATCGGGACGGTTGCCAGGTCCTTGGGGTCGCTGAGTCGCAGCGCTCCCATCACAAAGACGAGAACCGCCATGCCGAGCAGGAAGAAGCCGTTGGCGAAGGCGCCGAGGACCTCCGCGCGCGGATGAGTCCGAAGGTCCGTGTGGGCGTCGCCGGCCTGCCAGCGAGGGACGCGGCCCCCATCGCGATCAGCACCCCGCCCACCGCCGAGAGCGTGTGGAAAGCGTCCGACAGCACAGCCACGGAGCCGATGAGCAGGCCCGCCGTGAGTTCGACGACGAAATAGATCCCTGTCAGAAGCGCGGAGACCTGCAGAGCGCGTGTTGTTCGACCGTCAAGGTGCTGGGCGTGTGCCATTAGCGATGGCTAACCTACCAGCCTTGGCCTAGCGCGCGGCGGTGGGGCCCGAACTATACCTCCGCTCTGGGCTCGGCGCTGCCCGCCCCTACAGCCGCACGATCGCCCCCTGCGCCTCCAGCCGACGCCGCAGCGACGCCACGTCCAGCTCCTTGACCCCAACGCCCTCCTGCAACGCCATCGCCGCCGCCGTCCCCGCCGCCTGCCCCGTCGCCATGCACGGCGGGATCTCCTTGGTCGCGTGGTGCACTCGATGGTCCACCGAGATGCACCGGCCCGCCACCAGCACGTTGCTCAGCTCCTTCGGCAGCAGGCAGCGATAGGGGATCTGGTACAGCGCCTCGTATTTCGTCCAGTGCCCCGTCACCGCCACCGCGTCGTCGAACGCGCGGTCCATCTCCTCGCGTCGCAACACGTGCTCGCCCTGCAGGCGGCGGCTCTCCGTCACCCCCAACTGGTCGGCGATGTGGCAGAAGTGCGCCTTGGCGAAGCCGGGGACCTCCCGCCGCAGCCGGTCCGCCTCCTCCATCACCCGCTTCCGACCCTCCAGCTCCGCATAGGTCAGGTCCTCTGGCTTCGTCGCGTCGATCCGGCGCGAGATCTTTTCGGTCGCCCCCCAGGGCAGCAGCACCTTCCCCTCGCCGATGGTGCGGAAGAACCAGCCCCCCGCGTCGATCGCCGCCTCCGTCTCCTCCACCCCACCCATGCAGAACCACAGCCAGGGCAGCACCTCCGCCGTTTCATGGCGGCAGCCCGCCGCCGCCACGATGTCGCCGTCACCGCTCGCATCGATCACCACCCGCGCCAGCACCGCGAACCGCCCCGCCTTCGATTGGAACGTCACGCCCGTCACCCGGTCGTCTTCCACAATCGGGTCGGCCGCCCAGGCGTGCAGCAGCAGCCGCACGCCCGCCTCTTCCACCATCTGGTTGAAGGCGAACTTCAGCTCCTCAGGCTCGTAGGCCACGGAGTAGCACACCCGGTGCGGTCCGCTGCCCCACACCAGCCCCCAGCGGGAGGCGTGTTTGACCAGCGCCTCGTCGTCGCTTCCCCACTCCGCCTCCGGCGGGAAGTACGCCGCGCCGCGCTTGGCCAGCCGGTCCGTCACCTCCTGGCACAGCCCGCCGACCACCTGCCGGCCCCGGCCGTCGTCCAGCGTCAAGAGGAGGATGATCAACCCGCCGGTGGCCAGCCCCCCCAAGTAGCCGTAGCGCTCCACCAGCATGACGTCGGCGCCGTTGCGCGCCGCCGCCACCGCCGCCGACACCCCCGCCGCGCCCCCGCCCACCACCAGCACGTCCGCCTCCGCCCGCACCGGCGTCGACCGCGACGGCTCCTGCACGAACGCTTGACCCTCTGACGACGTCATCGCTGCACTCCTCGCTCCACTCTCACTCCCCACCGGACGCCCGAACCGCTGGGGCGCGAGTTCGCGGCGTCGGTCACGCTACACGCCACCGCGATCCCTGTCCCGGCCGGATCGACGGCTCGCGGTGGAGGTCCACAACCTTCGAAAGCTGCAGGGCCCGTATTTGACCCGATGCGCCCGCGTGCCTAGGCTGCCGCATCAAGCGGAAAAGAGCCGCCCATGAGGGCCTCGACCACTCGTCTGCATCTCCGGGCGGCGCTCGCAGTCCTCCTGTTTATGCTCGCTATCGCCGCCGCGTCGCACGGGCCGACGCTTCACGCCCAGGACGATGCCCAGCCGTCGGACTCAAGTCAGACCCTCACGCTCAACGACGGCGGTCAATTCGTCTTCTGGTCCTTCGGTCCGTTCGACGCTGCCGACATCTTCGGCACCGTCAAGATCGCCTGGCGCTTCGACCCCGACGCCGTCAACTGGACCGCCTTCATCCCCGCCCTCGGCGCCGTCAACTTCCCCATCGACGATGGCGACGTCCTCTGGATCGTCTCCGAGGGCGACCAGGTCATCGACCTCGCGGGCGACGTTGTCACCGCCGACGATGGCAGCGCCACCCTCACCATCCCCCCCGGCGCGCTCCCCGAGGACGTCTCCCCGGACGACATCCAGATCACAAACCTCACGGACCTCGTCCAAGTGGAGAGCGAAGACCCCGATGTGTCGCTCCTCGCCGCCTACCAACTGGAGCCGGACGGCCTCCAGCTTCAGAAGCCCGCCACCCTCGCCTTCACCGCCCCCATCGCTGATTAACGCCGTTGTCGTCGCCTACAACGTCTCCGACGCGGTCGAAGGCATCGAGACCATCGACCTCGAACAGGACCCGGCCACCGGCCTCACATCAATCACGGCCGAGGTCGCCCACTTCAGCTTCGTCCCCTTCTTCCAGGAGGTCGGCGCCAAAGGCTTCATTCTGGAAGAGCCGCGCGAGGTCCCTGCGGGCCCCCACACCGTTGGCTCGACCTTCTCGGTCGTCTTTCCAATCACTCGCAGCGATGACTTTCGGCACGACGTGCGATTCACCATCACCATCCCCAACGGCCCCACCATCCGCGCCAGCATCGAGTTCCGCCCCAGGTCCGGGGGCAACTGGGGCGGCATAGGCCGCCCCACCACGCAGGGCCCCATCAGCCGCGTGGCCATGGGAACGTTCGACTTCCTCTGGCTCCTCCGCACCCAGCCGGACTTCAATTTCGCTGGTTCTTACAAGTGCGATGAGGCCGGCACCTACGAGTTCGACCTCGCTGCCAAGGCGCTCATCGACGCCAGGTATACCGTCGTCCTCTCCATCGACGGTTCCCTCCGCGCCGGTTCTGGCCGCGTCACCGCCGTCGGGCGCGACACGAAACAGCACTCCGGCCTCTGCTTCACCATCGTCGTGGATGACGACCGCTTCGGCTTCGCCCCCACGGACAACGAGATCCAGGTCGTGGGCGACTTCACGGACGGCGCCCGCACCCCAGAGTCCGAGGCCGCCGGGTGCATCCCTCTGGCCCGCAGATTCTTCTCCAATCTCCGCCTGGAGTTCGACTCTGAAGGCAACGTCCTGGTCATCGTGCAGCCCATCGTGAGTCAGCGCAGCACCCACCGCATCGACCCCGTGACCGGGCAGTTCGTCGCTGACGTCTCCACCTTCCCCGTCGCCACCGTTCCTGGCGGCGCCTTCGGCGGCCCGGGACCGTTCTTCGATCCGGACACCTTCTATAGCGGCGACCCGGATCCCTTCGCCGTCGAGGTCGACCGCGTCCTCGGTTCTCTGGAGCAGTCTTAGAACCCCGACGGCTTCGGCTTCTACGCCGGGACGGTCCTCTCCGACGGATCCATGACCAACGGCCGCCACGCCCACGTCGACCCCGACGGTTGCCGCTCCACGTGGCGCGTGGACTTCGAGGCCCGCTAAATCTCGCCACGCGCTACGCTGCTCGCCGGGACGATAGGAGCCGCGCCTCGTGGACTTCGGCCTCTTCTACCAGCTGCCGGCCTGGCCCGGCCAGGATCCGGCCCAGCGCTACCGCGACACGCTCGATCAGATCGCGGCCGGCGACGACCTGGGCTTCGACGTCGCCTGGCTGGCCGAGATGCACTTCGCCCCCCAATTCTCGATCATGCCCTCGCCGCTCGTCGTAGGCGCCGCCGTCGCCGCCCGCACGCAACGCATCCGCATCGGCATCGGCGTCACCCTCCTGCCGCTCCACGATCCCGTCCGCGTCGCCGAAGACACCGCGACCCTCGATATCATCAGTGGCGGCCGCCTGGAGTACGGCGTCGGCCGGGGAGCGCGGCGCCAGCACTTCGAAGGCTTCGGCATCCCCGTCGAGGAGCGCAACGATCGCTTCGTCGAAGCGCTGGAGGTCTTGCTCCGCGCCTGGAGCGACGAACCGCTCACCTATGACGGGCGCTTCTTCCACTACCGCGACGTCGACGTGATCCCCAAGCCCCTCCAGCGGCCCCGGCCCCGGACGCGGCTCGCCGTGAACAGTGACGACAGCGCCGAACGCGCGGCCCGCTCCGGCCTCCAGATCATGCTCACGCCGATCACGGCGTCGCACGAGATGCTGCTGAAACGCATCGACATCTACCGCCGCGGCCGCGCCGAGGCCGGGAGCCCCGCCACCCCAGACGACATCGCCGTGCTCCTCCCCTCCTTCGTGGCGCCGGACGGCGACACCGCCCGCGCCGGCATGGAAAAGAGCATCATGAGCTACGTGCGCATCGTGGCGGAGGTGATGCTCGGCCCCTATCTCCACAAGGGTGCGCAGGGGCAGGCCCCCGCCCTGGCGGAGCGCCTCAGCACCATCACCTACCCCGAGGTGCTCGACCTCATGTGCGCCACCGGCGATCCCGACGAGGTGACCGCGAGGATCCAAGAGGCCGTCGATGCCTACGGCGCCGGCCAGGTCATCTGCTGGTTCAACCCCGGCGGCCTCGTCGAGCATGACAAGGTCATCGACACCATGCGGCTCTTCATGGAGCAGGTCCGCCCGCGCTTCGCCTAATCGCCCCCGCCTGGCGCGCCCCACTCCTCCACCACCCACCGGCCCTCACGATAAAAGTGAGGGCCGCCATGTCGGCGGCCCTCACACTCTTGCTTGCCTTCGGTCGGGTGCGGAACCCTAGGCCAAGACCTCAATCTCCTGCGCCGTGTCGGAGACGACCCAGAGGACGTCACCGTCGGCCAGAGCGAAGTTGGTGATGCCCAATGCAGGAATGAACGAAAGCCAGCTCACAGCCGTCGCGTTGAACAACCAGGCGATCTTCACGCCCGTAAACACGTCCGCCGCGTTTGCCGGCCCGAACTGCCAGAACACGAACTGCCCGCCCGCGTTCAAGGTCAGCGTGCCGAGCAGCTCCGGCTCCGGCTCCGGCATGCCGTCGCCGTCGCCGTCGCCGTTCTCGGGCTCGCCGTCGCCCGCCGGGATGGCCACGGTGTGGACGTTCACGTAGGCGTTGCCCGCCTCCATCTCCGCAACCAGGTCGGCGATGGTCCCGCCTTCCAGCGGGCCGATGAGATCGGCGGCGGTGATAGTGCCCGGCACCTGCACGCCGTCCACGCCTTCCGCGACAAGGCCGAAGAGGAACGCCGTGACCGGCCCGTTGTCATCGGCCGGCCCGATGTGGATGTGCGCTTGCGTTACGCCGATAATGTCGACGGCCACGAGCTCGAAAGAGATCGTGTCGCCCTCCAGCGTCGCGTCGAACGACCCGCTCCCGGCCGTTTTGATGGCGGGCACCTCTGCGCCGCCGCTCAGCGTGGCGCTGAACGTCTCCTCCGGCGGAATCCCGACAATCTGGCCGCGAATCTCACCCCCCGCGTTGACCAGGGTGTGGACGTTCACGTAGGCGTTGCCCGCTCGCATCTCCGCAACCAGGTCGGCGATGGTCCCGCCTTCCAGCGGGCCGACGAGATCGGCCGCGGTCAGGGTGCCGTCGGCATCCACGCCGTCCACGCCTTCCTCGACAAGGCCGAAGAGGAACGCCGTGACCGGCCCGGTGTCATCGGCCGGCCCGATGTGGATGTGCGCCTGCGTCACGCCGATGATGTCTATCGCCGCGAGCCCGAAGGAAATCGTGTCGCCCTCCAGCGTCGCCGCGAACGACCCGGTCCCGTCCGTTTCGATGGCGGGCACCTCGGCGCCGCCGCTCAGCGTAGCGCTGAACTACACCGCCTGCGCCTCAACCTGCCCCCCGCCCCACACCAGCACCGCCACGACGGCCGCGAGCGCCACCCCGATGACCGAGCCCCAGCGCAACTGTCCGATTTGGATTCCCAAACTCTCGCTCCTTCCGTTTACTGATCTCTGCATCTGCGATCGGGCCGAAGTCTACGGCCCGGCCCTGTTCGTAGGCCGCCTTAGGATACGAAACCGGCGTCTAGCCCGATCATGCGCGATGCGCCAAAAGGCACGGACACCTGCCTGGAGGTATCCCGTGAGACGCGCCGCGGCGAACCTTTTTACCTCGCGGTTACAGGCCGCCGGGCGCGCAAACGCCGCGAGGCCGTCCTCCCACACCGGCGGAAGAACGGCCTCGCCACAGACACACATTCGCTTGGGGTTACGGCCCCTTCCAGGCTACCGCAGTACCCCGGCTACGCCGCGATTGGTATCGCCTGCGCCGTCTCCGAGACGATCCACAGCACGGCGCCGTCATTCAGGGCGAAGTTGATGATGCCCAACGGCGGAATGAACGACGTCCAGCTGACCGTGGTCGAGTCGAACAGCCAGGCGATCTTCACCACCCCGAACAGGTCCGCCGCCAGCGCCGGCCCGAACGTCCACAAGACGAACTGCCCGCCCGCCCGCAACGTGAGGACCTCGGCGGCGGGCGGCTCTTCTACCACCTCGTCCACCGGCTCCTCTTCCGCTTCCTCCTCGACGATCTCCACCAGCAGCACCGTCGTCAGGTGCGGCAGCGATGCCTGCACCACCACCGGCGGGCCCAGCGAGACGACGGTCACCGTAATGACCTCCCCGTTCACCACCACCGCGCTCGTGGCAGGGTCGAACCCCGCCGGCAGCTCGAACTGCACCGTCACCGCGGTGGTCCCCCCGATGTTGCCGCCGAACTGATCGGAGATGCTGATCTCTACCCCGAACGCCATCGTCCCCGCCGGTAGCCCGGCCTCCGCCAGCGCAGCCGTGACATCCCCCGCCGTGGCCGGTTGCATGCTCACCGTGATGTCGGTGGTGTTCCCCGGCAGGTCCGCCACGTCGATCCCCACCGTCGTCCCCGCCCCGTCCGTCACGTTGACCACGGTCATCCCGTTCTCCGTGGTGCTCTCCGTGGCCAGGTTGATCGTCGCCCGCCCCGTCGTCGGGTCCACCGTGTTAATCCCCGTCGCCGGGTCGAATGTCCCCTCGTCCGCCAGCGCCTCCTCCAAGTCGGCCGCCGACGCGGCGAAGACGAAGTTGTCGCCCGCGCTGGCGAAGTCGACCGTCCCCGTGCTGGAGGTCACCTGCACGTCCACGGTGGCCGCCGTCCGGGCGACGAGGGTCGCCCGGATCTGGGTGTCGCTGAGCACGTTGAATGCGACGGCGACGCCGCCGAAGGTGACGCCCGTCGCCGCCGTGAAGTTGGTGCCGTTAATGATCACGATGCCGCCCAGGCTGGCCAGGACCACAGGAGGGGCGAGGGTGACGATGCCGGGGAAGACCGTCAAGACCCCGTCGTCGGTGACGTTGGTCGCCGTGCTGGGGTTGGTGTTGGTGGTGGTCATGGTATCCCCACCACCGGCCTGGCCGTTGACGTTCAGCGTCTCGAAGGCGGTGTAGCCAGTGGCTCCCTGCCCCGTCAGCGTCACTGTGGTGTTGGTGGTGGTGATGATGTCGTTGCCGCCGGTGCCGTTGACTTTGACCTCGGCGGCAGCAACGTCTCACTCGCCTTCGCGCCGCTCTTCGTCGTCGCGCTCTTGCTCGGCGCCGCCGAGGCGGCGCTCGCCGCGGTGATCGCGGTCATGCTCGCCCAAACCGTCCTGCGCCTCCCCTGGTACAAGGTCCTCTTCAACGCTGCGGTCTTCGCTCTGGCCGCCATGGCCACCGCGACCATCTTCCACGCGCTCGCTGGCCCGTTCGACACCGCCGATGCGGCGGCCCAGCTGGCCCCCGTCGCACTCGCGGCGCTGGGCTCCTACCTCGTGAACGGCGTGCTGGTTGCGGGCGTGCTCACGCTCTCCGGGGCGACGAGCCCGATCTCGGCCTGGCGCGACAAGTTTCTCTGGGCGGCGCCCCACTATCTCGCGCTGGCCTTCGTCGCCTACGCCGTCGCCTTCACCTATCGCGATGTCGGCGCCGTCGCCATGATCGCCTTCGCCCTGCCCATCGCCATGATGTGGCTGATCATGAAGCAGCACACCACCCGCACCCGCGCCGACATCGCGCGCCTCCGCACCGCCAAGGAAGCCCTGCGCCTGTCGGAGGCCCGCTACCGCGCGGTGGTCGAGACCTCCACCCGAGGAATCTTCAGCTGCGACGCCGGCGGCGCCATCCACTTCCACAATCAGCAGTTTGTGGCCACGGTCGGCGACGACGCGCCCTGCGCCGATCGCTCCATCCTCGACTTCGTCTCCGCCGCCGATCGCCCCGCCGTCGAGGCGGCGTTGCGCACGGCGCCCCCGCAGAGCCGCAGTCTTGAGGTACACCTCCCCACCCCCCAGCGCGGTGAGCGACTCGTCAACTTGACGCTGCGCCGCTACGCCAACTCGGAAGACCTCCTCGGCGAGATCGACGACATCACGGAGCGCCGCGCCTTGGAATCGCGCGTGGAGCAGGCGCAACTGATGGACTCGGTCGGCAACCTGGCCGCGGGCATCTCGCATGACTTCAACAACCCCCGGACCCGCTCGGAGAGCGAGCACACAAACGCTGCGACGTGGCCCAGCGCTCGCTAGAGGGGTGCTCCCAGCTCAAGGGGCGCCGGACCCTGAACTCCCGCTACCGCAGGAGGGCCACAGTGGGCGGGGTTCCACATCGTGATGGCCGTGCTGGTGCTCCAGGCGGGGGCAGCCGCCGCGGCGGAGGCGGGCGAAATCACGAACGTGCGGCAGTGCACGCGACGGATGGCCTGAAGCAGAACGAACAGATTGACGAAGATCTACTTGACAGGACATATCATAGATGTGATATTCCACCTGTGCGATATCACAAGGGTAATAGATGGAGATCGTCTACTACGCCACGATTGCTGGCCAAGAGCCGGTCAAGGAGTACCTAGACACTTTGGACGCTGCCGGAGAGGCCAAGGGTGTGGCTGTAATCATTGGTGCAGTGGACCTGCTCGAAGAACTCGGTCACCTAATTCGACCGCCAAGATCGAAACTGATTGACGAGAAGTATCGGATTTTCGAGCTTACGCCGGGCGACCATCGAGTCGCTTACGCCTTTCGTGCAAACAGCGCTCTGGTCCTTCATGCATGGCCGAAAACAACTCGGAAGCTTGATCGACAGGAGCGAGACCGGGCGCGACGGAATCTGGAGGACTGGGATGCACGACACGCATAGTTAGCCGCTAGGTAAATGTGATGCAGAAATTTCAGAGAGCACACTTTGTCATGACGACTTGGAAACAGCACCGCGAACAGCTTTTGGCCAACCCTGAAATTGCGAAGGAATACGACGCCATCCATCCTCGAATGGACGCCATTCGAGGACTCATCAAGGCACGGGCGGAGTGCGGTCTGACGCAGTTGCAGCTTGCATCGCTTTTGGGAACGACGCAAAACTCAATTAGCCGACTGGAATCTGGCGCGCACGAACCGCACTTGAGCACTCTGGCGAAGACCGCACACGCGATGGGATACTCGATCCACGTCGAATATCGAAAAACTCTCGCTGGTCCCTGAGAGCTTATCGAACGTAACACCGCTCACCGCGCTACTCACTTGAGGAGTTCTGCACCTCCCTCAATCAACCGTTCGGCTCAGCGCGACGGCGCGTGCCCTACCCACCCACCACCGCCGGCCGGACCTCCCGCCACACCGCCTCCAACTGCCGCAACTGCGCGTCCACGGACACCTTCGTCTTCGGATCCGTCTCCGGGTTGAGCAACAGCAACTGCGACGCCCCCGCGTCCCGATACCCCCGCAGCAACGTCGCCAGCTCGTCCAGGTTCTTGCTGAGCGGCGCCATCCACTGCACCGTGAACCGCTCCGGGTCCCGCCCCTCGGCCTTCAGCGTCTCCCGCATCCGCCCGATCGTCGCCGCCGCCTCCGCCGCCTGCGCCATCGGCGCACCAAGCCACCCGTCTCCCAGCCGCGCCGCCCGCCGCTCCGCCGCCTCCACGAAGCCCCCGATGATGATCGGCGGCCCCCCCGGCGTCACCGGCTTCGGCTCCATGTTCATCGACCGGATCGTCGTGTATTGGCCCTCGAACTCCACCGGCTCTGCCCCCCAGCACCGCCGCACCACCGCGATCGCCTCCTCGAACCGCGCGACCCGCTCCCTGAACGGCACCCCCAACGACTCGAACTCCGCCTCCCCCCACCCCATCCCGACCCCCAGCCGAAAACGCCCGCCGCTGAGCACGTCGATCTCCGCCGCCTGCTTCGCCACCAGCGCCGGCTGCCGCTGCGGCAGCACCAGCACGCAGCTCTGGAGGATGACCCGCTCCGTGCACGCCGCCATGTGCGCCAGCAGCGTCATCGTCTCGTGCTGATACACCGGACCCGCGTAGAACCCCGGCTCACGATCCGGCCGGTTGTAGGCGTAGGCGACGTGGTCGTTCGTGCCGATCCACTCGTACCCGATCGCCTCCACCCCCCGCGCCCAGTCCCGCACCTCGGCGCCGTCCAGGTCCCACCCCATCCCCGTGAACATCACCCCCAGCTCGATCGCCTGCATGTCAACCTCCCATCCTGTGGCGTGCGCGTGTCCAGCGCTCGGCCGGCATGCTAGCAGCCCCGGCCCACCCGCCCCCGATGCCGACCGCCCCCGACGCCAACCACGAAGTCCGTAGCCAGCCGAGCCGCGCAGCCGCTATGCTCAAACGAGCCCGGCCTATCGGACGGGCAGTGCGTGAGGGTCACTATGCTCACCGATGAACGTCACGCTGGCGAAGAAGGAGTCATCCGCAGCGACATCGCCGAGATGATCGACCGCGCTGCGGCCATGGCCGTGTACGCCTTTAACGCCGTCACCCGCGCAGCCGAGAGCGACGCCAGCGGCCGCCACGTCCCCGAGGCGCTCGCCGAACGGCTCGCCGAGCAGACCTACACCGACGTGCTCCGATACTCGCTCGACGAGTGCTCCTGCTCCTGTCACCAGGACCATCCCGAAGAGTAGCCCCAGAGACCAGCCACAGCCCCGCCCCCTCCCTCTGCTATCCTGGGCGCCGCGAGCGCGCCTTCACCAACGCCCGCCGCCTCCCGCTCAGGAAGGGACCGACCATGACCACCCAGCAATCCGTCGTCACGCCCGAGCGCTATGCCCAGGGCCGCACCTGGGACGAATACCTCGATTACGTCGGCACGCCCGAAAACCTCGCCCGCAACATGCCCAACGGCAAGCCGCGCGACGACAACAGCGAGCGCATGCGCCGCAACGAGCGCGAGACCGCCCTCAAGCCCGAGCACGTCCAGGCCCTCCGCGCCCTCCCCAAACTTAGAGTCCTCGCCCTGGGCGAGGACTGGTGCCCCGATGTCTTTCGCGGCATGCCGGTCGTCGCCAAGCTCTGCGAAGCCGCCGGCTGGGAGCTCCGCATCTTCCCGCGCGACGACAACAACGGCGACATCATGGCCGAGTTCCTCAACAAGAAAGACGGTAACGAGTACCAGTCCATCCCCGTCATCGTCCTCTACACCCAGGACCTCGGCTACATCGGCCACTGGATCGAGCGGCCCGCCATCGCCAACGACTATTACGAGCGCCTGCAAAAGACCTTCACCCGACGCGAGGACGAGTCCGAGGACCAGATGAAGGCCCGCATCCGCCAGGCCTACAGCGCCATCCAGACCTCCGACGACTGGGCCGACTGGCGCCACGAGTCCGTCCGCGAAATCCTGGCCATCGCCAAGCAAGCGCCCGGCGCCTAGCCAGACCCGGCCCATGATCTTCGACTGCGTCGTCCGCGGTGGCCTCGTCGCCACCGCGAGCGAGGCCTTCCCCGCCGACGTCGGCATCCGCGACGGCGTCATCACCGCCATCGGCTCCGGCCTCCCGCCCGCCGATCACGAAATCGACGCCGCCAACCACGTCGTCGTCCCCGGCGCAATCGACGTGCACACCCACGTCGCCCAGACCTACGACTGGGTCGACGCCGACATATCCGACGACTACGAGAGCGGCACCCGCGCCGCCGCCGCCGCCGGCATCACCACCATCCTCAACTTCGCCTTCCAGGAAAAAGGCCAACCGCTCCGCGCCGCCGTCGACGCCGAGCTCCAGAAGGCGGAGGGCCGCGCCCACGTCGACTTCGGCCTCCACATCGTCGTCACCGATCTCAGCGTTCCCGGCGTCCTCGACGAGCTCGCCCCCCTGGCCGCCGACGGCGTCGCCAGCGTCAAGATCTTCACCGTCACAACCTCCATCGGCCTCAACGACGCCGACACCCTGCGCGTCCTCCAGGCCTGCGCCGGCCTCGGCCTCCTCGTCAGCGTCCACGCCGAAGACGAAGCGCTCATCGCTCACCTCACCGACCGCCTCCTCGCCGGCGGCCGCACCACGGTCGACAACTTCCCCCACTCCCGCCCGCCGATCACGGAAGCGCTCGCCACTGCGCGCGTCGCCGCCTACGCCCGCACGCTCGACTGCCCCGTCTACTTCGTGCACCTCTCCTCGCGCGCCGCCCTCGACGCCGTCCGCGACGCCCGATCGCACGGCGCCACGATCTACGTCGAGACCCGCCCCACCTACCTCTACCTCGATGAGAGCCGCTACGCCCTACCCGACGGCGAGGGCGGCAAGTACGTCTGCCTGCCCCCGCTCCGCTCCCTCGACGACCAGCAGGCGCTCTGGGACGGCCTCCGCAACGGCGAGATCCAGACCTACGCCACCGACCACTCGCCCTGGCCCGCCGCGCTCAAGACCGACACGGCCAAGCCCTTCACCGAGATCCCCGCCGGCATCGCCAACCTCGGGACCTCCATCGGCATGCTCTACGCCGAAGGCGTCGCCAAGGGCCGCATCTCGCTGGGCCGTTTCGTCGACCTCACCGCCACCAACCCGGCGAAACTGTTCGGCCTCTGGCCGCGCAAGGGCGCGATCGCCGTCGGCGCCGACGCCGACCTCGTCCTCATCGACCCCAACCGCCGCCACCGCCCCACCGCCGCAGGCATGCAGTCCCGCGTCGACTACGAGCCCTACGAAGGCTTCGACTGCCTCGGCTGGCCCGTGCTCACCCTCTCCCGCGGCGACGTCGTCTACCAAGACGGCGCAATCCGCAGCGCCCCCGGCCGCGGCCGCTTCCTCCCCCGCACCCCCCACCAGCCCTTGTAGCTCGCGGCGAGACTATATCCCTCCACCCCAAGCGCGACTCTTCGGACATCTCGCTTGATACCATCGTCCGAGAAGTCAGGGTGGCATGAGTCCAGTTGCCGAGATTCTTGGAGCCGCGGCGGTTCGATTCGCCGTCACGCTTGCGGCTCGTCGCTTCCGCGACTACCGGAAGCGTAGACAGTTGAAGCGCGCGTATCTGCGCGCGGCAGAAGCAACAATCACCCACTGCGAAACTGTCGGACATCCGCCACGCTCGCCCGTCTGGAACGCCGTCTCAAGCCTGCTCGGAACCGTCGACAACGCGGAGACGATCGCCAGTTGGTACGCGAACCACGCAATCAATCCTCGCGAGGCCGCCACTCTCACCGCAAGCGATCCGAATGTCGCGCAACTCCTCCAGTATTTCCTCGTCCTGCTCAACCAGCAGCGGCACAAACTGCTCTCGCTCGACCATCAGATCCTCGCCGACCTCATCACGACGCGGACCGGCGCGCAGATCACAGAATCCACGAGCACCATCCTTGATGCCATACGCGGGCACGACCCAGCCGCACAGGCGGTGCCCCGCGTAGATCCCCTGCCCGTCGACGACTACTACACGGTGGAGCGACCCGAGCTCACCGCCATCAAGGAGGCCCTAGCCACCCACCGGATTGCCAAGATCGCCGGACCACCGGGGGTTGGTAAGAGCACGGTCGCCGTGCACGTCGCGCGCTCGGATTACAGCGGACGCACGCTCTACCTGTCGCTCGACTCCGGCACGTCCGAGAGCCGGCAAATTAACCTCGCCGGCCAACTACGGGTCGATCCCGGCGAATCACTTCAATCGGCCCTGGCCCACTACGATGGCCTTCTTTTCCTCGACAACATCGAGGAGCGCGACCGGCCCGAGATCGAACGGCTAATCCCGCGCGGTGGCCCTTGCGTCACCGTCCTTACCGCGCGCGACCAGACCCTGCTGACCTCTCTTCCCGGCGGCGAATGCAGCCGTCTGGGCGACTTCACCCTCCGGCAAGCACAGGACTGTTTCCGCCACCATCTCTCAGAGCGCTACACAACCATGCAGGACCACGTCGGAGAAATCATCAGCCTGCTCGGACACCTACCCCTCGCCGTCGACGTCGCCGCGCGCACCCTGAGCGCACGTCCTGAGCTAAGCGCAGCGGATTGGATAGCTCGTTACGGCCACGATCCCGCCACCATCGCTCAGGATGAAGTGCCTTACGACGCGACGCTTTCCGACGAGGAGATCCGCGCCCACCGAATCGTCGGCCGCATCGTCCTCATCGGTTTCGACGGCCTGCCACGTGAAGCGCGCTTGCTACTCGAGGCTCTTACCACCTTTCCCATCGACGACGGTGGGCCGGATCTCCTGATCGCACTCACCGCCGCAGTCGATCCCGACGCATCCCGCGATCACTTGCTCCGTCTCCATGAACGCGGCCTCGCGCTGCGAACCGCTCCCTCGGTGATTGGCGGACACCGTTTCCGCCTGCACCGTCTCACTCGCGCGGCCCTGCAACGGGCGATGCCGGAACCGGATCGCAGCAGCCTCGAGGAACGCCTCATTGCCGTTTATGTGGCCTTCGCTGCTTCCTTGGCCTTCTTCGACCCTCCCTCTGCCGGCCATCCCGCAGCAATGGAGGAACGCGCTGCCCTGCAGGAAATCGCGCAGCGTCTCCTGCAAGCCGGTCGCCCAGAATTGCGCACCTTCACCGCGGCGATCGCCCAGTTCGCGCTGAACACCAATTGGCCAGCCGACCTCCAACGCTCGCTCTTGGACCGTCAGCTAGACCTACAACGTGAAGCCTCCAACCACCTCGGCGAGGCCAACACCCGCAGAAGCCTCGGCGACCTCGCCCTCCATCAGCAAACGCTCCCCGACGCCCACGCTCACCACACCGCCGCCCTCACCCTCTATAAAGAGATCGGCGACCGCCTCGGCGAGGCCGAACTCTCGTAAGACCTCCAAGCCTCGGCGACCTCGCCCTCCGTCAAGACGCCCTCCCCGATGCCCACGCCCACTACACCGCCGCCCTCACCCTCTATAAAGAGATCGGCGACCGCCTCGGCGAGGCCGCGAGCCTCGGCGCCTCGCCCAACGTCAGGACGCCCTCCCCGAGGCCCACGCCCACTACACCACCGCCCTCACCCTCAGATCGGCGAGCGCCTCGGCGAGGCCCACGCCCGCAGAGGCCTCGGCGACCTCGCCCGACGTCAGGACGCCCTCCCCGAGGCCCGCGCCCACTACACCGCCGCCCTCACCCTCGCCGAGGCGATCGGCGAGCGCCTCGGCGAGGCCAACATCCGCAGAGGCCTCGGCGACCTCGCCCTCCGTCAGCAAACCCTCCCCGACGCCCACGCCAACTACACCGCCGCCCTCACCCTCTATGAGGAGGTCGGCGAGCGCCTCGGTGAAGCCCACACTCTGCTTGGCCTCGCTCGGCATGACTCCATAGCGGGCAAGGTAGACGCAGAGGGCGGCTTCCGTGCTTCACTGCGAGGACTAATGGATGTCGACGACGCACTCGGCCTCCGGGCAGCCTGGGGCTACTTCGCCGAACACTGTCTGAGAAAGAACCAACCGCAGGCCGCCCTCCTCGCCTGCGAAGCGAGTCTGCAGGCCCTCCCCGAAAGCGCTGATAGCCATGGCTACGCTATGTCGCTACGCATGCAGTGCGACGCCTTTGCCCAACTCCAGGAGATCTCCGCGTTCCTCGCCACCACCGAATTGATCGAGGACCGGAACTCGCTAGGGCATCGTCCCAGTGTCTCTGATCTCCTCACGAACTCCAAATTGACGCCGGATCAACGGGAAGAGATGCTCGAACTCCTTTCCCAGGCCCAATAGATAGAGGGCGCGCTGCCGCGCGCCCTCTATAAAACTAGGGAAGCATTGCCGGACTTCGAGCAGCGCTTCCTTGCCGGCGATCTTGACCTTCCGCCTGGCGACTAGCTTCGCCCTACCTCTCCACGCTCCTCTTCCACCCCCTCTTACTCCGCCTTTCGCGATTGACAACCCGCGCTTCGCGTGTCACACTGGACCCCTTGGACAGAGCGCATGTTCTCACAGATGGCCTGCCCGACAAACGCCCCGGCTCCCCTTCGCCCAGCGGAAGAGCCCGTGGTGAGATTGTCGAACCCGCCCGGCCCGTCCTTCGCGGAGCGGAAGGACCCGACCCGGCCATCGCCGTCCGCCTCGATCAGGTCGAGTCCCTCCACCACCGCGGCTGGAGTCACCGCCGCATCGCCGCCGACCTCGCCGTCTCCGAGCGCACCGTCCGCCGCGACCTCCGCCGCCTCGAGGCCCTCTGGCTGGACCGCCTCGCCCAACGCGTCGCCCACGAGCGCGCCCACTCCATCGGCGTCTACCGCGAGGTCCAGTCCCTCATGTGGAAGGTGATCGACCGTATGTCCGACGCCGACGACCACAAGTCCATCGCCGCCGCCGCCCGCACCATCGTCGCCGCCGCCCGCGACGGCAAATCCTCCGTCCGCGACCTCTTCGCGGAGTTCACCGACGCCGAGCTCGACGGCACCGACGACCCCTTCGCTGCTCTCGCCCAGGGCGACGAAAACTCCCCCTCCCACGCCGCCCTCGACTTCGACGACGATCCGGACAGCGAAGAGCCCGTCCTGAGCGAAGCCCGCACTGAGCTAAGTCGAAGGGTCGAAGGGCCTGAAACCCCTGCAGATCCCGACGCTTTCAGCGATCCCGACCCTGTCCGCACCCCTGACCGCTCCCCGTCCCAAGCGTGACCATCCCTGTCCAATCCGGTCCGGCCGGACAGCGCCCCCACCGCCTCATCCTCGCCCGCCGCTGGCGCCGCGACCCCGTCGCCTTCGCCCGAGAGGCGCTCGATGTGGATCTCTGGGACACCCAGCAGGCCATCGCCCGCGCCGTCCGCGACCATCCCCGCGTCGCCTGTCGCTCCTGCCACGCCGCCGGCAAGACCTTCCTCGCCGCCGCCGTCGTGCTCTGGTTCCTCTACACCCGCCCCGGCGCCCAGGTGCTCACCACCGCCTCCACCTTCCGCCAGGTCCGCTACGTCCTCTGGCGCACCATCCAAAAGCTCTTCCACGGTGCCAAGAGCCACCTCCAGGGCGATCTCTTCGAAACCGAACTCCGCCTCGGCCCCAACTGGTACGCCCTCGGCCTCAGCACAGACAACCCCGAGCGCTTCCAGGGCTTCCACGCCCCCCACGTCCTGGTCCTGGTCGATGAGCCCGGCGCCGTCCCGCCACCCGTCTTTGCCGCCATCGAAGGCGTCCTCGCCTCCGGCTACACCCGCCTGCTGATGATCGGCAACCCCACCCAATCCAGCGGCCCCTTCTACGACGCCTTCCACAACGATGCCGCCGAGTACCGCACCTTCTGCATCAGCGCCTTCGACACCCCCAACCTGCGCGAGGGCCACACCGTCCGCCCCTACCTCGTCGCCCCCGATTGGGTCGACCAACGTCGCCGCCTCTGGGGCGAAGATTCCGACCTCTACCGCTCCCGCGTCCTCGCCGAGTTCCCCCGCGCCGCCGCCGGCCAACTCTTCTCCCTCGCCCTCCTCGACGCCGCCCTCGTCGACGCCCCACCCGGCATGAGCCGGGTGGCACTAGGAATTGACGTCGCCCGCTTCGGCTCCGACGCCACCGCCCTAAGCCGCATCGAAGACGGCGGCCTCCGCCACCAGCAGCTCCTCCACGGCCTCGACACCATGGCGGTCACCGGCCATGTCGCCGCCGCCCTCGCGCAGCGGCCCGACCTCCTCCTCGCCGTCGACGACACCGGGGTCGGCGGCGGCGTCACCGACCGCCTGCGCGAGCAGGGCTGGGAGCCGCTCGCCGTCAACTTCGGCGCCGCGGCCTCCGAGCGGGCCTACTACGCCAACCGCGGCAGCGAGATCTACGCCCGCCTGGCCGCCGCCCTGCGCGACGGCCGCCTCGCCATCGACGCCGCCCTCCCCACCCGCGACACCCTCTTCGGCCAGCTCGCCCAGGTGCGCGTCGAATACCGCAGCGACGGCCGGCAGCGCGTGCGCAAGCGCGGCCCCGCCGACGCGCAGCCCAGCCCAGACCTCGCCGACTCACTGGCCCTCGCTTGGGCCGCCTACGAAGAAGGCACGCAAGGAGCAGGAGTATGGTGACCGATCACACCGCCGCCACTTCCGTTCGTCCTGAGCCTGTCGAAGGGCGAACCATCACCCCACCCGCGCAGCCCCTCGACCGCCCCATCTGCCCCCGCTGCCGCAAGCCCGCCGGCCTCCTGCTCGAGCGGCCCGCCCCCGCCGACTACAACCCGGTATTTCGCTGTAATGGGCGACGAGGCGGATGTGGATACCTCTGGAGTCCGAAGCAGGTCCCGCACCATCCACCCCGCGTCTCCGGGCGCGGCCCCGCAACCGCGGACGGCTAACGGGCAGCGCCGCGATCTGCGAAGAGAAACCTAGGCGTGGGCGCTCTCCGCCGTCGGCGCCTCTACCAGTCGCAGCAACTCCCGCGCCACGTACAACCGCGGCCAAGAGTCCGGCACCGTCTCGACGATCCCCGCATCCACCAGCCGCTCCAAGATCCGGCGGGCCCCGGCGTTGCTCAGCCCCAGCCGCGACGCCGTCCCCGGCGCCGATGCGAACGGCCGCACGAACAATTCGTCCAGCAACTGCATCGCGTTCGCCGACTCCCGACGCTCCTGCAGCCGTTCACGATACCGCTCGTACACCTCCCGCACCCCGCGCGACCGCGCCAGCGCGTCCTTCGCCTGCTCGGCCACGCCCTCAAGGAAGAAGCGCAGCCACGGCGTCCAGTCGCCCGTCGCGCTCACGCTGAGCAGATGGTCGTAGTACGCCTGCCGCCGCCGCTCGAAGTACGCGCTGAGGTACAGCAACGGTGTCGTCAAGACCCCCTTCGCGATCAAGTACAGCGTGATCAATGCTCGCCCGATGCGACCGTTGCCGTCCTCGAACGGATGGATCGCCTCGAACTGGTAGTGCATCAGCGCGCACGCCACCAGCGGCGGCAGCCGCTCCGCCTCGTTCACAAAACGTTCCCAGTCGCTCATCAACGCTGGCAACTCCGTGTGTGGCGCCGGCACGAACCGCGCATTTTGGATCGGCGTCCCCTCGGGCGCGATCCACACCTGATGGGGCCGCCATTCGCCCGGCCTTTTCTCCTCCCCACGCACGCCCCGCAGCAACTCCGCGTGCATCTCGCGCACCAGCCGGTTGCAGATCGGCAGGCTCTCCAGCAACTCCTGACCCCGCTCGACCGCCCGCACGTAGTTCGCCACCTCCCGCGCGTCACCCTGATCCTTCCGCTCCCCCGACGCCTCAAACAGATACAGGTCGGACAGCGACGCCTGCGTCCCCTCGATCCGCGACGACAGCACCGCCTCCCGGTGCAGGAACGGCCGGATGAGCAGGTGCGGGTTCACCAGCGTCTCCCCTACCCCCGACAGCATCGCCACCGCCCGCGACGCCTCGTCCAGCGGCAGGATCAATTCGCGGTCGATCTCCAGATCCTGGGGGAGAGGGGCCGGCACGAAAGCCTGCTGCCCCTCGACCGTCGGGACCAACCGTCCAACAGGGCTATCTCGGAATTGCGCAGCGTCCACGGTCAACTCGAAACGCCAGTTTTACTTTCCCGCCAATTAGAAACTATCACGCAAACTAGTATCAACTATCAACGCTCTGGAAACCCGCGTATCACTCTGCCGCCCGCTCCCGCCCCTCCCCTTGACATCAGACACGCTTTACGCGTACTCTAGTTCTAGTTTCAGGGACTCACCCCGACCAACGACCACGCACTGACGGAATTCTGCGGGACTGACCCCTCGGGATGCCCATGCCGCTCCTCGAGACGGGCAGCCTCGCGCTCATCCCCTCTTGGCAGGTGGGCGTCGAGCAGTACCCCGCGGTCGACTTCCCCAAACTCGCCCGCGAGGGCTACCGGCAGAACGAGGTCGTCTACGCCTGCATCCGGGAGATCGCCACCACCGCCGCGGAGGTCCGCCTCCGGCTCCAGGACCGGGACGGCGCTCCCCTCCTCGACCACCCCCTCCAGCGCCTCCTCGAGCATCCCAACCCCCAGCAGTCCGCCTTCGAGCTCTGGGAAAGCCTCCTCACCGATCTCCAGGTCTTTGGCAACGCCTTCCTCTTCAAGGAGCACGACCCCGTCGTCTCTCTGGACCCGGACCGCGGCTTCGACGCGCTGGCGCCCAACGCTTCCGTGGGGAGCATCTGGAAGCTCCGGCCCGACCGCATCACCATCGTCCCCGGCGACCGTCGCCTCGTCGACGCCTACATCCACCGCGTCGGCGAGCGCGAGACCCGCCTCGACCCCGCCGACGTCATCCACTTCCGGCTCAGCGATCCGCTCAGCGACCTCTGGGGCCTCTCCCCCCTCGAGGTCGCCGCCCGCCAGATCGACATCGACACCGAGGCCTCCAAGTTCATCGACGCCTTCTTCCGCAACGCCGCCGTCCCCTTCGGCCTGATCAAGCTCAAGCGCACCCTCCGCGGCGGCGAAGACGAGGCCCGCCGCATCGGCCGGCGCTGGAGCGACCGCTTCCGCGGCCTCCTCGGCCGCTTCCAGGTCGGCGTCCTCGATGCCGACGCGGAGTTCCAGCGCATCGGCCTCACGCAGGAGGAGATGGCCTTCCCCGAGATCCGCGCCCACACCGAGGCGCGCATCTGCGCCGCCTTCCGCGTGCCGCCCATCCTCGTCGGCGTCAAGGTCGGCCTGGACCGCGCCACCTACAGCAATATGGCCGAAGCCCGGCGCCTCTTCTGGCAAAACACCATGCTCGCCCTCTACCGGCGCGTCGAGAGCAAGCTCGATGCCGACCTCGTCCCCGCCTTCGCCCGGCCCGGCGACTCCCTGTGCGTCCGCTTCGACTTCAGCGACGTCGCCGCCCTGCGCGAGTCGCGCGAGAGCCTGGAGCGCTCCGCCATCGCCGGGCTGCGCGCCGGGGCGCTCACCATCAACGACGCCCGCCGCCGCTTCGGCTTGGAGCCCCTCCCCGACGGTGACGCGCTCTTCCACTCCGTTCGTTCTGAGCCCGTCGAAGGACGAACGGAGTGGAAGAGCGCGGCCTTCCGCTCCGGCCGGAGACCCTCGCCCCTCGCAACGGAGGACGGCCGTGACCCGCATCACCGGCTACGCCGCCGTCTTCGGTCGCGCCGACAGCCAGGCCGACCGCATCGCCCCCGGCGCTTTCCTCGCCTCCCTCGCCCGACACGCCGGCCGCGTGCCGCTGCTCTGGCAGCACGACATGGCCGAGCCCATCGGCCGCCTCACCACCATGCGCGAGGACGACATCGGCCTCTGGTTCGACGCCGACCTGTCCGGCAGCCGCCGTGCCCGTGACGCCGCCGCCCTTCTCCAGGCCGGTGCGCTGCGCGAGTGCAGCATCGGCTTCCTCCCCCGCCGCATCGCCTTCGAGCGGCGCGGACAGGAGCGCGTTCGCGTCCTGCAACAGATCGATCTCATCGAGATCAGCCTGGTAACTCTCGCGGCCAACCCATTGGCCCGCGTGATCAGCGTCGATGGCGCCTCGCTCGGGCCCGGACCGCCCATTGGCACGAGCGCATCCATATGGCGCCGACGGCTCGCCGCCGTCGCCCCCACCCGCGATTAGAAGTAAGGAGTGCTGCTTTGCCTACGCTCAATGCGCTACGCGACTAAGCCCGCAACACGCTGACCGAAGCTCGCGGGCTCTTGGAAACCCACAACGGAGCCGAGACCTCCCTCCCGCCCGAGACCGCCGCCCGTGTCGATGCGCTGATCGCGCAGGGACGCGAGGAGTGGCAGGCCTATGAGGCCGCCCTGGCCGAGCGCGAACGGCGCTACCAACTCGGCGAGCTGGAGCACGACCTGCAACGCGCGCCCGCCACCTGGACCGACCCCAACGCCGGCGCCGCGCCCGCCCCCACCGCCGGCCGCGGCGACACGGACGCCATCTATCGCAAGGCGTTCGAGCGCTACATCCACCACGGCGAACGCTCCGTGCTGGCCCTCGGCGCCCCCTACATCAAGGCGCTCACCGAGGGCACCGACAGCGAGGGCGGCCACCTGGTGCCCATCGACTGGCAGGCGCAGATCTTGCAGGCCGTCGGCGCCCGCGCCGGCCTGCGCCGCTTCGTCACCGCCATCCCCACCGGCCGCGACGCCATCGAGTGGCCCACCATCGAGGGCGCCGATGACATCCACGCCAGCGCGGTGCGCCGCACCTGGGTCGATGAGCAGCCCGCCGAAGGCGCCGCCGACACCGAGCCCACCTTCGGCGCGATCCGCATCCCCGTGCACACGGCCATGCTCACCACCAAGGCCAGCCGCAACCTGGTCGAGGACAGCGCCGTCCCCTTCACCACCATCCTCACCAACCTCTTCGCCGACGAGGTCCGCCTCAGCGACGAAGAGGCGTTCCTCACCGGCGACGGCGTCGCCAAGCCGCTGGGTCTCCTCTCGACCACCGACATCCCCACGGTGAACAGCGGCAACGCCGCCCTGGTCACCGCCGATGGCCTCCTGGACCTCTTCTACGGCGTCCCCGCCCAGTACCGCGACAACGCCATCTTCGTCATGACCAGCGCCACTGAGGACGCGGTCCGCAAGCTCAAGGACTCCAACAACCAGTACCTCTGGATCGGCGGCTTCGCCGCCGCCCCGGAGACGCTGCTGGGCCGCCAGGTGCTCAGCTCGGAGTTCATGCCCGCCGTCGCCGCCAACGCCACTCCCATCGCCTTCGGCGACTTCAGCCGCTACGTCGTGGCGGACCGCGTGGGCTTCTCCATCCAGCGCATCGACGGCGACCAGCAACTCGCCGAGAAGAACCAGATCGGCTTCGTGGGCCGGCAGCGCGTCGGCGGCCGCGTGGTGCAGTCGCGCGCCTTCCGCTTCCAGAAGATCGCCGTCTAGCGCCGCAACCTGATGGCCGCTGTGCACTCGGAGCTTTCCCAAAACCCACGCCTACAGGAGTTGGCAAAATGACCATCAAAGAAGCGCTCAAGTACGACACCGGCCAGATCGACCCCGACGCCTACGCCGCCTCGACGGTCAACGGCGCCTGGGTCTCTATGGCCGACTTCACCGAGGCCGCCGCCATCGTCGTCGTCGGCGCCATGGCCGCCGGTGCAACGGTGGATGCCAAGCTCCAGCAGGCGAAGGACGCCGCCGGGACCGGCGCAAAGGGCATCACCGGCAAGGCCATCACCCAGCTCACTCAGGCTGGCGGCGACGGCGATGAGATCGTCACCATTCCGCTCCGGGCCGAAGAGATCGACATCGCCAACGCCTTCACCCACATCCGCGTCCAGGTCACCACCGCCGTCGCCAACGTCGACTACGGCGCGGTCCTGATCCGCGGCGGCGCCGGCCACCACCCGCAAACCAACGCGTAACACCTCTTGTTTCCCCTCTCCATCCTTCCGTCCTGGGAAGGATGGAGAGGGGGCAAGGGGTGAGATTTCCATGCCCCTCATCGCCAGCGCCAACAGCAACATTCCGCTCGTCCTGAGCCTGTCAAAGGGCGACCGGGCGACTCGCTAGAAGCAACCAGATATGCCCCTCCTCACCACCGCCGACATCCGCCCCCACGTCGAGACCGCCCTCGACGACACCGCCCTCCAGCGGATCGTCGATCGCATCGACGCGGACGTCGTCGCGCGCGTCGGGCCGCACTCCGGCCCCCTGACCGAGGTGGTGGCCGGCCGGACGCAGTCCGTCTACGTCCGCCGGCCCATCGCCTCCGTCACCACCGTGCGCGAGGGCAACGTGATCGACGCCGGCGCGACAACGCTGACCGTCGACACTCACTACCGCCTCTGGGCCGCCGAGGGCCGCCTGGAGCGGCTGCCCGCCGGCGCCGGCTTCGGCCAGCTTGTGGAGGTCGTCTACACGCCCGTCGACGACACCGAGCAGCGCAAGCGTGTCCTGCTGGAGCTCGTCCGCCTGGACCTGGCCCAGAGCGGTCGCCTGCGCGAGGCCGTCGGGCGTGACTACGACTACGCCGCCCTCGACTACGGAGGACACCGCGAGGCGCTCCTCCGGGAGCTCTATCCGTTCTTGACCTTGGAATAAGCGAAGGGAGCCCTTAGTGGCCCGAGTCACTGTACCCCTGCAGACCCTGGACCCGGAGGATTCCGTGGTCCTCAGCTACACCGCCGCCGACGCGACCAACGATCACGCCTTCACCAACACCGGCCGCGTGCTTTTGCTCGTGAAAAACGGCGGCGGTTCCAGCGTCACCGTGACCATCGTCTCCACGCCCGACGCCCGCGGCCGCACCGGCGACGAAGTGCGCGCGGTCGCCGCCGCCACCGACGCCCTCTTCGGCCCCTTCCCGCGACAGGGCTGGAACCAGTCCGACGAGTCCGTCCACGTCGATCTCAGCGCCGATACCAGCGTGCAGCTGGCGGCGATCGTGATCTAGGAAAGCTGAGGCGGAGCGTGATCGGTGGGTTGGTTCATCGCTGTACGGTCTCCCGGCCGCTGGACGGGCCGGTTGACGCCTACGGCCGCCCCGCGCCCGCGGGCTACGCCGCGGAGGCCCGATCCCTCCGCTGCCGCTTCATCGCCGGCAACGACCGCGATGCCCCGCGCCTCCTCTTCCCCGCCGACGCCGATGTCGCCGCGGGCGATCGGATCGGCGCCGTTGAAGACGGCGCGGGACGGGTGGTGGACGCCGGACCGTTCGCCGTGCTCGCAGTGACAACCGGATCGGGACGGGCGCAGGTCGCCTATCGCAGCGCGCTGCTGCAACGCATCGCACCGGAGAAAGCATGAGCACTCGATTCCGCCTGCTGCGCTGGGAGCCCCACCTCGCCGTCGACACCGTGCACCGGCGCGCCGACCGCTGGCTGGCGCGGGCAGCGGCCTTGGGGAGCGCTGCGGCCCGGGAGCGCGCGCCCGTGCGCACCGGCTTCTTGCGCTCCTCCATCATCCCGCTGCCCGTTCGACGCCTTGGTGGTCGCTCCACGGCGGGCATCTGGGCGGCGGCGCCCTACGCCCTCTGGGTGGAGATCGGCACCCGCCGCATGGCGGCGCAGCCCTACCTCCGCCCCGCGCTCAACGCCGTCCGCACCGCCGCCGCCGACCTCATGGCGCAGGTCCGCGCCACCGAGAGGACCATTCAATGACGCCCCTCACCGGCTCAGAAACTCCGTTCGTCCTGAGCCTCAAGTCTGGCGAAGGGCCTGCAGAGCGGCAGGCAGCCCCGCCCGATCGCCATACGCCCCCTCTCCATCGCTTGCCGATGGAGAGGGGGCCGGGAGGTGAGGTTCCCTCTCCTGCCCCGTTCGCCCTGAGCGAAGTCGAAGGGCGAACCGCTGACACCCGTGCCCTTCCCCCTCACACTCCCCCTCTCCATCGCTTGCCGATGGAGAGGGGGCCGGGGGGTGAGGTTCCCTCTCCTGCCCCGTTCGTCCTGAGCGGAGTCGAAGGAGAACGGGGCAGCCCAGCTGTCCTCCTTGCGCCTGTCGAAGGAGGGCCGGGGGGTGAGGTTCCTCTCCACGCCGCCGAACCGACCGAAGACACGACAAGCCGAGACCGCCGATGACCCTCCCCGCCGACCCCGTGGCCGCGGTGCTGACCTACCTCCGCACCGACCCCGACTTGCTCGCGTTGGTGGGCGATCGCATCTACGGCGCCGGCCGGCCGGAGAGCGGCCCGGCCTCGCTGCCCGCGCCGGCGCTCACGCTGACGCCGGTGGGGGGGCCGGCGCACCGCGACCTCCCGCTGGCTGACGTGGAGATGGAGATCCGCTGCTGGGCGGCCTGGGCGTCGACGGCGCCGTTCGGGCCGTGGCCATCTGGCGCGCCATCCATCGCGCCCTCAACGTCAGCGATCGCGTGGCCGCGAACGCCCGCTTGCTCTGGGCGGTGGAGGTCAGCGGCCCCGCCCTGCTGCGCGATCCCGATACCCAAGAACCCTTCGTGCGCTGCGGCGTCCGCGCCGCCACCGCCGACGACTGAGTGAAAGGAGCTGCATCGTGCCGGTCAAGCTGCTGGTCGGATCCGGCCGACTCTATCTCAACGCGGAAGCGGCGGCCATGCCCGCCATCGACGCCGACCCCGTCGCCGCCGGCTGGACCGACCTCGGCGCCATCGCCGGTGGCGTCACGGTCGAGCGGGAGCAAACGCTGGAGGAACACTTCGTCGACCACGAGACCGGCCCGGTCGACGTGAGCCGCACCGCCGAGGCGCTGATCATCGAGACCAGCCTGGCGGAGCCCACGCTCGCCAACCTCGGGCGCGTCCTCAATGACCTCACCCCCACCTCTGCGGCAGGCCCGCCCGCCACCGAGCGCCTCGGCAGCTACCGCGGCGCGACCGTCGCTCGGCACGCCTTGCTCTTCCGCGCCGGATCGCCGGAAGGCGCGGGCAAGACCGGCCAGACCTACGTTGCCCGCGGCTACTTCGCCGGCGACGTCGGCCTCGCTCACCGCAAAGACGAGCAGACCCTCGTCCCCGTCGAGTTCCGCGCCCTGGTGCACGAAGCCGCTGCCACTTCCTCCGAACGCTTCGGAGTCACCGTCTATGAAACCTAACGCTTCCCAATCCAGGGCGCGGAACCCGGCCCGCGACGCTCGCCGAGCGGGCCAAAACAACCCAGCCGCGCCCTCGTGCACGAAGCCGCCGCCACCTCCTCCGAACGCTTCGGAGTCACCGTCTATGAAACCTAACCAGCCTCCCCCTCCCCCGCCCCCTCTCCATCGCTCGCCGATGGAGAGGGGGCCGGGGGGTGAGGTTCCCACTGAGCTCGTCGAAGGAGGGCCGGGGGGTGAGGTTCCCTCTCCTGCCCCGTTCGTCCCGAGCGAAGCCCAAGGGCCTGAAGAACGGCAAGCAACCCCGCCCGATCCCCACACTCCCCCTCTCCATCGCTCGCCGATGGAGAGGGGGCCGGGGAGTGAGGTTCCCACTGAGCTTGTCGAACGAGCGCCGGGCGGTGAGGTCCCCTCTCCTACTCCGTTCGTCCTGAGCGAAGCCCACGGGCCTGAAGAACGGCAAGCGACCCCGCCCGATCCCAACACTCCCCCTCTCCATCGCTCGCCGATGGAGAGGGGGCCGGGGGGTGAGGTTCCCACTGAGCTTGTCGAACTAGCGCCGAGCGGTGAGGTCCTTTCCGCCGCCACCCCCCTCCAGCGCCTCCTCGACCTCGACGCCGGCCGCCTGCCCCCGCTCGTCGTCCGCGTCGACGGCCGCGACGTGCCCCTGCGCCTGCCGGAGAGCCTCTCCCTGGCCGACACGCTCCGCCTCGGCGATCTGCTCCGCGCTCTCGCCGACCCAGCCGCCACGCCCCAACGCTTCGACGCCGCGGCGGCGGAAGTCGTCGCCCTGGTCGCGCCCCCTCTCGGCCCGGACGGCCCCACGCCCCTGCCGCCGGGGCAGGCCCGCCGCCTCGTGGCCTTTTACGCCGCGCACCTCGCCCGCGCCGCCGAGGCGCTGAGCGGAGCGGACGGCATGCTCCCTTTTGCGATGGCGCAGCCGCTGGCCGCGTCTGCGCCCGGATCGCCATGACGTACCACCTCTCACTGCGCACGCAACTGGCGATGCCGATGGCGGAGTGGGCCTGCTACGCCACCCAACTCGCGCCCCTGGAGGCGGAGCGATCCCTCCGCGACGCGGAAGCGGCGGCGCTGCCCTGGATGGGTTCCGCCGATCGGCGGCGCGCCGTCGGCCGTCTCCACCGCCTCGCCTTCGCCGACCTCGATGCCGCGGCCCCGCTTCCCATCGACGGGCTCGCGCTTCGTCATCAAGCGGCCCAGCCCTCCAGGAAAGGTCATCGCTGATGGTCGAAATCGCCGATGCGGTCCTCACCCTCAGCACCGACGACGGCCCGCTGCAGGCCGGTCTGGCCCAGGCGGAGACCTCCATCCGGGATTCCTTGGCGCGCATGGAAGCCGTCTTGCGCGATGGCGCCCTCAACACCGGCGAGGAGCAGGTGGCCCTGGCCCAGGCCGCGACGGCGCTCGTGGTCCTCACCATCTCGATGGCCGGCATCCCCCCGGCGGCGACGACCGCCTCCATCTCGCTCACCAATCTGAGCCGGGCCGCATCGGACTTCGGCGCTGCCGCGACTGTCGCCGCGACGCAAGCCCGCCTCGCCGCCCTCACCATCACCGCCGCCTTCGCGCGGGTGCTCGCCAGCGCCAGGGCAGCGCTCGCCGCGCTCAATGCGGCGGCGGCGGCACGCGGCGCTGCCGCTCCCGGCCCGGCGACGTCAACCGGTGTGGTCCCGCCCCTCGCCGCGCGCGCCCTACCCCCCGGACGCGCGGCCGCCGCGGCCCGACCCCCCCTCGGTCCGCTGGTCGGAACGCTCAACGTCACCGTCGATCGTGAACATCCCCGTGCCATCCAGGCGGGCGTCGAGCGCGCCTTGATCGAGCTCGCTGAACGCGCCGAGCTCGCGGGAGCGCTGGACTGATGACCATCGACTGGACCGCCGCCGACGGCGTCACCGTCAGCCTGGACCGGGACCCCCGCTGGGCGCTCTTGAGCATAAGCGGGCACGGCGCCCCCGATACCGACCTCCTCACGACCGGCAACCCCGATCGCGATGAGCGCCTCCCGCTCCACGCCGTCGCGCAGCCGCGACTGCTCTCCCTGACCCTCCGCATCGAAGGCGAATCCCTCACCGCCTACGAAGCCAACCGCGCCGCGCTGGCCGCGGCCTTCGCCCCCTGGCGCGATGCGGGCACGCGCAGCCGCCCGGGCGCTCTGGCCCTCACCCTCGCCGACGGCCGCCGCCGCGCGCTGCGCGCCGTGCCCCGGCAGGGGCTGGCCTGGGCGTCGGGGCGACAGCGCGGCACCCGCACCGTCGAGTCGGTGCTGCTGGAGGCACCCGATCCATTTTGGTACGACCCCACGCCCCGCACCGGCGCGGCCACCATCCAGAGCCCCGGCAACCTCCGCTTCGATGCCGTCACCGAGTTGGGCTTCCCCGCCGGCTTCGGCAGCGACCGCCCCAGCGCGGTCGTCACGGTGACCCACGAAGGCAGCGTCCGTAGCTTCCCGCTCTTCACCGTGCCCGGCCCCTCCATCAATCCCAGCTTTCGCCTTGGCGCCTCCGGTTTCTCCGTGGCCTTCTCCCTGACCGTTCCTCAGGGGCTGACGCTCCAGGTCACCTGTGGGGCGCAGCCGGACGGCTCCGTCGACGCCCCCAAGGCCGTCCTCATCGATGACCTCGGCGGCGAGTCCAACGTCCTCGGGGCGCTCCGCAGCGGTTCCCGCTTCTGGGCGCTCGGGCCCGGTCCGAATACCGTCGTGCTCACCCAGGACACCCCCGCGGTCGGCACGGTCTTCAACTATCAGTTCTTCCAACGCGAAGTGGCGGTGTAACCCATGGCTGAAGAGAGTTTCCCCTTCCAGGAACTGGCGGACGGCGACCGCACCGTGAGCGCGGCGATGTTCGCCAAACACATCGGCATGATCCGCTCGCGCGGCGTGATCAAGTCGGTGGACAACGGCCTGGCCGTCAGTCAGTCCTCACCGGCGGCGATGAGCGTCGATCTGGACACCGGCGCGGCCTTCGCCGGAGCCACCCAGTTGCGCGCTTACCGCAACACGCTCGCACGCACCATCACCATCGCCGCCGCCGACCCCACCGACCCTCGCCACGACCTCGTCGTCCTGGACATGAACACGGACACGGGCCCGCCCGACACCCGACGCGTCACCACGATGATCGTCCAGGGCACGCCCGACCCCTCCCCCTCCGACCCCGCCCTCGTCCAGACCGAGACGCACTATCAACTCGCCCTCGCCCGCGTGCTCGTCGGCGCCGCCGTCGCCAGCATCGTCGACGCCAACATCACCGACCTCCGCACCTACTCCACCCCGCTCAACGCACCAACCGGCGGCCTCACCCGGGAAGGCGGCAACACCACCGAGGCGACCACGACCAGCACAAGCGCGGTGGACCTCGTCTCGATCACCAGCCTGAGCGTTGCCACAGGCTCTCCCATCGACGCACGCGGACTTGCCCGCAAGTCTGGTGGGGCCGCCTCGAATGGCGGCATCGGCCTAAAGATCAACGCGACTGTGGTGTCAGAAGCCAACGCGACAGCAGGTCATGGAGGGGCGGTCTGGACAGGAAGCACCAACGCCGACCGAGCGGAAGCAGGGGCCTTCCATGTTGTCGGGTTTGTCGCCCAGACGAATTACGCCTTTACCCCGGCGATCTCGACGTTCAGCGCTGAGGACACCGTGCCGCAACTCATCTACGCGCAGGTTGATTCTCTTGGCTCAACGGCCGAGTGGCCCGTCGCGACGCTCACCTCGTTCATCTTCCGCGCGATCAGCGGCAACGCATCGGTCACTGTGGGACTCGATGAAGTCCATCTCTACAGCCTGGCGGTGAGTTAGCGATGCTCTACATCTTCGCCGGCTTCCCACGCTCCGGCCTCAACGCAGGCGGCATCCAGCACCTCATCGAGCGGGTGGAGGAGATGGGCGTGCTGGAGCACAACCCCACGGTCCAGACCACGAAGGAACACACCGACACCTGCCGCACCGACAAGACGCTGGACGAATACCTGCGCCTTGGTGAGCCCGTCCCACTCGCGGCGCTGCAACTAGTGAAGCAGCGTGTCCGGCACGAGGGCTGGGAGACATACGAGCAGCGCTGGCGACCGGGGACTTGCCCGCAACAGAGTCACCTCGTCCATCTGACGTGGCTCATCACGGGGCAGCCACTGCCCGAAGCCGCCTACGAACGCCTCTGCGAGATCATTGAACGCGGCGCGCGACCTGAGCCGCGTGACGCCTACGAAGATAAACACTTCTCCGAGATCCGACGCTGGGACGGCAAGCGCTCCCAGGTGCTCGCGGGAGTGTAAGCGTGCCCACCCCCGAACAGGCCATCATCAGAGAGAGTCAGCCATGCCCCGCAACTTCCGCCAGATCAGCACCGGCAGGTACCTCGCCCGCTTCGACGACCTTCAAACCATGACGCCGGCCGGCCACCTCGCCCACGTCGCCGCCGAGTACGGCACCCCCGCCGCCGACCTCGAACTCATCGAGACCGCCGTCGACCTCCGCGACCCCGTCCTCATGATCAGCCCGCCCCCGCCCGATCCCGCAACGCTGCCCGACCCACAGGAGCAGGACTTCACCCCGCAGGAACGCAAGCGAATCCGCACCGCCCTGCAGATCTAACGAGAAGCGTGACCGCCGTTCTTCAATCTCACGACGCCTAGGTCGCCAGCGATGCCGAACCACGAGATCGTGCTCTTCCACCGCAGTCCCGCCCAGGAGATTCGGGCCATCCCGCCCTTCACCGCCCTGGACTGGACCCGGCGCTTCCGCGGCAGCGGCGCCTTCCGCGTCGAGATGCCGCTGGAAGCGGGCGCCGCCATCGCCGGCGGCGACGTCCTCGACATCGAGCTCGACGGCCGCGTCGATCTCTCCGGCATCGTCCAGCGTCGCACCATCGTCTTCCGCCCCCAGGAGGCGCCCGCCTGGCAATTGGAGGGAATGGATCTGACCTGGTGGCTGCACCAGCGCGCCATCGTGCCGCCCGGCGGCTCGTCCCACGACGAGCAGATCGGGGTGCCCGCCGAGGACGCCATCCGCCACTACATCGATGCCCACCTCCTCAACCCCACCGACGGCGCCCGCAAGATCCCGGTCTCCGCGGCGCTCGAGACGGCCCACAGCCCTCGCCTCGGACCCAACGTCACGATCCGCGCTCGCTACGCCAAGCTGGCCAAGGAGGTGGACCGCATCGCCGCCCTCGCCGACCTCGGCTACGCCGCCCTCCGCGACGACGCCGGCTCCATCAGCTTCCGCGTCCTCGCCCAGCGCGACCGCTCGGCCTCTTCGCCCCAGCCGGTGATCTTCTCCCCCAACCTTGGCACGGCAGAGGAGATGACCTTTGTCGAAGACACGGTCGGCAGCCGCAACGCCGTCTACGTCCTCGGCAGCGGCAGCGGCAGCGGCCGCCTCGTGGAGACCGTGCTCGACGCCGCCGACGTCACCGCCCGCTGGCGCCGCGAGCTCGCCCTCGACGCCCGCGACGCCACCACCAGCGCCGCCGCCATCGACGCCGGACAGGCCGAGCTCGCCCGTCAGGCCGTCGCCCGCCTGCGGCTGCACGCCCTCCCGGCCGCCCTCGGCCCGCTGGCCTATCGTCTCGACTGGGATGTCGGCGACCTCGTCACGCTGGACATCCCCGATCTCGCGCTGCGCCTCGATCGCCGCATCGAGGAAGTGCGCTGCTCCGTTGACGACCGCGAGCCGCTCCGGATCGACCTAGCCTTCGGCGCCCCGGCGCCGGACGCCACCAGCGCGCTGCGCCGCCTCGATGAGCGCACTGCGCCGGGACGCTTCACTTGAGCGCCCTGGACGCGGCCGTCCTGACCACCGCCTGCGCCGGGCTGATCACCGCCCTGGCCCAGTGGTTTCGCCTGTTCGGGCCCCGCCGCAACGGGCGCAAGGCGGTGATCCGCTATTTCGAGGCGCGCCTCGCCGCCACCGAGGCCGCCCTGGCCGATTGCCTGGAGCGGACCTCTCCCCGTCACCGCACCCAACCCGGCCGCTGGCGCCGGCCCAACCCGTTCGTCCAGAACCCTGTCCTGAGCAGAGTCGAAGGGCCTGTCCTGAGCTCCCTCGAAGGGCCTGTCCTGAGCACAGTCGAAGGGCTCCGGCCTCTTCCCCCTCTCCATCGCTTGCGACGGAGAGGGGGCCAGGGGGTGAGGTTCATCTTGAGCATGCACACAACCCGCGCAACGAAAGGAAACTGCGACCATGAACCGTGACTTCCCCTGGGGGTTGCCGCCCGGCTCCGTGCGGGCGCTGCTGGCCGCCATCGTCCTCGCCGTCTGGGCCGCGCTCGATCTGGGCGCCGGGCCGGACGCCGCGGCGCCCGATGCGGTCCGCGCCAGGGCCGCGGCCGTCGCCGCCGGCTACGGCCTGATGCGCACCCGGGGCGAGAGCGACGCCGCCCGCGCCGCCACACCGTACAGGGGCGAGCACGATGGCCGCTGACCCGCCGTCCGTCCGTCCTGAGCCTGTCCTGAGCGAAGTCGAAGGGCCTGCCCTGAGCTCCCTCGAAAGGCTGCCGGCCTCTTCCCCCTCTCCGTCCTTCCCGGGAGGGAAGGATGGAGAGGGGGCCAGGGGGTGAGGTTCGTTCTGACCTCCGCAAAGGGGCTCCCCTGAGCGAAGTCGAAGGGCCGGCCGAAGGACCTGCCAAACGGCAAGCGGCCCCGCCCGACTCCCACACTCCCCCTCTCCATCGCTCGCCGATGGAGAGGGGCCGGGGGGTGAGGTTCCCCTGAGCAGTGTCGAAGCACGAACGGCTCATCGCGGCCCGCCCGGCGCCGATCCCGTCCGTCGCTGCCCCCCCCTGATGCGCGAGCTCCGCGACGCCTGGCCTGTCCCCCGGGAGCGGCCGCCCCTCAGTCTCTGGGCCGCCCTCATCGACACCGAGAGCGGCGGCCGCCCCGACGTCATCAGCGTCGCGGGCGCGGTGGGACTCGGGCAGGTCATGCCCTCCGACTTCGCCGGCTACTCCGCCCGGCTCCGCCGCATGTTCCGCGACCGCCCCACCACCGCGGCCCTCCTCGACCCGCGCACCAATCTGGAGTGGTCCTTGCGCATCCTCGTCACCCTGGGCTACCGCCGCTGCCGCTCCTGGCCCGCCGCCCTCATGGCCTACTTCACCGGCCGCTGCGACGCCCCCACCGCCACCGACGCCACGGGGACCAGCGGCGCCCACTACGTCCGCCTCATCCTCGCCCGCCAACAGCGCTACCGTGACCTCGACGCGCCCCCGCCGCCGCCCACGGCCGGCGATTCAGACGTGAGTCGCCGTGTCGATGCCCTTACTGACGACCTGCAACAGCTCCGCGCCCGCGTCGCCCAAAACAACGCCCGCATCCGCGGCATCGGGAGAGCCGCCGTGGACGGTTGACTCGCCCCTCGCCCGATCTCGGCGCGGACCGCCCTCCCGCATTCTCGTTCTCCCCTAGGGATCGTCGGGTGGCGGCATGAGCGCAATCCCGATAGCAACGCGGTCCCGCCCTCGCCACCCTTGTAGTGCCCGCAGAAGCGGGGATGTCCGCACCAGCAGACCGAAGGAGGGACGGCATGGACCAGAACCAGCTCACCCAAATCGAGTCCTCGATTCTGGAGACGATCGCAACTGCGTCGGCCCAGAGCTACGAGGAAGTGCCGGTCCGGCGCATCGCGTCGCGGATCGGACAGGACGTGATCCAGGTCGAGCGCGTGCTCAACGATCTGATGGACCAGCTCGAAAGCACCAGCCAGGCGGATCTCCTGATCGAAGCGCGCCGGCGCGGCCTGATCATCACCCCCGAGCGCCGCGTCGCCTAATCGCCGCGCCACGCGGTCGGCCCTGGTCCGCGCCCGCTCCTCAGGGCGCGGACCAGGAAAAACGCCGGACGGCGGCGCGCCGCCTAGGGCTGGAGCGCCGCACGCACCGCGGCCTCCAGCTCCTGGACCGTAAGCGTCCCCTCGAAGCGGGCGCTGATCCGTCCGGCCGTGTCCACCACGAACACCCAGGGCTCACTGGGCAGGCCCCATTCCAGGAACGCCGCCGCCTCGCGCAGGGCGTCGGGCTCATCCGGGTTTTCGAATACCTCCACGTGGATCGCGCGCACGGCGGGCGCATGCGCTCGCCACACCTGCTTGACGATGTCCATCGTGGGTCCGCAGGTGCGCGAGTGGCAGAACGCCGGCGTGGCGAACGCCACGATCAACGGTCCTCCCTGGTCCAACGCTTCGTCCACGCTCAACTGGTAGAGCCCCGGCTCCGGCGCCAGGTCCGACGTGAGCCGCCGGATGTCCGGCTCGTCCGCCAGCGTCCGCGTGCGGCTGCGCGGCGCTGGATCGCCGACCGCCGGCGCCTGCGGCCGTTCCCGCACGCTGAGCCGGAAGCGCACGGTGCTCGCGTCCGCGCCGCCGCCGCGCGGCGTGATGCGGAATTCCAACCCCCATACGCCGGCGTGCGTGAAGGTGACCGGGACCACGTAGACGCCGGCGCCAACGGAGCGGGCGTCGTCGGAGGGGCTGCCGTCGGCATGCCGGTGCGGCGTCGGCACCGGCGACTCCGCCCCGTAGGGGATGAAGGCCGCCGGCTGAGTGCTCACCGCGTGTTCCCGGTCCCGCTCCAGGTCGTAGAGGCTTGCCACTACATCCACGTCGGACACGATGATCGCGTCTGCATCCTGCACGACGAAACTGAGCCGCGTGGGACCGACGGCCAGATCGGCGTTGGCGAGCGTCGGCAGGTATGCCAGGTCGGCATCGACGCGGATCACGTCCCAACTGTCCGCATCCGCCGGGAGCGCGCTCTGCGACGAGCCGCCGCTCAGCGCCAAGACGGCCGCCGCAATCGCGACTCCGGCCGCGGCCGCCATCAGCGCCGCCCCCACCACTGCAATCCGCCGCCCGGTCCACTGCACTCGGTTCAGCACCGCCGCCCGCCCTTTCTTTTGGGCGGGCACCAGGGTATCGGGCCGTCTCCGCTAGACGAAGCCCCGGAGGTCCAGCGCTTCGGCCACTCGCTCCACGCCGATCATGAAGGCCGCGTTCCGCAGGCTCACGCCGTCATGCCCGGCCCGCGTCTGGATCGTGCCGTAGGCGTCGCAGAGCAACGTCTCCAACTCATCGTTCACGCGCTCCAGGCTCCAGCGGTACTGCTGAATGTTCTGCGCCCACTCGAAGTAGGAGACCAGCACACCCCCCGCGTTCGCGATAAGGTCCGGCACCACTACCGTGCCCCGGCGCTGCAGCTGCCAGTCGGCGTAGGGCGTCAGCGGCCCGTTGGCCCCCTCCACGATCACGTCCGCCTGCACCGTGTGCCAGTTGTCCGCGTGGATCACTCCACCCAGCGCCGCCGGAACCAGCACGTCGCATTCCACCTCCAGAACGCCATCGGAACTCAGAGCCCAGGCGTTCGGAAACCCCACCACGCCACCGCTGGCATCGACGTGGGCCTGCACTGCCGCTACATCCAGGCCGTCGGGCCGGTGCACGCCACCCGTGACATCGGAGACCGCCACCACGCGGCAGCCCAGATCGCACAGCCATTGCGCCGCGTACACGCCGACGTTCCCGAACCCCTGCACGGCGACGCGGATCCCCTCGGGGTCCCGGCCCAACGCCCGCAGCGTTTCGCGCGTGACAAGTGCCACGCCCCGGCCCGTCGCTTCCATCCGGCCCCGGGATCCTCCCATGGCCAGCGGCTTGCCGGTTACGATCCCCGGCGTGTGGCCGTAGCGAGCCCCGTACGCGTCCATCATCCAGCCCATCGTCTGGGCGTCGGTGCCCATGTCGGGGGCCGGGATATCACGGTTGACGCCCAACAGGTGCGCGATGTTCTGCGTGTAGGTCCGGGTGAGCCGCTTCTTCTCCTCTTTGCTCAGCGCCTTGGGGTCCACCTGCACGCCGCCCTTGGCCCCACCGAAGGGAATGTCCACCAGCGCCGTCTTCCACGTCATCAGTGATGCCAGCGCCCGGACCTCGTCCAGATCCACGGACGGGTGATAGCGAACACCGCCTTTGTACGGCCCCCGCGCGCCGCTGTGCTGCACCCGGTAGCCGGTGAAAACCTCTAGCCGCCCGTCGTCCATGCGCACCGGCACTTCCACGTGCAGTTCGCGGTAGGGCCGTGCCAGCAGCGTCACGATCTCGGAATCGATGCCCACGCGCTCCGCCGCCTCCATGAAGAAGTAGCGGGCCGCCTCCCACGGCGACATCGCGGCCGCCGGTGGCCCCGCTCCTCCCACCTCCGGCTCGACGTCCCTGACCACGGCGTCGCCCATGACGATCTCTCCCTAGGCGCGCCGCGTCCCAGAACCGACCGGGCCGGCGCGGGCGCGCACCCTCTCAAGGATGATCGGTTGGGGGGGGGCTCCGCCGTATCGGGGTTTTCCCGCAGGAGCGTCTCGCCGTCCGAACCCGGCGCGGCCGACTAGCCTGCCCGTCCCAGGAAAGGCTCCACCGCCTCCAGGAGCCGCTGCGGCTGCTCGACCATGACCGCGTGCCCGGCATCGGCCACAGTAACCACGCGGCAGTCGTCGATTTCCGCGGCCATCGCCTCGGCGGCCTCAGGGGGTAGATCGGCACTTTCGGCGCCCCGCACCAGAAGCACGGCGCAACGGATCCGGGCCAGCCAGGGGCGGACGTCCCAGCGATCGGGGTCGGCTCGTGCTGCGGGGGCCCACTTGGGGACGTGCCCGCCCTCAGCCGCTCGAAACAGGTACGGCACCAGCCAGGTGAGAGTGGCATCATCGGCGCGGGGCGCCGTGGCCCGCGCCGCCTGGACGAGCGCTTCGTAGCCCTGCAGCAGCGCGTGTCCTTCGTCGCCGGCCGCCGGTCCCGCCTCGCCGCCCCCCGGCCCCGCCCGGGCCGTCGGCTCAACCAGCACGAGCCGCTGCACGGCCGTCGGATACGCCCCGGCCAGCATGGCCCCGAGGACAGCGCCGAAGCCTTGGCCCATCAGGGCATAGCGCCCGATCGCCAGTCGGGACAGCAACGCCTCGATGTCCGCCCGGTGCTCTCGCGGTCCGTAGGCCGGCGGGCTGACGTGCTCTGAGTCGCCGTGGCCTCGGAGGTCCGGCGCGATCACCAGACGCCCCGCCATCAACCGACTGGCCACCGGGTCCCAAACATGGCTCTGGCCGGTGACGCCATGGAGGCAGAGTAGGGGTGGCCACCGCTTCTCCTCCGGCCCCCACTCCAGCCACGCCAGATCGTGTCCGTTCAGCGTCTCAAAGCGCTCGTGGAAGGCATCCAGTGATGGCACCGCTCCAGACTAGCAACCGTCGGCCCGGCCCCGCCCGCCGTTCAGTCTCGAGCGAGTGCCACCTCTGGCCGGACGCCCTCCCCCTCCACCGTGGGCTACCCTGTATCCACAGGAAGATATATTATGTAATACAAGATGCGTCCTCGATAGGGTTGACCGCCCGGTCTCAAGAGGCTTCAATTCGAGGGTAGGAGTTTCCGCTAAACGGAATACTCCCTTTGCCCGTTCCGAAAGGGGACGTAACTATGGCCTTTTCGACGACCAACTCTAGAGGGCAGACCTACTACCTGCACGGCAAAGACGTCATGCTGAAGAACGGCCACGAGCAGCGGATTTACTACTTCGCCAAGCAGCCCAAGGCAGAGGCGATCGAGGCTGTCCCGGCCGGCTACATGATCTCCGAGAACAGCCGGACCGGACTGCCCGTCCTCAAGAAAGCCTAGACCACGGTCAACAGGCCTTGTGCTACTGGCCGCCGAGCAGCGCCATAGCCTGATCGTGCGCCCGCCGGTCGCCCGCCGCTAGGACGCCGCCGCCGGACTGCAGCCCCAGCGCTCCGCCTGACCAGTCCGTGATCACGCCACCCGCGCCTTGCACCACGGGCGCGAGCGCCAAGAAGTCGTGCGGCTGCAAGGAGGCCTCCGCCACCAGGTCGACGAACCCGGTCGCCAGCAGAGCGTACGCGTAGCAATCGGCGCCGTAGCGCACCGTACGCACCGCCGACCGCACCCGCGCGAACGCCTCCGCATCGGCGCCCTGAAACATTTCGGGTGCGGTCGCATAGAGCATCGCCAAGTCCAGCCGCGGACAAGCGCGGACCCGGACCGGCTCGCCGTTCAGCGTGGTCAGCGCACCCGCGGTCCCCGTGGTGATGCCGACCCAGCGTTCGTGCGTGATCGGCTGGTCGATGATGCCGAGTACGGGCGCTCCGCGATGCAGCAGCGCCACCAGCGTCCCGAATGATGGCTTGCCACTCACGAACGCCTTGGTGCCGTCGATCGGGTCGAGCACCCAGACGTACTCCGCATCCGGCCGCTCACTGCCATACTCCTCGCCCACGATGCCGTCGCTCGGACGCTCCGCGCTGATCAGCGAGCGCATCGCCACTTCCGCCTCGCGATCGGCAACGGTCACTGGGCTACGATCGGGCTTTTCCTCTACGGCGATCGGCGTCCGAAAGTACGACCGCACTACCGCAGCCGCAGCATCGGCCACGCGTTCAGCCAGAGCTCGATGCACGGGCAGCACAGCGTCGGTTCCTGGAGAGAATCCCATTGCCGATAGTTTCCTGGTCCGGCATCAGAAAAGGAAGCAGGTTGCGGGGAGGCCGATTGTCGCCACGGGGAACGCCCCCTATATTGAGGGCCTTGCCGTCCCAGGGGAATTGGGCTTCACGGCTCGACACCGCGCACATGCGACCGGCTCTGGTTAAAGGAGGACCCAACCGTGGGCAAGATCAATGTCGCCATTATCGGCGTGGGCAACTGCGCTTCATCGCTCGTGCAGGGTGTGCATTTCTACCGCGAGGCACAGGCCGGACAGGATATTCCCGGCATCATGCATCCGGTCCTCGGCGACTATCACATCTCCGACATCAACTTCGTCGCCGCCTTCGACATCGACGTGAGCAAAGTGGGCAAGGATCTCTCCGAGGCCATCTTCACGGCGCCGAACAACACTTACAAATTCACGGACGTGCCCAGCCTCGGCGTGCCCGTGGAGCGCGGTATGACTCATGACAGTCTAGGAAAGTACTTGAGCGAAGTGATCACGAAGGCCCCCGGCGCCACGGCGGACATCATCGGCATCCTCAAAGAGCGCGATGTCGACGTAGTGATCAGCTACCTGCCTGTCGGCAGCGAGGAAGCGACCAAGTGGTACGTCGAGCAGGTGTTGGATGCGGGCTGCGCCTTTGTGAACTGCATCCCAGTCTTTATTGCGCGCGAGCCGTATTGGCAGGAGCGCTTTCGCAAGGCCGGCCTCCCGATCATCGGCGACGACATCAAGAGTCAGGTCGGCGCCACGATCGTGCACCGGGTGCTCACTCGGCTCTTCCGCGATCGGGGCGTCCGCATCGACCGCACCTACCAGTTGAACTTTGGCGGCAACACCGACTTCCTCAACATGCTTGAGCGCGAGCGGCTGCAGTCCAAGAAGATCTCGAAGACGAACGCCGTGACCTCCCAGCTCGAATACGAAATGCCGTCGCGCGACATCCACGTCGGCCCCAGCGACCACGTGCCTTGGCTCGACGATCGCAAGTGGTGCCACATTCGCATCGAGGGCACCACCTTCGGCAACGTGCCACTCAACCTGGAACTCAAACTGGAGGTATGGGACAGTCCCAACTCCGCCGGTGTGGTGATCGACGCCGTCCGCTGCGCCAAGATCGGGCTGGACCGCGGCGAGGCTGGCGCCTTGGTCGCCCCGAGCGCCTACTTCATGAAGTCTCCGCCCGAGCAGTGGACCGACGACCGCGCGCGCGACGCCGTGGAGACCTTCGCCAAGGCACCGGCCGCCGGTTCGTAGCGTGCTCACGGCCCTGCTCCTCTACATCGCCTGGCGACTGCTGGCCCCACTCGTGCGCGCCTTACCCGTGCCCCTCACCTACGCGCTCGGCGGCGCCATTGTCGAGTGTTCCATGCTGGCCTGGCCCAGCGGCCGCCGCGCGCTGCGTGAGAACCTGGCCGTCGTCCTGAACACGCGCGACCGGCGGATTATCGACTATTGGGCCGGGCGTCACTGCCGCCGCTACGGCGAATACCTCATCGATGCCATCCAACTTGACTCCCACACGCCCCAAGAGTGCCGCGCCGCGGTCGAGACCGATGACTGGCCCGCCCTGGAGCAGGCCGCTGCCGAAGGGCCCCTGATCCTGGCCCTCATGCACTGCGGGAACTGGGACGTGGCCGGCGGCGCGGTCGCCACACGCATCGGTCCACCCATCGTGCTGGTCGGATCGCTCGGGCACCCCCGGCTGGATGCAGCCGTCCAGGGCGCCCGAGCCCGGATCGGGATGCGCCCAATGCCCGTTGAGGCCGGCACGCTGCCGGTCCTGCGCGCGCTGAAGGCTGGGGCCACGGTCGGCATCCTTTTCGACCGTCCGCTCTCGCCGGCGGAACCCGGCATCGACGTCACCTTCTTCGATCATCCTTGCCGCTTGCCCACCGGCTTGGCCCGGTTGGCTCTGGCCAGCGGGGCGCGCGTCATCCCCGTCGCGCCGATTCGCCGGTCCAGCCGCGCCTTCCGCTTCCAAGCGCTCCTCGATCTCGACTTCTGCTACCGGCCCACCGCCGACCGCGACCATGACGTGCGCGCCCTCACCCAAGCGGTCCTGGACGTCTACGAGCGTTGGGTGCGCCGCTATCCCGACCAGTGGTACCAGTTTCGTCGCTTCTTCCTTCCCTACCCAGCTGGACCGCTCCCGCAAGACACAGATTCAGTGCCCACGGGCATCGAAAACCCATGATTTGGGCCGTCACTATCGTCGTGCTGCGGGCGCTGGCCTCGGTCGTCCCGGCTCGATTCCTCTATCGCGTGGCGCGCTTCGCCGGCACGCTCGCACTGCCGATCATGGAACGGAGGCGCCTCCGCGTCCGCGCCAACATGCAGCGGCTCCAGCCGCAGTGGACCGCGCGCGAACTCGATCGCGGAGTGCAGGCTGTGTTTCAAGAGACCGCCTGTTACTACGTCGATCTGGCGCTCCTGCTGCCTCGCCGCCCCGAGTGGATCTTGGAGCAGCGGCTGGAGATCGAGGGGCTGGGGCACCTCCAGAGCGCCCTCACGGCAGAGAACGGGGTCGTGATGGTCAGCGCTCACCTCAGCAATCCCGAGGTGGCCATCCAAGCGCTGCCTGCCCTGGGAGCCCGCGCGACGGTGATCGTGGAGTCGCTGCGCAGTCCGCTGCGTCAGCAGGTCATGCGATCGCTGCGAGAGGCGGGCGGCCATCGCTTCGTCCCCGCGACGCTGGACGGCGTGCGCGACGCCATCGGGACCCTCAACGGGGGTGGCGTTGTGGCAGTCCTGACCGACCGTGACATCCAGGGGGGCGGGATCTGTGTCCCGTTGGCCGGGCGGCTCGCCCGCTTCCCCACCGGGGCGATCGACTTGGCCCTCCGTACGAACGCGACGCTGCTCCCTGCCTTTGCGACACGCATCCGGGACGATCGCTTTCGCGTCGTCTTCCTAGAGCCCGAATCGCTCCCCCATGACGATGATCGGGCCCGGGCCGTACGCGCCGGGCTCGCTCGCCTGATCGGACGGCTGGAGCCACACATCCGGGAGCACGTCGACCAATGGCGTGTATTCGAGTCGCCCTGGCGGTCCTGTCGCGATGCCTGATCGCGGGCTCGACGCACCGCCGCCACCCCGACTCGGTGTCGCCGACCTGCAGACGCACACCACGCACAGTGACGGCATCGGCACGCCGGAAGCGATGGTCCGTTGGGCCGATGCCCACACCGATCTCGATGTGCTGGCGGTCACGGACCACGATGACCTCAGCGGCGCCGTGGCCGCGCGCGCTGCGGCCGAGCGACTCGGCAGCCGCATGCAGGTCATCGTCGGCATGGAGATCACCACGCGCGGCGGTCACTTGCTAGCGCTGTTCCTGGAGGAGCCGGTGCCTTCGTTCCGTTCCCTCGCCTCTACGCTGGAAGCGGTGCACGCGCAGGGCGGGCTATGCGTCGTGCCGCATCCCCTCAGCGTGCTGCCCCCGAGCATTGGGCGCCGCGCTATCGATTGCCTTGGGACGGAACGACGCGACGGCCGCCACCTGGACGCCGTTGAGTTGGCCAACCCGGCGCACCTCGCCCGCCTAGCAAGCGCGCGCGTGCGCCGGCTCAACGCCCGGCGCTGGCACCTCGCTGAAACCGGCGGCAGCGACGCCCACCTGCCCGAGGCGATCGGCGGCGCCGTCACGCGCTTTCCCGGCCGCAGCGCCGATGACCTGCGCCGGGCCCTCCTCGCCGGCCTCACCGTGGCCGAGATGCGCACGGCCATGGGACTGCGAGAGATCGGAGCGCGACGCCTAACCGAACTGCAGCTGCGTGCGCTGATTGCAACACCGCGCAACGCCGTCTGGCGTCCCCTGCGATCGCGCCTGGACCGCCGCCGGCAAGGCATCGGCTGACGATTACAGCGGTCAGTCCGGGCGCCGTTGTCCCGCCGTCCGCGTCCACGCGCACACCCCACACCTAGCCGCCAAGTGATCGCCCTGTATCATCGCCCCCGCGGGCCGATCGTCCGGACGCAGCGGACGGACGCGGTCTTGCGGAAAGAATGCGCGTGTCCCTCATTCCGCACTCCCTGCCTCCCGGCCTGGGACGACGGCTCGGCGAAACGGCGGCGCGCACCCGGCTGAGCCCCAACGCGCTCACGTGCATCGGACTCGTGGGTCACGGCGGAGCCGCGGCGCTCGCGGCGTACGGTCACTTCTGGCAGGCGGGGCTCGTGCTTGTATTCGCCTCCGCCTTCGACCTCCTCGACGGCGCAGTCGCCCGCGCCACCGGCCGCGCCACGCGGGGCGGCGCGATCCTGGACGCCGTCGCCGACCGGGTCGCCGAATTCGCGATGCTCTTGGGGTTGCTCGTCTGGTTCAGCACCCCCAATCATTTTGACCGCGAGACGATCATTCTGCTGGGCGTGGTCCTGGCCGGCTCGATGCTGGTGCCCTACACGCGCAGCAAGGCGGCGGAGTTCGGAGTTCCACTCCCCCACCAGGGCCTGGGCACCCGCGATTCGCGCGTGGTGATCCTGAGCATCGGCCTGTTCGCCAACGAGATCACCGCGGTGCTCTGGATCCTGGCGGTGTTCACGAACCTCACCGCCTTGCAGCGGCTGGCCCAGGCGCTTTGGGCCGTCCGCCATGACGATGGCTCTGAGCGTGAGAGCGGGAACGCCGAGGAATCCGAGATCGACCGCCCCTGACGGGCGATTGAACGGAGATACCCATGCCCATCCCAGCCGGCGAGCTGGCCGCCATCCAGGAACGCCTCGAGGCCGAGCTGCGCGCACCCGTCAAGGTCGACTACTTCTATCAGCGGAAGAGCGCCCTGCTGGTGCCCGGCCAGGAGCCCTGTCGCAGTTGCGAGGAGGTGAAGACGGTCCTGGAGCAGATCGCGACGCTGTCCGATCGGATCGACCTTCACGTGTACGAGTTCCAGGACGAACAAGCGCTGGCGCGCAAGCGCAGCATCGACCGGGTTCCGGGCATCGTCCTGCGCGGCGAGATCAACCGCCCCCTGCGCTTCTTCGGCTTACCCGGCGGCGTCTTTTTCCCCGTCTTCCTCCAGGCGATGTTCGAGGCGGCCAGCCCCCCGACCGAGCCGCCGGTGGACGTCTTGCGGCCGCTGAAGAAGCTGCGCGCTCCCGTAAGCCTACGCGTCTTCGGATCGCCGAGCGACGAAGCATCTGGCGTAGCGGCGCTGCTGGTCTATCGATTGGCCCTGGCGTCGCCACGCGTTGATGCCGCGGTCTACGACATCGACGAGTTCCCGGCGTTGGCGGAGCAATTCGGCGTGCGGGCCGTGCCCGCCACAATCATCGACGATCGCACCGGCCTCGCGGGCGTTGTGGAGAACGGGGCCGATCTGGCGGCCTATCTGTTGGAGCGCCAAGCGCATCCGCAGAGAGCGAGCCTGCACCTGCCCAAAGTGCGAGCAGGAAGCGCGCGCCCATGGGCACCCCCAGAGACGGGAGCGAGCGAAGGCCAGCCGACGGCACCGGGAGAGCGCCGCACCCCCGGCGGCCTGATCCTGCCGGGCCTCTAGGTCTGCGTCCCGCCCTCCGAGTCATCGGGGCGGGGGAACGTCAGCGTCTCGACACCGTCGTCTCCCGGGACCTCGGTCGAGCCCTCTGGCGGGGGCGCCGTCGACGCAAGAGGCTCTGGTGTCATCGGCGCACTCGACGGGAGCGTCAGCGGAGGCGCGGGGCCGGCTTCAGACGCGGCGGGCACCGGCCCCGGCCGTGTCCGACCAAGGAGCAGCCACAGCAGCAGCACGGCCAGTATCAGCACACCGCCGCTTACGCCTGTGACGACCTCGTCGGTCGGAAACTCGCCGCCGGTTGAAAACGGGGCCGGCAGCCGGCGGGTGCGCTGCCGCTCTTCGATCTCCGCCCGGCGCGCGGCGATTTCGTCATCCGTCCGTTCGACGGCGATATCCTCAGGGGTCGATTCGGTGACCTCCTCCGAGGGCGACGCCGCGTCCTCGGTCGCGCCCTCCACCGGCGCGACTTGCACGAGTTCGTCTTCGATCCGCGTGGAGCGGTCCTCCCCGCGGACCAGCGGCGCCAGGCCGACGCTCGCCCGGAAGGCCTCTTCCAAACCGTCGCGGTCGAAGCCGAACACCTGAAGGAGCGCATTGTCGGTCGTGTTGCCTTCTTGAATGACACGGAAGAGTTCGGCGAATACTTCCTCGCCGAACTCGGCGATGAGGAAAGTGACGATCGCCGCGGACTGCGCGTAGAAGAGTTCGACTTTGGCCGGGTCGCCGGGGTTGCTGCTGATGCCGCGCACAGTGAGCAGGGCGTCCCGATCGATCGCCGTGTTCAAGGAGAAGCCGCGACGGTTGAGCCAGTCGCCCTCCGCGTAGGTCGCGGTTCCCTCGTCGAGCCAAGCCGGTAGCCGGCCGATCCCGGCTTCGCCGGCGGCGTGCGTCAAAACGTGCGTCAGTTCATGGGCCACCACCCATTGAGTGGGGGCGAAGATGTGGATCAGATCAGCCAGCACGCGGCTGCCCAAGGTATCGATCAGCATCTCGAACGTTTCGCTCTGGACATGCTCCACGCCGCGCGCGTCGGCCACGCTGCTCCAGACGTAGAGGTTGATGGGAAAGTCGGGTTCAATGCCGAGAAGTCGCGACATCTCCTCGATCGTTTCCGCGCCGAAACTGAGCAGCCGACGTGCGGTCGCCTCATCTTCGTAGTAACGGATGAACAAGTTCCCCTCTTGGATCTGGAGCCACTCGTAGCGCGGATCTTCGTAACGGAAGACCCTCTGCTCGGTCTCGATCACCAAGCCGTCACTCAACGTCACTTGCCACTGCCACTCGATGTCCGCGCCCGCCGGGATATAGCCACGCCCCTGGTTTGTCGGAACATCCGTCACGAAGCGGACGATCTCGCCGGCGGTTACTTCGGCAGGCGCGCGAGTCACCGCACCCTCCGGCCGCACCCGGTAGAAGAGCACAGCCTCCGTCACCTCACCCCCGCCGGGCAGGATGGCGCTGAACTCCAGATGCGTGGGGAAGTTGTTGGCGATCTGCGCGCCGCTGATCTCGGGCCCGCCTTGCGCAGCCAGCGGCCCGCCACCACCGGCAAAGGCCGCTAGGGCCAGCATCAGCAGAGCTGCGGCGACCAGCCGGCTGGGCCGGTGGCCTAGGCGCCTTGAGGGTCGAAACAAGCTCACCGCACGCCGTCGGTCTGCGTCTCCCCCACCTGCGACTGAAGGTACGCCGTCAGCAGGGGATCCAGAACGCCGTCCAAGACCCGCTCCGGATCCGATGCTTCGTACTCCGTTCGCAGGTCCTTGACCATCTTATAGGGGTGCAGCACGTATGAGCGGATCTGATTACCCCAGCCCGCCTCCACGTGCTCACCCTTCAGCTTGCTCCGCTCTTCCTCCAAACGCTCTACCTCTTGCTCTAGGAGTCGCGCCTCCAAGACGCGCATGGCGCTCTCCTTGTTGCGGTAAAGCGAGCGCTCGTTCTGGCAGGTGACCACGGTGCCGCTGGGGCGGTGGGTGATGCGCACGGCGGTGGCGTTCTTCTGCACGCTCTGACCGCCGTGTCCGCCCGCACGGAAGACGTCGATTCGCAAGTCGTCGGGGCCGATGTGCACCTCGGCCTTGCCTTCCACCTCCGGCATAACCTCCACCAAGGCGAACGAGGTGTGGCGGGCGTGCGCGGCATCGAAGGGCGAGAGCCGCACCAGACGGTGGACGCCACGCTCGCTGCGCAGCCAACCGTAGGCGTACCGTCCGTCAATCTCGATCGTGGTGCTCTTAATCCCTGCTTCGTCTCCAAGGCTCGTGTCGACGACCGTAGCGGTGAAGCCGCGCCGGTCGACCCAACGCAAATACATCCGCTGGAGCATCTCCGCCCAGTCCTGCGACTCCGTACCGCCCGCCCCGGCGTGGATCGCCAGCACCGCGTTGCGAACGTCGTAGGGGCCACGGAACGCCAGCTCGAACTCAAGCGCCGCCAGCTCCCGCTCGACAGCGGCGACATCGTCGGTCAAGTCGCCGATCACCGTCGTGTCGCTCTCGGCGGCGGCCAAGCTCAGCAACTCCGCCGCCTCGTCCAGCCGACGCTCCAGGCCTCGCCACGTCTCTACCAACCGCTGCCGGTCTGCCAAGCGCTGCAGCCCGGCGCGGGCCCGGTCTGGCTCATCCCAGAACTCGGGGATGGCGGCGGCGCGCTGCAGGTCGGCAACCTCCCGCTCGACGGCGGGCAGGTCAAAGACGCTCCAAGATGTCCGACACTCGGCGGCGCCGATCAGCGATACGCTCGCGCAGCTCGTCCACGTGGTTGCCCCCGGCCTCGACGCTCTTTCCACCGGCCGCCCTGGTGGGCCGGTGGTAAAACAGCCGTACTTCCAGTTTAGCGACCGGCGGGAGCCCGTCTATCCACGCCGGTATTGGCGCGCGGCGCGCACGACGTTAGTCAGAAGCATGGTCACCGTCATCGGCCCCACGCCGCCCGGCACCGGCGTAATGAACGACGCCTTTTCGCGCACTGCGTCGAAGTCGACGTCGCCCACCAGACGGTAGCCGCGCTGCTTGCTGGCATCCTCAACGCGGTTGACTCCCACGTCCACCACCACGACGCCCGAGCGCACCATCTCCGCGCCGATCATGCGCGGCCGCCCCGCGGCCGCCACCAGAATATCGGCCTGGCGAGTGAGCGCCGCGAGATCGGGGGTCGCGGTGTGACAGACGGTGACCGTGGCGTTGGCGCCCGCGCGCTTCTGCAGCAGCATGACCGCCAGCGGCATGCCGACCAGGGTGGAGCGGCCGACGATCACCACGTGCTTATGCCCCGGATCGTTGCCGGTCCGCACGAGCAGTTGCTGGACACCGTGCGGAGTGGCGGGCAGGAAGCGCGGACGGCCCTGCAAGAGGCGGCCCTGGTTCTGGGGGTGCAAGCCGTCCACATCCTTCGTGGGCTCGAGCGCTTCGAGCAGCGAGTCCGCGTCAACGCCCTCGGGCAGGGGCAACTGCACGATGATCCCGTCGACGGAAGCGTCGCGATTGAGCCGCGCGATCAGATCGCGCACGGTGGCGCCAATGTCGTCGGGGTCTCCGGCGCCGGAGAGCCGATGGACCTCCGTTCGCACGCCAATCTCCTCGCTGGCAGCGGCCTTGGCGGTCACGTAGGAGTGCGAAGCGGGGTCGTCGCCGACCAGGATGACCGCCAGGCCGGGCAAGAGCCCGTCCGCTTTCAGCGCGCTCACCTGTATGGCCAGTTCGCGGCGGATGTTGGCGCTGACGGCCTTCCCGTCGATGAGTTGAGCGGTCACACCAGGATGCTAGGTCTGCCTTGGATGTGCGGCAATGAGGCGGACCCTCGAAGGAGCGCGCAGGCCGCGTGCTAGAATCCCCGCCGATGACGAGTTACAGTGCGGGCGTAGACCTCATCACCATCAGCCGCATCCGCGACGTGCTGGAACGACACGGTGATCGCTTCCTGCAGCGGGTCTACACTCGGCGCGAGATCGATTACTGCGGCGGCCGCGTCCACGAGCTCGCCGCGCGCTTCGCGGCCAAAGAGGCAGTCATGAAAGCGCTCGGCACCGGCGTGCGCGGTGTCGGCTGGCGCGAGATCGAGATCCTAGCCAACGGCCGCGGAAAGCCGCAGGTGCTGCTACACCGTCGGGCCCTCGCGCGCGCAAACCGCCTCGGCCTGGAAGCGCTTGAAATCAGCCTCACTCACGAGGGCGGCCTCGCCTGCGCCATGGTCGTAGGAGCGTCAAGCGAGTCGACGGCCGGCCGCCGGGAACAGTCGTGAAACTGGTGACCAGCGCCCAAATGCGCGATCTGGAGGCTGGGGCAAGGGCCGCAGGCGTCGACATGGACACCCTGATGGCCAACGCCGGGCTGGCCGTTGCGCAAGAGGCCTGGATGCAACTCGGCCAGGTCGCGGAGCGGAGGATCCTTGTTCTCGTGGGCCCGGGCAACAACGGCGGTGACGGCCTGGTGGCGGCCCGCCATCTCGCCGAATGGCAGGGTGCCGTGCGTTGCTATGCCCTCACGCCCCGCGACGACCCCCAGTGGCAGGCGACGGTCGAGGCAGGGCTCTCCTGCACAGACGCCGCCAGCGACAGCGGCTTCGCCACGCTGGAGGCGTGGCTCGACGACGCCGAACTGGTGATCGACGCGCTGCTGGGCACGGGCCACGCCCGCCCCATCGCTGGCGACCTGGCCGAGATTCTCAGCCGCCTGGCGCAGACCCGGGCGCGGCCCAGCGGCCCCAAACTGGTGGCTGTCGACCTCCCCACCGGCCTCGACGCCGACAGCGGCCGCGTGGACCCACTCGCCGTCGAGCCGGACGAGACCGTGACCTTCCAAGTGGCCAAGCTCGGGCTCTATACGCAACCGGGCGCTGCCGTCGCGGGGTCGCTGGAGGTGGTTGATATCGGAATCCCGCCGGAGCTGGGGCTCGACCTCCCGATCGAGCTCCTGGAACGACGGCAGGCCAAAACGCTTCTGCCCTCGCGCCCCGCCGACGCCAACAAGGGGACGTTCGGACGCGTGTTGGTCGTCGCCGGCTCACGCCAGTACCCGGGCGCCGCGATTCTTGCGGCGTCGGCCGCGTACCGCGTGGGGGCGGGGCTGGTCACGCTGGCGACGCCGGCGTCGCTGATCCGCGGCGTCGTTGCGGCGATGCCGGAGGTTACCTACCTTCCCTTGCCCGAGCCGGCCGGGGGCGGCGTTCCCGATGTCGAGTCGCTGTTTCCGATCACGCAAGCCCTGCCGGACTACGACGCTTTGGTGGTCGGCTGCGGCCTGGGGCTTGATCCGGTCACCCAGGTATTCGTGCGCACCCTGCTCCGGCATACGGCACTGCGTGATCTGAAAGGGATCGTGGTCGATGCCGACGGACTCAACGCCCTGGCAGGAACCGAGTGGTCCAGCCAGATCGCCGCGCCTTTCGTGGTCACCCCCCACCCGGGCGAGATGGCCCGCCTGGCCGAGAGCGACGTGGCGGCGGTGCAGAGCGCCCGCGTGGACGTTGCGCTGGCGCGCGCGGCGGAGTGGAGAGGGACGGTGGTGCTCAAGGGAGCCAATACGGTTGTCGCTTCACGGGACGGCCGCGCTCGGGTGAGCGAAGTGGCGCACGCCGGCCTCGCTACGGCCGGCACGGGCGACGTGCTCTCGGGGGCCATCGGCGGTCTGCTGGCGCAGGGGCTGCCTCCATTCGACGCCGCGTCGCTGGCGGTGTACCTGCACGGCGACGCCGGCGTGCGTGCCGGCGCCACAATGGGGACCGCAGGGATGCGTGCCGGGGATGTGCTGGCACAGCTGCCACTGGCGGGACGCTCGCTGGCGGGAGAGGATCGACCGGAGAGCAGCCGATTCAGCTTCGGGCCGCTGTCGACGGGAGGGACAGAGGTGGGGCACAATCCAGAGGATGCGGGGTGATCCGAGGCGATCCTGGAACCCTGACGTTCGTTACGATACTTGGCAAGCCTGACCCAGCACGTGCACCGACGAGGACGAGCCCACAGTGACAGAACCCAACGGGCAGCGAGTTGTGGTCACGGGCATGGGAGCGCTCACTCCCGTTGGCATCGGCGTGCCTGCGACGTGGGAAGCGCTCCTGGCCGGGAATAGCGGGATCGGCCATATCTCGCTGTTCGACCCCAGTCGCGTCAAGGTGAAGATCGCCGGCGAAGTGCCGGACTTTGATCCAGAGCGCTACATGTCCCGCAAACAGGCCCGGCGTCTGGACCGCTTCGCCCAGTTGGCCGTGGCGGCGGCGCTGGAAGCGCGGGACGACGCGGGGCTGGTCATCGACGACCGCAACGCCGAGGAGGTGGGGGTCATGGTGGGCAGCGGCATCGGCGGCGTCATGACCATGGAGAACGGCATCCACGACCTCTTTCACAAGGGGCCGGACCGGCTCAGCCCCTTCATCGTGACGATGATGCTGCCGAACATGGCCAGCGGGCAAGTCAGCATATTCCTCCGAGCGCGCGGCCCGAACCTGGCGACCACGAGCGCGTGCTCCAGCGGGTCCGACGCTATCGGCGTGGCCGCGGCCACTATCCGCCGGGGTGACGCTTCCGTCATCTTGGCCGGAGGCGCGGAGGCGCCGATCTGCGAGATCGGCATCGGGGGCTTCCACGCCGTCCGAGCGCTCTCCACCCACAACGCAGAGCCGCGCAAGGCGTCCCGCCCGTTCGACTTGCACCGTGACGGCTTCGTCATGGGCGAAGGCGCTGGCGTGCTCGTCCTGGAAGATGCCGAGCACGCACAGGATCGCGGCGCCCGCATCCTGGCCGAGCTCGTCGGGTACCACAACGTCAGCGACGCGTACCACATCACGCAGCCCGCAGAAGACAGCGGCGGCAGCGTCCGCGCCATGGCCGGCGCTATCGCCCGTGCGGGGCTGGAGCCCAGCGAAATCGACTACATCAATGCGCACGGCACTTCCACTCCGATCAACGACCGCAACGAGACCGTTGCGATCAAGGCGGTCTTTGGCGAGGCGGCATACGATATCCCCGTCTCCTCGACTAAATCGATGATCGGGCACCTCATGGGCGCGACCGGCGCCATCGAGGCCATCGCGTGCATCAAGTCCATCAACGAGGGAATCGTGCACCCCACCATCAACCTGGAGACGCCTGATCCGGATTGCGACCTCGACTACGTGCCCAACACCGCGCGTCGAGTCAACGTGGACGTGGCGCTCAGCAACTCGATGGGTTTTGGCGGGCACAACGCGTGTCTCGTGCTCAAACGCTGGGAGCCGTAGCGCACGATGGTGCGCATCCGCACCGATAGCGCCCGCGGGCGGCGCTGGATCATCCCCGAACCGCACGAACACTGCCCCATTCCGAACACGGCGTACCCCGATTTCGTCACCACACTGCTGCGGCGCAGGGGTATCGAGAGTGCGGATGAAGCAGCGCAGTTCCTCTTCGACACCCCGGCCGCGCGGCCGGACCCCCTCCTCCTCCCCGGCGCACCCGCCGCCCTGGATCGCATCGAGCGGGCGATCGTCGGGAACGAAGGGATCGCGGTCTACGGTGACTTCGATGTGGACGGCGTCACTTCCTCGGTGATCCTCACCGAGGCGATCCGCGCGCTGGGCGGTCGGGTCACGCCCTACATCCCCGATCGGTTCACGGAAGGGTACGGTGTGCACCGCGATGCCTTGACGCGGCTCAGGCGCGATCACGGCATCAGCCTGGTGATCACGGTGGACTGCGGGCTGTCATCGTGGGCCGAGGTGGATGACGCCAATGCGCAGGGGCAAGACGTCATCGTGGTCGACCACCACACCATCCCCGATCGGCTGCCGGCCGCTCACGCGATCGTGCATCCCGGGCTTGGAGAGGGCACCTATCCCTACCGCGAGCTCTCCGCCGGCGGCTTGGCCTATCGGCTGGCCCCCGCCATGATGGAGCGCTTCGGACGGGCGGTGGAGCCGGATCGCTGGCTGGACCTGGCGACGCTCAGCACCGTGGCGGACGTGGTGCCGCTCACGGGCGAGAACCGGTGGATCGTGCGCGATGGGTTGAACGCGATCCGCCACACGTCGCGCGCGGGACTGCGCGCTCTCCTTGACGTCGCCGCGTTGGGGTCCAAAGCGCTCGACGTGGAGGCCATCGCGTTCGCGCTGGCGCCCCGGCTGAACGCGGCCGGGCGTCTGGAGCACGCCATGCGGGCCTTCGATCTGCTGATCGAAACGGATCCCGATCGCGCCGCCGATCAGGCTGCCGCGCTGGACCGGCTGAACCTTCGCCGCCGCCAGATGACGCTGGACGCGATGGAGCGAGCCAACGCCCTGCTGGCCAACGAAGAACCAGACGCGCCCCTCACCTTCCTCGGCGACGCTGCCATCCCGCAAGGGATCACCGGGCTGGTCGCGGGCCGCATGGCCGAAGAGCGCTACCGACCGGCAGTGATTTACGAAGAGGGGCCTGAATTCATCCGCGCCTCCTGTCGCTCTATTCCGGAGTTTGATGTGGCGGAGGCGCTGCGCGACTGCGCCGACCTGCTGGAGCGGTACGGGGGACATCGGGCGGCAGCCGGATTTACAGCGCGGACCAGCGTCATCCCTGAGCTGAAGGAGCGCCTCGCGGCGATCGCCGGCGAGCGACTGAGTCAGGTACCGCTGCAACCGCAGATCGTGGTGGACGGGCAGGTGCCGCTCGCCTCATTACAGGGCACGCAAGTGGCATGGTTGGCCCGCCTGGCTCCCTTCGGCGCGGGCAACCCCGCGCCGACTTTCGTGAGCGCGAACGTCGGCCTGGCGGACGCGCGCCGGGTAGGGAACGGGGGCGAGCATCTGCGCCTCACCCTGCGCGACGGCGATGCGATCTGGCCGGGCATCGGCTTTCGGCTGGGGAAGTGCCCGGCCGCCGTTGGTGATCGCGTGGACGTGGTCTGGTCCCTGCGGCACGCTGGGCTATCCGGGGGCAACGAGATGGAGCTCGAAATCCAGGACCTGGCACCCGCCTCGGCGCCGTCTCTCCCGCCGACGTAGCGATTTCGCTACACTGCCCCTCGCCACGGCGCTGCCCGGTCTGGGAGTTCGGGAGGTCGCATGCCGATCGTCGATCCCGCGCAGATCCGCAATCTGGTGCTGATGTCGCACGGAGGTGCGGGCAAGACCTCGCTGGTAGAGGCGCTGGCGTTCGCCGCGGGAGCCACGAACCGGCAGGGCCGCGTCGAAGATGGCAACACCGTTGCGGACTTTGACCCGGACGAGCAGAAGCGCAGCATGAGCGTGAACGTGGCGGTGGTTTCGTTCGATCATGGCGGCCGCCGCATCAACCTGATCGACACCCCGGGCTACGCGGATTTCATCGGCGAGGTGAAGGCCGGCGCGCGCGCCGCCGACGTCGCTCTGATCGTTGTGGACGCGACCGCTGGGGTGCAGGTCGGGACCGAGACGGCGTGGGAGATCGCCGACGAGCGGTCCGTGCCCCGGATCGTCGTAGTCAACCGCATCGACCGCGAGAACGCCAACTGGGATGCGACGGTGGCATCGATTCAGGAAACACTCGGAGCGCAGTGCGTGCCCTTGCATCTGCCGATCGGGAGCGAGGCGAGCTTCGAAGGGTTGGTCGACGTGATGCGCGGCGAGGCCTTCCGCAGTGACGGGGCGAAGCCCTCGGACACACCGGCTGACCTTGAGAGCGCGGTCGCGGCCGCCCGCGATTCGCTGATCGAGCGGATTGCCGAGGCGGACGACGACCTGACGATGAAGTACCTCGAAGGCGAAGAGCTCACCGCCGACGAGATCCGCAGCGGCCTCAAGCAGGCCATCCTGGCCGGCACGCTGGTCCCGATCGTGGTGACGTCTGCGACGAACAACATCGGGACGCTGCCGCTCCTCCGTCTGATCGGCGACGACGCGCCCTCACCCGTCGACATCGGGGCCGTCAAGGCCCTGCGTGATGGCGAGGAAGTCGAGATCGCTGTTGACCCGGCCGCTCCGCCCGCTGCCCTGATCTTCAAGACCAGCGCCGACGAGTTCGTCGGTCGGCTTACCTACGTGCGCGTGTACAGCGGCACCGTCACGGGCGATGCACCGCTCTGGAACACCCAAAAGAGCGAGACCGAACGGCTCAGCAATCTATCGCACGTCTTCGGCAAGGAGCTGAAGCCAGTCGATGCCCTAGGGCCCGGCGACATCGGCACCGTCACCAAGCTCAGCGTCTCGACCACGTTCGACACGCTCTGCGACAAGAACCACCCCGTGACCTTGCCAGCCCCCTCGCTACCGGAACCGGTCTTCGCCGCGGCCATCCATCCTGAGTCCAAGGCGGATGTCGACAAGCTCGGCCCCAGCCTGCAACGGCTGATGGAGGAGGACCCCACGCTGCGCGTCGATCGCGAAGCGGATACCGGCGAGACGATCCTCAGCGGGTTGGGAGAGTCTCACGTGGAGCTGGCCGCGGATAAGCTGCGTCGCAAGTTCAAGGTCGCGGTGCAGATCACCGAGCGTCGGATCCCGTATCGCGAAACCATCACCAGCACGGCGGAGGCGGAGTACCTGCACAAGAAGCAGACCGGCGGCCACGGCCAGTACGCCCGCGTGGCGCTGCGCGTGGAACCGCGAGGCCGCGGCGAGGGCTTCGAGTTCGCCCAGAAGATCGTGGGCGGCGCCGTGCCGCGCAACTACATCCCCGCGGTCGAGAAGGGCGTGCAGGAGGTGCTACCCGGCGGCGTCCTGGCGCACTACCCGCTGACCGACCTCAAGGTCACCCTCTACGACGGCAGGCATCACGACGTGGACTCCAGCGACATGGCCTTCAAGATGGCAGGGAGCCAGGCGCTCAAGGGGGCGACACAGAAAGCCCACCCCATCCTGCTCGAGCCGATCATGGCCTTGCGCATCATCGTGCCGGACACCGCCACCGGCGACGTCATGAGCGACCTCAATTCCCGGCGCGCCCGCGTGCAAGGCATGGAGCCGAGCGGCACGGGCAACACGACCATTGTGGCGGAGGGGCCTATGGCCGAATTCCGCCGCTACGCCACAGAGCTGCGCTCCATCACCGGAGGCCGCGGCAGCTTCCGCGCCACGTTCGAGCGCTACGAGCCGGTGCCGGAGCACGTCGCCAAGAAGGTGATCGAAAAGGCGCAGGCGGCCGCCGAAGAGACCCACTAGCGCCCCACCACGCGCAGCCATCGGCGCTTCCCGACTTTCAGCACCCCCCCGGGCGTCACGGCAACCTGCGGTGTCTTGACGCGCACGCCGTCAAGCTCAACGCCGCCCTGCGCGAGCAGCCGCTTGACTTCGCTCCTGCTCTGGACCACACCGGCGCTCGTAAGCAACTCGACTAGGTCCACACGAGCGTGGCCGTCTGGGAACGCCAGCGCCACCTCCGGCATCTCCTCTGGGATTTCGCGCTGCGAGAAGACCCTCGCAAACTCATGGGCCGCGGCGTCGGCCGCCGCCACCCCGTGCCACTCCAACACAATGGCGTGGGCCAGCCGCTTCTTTGCCTCCATGGGATGCAGCGAGCGATCACCGAGCCCGGTCTCGATGCCGGCGACCTCTTCCGTGGGGAAGTTAGTGGCCAGCGTGAAGAACGTCCGCAGCGAGTCGTCCGGGATCGACATCGCCTTGCCGTACTGCTCGTCCGGTGGCTCGTTGATGCCGATGTGGTTGCCGGCGCTCTTTGACATGCGCGCCTTGCCGTCCAGCCCCACCAGGATGGGGAAGGTCACTATCACCTGGGGCGGCTGCCCCTGTGCGCGCTGGAGGATTCGACCGGCCATCAGGTTGAAGGTTTGATCCGTGCCGCCGATCTGCACGTCCGTCCGCAGAGCCACGGCGTCGTAGCCTTGCATCAGCCCGTACATGAATTCGTGCACGTAGACCGGGTCGCCGCGCTCTAGCCGTCGCCTGAACGTGTCCCGCTCAAGGAATTGGGCGACCGTGAAGTGGCTGGCCAGCCGGATCACTTCGGCGAAGCTGAGCGCAGCCAACCACTCGCTGTTTCGCCGCACTTCGGTGCGCTCCGGGTCCAGCACCTTGAACGCCTGATCCTGATAGGTGCGGGCGTTGGCGTCCAACTCTTCGGCCGTCATCATTGGCCGGAGCGACTCCTTGTCCGACGGATCGCCCACCAGGCCGGTGAAGTCGCCGATCAGCAGGATCGCCTGGTGGCCGAGGTCGGAGAACGTGCGCAATTTGCGCAGTCCCACGCAATGCCCCAGGTGCAGGTCGGGCGCCGTCGGGTCGACGCCAAGGTAAACACGCAGCGGAGTCTCAGAGCGGACCGACTTCGCCAGCCGCTCGCGCAACTCCCGCTCCATCGTGGCGCGCGTCTCTGTATCGCCGAATGCCGTGCCGCGCATGATCCGCGCGTGCTGGCGCTCAACCTCCTCGGCGATTGCGGTCTCGTCGCTCATCGCGCCAGCATCTCTCGCGCGCCTTCGCAGTCTTTGTGCAGCTGCGCGACCAATGCGTCGATGCTTTCGAACTTCAGCTCCGAGCGCAGCCGGCAGTCCAGCTCGATCCGCAGGTCGCTGCCATAGAGGTCACCGCTAAAGTCCAGGATGTGGCACTCCACGGAGAGCAGAGCGCTGTCGTCGAAGGTTGGGCGCACACCGATGTTCGTCACCGAAGGCAGCACCCGATCCTCGACGTGAGCCAGCGTCGCGTAGACGCCGGTGGCGGGCAACGCGCGATCGGCGCCGACGGCGATGTTGGCTGTGGGCACCCCGATCGTCTGACCGCGCTCGAAGCCGCGGGTCACCGGGCCGTGCAGCGAGAAGCGCCGTCCCAGCAGGTCGTTGACCAGGGCGATGTCGCCGGCGGCGAGCGCGGCGCGGATGTCGCTCGAGGAGATCTGCGATGCGTCCTCACGCAGGAGCGCGACCGCGTCCACGGTGAAGCCGAAGCGGTCGCCCAACGCGCGCAAAGTCTCGATGTCGCCGCCACGCTTCCGCCCCAGGGCAAAGTCGGGGCCGATCACCAGTCGGGCCATCTGGAGCTCCGTGCACAGCAATTGCACGAAGTCCGTGGCGTCGGTCTGCGCAAGCTCGGACGTGAAGGTGAGAGGCGCCACGCAGTCGAAGCCTAATGCGAAGAGCAGATCCAGCCGGTCCTCCAGGCTGGTGATGTACTGGATCTGGATCGCCGGATCCAGGACCTGGCGCGGATGGGGATGGAGCGTAACCACTCCCGCCGCCAGCCCGTCGGCCCGGGCCGCGGCGATCACCTGGCCCAAGACGGCCTGATGCCCGCGATGCACACCGTCGAAGATTCCGACTGTGAGCGCCATCGGACGCTTCACGGACGCGCGTCGCAACTCTTCCCGCGCTAGCGCGGTGACCACCGCAGCGCTCCTTCTCGGCAGCGAACAGGTCGCCCCCGCCAGCGCGGCCAGCGTACCACGGCGCAGCGTGGCAGCCGCTTAGAGGCCGCTCTCGGCGGGCGCAACATCGACAGCGGGGAGCGGTCGCTTGGCCTCGACGAGGATGTCTCCGTAGGTGTGGTCCTGGCGCATGTCGATGTCGCGCAACTTGTACAGCTCTAGGATTGCCAGGAACGTCACAATCACTTCGATGCGCGTGCGCGCCTCCGCGATCCAGGCGCGGAACGAGACCAGAGGCCCATCGCTCAGCCGCCGGCGGAGGTCGGCGATCCGATCCTGCACCGTGACCGGTTCGCGATGGAGCGCCACCTCGGGCTGCCGGCGCGCCGGCGCCTCCGCACGGGTCAGCGCGTCGCGGACGATGGTGGCGAGCAAGTCCAGGGTGACGCTGTCCGGCAGCCCCTGCGGCGGCGGGATGTCGGAGGCCGCGACGGCGCGGGCCGGGAAGGCGCGCAGCCCGCTGGTGTCGATTGTGGACAGAACATCCACGGCATCGCGATACCGGCGGTACTCCTCCAGCATCTGCACCAACTCGCGGCCGACATCCTCGCCTTCATCGCCCTCATCGAAGAGTGGATCGATCTCCCGCGGGAGAAGCGCCCGCGACTTGAGCAGCATCAGGCGTGCGCCGATCACGATGAACTCGGCGAGCGATTCGGCGTCGGCCGCGCCCTGGCGGGCCTTCATCTCTGCCACGCTCGCCAGGTACTGGTCCGCGACCTGCACCAGCGAAACCTGGGAGATGTCGAGTTCGCTCTTCTCGATCAGTTGCAGCAGGAGATCGAGGGGTCCTTCAAAGCCGGCTAGGTGCAACCGGAACATCAGTCGCAGCGTACACGGCTCGTGCGCCCTGGGCAGCAGAGCGCACGGCTTATGTTCTCGCTACTGTGCCGTCCGTTAGATCGTGGAGGCGGAGGTCCGCTCCAGCTGCGGCGCCAACGGCCGCTTCACCGCCTGGGCGATCGGCTCCAGATTCCGCATCAGGGCGGCGAAGTTCTCGAACGTCAAGGATTGCGCCCCATCCGAGAGCGCGTGGTCCGGGTTCGGATGCACTTCCACCATGAGGCCGTCCGCGCCCACCGCCACCGAGGCCCGAGCCATCGGCTCGACGAGCTGCCAGCGCCCCGTGCCGTGGCTGGGGTCGCTGATGACCGGGAGGTGACTGAGCCGCTTCACCAGCGCGATGGCGGTCAAGTCCAGGGTGTTGCGCGTGGCCGTCTCGAAGGTGCGGATGCCACGCTCGCACAGGATCACTTCGTGGTTGCCGTGGGCCATGATGTACTCGGCGGCCAGCAGCCACTCCTCAACCGTGCCGCTCATGCCGCGCTTGAGCATCACCGGCCGCCGCGTGCGGCCCGCTTCGTCCAGGAGGTTGAAGTTCTGCATGTTGCGCGCGCCGATCTGAAGGATGTCCGCGTAGCGCGCCACAAGATCGACGTCGGTGACAGACATCACCTCGGTGATCACGGGCAGGCCCGTCTCTGCTCGCGCCGTCGCAAGGTGCTTCAACCCGTCCTCCCCCAGGCCGCGGAACGCGTAGGGTGACGTGCGCGGCTTGAACGCGCCTCCCCGCAAGATGTGAGCGCCCGCAGCGGCCACCGCCCGCGCCGTATTCACCAAGTGTTCTTCGCTCTCGACGCTGCAGGGCCCGGCCATCACAACAAACGCGCCATCGCCGATGCGCACGCCACCCACCTCGATGATGGTGTCGCGTGGCTTGAACTCGCGACCGGCCAGTTTATACGGGCGGCTGATCGGCACGACCGAGTCCACCCCCGGCATGGTGCCGATGGCGGTGCGGATCTCCGGGTCCACCACCCGGCCCACCGCGCCGATCACCGTTCGCTCTGCGCCCGTGGAGAGATGGCCTTGGAGGCTCGCCTCTTTCAGGCGTTCCAGGACGGCGCGGATCTGCTCCTCTCCGGCGGTCGATTGCATCACGACAAGCATTGATAGCTCCTCCTCGGAAGGCAGGCGGACCCGATTACGCCGACTCTCCGGACACGTCCGGTCGCAGCACGCGGGCCTCGTGAAGGTAGACGTGCTGGATCTCCGCCTGGGAGCGCTCTGTATTCACGTGCAACAGAACGCGCAGGCAGCGCGGCAGGCTTCCGGGGACGTCAATCTCGTGCCCGCACATGAGAGCAACATTCGACCAGCCCATATCTCGCGCCGCTACCGCGGGAAACTCTGCGTCCAAGTCGGGCGTGGTGGTGAACCAGGCGGAGGCGATCTCCGATGGCTCGATCGCGTTGCGGCTGATCATGTCCTCCAGCAACTCGCGCGCGGCCTCCACAATCGACTCGCGCGTGTTGTGCTCTACCGTTGTGGCGCCCCGTAGCCCGCATACGCGGATGGGGGATCCTTCTCCCATTGCTCTCTGTCCTTGACGTGCCCTGAACGAAGGAATCGGAATGCCGACAGGGGTGGGCCGGCTGTCAGCGGCCGACGGCTCCAAACGAGCCGGCCGCGGCGGCATCGATGCGATAGGAACAAGCGGACCGCGCGCGCGCACGGCGACAGTTCATCGCTCTTCCTCCTCGATCCGGCGGCCGGTTACCACCTCTGCGAACTCCTGAACGTCGGCCGCCCGCTTCGATGGCGCGGCGGCCTCGATCACGTCGATCAGCGCGCTGCCGACAACGGCAGCCTCACATAGTTTCCCTACAGATTCAACCTGCGCTCGGGTGGAGATGCCGAATCCCACCGCCACCGGCAGGTCGATTCCCGCCTTGACCCGGCGTACGCAGTCCACCAGGTCCGGTGGCAGCGCATCGCGGGCGCCGGTCACACCTGTCACGCTGACCAGATAGACGAAGCCCGAGGCCCGCGACCCCACCTCCCGGATCCGAGACGCCGTACTGGTAGGCGCAAGCAGATAGATCAGGGCCAGGCCCTGCGAGCGCAACGCCTCACGAATCCGGTCCGACTCCTCCGGCGGCAGGTCGACGATCAGGAGGCCATCGACGCCGGCGGCTGCAGCGTCGCGGGCCAGCGCCGGGACCCCCTCCCCGCCGGCGTAGGCCAGAAACGGGTTGAGGTACCCCATCAAGGTGATCGGGACCGCCACGCCACGATCTCGCAGCGCCCGGACGCTGTCCAGCACAAACGACAAGGTGGCGCCCCGGTCCAGGGCGAGCGTGCTGGCGCGCTGAATCGTAGGACCGTCAGCCAGCGGGTCGCTGAAGGGCACACCCAGCTCTAGGGCGCCCGCACCGCCGCGGATCAGCGCTTCCGCCAGCGGTACGGTGTCATCGCGCCCCGGAAAACCCGCAGTCAGAAACGGCATGAACAACGGCCGGCCCCGAGCGTGGGCCGCAGCGAACGCGCTCGCGTAACGACTCTCGCTCATCCGACGCCTCGATCGGCAATCGTTGCGACGTAGCCGATCACGTTGAACATGAAGTGGGCCATGATGGCGCTCAAGAGGCTGCCGGAGCGCACGTAGATGAAGGCAAAGACAAGGCCGATCAGCGCAAACGGGATAAGACTCCCGACATCCAGGTGCACAGCGGCGAACAGCGCTGCACTCGCCGCTGCGCCCCCCAGCACGCCGAAGCGCCGCGACAGCCCCCCGAAGAGAAAGCCACGATAAAAGATCTCCTCGGCGACAGGCGCGACCAGCACCACCAGCACGCCGGTCAGCGCCACGAGCCCGACGCTTCCGTAGATCTCGTCTTCGTCGATGGTCGAGACCGGCTCCAGCGCTCCCACGCCGATCACCTCCACCAGGCCGAGGTAGGCGCCCAGCAAAACCCAGGACAGCGCGAGCCCAGCGAAGGCCCAGCCCAGATCGCGGCTCGATGGACGGCGCAGGCCGAGCGCCGCGAGTGCACGCCGCCCACCGCCGAGCACCAGGAATGGGACCACGACCAAGACCACCGCATCGATCACCAGCGTGGCGATCAGCGTCGCGAGCAGCTCCGTCTTGTCGCTGATGTCGCCCGCCACGACGAGATACGCGCCGAGCCCGATATTGAGGACCGCGAAAGCGCCGAGCGCCAATGCGAAGCCCACGAAGACCGTGTTGCGCTCAAATCCTTGGCCCAGCCAGCCGCGACCAGGGGGCCGCGGACCGGGCGGCGCTCCCGACGGCGGCGCGGGACGCGCCAGCCGCCCAGGTGAGGGTTGATCCCAGAGGGCGCCGGGCCGATCGGCCTCGCCAGCCTGCGGGTACGCCTCCGGGGGTGGGAGATCGAGGGGTCGGTCTCGCGACGACGTCACGAACCGAGCGTAGCAGCCGACGCCGCGTCGACATCGATCCCGCGATCGGCGAGCGCGCGTTGCACGATGTCCATATCTTTGTCGCCGCGCCCGCTCAGCCCCAACACGATCAGCGATTCAGGGGAGAGTTGCGGCGCCAGCGTGGTCAGGTAAGCGACGGCGTGACTGGGCTCCAGCGCGGGGACGATTCCTTCCGTCCGGCACAGGAGACGGAAGCCGTCCAGCGCCTCGTCGTCGGTGACGGCTACGTATTCGGCCCGCTCGGTGAACTTGAGCCAGGCGTGCTCCGGCCCGACGCCCGGATAGTCGAGCCCGGCGCTGATGCTATGCGTCTCCTCGATCTGGCCCTCCAGGTCTTGGAGCAGATAGGAACGGGTGCCGTGCAGCACTCCCGGGCGGCCGAGGGTCAGGGTAGCCGCGTTCCGGCGGTCCAAGCCTTCGCCTGCCGCCTCGACCCCGATCAGCCGCACGTCGTCGTCGAGGAACGGGTGGAAGAGCCCGATGGCGTTGCTGCCCCCACCGACGCAGGCGATCACCACATCCGGGAGCCGCCCAGCGGCTGCCAGGATCTGCTCGCGTGCCTCCCGACCGATCACCGACTGCAGGTCACGCACCAGGGTGGGATAGGGGTGCGGCCCGATGGCGCTGCCCAGGAGGTAGTAGGTCTCCCGGACGTTCGTTACCCAGTCGCGGATCGCTTCGTTGATGGCATCCTTGAGCGTGCGCGACCCCGAGTCGACTGAGCGCACCTCAGCTCCCAGGAGGCGCATGCGGAACACGTTGAGCGCCTGCCGCCGGATGTCCTCGGCGCCCATGTAGACAATGCAGTCCAGTCCAAAGCGAGCGCAGACGGTAGCGGCGGCGACGCCATGCTGCCCCGCGCCCGTCTCCGCGATGATGCGCCGCTTGCCCATGCGCCGGGCCAGCAGCGCCTGGCCCAGGGCGTTGTTGATCTTGTGGGCGCCCGTGTGCGCCAGATCCTCGCGCTTGAGATAGATCCGGGCGCCGCCCAATTCGTCGCTGAGGTGCGCCGCGTCGGTGAGCGGAGTCGGACGGCCGGCGTACTCGCGCAGGGCCTGATCAAGGTCGCGGTGGAAGGCAGGGTCGCTCTTGGCGGCGGTCCACGCCTCCTCAAGCTCGGCGAGCGCCGGCATGAGCACCTCGGGCACAAACTGCCCACCGAACTCCCCGAAGCGGCCGGGGCGTGTTGCTTGCCCGTCGCTCATTCGGAGCCTCGGGCGGCGGCCACGAACGCCGCGATCTTCATCGGGTCTTTGGCGCCATCCGTCTCGACGCCGGAGGAAACGTCGACCGCCCAGGGCCGGACCTGTTCGATCGCTTCGCCGACGTTGTCAGGTGTGAGCCCCCCGGCGAGCATGATCGGCTGGGCGCGGGCCACTGCCGCTGCGATGCTCCAGTCGAAGGCCCGGCCCGAGCCGCCGCGCACGCTCGCGTCTCTGGTGTCCAGCAGCGTGACCGTCGGCGGCGATCGATCCGCCGCGCCCAGCACTCGCTCCGCCGCGTCGCCCGACTCGACGTGCACCGCCCGGAGGACGGGCCGAGTCAGCCGCGCCGCCAGGGACGGATGCTCGCCGCCGCTGAGCTGAACCACGTCCAGATCGGCCGAGGCGGCGACCCGGTTGATCTCATCCGGCGGCTGGCCTGCGAAGACGCCCACCAGGAGCGGCCGTCCAGCGGCGCGGCGCGCCTGCGTGAACGCCGACGCCGTGGCGTCGAGCACCTCGACGCGCGGCCCCACGCGCGTCCGGATCGCGCGCGCCCGTTCCAGCGAAACCCGTCGGGGACTCTCTGCGAAGACAATGCCGAGAAAATCGGCTCCAGCCTCGATCGCAGCATCGACGTGCGCGGTCTCACGGAGCCCACAGATCTTGATCAGCACCTCTCCCTCAGTCATGAAAGAGTTCCCGGATCTTGGCCTGCGGGTCGGGCGCCGTGATCAGCGCCTCGCCGATCAGCACCGCCTGGACGTCGCAAGCGCGCATGCGAGCCAGATCGTCGCGGCTGCGGATGCCGCTGGCGGCGACCACCGCCACCCCATTGGGGATGAGCGGCCGGATCCGCTCCGTCGTGCTGAGATCCTCTTCGAAGGTGTGGAGGTCGCGATTGTTGATTCCGAGCACGGTGGCGCCTGCTTTGAGGGCGCTTGCCATCTCAGCCTCATCGGTCACTTCGACGAAGGCCGTCATGCTCAGCGTCGCGCCGGTGGCGATCAAGTCGCGCAGCTGCGACGTGTCCAGCGTCTTGGCGATCAGCAGGAAGGCGTCCGCGCCCAGCGCCCGTGCCTCGACGACCTGATAGGGGTCGAAATGGAACTCCTTCCGCAGGAGCGGTGGAGTCGCCGGGCCACCGACGGACTCGTCGGCGCGGAGGGCGGAGGCGACTGTGTCGAGGTCAGCATCGCGGGCGAAAAAGTACCGTGAGGTGAGCACCGAGATCGCGACGGCCCCGGCGTCGCGGTAGGCCCGCGCCACCTGCACGGGGTCGATGCCCTCAGCGAACGGCCCCTTGGAGGGCGATCCCTTCTTCACCTCGGCCACCAGCCCCAGGCCGGGGCGCAGCAGCGCGGCGCGGAAGTCCCGCGGCGCGGGTCGCTCCCCCGCCCGACGCTCCAGCGCGTCCAGGGGCGTCGCGACCTGGAGCGACGGCAACTCCGCCATCATCTCCCGCATGATGCGGTCCAGTACGGAGTCGTCGACCGCGGAGCGGCGGGCCTCAGGCATGGCTCGACTGCTCCACGCTCTGGCCGATGCGCTGCGTGACCTCGACGAAACGCTCCAGCTTGCGCAGCGCGCGCCCGTCGTCGATGCACTCCACTGCGCGGCTCACCCCTTCCGCGAAGGTCGGGGCCTCGTCCGCCGCGATGAGCCCGGCGGCGGCGTTGAGCGCGACGAAGCCGTGCAGTGCGCCGCCCCGTCCGCCGAGCACGTCGCGCATCATCGCGGCGTTGGCATCGGCGGATCCGCCTTGCACCATGTCCAGCGGCACGGCGCGGATGTGAACATCGGCGGGCTGCACTCGGTACTCGCGCACCTGCCCGTCTTTCAGTTCCCACACGTCGGTCGGGCCGGCCGGGCTGACCTCGTCCAGCCCCTCCAGCCCATGCACGACCAGGGCATGTGTCGCTTCCAGACGGCCGAGCGCCGCTGCGATCTTCGGCCCCACGTCCAACGAGCCGACGCCAACCACCTGGTGCCGAGCGCCGGCCGGATTGGTGAGCGGACCAAGCAGATTGAAGACCGTCCGGAAGCCCAGTTCCCGACGCACGGGCGCCACGTGCTTCATCGCGGGGTGAAAAGTCTGCGCGAACATGAACCCGATGCCGGTCTCCTTGATGGTCTGCGCGACGCCCTGGGGGTCCAAGTCGATGCGGGCGCCCAGCGCCTCCAGCACGTCGGCGCTGCCGCTGGCCGAGGACATGGCCCGGTTGCCGTGCTTAGCCACCGTTACCCCGCAGCCCGCCAAGACGAAGGCGGCGGCAGTGCTGACGTTGAAGGTGCCTTTGGCGTCGCCGCCGGTGCCGCAGGTATCGGCGATGCCGGCCAGGTCTTGCTGCCCGGTTTCGTCGACGAGATGGACGTGCAGCGAGCGATAGCGCATCACCTCCGCCAGCCCGACCAGCTCATCGACCGTCTCGCCCTTGAGCCGCAGCCCGGTGAGGAAGGCGGCGGCCTGGGCGGGGGTCGCGCCGCCCTGATCGGGCCCGGCCATGAGGTCATCCATGGCGGCGGCGGCCTCGGCCTCAGTGAGATCGCGGCGCTCCTCGACCAGAGCGCGCAGCGCGGCGGTGATCGACTCGGCCATCAGCTCCCTTTGCCTGGAGCCGCATCCAGCTCGTCGAAGGCGGCGCGCGCCGTCCGTAGCGCGGCGTACCCGGTCGGCCAGCCGGCATAGCCCAGCAACTGCCCAAACACCTCTTCGATCTCATCGCGGGTGACGCCATGGTTCAACGCCCCCTCTACGTGGATTCGCAACTCCTCCATCCGACCCTGCACGGCCAGCGACGTCATCGAGACGATGCTGCGGTCCCGACGCGAGAGCTGCGGTCGCGCCCACACCTCGCCGAGGAGGTAGTTGAGCGTCAGCGGCGCGAAGCGGCCGAACCGTTGGTCCAAGCCCTCCAGGTACGCGCTCTCCGCCTCCGCGCCCGAGGCCAGGTCCCGCAGCGTGCGGGCCACGTCCAACCCGTCGCGACGGCGCTGCGCGTCGTCCTTGCGCTCGGCCGGCTCGTGCGCGGGCTGCTCCTTGCCGCCGTCGAGCGCCTTGAACACCTCCTGCACCTCGCGGAACGAGCCGATGGCGCGGGGGAAGCCGGCATAGGCGCTGAGGTGGACCAGCACCTCCTCCACTTCCTCGCGCGTCATGCCGTGGTTGAGCGCGCCGCGGGTGTGGACGCGGACCTCCATCGGCTGGCCGCCGAGCGTCACCAGCGCCGTGAGCACGACCATGCTGCGGTCCCGGCGCGAGAGGTCGGGCCGGGACCACAACTCGCCCATGGTGAAATCGCAGGCGAAGGTGCCGATAGCGCCCCAGGCGCGCTCGGTGTTCTCCGCGCCGGCCTGCGCGTTGTCGACGCGTCCCGCGCGGAGCTTGGCCATGACGTCCAGGGCGGTGGCGCGTCGGTCGGCTTGGGTGGTGGGAGTAGTCATGGTCAGATCCTCTCTCGCAGTGGCGAAATCTATCTGAGCATCCCTTATGTGGCGGCTACCTGCTCGCCCATTCCCAGGAAGTTCCGCAGCAGGTCGTGCCCCACCGAGGTCATGATGCTCTCGGGGTGGAACTGCACGCCCTCTAGGGCGTAGCGCACGTGCCGCAGCCCCATTAGGACGCCCGAGTCCGACCAGGCCGTGGGCAGAATCTCCTTCGGCAGCGTGTCCGGGTCGACCGTCAGGCTGTGGTAGCGCGTGGCCTCGAACGGGTTGGACAGGCCCGCGTAGACGCTCTTGCCGTCGTGGCTGATCGGGCTGGTCTTGCCGTGCCTGATCTCGCCCGCCCCGACGATCTCCGCCCCGAACGCCGCCCCGATGCACTGGTGCCCCAGGCAGACGCCCAGGATCGGCGTGCGCCCGGCGAAGCGCCGCACCAGCTCGACGCTGATGCCTGCCTCCTTGGGCGTCTTGGGCCCGGGCGAAATGACGATCCGCTCCGGCGCCATCGACTCGACCTCATCCAGCGTGACTTGATCGTTGCGACGCACGGTCACATCGGCGCCCAGCTCTGCCAGGTACTGGTAGAGGTTGTAGGTGAAGGAGTCGTAATTATCGATGAGCAGAAGCCCGGCCATCAGCCACCCTTGTCAATCTCGGCGAAGATCTCGCGCACCTTCTGGTACCCGGTGACGGCGGTCGGCCAGCCGGCGTAGGCCAGCAGGTGCACCATCACCTCTTCGATCTCCTCGCGGGTCAGGCCGTGGTTCAGCGCCCCGCGCACGTGGGTGGGGAACTGGCCCGTGCGGCCCAGGACGGTCAGCACCGACAGCGTGACCAGGCTGCGGTCCCGACGCGAGAGCTGCGGCCGCGCCCACACCTCACCGAAGAGGTACTGGATGGTGGGCTCCGCCAGCGGCCCCATCCGCTTCTCCATTTTCTCCGCGTCGGCTTCGGGGTCGGACCAGCCCATGAGCGTTTTCAGCACGTCGAGGCCGTCACGACGGCGCTCTTCGTCGCTCTTGCGCGCGGCCGGTTCGTGCGGCGGTAGCTCTCCGCCTTCGTACTCCGTGAGTCCCTTCTGCACGGTGCGGATGGCCGCGAGCGCGCGAGGGAAGCCAGCGTAGGCGCTCACGTGCGTGACGACCTCCTCCACTTGCTCGCGGGTGAGCCCGTGGTTGAGCGCGCCCTGCGTGTGTACCTTCAGCTCTTTGTCCGCTCCGATGGTGATCAACGCCGCGAGGACGATAAGGCTGCGGTCGCGACGGGGGAGCTGCGGTCGCGCCCAGATGTCCGCCAGCACGAAGTCGATGGTGAACGAGCCGGTTGCGCCCCAGAGATCTTCCGTGTGCTTGAGGCCGCCCTCCACGTCCTTGAGACGGTCGCCGCGCAGCTTGCGCAAGCCGTCCACGGCCAGCTGGCGTCGTTCAGCGTGAGTCAAACCGGTGGTCATCGTTCGTCCTCCCTCTGTCGCTAGTAGCCCAGGCTACCGCTGCGCCGGCCCAGGCTCCGCGCCTCGGCCATGTCCAGGGCGCTGATCAGCGCCATCGCCTTGTTGACCGTCTCCTGATACTCGGCCTCCGGCTTGCTGTCGAAGACGATCCCGCCGCCCGCCTGGACAGAGGCGCCGCCATCCTGCATCACGATCGTGCGAATAGTAATGGCGGTCTCCATGTTGCCGCCGAAGCCGAAATAGCCCAGCGCGCCGGCGTAGGGGCCGCGCTCGTCCTCCTCCAGCTCGGCGATGATCTCCATGGCCCGGATCTTGGGCGCGCCGGAGACCGTGCCCGCCGGAAAGGTGGCACGAATGGCGTCGTAGCAGCTCACACCGGGCTGCACCTCTCCCTCTACGTGAGAGACCATGTGCATGACGTGGCTGTAGCGCTCTACGTCCATCAGCTGAGTCACGCGCACCGAGCCCGGCACGCTCAACCGCCCGATATCGTTGCGGCCGAGGTCCAGCAGCATCACGTGCTCCGCCCGCTCCTTCTCGTCCGTCAGAAGCTCCGCCTCCAGGCGGGCGTCCTCCTCGGCGTCGGCGCCGCGAGGGCGAGTTCCAGCGATGGGATGCGTGGCGACCTTGCCCTCCTCGAAGACCACCAGCAGCTCCGGGGAGGTCCCGATGATCTGGTGGTCCCCCATCTCCAAGTAATACGTGTACGGCGAGGGATTGATGGCGCGCAGCGTGCGGTACACGTTGAACGGGTGTGAGAATGTCTCGCGCGAGAATCGCTGCGAGTACACGCACTGCACCACGTCGCCCGCCATGATGTAGTCGACGATTCGTTCCACGTTCGACAGGTAGACCTCGCGATCGACGTTCGATCTCACCACGCCGGCTTGCGGTGGACGCGGCCCGTCCACTGGAATCTGCGGCGGGCTGTCCGCCAGCCGCCGGACCAGTTCATCGATCTTGACCTGCGCCTCGCGGTATGCGGCGTCGACGTCGCCGTTGAGCCGGACGTGGCCCACCACCTTGATGACGTGCTTGAGGTGGTCGAACACCAGCACCGTGTCGACAAACTGGAAGAGCGCCTCGGGAAGCTGCAAGGGGTCGCGCTGGGCGCGCGGCACGCGCGGTTCGAAGTGCGAGATCACTTCGTAGGCCAGGTAGCCCACCGCCCCGCCGTGGAATGGGGGCAGGATGGGGTTGCGGACCAGCGTGAAGCGCTCCATCTCCTCTTGAAGGAGCGTCAGGGGATCGCGAGCGTCGGGGCCAGATTCGGCCCGCAGAACACCGTACGGCTCCGTGCCGATGAAGGAGTAGCGGGCCGGCCGCTCCCCGCCCTCAATCGATTCGAGCAGGAAGGAGTAGTCGCCGCGCTTGACCTTGAGGAAGGCGGAGACGGGCGTCTCCAAGTCGGCGAGGACCTCGCGGTAGATGGGCACCAGGTTGCCCTCGCCACGGGCGGCCTGCGCCTTCACGTCGTCGAGCGATGGGTAGTGCATCGCGTCCCCGTGGAAATGAAAACCGCGCCCAACCCACGAAGGGGCGGAGCGCGGCCGCGGTGCCACCCTTCTTTCCCTCCCAAAGGCGGAAGGACACTCATGGCAGGGACGGCGGTCAATCCCTTCGCAAGGGACGGAGCTCAATCCCCTCGGCCTTGATAACGGAGCCGTACCGGCTGCGCCTACTGCTCCCTGCGGAGGTTCGGGCAGCGACTCCCGGGCCCATTCCCCGCCCGCGCAACCGCCGGTCTCTCAGCTATGGCCGGCTCTCTGAAGGTTCGCTTGAGCGGGTACTCTTCCCGTTCACAGTCGATCGGCTATTCAATTGTCCATCGACGGTACGCGCGGGCGGAACAGCCTGTCAATCACGGCCGCAACGGTCAGACCTCCGGCAGCGATCGACGGGTGTCGGCGCGCTCCCGGCGCAGGATCGTCAACAGCTCCTCCACTGCCACCTCCTCCTTTCCGTCGCGGTTCACGATCACGTAGTCAAACAGGCCGGCCTGGGCCATCTCCGCCGGGGCGGCGGCCAAGCGGCGTTGGAGCTCTACCTCGGAGTCGACGTTGCGGCCGCGGATGCGACGCTCCAGCGTGCCGTGATCAGGCGCGGTGACGAAGACCAGCAGCGCACCGGGGACCCGCTCGCGGAGGGTACGGGCGCCCTGAAGGTCGGTGCGGGCGACGACGGTCCGCCCCGCGGTCAGCGCCGCCCGGACCGGAGCGCGGGGCACGCCGCTCCGGTGGCCGTAGACCTCGGCGTGTTCCAGGAACTCCCCGGCGGCGACCATCGCGTCGAACTGTGCGTCCGAGAGAAAGAGATGGTGGACGCCGTCCTGCTCGCCGGGGCGGGGCGGTCGGGTCTTGGCTGTGGCGACGCGGACGCTGTTGGGATCGCGCTCAAGCAGCGCCGTCAACAACGTGTCCTTGCCAACGCCGGAGGGACCGGAGAGCACCACGAAGAGCGGCCGCTCACTCCCCATCGTCGAGAGCGCGCTCGCCGGCGAGGCGGCGGGCGATGGTCTCCGGCGCGATCGCCGCCGGCACCACGTGACCGCTGTCCATCACCACCACGGCCTTGGTGCGGCGGCCACTGGTCAGATCGATAATGCGCCCCAAGCTCTTGCCCTCCTGAACGAGACGCTTCGTCGGCGCTGCGTCGGGCGCGGCCACCGCAACGATGTGGTTCACCGTCAAGACGTTCCCGAAGCCCACGGGCACCGACTCGGTCTGCATGACGCTCCGATCGCCCGCAAGGCTCAGGCCAGAGTGGCCGCACCGGCCAAGCTCTGGAAGTCCGACCAGAATGCCGCGTAGGAGACGTTCACCGCGTCTTCGCCGTGCAGCTCCGTCTCGCCCTCGGCGGCGAGAGCGGCAACGGCCAGGGCCATGGCCAGCCGGTGATCGCCCTGGGAGTCGACGCGCGCGCCCTGCAGCCGCTCTTTCCCTTCGATGACCAGCCCGTCGGGTCGCTCCTCTATCCGGGCCCCCAGCGCCCGTAATCCCGCCGCCGTCGCGGCGATGCGATCGGATTCCTTGACTCGCAGCTCGGCGGCGTCGCGGATCTCAGTGATCCCGTCCGCGAGGGCCGCCGCCACCGCCAGCACCGGCAGCTCATCGATGGTGCGCGGGATCAACTCGCCGGCGATCGTCGTGCCCCGCAGCGACGCCGAGCGCACGGTGAGGTCGGCCACCGGCTCGCCGGCAACGGTGCGTTCGCCGGAGACCGCGATGTCGGCGCCCATCGCTCGCAGCACCTCAATCACGCCAGCGCGGGTCGGGTTGATCCCAACCGCCGGCAGCTCGATCTCCGACTCCGGTGTGATGCTGCCGGCCACCAGCCAGAACGCCGCCGCGCTGAGATCGCCGGGCACGTCCACGTCGACGGGACGGAGTGCATCGCCGGGCGGTTCGATGCGGACGGCTCGCCCGGTCCGCGTCAGCGCCACGCCCATCGCGCCGAGAAGGATTTCGGTGTGGTCGCGCGTGGGCACGGGCTCCGCGACCGTGCTGGGGCCGGACGCCGCCAGTGCCGCGAGGAGGACAGCGCTCTTAACCTGCGCGCTGGCCACCTCAAGGCCGCCCTGGAAGGGCCGCAAGGCGCCGCCGCGCACCGTGATGGGGGCGAGCGTGCGGCCGGCCCGCCCATCGACACGGGCTCCCATCGACGCGAGCGGCTGCAGGACGCGATCCATGGGGCGGCGGCGCAGCGACGCGTCGCCGTCGAGGACGGTGAGGGCATCAAGGCCCGCCGCGACCCCGGCGACCAGGCGCATGGTGGTCCCGCTGTTGCCGCAATCGACAGGACCGGCAGCCTCGTGCAAGCGACGCCGGCCTGGACTGCGAACCAGCACCGTCGCTCCGTCGTCCACTCGTTCGACTGAGACGCCGAGCGCAGTCATCGCGCCGATCGAGGCCAGAGTGTCAGCGGCGGCGGAGAAGCCTCGGACGCGGGCGTCACCGCGCGCGAGGCCGTTCAGGATTACGGCGCGATGAGAGATCGACTTGTCGCCGGGAACGCACAGCCTGCCGCGCAAGCGCGAGGCCGGCGAGAGGCGAACGGTCATGCCGGCCCGCCCAAGCGTCGCAGCCGCTCGTATAGCCGCCCGCCGAACAGCATGCCGCCGACTTGTGATCCGACCGATGGCAACTCCGCCTGCTGACGATCCGCGTCGGACTCAGCGGACTCGAAGCTCCTTCGATCTCGCTGCGCGCCGGCGAACTCGCGCTCGATCTCCTCTCGCGGGCGGTCCAGGAGATCACGGAACCGCTGGAGCTCCGCGACGTAGCGGTCAATCCAGTACTGCACGTTCTCGCGATTGGTGACGGCGATGTCCGCGGCCATCCGCGGGTCGCCGGAGGCTAATCGTGTCAGGTCACGATAGGCCGGCCCCGAGATGCGGGCGAAGTCATCCCAGCCAGGGCTGCGACGCAGCAGCGTGAAGAGAGCGGTGGAGGCCGTCAGCGGCAAGTGGCTCACCGCCGCGACTAGACGGTCGTGCTCGTCGGCGTCGATGAAAAGCTCGCGCGCGCCAATACTCCGCACCAGACTGGATACCGAGTCCACGGCGGCACTTGAGGCGGTAGCCGCCGGCACCAGCGCATAGGGACGGTCGCGGAAGAGATCGGCGTCGGCATTGGCGATGCCCTGATCGCTCTTGCCGGCCATCGGATGACCGCCCACATAGGAGACGGTCTCCGGCAGCAGCCGCTCGGCCCACTCCATCACCCGAGACTTGGTGGACGCGGTATCTGTCACGGCCGCGCCGTGGGCCAGACGGCCCGCGATCCGCTGGAACACGCTCTCCATTGCGAGAGGAGGCACGGCAACAATCACAAGGGCCGCGCCCTGGACCGCAGACTCCGGCGACTCCACGGCCGTGTCCACGGCGCCCAGACGGCGGGCGTCTTGCATGACGTCCTGGTCCGTATCGAACCCGACGACTTCGAGATCTTCACGACCCTGCGCCCTGATGGCGAGCCCAAGCGAGCCGCCGATCAGCCCCAAGCCGACGATCGTGATGCGGGCCATTGGCGCTCTTCCTCAAGGGAACGACGCTACCACGACGGCGACACGCATGCGGAAGCGATCAAGCCAAGTGGTGCGGCTGCGAAGGAGTATAGCATCGGTCCAGCCGGGTCCCCGCGCGCTTCGCCCGCGTGCGCCGTCACGACGTCGGCTTGACCGACCCTTGAGCGATGCTAGAGTCGACGGGCTCTCGAAAGAGGCGGGATCCGGCGGGGTTTACGCGGACGTCCATGCGTCTGACCGTAACGCGAGCCCGGTCAATCGGTGCTGCGGGCCTGCTCACGGCAGCAGCCGTGAGCGCTGTGCTACTCGCGAGTCCTTGGGACGACCGCGGAGCACGGGCTGGGTCCACTGGGCCGGACCGCGGCGCGCTTCTGATTAGCGAGTTCCATCCCAACGCCAGCAACCTCTACTTGATCGATCCATCCGATCTGGCCTCGCGCACACCGTACTTGGACGTGCCCCATGCCACAGGCTGGGAGATCATCGGGGCGCTAGCTCCCGATGGCACGCGGTTCGCCTACCTGGTCCTGCCCCCCGGCACATACGACCCGTCGACGCAGGCGCAGCTGGCGCTGCGCGACCACAACGGTCTGCGCGTCCTGGCGGATCGGCTGGATCTCGGGGGTGGGCTGGTCTGGAGTGCGGACGGCTCTGCTCTCTACGCTCGACGAACCGCTGCGGACGGGGTCCATCAGTCGCTGATTGAGGTTGACGCCGAGCATGGAGAGACCCGGACCCGGTTCGAGGGCGGAGAGAGCCTCAGCCTCTACGCCGTGGGGCGACCGGCGGACGGGCCGCTCTACGTCGTCGTCATCGGGTCGAACGGCAGCAAACTCGTCGCGCTCGACGGCAGCGGCCGGCCGGCGCGCTCGCTCTCTCTCTCGAGCGGCGTCACCCGCGACTGGGCGCTGTCAGCGGATGGGGCACACTTGGCCTTCACGGAGCAGCAGGGCCTGCAGCTCCACGTCCGTGTCGTCTCGCTTCGAGACGACACCCCCACCCTCTCGGTCGCGAGCGCCATCGCCGCCGCACCGACGGCGGGGAGCGGCTCTGCCGCGCCGCTCTGGCATCCAGATGGATCGCTGAGCGTGGGGACCTTCGGCGCAAAGGACAGCTCGTCCGTCCTGCGGGTGCAGGCCGCGGGCGCAGCGGAGGTCGACGTGCGACCAGCGAGCGGCTTCGCGCTGCCCGTGGCCTGGTCCGCCGATGGTCGTCGCTTGGCGCTGCGGGCGTTCACGGGACGAGGGCCGGGCGATGTGGGTCAGGAGCGGGCGGCGCTCATCGGCCCAGACGGCCAGCTCCATACGATCGAGGGGGAGTTCATTCGCGTGCTGGGCTGGTGGTATGGCGGGGACTAGGCGCGCGCTGCTTGTCTTCGCGCTGGCAGGGTTGCTCGGATCGCTCGCCGTGGCCGCGCTTCTATCCCCGGAGACGCACGGGCAGTCGCCCGCTTGCCCCTTCGGCGGCGGCCCGTCGTTCGACATCCATACGTACGAGGCGGCGCGTGACCGGCAAGTCTACCTCCTGACGCAGCGCCTCTCCGCGGCGGACCAGCTCTTTCCCGGCCTCCCAACCTTCGCCTTGCCTCAGATCCTGACGGGCCAGGCGGACAACCGCACGCCACTACAGAACGGGACGATCCCGGCGGAGATCTTGCACGCGATCGGCTGGATCGAGAGCAACATGATCCAGGCAGCCCGCCACGTGCCCTTCGAAAGCATCGGTGAGGCGCTGATCTCGCCCGACTGCGGTTACGGCATCATGCAAGTGACCTCGTACTTCAACCACGACGGTGGCGTCCCCTCTCGCGATGAGGGGCTGGTCGGCGCGCACTATGCGAACAACATCGCGGCCGGCGCGCAGATCCTGGTCGAGAAGTGGAACTCGGACTTCTTCCCGGTTGTCGGGCAGGGCAATCCCAACGTGATCGAATCCTGGTACTACGCCCTCTGGGGCTACAACGGTTGGTCGTTCCGGAACCACCCCGTCGGTGCAGAAGTGGACCCGTTCCGCGCTTTGCCGTTTTCCTGCGATGGGCCGCGCAACGGCTACGCCTACCAGGAATTGGTGCTGGGATGCATGCAGAACCCGCCCGGCGTTGACGATCTGCGTCTCTGGAACGCCCGTCCGGTCCAACTTCCGAATCTCGCCGCCCTGGCCGTGCCGGGTGGGCCGCTGGATCCGGACGTCTACTTCGCGGGGTGGGATACGGTGTTCAGCGCGCCGTTCACCGGCGCCGATGCGAGTACCCCGTTCCGGGCCATGGCGATGCCCCTTCCCCCGGGCGCCACGCCGATCCCGCCCAACTCAATGAGCGTCCCGAGCGCCGCGACGGCCCGAGAACAAGTGCTGGGCGCCCCGGTGCTCGCGCTCGAGACCCGCGAGGTGCGCATCAGTGTCACCGACGACCGCATCGAGTTGGGGGCGATCACCATCAGCAACAGCGGCCAGGGATTGTTGGTCTATCGCGTGGTCGCGGACGTGCCTTGGATTGAGATCGACATTGTTGTAGGCGTCGCGGCGGGCGCCGACGTGCCGTTGCGAGATGGATTGCGGCGTAGCGCTACCATTACCGTGCGACCCGATGCGGAAGGGCTGGTGGCCGGCATTTACCACGGCACAATCAGCATTGAAGCGCTGTTGCCGGACGGCGGCATCCGGATCGAGACAGTGAGCGTCGAGCTGGACAAGGAGGGCGTCCCTAGCTACGAGGCCGGGACGCCCATCAGCTAGGCGCACTCCAGCGAGGAGTTCGGCGATGATGGCAAACGGCGTCCGCGCGGTGCGGCGCAACCACGCCCTGGAGCACGCAACGGTGGCCGTCCTGCTGAGCCGGCGCGGTCCGGGGCTGCGGCTGATCGGGCGGGCGGCGCCGGACGGCTTCTACATCTTCGGAGGCCTGGCCGCGGACGAACTAGCCGATGCGGCGGCAGAGGCGCTGGCGCGTTTGCAACGCGGCGAGTCGGACCTCGCGGTGTCCCCGCTCTGCGGAACCAACCTCGCCGTGGCGGGACTCCTGGCCGGGCTAGCCTCGCTGTTGGTGCTGGGATCCGGGGACCGCTGGGAGCGGCTGCCGAGCGTCCTCACCAGCGCCTTGATGGCGGTGGTCGCGGCCCAGCCGCTAGGGCGCTCCGTCCAACGCCACGTGACGACGTCTGCCGATCTCCGGACTACACGAATCACCGGGGTCCGAGAGGGGGGCAGCGGCAGACGCCGCTACCTGAAGATCGAAACCGCGTCGCGATAGACTGACGGCAGACTGGCGGTGCGCGGACGGTACGTCAGCCCCCGTAGCTCAACCGGACAGAGCAGCGGCTTTCTAATCCGCAGGTTGCAGGTTCGAGTCCTGCCGGGGGCGCCATTTTCCCCATCTGGTGGAGGGCGGCGCAGTGAAGCCGCCCAGGGCCCATTCGGGCGGCGTGACAGCCACGTTGACAGCCAGGGGGGAGGGTCTGCGATCTTAGCAGGCGAGGTCACGCCGATGCCTAACGCCTTCTCCGTCTGGCTGCGCGCCCAGCGCCAACGCCTCGGGCTCTCGCAACGCGCGATGGCCCAGACGCTCGGCATCCACCGTCGCACCTACGTCCGCTGGGAGGTCGAACGCACCGAACACGAACGCCTCGTCACCCTCGCCGTCAAGCAACTCGTCCAGGAACGCACGGCACCCCCGTCCTGAGCCACGAGCAAGGACACCGCCACGGCCACGCCGCCGGAGCGAACGGAAGGAACGCAAGCATGATCGACGTGCGACACATCGCGGCCGCGCCGGAAGACGTGGGAATCGACAGCGAGCGACTCGAGGCCGTTTTCACGCGCGCCAAGCGTGATGTCGACGAAGGGGTGCTGCCAAGCGCCCAGGTGGCTGTGGCCCGGCGAGGCAAACTGGCTGGCGTGCGGACGTTCGGCTCGGCGGTGCAGGGCGGCGTCGACCGGGCCGCCACCGACGCGACACTCTACTGCATCTACTCCGCGACGAAGGCTGTCATCGGCGTCGCGGTCTGGAAGCTCTTGGAGGACAAGCTGGTGCGCCTGGAGGAACGGGTGGCGGAGATCGTTCCTGAGTTCGGCACCAACGGGAAGGGCGATGTCACGGTGGAGCAGGTCATGCTGCACGGTGGCGGCTTTCCCACACCGCCGAATCCCGAGAGCAATTGGGGCGATCGCGCCGCGCTGCTGCAGGCCTTCGGTCGATGGGAGTTGAGCTGGGAGCCCGGCAGCAAGTTTGAATACCACCCTAGTTCCGCCCACTGGGTGCTGGCGGAGATCATTACCCGCCGTGCAGGCGTGGACTACCGAGAGTTCGTCCGCGACCAGATCACGGGACCGATCGGTGTGCGGGAGCTGTTCGTGGGGATGCCGGCTGAGATGAACGACCGTGTGGCCGACGTCCGCCATATGGGGACTCCCGAACCACCGCCGAGTGGCTGGGGCGAAGTGACGCCGGAGTGGATCCTGACGTTCAACCAGCCCCACGTCCGCGAGATCGGGGTTCCCGGCGCCGGCGGCATCACCGGCGCCGCCGAGCTGGCGCTGTTCTACCAACCGCTGATCAACGGCGGGCAGACGGCAGATGGAACGCGCATCCTCCAACCGGAAACGATCGCGCTGGCCACCGCAATCCGCACGACGGACCGGTACCTTGACCCCGCAACAGGCGCACCAGCGAACCGCGCCCTAGCCGTGGTGGTGGCTGGCGACGACGGCCAGGCCAACCTCCGCGGCTTCGGCCGTTCGGCTTCTGGCCGGACGTTCGGTCATCCCGGCGCGGGAGGCCAGATCGGGTGGGGCGACCCGGAGAGCGGGATCTCCGTGGGGTACTGCACGAACGGCTTCGTCGATGAAGTGACGCTGGGCCGTCGGACGACGGCCATCTCCAGTCTGGCGGCCGGTTGCGGCATCTAGGACGTAGCGGGTAGCGGGATCAGCGACGGCGGCGATCAAGCACCGTCTCCGACCCTCGCGCCCTAATCGCTCTCGGGCAAGAACCCTGCCGGCCTGGGACACCGATACGGAACCTGCATCGTCATCGTTCCCTGATAGCCGGGCACGACGATGGTCCTCGTCAGTTCCAGCGAGCGTTGCGGGTGGGTCTCTCCATTCAACGCTGTCCAGTCTTTGGCCACGGCGCTCTCAAAGGCGCAGTGGTACAGCACCGGAACCAGCCCGATTCCGCTCTCCACTCCGACGTCCGTCATCGAAGCGACCGCCTCAGGGTCCGCCATCAGCAGGCGGAGATCCTCCACGAACCCACTCATGAACTCCGTTCCCTCGTCGTCGGGATTCGGGTCCGCCACATCGAAGTTGAAAAAGAGGTGGTCCTCCTCGACGAAGTCCTGGTCGGCCTTGGCCTGCGTGTCCGCGTCGGTCGCCGTGACAACGATGTGGACGTTGGGTAGCGCCGCAAGCACCTCCACGAAGGCGCCCGAATAGCACGACGCCATGAGCACCGCGCCCTCTGGGGACAGTCGAGCGCGGGTTGTGACGGTACCTGCCAAATGCTAGCGTCGCCGCCACCGGCACCGCGATTCCGAGAAGGAAGTGCGCCCATGCCGACCCTCGAGGAGCGCATCCAGCGACTCGATGACATTGAGGCGATCCGGCGTCTGAAGCTGGAATACGCCCGCCACATGTCCACTCCGCACCCCACAGACGGCCCATTCCCGTCCGAGGAGTTCCTGAACCTCTTCACGGACGACATCATCTGGGACGCGGAGAACATTGGGCGGCACGAAGGCAAAGTGGCGCTGAGGGAGTTCCTCACCAAGCTAGGCGGCTGGGTGGAGCTGGCCGTGCAGTACATGACCAACCACGCGATCGACATCGCCCCCAGCGGTACAGAAGCGACGGGCCGCTGGCTCATCTGGGAACCGTCGATCAACGTGGGGCGGGCGCTGTTCAACGCCGCAACCTACAAAGATGAGTACAAGAAAGTCGACGGGCGCTGGCGGTTCCATCGCATTAATGTGCGCCTCCACTTCATGACGCCGTACGAATCCGGATGGGTCAAGGAGCCGTGGCGCGCGGAGAGCGAATTCGACGCCTAGCCGTGCTGGTTGACGGCGCCACTCGCTAAAATCGGCCCATCGTATCGTCGAGGGGCCAGCCTGGGAGGAGTTCCAACGCGATGGCGCCCACGCAAGATCGCGACGCGACGACGGTCGATCCCATCACTATCGAGGTTCTGCGCAGCGCGTTCATCGCGATCTGCAACGAGATGGCCATCACCGTGGCCAAGACGGCCTATTCCACACCGGTCAACGAAGGGCACGATTTCGCCACCGGCCTGTATGACCGTCACGGGATGCTGATCGCCCAAGGAGAATTCGACTTGCCGGCGTTCGTGGGGCTCACGCATCTCACCGTCCCGGAGATCATCCGCGCGATCGGGTTGGAGAACATGGCGCCCGGCGACGTTTACATGATCAACGACCCCTACGTCGCCACGACCCACTGCAATGACATCCACTTCGTGCGGCCGATCTTCTCCGGCGACCAGCGGGTGGGGTTCGCCACCTCCACCGCGCACTGGTCGGACGTGGGCGGCGTGGCGCCCGGATCGCTGAACACCGCGGCCCGCTCCGCCTACGAGGAGGGGATCCGCATCCCGGGGATCACGCTCTACAAGCGCGGAGTCATCAACCAGGACGTCGTTTCGCTGCTGCTTGTCAACATGCGGCAGTCTTGGGAACGTCTGGGTGACCTCAACGCGCAGGTCGCCGCGATCAAGTTGGGCGACCAGCGGCTGCAGGCGCTCATCGACAAGCACGGAATGGATGCCGTGCTGACGACCATGGAGGAGATCCAGAACCATTCCGAGCGGATCGCGCGCGCCGCCTTCGCCAGCCTGCCCGACGGGAGCTACAGGGCGGAGGACCGCGTCGATCAAGATATGTACACCGGCGAGGTGAAGACGATTCGCCTCAATCTCACGATCAAAGGCGATCACGCGATCTTCGACCTCACTGAGAGCGACGGCCCCGCCGAATCCGCCATCAACGCGACCATCGCCGGCGTCACGTCGGGAATCTTCATCGCCATGGCCTCCATCCTGCCCCCGATGCCGATGAACGCCGGCGTCATGCGCGCCATCGAGATCAAGGCGCGGCGCGGCTCCATCGTCTGGGCGCAGCCGCCGATGCCGGTCTCCGTGATGACCATCACGAGCATGGATTGCGTCATAGGGTCCGCGACCCTGGCCCTGGGACAAGCGCTGCCCGAGCGCGCAGTAGGAGTAGCCGCCAGCATCCTCAACTCAACCTACGCCGGCGACGACCTGCGGCCGGCGTTCACCGCGCCGTTCATCAACTACACGTGGGCGTTCGGTGGCATGGGTGGCGCAAAGGACCACGATGGGCCCAACGCCATAGCGCCGCCGTTTGGTGCGAGCGGCAGCACAATCCCTGCCGAGCTGCAGGAGCGCCGGTACCCGGTCCTGTACCGCCGCTGCAATCTGCTCGCCGACTCAGGCGGGCCCGGAAAATCGCGGGGCGGCCTTGCCTTGAACACCATCATGGAGTTCCCGTTCTCCGACGTTGCGGCGGGCGGTCTCTCCACACTGGGGAACCGAGAGCGCTTCGGCCCCGCCGGGGCTTTCGGCGGCAGTCCCGGCAACCCGGCCCGTCTGGCGCTCAACGACGGGACCGAAAACGAGCAACATCTCGGCACAACCTCAACCAATGTCCCCGTCCAGCGAGGCGACCTGCTCACCTTCAGGACAAACGGGGGAGGCGGCTACGGTGAACCGTTGGAGCGATCGCCGGAGCGTGTGCTGGAGGACATCAAGGACGACTACGAAACGCCCGCCGGGGCGCGCGAGCAGTACGGCGTGGTGATCCGGACGATCGACAGGCGCACGCTACAGTACGAGGTCGACGAACGGGAAACGACGGAACTCCGGCAATCGATGCGGGCGAGCAAGACGCAGCGCCCGGCGTAGAAGGGGGAGCAACGGCAATGGCAGCGAAACAGCCGCCGGCGGCGACGACGACACTCGATCCCATCACGTTCGAGGTGCTGCGCAGCGCCTTCGCAGCCATCTGCAACGAGATGGCCTTGGTGGTAGCGAAGACCGCCTACTCCACTCCCGTCAACGAGGGCCACGACATGGCTACGGGGCTCTACGACCGCAACGGGAAACTGTTCACCCACGGCGAAGCGGACATGCCGGTGTTTGTCGGGCTGGGACTGCTGACGGTCCCCGAGGTGATCCGCGCTATCGGCCTGGAGAACATGGAGCCCGAGGACATCTACATCATCAACGACCCATACGTCGCCAGCACGCACAACAATGACATACATATCATGAAGCCGATCTTCCACGAGGGGCATTTGGTGGCGTTCGCCTCCTCCACGGCGCACTGGTCCGATGTCGGCGGCACCGCCCCCGGCTCACTCAACCCGCGGGCGCGCTCGCACTTCGAAGAGGGGGTGCGCATCCCGGCGCTCAAGCTCTTCAAGCGGGGCGTGCTGGACAGAGACATTGTGGCCATTCTGCTCGCCAACATGCGGCAGTCCTGGGAGCGTCTGGGTGATCTGCACGCGCAGGCCGCGGCGATCAAAGCCGGCGACAAGCGGATCCAGGGACTCATCGCCAAGTACGGGCTGGATGCCGTCCTTGCGGCCATGGACGAGATCCAGAACTACTCGGAGCGCCTCGCGCGCGCGTCCTTTGCACGGCTCCCCGATGGGACGTACGAGGTGGAAGAGAAGGTCGACCAGGATGTGTGGACAGGCGAGCCTGTCACCGTTCGACTTAAACTGACGATCGACGGGGACCACGCCGTCTTCGACCTCACCGACAGCGACGGTGCGACCGAATCCGCGATCAACTGCACCATCGCCGGCACGACCTCCGGCGTCTACATCGGCATCGGCTCCATCCTGCCCCCGATGCCGATGAACGCCGGCGTCATGCGCGCGATCGAGATCAAGGCCAAGCGGGGCTCCGTGGTATGGGCGCAGCCGCCCGTCGGGGTGTCGTGCATGGCCATCACCACGCTGGATATGGTGCTCGGCACGGGGATGCTGGCCTTGGGACAGGCGCTGCCCGAGCGTGCCGTCGGGCTGGCGAGCGCCATCCTGAACACCTGCTACGCCGGTCACGACAGCCGCCCGGAGTTCGACGCACCCTTCATCAACTACACCTGGGGCTTCGGCGGCATGGGAGGCGCGAAGACACACGACGGCTCGAACTACGTCTCGGCCCCGTATTCGGCGGTGGCCACGAATATCCCCTGTGAGTTGCAGGAGCGGCGGTATCCCGTTCTCTACCGGAGGGCGAACTACACCCAGGACTCCGGCGGGATCGGGGTCTGGCGCGGCGGGGTCGGTATGAACATCCAGATGGAGTTCCCCTACGGGGGCGGGACGCTGTCCAACATCGGCAACCGGGAGCGCTTCGGTCCCACCGGCATCTTCGGCGGCAGCCCCGGCGGCCGCGCGCGCCTAATCTTGGGCGAGGGGACCGAGAACGAGCAGGTTCTGGGGACGTTCGCCGTCAACCATCCCGTCAACAAAGGCGATCGTCTGACGTTCGTCACCAATGGCGGGGGCGGGTACGGCAATCCAATGCAGCGGCCCGCGGCGCGGGTGCTGGAAGACGTCAAGGACGAGTACGTCTCCATCGCCCGAGCGCGGGAGGACTACGGCGTGGCGATCCGGGAGATCGACCGGCGCACCCTCCAGTACGAGGTGGATGAAGAAGCCACCGCGAAACTGCGCGCCTCAGCGGGGACCACTCAGCGCTAAAAGACGCCGTCCGTCTCAGGCGGGTCACCCGATCAGTTGCACCGCGTCCAGGAACGCCTTCTTCGTCTCGCGCTCGGTCATCGGCATGGGGTAGATGATCGGGTGCTCCAGCCCGCCGGCCCGGTACTCCTCGATGCGAGCGCGGCACTCGTCCACGTCCCCGATGATCGCCACGGAGTCCGCCAGTTCGTCGGAGAGGAGCCGGGCAGCGCCTTCACGGTTGCCGTCTTGCCAAGCCCGAGCCGCCAGGCTCGCCTCCTCGAAGCCGGACTCCAGCATCAAGTGCTCGTAGCGGGTGAACGAGCCCACGTACCAGGCCATGTGCTCTTTCACCATCTTCCGGCCGGCCTCTTTATCCTTCGTCACCACGGTCAGCAGGTAGCTGCCGATCTCCACCTCCGAGGGGTCGCGGCCGGCGTCGATCGCGCCCTGCCGAATCCACTGCGCCAGTTGCGCCGAGCGTTCGGCGGTGAGCTGCGTCGCCACAGCGCCGTCTGCGATGGCGCCGGTGCGCGCCGCGCTCTTCGGGAACATGGGCGGGAACCAGATCGGGATGCGGTTACGATAGAACTTGACCCAGGGCTTGTAGTCGAGCGAGTAGATGCGGCCGCGATAGGACACCTCCCCATCGCGGATCAGCGCCCGGATGATCTCCGTGTGCTCCACCATGCGCTGGGTGGCGTCCTTGAATTCCAGCCCGTTCTCCTTCTCCACGATTGAGCGGTGCCCTTGGCCGATGCCGAGGATCAGCCGTCCCTGAGGAGATCGTGTCCAGCGACGCGGCGGCCATCGCCAGGGTGGTGGGGGCGCGGTTGAAGACCACGACCACGCCCGTGCCCAACCGGATCCGCTCCGTCACCACGGCGCAGGCTGCCAGCACGGCGAAGGGATCGCCGGACTTGTAGTCGGACATCCAGAGGGAATCGAAGCCGGCCTCATCGGCGATACGCGCGCACTCCTGGGTCTCCTCGATCTGGAGCGAGTCAGTGTCGGGGAACTTGATGCCGAGGCGGGCCATCGCTCACCACCGTCCTCTCGTCGGGGCGTGGGGTATCGCCGCGTAGGGTACGGCCTGCAGCGCTGCGATGACATCCCCAAGGAGCACAAAATGGACGCGCACGTTGACAGCGCCGGAATCCGGCGGCTAGCCTCCTGCCGACTTCCCGGCAGCCCTCGTTGACAGCACACCGAAGTGGAGCGACGCCATGGAATCACGGGAGATCATCAAGGCCAAGCTGGCCGAATGGGGCATCGTCCCCAGCGAGGATGACCTGCAGGAGTTAGAGCCCGCGTATGAGGCCCTGATTCGCTGGCAGAGCGTCCTGGAGGACATGCTGCGGATCAAGTCGCTCGGCAATGACATGGAGATGCCGCTGAGCGAACCCGCGCTGATCCACGACATCGAAAGGTACCGTTAGCCATGGCTCCCTCTGCGCAAGAACGGGCATTTTCGTCGATCGAGGACCTGTCCGGTCGCATCCGCTCCAAGGAGGTCTCACCCGTCGAGGTGGCGGAGCTGATGCTCGCCCGCATCGACGAGCTCAATCCCAAGATCCACGCCTTCTACACCGTCTTCCATGACGCGGTGCTGTCCGACGCCCGCCGCGCCGAGGAGGAGGTCGGGCGCGGCCAGTACCGCGGGCCGCTGCACGGCATCCCCATCGGTATCAAGGACATCTACGAGAGCGGGCGCACAACCGGCGGCTCCAAGACGCTCCAGCACTACGTAGCGGATGAGGACTGCGTGGCGGTGAGCCGGCTGAAGGAGGCGGGGGCGCTGATTCTGGGGAAGACCGCCACGTACGAGTTCGCCTACGGCATCCAGAGCCTGAAGTCGCCCGTCCCTCCGGTGCGCAGCGCCTGGGACCTGAGCCGCGAGGCGGGCGGCTCCAGCAGCGGCTCGGCGGGGGCCATCGCGGCCGGCATGGCCTATGCCGGCATGGGGTCGTGCACCGGCGGCTCCATCCGCTGGCCCGCCCAGTGCTGCCTGCTTGTGGGGCTGAAGGCCACGTATGGCCGCGTGAGCCGGCGCGGCATCTTCCCGCTGGCCTGGAGCCTGGACCATGCGGGGCCGCTGGCCCGGACGGTGAAGGACTCGGCCTACATGTTGCAGGGCTGCGCCGGCTGGGACCCGCTGGACCCGGCCTCGGCGCGAGTACCGGTTCCCGACTTCACCTCCAAGATGGATCGCGACATCCAGGGGATGAAGATCGGGCTCATGACCAGCATCTACGGCAAGTGCGACCCCAAGGTGCTGGCGCCGTACAACGAAGCGCTGCGCAAATTCGAAAGTCTGGGCGCCCAACTCATCGAACTGCCGGAGCTGCTCACGCTGGAGCAGATGGAGGCGATCGGCATGCCCCTTATCTGGGCCGACGCCGCCGCCGTCCACTACAAGAACGTGCGCAAGCGTGGCGACGACTACAACCCCAACACCCGGCAGTTCCTGCAATGGGGCATGCTGATCGGCAGCACCTACTATCTGCTGGCGAATCAGGCGCGGGCTCAGGCGCGCGACGACCTGATCGAGGCGATGACCAAGAAGGTGGACGTCTTGGTCCTTCCCACGGCGGGATTCCCGGGACCGCCGCCGGTCGCCGAGGAGTCGCCCGGCCTGAATTTCATCGGCGCGGGTTTCGAGATCTATACGCCCGTGTTCAACTTCACCGGGCTGCCCGCGGTCCAGGTGCCCTGCGGGTTCGACAGTGACGGCCTCCCGGTGGGCTTGCAGGTCGCGGCCAAGCCGTTCGACGAGGAGACCATGTTCCAGGTCGCCCGCGCCTATGAGCAGGCCTCCGAGTGGCACACGATGCACGCCGACATCTGAGATCGGGCGTCAGATCGGGCCGCCGCCGCGCCGATGACGCCAGGCCTGCGACCAAGAGGACGTATGGCAGGCCGCGCGCCATGCAGGCAGCTGCCGGCTTGGGAGCGTCGAGCGCCGCTGAGCGAGGCCAGCCGCGTCACCACAGCCCCGAAGGGTCCGGACGGAGTGGTCACCGGCAGCGGCCGCAGCAGTGCCGCTAAGACGATGATCGTGTCGTAGCAGTGCGTGGTCGGCTCGTACGTGCGCCGTGGCGCCGGCACTCCTTGACCACCAACTCGATGGTGAAGGCCACTCTGGCTACCTGCCGCCGGATCCGCCTGGTAGTATGCTGCGGTCTGTCTACCCGGAAGGACTGCTTATGCAAGTAGGCACGAACCTCATCTTTCAGAACCCCTTCAACCAGCTGGCGGACCTGGACCTGTACCAGGGCGAGATGCTCTTGGCGGACCTGGCGGAGCCACTGGGCTTCGACTCGGTCTGGGGGGTGGAGCACCACTTCACCGATTACACGCTCTGCCCGGACGTCGTGCAGTGGCTGACCTGGGTCGCCGCGCGCACGGAGCGGATTCAGGTCGGCTCGATGGTGGTGGTGCTGCCGTGGCACGATCCGATTCGCGTGGCCGAGGAAGTGGCCATGCTCGACAACCTCTGCAACGGGCGCTACCTCTTCGGCATCGGGCGTGGCCTGGGCCGCGTCGAGTTCGACGGGTTCCGCGTGTCGATGGATGAGACCCGCGAGCGCTTCGTCGAGAGCGCCGAGATGATTATCAAGGGACTGGAGCAGGGCTACATCGAACATGAGGGGAAGCACTACCAGCAGCCGCGGCGGGATCTCCGTCCCGCGCCCTTCAAGTCGTTCAAGGGGCGCACCTTCGCGGCGGCGATCTCCCCGGAGACCATGCACATCCTGGCCCGGCTGGGGGTTGGCATGCTGCTCCTTCCGCAGAAGCCGTGGGACGCCATTCGGGAGGACCTCGCCAACTACCGGACGGCGTACCGGGTGGCCCAAGAGGCCGACGCGCCGCCGCCGGTCGTCGCCACGTTCACCTACTGTGACGAGAACCCGGACCGCGCCGAGGAGATGTCCCAACGCTACGTTGCCACCTACTACGACTCCATGCTGCGCCACTACGAGCTACAGGCGGAGCACTTCGGCCAAGCGAAGGGATACGAATACTACAAAGATATGGGCAAGGCCGTTACGAAGTACGGGACCGAGCGCACCGGAAACTTCTTCCAAGATCTCCAGGTGTGGGGCACGCCCGAGCAGTGTCTGGAGAAGATCCGCTTCATCATGGACACCACCGGCGGTGACCATTTCGTGGCGACGTTCTCGTTCGGCGGGATTCCGCACAAGGACGCCGAACGGAGCATGCGGCTCTTCGCCAAGGAGGTCCTGCCCGCACTCAAGCAAATTTCCGTCACGGCCGCGTAGTTCCGGCAGTGTCGTCCGGATCCGCGAGCATCCGGCCGGCGGCGATCGCTAGGAGGATTGCAATGAAAGTCGGCATCAACCTTCTCCTTTCCAATCCCGGGGACAAAGTCTCGGACCAGCAGTTGTGGCGGGATCATCTGCACCTCGCCAGCCTGGTGGAGCCGCTGGGCTACGATTCCGTCTGGGGCGTCGAGCATCACTTCACCGACTACATCATCTCCCCGGACATCCTCCAGTTCTTGACCTGGGTGGCCGCCCGAACTGAACGGGTGGAGTTGGGGACGCAGGTCGTGGTGCTGCCCTGGCACGACCCGTTGCGCGTCGCGGAGCAGATCGCGCTGCTGGACACCATTTCCGACGGGCGCTACATCTTCGGCTTCGGCCGGGGGGCGGCGCGGGTGGAATTCTCCGGCTTTCGCGTGCCGATGGAGGAAGCCCGTGGGCGCTTTGTTGAAGGCGCCGACATGATCATGAAGGGCTTCGAGACCGGCTACTGCGAGTACGACGGCGAATACATCAAGCAGCCTCGTACGCCCATCCGCCCCACCCCGTTTAAGTCGCTCAAGGGCCGGAGCTATGCGGCGGCGATCTCACCAGAGACGATGGGGATCATCGCCAGGCTCGGCGTGGGGATGCTGATCAACCCGCAGAAGCCGTGGGACACGATCCTGAAGGAGCTGGAAGACTATCGCAGCACCTTCCGTGAGGTGCAGGGGGTCGAAGCGCCGCCGCCGATCGCCGCCGTCTTCGGCTACTGCGATTCAGACGCCGAGCGGGCGGAAGCCGTCACCGATAAATACATGGGCGACTACTACCAGTCCGCCCTCCGCCACTACGAATTCACCGGCGAGCATTTCAGCTCAATCAAGGGTTACGAGTTCTACGCAAAGATGTCTCACATCATGAACAAGGTCGGGGGCGAGGGCGCGTCGGACTTCTTCCGCAACCTGCAGCCCTGGGGCACGCCGGACCAGTGCATCGAGAAGATCATCGATACACAAAATAAGATCGGCTTCGACCACCTCACGTTGAACTTCGCCTTCGCCCACCTGCCGGTGGAGGACGCGGAGCGCAGCATGCGGCTCTTCGCCCAGGAGGTGCTACCGGTGATCAAGAAGATCGAGGTCGCCGCCCCGGCCTAGCGCACGCGCCAAGGCCGCTGATCCACTCTGTCTGCCTCCCGAGCGCGCCCTCTGGGCGCGCTCGGGGCGATCCCGTCCGTCCTAGGATCCAGCCAGGCGACCGCGGGTGCGCGCCGATCCGCTAGAATACCGAGAATCGCGCAACAACCAGTGGAGGGCATCGATGAAGGTCGGACTGAATCTCGTCTTTTCCAACCCCGTTGACTACAAATCGGACCTAGATCTCTGGCAGGAGCACCTCCAACACGCCGACCTGGCCGAGCCGCTCGGCTTCGACTCGGTCTGGGGTGTGGAGCATCACTTCACCGATTACATCATCTGTCCGGACGTCCTTCAGTACCTGACCTGGGTCGCCGCGCGCACCGAGAAGATTCAAGTGGGCTCGCAGGTTGTCGTGCTGCCCTGGCACGACCCGCTGCGCGTCGCCGAGCAGGTCGCGCTCTTGGACACTATGTCCAACGGCCGCTTCATCTTCGGCATAGGGCGAGGCGCCGCGCGGGTGGAGTTCAACGGCTTCCGCGTCCCGATGGAGCAGACCCGCGGCATGTTTGTTGAGAGCGCCGAGATGATCCTCCAGGGACTGGAGACCGGCTACTGCGAGTACGACGGGGAATACATCAAACAGCCGCGCGTCCCGATTCGTCCCGCGCCTTTCAAGTCATTCAAGGGCCGGACCTACGCCGCCGCCATCTCGCCCGAGACGATGGGCATCGTCGCTCGGCTCGGGGTGGGGATGCTGATCAACCCCCAGAAACCGTGGGACCTGGTCGACAAGGAACTGAACGAATACCGCACCACCTTCCGCGAGATCCACGGGGAGGCGGCGCCGCCCCCGGTCGTCGAGATCTTCAGCTACTGCGACGCGAACGCTGAGCGTGCCAAGGCGATGATCGCGAAACACCTGGCCGACTTCTACCGCACGATCCTCCGACACTACGAGTTTGCCGGCGATCACTTCTCCTCGATCAAGGGCTACGAGTTCTACGGCAAGATGTCGAAGATCTTGCAAAAGTCCGGCGACGAGGGCGCAATCAAGTTCTTCCTTGACCTGCAGCCGTCGGGCACGCCCGACGAGTGCATCGAGCAGATCCTCGAGATCCGAGAGAAGATTGGGTTCGACCACATCAACGTGACCTTCGCCTTCGCCGAGATGCCGATGGACGAGGCCGAAAAGAGCATGCGGCTCTTTGCCTCGGAGGTCATGCCGGTGCTCCAGAAGACCGAGGTGGCCACGCCCGCCTGAGGCACATCGCGCGCGGGACGACCGTGCAGCCCGGGCGGTGCGCATCGCCCGGGCCGCGCGCTGTCTCAGGCCGCTTCCTGGTTCCGGCCAGCCAAAAGCATCCCTCCGGCCAGCGCCAGGGGGATGCCGCCGATCCGCCCGTACTCCCAGACGAAAAGAATCGATGCTCCCAGCCCGATGGCGACCATCAGCGCCGACGCGAGGAGAGGCGCGCGGCGGACAGAGACGCTCGCCGCGAAGCCCAACGGCCAGACGAGCGCCGTGTCGGCCCAGGACCAGCCCGCATAGTCCATGCCGTCGGCTGCGTTGACCGCCATCACCCCGAGGACCACGGCCAACCCCGTTGCCGAGGCCAGCGCCCCGACCCAAGACCCGGCACGCCGTCCCGAGCGATCATCGTCGCTTCCTCACGGCGCGGGTGCGGTGCCGTGACCGGCGAAGTCTGTGATCACGTCCGCCAGCCCCTCGGGTACTTCCCAAGGGATGAAGTGGCCAACCCGGTAGAAAACATGCAGGGCGGAGTTCGGGATGCGCGCGGCGTCAGCCAAGTTGTCGTTGCGTAGGAAGTCGCGGTCGCCAACGACGACCATCGTCGGTGCGGTGATCTCGCCCAAGCGCGCCGCAATGTGCATTCGCTCCATGGTCTGCCAGGATTCCTCCAGGTGTCCCTCGGAGCAGCCAACCGCGTCCTCCACGTAGATTTTGAACAGCTCCTCCCGGGGCGGCCGAGTCCACAGCGTCTTGGCCGTCTCCCGGTACAGGGACGGATTCGCGCGCGCCTCCCGCATGCCGCGCAGGAACTCATCCGACCAGTCCGCGCCCTCCCAGCCGTCGGCCGGGGCGGGCGCGATCAGAATGAGGCTGCGCAGCCGCTGAGGGTGACGGAGCGCGAGCTGCATCCCGGTCATGCCTCCCATGGACGTGCCGGCGTAGTGAAACGTCTCCACGCCAAGGCCCGACATCGCCGCGGCGATGTCGTCGGCGTACTGAACCGGATCATAGCCAGAATCCGGCCGATCGCTTTCGCCCGCCCCGCGGAGGTCGAAGGCGAAGACGCGGAACCGATCGAGCGGCAGGTTTGCTATGACGTCGCACCAGACGCGATGCGAACTCTGGTAGCCGTGGACCAGCACCAACGGCTCAGGTCCGTCGCCCACTTCCTGGTAGTGCAACTGGATCTCGTTCGCCTGGACCCGTGGCATAGTCACCTCCGTTCAGCGCATCGGTGTGCGGCTAGCCCAGGGCAGGATAGCGCCGCCAGGCCCCCGCCCACGTAGGATCGCTCGGTGAGCCGGATTGACAACTCCTGGTATGACGGACTCCACGATGCCTGGTGGGACCCCGGCGGGCCCGTCCGCGCCCTGCATGAAGTAAACCCTGTGAGCCTCGACTACTTCCTGGGCGTTCTCGGCGACCTGCGCGGCCGACGCGTGCTGGATCTCGGCTGCGGAGGCGGTCTGATGACTGAGACGTACGCGCGCGCCGGGGCCATCGCCGTGGGATTGGATCTCTCGCTGCCGTCGCTGCGGGCGGCGCGGCGCCATGCGCGAACCGCGCCAGACGGCACGCCTCGATACGTCGGAGCGCGGGCGGAGTCGCTCCCGTTCGGCGATGCCACGTTCGACGTCGTTTGCACCGCCGACAGCCTGGAGCACGTGGACGACCTGCCCACCGTCCTGGATGAATCCAGCCGTGTCTTGCGGCCGGGCGGCCTCTTCATCTTCGACACGATTAACCGGACATGGCGATCGCGGGTCATGATGATCTGGGCCGCACAGCACGTGCTACGATTCGCGCCTCAGCGAACGCACGTATTCGAACGCTTCATCCGGCCGAAGGAGCTGCGCGCCTCCCTGAACGCGCGTGGGCTTGGCTGGCGGGAGTTGCGCGGGTTGAGCCTGCGCCGGCACCCGGCCATCGCCGCCTGGCTCTACGTGACCAGCGGACGCCTGGGCGGGTTCACCCTCAGCAAGGATACGCGTGTCTCCTACGTCGGCTATGCCCGCAAGGATCCGGCGGGGCGGGGCGGCGCTTCCGGGTCCGCATCGACTTGAACCACGCTAGACTGGCGCCGTGACCGAAGTCCGCGACATCGCGCTCATCGCCGGGTTCATTGCGCTGACATTGTTGGCGCTTATGGCGCTGGCCGCCGTCACGATCGCGGGTTATATCACGTTCCGCATCGTGCGGGGGCTCCGGCGCCTTCACGATGGGCGACTGGAGCCAGCCGTCGAGCGGCTCAGCGCCAGGCTGCGCGAGCGCGGCGAACAGGGGCCGATGTCGGCCGCAGAGGTGGCCGGGCAGCTCTTCCGTAGCGTCCGGCTGCTGCGCGCCGTCCGCCGGCGGAAACGGAAACGGCGCCGTGCGCGATTCGCCTTCCTGCGGGCGTAGGCCGCTGATGCGTGGCCGCCACTCGCCGACGGCATCGCTGTGAAGGCCGCGATCCTCCACGAGCCGAAGCAGCCTCTCACGATCGAGCAGATTTCGATCCGCGATCCACAGCCGAACGAGGTCCTGGTCCGCACGGTCGTGAGCGGCGTGTGCCACACGGACCTCCATATGGCGGACGGCAAATGGAGCGTCAGCACACCCGTCGTGCTGGGACATGAGGCCACCGGCGTTGTGGAAGAGGTCGGCTCGGCGGTGCGCTACGTTCGCCCCGGCGACCGCGTTCTGATCTCCGGGATGCCGTTCTGCGGTCGCTGCACCTTCTGCCTTTCCGGCCGGCCCTTCCTCTGTCGCGACGCGGCGATCCGGGCTCAGAGCGCAGATCGGTTGAACTGGAACGGAACGCCGGTCACGCAATACTCCTTCGTGTCCTCCTTTGCCGAGTACATGCTCACGAACGAGACGGGCCTCGTGAAACTGCCGGACGCCATGCCGATGGTCGAAGCCACCCTGATCGGCTGTGGGGTGATGACCGGGGTGGGAGCGGCGCTCTACACGGCGGCAGTGCCGGGTGGCGCGGTAACCGCCGTCCTGGGCTGCGGTGGTGTGGGGCTCAGCATCGTGCAGGGGTGCCGCATTGCCGGGGCAAGCCGGATCGTCGCGATCGATCTAGTCGACCACCGACTCGCCCTGGCGCAGCAGTTTGGAGCCACCGACGTCATCAACGCCCGGAACGCCGATCCCGTACAGGCGGCCAAAGCGCTCACGGGCGATGGCGTGGAATTCGCCTTCGAGGCGATCGGGGATGTCCAGGCGGCGCGTCAGGCGTTCGACATGGTGCAGCGTGGCGGGACGGCGGTGATCGTCGGCGGCATGCCGCACGGCGCCGAGATCCGTCTGCCAGGGCTAGATTTCCTCTGGGAGGCGAAGCGGGTCATCGGTTGCCTGTACGGCAGCACCCGCTTCCGCGAGCACATGCCCAAGCTGATGGCGCTCTACCTCCAGGGCCGGCTCAGACTGAGCGAGATGATCAGCGAGCGCTACACGTTGGAGCAGATCAATGACGCCTTCCGCGCAATGGAACAGGGCACCGTGATCCGCCCCATCATCGAGTTCGATTCCTAGCCCGCCGGTGGCCCCGAACGCCGCCGGACGATACGCTAGTGCGCGCTCGCGGTCGTCCTGCGCCGCCAGGCGAGCGGGGGTCTATGCCCAATGCCCAAGATTCTGATTCCCCTCGACAGCTCAGCGACATCCACCGGCACGCTTGCCGGCGCGCGCGCGATCATGGGCCAGCGGCCGTGGACCGTGCGCCTGCTCTACGCCGGCGCAGACCCCGAAGGGCTGGAGCGCGCCCATCTGGAGAGCGTGGCGGACGGGATGCGGGCTGAAGGGCATTTCCCCGCGGTCGTAATGACGGGGGGCAACAATTCCGCCAAGACGATCGTGCGCGCAAGCGTTGCGCCCAAGATGGACGTGGTCGTTCTCCCACATGAGGCGCGCGCCGAGGCCGACAGCTGGCTCACCGCCGCCGTCGCGCTGGAGGTGGCGGAGCAGGTGCAGTTCTGTCCGGTCCTGTTAATGCAGCGGTCTCCAGCCAACGACGGCTGGCAAGACTACGCCGTGCGACAGATCCTCGTGCCGCTGGACGGGTCCACGACGGCGGAACTGGGTGTCGACGTCGCGCTGGGGCTATCTGAGCGCCTGGGCGCCCGGATCACCGTCGTGGTTGCCGTGTCCCCGGAGCCAAGCGGTGCGGCGCCGGCATCCCCATCACCGGACGGTGAGAACGCTGAGCCGGCGCTTCGGGACGAAGCGGATGCGCAGAGCTATCTTGACGGCCTGACGGAGCGCCATCGTGACCGCATCCGCTTCGGCCGCGTCGTCGCGGACGGCGTCGCCGAGGAGGCCATCATCTCGACGGCGACAGCGCAGCGCGCCGATCTGATCGCCATGACCACGCACGGCACGCGCGGCACGGTTCGCACCGGGCTCGGTCTTGTCGCGCGGGCAGTAGCCCGCGCATCAAGCGTGCCGGTGATGCTGGTCCGCCCGACCGGCGCCGAGGCGCGCTTCGGTTCGGTCGCTTTGCTGCGCGGACGCTAGCTAGCGCTGGGGCAGCCGCTAGCTCTTGCCCACAGTCGTCTTGGCGACGACCTTCACGCCCTGAATCGTGCCCTCGACCGATCGGCGAACGCGCACAGCCGCCGCATCGCTCACCTCACCGGCAGCCTCAATCGCGCCGGTCGCCGCGGCGGCCGCGGCCTCTTCCACGCTGAGCCCCGTCTTCTTCGCCACCTCAATGGCGCCTTCGACCGCACCAACGGCGGCGGTGGTGATGTCCGCCCCGATCGCGGCGGTCTCCGTCACTGCGCCGCGGCTTGTCTTGCCGATGGCGTCGATCGTCTCGGTCCCGACCTGTGCGGAGCCCTGCACGGCGCCGATCACGGCGCCCTTGGCCGCATTGCCCACGGAGCTTCCCACCTGTGTCGCTGCGTCCACGGTCGTCGTCAAGGTATTGGCCGTGGTCTGCGCGGCTTGACCCCCGACATCCCCGACGGCGTCGATGGCGCCTTTCACCGCTCCCACGGCCACGCCACCGGCGGCGGCGCCGGTTTCGCCCGCCGCTTCGACCGTCTTCTGCACCGTTGACGCGACCGTATCCACAGTCGCTTGCGTGATCTCCCCGGTCCCTTTGATCACGCCGATGATGCTGCCCTTGACCCGCCGGCCGATCTCACGTTCGTCTACCATCCCACTTCCTTTCACTGAAACAGGGCCCCGTCGGTTGCGCCACACCGGCCGGGGGAAAACAGACCTAAAAATCGCCCGAGCCGGGCGAGGACGCTCAAAGAGGCTAGCACAGAGGCCTCAGCCGAGCATCCTGTCTCACACGGAAGTGGGCCTCGGGCGCTACGTGACGCCGACGATACGGCCGCCCGTCAGGATTCGCAAGTCAGAGGGGCGGAGACGAAAGACCGCGGGCGGCGTGCCGGCGGGCCGCCCAGATCTCGTCGTACCGGAGCAGATCCTCATCGATGAGTACCTGCATGGGCTCGCGATGGCCGACCGGCGGCACCCCGCAGCCGAGGGCCGCCGCCGCTTCCGTCGCGGTGCGCGTGGTGGCGGGCAGCTCCCGCACCGACAGCGTCATGCCGCGGGCCGCGATCGCCTCTTGCACGCGGCGGGCGCTATTACTCAGCGGCTCAGCCATTGGCGCCCTCCTCCCCAGAGCCGCCGCGCCGCACCTCCACGCTGCCGAGCGACTCGAACACCCGCACCAATGCCTGTGTGCCCTCGTCGCCGGCGCCCTCCGCGTCAAGCGAGAGGAATAGCTGATGCGCCAGAGCCGTTCCGGGCAACGGGAGCCCCAGTGCGTCCGCCGCAGCCAGGGCGAGACGCAGATCCTTCTGCTGGAGCTTGACCGTGAATCCCGGGGCGAAATCGCGGTCGAGTACACGCGGTGCGAGGTTGCTTAGCATCCACGAGCCCGCCGCCCCGGAACTCACGGCTTCCAGCATCTTCGCCGGGTCGACTCCGGACTTCTGTGCCAGCACCAAGCATTCACTCATCGCCAAGAGGTGAATCGCGCCGGCCACCTGATTGCACAGCTTGACGGACTGTCCCGCCCCGACCGGGCCGACGTGCACGATCGTCTTGCCCATCGCCTCAAGAATCGGGCGGCAGCGCTCCACCACGGCCGCCTCGCCGCCGACCATGATCGCTAGGGTGCCGGTTTTGGCGCCGCCTTCGCCGCCAGACACCGGCGCGTCCAGCACCGCCACGCCCCTCTCTGCGAGGCGATTCGCCAGGCGGCGCGTCACCGCAGGGCTGATGGTGCTCATGTCGATGAACACGTCTCCAGCCCCAAGTCCCTCGGCGGCGGGGTCCGGCCCAAACAGCACCTGCTCAACGTCCGGAGAGTCGGTCACCATCGTGATGAGCACATCGCTGGCTTCGGCGACGGCGCACGGCCCGGCGGCCGCAAGGGCCCCGGCGTCGACGGCTGCATCGACGCCCGGGCGGCTGCGGTTCCAGACGGCTACCTGGTAGCCGGCGCGCAGCAAGTTCGCCGCCATCGGCCGACCCATGATGCCAAGGCCTATGAAGCCGATCCGCTCCATCCATACCCCCCCACATCCGGCCCGTAGAGGACTACGATGGCCGCGAATCGATCGCGTGGCAAGGCGCCATCCCAACCCAGCGTCCAGGCGCAAGAATGGAGTGCGGCCGCGACGAGCGGTAGCCGATGAGAGAAAGCGAATCGTGACGAATCTGCCGACAGATCCGACGGAAGCGCCGACGCGCGGCGAGCGATTCCGCGACGAACTCAAGAACATTCCCAAAGCCATCTGGTTCTTGATCTCGCTGGTGCTCTACGGCGTTGGGCTCGCACTTTCGGTCGCAGGGCGGGCGCTGATCACGCTGAGCAGATGGGGTCCAGACGAGACCGCTGCGGCCGCGCCGTATACCTCACCCGAGTCCGAGCGCTGAGTCGGGCTACGCTGACTTCTGCCTGTAACCACTATGTAAAATACGCCGGGCGAGAGCAGGGCGGAAAGCCCGCGTCCGCACGAGCGGCTCCAGATGGTCTATAGTTAGGTCTCGTTGAACAATTGAATAGCGAATGGGCCGAATCCCTCTACCCAGAGGGAGCGGGGGACCCGATTTTCGGGGTGAATGGGGCGAAAACGCCCCTAGGCGCACTCCTTCGCGCCGAACCCGACAGCTAACCTCGTAGGCGACTGAAGGGGAATTCGGATCTTCAGTTGCCGACCCTACCCAGCGCGTCGGCATTTTTATGTCCGTGCCCGGTAGCGGTGGGCCCATCCAACAACGCGGGAATCCGTCGGCTGCTCTCGCAGCGGTCGGCGGCCCAAAAAGGGACAGGGCTCTCGCTCTCCCTGTCCGCCTCCTGACCAACCCGGGTGCGCTTTGCACCCGGGTTGGTTCATTTCCGAGGCTCCTTCGCCGCCAGCGTCTCGGCCCGGCGCGCCCAGGCTTCGATCTGGCGCTGGCCCGTCGCGCGCAAGCGAACGATCCGGAACACGGCGCGGGCGAGCAGCATGACGAGTGCGGGCCCGGTAAATGTATACGCGTCGTGAAGCTCGCAGCCAGCCGCCACCGGACGCACGATCCAGGAGTGGCGGCCGGTCACGAAGAGGTAGCGCGCCTCCCACGTGAGACGCTCACCTTCGATCCGGTCCAGAATCGTAAGCCGGAAGCGTGGGACGAACGGGCCCCGCCGAACCCGCTCCTCCCAGAGAGAACCTGGGACTGCGCCGCCACCCTGTTCGTCTGCCGACGGACGATCCAACCGTCGCACCGAGACGACATGGGGGTACCACTCCGGCCAGCGTGGCAGATCCATGAGTACGGCCCACGCCGCTGGCGCCGGAGCGTAGCAGGAAGTCACGTGTCGAATGTCGATTCGCATCGGCGCTCCACGCGACGATAGGACCATCGCCGGTCGATGCAAGCGAATACACGCCAATAGACGCATCGACGGCTCCGGCTCATACTCCGCCCATGCGACCCGATCCCCTCGCCGCGTTCCCGGCGCGTTCCGCATCCGCAGTGCCCGCCGTGACCGGCGCACAAATGCGCGAGGTCGATCGGCTGGCGATGCAGGACGCGGGCCTCTCTCTGCCACAGATGATGGAGAGCGCGGGGCGCGCGTTGGCGTCGCTGGTTCGCCACTATCTCATCGACGCCTCCACGACCGCGGAGAGCAACGTGGCCGGCGACACCGCCGACTCGGGCGCTGCCCCGCCAGCCGGGCCCGTCTTGGTCCTCGCTGGCAGAGGAGGCAATGGCGGCGGCGCTCTGGCGGCAGCGCGTCACCTGCGCAACTGGGGCTATGCGGTCCAAATCACGCTCAGCGCGCCGCCGGGCAACCTGGACGAAGCCGCGGCCGGCCAACTGCACATCCTGCATAAGGACGGGTTGCGCGCCCTCTGGCCTGCCTCACCGGAATTTGACGATCGCTTCCCCCGAGAGCTGGAGACCGCCGCCGTGGTGGTGGACGGCCTGGTGGGCTACAGCCTGCGCGGATCGTTGGAGGGCGATGTCGCCCTCCTGGTGGAGGCGGTGCTCGACCGCGCGCCGCCCGTCGTGACGTCCCTGGACATCCCCAGCGGCTTCGACGCGACCACCGGCGCCGTCTCAGCCACGGGCATCGTGGCGACGGCCACACTCACCCTGGCGCTGCCCAAGTCGGGCCTGTTCAAAAGCGACGCCAGCGCGGCCGGCGGTGAACTCCTGCTGGCCGATATCGGCATCCCGAATTACATCTACGAGCGCCTGGGGATCGAGGGAGTGCGGGGTATCTTCGCCGAGGGACCGATTGTGCGGCTGCACTGGACCTACTAGCGCGACTATCGATCAGCGCGTCCTCGCACCCTTGCGGCGCGGCGGTTCGACCCAGCACACGATCTGCGCCTCGCGAGCACCGCTGTCGGCGCGGACGGCGTGGCAGCGCCGACGCATGGGACAGCGAGTGCAGTCGGGGTTGCGGGCCGTGCAGATTTGCGCCCCGAAGTCCATCAACCCCTGATTGATGCTCCATCCGTCGCCGCGTGGCAGGATAGCGGCGGCCAGAGCCCACAGCCGCCGGCGACGCCGGGCGGCGGGCTCGCCGTCCGGCAACGCCCCAGCGAACCAGCGCTCCAGCACGCGCGCCACGTTCGTATCGAGGATTGGCGACGGCACGCCGTAGGCGAAGGTCATCACCGCCCCCGCCGTGTAGCGCCCCACACCTGGGAGTGCCATGAGTTCATCATTCGTGGCCGGCAGCTCTCCGGCGCGATACGCAACCGTCGAGTCGGCGATGCGTTTGATCCATGTCCCCCGCACCTTGTAGCCAAGCGGGTCCGTGATCGCCTTGACGTCATGCAGCGGCGCCTCCGCAACGTGATGGATCGTGGGAAAGCGATCCAGGAACTCTTGGTAGACCTCCGTGACTCGCGGGACTTGCGTCTGGTGGAGCATGATCTCGGAGACGAGGATGCGGTATGGGTCGCGGGTATGTCGCCAGGGCAGATCGCGGCCGTGGGCACGAAACCAGCGCCGCAGATTGCCACGGTAGTAGCGCAGCCGGACCGGATCGATGCGTGCCTCCAACGGTCGCACCTCCGGTGGGGATCCTAGCCACGGTCAAGGCCTTGCCGCCATCGAGCGCCGGCGTGGCAGCCCCCTCGGCGTAGGGCGGCAAGGGCGCCGCGATCGGCCGCGGCGAGATCGCTCCCCTCGCCGAACGGGGCGATCCCCTAGACTTTTCGCGCATGACCGTCCGCCCGCCGCTCACAGTCTGTGAACGACGCCCGCCGGCGCCGGCCGGCCGACGGCGGGAGCGATGATCTGGATCGCCGTCGCGCTGGCAGCCGCCGCTGTCTGGGCGCTCTCCAGCACGCTGCTCGCCTCGCAGACAAAACAAGTTGACACGATCTCTATCAGCGCCCTGCGGGCGTTCTGGGCAATCCCATTCTTCGTGGCTGCGCTGTTCGCCTTCGGGGCCCAGAGCGATATCGCCAAGATGAGCCTCGGCGACATCCTGCAAATCTTCGGCCAAGGTGTGGTGGGCCCCACATTGGGTGACACGCTCTACGTCGCCGCGATCGCCATGCTGGGGATGACGCGGGCGTTCACTACCGTCATGGGGCTGTATGGCCTGATGGCCTACGTTTGGGCGGCGATCTTCCTGGGCGAGTCGGTCTCCTGGGAGGTCGCGGCTGGATCAGTCTTGGTGATCACGGGCGTGTACCTGGTGGCGCTTTACGGCCGGCCGCGAGGCACCACGGCCCCCGAGCCGACCCGCCGTTGGGCGTGGGCTCGCCGGCGCAAGCCGTCCAGCATCGCGGGGGGCAGCGGCGCCGAAAAGGGGCGCATAGCGGCGCGCTCCACGCACGCGGCTCCATCAGAGTCCCGCAGTCCTCCGCCTCCTCAGCGCGATGCGATTCCTCTGCCGTGGGGCGGCTCGCTCCGGCCGCGCGTCGGCCTGGGCATCGCGGCGGCGCTCTTGGTCGGCCTGCTCTGGTCGGGATCGTCCGTGTGGCTGCGCAGCATCTCCGACGGGGTCGATGCGTCGGCGGTGGGGATGGTGCGCGTGCCGTTCATCGCGATGATCTTGCTCGGTGCGTCATGGTTCGTCCGCGGCTCCACGCTTCGGCGGAACAGGATCTCGCTGCGCAGCCACTGGGTCTTAGCGCTGTCCGGCATCATCGGCACCGGCCTCACGACGCTCTTGTTCATCCTAGCCATACAAGAGATCGGCGCGGGCCAGACCGTCGTCTTGTTCTCCACATCACCACTGTTTGCGCTGCCGATGGGATTCTTCTTCCTGCGGGAGAAGATCACCATCTGGGTGGTCGTGGGCACAGTCGTCGCCGTGGCCGGCATCATTCTGCTGGCCGCCTAGCCACCAGAAGCGCGGGGGCGTCCCCTGCATCTGATCACGGGCACTCAACCGGCGACTCGCTTGCCGAGCGGAGACCTGCGCGCCGATGAAGCCCACGCTACCCCCGATCGGGGTACGCACGCATGGCCCCGCTTCCCCGTTTCGGCTCAGGCGCCGATCGTGATACCGAGCAACGCGGCTCTCACGCCACAAAGAGCCACGAGTGTAAGCAAGAGACGGTCTCGCATGAACACGCCGACCGGATCGCCCCCACCACCACGGCGCAAAATCTGGAGATAACGCGCGAGGCCAAACGCCATGAACGGCGGAATCGCGTAGAGCACCCCTCCGACCGGAGCACCCTCATCACCAGACCACTGCACGGTCAGCGCGGTCCAAGCAGCGAGCGCACCGATCGCCCCCATCAGCACGAGGAGATCCAGCGCGCGCGGGCGATAGCATCGAAGGACGCCGCGATGTGCAACGGCCTGAGAGCCGAGCGTCATCAGTTCCGCCCGTCGCTTCCCTGCGACCAGCACGAGGGCCGCCAGGAGCACGCTGAGATCCAGCCACAGCGGGATCTCCACCCCGCCCGCCTCAGCGCCGGCGCGCAGGCGGAACGCGAAGCCCACGGCCACAATCCCTAGCTCCAGGTAGGGCACACGTTTCAGGCCAAGTGAGTAGACGAGGGCGATGGCCGCATAGCCGGTGGCCAGAGTCCCGACGGTGTGGTCCAGTGCGAACGCCAAGGGCAGCGCGAGTGTCAACAGGACGGCCGCCACCACGAGAGCCAAAAGCGGCGAGAGGCGGCGCGAAGCAATAGGCCGTTGCCGCTTGACGGGATGCACGCGATCGCCGGGAGCATCGATGACGTCGTTCACCAGATACAGCGCGCCGGCGACCAACGAGAACAGGCCGGCGGCGGCGGCCACGTGTAGCACCGGTCGAGTCCAGGTGCCCGGGTCGAACAGGGACCAGGCAACGCCGAGTGTCAAAACCGATGGCACAAAGAGCAGCACATTCTTCAGCCACTGGGAGGGACGCAGGGCCCGCACCAGCGGGCGTCCCATGTCCGCGCGCAGGGAGACGCTCGGACGCTCGACAATCCTGGCGCTCTCGTAGGAGGTCATTGCTCCGGAGGCCCGCGCTTGAGCCGGAACAGCTTCCAGTCTGGGCCCGTCCCCGGGAAGTCCAGCACCTTCACGGCGCGCCCGTTCAATTCCGGATAGATGTTCGGGTTCGCCTGGTGGATGGCATTGAATTCATCGGCGCCGACAGGATTTGGGAGCAATACCCAGTCCGCGAACTCCCACGGCTCCTCTACGGCATCCGCATAACCGGAGTGCGTGTAGTCAAAGACTGTGTCGCCCTCAAGACCGTAGCGAACTGCGAAGCCCGATCCAACGTAGTCCAGTAACACCCGCTCTCCGTCAGGGACCAATTGCTCGATCGTCTCCCCCACGGCCTTCCCTTCGGCCAGCGCGCGATCCGGTACCCGTTCACCTCGGAGCGCATCCCAGACGGTGGCCTCGACCTCCGTACGTCCGGACTCGCCCAGCGTGATCGCCCCGATCAGAGCGCCGAAGGCCAAAAGGACCAAGAGCATGCCCGCAGCCACAGGTCGAACGACATGCTGCCAGCGGTTCGGCCGCGGGAAGGCGATGAAGATGTACAGCATGGCGGGAAACGAGAGCGGAATCACCAGCGTGTACGGCCGAATCACCTCAACGCCGAACCCAGCGGCGAGCAGGACCGCTTGGGTGGCCGGCACCGTGATCACCAGGAGGCCCAAGCCCGCCCCCATGACCGAACGTCGCAAGATCCCGACGCCCAGCGCCCCGAGGCCAGCGATGATGGCGGTCGGGAACGCGATCATGGTGAGCCAGGAGGCCAGGCGGATGCCGCCGATGGCGCCCAAGGCGTCTTTCTCCGGCGCCAGCGTCAGCAGACCTTGGTCGCCATAGAGGAACCACAGCCCGTGGTCCTTGATCAGCCAACTCGCGACGATCCACAGCAGCATCGGGTAGAGCGCCGCCGCCAGAAACGCGAGAACGACACCAAACCCTCGCGACGCACGAGTGAAATCGTCCGGCCAGCGAGGGGCCGGCTCCTGCCACACGGACCGGATCAACACCAGCGCCGCGGCCACCAGGGCTACGATCATCAGTTCATAGCGAGTAACGGTGGCAAGACCCAGCCAGATGCCGGCGAACACGACATCAGAGAGCTGACCGTCCCGGTTGTACTTCAGCAGACGATAGGCACCTCCGGCGAGGAACGCATAGGCGATCGGTTCACTCACGCTCACCATGGCCATCGCGACGACAACCGGGTTGAGGATGAAGAGCGCGGTGAACGCGATCCGCATTTGCCAGCCGAAGCCCAGCAGTGCGCAGGAACGCCAAATATGGAATGAGGCTAGCGCCATGAACACCGACGAGACGATGCCAACGGCATAGAAGCTGGTGAAGAGCGGCTTGATCGCCGCGAACGGAATGAGAACGAGAGTGGGGATGGGCGGCAGGAGGAACCCAATGGACGCGAGCCGGCGCTCTTCACCGTGCGTGACGAGGTGTGCGCTCAGCAAACGGATTACCGAGTCGTCGCCGCGCAGTTCGCGATCGAAGATCAACCAGGCGGACAGCGAGAGAAACAGGATCAGGACCAGGGCCGGGATGACCCAGGCCTCATTCCGCGCGATCCACGTATCACGGCTGCCGACGGCGGCGCGCCAGCGAGCCTCTGGCAACACGCGAGGGAGCGGGCGAGGCGGCGCTGAGCCGAGGCGACGCTCCACGCTCATGGCTGGCGCACCGGTAGCGCATTATCGCGATGGGATTGGAGGCCCGCCCAGAGCGGCAGGCCGGGCCGCAGCGACCTCAGGCGACCTCGGAACCCCTTGGAGGTATCGACGACGGTCGCGGCCGGCCGCGATGGAGCCAGTATCGCTTCCGATCGGTGCGCACGACGAGAAGCGTGATGAGGCCGATCGGACCCCAGATGCCGCCAAGGAGTGCGCCGACGATCGGCGAATCGCCCAGCCGCCAAGCCAGCAACAGGCCCATTACAGCGGATACTAGCGGGATCACAACAACGAACAGCATGGCGTCCCTCGCGTCCTGGGATAAGCATTCTATTCCATTCCATCTGGCCGGCCAATCGCTCGCTCCGAACGAGCAGCGCCGCGTATCCCTTACGCGGCGGACGCATTGCGGGTCAGCAGGGCCACCCCCCCGGCGATGATTGCGATTGCCAGCCAGCGGGTCGGCGGCACCCGCTCGCCCAGGGCCCAGGCGGACAGGATGACGACCGCGACGTAACCCAGGGCCAGCATCGGATAAGCCACGTTGAGGGGAGCCCCGATAGCACCCAGAGCCACAAGACGAGCGAGAGGCCGTACGCCGCAAGGCCGCCCCAGATCATCGGCGCTGTCAGCGCATCCACGACCACATCCATGGGGGCGCGTCCATCGCCATCACCGACGCCCTGTTTGAAGGCCAGTTGCCCGGCCACGCCCAGCCCAATCGATCCGAACAGCGGTAGCAACCATGCCAACATCACACACCCCCTGCGCGATCCAGCTCCGAGGCAAGCGCGCCTGCCACTTCCGAGCGGCCGTCTGACGGCACATCGTCCGCGTCGGACGGCCCGATGACGCGGAACAGCCGATGCTGGGAGCCGCTCTCCGGGAAGTCGGCCACCAACTCCACGAAGCCTTCACTCCCCTCGTAAAGGTCGGGATAGATGCGATAGATCAAGTTGCGGTCCGGCTCATTGATCTTGGACGCGCCCACCAGGATGTAGGTCACGCCACTGCTGTAAGGCCGGTGCACGAGATCGTCGTAATCGCGGTCCGTATTGATCACCACCCGATCGCGGTGTTCGATGTCGAACAGCAACAGAATCGTCTGGGTGGCGTCCACAAGGAGCAGATCGTCCGGCTGGAGAACGTCGTTGATGAGACCGGCCACGGGAGCGTTGTCGTCCCGCCAAGAGACCGCGGATTTGCTGAACAGCCCGTTGCTCGGCTGGCCATCCGTGTAGAGGCCGTTGTCCGCCATGGAGAACGCAATGGTTGCGGCTGAACCGATTACCACCGCACCGAGCCCGGCGGCGCTGAGCCATTGCTGCCGCGCGTGCGATCGCGCTGTCCAGACCAGGTAGGCCAGCACCACGAGCCCGAGTGGAGTCGCATGGTTCCAGTTGCGGAGATAAGGCGGAAGCGTCCCTGTGTAGGTCTGGGCCGCCTGCGCGACCGGCACAGACAAGCTGAGTGCGAGCAGCGCAAGCGCCATGCGGTCATGCCGCGCCACCACCCGCCAGACAAGGAAGGGCACCGCGATAAGGAACGGCGCCGCGGCCTGCAGCATCTTCAGGCTTGCCTGCGTGATCGTGCCGAAGACCGAGCCCTGCGCGGCGAAGAAGTCATTAATCGGACCCACGATGCGCGCCACATCCAAGGCGTTCGCCGTCGAATAGGCGGAGTTCAGGTAGAAGAAGGGGTCACCCTGGATCTGGTAGTTCAGCCATGTCCACAGCGCGACGGCCCACAGCAGCGGGGCCGTCAACGTGACCAAGGAAGCGGCGATAAAGGGCGAGCCCTCGCGGGGCGCGCTGCGGAAATGCACCAGCAGGGCCAGCACCGCCGCGAACGCGACCGTCTCGTAGCGCGCCAGAAACGCGAACGCGAGCGACACGCCCGCCACGATGAGCGTGGAGTGGCTCCCTTCGCGCTCCCAGCGCAGCACTTGGTACAGCGCGAGGAGCACGAAGAAGATCCCCATCACCTGCGTCATGCCGTTGGCGGAGTACAGCCAGATCAGAGGGTTCAGGCTCCAAGCCAGGAGCCACGCCACCTGCCAGCCGCTGGACAGACCCCAATGGGCCAGCACGCGGCGCATCACCACGAGGGTACCGGCGCCGAAGATCACCGAGACCACGGGTCCCGCGTACAGGGTGAGCCCAATGGGTGTGAGGATGGGGAGCAGGGCCAGCCTGAGCAGTGTTGGCAGAGGAGGCCAAACGAAGCCGATCGCCCCCAGATGGGGATCGCGGCTGCTGAGCACGCTGACGGCATCGAACGTGCGCGTGAGGGAATCGCCGGGCTGCCTCTCCCAGATCTCGACGACAAGCACGGCGAGAGCCAAGTACGCGGCTAGGGCAACGATGAAGATCCCGACGTCCCCGCGCACGAGCGCCAGCAGACCCGGCCGATCGGCGTCCCCCGAGGCGACGGCCTGAGCGCCCCGTGCGGCGCGCGTGTACGTGGTCGATTGGACGGCGGCCCGGATCCCTGCCCGAGTGGACGTCACCGAGAGCGCCGGCAGCGGTAGCGGCCTGCGGTTCACGCTGTCGCGCTCCCCTCATGCACGCGCACGACACCAGACCACCCGGCCCTGATCGCTACCGACGCGCGGCCCCCGCCCGGACACTTGAGCGGAGCCGACTGCACTACGTTCCGAAGTCTCGTCATGCGACGCACCAACAACGTCCCTACTGCGACAACAGCGCCCGGCTCGCAACGCGCATCTGAGACCGCCGGGCGAATTCCAAGGCCTGCTCGGCCTCGTTGATCAGATCGCCCACGGACACGGCATCTTCCGGAAACTCCGCCAAGCCGATGCGCACGCTGATGGCGAGATCCTGCTGGAGTCGCTCCACCAACCGCTCGGCGAGAATGCTGGCACCTGCGGACGGCGTCTCCGGGAGGATCAAGGCGAAGGCGGAGGGCGTGTGCTGGATCACCTTGTCGGTGGTGCGCAGGATCCCGATCATCACCTCCACGACGCCGCGCAGCACGCGGTTCGCCTCGTCCGGGCCGCGATCCGACACGATCTGCGTCCAGTTCTCGATCCCCATCAGCATCAACGACAGCGAGTGATGGTAACGCCGAGAGCGCTCGTTCTCTTCGGTCAGCAGTTGCTGGCCGAAGCGGGGCTCCAGCGCGCCGGTGACAATATCGAAGCGGCTCAATTCACGGATTGCCTGACTCCGCGTGGCCAACTCACCGCGGACGTTCGCGCCGGCTGCGTGATAAGCCCGGGCCAAGAGCCACGCGCCCACCAGGGTCACAGCCATCACCGCGGCCGGCAGGATGCCGTCGTCCTGGAGGTCCAGGGCGGCCTGATTATCCGCGCGCGCGATCATCACGATCGCGAAGGCCACAGCCGCGATCACGGCCGCAATCTCTACCGCGAACAAGACCGGGTGCGTCAGCACGGCGATCACGGCCACTGCCAGGATGGCGACACCGAGCACCGCGAACTCGTCCTCATCAGTAACGAGCACCAGCACGCCAGCGCCGACAATTACCCACGCCGCCAAGCAGGCGGCCCAAAACTGTAAGAGCAGGGTGTACTTAATCATGTTCCAGTTCCTCGCTGGAGCGATCCACGCGCCACAAGTGCAGCCCGAGTAACGCCAGGCCGAAGACACCCAGCGCCGCGACCACGGCCGCTATCACCTTGTCGTCAAAGTCCAGGCCGCCGTCGTCGTCGCCTTCGCGGTCGACGTCTGTGATATTGGCCGTGAGCGCCTCCGTGATCTCGGCGGCGGTGCGGGGAAACGTTTCGACCTTGTCGCGGGCGGTCACCACCGTGAGGGGCCCACTGGCCTCCAGGCGGCCGAGGGCCCGTCTCCCCCAGAAGAGGCCGTCTCGGGACGTGCCTGTGACGACCAGAAGCGATTTCTCGGTGTTCCAGGGTGAGGGGGCGACCATCAGCACGCCCAGTTCCGCCTCCGGATCGATCCCGCGATCAAGCAGGACCTCGGTGCGCAAGATCCGGTCGGTCCCATTGACGAACTGGAGCGGCAGGCTGGCGCCCGCCTCGTTGATCAAGCCGAGGGCGCTGGGCCGCCCCACCAGGATTACATGGTGCCCCGCAAGGAGCGCGTCCGTGACTTCATCTTCCGGCACCACACGCAGCGAGAAGGGGTCCAGCCCCGAGTACGCGCCGAGGTCAAAGACCAAGCCGAACAACTCCTCGGGCTGCATCCCGGACGGCACGACCACCAAGGTCCCGCTGGGGTCACCGAACGCGTCCATGAACGGCCACGGATAGAAGGTGAGATCGTGCAGGGGGATGACGTCCGTGCCCGGGAGGCGGATCCGGCTTTCGGGATGAATCTCCAGCCAGGCGCGTTCTTCCGCGAGTGGATCGTCCAGGCAAGTGTTGAAGGGCCCTTCCGGCTGGTCCAGGATATATAGGCCGGTGGCGAGGGTCAGTTCGTTCACACCCGGACGGATCGCCTCCGCCGGGATCGTGATGGGAATGGAGATCCGCTCGAAGCGGCCGTCGAAGCGGAGCGGAATGGTCTCCAGGTTCACGCCGTTCAGGATGATGAGCAGATTGGAGGGCTCCGGGTCCAGCTCACGCGAGAGGGAGACGATCAACTCCAGCTCGCCATCGCCGGTGGGCGCGGGCGCCAAGAACTGGATCGTGGCGAGGGCACCGCTGATGCCCCGCAGCTGGATGCCGAAGGGCGCCTGCAGGTCGGCGAAGGCGAACTGCACACCCCCGTCAAACGGTTGCCCGCGGACCGTCGCGCCGAGTGCGTCGCGGACGATGGCGAACTCGCCGGCCAGCGTATCCATCCCTTCGCTGCCGGAGACCGCCTGAGCCGCCCTGCTCAGCCCGACGGGGCCGTCGCCAGAGACGATCAAGGCGCCGTGCTTATCGCTGAACGGACTCACGGTCTCTTGCAGGAAGCCCACGCTCGGACCGGTGACGGTGGCGCCGGTGGACGATACGTCGCCACTCACCACAAGCGGATTCCGCCCCGTGGTGCCGACACTGATGATCGACGCATCGGCGGTGGCTGCCGACGACGGTACGCCGATGTCGAACCGCACCGGCACAAAGAACGCAGCGCCCGGGCCTACGATCTGTCCGAGGCCACCCACGATTGAGGCCGCGGCCGAGAGCTCTGCGCTGTTCGGATTCGCCGGCAGCAGCACGTGCGTGTCGGTCTTGAAGGGGAAGGGAAGGCGCAGATATGGCTCGGGATAGTTCGCAAGGTTCGGCACGAAGATCGGGCGCGTGTCGTCAGGCACGTACTCGTAGTGCAGCAGCGTGGGACTTTCGATGAGCGTCCAGAGCGCCGGGTTCTCCGCGTCGTCGCAGAAATCCGTGAGGCGCATGAGGAAACTCAATCCGATCCGGTTGAACAGCGGATCCAGGAGGCGGGCCGGTAGGTCCACCGTGATCGTCGTGGATTCGATGTTGATCTCGTCGAGCCGCACGGATGTCAGAGAGGAATCGTTCAGCAACACCGTCATGGTGGAGAGATCCGGGCGCAAGAGCGGCGAGTGGCTGAACGTCAGTTGCAAGAAATGACCAGACGGCTCCAGCACCCAGCCATCCGGACCGGGGAAGAAGATCTCCACGGTGGCGATGATCCCTCGCGCGACGACGTCTCTGATCTGCAAGTCAATCAAGGTGACGTCTTGTGGCGGTGGATCGTCGGCGTGCAGTGACCGCACGCTCACGGCGGTCGCGCTCACAGCGACGGCCAGTAGCGCCACCGCAAGCAAAATCCTGCTGGACACCCGTCGCCAGACTTTGTGATTATTCGGTGCGTGCACCACGTCCCCTCCTATGCAACCGCCAGGGCAACCGCGAGCGTCCCGCTCCCGGTCACCGCCAGCGCCATTCCGATCGATGCAACGACTGCTGGCCGCGACCTGAACGGCAGCTGGCGATCGCCGCTCAGTGCACTCAGCGCCAGCAACACGACTACCAGGGCCGCCATCAGCGGCCCGATCAGTTGTCCCACGAAGGGCGTGGCCGTGATGCCAACCAGGGTCAGCAATCCAACCGCGAGTATGGCGAGTCCCACGAGACCGGCGCCCGCTCCCGGATGTCCGCGACGGGCAGCCCACACGATCAGCGTCAGCAAGGGAAGGCCCGCCACGACGGCCGGCGCCGCGACCGCGATCTTCTCAGCGAACGACCAACCACCGATCGTGTTGCCCAGATCGGCGAAGGCGCCGCCGAACGCGCTCCACCAGACGCTCTGCGAACCGATGGCGAGCAGCGGGTCGCGGCCGCTCACCAGGTCGGCGAGCGCAACCACCCGGGTCCAAAGCACCGCCACAGCCGCGAAGACGACCGGCACGAGGTAGGCCGAGAGAACCGCCTCCACGGCAGCGCTCCGTTGGATCCCGTCGCGGTCGTCCGCGGGCGTCGTCAGCCGGCGCAGTGTGCGTGCTCGCATGAAGAGCACGGCCAGGATCGCCAACGCCACGGGCACGACCGCATACCACATCATCAGCGTGAGCCCCACGAAGAACCCGGCGGTGACCACCGGCCCCGCTTCTCGCGATGGCGCCCAGCGCCAGAGCGCCGGTACCACGGCGATTGCGAGCAGGACCAGCGCGACCGTGGCGGATCCCGCTCCGGCCGTGAGCAGCACCAGTGGATTCACGAAGAACGCCGCCCAGATCAGCCAGCGCAGGGGACGGCTCAGACTGAGCGACCGCAGCAGCGCCAACAGCATGGCCGACGCGATGGCCAGTACGAACGCGGCGGCAATCGGATCGGCAAGGCTGTGGCGGTCGATGGTATCTACCGCGGCGAAGGGAGCCCGCAGCAAGGCCCAGACGGGAGCCCAGGTCTGCGCCGCCCAGGTGTCGGCCTGGTAATCCAGCGCGAGCGCGCGCCAGGATACGAGCGCGTCCTGCCACGCAGCCGGCAAGGGGCTGTGCCCCGGAAACGCCAAGAGCAACGCGGCCAGCAAGACGAGTGCGGGCGCCAACACCAGAGCCACCCAGATCTCACCGTGGGGCAGGACGACGGCCGCGCGCGGCCGCTCGATCATGCGGGCGGCCAACGCCGCCGGGCTCTGCGAGACCGGGGTGAGCGTGGGCGGCGCCATTTGCGGCTCAGCGCTGGAGACGAAGGTCGACATGTACGTGCCCTACCGTCTCTCTGTACCCACGGACACGACAACTTCGCCTCGGAAGAGGCCGTGCTCGGTCTTCTCCCAATAGAACGGCCGGAAGATCAGTTGGTATGCCGCCTTCCAGGCCGCCACGCTCATCAAGATCCAGTACAAGGGACTGATCAGGCCCCACTTCACCAGGCCGTAGTAGCGGCGCCGAAGGGCTCCGGCCATGGCGACATAGGCGAAGGCGAAATTACCGAAGTAGAGGGTCACGGCTCCCATGAAGAAGATGGGCGTGGGAAAGAGATCATTGATGAAGTCGGGTCGGAAGACCAGCCAGATCACCGTGATCGTCCAGAAGATCGGATTGGCCAGGAAGCCGAAAATCGTTCCCGCCATGATCATCTGGAACGAGAAGAAGCCGTACGTGCCGAGTTCGCGCCACAGCTTGATCGGCCGACGCATATGCACCAACCACGTCTGCATGTAGCCCTTCACCCAGCGGGAACGCTGGCGGATCCAGTTGCCCACGGCGGAGTTGGCTTCCTCGAAGGTCGTGGAGTCGATTACCGCGGTGTTCCAGCCGCGCTTGAAGATCCGCAGTCCCACGTCCGCGTCCTCCGTGACGTTGAAGGGGTCCCAGCCACCGACCTCGCGGAGCCGATCGGTCTTGAAGTGATTCGATGTGCCGCCGAGGGGAATCGGCGCGCCCGTTCCGTCCAGCCCCGGCATCAGCAGGTCAAACCACATGGAGTACTCGCTGGTGAACCAGCGCGTGAGGATATTCTGGTTGCGATTGAAGTAGTTCAGTTTGGCCTGCAGGCACACGTACTCATCCGGCAACTTCCGGAACGCCACCACGGCCTTCCGTAGCTGGTCGATCTCGGGCACGTCTTCGGCGTCGTAGATGACCAGATACTCCCCGCGGGCGTGGAGCAGACCGTAGTTACAGGCCTTCGGCTTCCCTTTCGGATCGCCCTGCGGCACGATCAGCATCTCCATGTGCGGCGGAAGGCGGAGGCGGCGCACGGCCTCTACGGTCTCCGCGTCGTCCTCTTCCAGGATCACCTTGATGTCCAGTTTGCTCCGCGGATAATCGAGCGAGTTCAGCGCAGAGACGACCAGCGGCACGATCTGCGGTTCTCGATACATCGGGACCAGCACGGTATAGATGGGGAGCGAGGCGTCTCCGAGTTCGGCGAGCTCTTCCTTGCTCGTTGGGACCTCGAACTCGTGTCCCAATGCTCGATAGATGAGGTAGAACTTGTACGACGAGAACGCCGTGTAGAAGGCAGCGGCGGCGCCGAACAACACCTGCAGCGTGATCTTCCAGTCCAGCAGCAGTCCCAGCACCACCAGCGCCCCGATACCCGCTGCCCAGAGCAACTGCCTCTTCGTGAATACGGTGGACGCCGAGTCTTCGGGGAAGCGGACCAGGAGCTCCGTGGCCGCCCGCTCCACGTACTCCGCCCGATAGATCCGCTCAAGGACCTGTTCAATCGCCTCCTCGGAAGCCCACACCGGCTGCACCGGCTGTCCGACCTCGCGCCGGATGGTCTCCAGCGCCGCGGTATTCAGTGGATCGGACATGGCCACCGTGATCCCGCTGTCGGTGACGAAGATCGGAATCGCCAGGTAACGACGCGCCGTGGCTTCGCTCAGGCGTCGCACGACCTGTTCCTCGGGTTCCATCTCGGCAAGGTCGAAGAAAGGGACCTCGTGCTGCTCGGCGAGAAAGGAAGCCAGTTGCTCGGCCGTGATGTAGCGCAGCTCGCGCAGCGCCTGCCCGAGGCGCACGCCAGTCGCGCGGCTCAGGCGCAAAGCATGCTGCAGTTCGGTGCGCGAGATGATTCCCGCCAAGCGCAGATGCTCTCCCAGCGAAAACTGTCCGTTGACGCGTTTGGTCGCAGCGCGCACTTCACCGCGCGGCGCAGCGACGACCGTGATCGGCGAGGACAGGGCCTCTTGCACTGCAGCCCTCGCCGCCTCGTCCGTGGGGTCGGCGAACGCGACGGTCAGCCGTCCATCCCGCTCCTCGTATGAGATGGCCACGTGTTGCTCGGCGATGGGCCGTGGCAGATGATAGGCAGCGGCCGGGTCCACCGGATCGACTGTGATGGTCTGGATGCTGCGCACGCCGACGGCGTCCACGACCTCCCGAGCCTCCTCGCGCAAATCGAGTGAGACGAGCGGGACGCCGGCCACCTGTGCCATTTCAGCCGCGACATCAGCCGGCATGAGCGTCGACGCGGCGAGCACTGCCTCGTCGCCCGGAAGGCGCTCGTCCACCACTAGATGCCAAGCGCGGACGCGGTCCGCCGGCGAGAGTTTGCCCGCCTGAACGAGCCGGTCGGTCAGCAGATGCACTGAGGACGGCACCTCACCGCGGTCCACGCCGCGGGAGGCCGCCGCCATGGCGAATTCCCCGGGTGGCGCCACCGCCGCGAGCACTGGCCGCCCGATGCGATCGCTCAGCGCTCGCACGCGCTCCGGCGCGGGGTCCGTGAAGGCGATCGTGACAACGCCATCATCCCACCGCAGAGGGCAGGCCTGGAACTCCGCCACGTCAGCTTCGGAGAGGTGGCGGAGAACGGTGCGGTCGGGCAGCCAGCGCAGCGGCGACACATTCGGCAGCCCGTAGCTAATCGCCCGGGCTTGACCTGCCCCCCCAGAACCGGTCCAGATCCTGTGCGAGGATTCGGGCCGGTGCGAAGGGAGTCGGCATGGCACGCAAGCGGTACGCGGCCGAGGAGATCATCGGCCACCTGCGGGAGGCGGAGGGGGTGCTCGCGCCGGGGGAATCGGTCGCGCCGGTCGCGCGCCGCCTCGGCGTGGCCGAGCCAACGTATTACCGCTGGCGGCGGGAGGACGGGGGGCTGCGGGTCGACCAGGCCAAGCGGCTGAAAGAACGGGAGCGCGAGAACAGTCGGCTGAAGCGGGTGGTGGCCGATCAGGCGCGGGACAACGCGATGGTGCGGGACGTCGCAGCGGGAAACTTCTGAGCCCGGCCAAGCGGCGCCGGGCGACATCCTACCGCACGGACCCGTACGCGGTGGCGGAGCGGCGGGCCTGCCCGGTCACCGGCCAGGCGCGGGCGACCCAGCGCGACGTGCCCCGGCCGTCCCCGGATGCGCCGGCGCTGATCGCGCGCAGCGTCGCGCTGGCCACCCGCTGCGGCCGCTACGGCTCCCGTCGCATCCCGGCCCGGCTGCGCCAGGCGGGCTGGCGGGTGAACCCCAAGCGGGTCGAGCGGCGCTGGCGTCAGGAAGGCTGGCGGGTCCCCGGGAAGCACCCCCAACGGGGCCGCCGCTGGCTCGCGGCCGGCTCGCGGGTGCGGCGGCGGGCCGAGCGGCCGTCCCACGTCTGGTCCGACGCCTTCGTCTTCGACCGCACCGCCGAGGGGCGCCCGGTGCGGATCCTCGCCATCGTGGATGAGGACCACCCGCGAGGGCCTGCGTCTCGACGTCGCCCGCCGACGGCGCCGCGACGTCGAGGCCTGGCGCGGTTGGCCCAGCTGTTCGTCGAGCGCGGGCCGCCGACGTTTCTGCGGTCCGCCAACGGCCCGGCGTTCACCGCCACCGCGGTGCGGGACTGGCTGCACCGGGTCGGGGGCACGACCCGCTTCATCGAACCGGGCAGGCCTTGGGCGAACGGCTCTGGGGAATCGTTCAACGGCAAGCTGCGCGACGCGTGCCTCAATCGCGAGCGCTTCGACACCCTGCTGGAAGCCCAGATCCTCATCAAGGGCTGGCGGCGGGAGGACAACCCGATCCGCCCCCACCGTGCCCTCGGCTCCCGCCCCCCGCCCCGGAAACGCAGCAACCCCGGAAACGTCCCATGACGCGCGTCCCGGCGATCGGACGAACTTAACGACTGGTACAACGATCGGGGGCAGGTCACTTCAGTAGGTAGCTCTTGGCGCCGGCGCGCAGCGCCTCGAAGACGTAGCGGTCTTCGTCATAGTTCGAGAGGATGATCACCTCCGTGGCGGGGAACTCCGTACGAATACGACGGGTGGCCTCCACGCCGTCCATCCCACTCATGCGCACGTCCATGAGGACGACATTCGGGCGGAGGGCCTGTACTTTCTCGAGGGCCTGCTGGCCGTCCCCGGCCTCCCCCACGACTTCAAGATCAGGCGAGAGTGCGGTCATCTTGCGCAAGCCCTCGCGAATCACCGGGTGGTCGTCGACGATGAGGAGCGAGATGCGAGCCATCATTCGACCTCCGGTCTCGGAATCGCCACTTCAATAATCGTCCCTACGTTGGGCTGGCTCACTATCGCCGCGCGTCCGTGCATGCGCGCGGCGCGCTCCCGCATGCCGGCCAGGCCGAAATGGTGTGAGGAGGCGGCTCCCGTGAGCGCCTCGTCGACCGGAAAGCCGACGCCGTTATCCTCCACGCTCACGGCGATGAAGTCTTCCGCAAACTCGACGGCGGTGCACACGGCCGAGGCGCGCGCATGCTTGTTCACGTTGAGCAATGCCTCCCGCGCGATCAGGAACAAGCCCTGCTGGATTGATTCCGGCAGCTGGACCGGCTCGCCCTCCACCACGAAGTCAAGTTGCAGGCCGTTGGTTCGGGCGAAATCCTCCGCATAGTCGCGCAGCGCCTCGCTCAGTCCAAGATCGCCGACGTTGGCCAGCCGCAGATCAAAGATGAGACTGCGGAGCTGACTGATCACCCGTCTGACCTCATCCCGGACGTTCTGGATCGAGAGCGCGGCCCCGCGAGAATCCTGCTCCAGAACTCGCAGAGCCAGCTCGCTCTCAATCACGGCGCTGGTCAGCTGCTGGACCGGGCCGTCATGGAGCTCACCGGCCAAGCGTCGCGATTCGGCAGCTTGCAGTGTCTGCAAGTCGATACACCGATCTGCGTTGACGTCACTTCCCGTCAGCCGCTCGGCGAGCGTTCCCGCGGCCTCAGTATCGACGGTGTCGAAGGGCCGCTCCATCGGATCGAAGAAGGCGAGGACACCGGCCTCGCCGTACGTGGCGGCGAGGGGGACAGCGAGCAGATCCACCACGCCGGCGCTCTGGAGGCGATCGCGTGCCGGATAATCGTCCGTAATGAGCGGTCGCCGTTGAAGGGCAACAGGCGAGTGAGAGACTCGCGGGCGGCGACGCGAGCGGGCTCGGAGTCCTCGCCGGGCCACTCCACGTAGCGGCACGCGCCCGTGGCGGTGGGGATCAGCGCGGTGACGCGAGACGCCCGCAGGAGCCGTCCGACGAGGCTGAGATCCCAGCCGCTCACGGTGGCCTCGCCCGAGGTCGGCGCCCAACGACCACCGACGTCCGCCACCACGACGATGTCCCCCGCGAGAGCGTCCACGGCTTCTGCCACCGACGCGGCCATCCTCAGGCGGGCCAGCACAGGGCCGAGGGTCGTGGCGAGACCCTGGAGCAAGCGAGCGCGCCCCTCCATGCGGTCCTGCGGCCCGCCGATCATGACCAGTTCGCCGAACGGCTCCTCCATGGGGAGCACCTGCCGCAGCACGAGGCGGATGGATCCGGACTTATCGGGCCAGACACGCATCGACGCGCCGTTCACCGACGCATCCGCCCGGAGCTGGGCGACGGCCTCATACCACTCGCTGGGGAAGGGCCGATCCGGGTCATCGTACAGCCGGTCGTCCCCAGGACCAGCCCCCCCACGTCGCAGGCCGTGAGCGAGCGCGCAGCGCGCACGACGCCGGATAAGAAGGGACGCAACTCCGGCGTGGAAAAGTCTACTGGCATCGCTTTGGGCAGTCCTACGCCACGCTTTCCGACAATAGTCTGTCAGACCTTTATAGGATGTTCGGATTCGCGGGTTGCGTCAACGGCGACTCTGGCGGCCTCACGAGGGTGGACGACCCCGGGGCCCGACTTGGCCCACCGGATGCACCCGTCTAGACTATCGCCCGTCGTGCCTCCGGACTTCCCCGTAGCGCCGCCGTCGGACCGCCAGTGAGCCCGGCACTGATCCTATCCGGCGGTTCGGCCACGCGGCTGCGTCCCCTGACCGAGGAAGTCCCCAAGGCGCTGTTGCCACTCGGCCCTTCCTGCGTGCTTGAACTGCAACTGCGGTGGTTGCGGCAGTCTGGGGTTCAGGAGATCACGATCGCAGCGGGCCCGGCCACCGCGGCCATCCAGGAGCGCTTCGGCGGCGGGGAGCAGCTGGCCGTAGCGATCGGGTATCTTCCAGAGCCGGAGCCGCTTGGCTCGGGCGGCGTCCTTCGCGCCGCGGCGCGTTGCTGGCACGAACCGTTCTGGGTGCTCAACGGGGACGTGGTCATTGATCTCGACCTGGAAGGCATGGCGCAGCGCCACGCGGCGAGCGGCGCCTGGGCATCGATCGCGTTGGTCGAGGTAGCAGACGTGAGCGGGTTCGGGGTCGTGGACGTAGGCCCGGATGACGACATTCGCCGCTTCGTCGAGAAGCCGACTCGCGAGGAGGCGCCATCTCGCCTGGTCAATGCAGGTGTCTGGCGCTTTCACCCGGAGGCGGTGTCCCTGCTTCCGCCGCGAGGGTTCGCCTCCGTCGAGTACGATCTGTTTCCGGCCATCCGCGCCGCCAGCCAGCGTCTGCAAGGGTTCCGAGCCGGCAACTACTGGGTGGACATGGGCACGCCGGAGCGCTACCGGCGTGTCGCGCTGGATCTGGTTGCCGGGCGTTTACCGATGGCGAGCGGGGAGCCTGCGCCGGCCGGCGGCCGGTTCATCGGCCCCACGGCGCGCATTGACCGAGCGGCCAGACTAGAGGCACCCTGCCTCGTTGGGAACGAAAGCATCGTGGCGGCGGGGGCGACCGTGGTAGGGTCTGTCCTCTGGGACGCCGTTCGAGTGGGTGAGGGAACGCGGATCGAGGGATCGATCATCGCCAGCGAGGCCCAGATCGGAGCGGGCCTGCACCTACGGGAGGTCGTGGTAGGCCGTCGGGCCAGGGTGACACGGAATCCGGAGCCGGGCGCCCGGATCCCGACGGACGGCCAGGCCTGATTGACGAGAGCACGACAGGCGGGGAGGATGCCGTTATGCCGCTGAGTCGCACCGAAGCCGCCTATGCACAGCTGTTTCGCACTCATACGGCGCTCGATCGTGCGCACGAGCGCTGGCTGACAAGCGCGGGCAGCAATGGCGCGCGCTACGCGATTCTCGCCGCGCTGGCCCTGAGCGGTAAGGCCGTGACCCCATCAACGATCTCCGCAATCACGGGCCGGAGCCCCAACGCGATCTCGCCGTTGCTCAATGGGCTGCAGCAAGACGGGCTGATCCGGCGGACGGCGAACCCAAGCGATCGACGATCCCACTATGTGCAACTCACCGCCGCGGGGCGCCGCGTGGCTCAACGGCTGCGCAAGGAAGAGGCGGCTTTCGTCCGGTCCGCGTTTGGCGGCCGGGCGGCGCGCGAACTCGACACCCTTACCAATGTACTCAGCGTGCTGGAGGAGCAGGCGGCGTCCATCCAGCGCGATCGCTAAGCGGACGCACCGAATCACCCCTCCAAGGGTGAGCCAATGCGGTAGACCACCCCACGCACCTGATCGGCGACGAACACCGTCGCCATCGGGCCGCTCGCGACATCCGAGGCCTCGGCGAAGCCCGACGCGAAATCGCGCAGGATGAGACTGCCGTCGGGCAGCAGCCGAGCGAACCGGACGTGCGCGCCCTCCGCCGGGCCATCGCCGTGGGCGAAGGCGATGTAGAAACCTCCGCTGAGCTTGGGAGGGACGAGATCCGATTCGAACCAAGCGATGCCACGGGCACCAGCATCCCGGCCGAGGTCCAGTGCGGACGCGCCGGAGACGGATGCACGCTGGGGCCCAGGTTCCTGCGCGCAATCCGGCCGACCATCCGCCGTGCCGAACGCGACGCGGGTGAGTCGCTCAGAGGTGACACAGGGGGAATCGAAGCCACGATCGGTGGCCCAGAGCGCGCCGTCCGGCGAGAAGGCCAGACCGTGCGGATCGTGCAGGCCCGACGCATAGCTCTCCAGTTGCGGACTGTCAGGGTGCAGCGTCAGGATCGAGACAGAGAGCGGGTTGTTCTCGGCACACGGCCCGTCGCACGGCGAGACGATGGTTATGTAGACTCGACCGTCCGGTCCGAGCGCGATCCTGTTGCTCGCGTGTTGACCGACGAACAAGTCGCGAACGAGCGGCGCAACGGTATCCGCGCGACCGTCGCCGTCGCGATCCCGAGCGACGCTGACGTGGCCGCGCCCGCCGAGATACACCAACCGGTCCGAGGCCACCGCGATGCTGTGTAACCCCGCGTCCACCTCAGCGAAGAGGATGCCCTCCTCTGCCCGGCCATCCCCATCAGCATCGAGGAAGGTCCAGACACGCCCGCCTGTTTCGGCGACGAAGAGACGGCCATCCGGGCTGAAGGCGAGCGCGATGGGCTCCTCCAGCGCGTCCGCCCATTGGACCGCCGCGAAGCCGGGCGGCAACTCGAACTCCGCCGCCACTTGGGGGACGGCTGCGGACGGGGTCGTTCGGAGCGGGTCGGTGGCGGGGATATCGATCGAGGCGGCGGGTAGGGCAGGGCGAGGCGCGTCGTCACTGTCCTGCGATGAAACGAAGGAGCAGGCGCCCAGAAGCACCGGGATCGCAACCGTGGCGGCCGCGAGAGCCAGCGATCGGCGCAGGAAGTCAAGGCTCTGAGCCAGCATGACCCATTTATCCCCGCGCCGCAATGGTCCCGACGCGCCAGCATCGGCGGGCGGCGGGGGCGTCCGTAGCCTTCCTGCGTCCGGATGGTGAAGGAACCGTAGGGGGGCGCAGGCGTTTTCTAGTGGGACGCGGCGGACGCCGCCGCGGCAGGTGTGGTCTTGCCCGCTCCGCGAGAGTCGGTAGGCTGGAAGATGGTCGGTGACATGACGTCAGTCCGAGCGGCGCGCGGCATGCTGGTGGGGTAATGGGACTGGGTGCGAATGCCTAACTGGCGCGACGCGTGGCGCCGATGGGGCGCTGAACGGCTCTGGATCTTCGCCACGGCGGGCGGCGCCGTGGCAATTTTCTTCGTGACGTTCGCCGTTGTCAGCACGCTGCAAGGGGACAGCGACTCCGCTGCCGCCCCCAGCGTGGCCGCGCCGCCCAGGCTCACCGCCTCGGAGACGGTGAGCGCCGCCCCAACTGAGCGTGACGATTCGCGGACCCGCCCCACTGAGCCGTTGGCCGAGACGCGCGAGACCGAGGTGCAAGAGCGGCCCCGTGTGCCGCTCCCCGCGTTCGACGAATCACTGTTGATCGTCGGCAATGACGGGCACCACGGCGCAATCCTCGGCGGCCCGGGGATCGTCAGCAGCAGCACGGCGGACAGGCGCACCCCCTGGCAGTTGCTGATTCCGTCGGCGCGGATCAAGGCCGCGATTGTCGCGGTCGGGCTCACGGCGACGGGCGCGTTCGGCGCGCCGGACAACCCGTATGTGATCGGATGGTGGGAGGACGGACCGAAGCCGGGCGAGCGCGGCAACGTGCTCCTGGACGGCCACCGCGATTTCACGGACATCGACGATTTCCGGGGAACCGGGGTTTGCTGGTACCTGCCGGACACGGGGCCCGGCGACTACATGATCATCCGCGACAACGAGGCAAGGGTGCATCACCTGTACACGGTGACAGAGACCGCATCGATCGAGTGGAATGCGCCGGATGGAGTGGAGTATCTAGCGCCGACGCCGATCGCGACTCTCACCCTGGTCACCTGTGAAGGCTCTTTTGATCTCGACGCGCACAACTACTCGAACCGCCGCATCATCGTGGCGGAGTTGACGGAGTCCATCCCGTTCGTCGAGTCCGGCTTTGAAGGTGACGACGGCGTCTATGCCGGATTCGGCGGGTCGGCGCTGCTCGCGCCCGAGGAGAGCGATGCGGATGGCGAGGGCGAAGGCGAGGGCGAGGGCAACGAAAACGGAGAGCCAACCGACGCCGACGAGTCCGGCGACGCTGTCGGCTCCGGTGAATCCGGCGACACGGCGGAGCCCGACCAGCCGAGCGACGCCGACCAGCCGACCGATCCGGATGACCCGGGCGACGCCAACGGCCCCGTTGAATAGTCAGGCACGGCGAGATCCCGGGTCGCGGCAGGGACAGCGCCGTCCGACCACCGGCATTTTTCTCCATCTAGGCGCCGCCTGTGCGGCGGTCGCGGTCTTCCTTGCGTCGTACGTCGTGGTCGGCGACATCACCGGCGGAGATGGGGGCGGAGGCAGCCGCGCGACCGTCGGCGGGCTCAGCAGCGCGCTCGTGGAGCGGGGTGAGAGCGCCGCCGTCCGGCCGGGGGAGGCCATCGACCTGCCGCTGTTCGATCCGGCGGAACTGACGCTGGGTGGGAGCGGCGAGGCAGGCGCGATCTTGGCCGGGCCGGGCGTCGTGCCGAGCGTGGACCACCGGACCGCGTACGTCATCCAGATCCCGACGGCGCGCATGCAGGCCGCGATCGTCGGGCTCGGTCTGGCGCCGGACGGCGCCCTGGGAGCGCCGGACAACCCCGACGTGGTGGGGTGGTGGGCGGACGGCGTGAAGCCCGGCCAGTTGGGCAACGTGCTGCTGGACGGGCATGTCGATTACACGGACGTGGCGGAGCAGGTGGGACTGGGAGTCGCCTGGGCGCTCCGCGAGGTGCAGGTCGGCGACCCGATCCTGATCCGCGATCACGAGCGCGAACAGACGTACCTCTACCGTGTCACGGAGACGGTCCTGGTGGGCGCGACGAGCGCCGACGGATTACGCTACCTGAAGCCGACGGTGGGGCCCATGCTCACCTTCGTCACCTGCGAAGGCTTGTTTGACCGGGCCGCGTTCGCGTACGCGGAGCGCCGCGTGGTGCGGGCGGTCCTGGAAACCACCGTCCCGTTCGCCGAGGCGGCGCCGACCAGCCTCAGCGCCGCTCCGAGCGCGCGCCCAGGCACGGCTGGCGTCTGAAGCCGCCAGCGGGGATATTCCGCGCGTCCCACGGCTTCCGCCACACCGGCGGCCAAGCAGAGAGGGAGGATCGGAATGGCGCAGCGAAGGCGCTCCAATTGGTGGTTCGTTCTGGTGGCGGGACTCCTAACTCTCGTCGCGGCCGCGCTGGTGACACTGAGCCTCAGCAGCAGCGGCAGCGGGCAAGAGCAGACCGTGACGCGGGCCCCGACGCAGCACCGCCCTCTTCCGCCGCAAACGGTGGGCTACGGCAGCACCGGTCTGGATGCCGCGCAACTGAGCGAGCTATCCCGACTGGAAGTCCCGACGCTGGACGAAGACATGTGGGAGCCGGCCGCGATCTTCAACGACGGGGCTGAATCGACCACCTTCGAGATCGCGTTCGAGGGCGGCATCTTCGACTCCGCCTATATCTCGACGGAAGGGGTCCTGGATCCTGACACCGGCCTCGACCCCATTCTGGATCAGGTCGCGGCCGACGTGGGCAGCCCGTTGATCCAGATCTTTGACGACGGCAGCAACGGCGACCGGGTGGCCGGAGACGGCATCTACAGCCGAGGGGGCATCACCGCATCCGGCACGCCGCAGCACGCCGCGGGCACACACCAGCGAGTCCAGATCTTCGTGGCCTTCCTGGAGCAAGTCGGGGGCGGATCCCAGTGGGGCTGGATCGGCCGCATGCCGTGGGGCAGCGGAGTCGTGGACACGAGCCAGCGGAGGTCGGCGCCGACGACGCAGCTCAGCGCGGCCCAGGCCGGCCCCACCATCAGCGCGATATCGCACGCGATTTTCGTGGAAGACGACGGCACGTTCCTCCCGACCCACCCGACGGTGGACAGCGACGCCGTGACGTTGACGTGCCGCGCGTGCGAGGTTCTCATCGACCGCTTCGGCGACGTGTTCGACTTCGTCCAGATCTCGTTCGTCGGCTTCATTCAGGACACACCAGCCTGCGAGTGCCAAGCGTTCCACCGTCAGGAGCGTAACGACGTGAGCGGCATTGGCCTCGATATCTTCGACAACAACCTTGGACCCAGTGTCTTCGACGACGGCAGGCCGTTCAACACGTTCTCGGACGGGTTCCTGCGGGGCGTCATCTTCAACAAGCAGCTCGATGCCTCCCCGCTGGCGCACGAGATCATGCACCAGTGGGTGTTATGGCTTCCGGAACAGCTGGGCTTGGCAGACGGCACCTTCCACTACAGCGAGTTCAACGACGTCAACGGCATCATGGACATCGAGATCTTAGATGCGAACAACGAGCCGGCGGATTTCGTGTCGAACGGCGACGGGAGTTTCCGGGTAGTGGCGCGGGCGGGCGAGTACAACCCGACGTTCGCGCCGATGTCGCTGTACCTGGCGGGGCTGCTCTCGCCGGCCGAGGTCGCGGCGACGAACCTCCTGGTGGGCTCCGTGGACCTCAGCAACCCGGAGCAGGTGATTCCCAGCGGCGGCATCCAGGTAGTGACCATCGACGACGTCACCGCGATCGAGGGGCCGCGGACGCCCTCCGTCGCTTCCTCCCCGAAGAGCTTCACGGTCGGCACGATCGTGTTCAGCGCGGGGCCGATCACGGAGGCCGAGCGCACCTTCGTGACGCTGGCGTTGCGGCACTTTGAGGGAAACAGCGCGTACGACGGGTTCGGCTCGCCGACCTTCAATGCGGCGACCGGGGGGCGTGGCAGCGTCCAGACCGCGCTTCCCGGCCTGGTCATCGAAGAGCCGCCGGAGGAGGAGCCCGTCGAAGAGGAACCCGTGAAGGAGGAGCCTGTTGAGGAGGAGCCGGACGGCGGGGAGATCCTCGCGCTGAACGCGGGCGGGCAGTTCCTGTTCTGGCAGTTCGGGCCGGCCAACGCGGCGGACGTGTTCGGCGGGCTGAAGATCGCCTGGCTGTTCAATCCGGCCACGAGTTCCTGGATCGCGTTCAACCCGATCCTCGGTAGCGTGAACTTCCCGCTGGTGAACGGAGCCGTGTTGTGGCTGGTGGCGAACAGCGCCATCGATATTGAGGTCTGACCCAAGCGCTACGCGGCATCGCGTCCACCGTGATCGAGATTCCAATGGAGGGCGGCGGCTACTCCGCGAACACCGCCGTCGCGACGTCCGGCAGGCTGGCCCAGGTTAAACGACCGTCATCGACGTAGGGCGCCACCGCGGCGAAGAGATCGCGCGCGAACCCCTCCGCCGGAACCGAGCCGACGCTCCAGGCGTAGACGAGCGCCCCCACGCGGGCCGGATCATGCAAGGCCAGATATTCCTCGATATCCACGCGCACTTGGGCGATGTCGTCGGCGTCGCCGACGCAGCCAGCGCCGCCAGAGCGTCCTTCCCCGATGCAATCCACCGCCCCGCCAGACTGCCCCACGATGAGCAGCAGGCCGTCCTCCGCGTCGCCGCGGATGAAGTCGGCGCTGGACGCCGCGTAGAAGGGATGAACGCGAAGGGCATCGGGCAGCGGGAGCGGCCCGTGACACTCGGCCGGGGAGGGGCAGCCGGAGATGTCCACCCCCTCCGGCACGTACTGCTCGTCGAGCGAGGTCAAGCAGTACTCGACCGCGCCGGCCACGGAGCGGAACCCGGCGGCCAGCGCCGCTTCCACCCAGGGCCCGCGGGAGCAGATGCCGGAGACATGGGTGGTCTCCAGTCCCAAGTCCGCCAGCCCGGTGCGCATCCGGACCAAGTCGGACCGCAGTCTCTGTAAGGACGGCGATCCTCGACCGCCGACGTCCGCGTGAATGGCGACGCCTTGGCCCATTCCCAGCAGCGTCGCCACGATATCAACGTCGTAGAGGTTGCTCGCCTCGATGAACGTGCGATCGAGCTCAAATGTCAGCACGGCACCCGCCGCCACAGCGTCCGCCGCCAGATCCAGCACGATGTCGCGGTGCCGCTCGTAGAGCGGGCGTTGCTCCACTTCTTGGGTGTAGCCCTCCACGTGGATCGAGATGCCGAAAAGAGCGGGCGCGGGTCGGCCTGCTGCACGTCTACCTCGTCTGGACTGCCCTGGGTGGCGCTCGGGCGTGACTGCGCATCACCGGAGTCGGCCTGCTGCACGTCTACCTCGTCTAGACTGCCCTGGGTGGCGCTGGCGCTCGGGCGTGACTGCGGATCACCGGAGGTGGTGGGCGCGTCCGCTCCCCCGTCGTCGCTACAAGCGTCGACCACGAGAACTCCGGCGACAGCGAGCAGCAACGGCGTCAAGCGCACGGGCGCCCCTCCGGAACGTGTGCGGGCCAGCGATGTGGCGGCTAGCCTTCGACGATGTCGCCGGGCAGGGGATCGACGCGTACGCCGCGCTCCTCCGCCCAGCGGAGGCTGCGCTCGATCTCGTCCGCTTCGCCGTCGATCTCCAGGATGACCCAGCCGAAGTCGTGCTCTACGTCCGCCATGCGGATGTTGGTGACGATACGGAACTCGTGGCCCATGTTGTAAATGAGTGGCTCCTTCACGGCATCCCCCGCAAACGTGAGCCGGACGCGCTTTGACGCGATCATCGGAGTCCCCCGCGCTCGACTGTCCTAGGTCGCTCCGGTTGCGGCGAAGGCGGCCTCGAAGGCGTCGAGGTTGGCCTCCACTCGAATGGGCGTGGGCACGTGACCGGAGATTGCTTCCACGGTCTTGAGGCCGCCGCCCGTGATGAAGGCGACCGTGGAGCGGTCTGGGTCGAGCAGGCCCTGCGCCAAGGCGTTGCGCAGCCCCGCGACGGTGACGCCCCCAGCGGTCTCGGCGAAGACCCCCTCGCACTCCGCGAGCAGCTTGATCGCCTCGATGATATCGCCGTCCGTGGCGGACACGGCGCCGCCGCCGGTCTCGTCCATGGTCTTGAGCGCGTAGTAGCCATCGGCCGGATTGCCGATGGCGAGACTCTTGGCGATGGTGTTGGGCTTGACCGGGCGGATGGTGGTGGTGCCGTCGGCCCAAGCCGTCGTGATGGGCGAGCAACCGGCGGCCTGCGCGCCGATCATCTTCAGCGGCGCGTCATCCACCAAGCCAAGATCGACGAACTCCCTGATCCCTTTGTGGATCTTGACGAAGAGCGCCCCGCTCGCCATCGGCACCACGCATTGCTCCGGGACCCGCCAGCCCAACTGCTCCACCACCTCATAGCCCAAAGTGCGGCTGCCCTCTGTGTAGTAGGGCCGCACGTTGATGTTAACGAAGGCCCAACGGCGATTGTCCGCCAGCTCCGAACAGAGGCGGTTGACATCGTCATAGGAGCCGTTGACGGCCACAATCGTCGGACCGTAGACGGCGGAACCGACCACTTTGCCCATCTCAAGATCCTGGGGGATGAACACGACCGCGCGCATCCCCACGCGAGCCGCGTGCGCGGCCACGGCGTTGGCAAGATTGCCGGTGGAGGCGCAGGCGAGGGTATGGAAGTTGAATTGCCGCGCGCGGCTGATGGCGACGGCGACGACCCGGTCCTTGAACGACCAAGTGGGGTTGACGGTGTCGTTCTTGATCCACAGTTCGCGCATACCGAGGCTCCGGGCCAGGTTGTCGGCGCGCAAGAGCGGCGAGAAACCGACGCCGAGGTCCACGAGGAACTCCGGATCGACGGGCAAGAGATCGATGTAGCGCCAGATGGACTTGGGGCCGCGCTCGATGGACTGGCGGGTGACGCGGCCGCGCATGGCGTCGTAGTCGTAGGTGACCTCTAAGGGGCCGAAGCAGAAATCGCAGGCGTTGCGAGGCTCCAGGGGGACCTCGTTGCCGCACTCGCGACAGTGCAAAGCGGTAGCGTAGGTCATCAACGGAACTTTCTGTGGAGGCGACCGGCGGCTGCCGGATCAGGGAACGGCCGGAAAACGGCTACGGGCCCTTCCGCGGAAGGGCCCCAGGCATCGCCATGAGGACGATCGCGCAGCGCGATTGCATAACGTCCCCGAGCGTGCCACGCAGCCGCCAGTCCTGTCAATCTTCGAAAAGGGAGGCAGGGCAAGAGCGGAGAGAGCGTGTGGAATCCTAGATCGTAATGCGCTCCTGGGCCAGGCCGTCCATGGCGAGCACCGTGCCGACACCCATGCACTGGAGTCCGAACTCCAGGGCGGCCTGGAGAAGGGGGTCCGGGATGGCGGACCGTGGATCCGCCGCCAGAGCGGACTCGAGGAACATCTGGCTGAGGAGCACCTCCCAGATCTCCGCCTCCGTGGCGGCCTCTAGGCGCAGCTTCTCGATCTGCGTCGCATACTTATCCGCCAGCTCGTTGTGGCGATCCACTCGCTGCTGCACCGCGCGCAACGTGATCTCGCGCTCTTCCACTTTGGCACCCCCAGATCCGTGACGGCCCGCGCCCGGAGCACGATGGCGGGTCGCGTCTAATGAATCGACGCGAGGGCGCGCCTTCGCATGGGGGTTTCCCCGAGCGCGGAGGCGGAACGCACGCCAAATTGGGCGGCATATCAGCGCGGGAAGGCCGCGGGCACGCCGCCATCGACGGTCAGCGTGCAGCCCGTGATCTTGGCGGCGGCATCCGAGATGAGAAAGGCGACCGCGTCCGCCACATCCTCCGGGCTGATGGGCAGGCCCAGCAGGTTGCGCTTGGCATAGAACGCCTCGAGCGCATCTTCCGAGACGCCGTGGGCTTGCGCGCGACCCCGACGCACCTCCGGCGACCACAGGCGTGAGCCGCCGAAGACGGCGTCCGGGTTGACCATGTTCACGCGGATGCCGGCATCGCCGCTTTCGAGGGCGAGCACCTTGGCGAGTTGCGTCTCGGCCGCCTTGGCGGCGCTGTAGGCGCCGAAGTCGCCGCCGGGGGCGAAGGCGTTCTTGGAGGAGATGAAGACGACGCTCCCACCACGTCCCTGCCGGCGGAGGAGGCGCGCGGCGGCGCGCGCCGCGAGGAAGTGGCCTCTGGCGTTCACGGCGAAGCTGCGCTCCCAATCGGCCAGCGAGAGCGCGTCGATGCGAGAGACCACCGCGACCCCGGCGTTGGAGACGAGGATATCCAGGCCGCCGTACTCCACCGCGAGAGCGGTCAGGCCTTCCTGGACCGAGCGCTCCTCGGTGACGTCCATAGCGATGGCCATGGCGGCGCGGGGGTGGGGCGCGCGATCCGAGATGGCGGCCGCGACCGCCTGCGCGCCCTCGGCATCGACATCGGCCACACCGACAACGGCACCGTCGCCGGCGAGCCGCTCCGCGATGGCGCGGCCGATGCCGCCGGCCGCGCCGGTGACGAGCGCGATCTTGCCCTGGAGCGGCCGCGGCGGGGGCGCAAGCGTCAGCTTGTAGAGTTCCAGCGGCCAGTACTCGACGTCGAACAGGTCCGGCTCGGCGACGGGACGGTAATCGCCGACGGCGGTGGCATTGGCTTGCACCACGATGGTCCGGCGATAGACGTCTTGGGCGATGCGAGCGTCCTTCGTGCCGCGCGCGGCGGAGAACGCGCCCAGTCCGGGTACCAGGATGACGCGCGGATATGGATCCAGGCGGGGCGTGTCGGGAGCCGCGTAGCGGTCCACGTACTCCTCATAGCGCTGCGCGTAGAGGGCGACGGCATCGCGCACGTGTTGGTCAAGGGCGTCGGCGTCGGCGTCGGCGTGCGGGGGAAGGTCCACGAAGGCGGGCCAGCCCTTGGTGCGCAAGGCGTGATCGGGCGTCGCGGGGCCGCGCTGGGTCACCGTCGCCGCGAGCGGATCGGCGAGGAAGGCGAGCATCTCAGGCGAGCCGTCGTGGTCGATCACGACAGGGAAAGGGATGGCGCCGCGAATGGCGACGGCCGCGCGGGCGACGCGCTCGGGGTCGGGGGATGGTGGGGCCACCGCGGCGAAGTGTCGCGCGTCGGCGCGCGCCTCGGCGATGAACTGCTCCGCCTCCGTCACGAGGGCGATGGTGCGCTCGTAGGACGCGCGGGCGTCGTCGTCGAAGGTGAGGAGGCCGTGGTTGACGAAGGCCACGCCCTGGGCGGAGGGGTCCGCCTCCCAGGCCTGCGCCACCGCGCGCGAGAGGGCGAAGCCGGGCCGGACCCAAGGAACCACCGCCAAGCGATTGCCGAACAGGCGCCGAAGCGTGGCGGGTCCGTCGGGCTGATTGGTGAGGGCCACGATGGCATCGGCGTGGGTGTGATCGACAAAGCGGTGGGGTAGGAAGCCGTGCAGCAGCGTCTCGATGGAGGGGCGGGGGTCATCGGGATCGAAGAGGGCATGAGCGAGGTAGGCGACCATCTCGTCGTCGGACATCGAGGGCACATCGCGGAGGCGGCGGACATCGGCGAGGCGGACGCCGGCGAAGTGGCGGCGCTCGATGGTCTTGAGGTCGGAGCCGCTGCCTTTGACGCGGAGGACATCCACCCGATCGCCGCGGTAGTCGGTCTGGGTGAGTTTGACGGAGGTATTGCCGCCGCCCCAGAGAACGAGCGATTCCTCAGCGCCGATGAGACGGGAGGTGTAGACGCGGAGATCGAGGAGGTCGGTGGGGGCGTCGGCGTGGGACCAGCGGGAGCGCATGGGCGCATGGTAGCGAGCGCGCCGCGGCGCGGCGCACGGCGGCATCGAGCGGTGGCGCCTGCTGATCGTTGACGATGCCTTCGAGTTGCTGGGCCTGCCGCTCGCCGACGGGTGAGTTGCGGGGCACTTTTCTGTCACCCCCTTCGCGCCGCTCACCAGATGGGAAGGCGGCCAGCCGTGCGCCGCCAGCGGCCAGGGGGCGACAGAAAGGGACGCCGGTCGAGCGGGCCTGGACAGGCCTCGGTCAGGCCGGCGGCAGGCGGCGGCCAGGGGTCGGACAGGCGGGGTGGCGGCGCGGGGGGCAGTGGGGGCCGATGGTTGCTGGGATGGGGGAAGCAGACAGCGGCGCACGCATCCACAGGGAAGTGCGAAACGCCGCATCCCCCGCATCTCGCCGCGGCGGCCGCCGCCGCACGGCTACACCGAGAGCCTCTACGCGACCCGCCAGTCGATTGAGCGGTGCTTCTCTCGGTTGAAGGGCCATTGGACGCCGATACCCATTGTCGGCGCGGGCTGCGGAGAGTGCGGCTGCATGTGCTGATGTCGGTGCTGGCCCTGCAAGCGGGGGCGGTGGTGGCCCTCGACCGGGGTGAGAACGTGCGTGCCTGCACCCGCAAGGTGGCCTGACTCATTCCCGCTCCAGATGACTGAGCGGGCGTAGGAGGAGCTCATCACGAACGAGGCTCCCCTTCATCCTCCGTCGCAGGGTCAGCCTCAAACGCAACCTCGCGCGCTCCCCCCGAAGGAACCTGCACGGGATTGACTCCGATGCGGATCAGGCCGCTCCACGCCTTGCAGCACCGCAATTTGACAGTGAGAGGGATTCGGTCGCCTTTCTTCTTTCGCACGTCAGGGAACCGCAACCCGGTAGTCCGTTGGGGGGTATATGAAGAGCCTCCATCGGCCTTCAGGTCAGTAATCTGAATGATGCTGCTGACCTGCCCCCCCAGAACCGGTCCAGATCCTGTGCGAGGATTCGGGCCGGTGCGAAGGGAGTCGGCATGGCACGCAAGCGGTACGCGGCCGAGGAGATCATCGGCCACCTGCGGGAGGCGGAGGGGGTGCTCGCGCCGGGGGAATCGGTCGCGCCGGTCGCGCGCCGCCTCGGCGTGGCCGAGCCAACGTATTACCGCTGGCGGCGGGAGGACGGGGGGCTGCGGGTCGACCCGGCCAAGCGGCTGAAAGAACGGGAGCGCGAGAACAGTCGGCTGAAGCGGGTGGTGGCCGATCAGGCGCGGGCCAACGCGATGGTGCGGGACGTCGCAGCGGGAAACTTCTGAGCCCGGCCAAGCGGCGCCGGGCGACATCCTACCGCACGGACCCGTACGCGGTGTCGGAGCGGCGGGCCGGCCCGGTCACCGGCCAGGCGCGGGCGACCCAGCGCGACGTGCCCCG
>CAXXNO010000013.1:0-13347 GCA_963663235.2 Dehalococcoidia bacterium
TCACGCGTCTGGTCCGGCTGTACGCCTACGATGACTGGGCCACCGACCGGGTGCTGCAAACGCTGCAAGCTATGAGCCATCCCGACCCATCGAGCGTGGCGGCGTTCGCGCACATTCTGGGCGCCAAGCGGAACTGGCTGGACCGGATCCTGGGAAGTGAGCCCGACGACACGGCGGCGTGGCCGGAACTATCGCTAAAGGAAAGCGAGAGCCAGCAGGCGGTGCTGAGCACGGAGTGGCAGGCGGTCCTGAGCGGCCTCAAGGCGGAGCAGTTGACGGCGGCGGTCACGTACGAGGGCGGGGGTGGGCGCACGTTCCAGACGCCGCTGGGCGAGATCCTCACGCACGTGGCGAACCACTCGACCTACCACCGCGGGGAGATCATGGCGGCGGCCGGGCAGGCGGGGGTAAAGGTTCCGAGCACGGATTACGTCATCTGGTGGAACAAGACGCAAAAGGGGTAGGGAGCGGAAGCATCGGCGGCGGGGACGTCATTGAGCACCCATTGGGGGGTACCCTTGGGCGCACCGCCCGCCAGCCGGGCAGAGCAGGAAGCGGAGGCTGAGATGGCGGAACGGCGCAAGCTGAGCGAGACGGAGATCGAAGAACGGATCGCGACCGCGCCAGGCTGGCAGGTGGAAGAGGGCAAGCTGCGGCGCGCGTTCCAGTTCGACAATTTCGTAGAGGCATTCGGCTTCATGTCGTCCGTGGCGTTGCTGGCGGAGAAGATGGACCACCATCCGGAGTGGTTCAACGTGTACAACCGGGTGATCATCGATCTGAACACGCACGACGTGGGCGGGCTCAGCGAGCTGGATTTCCAGCTGGCGGCGGCAATCAACGGCCTCTCCCGCTAGGAGGCGCCGAGACGACGCCTACAGCAGGGCGCGCAGCTGCTCGCGAGTGATATTGGCCCCGGAGACCACCAGCACCACCTTGCGGCCGCGCAGGCGCTGCGCTTGCGAGAGCGCCGCGGCCGCCGGACAGGCGCCGGCGGGCTCGGCCAGGACGTGCGTCAACTCCAGCATGGTTGTCACCGCTGCGCCGATCTCACGATCGTCGACGAGGATGAAATCGTCGAGGCCGCGAGACAAGATGTCGAGCGTGAGGGCGAAGGCGGTGCCCGTGGCGACGCCGTCGGCGGAAGTGCGGTTGGGCCGTTGCACGATCCGGCCGGCGCGCCAGGAGTCGTGCACCGCGGGGGCCTGCTTGGACTGCGAGCCCCAGACCTCGGTCTTGGCAGCGAGGCCATCGCGGACGGTGATCCAGCCGCTGGCGCCGGAGCCACCACCGACCGGAACGATGACGACATCGGTATCGGGCTGCTGCTGCTCGAGCACCTCCAGCGCGGCGGTACCGACCCCCGCAGTCAGATCGGGCTCGTTGGCGGCGTCGAGGTAGCGCATGCCGTGCTCGGCGGCGTACTCCTCAGCGTGCGCGCGGGCACCGTCGTAGGTTGCGCCGTGGTAGACGACCTGCGCGCCGAACCGGGCGATGTTGGCGGCCTTGTCAGGATTTGCGCCCTCCGGCACCACGATGGTGGCGCGGATATCGAGCAGTTGCGAGGCGAAGGCGACGGACTGGCCGTGATTGCCGGTGGAGGCGGTGACCACCCCCGTCCGGCGATGCTCCGGCGCCAGCCCGCTGATCAGGAAGAGGCCGCCGCGCACCTTGAAGGCGGCGATGGGCGTGGCGGTTTCCAGTTTGAGCGAGACGTGGGCATCGAGGCGCTCGGAGAGGCCCGGCGAGAAGATTAGCGGTGTGGGCAGGGAGAGATAAGGGGCGATGGTCTCCGCCGCGCGACGGACGTCGTCGATGGTGGGGGGTGGCCGGAGCTGTTCCGTCATCGGCCTGAGTCTAGCCGAACGGCTCTAGGGCAGGGGCGAGGCATTGCGAGTTATCGAACGTCACCGAGTTGACCCGGCGCCACGTTGTAGCGGGCGCGGTAGCGCTGCTGGAGAAGGGCATCGGCGGCGACGGCGATCTCGCGGGCTTTAGTTGAAGGAATTCACGACGCGTCAGAGTGAAGCGAGCGCACACGGCGGCAGTGTACGGGGCACCGTGAAGCGCGGCTAGGTCAGGCAGGGGACGCGCGGAGGAAGGCCTCGACCTCTGCGCGGGCGGGCATGGCCTCGGCAGCGCCCGAGCGAGCGACGCAGATGGCCGCCGCGGCCATGGCGAAGGGGACGGCATCGGTGAGGGGGCGGCCCTCGGCCAGAGCCACCGCGAGCGCGCCGTTGAAGGCGTCACCGGCCGCGAGGGTGGACAGCGCCTCAATGGAGAAGGCGGGAACGAACCCAGCCGCGCCGTCGGCATCGACGTAGGCGCCCGCCGCGCCCATCGTCACGATCACCGCGCCCGCGCCGAGTGAGCGGAGAGCGGCGGCGGCGGTGGCGGCGGAATCGGGGCCGGTGACGGGAACGCCGGTCATCGTCTCCGCCTCGCGCTGGTTGGGCGTGAGGACGTCGACGTGGCGGAGAAAGTCGCGGGGGAGCGGGCGGACAGGAGCCGGGTCCAGGATCACGATCACCCCACGGTCGCGCGCCGCCTGTATGCAGGCAGCGGTGACAGCGACGGGGATCTCCAGTTGTGTGAGGAGCACGGCCGCACCGTCCAGCAACTCTGTGGCCGCCCGGACTTGGTGTGCGTCGCAGGCGGCGTTGGCGCCGTAGACGGCGGTGATGTAGTTCTCGCGGTCCGCGTCGATGAGGATGGAGGCGACCCCGGTGGTGGCGTCGGGGTCGACGACGACGGCATCGCGGCCGACGCCGGCCTCATCCAGACCGGCCAAGAGGTCGCGGCCAAACCAGTCGTCGCCGACGCGGCCGACGATGTGCACCGGCGTTGGGGAGCCGGGGGGCGCGGCGCAGAGGCGCGCCGCCGCCACGGCCTGGTTCGCACCCTTGCCGCCGCGCGCGGTGGCGAAGCGCCGGCCCTCGACGGTCTCGCCCGGGTGCGGCAAGCGGTCGACATCGACGACGAGATCAAGGTTGAGGCTGCCCACCACCACGATGCGTCCCGAGCCGGGCGTGTCCATCATCCGCGCCACCGCCGTCGCCTACACTAACCGCAGGGAGGGTACAGGGTTGGTGGCGATGAACCCGCTCGATCCGGCTTTCCTCGCGGATCCGTACCCGACCTACGCAGCACTGCGCGCGCAGGACCCAGTGCACCAGAACCCCATGCTGCAAGGTTGGGTCCTCACCCGCTACGACGACTGCATCCAAACGCTGCGCGACCATGAGACCTACTCGTCCGACGCGCGACAAGGGGCGAGCGCGCTGGTGCGCCTGCGCGTGCAGCAGCGGGCCGACATGCAGATGGATGCGGCCACCGTGCTGACGAGCGATCCGCCGGTCCACACACATCTGCGGGCGCTGGTCAGCAAGGCGTTCACACCGGCACGGGTGGAGGGGATGCGGGGGCATATCGAGGAAGTAACGGAGTCGCTGCTGGACGAGGCGGGGGAAACGTTCGACGTGATCGAGGGGCTGGCGCAGCCCCTGCCGATCATCGTGATCGCGGAGATGCTGGGGGTCCCGCCGGAGGATCGAGACACCTTCAAGCGCTGGTCGACATCGATCGCGGCGCTGACGAACCCGATGATCTCGCCGCAGTTGTTGGCCGAAGTGCAGCGGGTGCGCGACGAGCTAGGCGACTACATCGGGCAGGTAGTGGAGGAGCGGCGTCGAGCGCCGCGGGAGGACCTGATCAGCGCGCTGGTGGAGGCCGAGGAGGAGGGAAACGTCCTCTCCATCGAGGAGCTGTTCGGGTTCGTCGTGCTGTTGCTGGCAGCGGGGAACGAGACGACCACGAACTTGATCGGGAACGGGACGCTGGCGCTGATGCAAAACCCGGAGCAGGCGGCGCTGCTGCGGGAGGAGCCGTCGCTGGTGGTGGGCGGCATCGAGGAGTTGCTGCGGTACGACAGCCCAGTGCAGACGACGATCCGGTTCGCGCTGACGGAGACGGAGATCGGGGGCCGGCGCATCGCGAAGGGCGACTCGGTGCTCGCGATGCTGGGAGCGGCGAACCGCGATCCGGCGCACTTCGTGGAGCCCGACCGCCTGGACGTGCGACGGGAAGAGAACCGGCACATCGCGTTCGGGCTGGGGATCCACCACTGCCTGGGCGCGCCGCTGGCGCGGCTGGAGGCGGAGGTGGCGTTCCGGGCGCTGCTGCGCCGGTTCGAGGAGCTTGCGCCGGCGGAGGAAGCGCCGGAGCGGGGCGGAACGTTCGCGCTGCGGGGTCTGCGGCGGCTGTCGCTGCGCTGTGGGGCATCGACAGGGGAGCCGGCATGACGGAGCCGGCGGCGGCGTTTCACCCGGCGGTGCGGGCGTGGTTCGAACGGCGGTTCGCCGCGCCGACCGATGCGCAGTCCGCCGGCTGGCCCGCGATCCGCAGCGGGCGGGACACGCTCATCGCCGCGCCGACGGGGTCCGGGAAGACGCTGGCGGCGTTCCTGGCGGGAATCGACAGCCTCATCCGCAAAGGCGAAGAGGCCCCGCTGGACGACGCGGTGGAGATCCTCTACGTGTCACCGCTGCGGGCGCTGGGCAACGATATCCATCGCAACCTGGAAGAGCCGCTGGCCGAGATCCGCGAGGTGGCGGCCGGGCTGGGAATGGAGCTGCCGGAGATCCGGGTGGCGGTGCGGAGCGGCGACACGTCGCCGTCGGAGCGGCAAGCGTTGAACCGGCGTCCGCCGCACATCCTGATCACCACGCCGGAGTCGCTGTACCTCATGCTCAGCGCGGAGCGGAGCCGAGAGACGCTGCGCCGGGTGCGCACAGTGATCGTGGACGAGATCCACGCGCTGGCGCCCAACCGCCGGGGGAGCCACCTGACGCTCTCGCTGGCGCGGCTGGACCACGTGGCCGAGGAGCGGCCGACGCGGATCGGGCTGTCGGCGACGCAAAATCCGGTGGACGAGATCGCGCGGTTCCTGGTGGGGAGCGCGCGGATCGACGGCGCGGGCCGGCCGGACTGTGCGATCGTCGACCTGGGACACCAACGAGACCTGGATGTGGCGATCGACGTGCCGCCGTCCGAACTGGAAGCGGTGGCGTCGCATGCACAGTGGGGGGAGATCTACGACCGTCTGGCGACGCTGATCGGGACGCATCGGACGACGCTGATCTTCGTGAACACGCGAGCGCTGGCCGAACGGGTATCGCACCGGCTGGCCGAGCGCGTGGGCGCCGAGCACGTGGCCGGGCACCACGGGAGCCTGTCCAAGGAGCGACGACAGAGTCTGGAGGAGCGGCTGCGGGGGGGCACCCTGCGGGCGCTGGTGACCACATCGGCGCTGGAGTTGGGGATCGACATTGGAGCGATCGACCTGGTGTGCCAGGTGGGGTCGCCGCGGCGGATCAGCACGTTCCTGCAGCGGGTGGGGCGATCGGGGCACGCGCTGGGGCTGCGGCCGTGCGGCCGGCTGTTCCCCACCACGCGCGATGAGCTGGTGGAGGGCGCAGCGCTGGTGCGGGCGGTGCGAGCGGGGCGGCTGGACCGGATCGAGGTGATGGAAGGACCGCTGGACGTGCTGGCGCAGCAGGCGGTGGCCGAGTGCGCCTGCGAGCCCTGGCGCGCGGACGACCTCTACGCGCTGGCGCGGGGAGCGATGCCGTACCGGTCGCTGAGCCGCACGGATTTCGACGAGGTCGTGGCGGCCTTGAGCGAGGGGATCGGAGAGGGGGGCGGGGCCGCGCCGCCGCTGCTGCATCACGACCGGATCAACGGCGTCCTGCGGGGGCGTCGCGCTGCGCGGCTGACGGCGCTCACCAACGGCGGCGTGATCCCGGAGACGGGCGACTATCGGGTGCTGGCGGAGCCGGACGGCACGTTCATCGGATCGGTGAACGAGGACTTCGCCATCGAGAGCCAAGCCGGTGACATCTTCCTGTTGGGCAGCACGTCCTGGCGGATCCGCAAAGTAGAGTCGGGCATCGTGCGGGTGGAAGACGCACGCGGAGCGCCGCCGACGATCCCGTTCTGGTTCGGCGAGGCGCCGGGGCGATCGGTCGAGCTGTCCGAGGAGGTGGGGAAGCTGCGCCGGGAGATCGTCGCCGGGCTCGGGGAGGTAGCGGCGCTACGAGAGCGGCTGCGGGACGAGGCAGGGCTGGACGAGTCGGGGGCGGCGCAGGTGGTCGATTACGTGCGCGTGACGCAAGAGGCGCTCGGGATCGTGCCGTCGGACAGGGACGTGGTGTTCGAGCGGTTCTTCGACGAAGCCGGGGGGATGCAGCTGGTGATACACGCGCCGTTCGGCTCGCGGATCACGCGGGCCTGGGGGCTGGCGCTGCGCAAGCGGTTCTGCGTGCGATTCGACTTCGAGCTGCAAGCGGCGGCCAACGAGGACGCGATCCTGCTCTCCCTGGGGCCGCAGCAGAGCTTCCCGCTGGACGAGGCGTTCGGCTACGTGCGGCCCGGGAACGTGGAGGAGGCGCTCTCGCAGGCGGTGCTGGCCGCGCCGCTGTTCAACACGCGCTGGAGGTGGAACGCCACGCGGGCGCTGGCCGTGCCGCGACAGCGGGGCGGCAAGAAAGTCCCACCGCCGATCCAGCGGATGCGATCGGACGACCTGCTGGCCGCCGTGTTTCCTCGGATCGTGGCCTGTCAGGAGAACGTCACCGGGCCGGTGGACATTCCCGACCACCCGCTGGTGCGGCAGACAGTGCAGGACTGCCTGCACGAAGCGATGGACCTGGACGGACTGCAGGAGGTGCTGGGCCGTATCGAGGCGGGCGAGGTGCGGCTGCACGCGCGCGACACCACCGAACCCTCGCCGATGACGCACGAGATCCTGGGTGCGAAGCCGTACGCCTACCTGGACGACGCGCCGCTGGAAGAGCGACGCGCCCGCGCCATCATGCTGCGGCGGTCGTTGCCGGAGCACGCGCGCGACCTGGGGGCGCTGGACGCCGACGCGATCGAGCGGGTGCGGGAGGAGGCGCGGCCCGATCCGCGCGATCGAGAGGAGACGCACGAGGCGCTGCTGGGGCTGGTGGCGGCCAGCGACCGCGTGGCCGGCGAATGGCGGGCGTGGCTGGAGGAGCTCGTTGCGGAGGGGCGGGTCGCCGTCGCGGTGACGCCGGCAGGGCGGGTGTGGCTCGCCGCGGAGAACGTGCGGCTGGTGGAGCTGCTGTACGCCGAGGCAAGCATCGAGCCGGCGGTGCGGCTGCCGGAGGGAGTCGCGGTAGAGGTGGCGGATCGGGAGGCGGCGCGGCTGCGGCTGCTGCGCGGACACACGGAGACCTGCGGCCCGACCAGCGCCGCCGGGCTGGCGGAGCGGACGGGGCTGGAGGAAGGGGACATCGGGCGCGGGCTGCTGCAGGTAGAAGCGGAGGGCTACATCCTGCGCGGCCGCTTCAGCGGCAGCGGAGCGGACGGCATCGACGAGTTCTGCGACCGGCGGCTGCTGGCGCGGATCCATCGCTACACGCTGGAGCGGCTGCGGCGGGAGATCGACCCGGTATCGGCGCAGGACTACATGCGGTTCCTGCTGCGGTGGCAGCACCTCACGCCCGACACGCGGCTGCAGGGCAAAGGCGGTCTGCGCCAAGCGCTGCGCCAGTTGCAGGGGTTCGAAGCGCCCGCCGCCGCCTGGGAGCGGGAGATCCTGCCGGCGCGGATCGGCGCCTACCAGCCGGGATGGCTGGACGAGCTATGCCTTGCGGGCGAAGCGACCTGGGCGCGGCTCACCCCGAAGCGCAGCGAGGGCAACGGCAGCGCGCTGGCACCGTCGAAAGCGACGCCGATCACGATCGCGCTGCGGAGCGACTTCCCGCTGCTGCTGGCCGCCGTGCGCGGCGAGGAAGCGCCACCGGAACCGACGGGCGGGGCGAGTCGAGAAGTGCTGGCGCTGCTGCGGACCAATGGCGCCCTGTTCTTCGACGAGATCGTGGCGGAGACGCGGCGGCTGCCAACGGACGTCGAAGGCGGGCTGCGCGAGCTGGTAGCGCGTGGGCTGGTGAACGCGGACGGGTTCCAAGGGCTGCGGCGGCTGGCCGGAGGCCGGTCGCGGCCGCAACGGCGGCGGCCCGCGTTCGGACCGGGCGGCGCGTACCTGGGCGGCGGGCCGGCCGGTCGCTGGGCGGTGACACCGCAGGTGCAGGAGCCGCCGTGCGAGTCGATCGAAGAGCTGGCAGAGGGTGTGGCCACGATCCTACTGGCGCGGTACGGCGTGCTATTCCGAGACCTGCAGACGCGGGAGAGCATGACCCTGCCCTGGCGCGAGATCGTGAGGGCGCTGCGGCGTCTGGAGGCGCGCGGTGAGGTGCGGGGCGGGCGCTTCGTGAGCGGGTTCGCGGGCGAGCAGTACGCGCTGCCGGAGGCGGTGGAAGCGCTGCGGGCCGTGCGTCGCCGGGAGCGGAGCGGCGAGCGGGTGCGGGTGAGCGCGGTCGACCCGCTGAACCTGGTGGGGGTGGTGCTGCCGGGGGAGAAGGTCGCGGCGCGGCTGGGGACGACGATCACACTGGAGGACGGGGCGGTCGGGGGCGAAGGGGAGCCCGAAGCCACGCTGCCCCTGGTCGCGGTCGACTAGAAGCCTCCGATTAGAAGCCCTCGGGGTAGCTGCGGATGAGGATCGGCGTGGGGTCGGTCTGGATGCCGATCGACGGGATCGGGTAGCGGAGCCCGTTGGCAGAGAGTTTGGCCATGCCGTCGATCGCCTTGGGGAGGAAGCGCGGAGGCAGGGCCATGAGGAGCTCGTCGTCCAGGACGCCGCCGAAACTGCGCTCGGCGTAGCAGGGGATAGAGACCGAGGGCTCGCCGGTGGTCAGAGCGCGGCCCCAAGAGTCGCCGCAGGCGGACTCGCCCACGCAAGTGAAGTCAAACTTGCGGTAGCCGGAGAACTGGAGGCCGTTGATGAGGATGATCATCTGGCCGGGCGTGGCGTAGATGAGGCAGACGTCGGGCGGGTCGAGGCGGCCGGAGGCGAGGGGTGAGACCGCCAGAGCCTGGTAGCGGCCGTAGGGGACGGTATCGAGAGCGGCTTGATGAGCGGCGGCGTCGGTCTCGGAGTCGTACCAGACGCCGGCCATGGCCTTGCCGCTGAGCCACTTGCGGTCTTGGGGGTGGAGGCCGACGACAGCGCCGCACTGGGCGGCGGCGAAGTCTTCCGCGGTGACGCCGATGGTGTGTCGCAGCCAACGGGCCTGGGCCACGACCTGGTCGAGGGTGAGCTTGACGTCGGGGCGGCGGACGCGCTCGACTTTTTCCATACCCTCCACGGTGGGGAAGAGCTTCATGCCGACGGGGGTGGCCTTGAGGCGGAGATAGCGCTCCAAACCGTCGACGAGGGCGGGCCAGTCGTAGGCGTCGGGCTCGGGCGGAGCAGTGGGCGTGGCATCGCGCGCATCGTGTTGCCGTGGCATGAGAGCGCTCCCTGGTGCGTGGCAAGTCGGGGAATCCTAGTATACGCAGCAACGAGGCCGAGACGGCCGGAGGAGGAGAGCGCCATGCCGGCAGCAAACGGGGCCGCACTGTCCGGGATGCGGATCCTGGACATGACGCAGTACGAGGCCGGCACGTCCTGCACCCAAATGCTGGCGTGGCTGGGGGCGGACGTCGTGAAGATCGAATCGCCCGGGAACGGCGACCCGGGGCGGCGGGTTGGTGGCGGCGGAACCGACAACTCGCCGTACTTCCTCAACTACAACAGCAACAAGCGGAGCGTGGTGCTGGCGTTGAAGTCAGAGCAAGGGCGCGAGCTGCTGTTGCAGCTTGTCCCGAAGTTCGACGTGTTCGTGGAGAACTACGGGCCGGGGTCGATAGAGCGGCTGAACATCGGCTACGACGTGATGCGGGCGATCAATCCGGGAATCATCTACGCGCGGCTCAAAGGTTTCGGGCTTACGGGACCAAACAGCGGCTACAACAGCTTCGACCAGATCGCACAGGCGGCGGGAGGCGCATTCTCCGTGACCGGCTATCCCGACAGCCCCCCCGTGCTTCCGGGAGCGACGTTCGGGGACAGCGGGACGGGCATGCAACTGGCGCTAGCGATTACCGCCGCCTACGCGCAGCGGCAGCGCACAGGCCAAGGCCAGCAGGTGGAGATATCGATGCAGGAGGCGGTGACGAGCTTCATGCGCACGCAGGTGGCGTTCTTCGCCGAGTGGGGAGAGAAGGCAGCGCCGCGGGACGGGATCCGCGCCGGGTACTCTCCGGAACCGCTGCCGTGCAAGCCCGAAGGACCGAACGACTACCTGTTCATCGTGCTGGTGACGGCGGAGATGTGGGAAGGGCTGTGCCGCGCGACCGAGCGGCCAGAGCTGCTGAACGACGAACGGTTCTCCACCGGACGGGCACGGCACCGGAATATGAAACAGCTGCACAGCGAGCTGTCCAAATGGACCCGTGAGCATACGAAGCACGAAGCGATGGAGGCGCTAGGCCGGGCTGGGGTACCGTGCAGCGCGATCCTGGACACGCGCGACCTCTTCCATGATCCCCACCTGCAGGAGCGCAACTTCATCCAGGAGGTGGAGCACCCGACGGAAGGGCGCGTGCCGCTGATGCGGTCGCCGCTGCTGCTGTCGGAGTCGCAGGTCCCGATGGAGCCGGCGCCGCTGCACGGGCAGCACACCGACGAGGTGTTGCGGGAGGAGCTGGGGCTGGGCGAGGCGGAGCTGGCGTCGCTGCATGAGTCGGGGACGCTTGGCTAGGAGCGGCCTAGCCCCGATCCTGCCTCGCTCTCTTCGCGCGCTGATCCTGGGATCATTCCCGAGTGAGGCGTCGCTGGCGGCGGGGCAGTACTATGCGCACCCGCAGAACTGGTTCTGGCGCGTGCTGGAAGCGTGCGGTGTGGCACCGAGCGCGACCGCGCCGTACCGGTCGCGGGTGCGGGCGGTCAAAGCCAACGGGATCGGCATCTGGGACCTGTACGGGGAAGTGGAGCGGAAGGGGAGCGGCGACGACCAGATCCGCAACGCCGTGCCCAACGACATCGCGGGGCTGTGGGAGGAGCGGGGGGCGTTCCTGGTGCTGCTGAACGGCCGACGGCGGGCGGAATGGCGGCGCTACTTCAAGGCGCTGCCGGTGGAGCCGATCGCGCTGCCGTCGACGAGCCCGCGGCCGCTGCACTGGAACACACCGTCGTCGCAAGCGGCGGCGATCGAGGAGTGGCGGGAGGCGCTGGAGAGGGCGGCGACGGCTCTTACTCCTCGGGGGAAGCGGGGGCGGGGTCGAGCGCGCGCAGAAGCGCGGTGAGCAGCGCGAGGTAGGGCACATCGAGCCCGAGGGCGCGGGCGCGGCGGAGCGGCTCGCAGAGGATGGCGTCGACCTCCAGGGGGCGGCCCTCGGCGAAGTCGATCACGGTGCTGGAGCGGTAGGCGCCCACCGCGTCGGTGACGCGGAAGTAACGCTCGACGATGGCGGGGACATCGAGGCGGGCGGTCTCGCCGCGGGCGGCGAGGTCGGCGTTGCCGACGGCCAGCACCTCCTCCATGACGGCGCGGGCGGCGGCGCGGAGGCCGGGGTCGCCGACCAGGCGGTCGGTGGTGACGCCACCGGCGGCGACGCCGAGGCCGGCGAAGGGGATGTTCCAGCCGAGCTTGTCCCAGCGGGTCATCAGCAGAGATGCGGTGGTTTCGATGGGGACCTTTGCGCCGTCCCAGAGGGCCTTAGCGAGCGCCAGTTCGTCCGGGTCGTTGCGGAGGTGGCCGATGACGATGCGACCGAGGTCGAGGTGGTGGATGTGGCCGGGGCCGGTGCGGTAGATGGCGGTGTAAGCCATGCCGCCGAAGATGCGGCCGGCGCCCAGGCGATCGGCGAAGCGCTCCTCGATGCCGAGGCCGTTCATCAGAGCGAGGACGCGGGTGTCGGGGGTGAGGCAGGGGGCGATGAGGCGGGGCGCGTCGTCGATGGCGGTGGCCTTGAGGGCGCAGATCACCCAGTCGACGGGGCCGATCTCCTCGGGGGTGCGGGCGATGGTGGGGCGGTCGAGGGTGAAGTCGCCGTCGGGGCTGGTGACGCGGAGGCCGCGGGCGCGGACGGCGTCGTAGTCGCGGCGGAGGAGGAAGCGGACGTCGCGGCCGGCCTGGGCGAGGCGGGCGCCGTAGTAGCCGCCGCCCCCTCCGGCGCCGATGACGGCGACGGAGGGGGCGGCCGTGTCACTCATTCGCGCTAAGCCGCGTGCTGCTTGAGGAAGGCGCGGATGGTGGCGAGGGTGTCGGCCAGTTTGGCGGGGGCGCGGCAGTCGACGTCCAAGCAGCGGCCCTGGGGGACCAGCTCGCAGATGCGGTGGGAGATGCCGGTGGGGTGGAAGGGGTCGCTCCCGGGCAAGATGAGGACCGGAGCGGGGCAGGTGCGCAGCCACTCCGCCGTGACCGTGAAGAAGGGGTCGTTGCGGGGCCAGATGGCGTCGCGGAAGGCGGTGACCAGGGAGATGTAGGCGTCGTCGGACATGGCGCGGATCTCGTCGCGGAAGGCAGGGTCGTCGACGATGCGCTGGGCGAAGGGACCGGCGGCGTTGTTCTGCACGAAGAGGACGCCGGTCATGGCGGCATCGACGACGGCCTGCACGCCCGCCGAGCGGGCGGTCTCCAGGGTGGGGGCGAACATGGCATCGAAGACCTGAACGGAGTTGGAGTCGTCGACGCCGACGGGGTCCTGGCCCACGGCGGCGCTGATGCGATCGGGCGCGTCGTGGATGATGCGCAGGGCGTAGGCCACGCCGATGCAGCCGCCCATGACGTGGGCGCGCCGGACGCCGAGGTCATCGAGGACGGCGAGTTGGTCGCCCACGGTCAGGTCGTAGCTAAAGGGGACGGCGGGGGCGGGGCTGCGGCCCGCGTGGCGCTGGTCCATGCCGATGACCATGAAGTCGTCGGCGAACTCCTCGATGGGGTTGATGGCGCTGTTCTGCCAGAAGCCGATCTGGCTGTTGACGCCGCCGGGGGCAAAGAGAAGGAGCGGGTAGCCGCTGCCGAAGGTCTCGTAGTGGATGGTTGCGCCATCGGGACGGGTGATGTCAGGCATGGGTTTTCGACTCCAGTACAGGCTTCGACTCGTGGTTCGACAAGCTCACCACGAACGGGTTTGATGGCCGTCGGGGCGAGTGATGTCAGGCATGTGTCAACTCCCGGCTCGTGTGGTCCATTCGCGGCTCGACAGGCCCTTCGACAAGCGGTTCGACAAGCTCACCACAGGTCAGGACAAGCTCGCCGCGAACGGTCTGGCTTTCTCAGTGGACGCGGCGCTCGATGCCGGCCCAGAACTTGTCGCGGATCTCGAACTTCTTGAGCTTGCCGGTGGCGGTGCGGGGGAGGGCATCGACGAACTCGACGCGGGAAGGCGCCTTGAAGTGGGCCATCACACCGCGGCAGTGGGCGACGATCTCCT
>CAXXNO010000014.1:0-37351 GCA_963663235.2 Dehalococcoidia bacterium
TCGTCCACGAGCGGACGCAGGACGGCCGGGCCCTGCGCCTGCGGACCATCGTGGACGCGTGCCCGCGGGAGTGCCGCAGCAGCGACGTCGCCCGGCGCCTGCGCTCCGACGACGTCCTCGCCCGGCGGACGGCGCTCTTCGTGCAGCGCCGCCCGCCGGCCTCCCTCCGCTCCGACAACGGCCCGGCGTGCACCGCGAGCGCGGTGCGCTCCTGGCGGCAGCGGCGCGGCGTGACCACGCGCTTCATCGCACCGGGCAGTCCCTGGGAGAACGGGTCTGGGGAATCCTGCAACGGCACGCTCCGCGACGCGGGTCTCAACCCGGAGATCTTCACCACCCGGACCGAGGCCCAGATCCTCATCCAGCGCTGGCGCCGCCAGTACAACCAGGTCCGGCCCCACAGCGCCCTCGACTCCCGCCCGCCCGCCCCAGAAACGCTGGAGATCCGACCTCCCCACCCCGCCCCCTGGGCAGACCGGAGGGTCGCAGCACTCACTTCACGACTGGCACAACAATCGGGGGCAGGTCAGAAGCGCCTTCGGACCTGGGGGGAGGAACTTAGATTGGGCGAGCCACCAGATCGCCCGCCCCGGCACCGTCTCCGGGACCAGCGTCACTCGGGACACGGCCGACATCGCCATCTCCAGGCCGCGTAGGGCGCGGCCTCCGCGAACCACGACAGCGCTCGCCACGTCGAGTCGCGGGGTACGCTGGGCGAAGACTCTCCCAATACGGATGACGATGGCCCTCCCGAGTCTCCCCGGTGGCACCGCATCGAAGGTCGCCGACCTCTACGAGGCGGCGTGGACGGTCGACCGCCTGCTGGACCTGCTCGCCGGCGAGATCACCGCGCTGCACCTTGAGCCGCCGGGAGAAGACGGACTCGGCGTCGAGTTCTACACGGTCCTCCCCTCCGGCGCGCGCGAGTACCACTCGGTCAAGCGCCAAGCGCCGGCGTCTTCGAGCGCCTGGACCCCCTATCAGCTCACCCACGCCACCCCGACCCCTGGCCGGAGCGTTCTTGGCGACCTCTTCCGCCACCTCGACGGGAACGACCAAGCCAAGGCAGTGTTCGTCAGTCAGGACAGCGCGCGAGACATGCGGGAACTCGCCGAGCGGTCTGCTGGCTGCCGGCTGAGCGCCCCCCGGCCCCCAGAAGGCGGCTTACCTCCTTACCAACCCCCCATTCGATACCAGAGGTATCGAATGGTAAGCGCTGCTATCGGGTCGGGGCCCGGCCGGGCCCTTACCAGCTCGCCTCCTCCGAGTCCTCCTCGGGGCGGCAGCGCGCGGCGACCGCGGCGACCGTGGCGTCGGACGGCTCGGTCAGCACGATGGGCGGATCCAGCGTGATCTGATCGATGAGCGCCGCGAGTTTCGTACGGCAGCGGTCCGCTTGGGCGTGGAGTGCGGCGTCGAGCGGATCGGCGTTGAGTTCCGCCGCGAACGCGGCGACCTCGATCGCCAGCGCGCGCAGCAGATGGTGCGCGTTGCGGACGCCGTCGCGGAGCAGGGCGTCCATCGGCGGATACGGCCGTTCTGGCGGCGCGGTGCTCTCCATGTCCGTCATGAGGAACCGCAACCCCTGCAGGACTTGGCGCGCCGCCCCGTCGAGGTATCGGTCGGCCGCCTCCGCCCGGCCGTGACGGGGCTGCCAGCCGTCCAGCGCGTCCTGCAGGCTCTCCACCAGGATGGCGAGCTGCGTGTTCGTGATGCGCCGGTAGGCGATCCACTGGAGCATGTCGATCTCGGACTCGGCCCGCGTCAGGCAGGCGCGGACGGTCGCGTTGAGCTGATCGAGCCGATCGGCGTAGCGGTGGAGCTCGGCCCAGCCGGCCGGCGTCAGCCCGCGCCCGATGTCGTCGTAGACGGCGGTGTTGCCGGGTCCGGCCGCCAGCATCGCGGCGATCCGCTGCCGCACCGTCATGCGGGTCGCGACCGTGCGCAGGCGGCGCTCACGGTCCCGCATCGGGGGCCTCCCGCCACACGCCCGCCTCCAGCGCCCGCAGGCGGGCCTCGAACTCGCTGGTCTCCTGGACTCGGGCCGCCACGGACACCAGATGGGCGAGGGCCCGCGTGCGCGCGATCGAGTTCTCCAGCTCCAAGGTGTCCGCCAGCGCCAGCTCCAGGACGCGCTGCAGATCCGCGCCCGTGCCGAACCCCTCCAGGGCGTAGGCGCCCCCGACCGTCCCCTCGCGCCGGCGGCGCAGCCCCCCGAGCCGGCGCGCCTCCGCGGCCGCCGCGCGGGACTCGGGCGCGTGCCAGAAGCAGGCGCTACCCGCGCGCAGGGCCGGCGCCCGGCAGGGCCGCCCGTTCGGCTTCAGCGCCCGGCAGGCGGGACGGTCAGGCATCGGTGGCCTCCCCCGGGTCCAGCGGCACGGCCGCCTCGCCCGTGAACGCCTCCCAGCGCGCGATCGTCGCCGCCACGTAGCGGGGGTCGATCTCGATCCCGACGCCGCGGCGCCCCGTGCGCTCGCAGGCGATCAGCGTCGTGCCCGCGCCGCAGAAGGGGTCCAGGACCGTGGCGCCGGGGGGGCTGGAATGCTCGATCGCCCGCTCGACCAGGGCCAGCGGCTTCTGGGTGGGGTGCAGCGGCGAGGCGGTGGGGCGCGGGATGGGCCAGACGTCGCCCTGGTCGCGCCCGCCGGCCCAGTGCCGCTGGCTGCCGTCCGGCCAGCCGTACCAGATCGGCTCGTACTGCCGCTGATAGTCGGCGCGGCCCAGCGTGAAGCGGTCCTTGGCCCAGATGATCGTGTCCGACCAGTGGGCGCCGGCCTCGGCCAGGACGCGGCAGACGACCGGCCACTCTCGAGAACTCATGCAGATGTACAGGGCGCCGGCCGCGTTGGCCGTCAGGCTCGCCGCCCAGGCCCGGCAGAAGCGCTCCCACGCCTCGGCCGGCAGGGCGTCGTTGATCAGGCGCCGGGCGGGCCTGTCGGCGGCCTTCCCACCATGGGCGCCGTAGGACACGTTGGAGGGCGGGTCGGTGAAGACCAGGTCCGCCGGCCGGCCGCCCAGGCAGCGGGCGACGAATGCCGCGTCCGTGGCGTCGCCTTGGAAGAGACGGTGGGCGCCCAGCCGCCAGCCGGCGCCGGGGGCGATCCCGCTGGTCGAAGCGGGTCAGCAGATCCTGGAGATCGGGCTCGGCGAAGCCGCTCAGCGTGAGGTCCCGGGCCGCCGTGGCACGCAGGTCGATCAGCAGGCGGGCCAGCAGGTCGGCGTCCCACTCCCCGCCGATGCGGTTCAGGGCGACGTTGAGCAGGCGGGCATCCTCCTCGGCGATGTCGAGCAGGATCACGGGGACGGTCGTGAGGCCGGCACGGCGGGCGGCGACGAGCCGCTGGTGGCCCGCGATCACGCGCCGGTCGGCGCGCCGCGCGAGCACGGGGTCGACGACCCCGAACGTGGCGATCGAGCGGGTCAGGGCGGCCAGCTCCGCCTCCCCGATGCGGCGCGGGTTGCCCGGATCGGGGTGCAGGGCCTCGATCGGCAGCTGTTCCACGATGAGGGCGGCGGCGGTGGTGGGCACGGATCCCTCCGCTTGCGCGTCGCCGCCCTGGGCGGTCATCGGGACCCGCCCGTCCCGCGCAGGTCCCCGAGACCCGGCTGGGGGTGGAGGACGCTCCGATCGCCCGATCGGTCCACGATCAGGAAGCCCTCAGCCTCCAACTGCGTGACCAGCGCGGCAATGTTGACGCCGACCGCCGTCGCGATGCGGTCCAGCCCCGGCCGCTCGGCCTGGGTGCCGAGGCGCCACCGCTTCGGGCGGTGCAGCCGCCCGATGGTCTCGCCGAGAGTGAGCGCAGTCTCCATGCCGCCATCTCTAGTGCTCGTGCGTGCGTCCATTAGGCCATTAGGCCATTAGAACTGATGTTCGCATCGTAGGGAAGGCCTGTTCTGTTAACTCGAATACGCTCAAGATCAGCAAGGTGCGCTTGTTGACTCGGTCGGCGACGACCGACACTGCCGCCGCGCTCGGCTACGTCGCCGCCAGCATGGCCCTGCCGATGCTGGTCATGGCGCCCATCGGCAGGGAAGAACAAGGCCGCGAAGGTGTCGGTGGCTGCCGAGTCCAGCGAACTCGACTCGCCCCTCCAACGCGCGGTCTGTGCGGTGGGAGTGGTGGAAAGCATAAATGCCTGCATTACCAGAGAAAACGCGGCCGCCCGCCGACTCCGATGCCGGAGAAGATTCCCAACACGCCGCAGAACATCGCCCGCGCGGTGCTGACGACGAAGCCGAAGCCCACGGAGGCGTGGCGGTTCTACCGGGAGTGGAAAACGAAGCGGTCCGCGCGCTAGGCCCGCACGTGGGGAAACGGGTCTCTAAGCCCCTTCCGCAATCCCGAAGTGTTCGGCTACTTCCCATGATTGGAAAGGGCCCTCAGCACGGAGCGAGCCGTGCTGAGGGCCGAGCGAGTCCAGCTCTCCACCAGGCCGACCAACCGGATGGCCCTCGCACCCGTCACTGCCGACATGCCGAGATTTCTGGAGGCCGTCCGACGGTGGATTGCCGAAGCCGAGGGGGATGATCTCGATCTCCTGCTCACGGCTGTAGGCGCGAGAATTACGGCCTCGCGGGAGCAGGCCGAGATTCCAGGATCGGTGTCAACCTATGAGAGGGTGGCTCGTGTAGATTTAGTCACCACTGCACGAACATCGGGATGTCTGTTCAATCAGGACGAAAACTCGGTGGGGATTCCGTTTCGCATTGAGCTGTCAGAGGCGGGTCTGTAGTCCGCCAATCGATGCCGACGCTCGATGTATCCAAGGATCTCGGAGTCCCCTACCGCTGTCGCGAAATGGAGGAATGCCGAACGCTTGAGACGGGTGTTCGTTCGGCGTCCGGCTCGGGATTCGTCATCGGTGGCCACTCGATGGAGGAACCCTCGCTAACGAACACCCAGAGCGGATCGTACGCGGCGATTTCGCGGAGCGAATTCAGATTCGCGGGCAGGCCAGAGACGTATGACGAAAAGGTCAGCGTCGAAGTCTCGTAGCGGAAAATCCCAGATACCCGATCAGATATCTGTTCGAAGGCGGCCTCTGCGCTCGCAGATTGGAGGGACCAGCTCGTGAAGTTCCAGCCGGGTCGAAGCGCGCCGACGGTGTTCCATCCTTCGGTCAGAGGAACGTCCCGCGTATTGGTACTGGCTGCGGCCAACATCAAGAATGTGAAGGCGCCGCTTTCGATCGTGAACTCACCTGGCGACGGATGCCCACCGACGCTGAAGTGCGTAGTCGCTGCCGCGTCCGGGTCAATTCGGATCAGCCACAGACCATCGACGACTTTGGTGCTAGCGACCAACTCTCCGTTCTCGTTCCAGGCCTCAATGACTGTTCCGTTCTCTACGGGAACCCCATCGATCGTAGCTCCGACGCCGTCGGCTTCACTGTCGAAGAACTGGTGTGGGACGCCCTGCGCCCGCGCCAAAGTGGGAAGGCTCTACAGAGGCAGCGATCGAAACGCCTCTCGGAGGCGATGATCGTCCGGCCAGAGCCGTGCGTCGGAAGTTTGAGCGGCGAGGTACGCGATAATCGTGCGGTCTGCATTGGTCGGATCGTCCGCCGACTCCAAGTCGCTGATCAGGTCAACGAAAAGCTTGTTGTAGTCCTTGGTCGTCATCCGGCAAAGCATCCGGCGGACCAAGAAGCTCTCGATCGCCGCGAGGCAGCGGTCGAGGGTGTCATCCGGGATGACGTTGCTGCGGGAGAACAGCCACAGGAGGAGGGGAGTTGACACACCGGCGTCCATCACCTGCCAGCGGTACATGAACGTCCCCTCCGTGGTGAAGGGTTCGTATTCCTCGAATTGGCGGTAGGCGCCGCCGACCTCGTGCAGATCCACGACGACATCTTCGACTGAGTAACCGTCGACCTCGACGCGGCGGCGGAACGAGGCGAAGACGTCATCTGATGAGACCTCCGCGCCGGTTCGCATGATCAACCAGTAATTGAGAAAGACATCGATTCGAGGGCGGACCAGACGCCCTTGGCGGATCTCGTTGCGCCACCAAGCCTGATCGAAAGCCAGCCACCGCTCCTGGTAGATCGCCTCGGCGTCCAAACCTTTCTGGGCGATGCTTTGGAGCACGAATAAAATGTCGCGGACCAAGTGGAACGCGATGAGGGGATGCGCGGCTACTATCTGGAGTACCAGCGTGGGGAGGTCCCTTTCCTGGCGCATCAGCAGCCCTTCACCTGGAACCGCGAACGGCTCCCCACTCGGCCTTCGCCGGGCCTGGGAGAGCACAACGTGGAGATTCTGCAAGGGGAACTCGGTCTGGACTCCGAGACCGTCGCGGACCTCGTGATCCGGGAGATCGTCCATTAGGTGATCGCGAACCAGTCAGGCGGCGCGAAGGGGTGCGTGTCTGATCGGGGAAGCTTGCTAGCCCTCGAAGAGGACGGCGTCCGGCGCCTGATTGACGATCGCGAACCAGAAGGCGTTGTGCCCGTTCAGCCGCGGGAGCGTCGCGCCGCCGGGCCCGTGCAGAGCGTCCTCGGCGACGGTCCAGGAGCCACCCTCCGCATCGGTCAAGCTGCCGGCGACTGGGTCGGCCGCCACGAACGGAACCTCGCCGGCCTCGTACGCCCGCCCGCCCAAGCCGTTCCCCGTGGCCACGATCACCAAGTCCAACCCACCGACGGTGTCCTCGATCAGCCCCTCAGCGGCCAGCAGCGCGATGGGGTAAACGCCCAGCGCCTCTCCCAGCCGCACCACGTACACATCCTCCTTGGACGGCAAGCGGTCGTCCCGCGACGAGACGGCGAAGATCGGTTCGGGGTTCGCGTTGTACGAGGCATACGCGACGCCGGGACCGTAATTGCGCGTGAATCCCGTTTCGATGCTGAGGACAGTCGAATCCGGGTGGTTGGCGCGCCAGTCGCCCCAGGTCGTGTAGACGACCGGCAAGCTTGTCAGGCGCAGCCCTTGCCCCACCAGCGGACCCCATGCGGGCTCCCCCGTGAACTGGTTCCAGAGTGTCCGCGTCGTGCGGTCGTACATCAGCTTGTTGGAGCGGTACAGCAGCCCGCTGGTCCCGAAGCGGTACAGCGCTCCTGCCAGGCGCCCGTCGTAGAGGATGGCGGAGCCGCACAACGTGCAGTAAGCGAGTGAGACCGGCACGCCCCCAATCGTGTCGTTGACCATCTCGTGCCAGGCAATGATCCGGATCGGATAGGCTCGCGCGTCGCCGTTGATCGAAACGCCGATCACCGCATCGCTCTCATTGATCCACCCGTCCGCGTCCTCGGCGGAGACTTGCGTTGGGAACTCGAGAGGCGGAATCCCGTCCACCACCACCCCGCCCCAGGCCACCTCACGCGCGTCGATCGTGCGCGCGGAGCTCGGGTCGATGAACGCCGCCATCTCCGAAAGACGCCCGGCGATGAGCGCGTGTTTAAACTCGACGTAGCCATCGGTGTCTGTATCGGCCGGATCGAGCTCGAAGATCTCGGGGAAGTTGTAGACGGAGTTGAAGGGGACCGTTTCGAACCGCGCGCGCAGGTAGTCGATGACCTGCAGCCGGTAGGCGTTGGGAAACGCGCCGAGGTCGACCAGGTACTTGTCGATCGCGGGATCGTCCGAGGCGAGAAGCTGGTCGAACAGCTCCTGCTGCTCATCAGGGATCTCCACCAGAACCAGGCTGTCGCGTTCGTCCCAAAAGATCAACTGCGCGAGGTTTGCCGCATCCGGATCGAAGGGCTGAACGGCCTGGCCTGGGTTCTCCTCACTGTCTGCTTGAGGCTCCGCTGCCGGCGGCGCCACGTCCCCTGGGCTCGATGCCGTATCGCTTGGCCCTCCGCCGCACCCCACCAGCAGGAGCGCGGCCACTGCGAGCAGCCACCGACGTCTCACGCGGCACCCCCATCCGGTCAGAGGACATACGGCCGGCGGTGCTCGCCGGACGCATAGGGCAGTTTGGCACGAAGAGAGCGACTAAGGGAAGATCGGCACTCCACGACCCTATACCAGATGGGAAGATCGGCACTCAGCTTGAGCTTTCTCTGGATGGGTTGGACGTGTCGCCGGTCTCGAAGGAGAAGCGCAAGCGCGCGGCTAAGAGACCAGCCCGACACGACGAGCTGTTCGATCTCTACCAGCGTCGGATCGCCGGCCGCGTCGCACCCGCGACAGTGACGAAGTACGCCTGGACGCTCGAACAGTGTCTTCGTCTGGCCGAGGAGCGAACCTCCCGGCCGGTGAGCATAGCGATGCTGTTGACTGACGGAACGGCGCTGGGATACGTCTGTTCCACGACTCGACGCCCTGGTGGCGGACTCCCCATCTCGGCATGGACCGCCGCGCATCGAAGGACGGTCTTGCGGTCCGTGGCCGGGACTCTCGCACCGGAACTCAGGTCTTTGGGCCTGAACGACGCGATCCAACACGTCGATCTCGCGATCCGGCGAGTGGCCGAGAGGGTGGGCGGTGGATCTCGCTTGCCGGTCGGAACGACGCGGAACAGAGGCCGGCCCGTGCCGTCGACGGCGGAAGTGAGCTCGCTACTGAACGTCGTAGGAAGCGACGAAGGCTGGGCTGGTCAGCGAAATGCGCTGTTCTACGGAATCCTCGCCGCGACGGGCACGCGCGTCGGCGCACTTCTTGTACTGGATGGCCAAGACTTGTGTCTGACTCCGGACGGTGCCGTCCGGCTTTCTCTCCACGACAAAGCCTCCGGTGGGCGGTTCGAGCTGGAACTTCCGGATCGCTTCCACGCACCGCTAGATGCCTACTTCGAGGCTACCAATCTGTCGCCTCGTCTGGATGGCCGTCGTTCCCGGGTTGGCTGCCTTCGGGCTGGCTGCCTTCGGGCTGGAACTGGCCCGCGCCGTCGATGACGTAGGCGAAGACGGTGTGACCGGCTGCGACGTCGTGGTCGAAGCGGGTTCCCGCTGGGAGTGAGACGTCGAGGTATGCGGGGTCCGTGATGACGTCGTGCACAGGACCCTGGACGCCATCGACCGTCCCGGCGATCACGCGGACCGTGGCACCGTCGGTCGTCGTGACTTGCGAAGTCCGCAGGAAGGTCTCGCCAGGGCGCCAGGGCGCCAGGGCGGAGCACCCAGAGAATCCCCTCCAACGTCTTCCGCTTGTCCACGCTGGTCCGACCCGGGTCCGTCACTTTCCCTGGGAGCAGAGACCTGTCATCAGGTCGGGAGAGCATTAGCGCGCATCCGCTCCACAAGGGGGGATCAGCAGGGGATCAGCAGGGTATCAGCAGGGGATCAGCAGGGGAGCAGAAAGCGAAGTGGATGATCAGCGTGCCGGTCCCGTAGCCCGCATCATGCGCGTCAGAACACATGTTCTCATGCGGCAAGGGCCCTGTTGTTAAGCCGCTTATGCTGACGCATAATTGTCCAGACCGTCGACATCTCCGCCGATCTGCTGGTCCCGCCGGGTAGCGCCGGGCGCTATCCCGTCGGGCGGGGCGCTGCCCCTCGCTCAGGGCCGGCGGCGCCCTTGCCGGCGGGCTTCACCCACTGCTACCCGCGGTACCAGCCCCTGGCCCGCCCTCCTCCTGGCCGGAGCGAGCAATGCTTCGGAAGCTTCGGTCGCCCGGGGCTGACTGGATAGCGCCCGACGTGGGCACTGCGATCTCTTCCGCCCATCCTTGACGTCTTCGTACAGGATGCGACACGGACACCATCAGAGCAGGAATCGGGACGTCTGTGCATCGCACGGAACAGGGACATGACGTCATGCCCCTGACCTGCCCCCCAGCTTTGTACCACGTTTCAAGTTAGTGCTGGGACGGCTTGCAGCGGCTGGAAGGCTGCGTGCGGCCGCACCTCGAGGGTGGGTGGGGCGGGGGGCCGGTAGCCGAGGGCGCTGTGGGGCCGCCGCTGGTTGTATTCCCGCCGCCAGCGTTCGATGAGGACTTGGGCCTCGACCAGGGTGGTGAAGATCTCCCCGTTGAGGCACTCGTCGCGTAGTTTGCCGTTGAAGGACTCGACATAGCCGTTCTCCCAGGGGCTGCCTGGTTGGATGAAGAGGGTGGTCACGCCGACGCGGGGCAGCCAGGCGCGGACCGCGTGGGCCGTGAACTCCGGGCCGTTATCGGAGCGCAGATAGGCGGGCGGCCCGCGCTCGACGAAGAGCTGGGTGAGGCAGGCCAGCACGTCATCCGCCCGCAGGCGGCGGGCGACGACGATGGCGAGGCACTCGCGGGTGTACTCGTCCACGATGCAGAGCAGCCGCAGCGGCCGCCCGTCGTGGGTCCGATCCTGGACGAAGTCGTACGACCAGACGTGGTGGGGGCGGGTGGCCCGCCGCCGCGTGGTTGTGCCGTCCGCCAACCACAGCCGCCGGCGCCGTGGCGGCTTCGGGGGCACGCGCAGCCCCTCGCGGCGCCAGCGCCGCTCGACCCGTTTGTGGTTCACGCGCCAGCCCTCGGCGCGCAGCAGGGCGGTGATGCGACGGTAGCCATAGCGCCCGAAGCGCTGCGCCAAGGCGACGATCCGCGCCACCAGGGCAGGCTCATCCGGGGCCGCCCGCGCGGGATAGCGTTGCGTGCTCCGTGCTTGCCGCAGGACGCGACACGCCCGACGCTCCGAGACGTCCAGGGCAGTCTGCGCGTGGCGGACTGCCTGGCGCCGGCGCGCCGGGCTTAGAAGTTTCCCGAGGCCACTTCCTTCAAGATCGCGTTGTCCAGCGCCTGATCCGCCACCAGTCGCCGCAGGCGCTGGTTCTCCTTCTCCAGCTCCTTCAGCCGCTTCGCCTGGTTGACCTGTAGTCCGCCGTACTCCCGCCGCCAGCGGTAGGAGGTCTGTTCGGCGATGCTGAGCCGCCGCGCGACCTTCGCCACGCTGTCCCCCTGGGCCAGGGCGACCTCCGCCTCCCGCAGCTTCGCAATGATCTGCTCCGCCGTGTAGCGCTTCCGTGCCATACCTGCTCCCTTCGCGACCCCGATCCTCGCATGGGACCTGGATCAGTTCTCGGGGGGCAGGTCAGTTCCCCCTGGTATTCTCGGAGTGCGCATAGAGCGTCACAGTGACCGCTTCCCTCTCGGCACCTCGCTCCCAGGTGGGCGACCGGGCCGTTCGGGCAGTCTACCGCTAGAACGTCAGCGTGAACCTCAGAACGAGGGAGGGCGTCCTGGGCGATGGCGCGCAGGTCCAGGTTGCTGAGGTTCTGGGGGTCGGGCATGCGTCGGTCAGGCGGGGGCGTCGGCGACCGCGGACTCGAATGCGCTGAGGAAAAGGTCGGCGTGTTCTTGTTCGAAAATGAGCGGCGGGCGCAGCTTGAGGACGTTGCCGTTTTCGCCTGCGCGGCCGAGCAGAAAGCCGGCGTGGCGGAGGCGGTTGACGATGACGTCGGCGCCGTCTGGGTCGGGACTACTACGCCACAACCAAGGTGTTCTCCTCCTGGTGGAGCGCCGCCCTGGCGCGCCAGTACGGAGACCGCCTCTCGGCCTTCACGGTCTCGCCGGGCGCGAACATGAAGACCAACGCGGGGCGCCATGTGACCGGGATCAAGGGCTTCATGTTCACCAAGGTGATGCCGGCCATCGGCGGTCCGCTGGGGATGCACATGCCGACCTCGCAAGGCGCGAAGCGCTACATCGATGTCCTGCTGGATGAGAGCGGCGAGTTCGAGAACGGCGCGACCTATACCTCCGCGCCGAAGAAGATGGTCGGGCCGCTGCACAAGGCCAGCTACCCGCACCTGCTCGACGAAGAGCGGCAGGATACGGCCTGGCAGGTGCTGAGTGAGCTGACCGGGACCGCCGAGCCGGCGGGAGCGGGGTAGGACCACTACCCCTCTCCCGGACTGGGATTCGAACCCCGAACCGACGGACTCAAAAGTCCGCTGCCCGTCCGAGGGCGCGCACCGCGCCGCCCCAGGTGAAGTGGTTCGCCTCCGCGGTCATCCCCGTGGCGACCGAGGTCTCACTCCAGCTGTCCCTGGGAATCGTCGAAGGTCTTGCGCGAGATCCCGTTGGCGGAGTCGTCCCAGTAGATCGCGATCGCGTCGCGCGAGTCGGCCGCCGTGCCGGGGAAAAGCGGGATCGCGAAACGGCGCACGCCGAGTTACGATCGATCCGCCCGCGTGCGGGTGCGCTTAGACCGTGTCCCCCTCCGCCACCAGCACGCTCACGATCGTGCCCTGGATCGGCGCCGGCAGGCCGATGGAGCCATCCGGTCCCTGCAGATCGGCGGACTCCGTTGCGGTCGCCCCGTGCGACTCCTTCACTGCACGGTCGTGCGCGAACAACCCCAGCGGGTCCGCCGTGCCCACTTGGGCCCCAGCGAAGCCACCCCCACTGGGCCCCTCCGTCGCCACGAAACGACGCGGGTGCCCCCCCTCGTCGACCAGCTCTGCGATCCGCTCCTCCACGAAGCGCGTCTCGATCCGCCCCGCCACGAAGTCCGGGTGCGCCAGGACGTTCTGCAAGAAGCCGACGTTCGTTGCCACCCCTTCGATGCGGAACTCGCTCAACGCCCGCGACGTGCGTCGCACGGCGTCGGCGAAGTCCGCGGTCGGCGCGTGTCCGATCACTTTCGCCAGCAGCGAGTCGAAAGCCGGGTTGGTCGTGTAGCCCGTGTAGCCGTAGGTGTCGGTCCGCACCCCCGGGCCCGTGGGCGGCTCGAACGCCGTCAGCGTGCCGCCGCCGGGCCGCGTCTGGCCGTCGGCGCTCAGGGTCTCCATGTTCACCCGCGCCTGGATCGCGTAGCCGCGGGCGGGTGGGATCTGATCTTGGGTCAGCCCCAGCTCTGACAGCGTCGCGCCGCCCGCGATGCGCAACTGCGCCTGCACCAAGTCAACGCCGGTCACGGCCTCGGTCACGGTGTGCTCCACCTGCAGCCGGGCGTTCGTCTCAATGAAGTAGAAGGCGGCATCATCGCCCTGATCGGCGGCGTCGACCAAGAACTCGACCGTGCCCAGGCTCTCGTACCCGCTCGCGACGGCCAGCCGCTGCGCCGCCGCGAGCAGTCGCGTCCGCAGTCCCGCCGCCAGACCCGGCGCCGGAGCGACCTCCAGCAGCTTCTGATAGCGCCGCTGCACGCTGCACTCGCGCTCCCCAAAATCGACGACGTCCGTGCCATCGCCCAGCATCTGCACCTCGACATGCCGCGCCCGCTCGAGCAGCTGCTCCACGTACAAGGAGCCATCCCCAAACGCGCCCTCTGCCTCCGAACGGCAGCGTTCGAACGTTGCGCTGATCGCGTCCGCGCTGTGCACCGCTCGCGTGCCCCGGCCGCCGCCGCCCGCGACCGCTTTGATCATCATCGCCGCGCCGTCCGGCAGGCTGGCGAAAAACGCCTCCGCCTCTTCGACGCTGGTCGGTCCGTCCGTCCCCGCCAGCACCGGCACGCCCTCCGCCGCCGCCAGTTGCCGCGCTTGCACCTTGTCGCCGAACAGCGCCAGCGCGTCCACGCTCGGCCCCACGAAGGTCAGCCCGGCTTCGGCGCATTGGCGGGCGAAGTCGGCGCTCTCGGCGAGAAAGCCGTAACCCGGGTGCACGGCGTCGGCACCCGATTCCCGGGCCCGTTCGATGATCTGGGCCCCGTCGAGGTAGGCCGCCACGCCGCGCCCCTCCAGCGCGATCGCCTCGTCCCCCTGGGCCACGTGCAGCGACGCGGCGTCGTCCGCCGAGTGAATCGCCACCGTCGCGATGCCCAGGTCCGCCGCTGCCCGGAGCACGCGAATCGCGATCTCGCCCCGGTTCGCCACTACCAGCTTGGTTACGCTCATCGATTCCTCCCGGCGACTATTCCTACATGGCTGATCTTCCGCCGCCCTCTGGAGGGCTCTGATCGAGCGCGTCTCTTGGATTCCGGGTATGGCGGAGCCTGAACGGCTCCGAGCTGAGCGAGCAACTGATGAGCCAGCACACAGGCCACCGGGCCGAGCTGAACCGCGCTTCCTGCGCCAACATCATTCTTGCCTCGCTGCCCTCGTCCGCCCGGCTGACCCTGCTCCGGAACGCGAAGCTGATCCGTCTCGAGCAAGGCTTGGTGGTCTACGGCCAGGGCGCCAGCAACCCGGACGTCCTTTTCCCAATCAGCGGGCTGCTCAGCGGGATCGACGCCGGTGCCAACGGTGCCCCGCTCGCCACCGCGTTTCGGGGCCGGGAAGGCGCCTACGGTGCGATGATGGCCGCCAACGGTCCCCGCGCCGTCGACGCGGCGCATGAGGTGGTCTGCGAGCGGCGCCTGACAGTCTGGCTGCCCATGGCCGCGGGGACGCTGGAGTTCACCGAATGCGGGCGTCAACTCCCTGTCACGAGAGCGAGGGGCTCGCGATAAGGCCCTCGTCATCATCGTCCGGGTCCAGCGTGCCGATCGAGGCGGCGAGGTCGTCGGCGCCGACCGGCAGCGCGGACACCACCGCCTCGCTGGTCATCGCCGGGCGTGCGCTCGCGGGCAGCGGCGTATCGAACTGGTAGCCCGGCTGCGTACGTTGCCGTTTGCCGATGGCGCGCATCTCCCGCCAAGCGCCCAGGAGCGACCGGGGCTCTGGAAGATCGTCGGCGATCTCCTCGCGCAGGCGCTTGAGGCGGTAACAGGGCACGCCGGCGAACATGTGGTGCTCAATGTGCCATTCCATGTGCCAGTAAAAAAACGAAGTGATCGGATCGAGACGGACGGAGCGGCCTGAGAGGCGAAAGTCGGGCACGTTGTCTCGCAGCCCGGAGTGCTGCGTGCTGGTCACGCTGTACTTCCACCAGTTGCCCACGAAGACGGCGCCGCTCAACACGATCGACAGCCACCACAGCTGGAAGACGATCGAGACCACCAGCACCGTCCCGTGAAAGACGAGCAGGAATCGCGCCCAGCGCACCGCCGCGCGGTACGTCTCCGGGTGCACGTCGGACAGGGCGGCGGTCCACTGCGTCGCCCCTTGCCCGCCAATGCTGCACACCTGATTCATATCGAAGCGCGCGGCCGCCATGCGGATCGTGGACCGCAGCACCCGGATCATGCCGCGGACGTTGATCGTTAGCATCTCCAGCAGCACGAGCGGGTGCAGGGAAGGGTCGCGGGGCAAGCACACCTCGCGGTCGCCGTCCGGGAAGAGCGTGTAGCGATGGTGGAACGCATGGCTCATCCGTGCCTCGTTGTAGTTTTGCCAGGCTGGCACACTCATCAGCCGCATGAACGCCCGATTCAGCATCGGGGTTCGGAAGACGGTGCCGTGCTGGAGCTCGTGCATCGCCGCGCCCGGGATGAACGCAGCAACGGACCCCATCGCCCAGAGCGCTACGCCGAAGACCGCCCACCAGCCCTGCTCAAACGCGACCGCCGTCAGCGCGCCCAGGCCGACGACGAGCCCGAGATGCCCGAGCGTCTGGATAAAGCCGCGGCGGTCGCTGCGCTCCATCAGTGCCCACAAGGTGGGCTTGTCGATCGGCGAGCGATACCACTTGATGCGCAGGCTCTTGCGCACCTCGCTGAGCGGCTCCCAGGTGCGAGCCGAGGTGGCTGTGGACATATCGATTCACCCCCTTGCCGCGGAGTCCGCGGGCGAGCTAATTCGCCGTGCTCTGGTCCTTGATTGAGCCGGGAGCGCTGCCGCCGCCGGGATATGGCTGGATCTCCAGGTCCACAGAGTGGATAGTTCCTGTGAACGGGAACGGCGCGGCATAGCCGTTGGCGACGGGCGAAAGCCGGTCGAAACCGATGTCCGCCCCACCCCGCCCCACGCCGCCCACCAGCGATGGAATCTTGGTCCTGCCCGCCTCTTCCCCGGCCACCGTGAGGACGATCGTCCCGGCGCCGTCCCCGCGGTCGGCCTCCAGGCGAGCGCCCACCTGGACGCGGCCGGCAGGAAGCTCCGTCGTGGAATCCGCGATCGTGACCTTCGTCATGGCGTTGTAAGCGACGTGCAGCCGATTGTCCTGCACATAGACCGAGATGCCGCCGTTCATCGATCCGACGGCGAAGATTACGCCCTCCGTCTCGCTGCCCGCGCGCTCGACGTCGGCCATCAGGGCCCACTCGCCCATCCCGAGCGGCGGAGCGACGCCGGACGGCATGTGTGAGATCGGTGGCGTCCAGTGGTAGCGCAGCTGCTCATGCAGCCCTCCAGGCCGCTTGCTGGGCCCTCTGAGTACCCACGTGCGGTCGTCCAGCGGAAGCACGCCGTTGCGCCCGGCCTCCACCCACCAGCGGTCGATGAGCTCGCGCAGGCGCTCCGGCTCCGCCTCGGAAAGGTTGTGCACCTCCGAGAAGTCCTCGTCGACGTGGTACAGCTCCCACTCTTCGTCGCTGAAGGGTGTTGTCGGGATGTGGCGAGTGACCGCCTTCCATCCGTCGGCCCAGATGCCGCGATGCCCGACGCATTCGAAGTACTGCACGGGCTTCTTCGAGGCGTCGTCGCTCGCATCGATAACGTAGGCGAAACTGGTCCCGGTGACCGGCATCTGTGAGAGACCGCGGTAGTCGTCGGGTGCCGCGAGGCCGGTCATCTCCAGCACCGTCGGCAGCACGTCGCTCACGTGGTGAAACTGGTGCCGGATGCCCGCCGCCGCGATTCGATCCGGCCAGTGCAGGATCAGCGGCACACGCACGCCGCCCCCGTGCACGTCCTGCTTGTACCAGCGCAATGGGGTGTTGCCGACCTGCGCCCAGCCCCAAGGGATATCCGTGTAGCTCTGGGGGCCGCCGATCTTGTCAAGGTCCACCGCGTCCACATCGTCGACGACGAGCGTGCGGGGATTGGCGGGATCGGTCTCGGCAACCATGCGGCCGTCGTTGGAGGCGCTGCGCTCGCTGCTCATCCCGGCATGCATCACGCCGGTCGGGCCAGCCGCCTGGCTGGTGCCGTTGTCGGCGGTGAGGACCAGGATCGTGTTGTCCAGCTCGCCGGCCTCCTCCAGGTAGCGGATCAAGCGGCCGATCTGCGCGTCGGTGTGTTCGAGGAAGCCAGCGAACGCTTCCTGCAGTCGCAACCCGAACCGCTGCTCGCTCTTCGGGACATCGTCCCAGGGGAGCACGCCCGGATTGCGTGGGGACAGCTCCGCGCCGGGCGGGAGAATGCCGCTTGCCTGCTCGCGCTCGTAGTAGGTCTGGCGCACCGCGTCCCAGCCAGCGTCGAAGTGACCGCGATACTTGTCGATGTATTCTGGGGGTGCCTGATGCGGCTCGTGCATCGCGCCCGGCGAAAAATACATGAAGAACGGTTGCCGGGGCCGGTTCGACTGCTTGTCGCGCAGGAAGCCGATCGCGTGATCGACCAAGTCCTCCGTCACATGGTAGCCGTCCTCCGGCCGTGCCGGCGGATCGACGTGATGGTTGTCGTAGGTCAGTTCTGGATAGAACTGGTCTGTTGCGCCGGGAAGGAAGCCGTAGTAGCGGTCGAAGCCACGCTGCAGTGGCCAGTCGTCGTAGGGGCCGGCGGCGGAGTTCTCCTCCGACGGGTTGAGATGCCACTTGCCCAGGGCGAAGGTGGCGTAACCTTCCTGCTGCAGCATCTCCGCCAGCGTGGCAGCGTGGCGGCTGACCGAGCCGCGCATATTAGGGAAGCCGCCGTCGTGGTAGTTCGCGACGGTGCGCATGCCGACCGCGTGGTGATTGCGCCCGGTCAGCAGCGACGCTCGTGTGGGCGAGCACAACGGCGTGACGTGGAAGTTCGAGAAGCGCAGGCCTTTGGCCGCGAGCGCGTCGATGTTCGGCGTGTCGATTGTGGAGCCATAGCAGCCGAGCTGGGCGAAACCCGTGTCGTCGAAGAGGATGACGACCACGTTGGGCCTGGGCCCGTGCGCGTCTTCGGGGAGAAGCGGCCACCAGGGATCGGAGTCCTGATAGGTCCGCCCGATCCGGCCCCCGAACCGTTCACTGGACGCCATCGTGCTCCCTTAGTCGCGACGTGGTGATCGCATTGCGGCCGCCGATGCGCTCCGCCACGTTCCCTATGCTTGGCCGAATGGTAGAGATCCAAGAAACCTGGTGAAAAGCGAAGTAAGCCGGCAAGAAAGGAATCGCATTTTGACCGCGTTGCCCTGCTGCGCGAGCAGCTGCGCGGGAAGGTCGTCTTTCTGAGCTGTTGTCGGATCGGGAGATGGGACTCGAATCCGCGACCCTCTGCTTGGGAAGTCGGAGGGTCAACCGGAAGAGACGCCGAGTTTCGCTATTGAGCTCCGCGAACCCATTAGGCGCGCGGCGGGACTGAACGCGGCGTGCGCGTCCGCCGCCTTCGCCGCGTCGTAGGTGGCCGAGTAGCGCCGCACCATCGCGGAGGTGGAGTGGCCCAGCAGGTATTTCACATCCAGCTCGCGGGCATGGTTCTCGATCGCCCAGGTGGCGCAAGTGTGGCGGAAGCGATGCGGGTTGGCGTGCACGCCAGCCCGCCGACCGAGCCGCGCGAAGGGGGTGCCCAGGAGGTACTTGTTCATCGGCCGCCGCGGCTCCCCCCAGCGTGAGATGGTCAGAGACCGCGACCCGGCGTCCTCCCCCACGGAACCCCTCGACGTACTTGCGGAACGCCGCTTCCGGCCCGTCCCCGAATGGCACGACCCGTTGCTTGCGCCTGTGCGGTGTCTTTCTTCGATCCGCACCCCGTTTGACGGGACCGCGAGCGCCATCGACGCTTCCGGCGTGGCGGGAGGCGGTGATGCTGAACCTGCTGCGAGACAGTCAGAACCCCGTGAAACGCGGCTCGCGCTTCTGTTGAAAGGCCTGCACCCCCTCCGCGTAGTCCTCCGAGAGCCACACGAGGGGGGAAACCATGCCGGAGAACTCCATCGCGCTGTCGAAGTCCATGGTCGCAGTCTTGTAGGCCATGACTTTCCCCACCTTCTGGCCGATTGGGGGGCCAGCCTCGATTTCCTGCGCATACGCTCTCAGTCGGTCCGCGAAGTCCTCCGCCGGGACGAGAAGGTTCGTGACACCCGCGGCATGGGCCTCCTCGGCCGTCATGAAGCGCCCGGTGAACATCATGTCCATCGCCTTTCGCAGGCCGAGGATGCGCGGGATGACCCAGAAGCCACCGAGATCCGCATGCGCTCCCCGTTTGGCGTACGCGACCTGATAGCGCGCGGCGGTCGATCCGACGGCGAGGTCGCAGAGACAGGCGAGATCGAAGCCCGCGCCAACGCATGGTCCGTTGATCCCGGCGATGACCGGGATCTCCAGGCGGCGGAGCGCCGTAAACGTGTTGATCGAGTGGCGAAAACGGAGGCGTGCGAACTCGGGATCGGGACCGTCGCCCTTGGGGGGCTCGGCGACATTGCGGGCCCCGCCGCTCATGTCCATGCCCGAACAGAAGCCTCGTCCTGCGCCCGTGATCACCAGGCAACGTGCACTGCGGTCGTCGCGGATGACGTCGAAGACCTGCTTCATCTCGGCCAACATCGACGCGGTCAGTGCGTTTAACTTCTCCGGCCGGTTCAGAGTGAGCCAGACGATCCCGCCCGTGGCGCCACGGCGGTCAACCTCGATGAATTCGTACTCCATGCGCAGCCTCCCGTTCTTCTTAATGCATTTCAAGTCGATCATTCACGCGCAAGAGCGTGCGACCCCCGGACATCAGTCGAGCACCCGAACCGCTTTCCAGCATCCGTCAAAGGACGGATCGATCCGCAGCGCACCTCTTCTCGATAGCTACGACGTTCACCTCCTGCCGCTCGGACACCCCCCTTTCACCCCCTCGACGCCAACCACGCGCTCGCCCCGCGGCACCAGTCGCGGAGGCCGCACAGCCCCGGGGCATCAGGGCAGGTAAGGCGCGACGGGTGGCCCTACCTGTGCCGCCAGGATGCGCTGCGCGTCGTGGACGAACTCGACGGCCAGGGGACGGGTGTTGCGCGGGTCGATGATCTCCTGGCCGGTTGCCTCGGCGGTGCGGAAGGGAGAGGCGATCGTCTTGAGCCGCGCCTCGATCTTGCGCTCCTCCTCTGCCGGGTCCGGCGCTTCCTCGATCTGGCGTCGGTAGGCGGCGTGGGTTCCGCCCTCGATGTGCATGGAGCCCCAGCCGGCCGAGGGCCAGATGTAACGCTCGAACATCCCACTGGGCCGGTGCTGGCACGTGCCCGCCACGCCGTAGAGCTGGCCGACGACGATCGACAGCCAGGGCATCCGGCTGGCGAAGACGGAGATCATGAGGCGTGCGCCGGCGCGTTCGATTCCCTGCTTCTCCGATTCCAGTCCGACGAGGAAGCCGGGCTCGTCGGCGAAGGAGATGATCGGCAAGTGGAAGGTGTCGCAGAGCGAGAGCAGGCGGATCACCTTCTCGCCCTCGGCGACCCCGGTGGCGCCACCCTGCTGGTGGGGGTTGTTGCCCATCACCGCCACCGGATACCCATCCACGCGGGCAAGCCCGGTCACGCGTGCCGTGCCGTAGGTGGGCGAGATCTCGAAGAAAGACCCCTCATCGACGACGGCGTTGATGATCTTGCGTACGTTGTACGGACGGCGCCGGTTGCGCGGCACCGCCTCCAGCAACCACTCGTCGCGACGCTGCGGATCGTCCGTCGGCTCCCCCCGCGGCGCCATCTCCCAGACGTTGGAAGGGAGATAGCTGAGGAACTGGCGGATCATCTCGAACGCCTCATCCTCCGTCTCGGCCAGGTTGTTGATGGAGCCGCTCTGGTAGACGTGGATGCGCTGGTCGCCGAGATCCTCCTTGGTGATGTCGTAGCCCAGCGCCGCCTTGACCACCGGTGGGCCGCCGGGGAAGAGCTGGCTGATGCCCTCGACCATCAGGTTGAAGTGCGAACAGCAGGCCCAAACTGCCGGGATGCCCGCGACCGATCCGAGCGCCGCCGAGACCACCGGTACCTCGTTCAGCGCCAACGTCTCATCCGCGATGGTGGGGCCGCCGTCCGGCACGTAGGTCCGCCCCATCTCCTCGAACGTTCGCACGCTGCCCCCGGCCGCGTCGAGCAGCCGCACGTAGGGGATGCGCCATTCACGCGCGCGCTCAACCGCATGGGGCTCCTGCCCATCGCCGCCGAGATGACGCCCTCCCGATCCCCCACCGATGGTGAAATCGTTCGCTACGAGCGCCACCTTGCGGCCGTCCACGCGGCAGATCCCCTCGACACTCGTGCTGGGCACGAAGTCCGTCAGGTTGCCCTCGTCGTCGTATGTGCCCCACCCGGAGAGCCCCCGGATCTCCTGAAACGATCCCGGGTCGCCGAACCGGTCCACTCGCTCCCGCACCGTCAGCTTGCCACGCCGTCGCTGTCGCTCGATCCCACGCGGGCCGCCCATCTGGGCGGCGAGCGCGCGTCGACGCTGAATCTCGTCGACTTCGGGTTGCCAGGACATTGGTATCACTCCTCTTTCTGCGGCCGGCCGGCGATCGGACCGCGCCGACCACCGGTGTTCCAATTAATCGGCCCCGCCCACTCCGCCGCAACTTCTGCGCCTACATGAACGTCCCTGCCGCCGCCAAACACCAGGCATGGCTCGGGCAGGGAGAGCAGTTGGAGCCCATGTGGGAGACTTGGTCCTCCGGGGATCGCAAAGCCGCCGTCGCCGCCGCCGCCAGCGCACCCAGGTTGTGCGTGTCGATCGTCGAGCCGTCGCAACCGAGATGCGCAAATCCCGTGTCGTCCGGCAGCACGATGAGGACGTTCGGATGCGGTCCATGCTCGTCCTCGGGGAGCAGCGGCCACCAGGGCTCGGAGTCCTGATAGGTCCGCCCAATGCGGCCCTCGAGCGGTTCAGAAGGTCTCATCGAGTCCTCTCAATCGGCGGCTGCGCCGATGCGACCTCGCTAGCGATTGATGCTGTATGGGTTCGTCGCCTCGACGATGGCGTCGGCGAGGAAGTTCAGCGAGATCAAGATCAGCGACAGCATGCCGGTGGGGAATACCAGGTACCACCAGACTTCGCTGGTGAGCCAGCGCCGCCCCTCTGCCAGGAGGATGCCGATTGTTGGCGTCGGCGGTGAAGCGCCCAGGCCGAGGAAGTTCAAGGTGGCCTCGGCGATGACGGCGAACGCCATGACCAACGCTGCCTGCACTAGAAGCGGCGGCAGCGTATTGGGCGCCGCGTGCCGCAGGACGACGCGAAGAGGGCTCGCCCCGAGGGCGCGTGCCGCCATCACGTAGTCGCGCTCCTTCTCTTGCAACATCTGACCGCGTGCAAGCCGGGCAAAGACGGGAATCGCGCCGATGCCAAGGGCGAGCGCGACCTCCCTGGTGCCGGTACCGAGCACCGACAACACGATGATCGCGGTGAGGATGCCAGGAAACGCAAGCATGGTGTCGATCAGCCGCATCAGGACCGCCTCGGTCCAGCCGCCAAAGTACCCGGCCGCATACCCGATCGCGATGCCGATCGGCGCGCCGATTGCAACGGCCAGCCCGCTCACCCAGAGGGAGACCCGGAGGCCCATCGTCGTGCGCACGAGCAGGTCCCGGCTGAGTTCGTCGGTCCCGAATGGGTGGGTCCATGTGGGCGCCTTGAGGCGTTCGTCACGAATCTGCTGCTTGAAATCGAACTCCGACACCGCGGGGACCAGGAACGCGCTCACGATAAGTAGCACTATGATGGTGACCGCGATCTGACCGCGGCGTTCGCGCAGCACCCGGTAGGACACATCGAAGAGTTGTGAGCGTTTGCGACGCTCCTGGATGCGTTGGCGCATCGTGCGCGGGAAGGCAGGGCCGCTTGCCGCCATCAATGCACCCTGATCCGTGGGTCGGCAAAGCCGTACAGGATGTCAGCCAGTGTGTTCGCGGTGATGAACACCACTACCAGTACCAGCAGCATCGCCTGCACCAGCGGGAAGTCCCGACCGGTGACCGCGCCGACGATCAGGCCCCCGAAGCCCGGCCGGGAGAAAACAATCTCAATCACCAGCGCGCCCGAGATCAGCCCGCCGACCTGCAAGGCCGCCACCGTGATCACTGGAATCAACGCGTTACGCAGCACATGCCGCAACACCACCTGGCGATCGTGCAGGCCCTTCGCGCGCGCGGTCCGCACGTAATCCTGATTCATGACCTCCTGCACCGATGCGCGCACGAAGCGCGCCAGTACCGCCGCCAGGGAGGACCCCACGGCAATCGTGGGTAGGACGAGGAACTTCATCGCCCCGATCGGATCCTCGCCCACCCCCACACGACCCGAGACCGGCACCCAGTCCAACTGCACGCCCACGATCCAGAGCAGCAGCAGCCCCAATATGAAGTTTGGAATCCCCAGCGTGCCGATCGTGAAGAGCGTTGCGAAGTAGTCGGCAGGGCCCCCGGGTCTCAGCCCAGCGAATAATCCTAAGGGCACGCCGACGATCAGGGCAAAGAGGTAGCCCGCGACCGCGAGCTCGAGCGTGGGCACGACCGCCTGCTTGAGCAGATCGGAGACCGGGAGCGTTCGTGTGAAGGATCGCCCGAAGTCGCCCTGGAGGGCGTTCGCCAGCCAGTCGAAGTACTGCTCGTGGAGGGAACCGCCCAGGCCCAGCTGGCGGCGGGTCTCTTCCACCTGTTCGGGCGTCGCGTCTTCACCGGCGCGCTGCACGGCCGGGTCGCCGGGGATCAGGCGGATGACGAGGAAGATCGTGATGCTGGCTAGCAGCATGACGATGAGACCTTGACCAAGCCGACGAACGAGATACGCCGCCATCACCGCTCACCCTGGTCCAGCGCCAAGCAGACGCGGGTTCAGTATCCTCCCCCGTCGGGGGCACCGCGCGCGTCGCTACCCGTGGTCGGACTGCGGAATCCAGTGACACCGCCCACCGATCGAGTCGAGCCGAGGATGGTAGATGCAGGCTAGGTGACCGACGATCGGCGCTGCTAGCGAGATAAACGTCTGGGTAAGCAAACGTATGCGGGAACGAAACCACGCAGAACCATTGCCGATCTGGCCGGGTGGATGGCCAACACGTCCGCGCGCCAGTGACCTGCCTCGGCCGGCCCAGAATCCTATCCGGGTGACCAAAGATCGACCGGCGCAGACTTCCGCCCGGATCCGAACCATAGAATCGGAATCAATGCAGCAATCGCGCCGTGTGGCGGACCAAAGCCCCGTCCGGGCTCAGGCCGCCCAGCGGTAGGTGTGATGGAGCCTGCCGAGCACCGGTTCGCCGACGACCCGCGAGCCCGGCTGCCGCATGAACGGTTGTCGGCCGGTGGCTGTGGGACCACAAAACCCGGATCGGCTCCCGTTTACCAGATAGGGAACTCTGCCGGTCCCCAACTCCGTCCGCGGTGCCTGAGCGCCCGGCGACACGGAGCCTGCGGACGGAGGTGATCGGTGTGGGACCACAAGAAGCGGATCGCATCTGAAATTGCGCCGCAACGCCCGCTCGTCGAACCTCTGCAGCACGACTACGGGATCGCGTGCGGATGCTCGCGCCTACGGCCGCTCAATTACCCGTGGGGGGCAAAACCTTACGCCGCCTACTGATACTCGTGATGGAGGCCGCTTAACACCGCGTGCCGATGCAGCTTGGCGCCCGGGAAGCGAACGATCCGTGGTCGTCCCTCAGGGGTATCGAGCCCGAGGGAACGATGCAGTCGCACGGTGTCGTAGTGCCCCACGTACCCGCGCACCACGTGGAGCAGATACCGCTCGTTGATCGGGATGAGGTGGTCGAAGCGCTCGCGCCTGAGCGTCCCGATGACCCGCTCCGCGATGGCGTTCGCGTTGGGCGCCTGGACGGGCGTCAGGAGGCTGGTGATGCCGATGCCCGCGCCGCGCGCCGCGAAGTCGCCGCCGTAGCAACGGTCGCGGTCCCGAATCAGGAAGCGCGGCTGGCGGCCCCAGGCCGTGGCCTCCATGACTGCTGCCACAGCCACGCGGCCGTCGGATGGCGGGCGCCGCCCCCCGCTGGTGCTGCACCCCACGCTCTCCCCCGAGGAAGAGAGCGCCGTTCGCTAGCGGCGCCGGCCTCAACGCGACATAATCAAGCATCAAGGGACGACCGCGACAAGGGGCGGAGGCACCGACTACCATTCGGGCCCGGGGGAAAAGTAGGGTCTCTAGGCAACTCCCTTCCGACCAGCGTCGTTCTGTCTCTGTCTGGGAAAACGGCATGCCACCCGCGGGTCGCGAACGGAAGTCATGAACCTCCAGCTGCTCCGAACCCTCCTTGCGGTCGCCGAACACGGGAGCTTCAAGCAGGCAGCCGCGATGTTGAATTTCACGCCCCCGGCCGTCTCCCAGCAGATGCGCCGGTTGGAGGCTGAACTTGGGGTGGCGCTTTTTGAGCGCCGTGCGACCGGGGTCGCCCTAACACACGCCGGAGAGCAGCTCCTTCCATTTGCGGCCCGGATCGAGGAAGAGATGTCGAACGCGAAGCGTGCGCTTCGCGAGTCCGCAGCGGATGCGGAACACGTCCGGATCGCGGCGTCCCCGTCAATGGCCCGCTACGTGCTGCCGTGGCTCCTGGATGATGCATTGCGACGCCACCGATTCGGGCTTACGACGGTGGTCACGGACAACCACCGCATCGTCCTCGCCGAGGAACGAGAGGTCGACTTCTGCATCTGCCATAGTTCCTTGGTCTCACGGAAGTTGGAGAGCAGACACCTCCTCTCCGCGCGTCTCGTCATGATTGGGCGCCCTGACCACTATCTGAGCGGCAAGCGGCGCGTATCAGCCCAAGAGGTCGCCGCCGAGACGCTCATCAGTGTCGAGTCTCGAACTCCGATCGCGAGGCTTGTACATGACTGGGCTGCTGCGCAAGGGGTGGACCTTCGGGCGTCGCTCGAGATCGACAGCTTCGACGCGGTCAAGGATGCTGTGGCACGCGGCAGCGGGATCGCCGTCGTGAGCGAGGTCTCCAGTGCGAAAGAGGTTCGGGCGGGAGACCTCAGTGTGATTCCCGTCATCGGTTTTCCCCTGGCCTATAGCCAGTCGATTGCCTGGCACCGCGGAGCCGAACACTCCCGCGGCGCCCTCGCTCTGCTTGAGGCGGTAGAAACAGGGGAATGGACCGATCGCGTGCCGGGACTTCGGCACGAGATGGCCTAGGACGATCACCAGGCGCTCGGCTCGCGGGGTCCACTCGGCGCTGCCGTCTCGTATACGTTTGCTTATTCGCACGTTTACCTCCCTGGCATCCGTCAGCATCGGTTCCTTAGCGTTCGGAAAACCCTTCGTGGCTGAGCCTGCAACGCGCAGTATCTCCACGCAGAAAGGACCGACATGAGCGAGTACAACAAGTGGAATAGGGCACGAAACAGCCGCATCAGCCGGCGCACCCTGCTCCGGGCGACCGGCCGCGCAGGCGTCGGCGCGGCCGGCTTGGGGCTGGTCGGCTGCGGCGACGACGACGACGATGCCGCCACCGTCGCCACGGAGCAAGCGGAGGAGGAGCCGGAAGAGCAGGCCCAGGCCGAAGAGCAGGCCGTGGCGCAGCCGGTCGCTCGCGGCGGCCACCTGATCTGGGGGACCCGCACATCGTTCGAGACCTGGCGCGGGCCCTACCGCGCCAGCGGTCAGTACAACCACGTCACCCATGGATTCTGGTCCACGCTGACTCGTTACAGCGAGGACTCCCTGGACCCGGTGCCGCAACTGGCCGAGTCTTGGGAGTTCAACAACGACCAGACCTCGCTGCAGGTCAAGCTCCGCCCTGGGCAGGAGTTCCACAACGGCAAGCCGCTCGACGCGGAGGCGGTCAAGGCCAGCATGGAGCTGATCTCCGCCGAGGGCACGAACACCAGCCAGGTCCGCGGCGTGATGAAGTACATAGACAGCATCGAAGTCGTGGACAAGACCACGCTGACCTTCAACCTGGCCTGGCCGGGTCCGCTGATCTTCGACGTCTTTGAGTACGCTACCGTTCACGACCCGGACGATCTGGAGTCGTACCAGAACGTCGAGAGCTTGAACGGCAGCGGTCCGTTCAAGTTCAACTTCGACGAGTTCCAGCCGGGCGAGTCCTTCCTGGGCGAGCGACACGAGAACTTCTGGAGCCCGGCCGTCCTGGACTCCATCGAGTGGCGCGTCTTCCAGGACCAGGAGACGATCGGGCTCGCGCTGGAAGCGGGAGAGATCCACGCCACGGACGCCCTCACGCACGCCGACTTCCTGCGGCTGCGGGACGACGACGACCTCGTCATGCGGCTCGCCAACTTCGGCGCTGGCATGAACGTGCTGGGCATGGTCACCACGAACAACGGGGGCGGGCACCCGGCGCTGGACGATCCGCGGGTCCGCCGCGCGATCTACCGCTCTATCGACAGGCAGACGATCGTCGACAACGCGTTCTCCGGCGTGCCGGAGCGAATCAACTACATGTGGCCGACCTTCTCGGACGGCTACGTCGCGGAGTTGGACCGCGACTACTACAACCCCGACGAGGCGCGCGCGCTGATGCAGGAATCGGGCTGGGAAGGGGAGGAGATCCCCATCGTGGCGCGAATTGGCAACGCGGGCGAGAACGCGATGGCGCAGATCATCCAGGCCCAGGGCGCTGACGCTGGAATCAACTTCGTCATCCAGGGCATGGAACCGGCAGAGCGGGGCGAGAAGTTCGTCGCGGGCACGCTGCCCGGCTGCTACGTCGGCGGCTTCGGCTTCTACGGGCTCCAGCCCGAGACGCTGTTGAATATTAACTTCCAGATGCGCATCCCCAACTCCTGTGCCTACGACACGCCGGAATACCGGGCGGTGATCGACGGCCTGGGCGCAGCTCCGTCGGCCGACGAGCGGGCGGCGCTCCTGGCCGACGCCAACGAGATCTTGTCGCGCGAGCCATGGATCGTGCCGCTCGCGACAACGAGTTGGGTGTACGCCTGGTCCAGCCGGGTCTCCGGCTGGAAGTTCGACGTGGACATGTACATGGACATGTACAACCTCGCGATCGAGGCCTAGTGCACTGCGACGAGGACAAGACGAGGGGCGGTCGCTGCCTGGCGACGCGCCCGTCGCCGTCTCTGCCGAGGATCGTCCAGACCGAAGCGGGCGACCCGGCGGGGACGTGAGAGCGGGAAGCGAAGGCGTCGGTGGAGGCGTTCGGCGAGCGGATCGGTCGCACGTTCCGGGAATCGGAGCCCTGGTGGGCGACGCGGCGGTCGGTGAGACGCGCATCCCGGAGCTGGCCGGCCGCACCATCCACCAGCGCCGGGGTGGCGGGTCGTTCGGGCTGGACCGGCTCTCCCCCGTCAGCGACAGCTATGAGGCGCCATTCCCGTTCAGCGGCACGATTCACGTTGTGGAGATGGGGATCACCCCGGTCGCTCGTGCGGCCGGCGCGCTGGCGCAAGCGGGGGCGCAGTCAGGAGATTCGCGATGGCGTCAACGGAGCGGTTCGAAGGCAAGATCGGGCGAACCTACCGGGAGTCGGAGCCGTGGTGGTCGCCGCGCCCGGAGGACGCAGAAGGCGAGCGCCCGAACGTGGTCATCGTGCTGCTGGACGACACGGGCTTCGCGCACCTGGGCTGCTACGGCTCGACCATCGACACGCCCAACATCGACGCGCTCGCGGCCAACGGGCTGCGCTTCTCGAACTTCCACGTGACGCCGCTCTGCTCGCCCACGCGCGCCGCGCTGCTGACCGGGCGCAATCCCCACAGCGTTGGCATGGGCAAGATCTCCTCCTTCAACGACGCCGGCTATCCCGGCATGCGCGGCCGGATCAGCAACCACGCCGCCACGATCGCCGAGATGCTGCAGTCCGATGGCTACGCGACGTACGCGCTGGGGAAGTGGCACCTGGCGCCGTTCGAGGCGACCTCCCCCGCCGGCCCCTACGACGACTGGCCGCTGCAACGCGGGTTCGATCGCTACTACGGCTTCTTCCCCGGGCAGACGGACCAGTTCTATCCGGAACTGACCTACGACAACCATCCCGTCGATCCGCCGGCACGGCCGGAGGAGGGCTACCACGTCACGGAGGACCTGGCCGATCACGCGATCAGCTTCCTGCGCGACAAACAGTCGCACCGGCCGCGACAGCCGTTCTTCATGTACTTCGCGACCGGCGCCATGCACGAGCCGCACCAGGCGCCGCAGGCCTACCTGGACAAGTACCGGGGCCGCTTCGACGCGGGCTGGGATGTGCTGCGGGCGGAGTGGTACCAGCGCCAGCTGGCGAGCGGCCTCATCCCGCCGGACACCACGCTGGCCCCGCGTAACCCCGGGGTGCAGCCCTGGGATTCGCTGCCGGCGAACGAGCGTCGATTCATGGCGCGACTGCAGGAAGCGTTCGCTGGCTTCCTCGAACACACCGACGCGCAGATTGGGCGGCTGATCGAGTACCTGGAATCGTCTCGGCAACTGGACGACACCATCGTGATGGTGCTGGCCGACAACGGCACCAGCCAGGGCGGCGGCCCCACGGGAATCATGCGCGCCGGCCCCGACGCGCGCGGCGCCACCAACGACGGCCGCGTGGCGGGCGAGGTGAACCCGGCCAACCCGCGCACGCTCGTCGTGGACGACGTGGACAGGGTGGACCTGGACGAGATCGGTGGACCGCGTAGCCACGCCGATATCCCTTGGGGCTGGGCGCAGGTCGGGAATACGCCGCTGCGTTGGTACAAGGGCGATGTTCATGGCGGCGGCGTCCGCGTGCCGCTCATCGTGCACTGGCCGGCGCGGATCACGGTGCCCGGCATTCGCCAGCAGTTCCACTACGTCAACGATGTCGTGCCGACGGTGCTGGAGCTGACCGGCGTGGAAGCGCCGGGGACGTACCGGGGCGTTGGCCAGATGCCCGTCTCCGGCACGGGCTTCGCGTACACCTTCGACGACCCGGAAGCGGCCTCCCGCAAACCGGCGCAGTATTTCGAGATGTCCGGGCATCGCGCGATCTGGGACGACGGCTGGAAGGCGGTCACCCGCCACAGCCGCGGCGCCCCCTTCTCCGACGATGAGTGGGAGCTGTACCACCTGGCCGACGACTTTTCGGAGTCGCGTAACCTGGCCGGGCGAGAGCCCGAGCGGCTGCGCGAGCTGATCGACCGCTGGTGGGTGGAGGCGAGTCGCCACGGCGCGCTGCCGCTGGACGATCGGGCCTTTGTACCGGCCGAGTCGCGCCGGCGCGGCGGCGGCGGACCGACGCGCTACCGATTCACGCCGCCCCTCTCGCATCTCCCCTACAGCGCGACCCCGCCCTGGAACGCCGGAGACTGGACGCTGACGGCCGATATCGAGCGGGAGAACGGGGCGCAGGAGGGGGTGATCGTGGCGATGGGTGGGATCATCAACGGCGTCTCGCTCTTCGTCCGCGGCAACCGCCTGCACGTCGACTACAACGTGCGCACCGCGATCACGCGAGCGCGGTCATCGCTGGAACTGCCGCCGGGCCGGATCAGCGTCGGCGCGCGCCTGCAGGCGGAGCCGGACGGCGGCGGCACGCTGACGCTGTTCGTGGGCGACGCGGCGGTCGGTGAGACGCGCATCCCGGAGCTGGCCGGCCGCACCATCCACCAGCGCCGGGGTGGCGGGTCGTTCGGGCTGGACCGGCTCTCCCCCGTCAGCGACAGCTATGAGGCGCCATTCCCGTTCAGCGGCACGATTCACGTTGTGGAGATGGAGATCACCCCGTTCGCTCGTGCGGCCGGCGCGCTGGCGCAAGCGGGGGCGCAGTCAGGAGATTCGCGATGACGTCAACGGAGCGGTTCGAAGGCAAGATCGGGCGAACCTACCGGGAGTCGGAGCCGTGGTGGTCGCCGCGCCCGGAGGACACAGAAGACGAGCGCCCGAACGTGGTCATCGTGCTGCTGGACGACACGGGCTTCGCGCACCTGGGCTGCTACGGCTCGCTGATTGAGACACCTAACATCGACGCGATCGCGGCCAACGGGCTGCGCTTCTCGAACTTCCATGTGACGCCGCTGTGCTCGCCCACGCGCGCGTCGCTGCTGACCGGTCGCAACCACCACTCGGTGGGTATGCGCACGCCAGCGAATCTGCCCGACACCGGCTTCCCCAATATGCGCGCCTCCGTGACGAAGCATGCGGCGACGCTCGCGGAGATGCTGCAGGCGGAAGGCTACGCGACGTACGGGCTGGGGAAGTGGCACCTCAACAATTCGGAAGACAGCTCCGCCGCCGGGCCATTCGACAATTGGCCGCTGCAGCGCGGCTTCGACCGCTACTACGGCTTCCTGGCCGGGGCGACGGATCAGTTCTATCCGGAGCTGACGTACGACAACCACCACGTCGATCCGCCCAAGACGCCCGAGGAGGGCTACCACGTGACGGAGGACCTGGCCGATCATGCGATCGGCTTCCTGCGGGACAAACAGTCGAACCGGCCGCGGCAGCCCTTCTTCCTCTACTTCGCGACCGGCGCCATGCACGATCCGCACCAGGCGCCTCGCGAATACATCGAGAAGTACCGCGGGCGCTTCGACGCCGGATGGGACGTCGTCCGGCAGCAGGTCTATGAGCGCCAGCTGGCGAGCGGGGTCATTCCCGCGGATACACAGCTGGCGCCCCGTAACCCCGGTGTCGTTCCCTGGGACGAGACGCCGGACGAAGAGAAGCCCTTCATGCTGCGGCTGCAGGAGACGTTCGCCGGCTTCCTGGATCATACGGACGCCCAGATCGGGCGGCTGATCGACCACCTGCGGGCCTCCGGCGAGCTGGACAACACGATCCTCCTGCTGCTCCACGACAACGGCACCAGCCAGTCCGGCGGACCGACGGGTGTGCTCCACGCCGGCGGCAGTCCGGTTCGCGGCGCAACCAAAGACGGCCGGATCCTGGCAGAGTCTTACCCCGGCAAGCCGTACAAGATCTATGTGGACGACATCCCGAACGTGGATCTGGACGAGATTGGCGGGCCGCGCAGCTCCGCCGATCTTCCCTGGGGCTGGGCGCAGGTGGGGAACACGCCGCTGCGCTGGTACAAGGCGGACGTGCATGGTGGGGGCGTGCGCGTGCCCCTGATCGTGCACTGGCCGCAGCGCATCAGCGTGCCCGGCGCCCGCCACCAATTCCACCACGTCAGCGACATCGTGCCGACCGTCCTCGAGCTGCTCGGTCTGGAGGCGCCCAGCCAGTATCGCGGCATCGACCAGATGCCGGTACATGGCACCCCGCTGGCCTACACCTTCGACCACCCGGAAGAACCCTCCCGCAAGCCGGTCCAGTATTTCGAGATGGACGGACACCGGGGCATCTGGGCGGATGGCTGGAAAGCCGTCACGCGGCACACCCGCGACACGCCGTACGGCGACGACGAGTGGGAGCTCTACCACCTGGCGGAGGATTTCTCCGAGCTGCGCGATCTCGCCGCGGCGGAGCCCGAACGCCTGCGCGAGCTGATCGATCGCTGGTGGGTGGAGGCCGGCCGCTACGGTGTGCTGCCACTCGACGATCGCCACGAGCGGCTGCGCGGCGTCAGCCTGCGGCCCGGCGGGATCCACGCCCGGCTCCGCTACCACTACACGCCCCCGATCTCCCACCTGCCCACCCGCGCCGTCGCGCCCGCACTGGGCGTGGGCGAGTGGGAGATCACGGCGGACATTGAGCGGGCCGAGACCACGCTGGACGGCGTGCTCTTCGTGGAGGGGGGCATGACCGGTGGCATCGCGTTCTACGTCCAGGACAACCGGCTGCAGTTCGCCTACAACTCCCGGTCGGTGGTCACCAGCGGCAGCGCCGCGGTGGAGCTGCCCGCCGGTCGCGTCACGGTGGCGGCGCGGCTCACGGCTGCGAAGGCAGAGGGGAACGGCCGCGTAACCTTGGTCATGGACGGCGCCGACGTGGGATCGATCGACGTGCCGTCGCTCGCCTGGGGCGCGGGGCGGGGCGGAGCGGATGTTGGGCTGAACCGCCTCTCCCCCGTCACGTCCGCCTATGAGCGGCCGTTCCCGTTCGGCGGCACCATCCACAGCGTCGATATTGTGGTCACACGCTTCCCCGGACCCATCGCGCCGCCCTCGCCCGAGGAAGCGAGCATGGACAAATGAGCGATTGCTGCGCTCCCGGGAGCGGCGGATACGGCCGGCCGATCGCGGCCCGCCTCCGGTCTGCACCGAACGTCGTCGCCGCCGGGGACAGGTCCGGTGGGCCCATGGTGTCCATCCCGGGCGGAACCTTCCAGATGGGGGCCGACGACGCCATCTCCTACCCCGAGGACGGGGAGGGTCCGGTCCGGCCGGTCACGCTGTCGCCCTTCCAGATCGATGTCCACGCCGTCACAAACGCTGAGTTCGCGATCTTCGTCGAGCGGTCGGGCTATCGCACCGAGGCCGAGCGCGAGGGCTGGTCCTTCGTCTTTGGGGGCCTGCTGCCGGACGACTTCGCGCCAACGCGGGGCGCGGCGGACGCGCCCTGGTGGCGGCGGGTGGAGGGCGCGTGTTGGTCGCATCCTGAGGGTGCGGGAACGAGCGTCGTAGGGCGCGAGGACCATCCCGTCGTGCACGTGAGCTGGGCGGATGCCGCAGCGTACGCGGCCTGGGCGGGGCGCGGATTACCCAGCGAGGCGCAGTGGGAGTGCGCGGCCCGCGGTGGGCTGGACCGTCGCCGCTACCCCTGGGGCGACGAGCTGGAACCCGGCGGCGAGCATCGGATGAACGTGTGGCAGGGGGACTTCCCCTCGCGCAACACGCAGGACGACGGCTGGTACGGCACCTGCCCCGCCGATACGTTCCCGCCCAACGACTACGGTCTGCGCAACATGACCGGCAACGTCTGGGAGTGGTGCGTCGATTGGTTCGACGTCAACGCGTCGGTCTCCCAGGACTCGGTCGATCCTACCGGCCCGCCGGACGGCGACCTGCGCGTGCTCAAGGGGGGCTCCTTCCTCTGCCATGCGAGCTACTGCGCGCGCTACCGCCCCGCCGCGCGCATGGGCCTCCCACCAGACAGCAGCACCAGCAACGTGGGCTTTCGTTGTAGCCGCCCAGGGACCGGACCGGCCCTTCCGGGGACGGTTGCGGATCAAGGGTGAGGGCGCTGGGCTCGCGAGCCCGGTGCCCAATCCCGGGCTGATGAGTCCTGAACAGGCCATCATCTTTGCGCTGCTGGGGGCCGGGATCTCGATCTACGCCATCAGCGTGGGGGCGGGCGGTGGCTTCCTGTTCACGCCACTGCTCCTGCTGTGGTACGAGGACGCGGACCCGGCAGCGATCACCATGGCCGCCCTCTCCGTGGTCGCGCTGAACAGCGCTGCGGCCGCCGCGCTCGCGGCCCGGGCCCGGCTGCTGGACTATCCCGTCATCCTGGTGTTGCTGGCGGCAGCCCTGCCCGGATCGTTGATCGGCGCCTTGGGTACCTCGGTCCTCCCGCGCTCAGCCTTCGCCGCGATCTTCGCCGCCCTGCTCATCGCCGTGGGTGTGCATCTGATCTGGCGTCCTGTGCATCACTTCGGTGGCCCGCTACGCCACGGATGGCCACGACGATTCCGGGACGGCGAAGGGAATAGATTCGCCTACCGGCTGCCGCTGCGACGCTCCCTCATGGCAACAACTGCGACGGCGGCTGTTGCATCGCTGACAGGGATCGGGGGCGGCCTGCTCTACACGCCCATGGCGATGAGCGTCATGCGGATGCCCCACGCCCTCGCCGCGCCGACGGCCTACGCCGTGATCGCTGGCATGGCGCTGACCGCCGTGACCGTCCAGGCTGCGTTCGGCAGCGCCGCACAGCCCATGTGGGCCGTCCCACCGCTTGCGGCGGGCGCGCTTGTCGGCGGGAGTGTGGGGTGGCGATTCCAGCGCCGGAGTCGCCAGTCGACCTTGACACGCTTGCTCGCGGTCGGCCTGATCGCCATCGGCGTGCGCAGCGCGCTGCTGGCCTTCTGACCCGGAACCCAATCCCCCCATGCAGGCGCCCCCACCGTTCGGTCTGGTGACAGGCTTCCCCGTCGTCGAACGGCTGCTCGTCGCGAACGTGCTGCCCGTCGACTGACTGTATCTAAGCCACAATCAGGAGGACTTTGATCGACTGATCGGATGGGGCCACGACGGCGTCCAGGGGGGAGGACTGGTGGGCCCTCTGGGATTCGAACCTGAGCGACGGATTAAAAGTCCGCTGCTCCGATCCCAGAGGCGTCTCCGCCCGGTAACACGGGCGGAACAGTCCTGGAGACCGACGGACTGCAACTCAGCAGGTCTGCCAGACTCCCGAGGGCTGAGGTCGCCGGCGCGCGTCTCCCGCTCACAAGTTCGCGGGATTCCGGGCGCGATCTAATATTCGTGCCCCACACCGAGGGAAGCGGGACGTGGGCCAGGTGCCGAACGGCGCCCTGCGATCCAGGCCATGCCCATGCGATGCTCCGCCGACGTGGGTCACAGCCCGGGTGGCGCGCGACCCGCGCACATTCGATAGACCCGCGCCAGGGGCACGGCGTAACGCGGTGACGTTCCGTCCGCGCCCTGCAGGTCGTAACCAAGGCTTGACTCCGGATGAGGTTTTGGGCCTGTGTGTCAATCTGGACGGATGTAGGACGTATGTTCTATCCTGCGACCGGCCGGTGGCGGAGGAACCGTGATGCGCGACGACAGCATTGAGATGCGCCCCTTTCGCGGGCGACCCGGGGTTCCTCCCTGGAGCGCCCCCCCGTCACTTCACCAGCAACGGCTCGCGCTGCAAGCCGAGGCGGCCGCGCTCATCGTGGCGGCGTGGGAACGCATCCACGAAGCCGACGTCCTGACCACCCGGATGCCCCATGCCGCCGACGGCGAGCTGGGCATTGAGGACGCGCTGGCCGAGTTAGCGACGGTCGCGGCGCGCCTCGACCGCACGGTCATCCAACCCGCCTTGCGGGCAGACCACCAGCCAGTTCCAGCCCGCAGGGCGCTCGCCTCGTGAGCCGCCTCTGGCGCCAGGAACTCGCCGCGTGCGAGCGGCGGCCCCCTGCTTGCTGGTGCAAGACCGATTGGCGGCATGGCCGTGAGCTGTACTTCGTCCGATCGTCTTCGTCCAGGCTCAAGGTCGTATCGTCCTGTTCCATTGGCTCAGTCATGATTCTCCTCTGCCTCGAGTTCAAGCGTTTTTATTCGGACGTCCACCCTTGCCTCCCTTGGGGGCCCGCCCGATCCCCGTTGCGATCTTCGGTTCCTGAGTGGACCAGGCGAGGTGAGCGCTCGGCCCACCAAGAACGCCAGTAGCGGCGCCAGCCACACGATATTCCCATGGTGTGCCGAAACACGTCCGGTTGACCTATACGGGGGCCGGTCTGACGGTGCGATCGCGGTGCGCTCAGGGGGGCGGGCCGCCTCCGTATCGCACTCGGGAGCAGCGACGAGTTCCAGGCGGGCCGCGGCTCGGGAGGGCTTCCGCACCACCATGGGCGCCGTAGGACACGTTGTAGGGCGGGTCGGTGAAGACCAGGTCCGCCGGTTGGCCGCCCAGGCAGCGAGCGACGAATGCCGCGTCCGTGGCGTCGCCCCGGAAAAGGCGATGGGCAAGATAGAGCGGCATGAGCGATCCTTCCGACCCCAGATGGTCGCGGATCGGCCCGGTTCAGGGGCCGGATAGAGTTTTGCCTCCCCCCGCCCATCCCCAGCAGTAGCAAACACAGCCCGACGATGAGCGGAGGTCGTACTCATCCCACCATCCTCACCTCATCACGCTCGCCTCCGGCTTGCTCAGGAGTCTAGCCGTCAGGGGTCGAGTCGGGACGCGTCGTGATAGTTCGCACAAGGACAATCTTGACAAGCCCGGACCGCCCGGCCAGATTGCAGGCAGGGCTGGCCGCGCCTCGCACGGGGCCAACGGCCAGGGCCGGCGAGCGGCGGCGGACCGGACTCCGCCGGTGCACCGAAAGGAGGGTGTCATCCTGTTGGACGACAGTCCGCCGCGCAGCGGCGGGACGCTCCTCCTGCGAGCCGCGGGGTTGCTGGACGAAGCGAACGTGAACCCTATCCCCCGCCCGAGAGGCGGCGCGACGGAGCCGTTCGGAGCGGACAACCGCTCACCACCGCGAACGTAGCGATGAGCGTCGGAACCACGAGAAGCGGTGCGAGGGCCCGGTGTTGCACGCCGGGCCTCGCCGATCTCCGCGCCAGCGCACAGACCGGGAGCCGCATCCGCGAGAGGAGACGCCTGATGGTGATTCGCTACGCACATCCGGAGGATCACGATGGCGCGGTGCAGCTCTGGGCGGCGGTCGGGTTTCCGACCATGTCGGACGACGAGGTGGGAGGTGATCGTGCGCAGCCAGACGACGTTCGCGCTCGTCCGTCGACGAGGCCGGTCAGCTGATTCGGCGCGGCCCTGGCAACGTTCGACGGCTGGCGCGCGTTCCTCTATCACGTGGCGATCGACGAGGCGTATCGGGGGCAGGGCGTGGCGAAAGCCCTCATGGCGGAGGCCGAGGCGCGAGTTGCCGCTGCTGGCGCGCACTACCTCTATGCCCTCGTGCATGAGGAGAACGCCGCCGGGCTTGCCCTGGCCACCGTGATGGGATTCGAACCGGGAGGGGGACCTGGTGCTCGTGAAGGACCTCGTCGCAGACGATCCCGAGGCCGGATGATTCGCGGCACAGCTCCCAGGTACAGACGTATCGGGTGTGGCGGGAGCGGCCCAACGGGCAGACG